>NZ_KB893173.1 GCF_000374025.1 Spirosoma panaciterrae DSM 21099 | reverse complement strand
AAAACTCGATTGTCTCGAATGGGAAAGTCTTGAATAGTAATTTCTGGCAGAAAGCCTTTGGAGAGTAGGTCTGGTTTTGCCCTACCGGCGTCTTCATAGTTGTTTTCTTCCAAATACAGATGAAGTACTTCTAGGGACTTCTCGACACGCGTCAATTGATAATAGGATAGGATGAACTCGGGCAAGAGGTATTCGACTAAAGGCAAGAAACTTTCCAAAACGGCTCGGTTTGATCAAACGTACAAACCTAGAAAAATACAACGCCCTCCACAAGTATTGTCCTTGATCCGGTTAGGCTGTGAGGTAGGTTTAGGTCAGCAAATTTGCGTAAAAAAAATCCCCGCGCTCAACCTGGCGCAGGGATTCCGTACCCACCGTAACTTGTACTTAACCTAAAATGAATTACTGCGGTTTCACCCGCGCCTAGCAACTAGGAATATCATGTTTGCAGCGTGCTGCTTTTTAATGGTCTCATCAATTGTACTCCCTTCCTTACACACCTCGCCCTTGAATCAGGCGCAAAAGAATGGCAATCACCGCAATCACTAGCAAAATGTGTATCAGATTGCTACTACCAATTCCTGTCCCTAATACGCCTAAGAAGCCCAGGAGCCAGATAATGATTAAAATGACTGCAATGGTGTAAAGAAGGTTTCCCATGTCATTTCCCTTGAGTAAATCAGAATAGCCACCTTGTAATCGTATAATCATTTAGAAAAAGTTGTGCCAATAATTCTAAAATCTAGTAATCATCCTGTACAAACGGTCTATACACTTGGAAATGAGCTTTTAATTAATGTTTACGGATTAATCAGAACGTTTATTTGAAAAAATGCCATGAAGGCAAATTGTGGAATAAATTCTACATGTGTAGAATAAACGTGGAAAAATAGCGCGATTTAGCCGATAGGCAGGCGACATACAAAGCCTCAAACTTGTTGTATTTATGACACAAATAATTAACCTATTGGGCATTAATGCGTGTTGTTACCTCAAATTGGGGCGCCAAAACATTTTCGGCACATATTTTATTAAGATAGAAGATAACGAACGTTTATGAAACAGGATGAGTCTTGGCTAGTATGGTAACACGAGTAAATACAGGACAACAATTCAGACCAATCGTCATGAATACAGCATCTCAGGCAAAGCGTGTTTTAATTGTCGATGATGAGGCTGATATCTGCTTATTGTTGTCGGGGCTTTTAAGGCGGTTAGGCTACCAGCCTACATGTGCGCACTTTATCGAAGAAGGGCGCCAATGGTTGCACACGCAGAAATTCGATGCGATATTTTTAGATCTTAACTTGCCCGACGGCCTGGGTTTTGACTTGTTGCCTTCAATCAAGGAAGATCAAAACGAAGCAAAGGTAATAATGATCAGCGCCTTCGATGGACAAGCCGAGCGTCGACGGGCAACTGAACAAGGAGCCGATTACTTTATTGGGAAGCCGTTTACGCGTCGGTCGGTCGAAATGGCTTTGCAAACCATTCAGGTTTGAGTAACTTTGTTCATACAGCTTGGATAGATTTTTTCGTTGTTCATAAATGGGACATGGTCTGTCTGAACAAGTTCAATGCCTCTTCATGGAAAAAATTCTGATTATTGACGATAACAATGACATATGCCTGTTGCTGGAACGTTTTCTGAGCAAACAAGGCTATAAAACTGCGTCGGTACAGCGTGGGGATGATGGGTTAGTCCTGTTGAGAAAAGAAGCATTTGAACTAGTCATTTGCGATTTTAAACTTCCTGATATTGATGGCCTTGAAATGCTTCGTCGCATTAAGGTCATGCATCCAACCACCGCCGTCATCATCATTACAGGCTACTCCGACGTTCGTATGGCTGTCCAAACAGTCAAGCACGGTGCCTATGATTATGTAACAAAGCCCCTGTATCCTGACGAAATCCTGTACACGATTAAGGCTGCCCTCGAGCGACGAACGCAATCCCTCAGTCAGGCGAAAAATGTTTCTGCTGCCAATGGTTCTCCAACGGCTAAAACGAGTGGTGCCAAAACAACTCCGGCCAAAACGGCTTTAGCCCCAGATGGTAAACGATTCATTTTTGGGAAAAGCCGGGCGGCCGAACAGCTTCAGAAACACATTGACCTGATTGCACCGACCGATATGTCGGTCATTATTACGGGCGAGACAGGTACAGGTAAAGAATTTGTAGCGAATGCCATCCATCTGAAAAGTAAGCGGGCCGATAAACCCTTTGTCGCGATTGACTGCGGGGCTCTTGGAAAGGAGTTAGCAGGTAGTGAGCTGTTTGGACACGTAAAGGGTTCATTCACGGGAGCTATGTCGGATAAGGCTGGTAGCTTTGAGTATGCCAATGGTGGCACTATATTCCTCGATGAGATCGGCAACCTTTCGTACGATAATCAGATTAAACTGCTGCGTGTCTTACAGGAGCGTAAAATCCGGCGTATAGGTAGTAATCAGGATATTCCGGTCGATGTCAGAATTATCGTAGCCACAAACGAGGACCTGCGTGAGGCTGTTCGGCAGGGAAAGTTTCGCGAAGATATCTACCATCGGATTGCTGAATTCGAGATGCATTTATCGCCTTTACGGGAGCGTAAATCGGATATCATGATTTTTGCTGATCATTTCCTCGAAGTGGCCAATCAGCAACTGGAGAAAGATATTCTGGGCTTCGAGGAAGAGGCTAAGGAAAAGCTCAAAGATTATTACTGGCATGGTAATCTTCGGGAGCTACAGAATGTAGTGAAGCGGGCGGTATTGTTAACACCAGGCGACTATATCGAAGCCGATGTACTGCCCCAGGAAATTATTTCGCCCCAGTACTTCAGCCCTGAAGAAACCGTACCTACAAATATTCAGATCAATTACGATCCTGCCAGGCCTGGAATCCCGGTGTTTACTCAATCAGGAGGTAATCTGAAGTCGGTATCGGAAAATGCCGAACGGGCCGCTATTCTGAAGGTATTGGAAAAAACCGGGTACAACAAAACCAAGGCTGCCGAAGTCCTTAATATCGACCGCAAAACGCTTTACAACAAGCTTAAAGCGTACGATATACATTTGTAAAGCGTGAAAGAACGAATGGGTGAAAGAGCGAAAATCTTGCATTAGCAGTTCGCTCTTTCACCCATTCGCATTTTCACGCTTATTTTTTCTGCTGTGACAGAAAAGTAATCAGCGAAGCAAATTCTTCATACGAGAGGGCATTAACAAGGCCCGTAGGCATCATGGATGTCTCCATTTCTTTACGGCTCACTATATCGGATGCTTTGATCGTATAGACCTGTCCGGTAATATCGCGCAGAACGACTCGGGAAGACGACTCTTCCGTAACGAATCCGGTATAACTTTTCCCGCCTTTAGCTGTGATAAGCACGGTCGCAAATCCCTGAGAGATAGACGCATTCGGTTTAAGAATCGATTCGGCAATCTGCTCGCGGGTCATAATCGAACCAATCTGTCCCATAAACGGGCCTTTCATTGGCTCGGTTTTACTCAGACTATGGCACGCTACACAGCCCTGTTGGGTAAATAGTGTTTTTCCTAAAGCGGCATTCCCATCTATTTTGGCCATCGCCAGCATTACATCTTCAATGGATGACTCGCCTACCTGACCTTTTTTGTTTCTGATTTTTTCCAGATCGACTTTCGTTTCCTCTTTGGCCACAACGGGTTCTTCTACACCAAATTCAGGGATTTCCATCCGAAGCCGACTATTCAGATCAACGAAAAAAGACTTGTTGGTCGAGTGATTCCACTCATCTACCAGCAACGTTTTGATGGCAGGCGACGACTCCCAGGTAATGGCTTTGTAATAAGGTCCGTGCGTGTCGGGCCGCGTACTCCACCACCACGAGCCATCGTAGTCGGCTTCCTTTTTGTACAGACGCGCCAGGGTGGTTAAAATCTGGGTTTTCACCGTAGGGTCGTTGATGCGCTTATAAGCCGCAATCAGGCCGTTTACTGCTTTCGGATCGTGCATATAACGCAAAGCCCAGAGCGCAAGGGTCGATTGATGGGTACCAACTGCATTCAGGCAGGCATCGACTGCCTGAAGCTTTACCAACGATCGAACGGCCAGATGGGGTAGGACCACAGCCGAGTTTGGGGTAGCATGAGGGCCTTCGGTGCCCAAGGCAGGTGCGACAAATGAGGCTGGCACGTTTACCTGAAGTAGGGCAGAAGCAGCCTCTGCTCGGCCTAAGCGGCCAAGCCCGATGATCGCGGCTTGTTGTACACGAACGGACGGGTCTTTAAGTCCCTGTAGGAACGGTTCGGTCGGGACCTGATCGAGAATTGGCTTTCGGTCGGCAAGAGCCCGTAGTGCAAACTCCCGGACAGTTTCATCGGACGACAGTTTCACCAGATCAGCAAGTCCACTGGCACCGGCAATTTGCGCGTAGGTGTATATACCCGCTACTTGTGCCGATAGCGGCAAGCTTTTATTGGTCGCGATCGCCCAGGCCAGTTTCATCGTCTTTTTGGCTGGTCGTGTCAATAGTTCCTGCTGAGCTGCCAGACGGGCTACGGCACTGCCCGAAGTTAACCACGAAGCCAGTTTTTTCTCAGACGCTTTTTTGAGGTTAGGGAATGGCCTGTAAGTCCAGTTTTTGGGAACCACTCGCACCACGAACCCTTTGCTGGGATTACCTGAATAACCCGCTCCGGCCCAGGCTGATAGGTACATACGGCCCGAAGCGTCAACATCGACGTCCGTAATTTGAGACAGTTTGATAAACTCTTCTTCTTTTTGGGTGAAGCTACTGGCGTCGGGCGTTACACGATGGATGTAAAGCTGATTTCGGCCCCAATCGGCCATCATCGGTACGTGGTTGTAGGAGGTAGGCCAGGTGTCGTCGTCCATAAACAAAGAGCCAGTGCCTGAGCCTCCACCTACATCGACCAGAGCCGGGATGATTTCGTCGGTAAAATGCTTAAACAGTACCGGGTAGCCGTATTCGCCCGATTGAATCTGATGACTAAATCGGATGTTCCAGCCACCGCCATCATTGGTATTGTCGCGGGTAAAGGTATTCATGTATGGATCGATTGCCACATCATAGATGTTGCGCAGGCCATGTGAATAGATTTCCATCTCGGTACCATTGGGGCGAACCCGAACAATGCCTCCGCCTAGCATGGTTAATTTTTTACCGCTGCGGTCAATGGCATTATGGAAGCCAAAGTCGCCTACGGCAATGTAAATCCAGCCGTCAATGCCCATCCGAATGCCATTCGTGGCATGATCGGTGCCCCGGCTTTGCAAAAACTTGGGCGAACTGATGTGCTCAATGAGTGGGCGGGACGGCCCATCGGCAATGCCGTTTTGATCGTTGTCGTCAAAAACCACCAAATCCATACCCGTTGCGATACCGGTTTCTTTCGAAAACGCAGTATGAAGTACAAAAAGCTGATTCCCAACGGGTAGTATGCCACGTGGATTATCGACCATGGCATAGGTGGTGTGCGCATCGACTTTCCCATCATTATTACTGTCGACCAGCCGGACAATTTTTCCCTGACCAGGCTTTTTTCCCAGTGATCCAATCATATCGACACCTACATACACTTCACCCGTTGGCGCAACGGCCAGGCAGGCAGGGCTGGGAGTCAGATCGGGGCCAGCGAAATGAGTAACGTTTAACTCACCTGGCCAACTGCTGGCATTGGGGAGCGTGTCAGTTTGAACCAAAGCGTTTCGCTTCGTCGGGAAATGCCTTTCACCTGGCTCTAAAACGTAGGTCAGACTATTCCAGAATAGAAACAAAAGCGTTGAAAAAAACGAAAGACTAAGTTTTATCATGTAGGGATTGTTTAGAATAACCTGCAAATATAGATACCATTAAGCCCGCTCGTCTGGAATTCTTCACCAGAGGAGCGGGCTTAATGGCTGTATTTAAACAATGGGTGCCCAGCCTTTCGCGTATTCCCGGCTCCATAGCTTCATGGCCTCTTTATCGTGGATATGGCCATTTTTTGGGTCAATATCGAACGATTTATTGGTTCGGTAAGCGATGTTGGCCAAGTGGCAAAGTAAGGTACTTCTGGCTCCCTCTTCGATGGTAGAGGCCTGTTTCTCTTTACCCCGGACCGCTTCAAAGAAATTAACGACATGGCGGGTGGTCATATCGCCACCGCCCCCCAGCGCCGTTCCGGCTTCGTTGCCCTGCGATTTGCTGCTTTTTACTTCCTTGCCATCCCGATCAAAGAGCTTATAGCCGTTTCGGTCAACATACACGCTGCCATTGGTGCCGTAAATGATCGTGCCCCGGTCGCTGCCGTAGGTTTTATAGCCATTCCGGCTCTTGCCATCCCATTTGATGATCTTATTGCCGGGAAAGCGGTAGGTCGCATCCATGGTGTCGTACATAACCCAGCCATCGTTCGGGAAATGACGTTTGGCCGCTTCGACAGAAACATGTTCAGGAAATTCTACCTGTAAAGCCCAGCGGGCTACGTCCAGTTCATGCGTGGCATTATTGCCCGCTTCGGCAGTGCCATAGAGCCAGCCATACCAGTGCCAGTTATAATCCCAGGTGTCGTGGGTATAGTCCATACGGGGGGCGGGTCCCTGAAACAACTCCCAGTCGAGTCCCTGTGGTACAGGCGCTGCCTTCGGAACGGGCACTTCGCCCCGGTTGGCTACATAAAAGGCTACTGCTTTATAGGCGGTGCCAATAACGCCCTTATGGATCTGGTTAATGATGTCGATCGATTCAACCGCCGAACGCTGTTGATTGCCCATCTGAATGACCTTCCCGTATTTTTTCTGGTATTCGACCAGAATTTCGCCTTCGCGTGGGTTATGGCTGCACGGTTTTTCGACATAGACGTGTTTGCCTCCCTGCACAGCCAGACACGTACCTGGGGTATGCCAATGGTCGGGTGTAGCATTGATCAGAACATCCACGTTTTTATCGGCAATCACCTTGCGGATGTCGTTTTCCAGTTTGGGCTTGTAGTCGATGTATTTCGAAAATTTTTGAAGAGCCGATTCGCGCTGCTTTTGCATGACATCGCACAGATACATCAACTCAACATTGCTCTCTTTTCGCGAAATAGGCTCGTAATAAGCCCCCAGTCGTCGACCGAGTCCAGCAATAGCGACATGGATGCGTTCATTAGCACCAATAATTTTGGCGTAACTTTTGGCCGACATGCCCAGGCCACCTATTGTAAACCCCGCAGTACCTAAGGCTGCTTTCTTAATAAACTCTCTTCTGGAATTGTCCATGCTGTACAGGGAAAATAATTCGTATAGATTGATTCGGCTGTTCAATTATCAGTAAATGAATAGGGGCGGAAAATTCTACCCGTTTCGTACCCAAAGACGGAAAAGAGTGCTAAGCCGACAACGCTTGGTTGTGCATAAACAAATAGTACGGATTCCGATGTAAATACCCGTCGGTAATTTCAAAACGATCCTGTTATGTTTGCAGCTATTCGTTTTTGATCAATTGTCCAATGGCTAATGCCCCTCTTGCACCGATTACTATCCGTTTCATAACGCCCGAACAAACTTATCCACTTCGCCATGCGGTGCTCTGGCCTGATAAACCGTTTGATTACGTGAAGGTAGAAAACGATTCGGAAGGATACCATTTTGGCGCCTTTCTGGCCGATGAATTGGTAGCGGTTATTTCTTTGTTTGTGGACGGAGAAACGGCCCGCTTTCGAAAGTTTGCAGCCCACCCTGACTGTCAGCGACGCGGAATTGGTACCCAACTGCTAAACCAGGTTATTCATGAGGCTCGTCGGTTAGGGGCTACCTCGCTTTGGTGCGATGCCCGGTTGGATGCGGCAGATTTTTACAGACGTTTTGGGATGGACGCTGTCAGTGAAGTGTTTTATAAAGGTCCAATTCCATATGCCAAATTTTCGCGTACCTTGCTATAAATCATCTCCTAACACTTAATTGATGTATGAAAACGATCTTAACAATGCTGGTTGGACTCGTCCTGTTTGGTATGGGTACTCCGTCAAATGCACAAACCACCGTTGCCGATTCTGCCGCGCTCAACGTATATGCAGGTTCGTACACGTTCGGAAGTGGAAGCCCTATCCAGAAATTTACCGTAACAACGGATAAAGGGGAACTGTACGGTGAGGCCGATAGCTACGGTAAAAACAAGCTTATAAAGCAGGATAAAGCTGATACGTTTAAGTCTACGAGTTCATATGGCTCTGTGATTACGTTTAATCGGGATGCCACATCCAAAGCGGTAACAGGTTTTTCAATGGCCATAGAAGGGTCAACACTGACCGCAAAAAAGGATTAAGCGTAACCAAATGATTAATATGGGAGTTGAGTCATAGTCAGTAATGTACATATTGACTCAACTCAACGATGAAAACTATCCCCTATCTCTTTACTACGGCTGTGCTATCAGCTGCTTTCCTGGCGTGTAGTCAGAAAAAAACTACCGACCAGCCCAGCGATTCGGTAGCCATGGCCGATACCACCATTGAGCTGCCCGCTCCGTATGCTACCCAATCGTCAACAAAATTTAGTAAGGTAGTGGGCTGGCCAGAAGGTAAAATGCCCAAAGCACCTGCTGGATTTACAGTTACCGAATTTGCCCGTGATCTGAAAAGCCCCCGCTGGCTTTACGAAGCCCCTAATGGCGATATCTTCATTGCTGAAGCGAATACCGAACCCGCCAGCCTCAAAGCGAAAGTAGTTAATGCCGTTTCGGGTAAGTCTAAATCGCAGGAGACGGGGACCAGCGCCAATCGCATCACGCTTTTTCGGGATACGAATCATGATGGCAAACCCGACCTGAAAGAAACCTTTCTGACTGGATTGAATCAACCGTTTGGCATGCTGATTCTGGGGAATGCGTTTTATGTTGCCAACACAGATGGTTTACTACGCTACGACTACAAGGCAGGTCAGACAACGATAAAAACGCCGGGAAAAAAGATCGTGGATTTACCGGCTGGTGGCTACAATAATCACTGGACACGTAATCTGCTGGCCAGCCCCGACGGGAAGAAGATCTATATCTCTGTCGGGTCGGGAAGTAATGTGGGCGAACACGGCCCCGAAAATGAAATCCGTAGAGCAAATATTCTGGAAGTCAATCCTGATGGAACGGGCGAACGTATTTTTGCGGCTGGTTTGCGTAACCCGGTTGGTATGGACTGGGAACCAACAACTAAGGTGCTGTACACGGCGGTGAACGAACGCGACGAGTTGGGTGATGATCTGGTACCGGATTATCTGACGAGTGTAAAAGAAGGTGCTTTCTATGGTTGGCCGTATGCTTATTTTGGGCAGCATGAAGATCCGCGTCGGAAAGGAGAACGGCCTGATTTGGTGAAAAAGGCGATCGTGCCCGATGTGCCGCTGGGATCACATACGGCCTCGCTGGGATTAGCGTTTTACGATAGAACCCAGTTTCCGGAGCATTATCGCAATGGAGCATTTATTGGTCAGCATGGGTCCTGGAATCGCTCACAGCTTGTCGGGTATAAAGTAGCGTTTGTACCCTTCCAAAATGGCAAACCCGGTGAGCCCGAAGACTTTTTGACAGGTTTTCTGACGGGTAATGACAACGAAGCGTATGGGCGACCCGTTGGTGTGCTTGTACGTACGGATGGAACACTACTCGTAGCGGATGATGCGAGCGGACGAATCTGGCGGGTAGCCGCTACAAAGTAGCTATTGCTTAAAACAGAACAGCCCAAAAGTTCGAAACTTTTGGGCTGTTCTGTTTTAAGCAATATTGGTTAAAATTGATGCATCAACCGGACCCGTAGACCTACAGTCGTATTGTTCTCCCAGCTTGGTCCCGGCAGCGTTGCAGTCGAAGTAGGCAGGGTAAGGGTAGGAATTCCCTGAACGACCCACCCTTTACGTTGCCATTCGAGGCCAGTGCTGAAGGTGAATCCGCTAAATAAATCCGTCGGGCAATCATTACTGAAGTCGATCTGATTGAAGCCCCGTTGAGGAATCCGATAGTAGTAGGTAACTTTCTCCTTGCTGCTCAGATTTATAAATGTACCCATCGTGGGCTGGAATGTGAGCGACCGCGACAGCGGAACGCGATACCCCAGCGTAATTGGAATCTGCATCCGAATGACCCGTGTATCAATATCAAGTACATCGCTATCGAAATCGACGGTTGGGGGAAGCTGACGACCAAATTCCTGCTTGAAGTTCCGACGAGTACGGGCATCAAAATCATAAGCGGTCAGGAACGTACCACCCAGATAAACAGCCCGGCTCAGACCCACCCCAACCATCACATGTTTGCCAATGGGCATTTCTGCAAAAGCTCCCGCGCTCCAGAGGTGAGCACTTACCTCTCCGCCTACGCCTGCCCGGAATTTGGCAACGGCGGGCTCGATCCGTTGGCTTTCGGGGGCTTGCGGTTGGCCAGCTACCACAGTTGTGCGAGCGGGACGCATGCGTCGGGCACGTTGAGCGAGCAAAGCATTCCAATTCGCATTTTCGGTCGATAGCGGACGGCCAGCCAACAGTTCATAGTTGGCCATTGGGGCATTGAGGGGGCTTTCAGGCGTAGTCGGCTGAGGCTGATCTGCGACTACAGCGCCCTGCTTATCTTCTGCTGACCCAGGCTGCCCGGCCGGTTCATTAATCAATCCATTGGCGCTGGTTCCTGAATAATTCTCTTTTGTTGCCGAACCTGTGGTTCGTGTATGGGTATCACGAGATTTAATGGACCGATCCCGGCCACTTACCAGACGTTCTGCAGGCTGATTCAGGCCAACCGGAGCTGGGTAATTATTGGTGGGAGTGATCTGGTTTTCGGTATTAGAGGTACTATCATTCGTTGAAGGAGTAGAGGAAACACCATAGGGACTGGTTTTAAAGTTCTTGTTTAGGTTACGTTCCTGACGCGACGGGCTACCAGCAGAGGGCGCACGGCTCGCTGTTGCATAGCGTTGATCGGGTGGTGTTTCGGTTGGCTGTTTGAATCGATCACGCGTGGGGTCCAGACGAGGCTGCGCCGGAACCGTAATATACCGGGTAATGTAAACGGTGTCGTGACGGGAAGCCAGTTCTTCTTTCGAGGCCGGCATCGGCATCGACTCCTGCCGTTGCGATGGCTGGTGGGTTCCCTCGATCTGCGACACTACGGGAGGCTCCGCTGCCACCGATTTTGGCGCAGCCTGATTCGTAACGGGCTGTTTTTTCAGTTGCCCGATGGTTTCGCGCAGGTGGTTGATTTCGGTTCGCTGCCAGATGCTATACGCGATCAGCAAGGCCGTACTGACACTAGCTGCTGCCAGTAACCAGGGCTGCCCTGCCCAGACACCCCCGCTAAAGGGCTTACCGGCAGCGGTCGGTCCGGCCTGCGGAGGACCGGCCTGTTGCAGCGTTGCCTGCATCCGGGCCCAGTCTTTTTCAGTAAATTCCGGCCGAATACTTTCCAGTTTTCGCCGGATAATATCGGAAAATCGGTCAGTGCTCATGATAAGGAAAGCTGGCACCGGGGCCAGCCTTTTCGTAAAAAGGATACGCTTGTTTGATGAGTAGTTGTAACTTTTGTCGGGCGCGGGCGTAATTGGACCGCACGGTTGCTTCGTTATGATTTAATATACCGGCAATCTCGTGTAGGCTATAGCCATCCACCACATGCATCATGAATACGGTACGGTACGTAGGGGTTAATTGTTGAACTAAGGCCAGAATTTCTTCGGCTGCAATCTGATCGACTACGTTTTCGTCAAAGGCTACCTGCTCGCCCGTTTCCAGCGAGGTATGCTGATCGAAGCGATGGTTTTTCCGGTAGTGGCTGATGGCCGTATTGACCAGAATAGTTCGTAGCCAGGCTTTGAACGGTAAGGTTTCGTCGTAACTATCCAGATGCTGAAATGCTTTGAGAAACCCTTCATTCAGAACATCTTCGGCCTCTTCAACATTAGAGGTATACCGTAAACAGATGCTTTTGGCGTACCCAAAAAACTGCTTGAATAGCGTCCGTTGGGCACGCGGGTCGTTAGTACGACAAGCCCTTATGACGCTAAGCAGGTCATTTTCGGAGAACGAAGATGATTTGCGAAAAAACAAAGTTCTGTCAGATTTACGTAAACGCCCTGATTGTAAATACTTAACTCATTTAGTTCTGATAGATTATGTCGATGTGGCAAATTAGCTTACTCAACCGTCTGAGCATCAACTGTACGCATTGAGGAAAACCATAAAATCGGTCAAATCGAGCAAACCCGCAAAAACGATTATTAACAACTACGTTCTTGAACCGAATAACGTTGCAATTATTGTTAAAGTTGATAATTAATTTTTATTTTTTGCCACAGTTCAGGGGCCCGTAACGTAACGATAGGAAATGGGTTTATTCAGCCTATTGGCATCACCGAATGAACGTGCTGGTTATTGGCGATGAACATACATATGGGTATGGCTTGCCAGGAGGAAAGTTAAATTATATTGGACATTTTATCCGGCAAATTAGTCGGGCGGGTCAAACGGTATCAGTAGAAGCTTACGCACATCTGACGATTCCGCAGATGGTAGCTACGTTGTCGCAATTGCCGCTCAGCCGCTACGACCTGATTATCGTGCAGTTGGATACATCGTTACTTCAGTCGTCTGATAAGCAGTTGGATTGTACGGCCCCACTGGCTTTGCCTATGTTGCCCTATTCATCTGTGCGGTTCAGGCAGACGAAAGGGTCAACGCTTGGAACCCGTTTGGCCGCAATTCGCGATGTCGCCTTGTCGTTTGTACGACCTAATTCTTCGTTTGTATTCTCCTCCTTATTAAAGAAATTAAAGCCCCATCGGCATAATGTATTGCTTCTGACGCCATTTCCTCACCTGAACCGGGTCGATCAATGGCTACAACAGCGGAGCCGTACCCTTGTACTCGATGAGGCCGATGAGCAGCTATTCAGTGTTTTCGATACCGATTCGGTGATCCGTCCCAAAGAAGAATATTTTCTCAATGGGGATGATGACCATTTGAATGCCATCAGCCATGAAATACTAGGCCGTTCGCTTTTCGATTTTTATCTGTCAGCACCAACGATTGTTACCGTTCAGACAATCAAACGGGAAGAGTAGACGCCGTTCAGGTAAAAAAGATTCGGTTGTCGAGCCAGCTCATGCAACACACGGGCCGGCTCGACAACCGAACATAGGAAGCGAGCAGCGAATTATAGTTTAAAACCGGGCTTTTTCGACAAGGCGTCGTAGCGGAGCAACGCTTCCAGGTAATAATAATCCGCGTATATAATCGGTGTGTCCACTTCGCTCTTGGCCGGTTTATGGCCGACGCTGTGTTTGAGTATGAAGTGATTGTTCTCGCCCAAATTGGCTTTATAGGCTGGGCTCGACAGGCTTTCTAGCATCTTTACTGCTGCCTGATAGTAGGTTTTGGCCGATGGCCCCCCATAGGTGCACAGCTCAAGCAGCGCAGAGGCCGTAATGGCTCCGGCCGAAGCATCCCGCTCTTCATTAGGAATATTGGGGGCATTGAAATCCCAGTACGGAATTTTATCGGCAGGTAGGTTGGGGTGATTCAGGTAAAAATCAGCAATGTGTCGGGCAAAATCCAGGTACTTTTTATCCTTTGTTTCGCGATACATGACCGTAAAACCGTACAGCCCCCAGGCTTGTCCACGGGCCCAGGCCGAATTGTCGGCATAGCCCTGTGCTGTTTTCTTGGCAGCTACCGTTCCGTCGGGGTTATAGCAAACGACGTGGTAGCTGCTATAATCCGGCCGGTAATGATTCTTGATGGTGTTGTCGGCATGGGTAATGCAGATGTTATAAAATTCCTTGTTGCCAGATCGTTTGGCTGCCCAGAATAAAAACTCCAGATTCATCATGTTGTCGATGATGACCGGGTAATCGTAGTTCTGAAATCTGTTCCAGGATTTAATTACCCCCACTTTTGGATTGAACCGGGTCGATAGTGACTTCGCACCCGTGAGCATGATGGGCGGATACGTTTCGTTTTTGGTCAGTCGGTAGCCATTGCCAAATGGACAGTAGATCATGAAGCCCAGGTCGTGTGTGCCGGTATTGTACTGCTCCTTGGCTACGGCCATTGTCCATTTGTTGGCCGCTTCTTTCCACATGGGTGCCTTCGTCCGTTCGTAAATGTGCCAGAGTGAACCCCCAAAAAAGCCACTGCACCACCAATCTGATTTTCGATCATCGGGCGAGCCGTCGGGCTTAGTCGATTGCGGAAATTTCGTTGTGTCGGGATGGCTTTTCAGCATACCCTGATATTGCTGGGCAGCAAACGTAAATTCTTTATCAACATTGATAGACGATTGAGCAACTGCTGAACTGACCAGCATCACCAGCAAAGAGGGTAAGAGAGCTTTCATTCGTTTTATCCGGGTAGGCCAGGGTTGGTGAAGGATGGCCTAAAATAAAATAAGTAATATCGAGTCCGTTTATAACCTTCTCAAGGCAGAATTGAACCGATTATCTATAAAAAGAAGCAGGGGGAGTAGCTGAGTGACTCAGCTACTCCCCCTGACTAGGTAGAACCCATGTACTTTTTAGGCGTTACGCATGCGCTTTCACCTGAGCTGGTTTAGGTGCGTCACCTGCTTGGGGTTCGGCTGGTTTCACATCTTTCCGACGGGTCATGTATGTGTAAATTACCGGCACTACGTATAAGGTGAGCACCAGCGAGAAGAGCAATCCACCAACAATAACGATCCCCAGCGGTACGCGGCTTTTTGATGCTGAGCCCAGCGCCATGGCCAATGGCAGCGCACCAAATGCTGCTACGAGGGTTGTCATCAGAATCGGACGCAGACGCAGCGCAGCGGACTCAGCAGCCGCTTCAAATTTGTTTTTGCCAAGTAGTCGCTGCTCATTGGCGAATTCTACGATCAGAATCCCGTTTTTCGTAACCAACCCTACCAGCATGATAATGCCGATCTGGCTGAAAATATTCAGGGTCTGGTTAAACATCCAGAGCGAGAACACAGCCCCGGCCAGTGCCAGAGGAACCGTCATCATGATGATGAATGGATCGATGAACGAGTCGAACTGAGCAGCCAGGACCAAATAGATCAGCACCAGCGCCAGACCAAACGCAAACAGTGTATTGGAAGAGCTTTCGGCATAGTCGCGTGAGGGACCAGAAAGAGCAGTCTGGAAGGTGTCGTCCAGTGTACGAGCCGCAATGGCACGCATGGCTTCGACCCCATCACCAATGGTTTTGCCGGGAGCCAGCCCCGCCGATACTGTAGCCGATTTAAAGCGGTTGTAGTGATATACCTGCGGAGGACTACTCACTTCCTGGAACTTCACGAGGTTATCTAACTGAATCAACTGACCCTGGTTAGACCGAACATAGAAAGACGCCAGATCAACGGGTTCATCCCGGTCGTGCCGGTCAACCTGTCCAATCACCTGATACTGTTTGCCATTCATCAGGAAGTACGCCAATCGGCGGTTACTTAGTGCAAGTTGCAGGGTCTGAGCCACATCCTGTACCGACACCCCGAGGTTCGTTGCTTTTTCGCGCTCGATGGTGATGTTCAGCTCGGGTTTGTTGAATTTCAGGTCAACATCTGAGTTGAGGAAGGTCGGGTCTTTCTGGACTTCTTCGAGGAAAGCAGGCAGCTTTTCCCGAAGCTTCTCAAAGTTCAGATTCTGGATCACGAACTGAACGGGTAAGCCACCACCCTGACGACCCACCTGGATGGTCTGGTCCTGTGTCGCAAACATGCGGGCTTCACTAAATTTCCGAAGATTTTTGGTCAGGTAATCGACAATGTCCTGCTGCGACCGTTTCCGATCGGCGGCATCGACCATATTGACCATCACAAACGACGAGTTTACGGCCCCGGCTCCAGAGAAACCAGGTGCTACTACGCTGAACGCCAACTTGTTTTCAGGGATTGAGTCAAGCACGAACTGGAGTACTTTATCCGTAATGGCCGACTGTGCTTCAAAACTGGTTCCTTCGGGCGAGGTAATTGCAATACGCGTACGACCCCGGTCTTCCAGAGGGGCCAACTCCGATTTGAGTTGTGAACCAACCCCGAAAATCAGAAGCAGACACACGGCAATCATGGCAAACGCCCAGCCGCGTTTCTTCATAATCCCATTGAGCGAATCACGGTAGGAATCGTCGAGCCATTCAAAAAATGGTTCCGTTTTTCGATAGAACCAGGAGCGGCCGTGGTTCTTACTGGTCAGTTTTACGCTTAATACAGGGGTCAGCGTCAGCGATACGAAAGCCGAAATCAACACAGCACCTGCCACAACGATACCAAATTCGCGGAACAGACGGCCCACAAATCCTTGCAGAAAGATAATCGGCAGGAATACAATGGCCAGGGTGATTGAAGTCGAGATTACAGCAAAAAAGATTTCATTGGAACCTTCTCGGGCGGCCGTCTCGGTGTCCATGCCATCTTCAACCTTCTTAAAGATATTTTCCGTGACCACAATACCATCATCCACCACAAGGCCCGTTGCCAGCACGATTCCCAACAGGGTGAGCACATTGATACTGAAATCGGCTACGTACATGATAAAGAACGCACCAATCAGCGATACCGGAATATCGATCAGCGGCCGGAAAGCTATAAGCCAGTCGCGGAAGAAAAGATAAATAACCAGTACGACCAGTACGAAAGAGATCAACAGCGTTTCGCCTACTTCCTCGATAGCACGACGGATGAAGATACTTCGGTCGGTACCGACATAGACGATAATATCGGGGGGTAAATCTTTTTTAAGCTGATCGAAGCGCTTGTAGAACTCATCCGCAATATTGACATAGTTGGCACCCGGTTGCGGGATCAGGGCCAGAATAACGCCAACTGTTCCGTTCTGTTTAGAGGATGTTTCTTCATTTTCAGCTCCCAGCGTAGCATACCCCACATCTTTGAAGCGGATAATCTGGTTGCTGGTCTGGCGCAGAATCAGGTTATTGAAGTCATCCTCGCTGGTTAACCGACCGACAGCTTTTACGGTTAACTCCGTATTGTTTCCGTACACTTTACCACCCGGTAACTCTACGTTCTGGGCGGTCAGAGCGGACTGAATATCCTGTGAGGTTAAGCGATAGGCCGATAATTTGATCGGATCAATCCACAAACGCATAGCCTGACGTTTCAGACCAAAAATATTAGCCTGGCTAACACCCGGAATGGTTTGTAACCGCTCCTGTAATACGTTCTCTGCATAGTCCGACAGTTGGGTAGCACTCCGGGTCGTACTCTGAACGTTCATGAAAATGATGGGGTCCGAGTTGGCATCGGCTTTCGTAACCACCGGCGGAGCATCGATGTCCTGAGGAAGTTGACGTTGGGCCTGGGCTACCTTATCCCGTACATCATTGGCGGCCTGCTCGAGGTTGGCATCAAGGTTAAATTCAACGGTGATCGTACTGGCACCTAATGCGCTGATCGATGAAATAGTACGAATACCTTCAATACTATTTAGGGATTTTTCGATCGGTTCCGTAATCTGCGACTCAATGATTTCAGGGTTAGCACCGGTGTAGTTGGTCCGAACCGAAATGACGGGCGGGTCAATAGCCGGATACTCCCGCACACCAAGGAACGTAAAGCCGATAATACCAAACAGCACGATTACGATGGACATTACCATCGCAAATACGGGCCGATTTAAGCTTAGTTCGGGGAGACTCATTGCTGTATGAAGTTGTAAAGGTTTCGGTTTTCAATTTTCGGTATCCAGGTAGCCGTATACCGAAAACCGTAAACGTTTAATTACTCGCTACTTTAGGGCCATTCCCCTGCATGCCAATCACTTTGCCCACTTTGACAGGGGCATCGGGTTTGAGGAACAATAAACCTGTGGTGGCCACTGTATCGCCCGCCGACAGGCCCGATAAGATCTGAATAACCCCCGCTGTTCGTAAGCCAGTTTTGACATCCTTAAAGAGTGCCTTGCCATTTTTAACCACAATCACCTGATTGGTACGTGTTTGCGGAATGACAGCCTGTGTGGGTACCACCAGACTCTGCTCATTTTGTACGGTCAGCGTTACGCGGGCAAAGGTGCCAGGACGGAACCGGGCCGACGAATTGTTTACCCGTGCCCGAATGCGCAGGTTACGGGTTTGCTCTTCCACGCCCGGTTCAATCGCGTATACAACACCTTCGCTGGGTTTGGCAGCGCCGTCTACTAGAAACGAAATTGTACTGCCATTATGCACGTAAGGGCCGTATTTTTCGGGGATTGAAAAGTCAAGTTTCAGCGAAGACACTTGCTGTAAGCGGGCAATCAGGGTATTGGGCGAAACAACCGCGCCAGCACTCACATTACGAAGCCCAATAACTCCCGAAAAAGGGGCACGAATCTCGGTACGCTGCAAGTTGGCTTTTACCAGTTCGATGTCGGCTATCGATGATTGCAGGTTGGTCGTAGCAATGTCGTACTCCTGCTGGCTGATCCCGCCCCGCGACAACAGTTGCTTATTTCGCTCTTCAGTACGGCGGGCATTTTCGGCCTGTGCCTGTAATTTCTGTAGCTGTGCTTTCAGGTCAGCATCGAAAAGTTTGACAAGCAATGCCCCTTTGGCTACGGGTTGACCTTCACGAATATTAAGCTGGGTGATACGCGCCGAAATTTCAGGGTAGATGTCAACTTGTTCGGCGGCTAGTAGTGAGCCACTGGAGACAACATCTTCCTGCAATCGTTGCGAGACCACAACAAAGCCCTGAACATTGGCTGGGCCACCACCTCCAGGGCCTCCTTTGCCCCCGGGCCCTCCACCTTTGCCTCCTTCAGCGGCACCTCGACCGCCACCACCCCCACCACCGCCGGGGCCACCGCCAGCGGCTCCGGGAGCCGGATGTAATATCTTATTATACACAATAATCCCGCCGAGAACCAGAACGACGAGGCCGATAGCAATCCACCTTTTCACAGAGTAAAAATTTGCAAGAAAGAACGAAGATTTTAACGGTTCAGAGTCCGCATTTGTTACAATTTGCAAAGCTATCAACCTTGACGACTATAACAATCGGTAGATGCCTGACCCTTACTGTTTTTTGTTACGTAATCTAAAGTTGAAGATGAAGCAAATCATCCGTAAAAATGCTTATTGATCGCTGCGAAACACCTTGTAGTTTGTTAATAAAACGGGCTATATGTCGCAAGAAATGAATAGGCTGATTACTAACATATACCATAAGCTGCCCAAAGATGTTATTTACTGCGTTTTCAGGAAGTACTTAGTGTTTGTTTGACATAATGAGCTAAAAAAAAATATTATTTTTTGTTCTCAAAATACATTCGTCTGCAAAAAAGGACTCTGGACTGTAAAGTAGGCTGCTATTTGGGAAATATACCTGTCTATATTTTGCTTGAATGCGGGCTTTGTAGGGTATGGGTAAGCTACTTACTATTGCTGATGTGGGCATCGAGCGATGAAAACAGCAGATGATGCATGAAGCCCAGCAGTTTGCCCCGTGCTTCGGATCGGTCTGTATCGAGAGGGCCGAAATCCGTTAAAGTGGGTAAGTTCTCCATGAAAAAAGCCTGATAATGAGCCGTCTCGATCAGCGAACTGGCCAGCGATCGGGCATATTGGTACGTAGGGTTGTAGGATAAAATGATGTCGGCAATACGGCGGCAGAGGTCTTTATAGGGTTTGAAAAGCTGCTGCCGATTATCTTCAGTTACATGATGCGTCAGGTAGGCTTTACTGGATTCATGGACCACAATATTATGCAGGGCTCGCAAATCTATATCCTTGCTGTGCGATTCGTCGAGGTCGATGAAAAGCAGCAATCGAATTAATCGTTCCAGTTTTTGACGGGGATCGTTCAGGTTGTTTGTTTGGAAAACCAGTTGAAATTCAAGCCATTGCCAGTACCAGGCCACTAGATACACCAATAACCGATGCTTGTTTTCGAAGTATCGGTAAATACTAGCTTCCTTTGTGCCCATTCGATCGGCCAGTTTCCGAAAGGTAGTGTCTTCAAAACCGATCTCGCTGACCAGTAAAATACTCTGCCGAACAATACGTCGGCCTAGCTCTGAGCTTTCGGGGTCGCGCAGAAACAGACGTTCGTTCATGCGGACATGTACAGAATACTCCATCTATCCTTATTAATAACCAATTGTCGAAACAAAGACCGCAAATTAAACATTGATTCGGCCTCGAAAGTTATATTTGCATTAAAGTTAGTAAAACTATCATAAAATATTATAAGGCTATCATGTATAGTGCAAAACCTATCGAATTGCCGCCTTCGCCCTGGCAGCGATTGATGCGGCTTCTGATTAATGAGAAGAAGGATATAGGCTATATCTATTTGTACGCCATAGTGACTGGAATCATCAGCCTGTCTCTGCCATTAGGCATTCAGGCCGTTTTTAATCTGGTATCGGGAGGGCTGGTTTTTAGTTCGGTATACGTACTGATAGGAGTGGTTATTCTGGGCGTACTGGCGGCTGGTTTGTTGTTGGTAGGCCAGATGGCCCTGGTGGAGGTGTTACAGCAACGAATCTTTGCCAAAGCCGCTTTTGAGTTTACATATCGATTGCCCCGAATCGAACCCGAAGCCCTGGAGGGCTATTATCCGCCGGAGTTGATGAACCGCTTTTTCGATGTGCTGACCATTCAGAAGGGGCTTCCCAAACTATTGATTGATCTGACAGCTGCAACGGTTCAAATTATTTTTGGGCTGATTCTCTTGTCAGCTTATCATCCAATTTTCGTTGGTTTCGGGCTGTTTACGGTATTTATTATTTGGCTTATTAGTCGTTTGTATGGCCCAAGTGGTGTAAGAACCAGTCTGAATGAGTCAAAATATAAATACAAGGTGGTGGCCTGGCTCGAAGAAATAGCGGGCAACTTACCAAGGTATCGTAACCAGACGAAAACAGCCGATCAGGAGCCTATGAATAAAATGGATGACCTGGTGGCAAACTATGTAAAGTACCGAAACGAGCATTTCAAAGTACTTCGTCAATTTTTCTATGGAGGGGTAGCTTTTAAAACGATCGTAACGGGTGGCCTTCTGATTCTGGGAACCACCCTCGTAGTAGGACGCGAAATGTCGCTGGGGCAGTTCGTAGCCGCCGAACTGGTCATTGTTTTAATTACGGGCTCGGTCGATAAACTTATTTCGGGTATCGATACCGTATTTGATCTGGTTACGGCGGTCGAAAAAATCGGCAACGTCACCGATATGCCCCTGACCGAACATCAATAATTCTGAAAGTAAGATGCTTAATATATCCAATCAGCGGGTCAACGAAGAGTTATTGACCAAATACCCTCTTAAAACGCTTCACGCACTGCCACAGTCGGATGGTGGACGAAAGCTTGGGCGTTGGATGCTATTCTTTATGGTGATTGGTATTCTGGTAATGTTTCTGCCCTGGCAACAGAATATCAACGGCGAAGGAACAATTACGGCCCTAACTCCTCAGGATCGCCCACAGACGGTTCAGAATGCCATTGCCGGTCGTATCGAGCGCTGGGCCGTAAAAGATGGCGATTATGTAAAAAAAGGAGATACGTTGTTGGTTATCTCCGATATCAAAGACGAATATTTTGACCCCAATTTACCCCTTAGACTGGATGAGCAGTTGGCTGCCAAACAAGGGAGCCTTCAGGCTACTGATGCAAAAATAAAGGCGTTGGATGGGCAAATTGCGGCTTTACAGGCCGGTATTACTGTAAAACTTGAGGCTGCACGCAACAAAGTTCGCCAGGGCGAGTACAAAGTGTCGGCCGATGAAGCCGATCTGGTTGCCATTCGAAAGAATTACCAAATTGCGCTCGACCGATTGGCCCGGTACGAAAAAGGGTATACGAATGGCCTGTTTTCGTTAACAGACCTGGAATCCCGACGGCTCAAAGTACAGGAAGACAACGCCAAAGTGATCTCGCAGGAAAACAAACTGGCCGTGTCGCGGCAGGAATTAGTTAATGCCAAACTAGAACTAGGAACGCTCAGGGCTGATTTCCAGGAAAAACTGGCTAAAGCGCAGTCGGACCGCAGTTCGGCGGTTTCGTATCTGGCTGATATAAACGGCGAAATTGCGAAACTTCAGAATAAAATGACCAGTGTGGATGTGCGTCGTGGACTTTATATTGTTCGGGCACCACAGGCCGGGTATGTAGTCCGACCAGCGAAAGCAGGTATTGGCGAAACAATTAAAGAAGGCGAGCCGATTGCTACGCTTCAGCCCGCTAACCCTCAACTTGCCGTTGAGTTGTTTGTACGTGCCATGGATGTGCCGCTGATTCAACGAGGGCGAACGGTTCGGTTGCAGTTCGATGGCTGGCCAGCGATCCAGTTTTCGGGCTGGCCGTCGGTATCGGTCGGTACCTTTGGCGGACGCGTAGCCGTAATCGATGCAGTGAGCAGTGTTGGGGGCAAATACCGGCTACTGGTACAGCCAATTCAGGAAAAAGGGGATCTGCCCTGGCCTACACAGTTGCGGGTCGGGTCGGGTGTGTACGGTTGGGTGATGCTCGACGATGTGCCGGTATGGTATGAACTATGGCGCCAGCTAAACGGCTTTCCTGCCAGTTTGAAAGAAGAACCCAAAGAGGAAAAAGGAGCGAAGAAATGAAGCGGTTTATAGCGTTGTCCCTTTGCGGACTAGGCTTGCTGACCAGTTACGGATCGGCTCAGTCGGTGCCTGCCCAAACAGATACTACGGTGTTTACGGCTGAGGTATTCTTTGAATTAATCCGGGCCAATCATCCCATTATAAAACAGGCCGGATTGTTCGGCGAAGAAGCCAGACAGGTTGTGATACAGGCACGAGGGGCTTTCGATCCCAAACTTGCTTCGAGCTACGACCGGAAAGAATTTGGGAATACCCTCTATTACAACCATTGGCAAAACAAATTAGTCGTACCCTTGTGGTGGGCCGGTATTGATTTGAATGCCTCCTACGACCAAAACGCAGGTCAATACATAAACCCGGCCGAACGAACGCCGTCATCAGGTTTGGCCGGAATTGGCCTTAGTGTACCGATTGGGAGAACAATCGGTATCGATGCCCGGCGTTCGGCGGTACGGCAGGCGCGTCTGGCACTCAATCTGGCCGAAGCTGATCGTCTGAAGCTGGTCAACAAAACGCTTTTCGATGCGGCTAAATCGTATTGGGAATGGTTTTTAGCCTACCAGCAGCGTAGGCTGTTGGTAGAAGGGTATGAACTGGCCGATCTGCGTTTCCGGGCCTTACGCGAGCGGGCTCTGTTAGGTGATGCGGCCACTATTGATACAACTGAAGCGCTGATAACGGTACAGGATCGCCTGGTACAGCGCCAGCAGGCCGAACTTGAAGAGCAAAACGCCCGGCTTAGAGTGAGTACGTTTCTATGGAATGCGCAAGGGCAACCAGCCGAACTGCCACCATCGGCTATACCCCAGCAGGCTCCGCTAACAGCCTATACAGCCGATGCGTTTCAGGCGTTACTGAGTCGTGCAACCCAGCAGCATCCCGAACTACTGAAACTGGAGGCAAAAGCGCAGCAACTAACCATTGAAGAGCAGTTCAGGCGGGCAATGGTACAGCCGCAAGTCGTGGTAAGTGCCAGCTTGTTGAGTCAGACCCCAACGGTGGATGTGCCCTACGATTGGAGTGATTATTATTCGTTTCGTCCGCAGAATCATAAAATTGGTCTGGACGTAGTGTTTCCTTTGTTTCTTCGGAAAGAACGGGGCAAGTTGCGGGAAGTACAGGTAAAAAATCAGCAGGTGAATCTGGAACGGCAACAGACCAATCGGGACATTACCAATACCGTTCAGGCGGCCTACAACCAGCTCCAGGCACTGGCTCAGCAAGTAACTGTACAGCAGCAGGCGATTCTGAACCAGCAACGTTTGCTTCAGGCCGAACAGCAAAAATTTGAGATTGGCGAAAGCTCACTGTTCCTGGTCAATTCACGCGAAACCAAGCTGATTGATTTACGGATCAAAGGGGAGGAGTTGAAAACCAAGTACCAGAAAGCGATTGCCGAACTGTATTATGTGGCCGGAACAAGTCAGTAGAGGAATTAAGAGCCTAACACCATGAGCAATTCACTGATCATCATGGCCGTAGCCCCCCATACCCGGTGCCCTTGTATCTGATAAAATGGCGCATCGACCAGTATGCCCCTGACCTCGATCTGACTGTCGCCAACGATGGTTTCATCCAGTAAGGTGTCTAAATCAACTTCAACAATGGCTTCTACTTCACGGGGGTCCGGGTAAAAGTCGGGGCGGTACGGGAGAATCCCGACAACGGGTTGTACAAAAAAATTGCTGGGCGGAATAAACAACTCCGTTAGTAGGCCGAGTACCTTCACATCCGATACCCGGATGCCTACCTCTTCCTGGGCTTCTCGGAGGGCGGTGCGGGTCAGATTTTCATCAAACCGTTCCATTCGTCCACCGGGAAAAGCCATCTGCCCGGCATGGACGCCATCGTACTGCGGACGAAGTATAAGAGGGAGGTAAATCGAATTCTGAAATGGATAGAAACAAATCAACACGGCGCTCCGACGCGTTCGCTCGTTGGGTTTAATACCCAGCCGATACCGTGCTGCCGACGCCATTTTCTGGTGCGCAGCTTCACCTGGCAATGGTTTCTGTAACCGCTGCCGGAGGTTTTCGGTAAAGGCGTTAAACGATGTGTCGATCATTCCAAGTCTATTCTTTGTCGTTTGGGATTGATACTGGCAAAGCTCAAAACCCTACTTATACAACTTAACTAATTCTTCAGCACAACGTTCACCGTCCATAGCCGCCGAAACAATGCCCCCTGCGTAGCCAGCGCCTTCACCACAGGGAAACAACCGTCTGACATCGACATGTTCACACGTGTCACGGTGACGCGGAATCCGTACGGGCGATGAGGTTCGGCTTTCGACCCCAATCAATTGGCCCTCGTTGCTCAAATACCCCCGCATTTTCCGGCCAAAATCCCGCAAGCCCTGCCGCAGAGGTTGGGCAATGTGGTCGGGTAGTACCTCCGTCATATCGACCGAAGCAAGTCCGGGTTGGTAAGACGTTGGCAACAGATCGCCCGAGATACGCCCATCCACAAAATCGGCAATGCGTTGGGCAGGAGCCGTTTGGGAAGGTTTGTCCGATTGGGTAGCGCCCATTCGGCAAGCCCAGCGTTCCAGTTCTTGCTGTAAGGCTAATCCGGCTAATGGGCCTTCATCGGCATAAGGTTGTAAATCTTGATCGGTAATGGCTACTACCAGGCCCGAATTGGCAAACTGCGAATCCCGACGCGAAGGCGACATTCCATTGACGACCAGCTCACCCGGTGCGGTTGCTGCTGGTACAATAAACCCTCCCGGACACATACAAAACGAAAACACTCCGCGTTCTACCCCTTGATAACGTGTTTGGGCCACTAAACTGTAAGACGCTGCTGGCAAATAATCTCCGCGATTCGGCCGATGGTATTGGAATTGGTCAATCAGTTGTTGCTGGTGCTCAATCCGAACGCCCATGGCAAAAGGTTTCGCTTCGATCCGAACCTTGCGGTCGTGGAGCAGGTAAAAAATGTCGCGGGCTGAGTGACCCGTTGCCAGAATAACCCCGATCCCGGTAAGCGTTTCGCCGTTTGCCAATACCACACCGTTCAGTTCTTTCCCGTTAAGCAGTAGGTCAGTTACCTTGGTGTCGAATCGTACGTCGCCCCCGGCATTTAGTATACTGGTTCGCAGGTCGGCTACTACATTCGGCAGCTTATTGGTGCCAATGTGCGGATGAGCATCGACCAGAATCTGTTCCGTAGCGCCATGAGCGACAAAGATTTCCAGAATCCGCCGAACATCTCCTCGTTTGGTAGAACGGGTATACAACTTGCCATCTGAGTAGGTACCCGCTCCTCCTTCACCAAAGCAGTAGTTCGATTCAGGATTAACGATATGGTCTTTGTTGATAGCGGCTAGGTCGCGTCGGCGGGTACGAACATCGCTCCCCCGCTCAACAACAATCGGTTTAATGCCCAGTTCAATGAGTCGAAGAGCCGCAAATAACCCGGCGGGCCCAGCGCCCACCACAATAGCCTGTGGCGCTTTGCTAATATCGATCTGTGGCTTCTGGTACTGAATCAGCGGGGGAGGGGTTTCGCCTGCAAAGACCTCCGCTTCCACTTGCACGCGGACCTGCCGGTTACGGGCGTCGATGGATTGTCTTCGTTTCCGGACAATAACATCATCGGTATCAGGCAAGGCAAGGTGATTGAGGGCCTGGGTCCGAAAGGCTTCATTATCTAAAGCCAGTTCGGGAGCGAGGGTTAACGAAAGTTGATGAATCATCGTAAGCAAGGCCAGTGTTTATCTGGCAAGAGACTATTTTTTACCTAACAGGTAGCTCTGGTTTTGGGTTCGATTATCTGCTAAGTAACATTTTTTCTACTAATAAGAGAGTATACGGAAAGGATTTACGACTATTTTCTTATTCAGCGATAGAACGCAGATTCGTCTGGTTTTGACGGACGATTCATATTTTTTAGGTGATAAACGATTGGTTGTCAGTTAGTAGTGACCTTCGTCTGCTTCGATTGTCATCGAAAAACACAAGGGTCATCCCGATCTGTCGAGGTGGTCAGCTATCGTTCTACTCAGCAAGGAATAAGACAAGCGTTAATTACAAATCGGTTATTGGAAGTAGCCCACAAAAATGATGAAGTTTAGCCTTTTCGGTTGTCTGATGGTCGTAAGCCAGGTGGTATTGGCCCAGTCTGGCATAACCCTGCCCTGGTCGCAACGTATGGTGGCCTCGATTATGGCCAGTAATCCTGATTCAATTGCATATAAGCGAGAAGATGGGAGCAGGGGAGTTGCCCATTGGGAATATGAAACGGGGGTTTTGCTGGAGGGGGTAAAGCAGGTCTGGTATCGTACGGCCGATGATCGATACTTCACTTACATCCAGAAAAACATGGATCGGTATGTGCAAGCCGATGGCGATATACGTACGTATAAGCTCGAAGACTATAATCTGGATTTCATTACGCCGGGGCGGTCGTTATTACTCTTGTATCAGCAGTCGTTGCCGGGTAAAGAAAAGTACCGGAAAGCGGCTGACCTGCTTCGGAAACAACTGGCCGAGCAGCCTCGTACAAAAGAAGGGGGCTATTGGCATAAGAAACGGTATCCGTATCAAATGTGGCTCGATGGTTTGTATATGGCCGAGCCTTTCTATGCGGAGTACACGGCCTTATTCGGTGATACCAAACATTTTGACGATGTAATCAATGAGTTCGTCTGGATGGAAAAACACGCCCGTGACCCAAAAACCGGACTGATTTACCACGGCTGGGACGAAAGTCGCGAGCAGAAATGGGCTAACAAAGAAACAGGCAACTCGCCCAATTTCTGGAGCCGGGCCATGGGCTGGTACGCGATGGCATTGGTCGATGTACTGGATTACATTCCTCAGAATCACCCCCGACGTGGCGAACTGATTGCCATTCTGAATCGGTTTATGCCTGCATTGGTTAACTTTCAGGACCCCAAATCGGGTTGCTGGTGGCAGGTGACCAACCGCATGGGCGACAAAGGAAATTACCTCGAAGCCTCCGGTTCCTGTATGTTTGTGTACGCCCTGGCTAAAGGGGTTCGCATGGGGTATCTACCTGCCTCGCTGATGGCCCCTGCCCGAAAAGGATACGAAGGCATTCTAAAAGAATTTATCACTACCGATAGTAAAGGACTAATTCATCTTGAAAAAACGGTGGTGGTAGGTGGTTTGGGTGGAAACCCCTACCGGGATGGCAGCTACGAATACTACCTCAGCGAACCCATTCGTCAGGATGACCTGAAAGGCGTGGGTCCGTTTATCATGGCCAGCGTCGAAATGGAGATAGCCGCCGAAGATGCCCTTGGTAAAGGCAAAACGGTTGCCGTTGATACCTATTTCAACCACGAATTCCGCAAAGGGTATACAGGTGAGCAGGAGCCTTTTCATTACACCTGGGACGATCAGCAGCATTCGGGGTTCTTCTGGTGGGGGAGTATTTTTCGCAAACTAGGAGCTAAAACGACGACCATTACAGGGGCTCCTACGGCTACGTCGCTGAAAGGGGTCGACGTATACATCATTGTTGATCCCGATACGCCCAAAGAAACCCCAAAGCCGAATTACTTGACTGAAAATGACATCAACGCCATTGCCAGTTGGGTTGAGGCTGGCGGCACACTGGTATTGATGGCCAACGATACTTTGAACTGTGAACACCACCATTTCAATCGGTTAGCCGCTCGATTTGGTATGCAGTTTCTGCCCAAAAATCGAAATATGGTTCAGGCAGATAAGTTTGAACAAGGGGCGATCAGTTTACCGGCTGGCAATGCGGTTTTTCCGAAAACTCGTACTGTATACATCAAGGAACTGTCGCCATTAAGTGTAAAATCTCCGGCCAAAGCGGTAGTGACCGATGTCGGGGATGTGATTATGGGGGTGGCTAAAGTGGGTAAAGGAACTGTTTTTGCGGTTGGCGACCCCTGGCTGTACAATGAATATGTAGACGGTCGGAAAATTCCGGCTCAGTACGAAAATTTTAAGGCAGCCAAAGAACTGGCAAGCTGGTTGCTGAAACAGGGAGGCACAGCAACGCCTGGTTCAGCAACCAGTAAGCGGTAAACCTATAGAATGCAGATTCGTATGATTGTTATGATCAACACCGATTTAAAATCATACGAATCTGCGTTCTATAGGTTTTTGGCTTTCATCTGCCTGACCGCGTAATGGGCGGCTCGGGCGGTAAGTGCCATGTACGTCAGCGACGGGTTTTGGGTGCTGGTGGAAGTCATACAGGCGCCATCAGTAACAAATACGTTTGGGCAGTGGTGAAGTTGATTCCAGCGGTTGAGCAGCGATGTTCTGGAATCCCGACCCATACGGACACCTCCCATTTCGTGGTTTTCGCTGCCGGGCAAGCGTCC
Organism: Spirosoma panaciterrae DSM 21099; assembly: GCF_000374025.1. Classification (GTDB taxonomy): domain Bacteria; phylum Bacteroidota; class Bacteroidia; order Cytophagales; family Spirosomataceae; genus Spirosoma; species Spirosoma panaciterrae. The sequence continues at coordinate 495,643 of NZ_KB893173.1, read as the reverse complement.
GGTATCGATGGCCCGAATGTTTTTAAAACCTGCCTGGGTATACATCTCGGTAAATTGCTCAAAAAAGTCTTTCAGGATTTTCCGGTCATTGTCATCGTAGTCGACCGATACGCGTAACTGCGGGATTCCAAAGTTGTCTTTCAGGACAGGATCGAGCCGGACCGTACTCTGCGCTTTCGGAATGGTTTCAGCCATCATAGCGGAGCCAACCTGCCATTCTCCTGGCTGGGAATTGAGCAGATTCTGCTTCAATGTTGCGCCAACTCCTTCCTGGTTGTCAATCTGCCCTCGCGACGAATAAAACGTGGCCGCATACCCACGCAGAAAGTCAGTTTCCTGTTTGAAAACGTTTCGAAATCGGGGCATGTAGCTGCTATTGGGCCGACGTCCGTCCGTTGTGGAGTCCAGAAAGCCATCATACGTTGCTGTAACCCGGCCCCGATAACTATGGAAGGCCATATGCGTACCCAGCAAGCCCGAATCATTACCCAGTCCGTTCGGGAAACGGTGGGAGGTCGAGTTCAGGAGTATCAGGTTCGTGTGCAGGGCCGAGGCATTCAAAAAAATAATTCGCGCGTAGTATTCCGTCATCTGATGCGTTTGGGTGTCGATGACACGAACCCCCGTTGCCAGGCCTTTCTGTTCATCATAGATGATGGAATGGACGACCGAGTGAGGGCGTAGGGTTAGCTTTCCAGTACGCATGGCCCAGGGAATGGTAGAAGCATTACTGCTGAAATACCCACCGTATGGACAGCCACGTTCGCAAAGAGTTCGGTGCTGACAACGGGCCCGACCCTGTTGCAAATGAATGGGCTTGGGCTCGGTAATATGAGCCGCCCGGCCGATAATCACATGCCGATCCGAGTGGCGGGTTGCCACCTGTTGTTTGAAGTACTTTTCGACGCACGACATCTCATGCGGAGGTAAAAACTCACCATCGGGCAATGTGGGCAGCCCATCTTTATGGCCGGTAATGCCCACAAATCGTTCTACATGACTGTACCACGGGGCTATATCGGTATAGCGGATAGGCCAGTCTACGGCATAGCCATCACGGGCAGGGCCTTCAAAGTCAAAATCGCTCCAGCGCTGGGTTTGCCGCCCCCAGGTAAGCGAACGCCCACCTACCTGATAGCCGTGTATCCAATCGTAGGGTTTTTCCTGCACATAGGGTTGCTCGCTATCTTTGGCAAAAAAGTGCATGGTATCTTCATGGAAGGCATAATTCCGGCTGGCAATCGAATACTCGTTTCGAACAGCCAGCGGTACCTGGCCCCGATGTTCCAACTCCCATGGATTGAGCAGGGCCGTTGGGTAATCCGTTACGTGATTGACCGGGCGCCCACGCTCCAGGAGCAATGTACGAAGGCCCTGCTGGGTGAGTTCTTTGGCCGCCCAGCCACCACTGATACCAGACCCTACAACCAGGGCATCGTACGTTTGGGTTTTGAGGCTATCGATAAGAAAGTATGCCATGGTTAGTAAAGTGCCCGACGCGCTAATCTTACTTTAGGCTATGCTGCTCCATCTGTCGGAGAACAATAGCCAGCCGTTCGGCTACTGAATAGTCGCCACGGATGTCTATGAGGGGGCAACTGAGTTCGCGCATCCAGTTTTCATGAGCCTGTAACGTGCGGCCATGCGCCAGGTTGGAGTCATATCCCGATGCCCAGTCAATGAATTCTTCGTGTTGCTGCTTGCGATCTTTGTCCGTAAAAATCAGATTTCCATACCGTTGAAACTCACGTTTTCGTAACCGTTCCAGCCGTAATTCTGGGGCTACCCAGAGAAAAACCGCCAGATCGAACGCAGACAGCCATTGCTCTCCCCAGTTGAGGAGCGATCCACCAATAATCCAATCAGCAGAATGGTTTAAGTCGTTGGTGAGTAGTTTATTACGCTCAGTCGGGTTTCTTCTGGAACTGTAGGGCGGGTTTGTTGGTATCCAGTAATACGCGTCCGTATCGAAATAAGGAATTCCAGTTTGATTGGATAGGGCATTGCCTAACGTGGTTACCCCCGAGCCGGATGCTCCGAAAATGTGAATTTTCATCGAAATGTTCAGGTAAATTGGCCTGCCAGAAAAGGCTTGCCTGAAGGGATACATAATTCTTCTTGTAAATTGGCAAAAAATCCCTTATTCCTACAACAAGCCCTGTTTTTTTCGGTTAACCCACTATGCAATCCCAATCGATAACCCCGCCTAGAAATAAGGTCGATACATTTGAATCGCCGGATTTCTACAACCTTGACGATCTGTTTACGGCCGAACATAAACTGGTTCGGTCTGCTGTCCGTGATTTTGTGAAGCGCGAAATAACGCCCATTGCTGAAGAGTATGCACAACGTGCCGAATTTCCCCAGCATCTTGTCCGCAAGTTTGGCCAGATCGGTGTGTTCGGAGCTACCATCCCAACTGAATATGGAGGTGGGGGGCTGGATCAGATCTCGTATGGGCTGATGACTCAGGAGATCGAGCGGGGCGATTCAGGCATGCGTTCATGCGTATCCGTTCAAAACTCCCTGGTCATGTACCCCATTCTAACCTTTGGTTCGGAAAAACAGAAAGCAAAGTACCTGCCCAAATTGGCAAAGGGTGAAATGCTCGGTTGTTTTGGCCTGACGGAGCCTAATCATGGATCAGATCCCGGCGGTATGGAATCGAACTTTATCGAGCGTAGCGATTACTACCTGCTCAATGGGTCGAAACTCTGGATTACCAACGCCAACATTGCCGATATTGCCATCGTATGGGCCAGAAATGATCAGGGTAAAGTACGTGGGCTGATTCTGGAGCGGGGCATGGAAGGTTTTACAACTGCCGAAATCAATAATAAGTGGTCGTTACGAGCCAGCAGTACAGGCGAACTGGTGTTTCGGGATGTACAGGTACCGAAAGAAAATATATTGCCCGATGCCTACGGACTGAAAAGTGCCCTGAAATGCCTGGAACAGGCGCGGTATGGCATTTGCTGGGGGGCCGTAGGAGCCGCTATGGAATGCTACGAAGTGGCCCGACGCTATGCGCTTGAACGGATTCAATTCAACAAACCCATTGCCAGTTTTCAGCTTATACAGAAGAAACTGGCCGAGATGCTGACCGATATTACGCAGGCTCAACTGCTTTGCTGGCGGCTGGGGATGCTCAAGAATGAAGACCGGGCCACGGTGGCTCAAATTTCACTGGCGAAGCGCAACAATGTTGAAATGGCCTTAAAAACGGCTCGGGAGGCTCGCCAGATTTTAGGTGCGATGGGTATTTCGGGAGAATATCCAATTATGCGGCATCTGATGAACCTCGAATCGGTGAGTACCTACGAGGGCACGCACGATATTCAACTGCTTATTCTGGGAGCCGAAATTACCGGCATTCCGGCCTTTAAATAACAAGCCGCAAACGTTGCGGGAGAAAACAGGTTTGGCAAAGCTCAATCGGCAGATGGGGTTTGCCAAACCTGTTGCCTTATTAGCCGTTCGGAATGGGACGAATAAAGCAGCTCGACGGGCCAACGAGGCTAAAAATGATGGATTAGTGCGCGTTAAATTTTCATGAAAATACACCCTAAGGCCATTTTTAACAGAAACGATGAATTGTTAACAATGGCATAAGTTTTGTAGATGGCTTGGCATTCGTCGACGTTACGTTGCCAAACCTCACTGTGTGAAGAAATTTGTATCCATCGGCCTTTTTACCTTAATCGTATACCATACACTGGCCTACATGTTAGTGGCAGTGGCTAGCTGGTGGCAGGCCGAACACGATTTGTCGAAACGATTGTTGGTCTATCGGTCGGTAGATAGTCTTGTCGAATTTCAGATTCCGTTAAAAAACAAATTCGAACTCAACGATATTGCCCGTACAACGTCGGATGGGTTTACGTATCGTGGCCATTATTATTCAGTTGTTAGTGTGGAAGTTAAGGATACGATGCTCTACATTGCCGGCCTTGAAATGGAGAGTCATTCGGTTTGGCAGCACGATTTGCTTTCTTTCCTAAATGATCGTATTAGTGGAGCTAGTGAATCCCAACAAAAGACGAATCGCTTTCTTAAGTTTTTGTTGAAAGAGTACTCACCTACTCCGCGCGTTGTTTTTCATTTTCTCGCTCCTCAGTGGTGCAGGACCATACGCATTCCTGATCTGTTATTCGTGTTTTTGGCCCGTACTCTGCCTGTTCATTCTCCTCCCCCCGAAAGCTGAGGAGATAGGCTGCTGAATATTCGGCTTCTTCTATTTGTTCAATTAAGCTACATTTTACGCCCTTGATTCATACCATATCACTGATAGGGTTTCCTGTTTGTGGTTGTGGGCGGATGTTTTTTACTGTGTTGTGAAATAACTCAATACAGCATGAGTCACCTTCATTTATCCTTTTGTAAGTGCGCCGTGACTTCAACCTAACTGTTACTGACTATGAAAAATATACATTACCTTTTTCGATTGAAATCCGTTTTTCTGCTGTGTTGTAAAGGCTTTGGCCAGACTCGTTTTGTCTATATAGCAGCGTTGGGGCTTTTTCTGGCAGGCTGTACCTCCACAATTGACGTAGAGCCGGTAAAGCCCAATACGGTTTCGAATTATTCGGCCGATTTTTTACGTGAGTGGTTTTCGCTCGAATGTCGAATTGTGAAAGAAACAGCGGGCTTTCTACCGCCCCAGGCTTCCCGTGCCTTTGGGTATGTGGGTATAGCGGCCTACGAATCCGTTTATAGCGGCATTCCAAATGCAAGCCCGCTGGCTGGTCAACTCAATCAGCTTGTACCGGCCAGTATGCCTAAACCATCGCCAGACTATATACGGTATCACTGGGGTATCGTGGTCAATGCGGCCGTTGCCGATATGATGCGGAAAATGTTCGACAAGAATTTAAGCGAAGCCAACCTGAAAAAAATAAACGACCTGGAAGCGCAAAACCTGGCCAATTTTACCGCTACCATCAACAAGCCCCTGGCTGATCTTTCGGAGAAGCACGGGAAAGCCGTATCGCAGGCAATTTATGACTATTCCAAGACCGATGGCGGGCATGAATCCTATCTGAATCCGTTTTCGAAGCCGTATACACCCGTTACGGGTGCCGATAAATGGGTACCTACCGATGCTAAAAACCTCACTCCACTAAGCCCACACTGGTTTCAATGCCGCCCCGTTATTGCGTCCGACATGGCGTTTGGAAGCCCTGCAAAACCAATAGCCTTCTCGACGGATAAGTCATCGACCTTTTACAAACAAGCCCTGGCCGTTTATAATCAGGTAAAAGGAAACACGGCCGAGCAGGTTGAAATTACGAAGTTCTGGGCCGATGATCCATTTGCCACCTGTACACCTACCGGCCACACCTTCAATATTATGACTCAGTTGCTGGAAGAAACCAATGCCACCCTCGAAAAAGCAGTAGTTGGGTATGCCATGTTGGGCGTTGGCGAAATAGATGCATTCATCGCCTGCTGGAAAGCAAAGTACGATTATTCCTTGATCCGGCCCGTTTCGTATATTCAAAAGTACATTGATCCTAATTTTCAGACGGTTATCGGTACCCCCGCGTTTCCTGCCTACACGTCAGGACATGCTACGGAGATCGCTGTCGGAGAGCGGATTTTTATAAAGCTGTTTACGAATGGCGATGGCAATTACACCTTTACCGACCGCTCGCAGGTGCAGCACGGATTTCAGCCCCGGAAGTTTACCAACTTTTCGGCAATGGCTCAGGAATGTGCCAATTCGCGGTTATATGGTGGTATCCACTACGATATGGACAACCAAAACGGGTTGTTGATGGGGCGCGGTATCGGCGACAACGTCTTGAAAGCAATCCAGTGGCCCCAATCTGTAAAGTGATACGATGAAACGGAAAACTACTTTTGGATTGCTGCTGCTAGGCTTTGTCGTAACGAACTGTCAGAAAATTCAGCAGGAACAGTTGCATCAGGATGCCCAGCTCATGGCCTCCCTGGAGTGCGAGGCTCGCCAATTGAAAAACGAGCGATTTAACGCGGCTAATGAGATCCGTTTTATGGAAGATTCGTTGGCCAGACACAAAGTGCAACTGTCGGTTGCCCAGAGTGCAAAAATAGATTCGCTTAAAACGAGCTATACACTACGTACAGGTCAACTGGCGGAGAAAATCACTAAAAAAATGGACAGCCTCTTTACGGCGACCTACCACCGGGCAGAAGAACGTCAGCAACTTGACGATGAGATAGAGAAAGTTTTAAAAACCATATGTCATTGAGTGAAATAAACTTCACTCAATGACTTTAGCGCCTATCGCTCAGCAATGGCTTTGATCTGATTGAGGAAATCGTCCATTCCGTTGAGCGAATGGGCATAGCCGGCTTCGGTCGAAAAGCCCTGCTGAGTCCAGGTGAATTCAGTACGATTCGGGCCTTTTTCGGTGATGCGGTAAGTAACTGTGGCATAGTTTTCGGGCTTGTCTTCCAGGCCCGAAAAACCACTCCAATAGCTATAACTGAGTAATTGATTCGGGACATTTTCCAGAATGATCCCCTTGTCCTGATAGGATTGGTTTTCGTATTCGCCCTGAAAAACAATCGCGCTGCCAATGGTCCAGTCGGTAAGGGTTTCGGTACCGAACAAATATTCCTGAATAAGCAAAGGGTTGGTTAATACGTCCCAGACACGAGCTGGGCTGGCATTGATGTCGATGGATTTGGATACAATTAAGTCCTGTCGCATGGTTTTTTTATTGATCTACGACAAATCTCGCGCTCAGGTCTGACAACCCTATGTCAGGAGAGCCAGGGCCTGACTAATAAAAATGCTTTTTGAGTTGCTCATACCGAGTTCGACCAATGGGCAAATGATGCCCACTGGTTAATTGAAGCGTATAGCGACCACCCGATTGAATGTGGATTTTTGAAAAATAACGGCTGTCGGCCAGATAGGATTTGTGAATTCTCTCAAAGCTGGCTGGCAGCAGTTGAGCTAGTTTTTCCAGCGATTTATCATGCAATACGGTTGTGCCATTTTGTAAATGGAGTTCTGAATAAACACCTGAGCCTTGTACAAACAGTACGTCGTCTACGGGAATCAATCGAATCTGTCCACGCCCTTTTACGGCTAGAAATTTAAGGGATGGCTGTGATGAGGCCGCTCTTGATTCCACCCGATTCAGCGCTTGTTGTATCCGTTCGATAGCGAAAGGTTTGGCAATAAAATCGAGCACCCCATACTCAAAGGCAGTGATTGCTTTATCGGTGTAGGCTGAAATCACAATCGTATGAAAAGACTCCGCAACCACATGTTTCAGTACCTCAAAACCGTCTTGCCCGTTCAAATTAAGATCCAGGAACAGGAGATCAATGCCCTGGCTACGAATGTGCTCGATACCATCCGCAACGCTGTCGCAACGGGCCAGACGGGTTCGTGTTGGGCCTAGTAATTCCCGGACGAATCGCTCGATTCGGGCGGCTATTCGGGCTTCATCTTCAATGATCAGGATGCGCATAGATGGTTAGTTGGGTTAGCCAGCCTTCTTCAGTTTGCTGGGAGTCCAACGTCCAGGCATGGCCATAACTTTCCGTCAGACGGGCTTTTATATACTGGAATCCCATGCCTGGCCGGTCGTTTTTTCCGGTGGTTCGGTTGATGGCCTGAGTACGGAACTGATATTGTCGATAGCGCTCGTTTCGCTGAAATGACAGATGAAACCGGACCGTCCCATCAGCCAGAGGTAAACTATGGGTAATCCCGTTTTCCAGAACGGTATGCAGCAATGCTGGAGGAAGCGTATCGGTTGGGTCAATGCCCGAATCTTCCCACAGATAGTCGATCTCTTTCCGAAAACGCATAACCGCCAAATGGCTTTTGCATAGGTCAATTTCATGGACGATGCTCACCAAGCGGACATCGACCATTTGACTCAATAACTTGAACTCTTCTGCCAGCGCTTCAATAAACACGACACCCTGCCGGGGCGATTCTTCAATCCAATCGATGAGCGCGGTTAAGCTGTTGAACAAAAAATGCGGTTGGATGCTTTTCTTGAGCAATTCTGTTTTCAACCTCTCCGAAAGCAGTAAGCTCTGCTGGTAAGCCCGGTCAATTTCCTGCGAGCGAAGAACCAGCCCATACAGCATGGCCAGCAATAAAAAGCTGAAACTTAGGTAAAGGCTATAATCATAATAGAAAATGCAGGCGCATAGTCCACTCAATACGACCGAAATGAGGATACCGATGGCCCCTTTTCGCTGTCGTAATACAGCCAGACTGGCAATCAGCAACGCACTAATCCCCATCGTTAGACTTAGCAGTTGAGCCGTAAAATCGTATCGGCCATGGAAGTAGATCGAAATTCCCAGTAAAATCCCCAGTAGCAGGAGCGAGAAGCGTTTGGGCTGAAAGAGGGCGAATTGTCGATTCAAAAAAGAAGGAACCAGTAGCGAAATACATCCGGTCAGTACCCCAATGATTTCTAGCCGGGGCGTTTGTACATAGTAGCGATACGGCCAGACAAACGGTATATATTCCACGAGTATCAGGCAGAAGAACAACCCGCAAATCAGACTGAATAATCGGAATAGAGGCTCTTTACGGTTATGAACAGATAAAATCAGGTAATATATAGCCCCGATCAGGAAGGTTCCCGCCAGCATAGCCATCCAGCCGACCGTTTGTAACGAGGTTCGTACCCTGTCGGGATAATGCTCAATGACGCAATTGTAAAAGCTGTAGTTGGTGCCGCTATAGAAATTGGACACCCGCAATGCCAGCACATGAACCCCAGGCTGGGTATCGGCATCCGGCAGAGGCCACTCCGTAGCATGCAGCCCTGGTTGTTCGGTACCTCTGGTCTTACCTACCCGGCCATTGTGGCCAATTGGGTGTCCATCCCAGAATGCATCGAAAGAGCCTAGTGCCACAACTCGTACCCCCAATGGCTTAGGGGGGGCAGTCGCAGCGTCCAGCCGGAAGTGAAAACGTACCCAGAATACCTGTTTCTGGGATGTGCCGTTGGTGGCTTCCCAGTTCTGGTCAGGCCAGTTCCGTGACGCCCATTGAGGCTGGTCCCCTAGCTTTAGCCGGATACGAACTGGCCTGACTAGTTCAGGCTGACAGCCTGCCAGTACAAACAAGCCCAGTAAGCTAAACCTAACCATCCAGGGTTTGATGCTTGTCATGCTCGTTGGCGAATGCACAAAGATACATACGACCCGGTGGGTTCAGGTGTCGTTCACAAATGGCTCGTGCCGTTGGCAAGCTTACGGAGTTTCCATACGGCTATCCATCGTATCATTGTCTAATTTTCACAACGATACAATGAAACTAAATTGCGTAGTCTTAGGCATATTCGCTCTGTTTGGGCTAGTCACTCGCCCGTCAGCCGCTCAGCAGCCGCTCAACAAGCGAATCGATTCACTCATGCAGGCGGCTCATCAACTGGGTATTTTCAATGGCAACGTTCTGGTAGCTTACCGAGGTACCGTTCAATACCGCCACAGTTTTGGCTTTGCCGATGCCAGCCGAAGCCGCCCATTGACGCTCGACAACCTCTTCGATATTGGGTCTATTGCCAAAGAGTTTAATGGCGTAGGGCTGCTGCGCTTACAGCAGCAGGGAAAACTGTCGCTGACGGATCGACTCAGCCGGTATCTGACGGATTTGCCGAACTGGGCCGATAGTGTACAGCTTAAACACTTAATCAACTATACCAGTGGCCTGCCCATCAGTGGCGCTTCGACCGATCAGCAGATTCTTGATGAACTAAAACGCCTGAAAACATTAGCCTTCCGGCCCGGAAAAGCCTATGCGTATAGCTACGCCAATGTGTATCTGCAACGCCGAATCATCGAAGCCGTTTCGGGGCAGCCGTATGCTGTCTTTGTAAACGATCAATTGCTGAAACCACTGCACATGAACCATACCTTTATGGACTTGCCACTGACCGCACCCGGTATGGCGCGTGCGTTCGACAGTAATTTTAAAGAAACACCGTACGAGCAGCAAATGAGTGGATGGCCTCGGTTATCGATCGACGACTTATACACCTGGCTGCTCAAACTGGATCGCTATCAATTGGTCGACAAAGCGGCTATGCAGGCGCTGGCAGTCGATTTTGGGGGCAATGAAAGTAGTTTGGGCCATGCCACCTTTACGAACGACCAACTAACATGGCATCAGCATCATGGTTCCAACTACAACTACGAAGCCTTGATGACGCACGATGTAACAAATGATTTCATAGTTATTCTGATGACCAACAGCCAGCAATTCAAAGTCAATGCATTGACCAACAGTATTATGGCTATCCTCCAGGGGAAACCCTATACCGTGCCGAAGCGGTCGTTATACCTGGATATGCGCGAAAAAATACTGGCTGATTTCGATCAGGGGATTGCCTTTTACCGGGATATCAGGGCACATCAGCAGGATCGATATGATCTTAGTTTCGAGTTTGGTGATTTGATCAATACAGGAAAATACCTGATGCGTCGCCAACGAGACGAAGAGGCTATTCGACTATTCCAGCTGTGTACCAGCTTAACCGCCCAGCCGAGCGACTATTCCTATGCGTATCAATTGATAGCCGACTGTTATGCCCGGATGGGCTTGAAACAACTGGCAATACTGTATTATCAGAAAGCGGTTGAAAAAGACCCTACGAATGAAAATGCCAGGGGCTTTTTGGCCGAATTAGTGCGGTAATCGTGGTGAATAAGTATCTATTGTAAGGTACGCTCACGTTATTCCGAAATCGGCTGTCCTGCATAATGTGCCTGAAGTTCATCGACCAGTTTCTGGACTAACGTGCGAAGGGCTTCCGACTGTTCGATGGTTACGGCATTACCATACATAAGCAGCCAGCGAGCCAGTCCTTCCAGGTAAGGCGTCTGGAAAAACATGCGTACCTGATCGCCCAGATCTTCTTCGTGCTGGAAACCGTAGGCATACCGCTCTTCCTGCATAAAGCGAATCATGGACTTTGGGAGTACAATCGTAGCCTCAAAAATGTCCCAGTCTTTGCCCATTCGATTCAGATAATCCTGTAAGGATAACCGTTCGGGTCGGGCAAATCGCTGGCCTGTGTTGGTCAACTCCCGAATACGGTCGACCCGGAAATCCCGGTAGTCCTGACGGGTTCGGCAAAAGGCGATCAGATGCCAACCCATCCGGTAATGATGTAGGCCGACCGGCTCTACCTCGCGTTCGGTTTCGGCATCGTTGTACTGGGAATGATACCGCAATAGAAGCACATTGTTCTGCGCAATGGCGTGTTGAATATGCGTCAATAAGCCATCGGAGTAGGGTTGACGGTGCCTTGGTTTGGCAACCGCGATATGGGCATCCAGATCATCCAGGCGTTCCTGATCGCTGCGTTTCAGAACGGATTTGATCTTGTATAAGGCGGACTCAAACTCGGTTCGGATAGAGGCATCGGCCCACTTTTCGATGAGCTTACCCCCCATGAGCAACGCACTGGCTTCGGCACTGGTAAACATGACCGGAGGTAAATGGTAGTCGGTCAGAAAATAGCCCACACCCGCTTCGGCCCCAATCGGTACACCCGCTTCTTCCAGCGATCGTACATCCCGATATACCGTCCGTAAGCTAATCCCAAAACGGTCGGCCAACTCCTGGGCGCGGACAACTCGTTTGGTTTGCAAGTGGATCAGAATAGCAGTTAGTCGGTCAAGGCGATTCATACAGGCAGCGATTGAAAAGGCGACTGCAAATTACGATGGATGTGTTAAATAGTGTTTCGACCAATTCTGAGGATTCTATTGTTTCTTTTGGTTCTTTTGCAGCTACAAACCGGGAAGTAGGGGGAAACCGCCGACAGCCTTCGGGAAAACTATTAAACCAACCGATTTCCAACTGCATGAATACCATCCACAACAATACCCATCGTCATCGTTTCGAGCTGGAAACCGATGGTAAAGTATCAATCGTTGAGTACCAGAAAGTTGATGGGGAAACGCTGGCCCTCGTCCATACGGAAGTTGATCCTAGTCTGGAAGGGCATGGGATTGGTTCGAAACTAGTAGAAGGCGTTTTGGAATATATTGAGCAGCATAACCTGAAAATTGTGCCGCTTTGCCCATTTGTGAGTGCGTACCTGAAACGTCACCCCGACTGGAATCGGGTAGTATCAACCTCATATACAGCAACTGGATTTTAATGATTTCGACGCGTCGCCTGGTATTGACAGGCGTTTTGTTCGCTACGGTAAACTGGTCTGCACTAGGCCAGCTTACCGACTATCGGATGTGGGTTGGTCTGACTACCCGTAAACCACAGCAGGTTGTGCTCCGACGCTGGAAACAGGCTTCCCAGACCCGCTACCTGATTCTGAATCCACAAACGCTCGAAACCTCAGTAGTGGCCTTATTGCCCGACGGTGTCAGAGAGTTACCCTGGGGGTCGGTTATGCAGTCCGTAAGTCAGACGGCCTACGGAAAAGCGATGCGACTGGAGCAGAACCGGGACGTAAATTTACAGGATGCCGGTATTGAGCGGACCGACACAACCGAACGGGGATTTAGTCTGACCATCGACCTATGTCCATCGACTAAACCGTTGACACGTTCGGTTTTTGAACAGCTCATCCGGGCCTTTGAGCCGGAAGAAAAACCCATCCCGGTCACGATTACCATTACCGGCCTCTGGATGGCGAACCATCAGCAGGATTTGGCTTATTTGAAAAACCTGGTAAGCCGGGGCGAACTGGCAATTACCTGGGTCAATCATTCCTATCACCATCGGTATAACCCACAGTTGCCCCTCCAGACCAACTTTTTGCTCGAAGCGTCAACCGATCTCAATGCCGAAGTGCTGTTGAATGAGCAGGCCATGCTCCAGAATGGGTTGACGCCATCCATCTTTTTCCGGTTTCCGGGATTGGTATCCGACAAAGCCGTTTTTGACCGGATTCTGGCCTTTGGCCTGTTGCCTATCGGGAGCGACGCCTGGCTGGCTAAAAACCAACAACCCAAACAGGGGAGTCTTGTGCTGATTCATGCCAATGGCAACGAACCGCTCGGCATCGCTGACTTTATAAACCTGATTCGAAAAAAATCGGCCTCTATCGAGAATAAAAGCTGGCTGCTGTACGATTTGCCCACCAGTGTAACCAAGGAGAAGTGAAGACGACCCCTCTCTCGGGCGGTAGGTTGGGCAGATGGAGTGGGCATACGTTCGATTCCCGTATCGGTCACAACCAACCGACGTCGGTCAGGGAATCCGCTTTTCTATCTCTTCGATTTTCTTACGCAACAGCCTGACCTCATGGATGAGCTTCTGAACATCGCTATCGGTCTGTTCCTGCTCATCTTCAACGAAAAAGTTAGCGACATAGCCGGTGAATGTGCCAAAGAGTCCCACGCCAGCGATCATGAGGATGGCCGAAATCAGCCGCCCGGCGGTTGTGACCGGAAATCGGTCGCCGTAACCAACTGTAGTGATGGTGACAAAGGCCCACCACAATGCATCGGATGGCGTTTTGATGTTCGCATCGGGAACCCGCTCGACATACAGAATGGCAATGGCGCCAAAAATCATGAGTAGTAAGGAACTGAGTACAACGACAGCCAGAGTACCGTTGGCCCGATCCCGGAAAAAGAAGTTCAGGAAGTCCCGAATGGATCGGAAAGCCCGAACCATCCGCAGAATCCGAATAATCCGTATCAACTGACCCAGCCGCCCCCAATCGAAAGCCGGAATACTCGACAGCAGGTCGATCCAACCCCAGCGTAAAAATTCCCATTTGCTGGGAGCCCGATAGAAACGTAAAAAGAAGTCGTATAAAAAATACAGGCAGATACCTGTGTCAATCTGATCGAGCAATTCCCAGGTGGTTTTATGCATCGGGATCAGTTCCCGAACCAGCAGGGCAAAAACAACATACACCGATAGCACCAGCATGATTATCTGGTGCAGGTTAAGTTTTGAAAAATTTGGTTTGGTATACTTACTCATCACTTTGGTGGCAATGGGGGATGCAAAGGCGAAATTCGCTCTTTCTTCCTGATCCACCGCCAAACGTCTGTAGCAAGTGCCGGGTAAATATTGAGCCCGATGCTGTAATAACTGCCATTGAAGTTCTGGTTGATCGCTGTCTGGAACACGGATACCCGATAGCCAATCTGTGCGCTCAGCCCGAACCAGCGGGTGGCTTTCCACTGACCATAAACCCCCGCCTGAAGCGGCACCAGAAAGTCCCGTTTTGTCCGGTCAACGGGCATTTCTTTAGTCAGGTCGAGTGGAAGGGCATAGGCGACACCGCCCCCCAGCTCAATGGGAATACTGACGGTCCACCGCTGGTTTTTGGTGATATTGAACCAATACATCAGGCTCATAAACCACATATCGGTGCGGGTGTAGTAGGCAAGGTTGATGCGTCGGGCCGCATTGCGTCGCCAGTCAATCAGGCTCAGATACGTAGCATAACTTATCCAGTAATAGCCCAGTGTCAGTTGGTGGCGCTTCTTTCCATATTCAATCCCCGCATTGATACCCCAGACATTGACGTGCTGTTTTTCCAGAAACGAATCCCGAAAGTCGACGTTAAAGGCAGGGCGGATACGCGGCCTTCGGGGCTGTAACGTATCGGCCGTGGCCGATGAATCGGTCGGAGGGAGGCACAACGAACACAGGACCAGAAACGCTGCAATCATAATGGGGTCTAACCGAAAAGTGCCTGATCTGGTTACATGAATTTTAACAAAAGGCATAGGTACGGGCATCCGTGTTTCTGACACGATGCCTATGCGTATAAATCACCAGCGCTCATTCGCTTTTTAAGGAAGAATTAATAAGGCTTTAATAACCCCTTAACGGGCAAAGTAGTATTTGCTTCCCTAATCAGTCGGGTAAAATTAACTCGCTTTCCCAGTATGTTCCGTTTTCGATTCCATTACGCCTGCTTTCTTGGTTTTTTCCTGCTGGGGCTGGGTGTAGGTTCAGCGTCGTTGGCCCAAACAGCCAGTACACCAGCCGATACACTTCGGCAAAGTCTGCCCCAGCTTGAGCAGTTGTTTCTAGAGCGCAATTTTCAGTTGCTCGCCCAACGCTATCAAATCGATATGGCCGATGCAGCCATCACGCAGGCTGGCCTACGACCCAATCCGAATCTTTGGTTTCAGGGAAACCTGTATAATCCTCAGACCCATAAAGTACTTCCTTTTGGTCGACCATCCCAGGCCGATATGGATGCCGGTATTTATAACAGTGGTTATTATGCCGTTCAACTGCAACAGGTCATTCTGCTCGCCGGGAAGCGTAGTAAACTGGTAGCTTTGGCCGAAAGTAACAAATCGCTGGCTCAACTGGCCTTTCGTGATCTGATGCGAACGCTTCACTATCAGCTTTACTCGACTTATGCAAACCTGTATTATGATTTGCAGGCTCTACGTTTATTCGAAGACGAATTAGCGCGGCAGCAACGCCTGCTCGAATCGTATCGGATTGCGTTGCAATCGGGTGGCGTGGCTCCGTACGAAGTCACCCGGCTTGAAGTAGCCCTCCGTGATTTTCAGGCGAACGAAGCTAGCTATCGCACGCAAATTGCCGATGAGCAGGCCACTCTGCGGGTGTTGCTGCGTCAGCCTGCTCAAACGTTCATTATGCCAACGGAGTTGCCTCCGCTTCAACGGACTGCTCCTCCACTGGCTACGGCTCTGGATTCTGCACAGGCACATCGACCCGATATTGCTATTTCGCAGGAACAGATCAACAACGCACAGCGTAGCCTGTCGCTGGAGAAAGCCCGTCGCACACCTGACTTAACGACTGGGTTGCTTTATGAAAAATACGGAAATGCGTATGTGAATTTTCTGGGTTTTCAGGCGTCAATGGATTTGCCCATTCACAACCGGAATCAGGGGGCTATCCGGTCGGCCGAAACAAACCTGAAAGCGGTATCGAGCGGCCTCGAAAACCAGCAGGTAGTGGTACAAAGCGATGTGCTGAACGCCTACGACAAGCTGAATACCTACTACACGCAACTTAATGAGCGCCCCGAGGGGTATCTGGATCGGATTCGAAATATTTCGGTTGAAGCGACTAAAGCCTATAATGCCCGTATGATTGGCCTGCTCGATTACCTGGATAAAATAAAGACCTACCAACAGGCTCAACTTAATAACATCGACCTGATGAACAACCTCTTTCAGTCGCAGCAGTTGATCAACTACGTGACTAATACAAAGTTCTTTTAAAATTCGTCAGGCGTGGTCAAAAGGGGTCAGGTTTGGTCAAGGATTGTCAGAAGTGGTAACCCATAGAAACCTGACAATTCCTGACCAAACCTGACCCTTTTTGACTAGCTAAGATTATCGCCAGTAACCAGGCATCCAGACATACCCACGACGATGAAGCGCCCAGTGGCCGGGCACCCATATAGCCCGAGGGCGAGGAGGAGCTACCCAGTAACCACCCTGCCAGCGGTAGCTTTGTCCATAGGGCGCCCAATTATTCCGAACCCATACATGCCGGGGCGAAGGGGCTGGAGGCCGAGCAATGACAACTCGGGGAGCCATGGGTCGATGACGAACATAAATCTGCGCTTCTGCAAACGATAGTGTGCTCATGACCAGGGCCGTCAACAGCAGACTTTTTAAGGCGATTTTCATAACGAATGTGAAGTTAAGGTCGACTCAAGCCTAAATGCATCAGCAAATGAATGATCGTTCAGGCTGACGTCAACAGGTTATTTACGCTGTTTTTATTCATTAGAATACAGAACACCTGATAGGTTTAAAAGGATTGGACGAATACCCCATATACACGAAGATGGGCGGACGCAAAACCGTTTGTGCATCCGCCCATCTTCGTGTATTGAGCGTACTTATCAGACCTCAACCTTTGCCTGACTAATCGCTTTTTGCTGGGCCCGCAATTGTTTCGTTGTTTTTCGTGAACCATCATGACTCCAGCCGGGAGGGCCGAAAAGATAGCCAAACACGTCGCGAATGGAGCGGGACCGACGCAGATCCTGTCCGATCGATATCCATTCATGGAAAGCAATGCGAACCGGATTATGGGTATTGATATTGGTTGTTAGCCCGTAGGTTGGCCGATGATGCTCTTCCTGAAACGTTCCAAACAGGCGATCCCAAATAATAAGAATACCCGCGTGATTTTTGTCGAGATAATCCAGGTCGGAACCGTGATGCACACGGTGGTGCGAAGGGGTATTGAAAATGGCTTCGATCGGAGCTGGAAACTTATTGATGAGTTCGGTATGGATCCAGAACTGATACAGTAGACTGATCGACTGCATAGTCATGATGGCAATGGGCGGAAAGCCAACCAGGGGTAGCCACAGCCAGAAAATGAATGCCCCCGAAAGGTTGCCTGTCCAGGTTTGCCGGAGAGCCGTGCCCAGGTTGTATTTCATGGAGGAGTGATGCACAACGTGCGATGCCCAGAAGAAACGACTGCTGTGGCTGATTCGATGAAACCAGTAATAGCTAAAATCCTCGGCAAAGAACAGAATCCCCCAGGCCCACCACTTCGTCATGTCAATCGTAAACAGGCGAAAATTATATACCAGCGTAAATGCGCCAAAAACCAGCGCTTTACCAATCAGCGCACTGATGATCACATTGCCGATACCCATCGACAAACTGCTGGCGGTATCCCTGGTAACGTAGTAATCCTTATGCTGGATCGCCGTTACGATTACCTCGGTAACTAACAGAATGACAAACCCTGGAATAGCGAGTTGAATCAAATCTCTCATATTTAATCTTGCTTTCATGCAAGTTACTGACTTATCTGATTTGGACGATGCGATCAAGCGGGGTTTCTTTGTAATTTGGTCGCTTTAGTCCCTGTCATTTCCATGATTTCATTCGATACTATCTGTGAGGCTCACGACCGTATCCGGCCTTACATTCACCGCACACCTGTATTGACCAATCAGACTATCAACGACCTGGCAGGAGCCAGCCTGTTTTTTAAGTGTGAGAATTTTCAGAAAATAGGAGCTTTTAAAGCACGGGGTGGGCTGAATGCCATCTTGCAGGTGGTGCAGCATCAGGAAGGGCAGGCGATCACAACGCATTCATCGGGCAATCACGCGCAGGCTGTTGCGTTTGCCGCTCGGCAAGTCGGACTTCCGGCCTATATTGTCATGCCCCGAACAGCACCAAAAGTGAAGAAAGAGGCTGTGCTGGGGTATGGAGCCGAAGTGATTGAATGTGAGCCCACGCTCGAAGCCCGCGAAGCCGGTGTTCGGGAGGTAATGGAACGAACCGGAGCCGTACTGGTGCATCCCTTTGATGATGATCGGGTTATTGCCGGGCAAGCCACGGCCACGAAAGAACTGATCGAGGATGCGGGTATGGAAAAGTATGGGAGCGAACACCAGGCCATACCCTTCGATACCATTCTGGCTCCCGTAGGCGGGGGAGGTTTGTTGAGTGGTACGGCTTTAGCCACCCACTACCTGTCGCCGGGTACGCGCGTGATTGCGGCTGAACCCGAAGGGGCGGCCGATGCCGTATTGTCGTTCCGAACGGGTAGGGTTGAAAAAGCTCCGTTTATCAATACCATTGCCGATGGCCTGATGACTACCTTGAGCGAGCGGACACTGGCCATTATCCGGACACACGTAGCGGACGTACTAACGGTTTCAGATGCGGAAATTAGTGGGGCCATGCGACTGGTTTGGGAACGGATGAAGATCGTGATCGAACCATCGAGTGCGGTGCCGTTAGCGGCTGTGCTGAAACATAAAGACCAGTTCGCAGGCCAAAAAATTGGTATTATCATTACGGGTGGGAATGTCGATCTGGGGAAGCTGCCGTTCTGAACGGATGCGCATTTTGCGAGTAGTATGAAAGAGTGAACATAGTGATCTGATTTCGAAAGTAGAATACATGGGCAGGGTGGTTTTAGAATTAATTCGTATCCACTTATGCGCTCAACGTTCCGCTTTTTACTGGTTTATGGTCTGGCCCTGGTGTTACCGCTGGCCTGTATTTACCCAGAGGAGTTAACCCAATACGTAACGGCCACCATTCTGATCGTAGATGGCACAATTACCGACCGGGCCGAACCCCAGATCATTAAACTCAAGCGAGCCCAGGCCGATCGACTAACGGGTCAGTACAGTACCGTCCCCATAACTGATGCCACCGTTTCGGTGATAGTCGACTCGGTTCAAACCATCGAGTGTCATGAAACCCTGGATGGGAGTTATCAGCTTCCCAGTGATTTCAAAGGGCAGGTTGGCCATACTTACCAACTTCGGTTTACCCTTGCGGACGGAAGCCAGTATGTGTCGACCCGGCAGGAGATGTCGGCTGTTGCACCCATTGCAGGCGTACACGTGACATTTAATCCCAACAGTTTGTCATCGACCCAGCTAAAGGGGTTTACGGCAGCTCACGACATCTTTATTGATACTCAGGACCCGGCTAGTGAGCACAATTATTACCGCTGGGAATGGAAACTATGGGAGCGGCAAAATTGGTGTCATAGCTGTCGGCAGGGTGTTTATGCTATGTACAAAGTCTTGCCAAACGTGTATAAGGATCGCGACTACTTCGTAACAGGCACTGAGTTGTATGAAGATTGTTTTAGCCCTCGAGCTGGTAAGGCAGGTGAAGAAGCTCCGGAGGTGCCGAATGAAGACTGGATCTATGATTACGGCTGTCGAACACCCTGCTGGCAAATTATCAATGGCTACGACATCGTTGTGCTCGACGATAAATTGAGTAATGGGGCACTAATTCGTCAGCAGCGAGTAGCCCAGGTACCATTTTATGATTACGCACCCGGTTTGGTCGATATTCGCCAGTATTCGTTAACGGCCGATGCCTATCAATACTACAAACGCTTTCAGGAACAGACGCAGCATACGGGTGGACTGGCCGATACACCGCCAACGGCTCTGGTAGGTAATGTTCATCAGGTAGGTCGTCCACAGACGGGCGTGGTTGGCTACTTCTCGGCTTCGGCGGTTTCACTGGTACATTACTGGCTGGATCGGAAGGATACGCAGGGCGCACTGGCTTATGGTGCAACGGCACCCTTCGATACGACCCGACGCCCAGGGGCCTATACACCAACTGGTGATGGGCTTTTTTTTGCCGTCAATGGTCGACAGCCTAACCCTGAGCCATCGCCACCCTATTTGAAAGACCGCGACAAAGCCAAAGTCAGGCTCTGGCCCAATGCCGACCGGCCCCCATTGGCTCCCTGTTTACTGACGGATAATCAAACCCCGTTCAAGCCAGAAGGATGGCGGGATTAAGTTTTGATAGCTACAAAAGCTATTTCCCGTAGGTTAGATGGGTGGTTCGGGCCTGATTAGTAAGTGTTTGTTTAGTATTCTTCGTAAGAGTAATTTAGCACATACGTACTTCCATTCCGGGTCTCCGTGCGTTTAATGGGTAAACCTTGCTGGTTATACACATAGGTGTAATCAGAAGTGAGGTTACCCTGCAATCGTTTAGTTACATTATTCCGACTGAAACGAAATTCAGGGGCAATATTGAGATCGAACAGTCCGGAGTAAGGATTGGGATTCGTATCATACATGTAAGAGATTTCACTCTTGGATTGAATGAGGTCGGTAGAGGCAACAAAATATGTATTAGTAGCTAACGTGATATTGTCCTTCGTGTATACGTAATCCGATTTGGAATATTTGTCGTGATGAGGAGGAATAAACGAACTATATTGAATCAAATGCTTACTGGTAGTATCCAGCGTATAAATAAAGTCGTTAAAATGCGTTTTCAAAGCAATGCCAGTTCCATTGTAAAGACTGGTAGTTGTGGCTTCAGGGTTGAATTTTCCACCAAAATAATATTGTAGCCCTCGGATAGTAGTTTGATCCAGCTTATATGGATCAATCAAGGTCAGGGCTCCCCGCGTTCGATCATTGCCACTGTAATCGACATAAAAAATGTATTGTTTATCCGGGTTGTTATAGGAAATGGTAGTGAAACTGCTGTCGGCCCGGGCAATGGTGCTAAGCCGATTCAGACTATCATAGGTATAGGTCGTATTGATACGAAAAGGAGAGTCGGGGAGTGTTCCATTGACTTGTTTTAACCGTAGCCTTACAGGGTCAACCCGGTCAGTGTCAGTGCAACTGACAAATCCCAGGCATAGCAGAGAGAATACAACTAATTGGGCAATCGTTTTAAGAACAGGACGTATTTGCATCCATTGGTTTATCTGTTGGCAAAGGTGAGATAGAACAGAAGAGGAATAGTTCATCGCGTGATGTGAAATAAGTATTGACTGAATCGGTATTGAAAAGAATTTGATTTATTTATGCGATTTAGAAATACGGCAAAAAAGTATAGAGCAGCCCTAAAACCCTTATTTTGAGGGACAAGGCTGCTTCTTAATAGACTCCTTACGGTCTATTACAAATGAATGTATGAAATATACTATTAGTATAGTTCATATACTAATAGTATATGAACTATACTAATAGTTGATGAACTATATAAACGACTGATTACTTTGTGGCGATGTAGAAGAAATCGAGGCTCCCGGCGGGGTCCTGGCTTACCAGATAATCAGTATAGTTGATCTGAGCCGCCAATCCGTCGGCCTGGAGGAGCCGATTCCGGTTCAGTCGATTCATCAGGTCGTAGGGAACTTGCAGCAAACGGCGGGGCAGGCGGTACTGAAGATTGAAAATATCGAAGCGGGTTAGTTTTTTAACCGACTCTTTATTTTGCTCGTAATAAGTCATCACCTTGTCATTACCATGTATCCCCTTCGTCTCGATTTTTGAGAAGTATTTGGTGATCAGATCTTTAAGCCCGTCGGCATAGTATTCCCGTACGTGCCAGGGGTTGCGGGTGAGTGAAAAACTTTTGTTGACTGTAGTGAGCAGAAGTTTGCCGCCGGGTTTTAACACGCGGTGGGCCTCTTTCACGAACAGATCATCGTTCTCGATATGTTCAATGACCTGAAACGTTACAATATAATCGAACGTATTATCGGCAAGGGTACGTAATGGAGGAATGTTTGCTGAAATAAACGTTGATTGAGGGTATTCGGCCTGAAGGGCGTTGATCAGGTCCTGATTCTTGTCGATACCTGTATAATGAGTAGCCGCTTTAGTAAGTAATTCGAGTCCCCGGCCCCAGCCACAGCCAATTTCGAGTACGTTGCCGCTGACCATTTGAGCCGCTTCGACGTAAGGAAACAGCAGACGCTGATGAACGGGATTGTCGGAAGCTATTTCGGCGGAGGTTATTTCTGTAGTTTTGTACATGATCGATTAGGGACGCGGGTATGAATCAGTAACCAGCGACTATTGCAATTGAATCGACAAAATTACTCTTTTGCAATTCGAAAGAAAAATGATAGGGTACATAAGTCGAATGCCCCAGTTTTTTCGTTATCAATAAACTGTGATTCCTGATCCGGTTCGGGAACGCATTTGCGGAACAAAACCTTGCCAACATTCGTCCGAGATACACGTTTGTTTATGCGAATTCTGTCTTTTTTACTTTTACTAGGTTTGTTGTGTGGCTGTGCCAGCAACAAAAAAAAGGAACAGGCACGTATTAATGCTGCCTACGATGCCCGCACCGAAGCTCAACGAAATCAATCCAGCAAACCAACGGTTCGCCTTGGCGATTCGCAACGCGCTGATGGAACCGCTCAGCCAGCCGATTCGCGTCCGGCGACGGTTCAGACGCCTGCTCCGGTGAAGGCGGCCGATGCTTCGGCTATTGGCACGGGGCCAGCCATGTCGATGAAAGGCGGAGAGTGGGTGGTCACTTCCATAAAAGGCAAGTTTCTGTTCGTCGACTCGTCAACGGTACGCGTGTACATGGACCTCACGGCCAAAACCCCAACGGGAGAGGCTGTTCAGAAACCCAGCGATTTTGTGGAGCATTTTCAGATCGCTTACGTCATGTATCCCGACTACAACAACCGCGAGCGATTGGGGTATTCGACGGTGCCTTTGTCGACGCAGAATGTAGGTGTCGCTTCCGATCATCTGACGTTGACCTTTGAGGTCAAACGGCCCAAAGGCGTGGCTAATGCTGTTCTATTAACGGAAATTACCGAAACCATGAATGGCACGAAGGCTCGTAACGACCTTTCATTACGATTCACTGGGACCAAGCTGAGCGACCGGGTTACCCTGTTCGATAAACGAGGCATTCAACCCCAGTTACGAAATTTTGCGAATGTAGGCGATACCATCATTCTTCGGGATGTGAGTGGTACCAACAAGCCTTTATACGGGGTTCGGTATCGGCACGATTTTGATGCGGCTTCCTCACCCATGAATACGTCGCCCAAACCCACATCCAAATCACTGAGCATCGATTCAACCCTGACGATTACTACGAACCAGCCGTTTGTGCTACCGCATGAAGGCTTGTATTATTTTGTAGAAGATACTACGGATGCCGCCGGTATTGGGTTGGTGGTTGCCGACAAACGCTTCCCCAAACTGACCCGCCCTGAGAAGCTGATCAAGCCGGTATTGTACATGAGCACCAGCACTGAAATCAGCGAATTGAATCAGGCTCAGGATACCAAAAAAGCTTTCGACAAATATTGGTTGAGCCTGATGGCAGGCAATGAAGAGGTGGCTAAACGAACGTTGAAGGCTTACTTCGACCGGGTAGAAGAAGCGAACCGCCTGTTTACCACCTATAAAGAGGGCTGGAAAACGGATAAAGGTATGATTTACATCGTACTGGGGCCGCCCGATCGGGTGCAACGGAACCGGGAGCGCGAAGTATGGGTTTATAATCGCCGGGCCAATGTTTCAGAAGTGAATTTTACGTTTACCAAGAAACCCAATCAATTCGTAGAAGATCATTATGAACTGGTGCGCTACATTGAATATCAGCCAATCTGGTATCCCATTGTAGAAGCATGGCGAACCGGCACCATCCGTGATTAAAATGTATGATACAGGATTATGATGTATGCGTGTCAGCTTTCATCATCTATCGTATAGCATGCATCATCTATTCAAATAATGCCCCAGCAATTCAAACGCAATTTTAGGCCTCGCCCTCAATTTCGTCCACAGCCCGACGAAATGGTGTTCGGTATTCAATCGGTTATCGAAACTCTCCGGTCTGACCAGCAGATCGACAAATTATACATGGAAAAGGGGTTGAGCAACCCCGACATCCAGAACCTGGCTTTCCAGAACCGGGTGACCATTCAGCGCGTACCCGTCGAGAAGCTGGATCGGATGACTCGTAAAAACCATCAGGGAGTAATTTGCCTGGTGGCTCAGGTTCAGTATGTTAAGTTGTCGAATGTGATTGCGGATGTGTACGAACGGGGTGAACAGCCATTTATCCTATTGCTGGATCGTATTACTGATGTACGGAATTTCGGCGCCATCGCTCGTACGGCTGAGTGTACGGGGGTGCAGTGTATTGTAATACCCGGACGTGGGGCAGCAGCAATTAATTCGGATGCTATGAAAACCTCGTCGGGCGCCTTGAACCATATTTCGGTTTGTCGGGAGCCCGAACTGACCGAAACTGTAAAATACCTTCAGGAAAGCGGAATTACCGTAGTAGCCTGTACCGAAAAATCGAGCCGGGATCTATACGAACGCACTACCGATCTTACCGGGCCAATTGCCGTAATTATGGGTTCGGAAGAAGATGGTATATCGCCCGAACTACTTCGAATGGCCGATGCTCACGTGAAAATTCCACTCCTGGGCGCGGTTGGATCTCTCAATGTGTCGGTTGCAACGGGGGTAATTTTGTACGAAGCCGTGCGTCAGCGAAGCCAGCAGGTGGCTGTTTAGTCGTCGAATTAGGTAAAGTCTGATTATAAAAAAGGCGTCCCAACGATTTGGAACGCCTTTTTTATGGACGAATGGACCAGTACGCGATTAAGACTTCTTGGTCGTCTTTTTCGTGGTGGTTTTCTTGGTCGTGGTTTTCGAACCACCATCAAGCGAGTTAATCCATACAGCCAGTTTCATGGCATCTTCCTTCGGCACCTGTGTCATTGGAGCCATCGGTGGATAACCCGGCCAGTGCGATGGAACAGGGGTATAAATCAGCTTTACAATCTCCTCGTTCGAATATTTTTTCTTTGCTACATCGGCATAGGCTGGACCGACCAGTTTTTGATTGGGGCGGTGGCAGGCAATACAGGTGTATTTAGTCATCAGGGCGTTCATATCTGCCGGAATATCGGCTGGCGCCTGAGCGTTAGCATCGAAGGAGGCTACGGCCAGCGAAGCCGAAGCGATAAGAAGGCCAAAGAATTTTTTCATAAGAATCGGTAAGCGATAAATGGAAAAAACGAATTTTATTACGTTACAAGGTCAGTCGCGCAAAAATAGATGGTTTCGAATGATAACCCAATTTTGGCTACGGTTTTTCCTATAAACTACTTATTAGATCGTTCTTCTACCAAAACGTTTAATATTTGCTAAAATAAAATGTATGCAACCGCTCGATCGTTTTTCCGGCCACGCCGACTTGTACGCTCAATACCGAATCGATTATCCTGCCGATTTGTATGATTACATCCTGCAGTATGTCCATAATCGCCAGATAGCATGGGATTGCGCCACTGGCAATGGACAGGTTGCGGGTGCGCTGGCCGATTTGTTTACGCAGGTTGAGGCTACGGATATGAGCGAAAAACAATTGGCTGAAGCGGTAAAGAAACCGAACATTCAGTATCAGCTCTCAATGGCTGAGCATACTCCTTTCGCAGATCACACATTCGATTTAATTACTGTGGCGCAGGCGATTCACTGGTTCGACATCCAGGCGTTTCACCAGGAAGTTCGACGGGTAGCGAAGCCCGGCGCTGTTCTTGCGGAATGGGGGTACGGGCTAGCCCAGATCGGCCCCGACCTGGACCCGGTTCTGGTCGATTTCTACCGTAATCGGATAGGACCTTACTGGGACCCCCAGCGGAAGCACATCGACCATGCGTACGAGAGTTTACCATTTTCCTTTGCGGATGCCAGACGCGAACGATTTACGGCCAGCCGTTTTTGGCCGCTGGAGCGCTTTCTGAACTACCTGCGGACGTGGTCGGCTGTGAGGCAGTATATCCATGAAAATGAAGCGGACCCGGTTACGGAGTTAGGACAGCAGTTGCAGCAGGATTGGGGAAATGGGGAGCGTGAGGTCCGGTTTCCGATTTTCTTGCGCGTCGGACGGGTTTGATTTTTAACTGATTGATGGATTTCAAACTGAGTATGCTCAGGAAAGCTGACCACGCATTGTTTTGGTAACAATATTCATATCTATGAGCTAGGTCTTTCCTATGAATCTCTCAAAATCGCGTATTTCCTGATCTATAGCTTCGTTTTGCTGCTGCGTATAGTGCTTGTATTTCCCCACTAAATGCCCTAGTCCAGTACCATTCTTCACGTTTTTTGGGTGGTCAGGATCCTCAACAAGAATCACCTGGATTTCAACTTGTTGCTCATCGAATTCTTTTGGAACCTTTACTTGAATGACTTGGTCGTGAGGGAAGGCATATTGGCGAATTATTTTCATGTCGAATCGATCAATTTAGTCACGAAAACATGAAATTATTTGACAACTAGGCTTCCCAAATTACGCGTACCACCTTTCCATGTACACCAATTGTTTGAAAAAATTCTAACCAGTGAAGTTGCTGAGGGCCAAGGTGGTCAGTCGGGGATTTGACTTCAACAAATTCATATTGGCCCTGTTCGCTCCAGATCAGCAGATCCGGAAAACCGCGTGTATGTTCGCGTACGTTGCGGGCCATTTCCAGAAGAATCAGCCGTAATTGATCAACCGACAATAGGTCGATAATACGCTGGACTAGCGTCAATAACTCGTCTGACCAGTCGACCAGTACGTTCGTAATGCCGTATTTTGCGTTGAACATCCGGCCGGTATGCCGTCGCCAGTCGTCGGGAGTGGTTAGTTCAGCCAGACGTTTTTTTAGTAAATCTTCACGTTTCAGGTAAAAGTCGGGTAGATAGAAATCCGATGGAGCGCGTTGGAGCGGATGGTGAATAGCCGATACGTTCGCATCATAGATAATGTCCCAGAAAACCAGTCCGAACAGACCACGCCAGGGGTAGTTTTCAGTAAAGGCGGCATCGAATTCCTGCTCCAGGTAGTAATTCATGACCCCCGCTTCCACATGATGTCGATAGGCCACCGGAATGTTGACACTCTCCGCATCGAGCAGGAAGCGGGTTGTGGCTTTACGAGGGCGTTTTTTTTCGCCCACACTCAGAATCTTATCCCGGAAGTCGTTCGCAAAATACCGTTCCTCTGCATTGAGTGGATTCAGAGCGATTTCGTCGCAGAGCGCCAGGGCTTCATCGACAGACCCATTGCGGAACAACAGCCGGACACGACGCTCGCGGGCAGGTACCCGGTCAGAGAGTTCGTATACCGACAGGGCCTGCTCTGGCAATTTCTGTCGTTCCAGAAAACCGCCTACTCGGCATACCAGTTTCTGATAACCCGGAATAGCGATTTCGGTTAGTTCAGGACGGGTTTCATTCCAGTTCAGAAACCAATTGTAAATATCGTCGGCTGGGGTCTCGGCTTCTTTCAGATCGTGGAATTCTTCGTTGGTGAGCGAGATAAGCAGCTTGTCTTCTACCTCTTTGCGGGTTCGGAAGCGTGCCGTAAGTTTACTTTCGTCGTACCGCTCGAAGTTAACCATGCCCAGATCGCGCACAACAAACTCCGTCATGCTGCCGCTTCGGTTGCCAAAAAACAGGTATTTGATCATCATACCTTCGGCTTCGAAATTCATCTTGACGACTGTTTCATGCGTAGTCAGGCTCGTAACAATTTCGCCGAAATCCAGTTCTTGCAGGGCATACCGAATGACAGTTTCCTTCTTCTCTTTCGCTAATGGCCTGATTTCTTCAGGTTCGAGTGGCAGAAGCTCGAGAAGTTCCGGTTTGGTGAAAACGCCCAGAGCCTCTTCACCTAAATGTGTGTGACTGGCAGATAGTGGCTCAATAAAACCAGCGTTGAGGAGTTCGCTGGCCGCAGCCGGTAGGTCAGTTATTTCAGCATACTGTAGTTTGTTTACGCGAAAAAAGAGTCCTTTGCGGTTGCTGAATCGTACATATAAACATTGTGCATCCAGGCTGAGGGCTTCGAACCGATGCACAAAAGCCCATTCAGCTTCGTTTAATAAACTACCGTAGAGCCGTTTGACAAAGTCCAGCACATACCGGAAATTGTCGAGGTAATAACGAGGGGTAAGTATAACTTTTTGTCGTCCAACCATGTGGTAAAGCGGTGATGCGGCATACCGATGGAGAGCCACCACCCTGCGTGGTTCCCACCTGCTTAATATAACAAAAAAACAAGTGTTTATGTCCCCAGCCGACGTGCTTACTGAGTTGAATAAGCAAGGTATTTTGCCAGCAGATCAGCAGGTTAAAATAGCCGCTATTGAACGAGAAAAGCCATTTTCTGTTCACTGGGAGCTTCGATCCATGTTGTATATCGGCATCCTGTTGCTGAGTTCGGGTTTAGGGTTGCTGGTGTATGATAACTTCGATCAAATTGGCCACGGAGCGTTACTGGTAGCTATTGCTTCGGCTTGCTTCGGGAGCTTTTTCTTTGCCTGGCGGTACCGACCCGACTGGACCCTTCGCGAAACAAAAAGCCGATCTACATTTGGCGATTATGCCCTGATTCTGGCTTGCCTGTTGTTTCTCACCCTCGAAGGTTATGCCCAGTATGCATACAACGTGTTTGGTGAACGATATGGTTTGGTGACCCTCCTGCCTGCTTTACTATTTCTGCCAATTGCGTATCGGTTTGATCATCGGGGTATTTTGGGAATGGCTCTAACGGCGTTGATTTCGTGGGTAGGGGTTACTGTTCGGCCACTTGAACTGTATTTTAAAACCAACTTTTTTGATCGGACTACCGTCTTTTCAGCAATCGGTCTATCGCTGGTATTGATTGCCGTGGCGCTTGGGCTACAGCGGAAACAGATCAAAGCGCACTTTACCTATACCTATCTGACCATGGCCGGTAACCTGCTGATGGTGGCCCTGTTGGGCGGACTATTCAATTTTGATGAGCTGCGTATTGGATTTACGGTCGGCCTGGCTGCGGCTTGTGTTGTGTTGGATCGGTTTGCCCGGCAGGAGCAGTCGTTCCTGTTTCTGCTGATGAGCGTGGTGTATGGATATATTGGAGCTACCTATCTGTTTTTCCACTATTTGCATCTGGACGATGAAGCGTATTACTGGTATTTTATTT
This sequence comes from Spirosoma panaciterrae DSM 21099, assembly GCF_000374025.1. Lineage (GTDB taxonomy): Bacteria > Bacteroidota > Bacteroidia > Cytophagales > Spirosomataceae > Spirosoma > Spirosoma panaciterrae. The sequence continues at coordinate 466,456 of NZ_KB893173.1, read as the reverse complement.
TGACCGGTATTGCCCTGGTATATTACCTGATGAGCCAGCTACCTAAACGCAGTGCGAAATGATAAAGGCTTATAACGAGCAGTGGATTTATAACCGGGAGGTTCTGGCACAGGCCGAACGCTGGCATCGGCAGCAACTGATCTCAGACAATCAGATGGAAGCGATTCGGAATACCTATCCCGTCGAATTTCGCCAGACGAACGGTTTTCTTGAAATCGGTCTGTTTTTGTTCACAACGGTAGCCATACTAGCCTGCTACTTATTACCGGCCAGTATGTTTTCGATCTTTTCCGTGTCAACAACCTATGCCCTCTTCAATATCTTATCAGGGATCGGGATAGGGGTAGTCGGACAATTCCTCATTAAGCGCAAGTTGCTGTATCGGAACGGGATCGATAATGCGTTTGTGGTCACTACAGCGGGTTTTCTGGCATTTGGTTTTAACCAGCTATTGCCCAACGGGCTATCGACAGCCGAGCATTGCTTTTTAACACTTCCTGTACTCGTCCTGGTCCTGATTTATTTTGGCGACACCCTGATAGCACTTTTTACGCTCGGTACGTTTTATACGGGCATTTTCGATGGATTGCTAAACTATAGTTGGGGGAAAGATGCATTGCCCTTTGTTATGATGGGTATTTCGGTATTGATTTACCTGACCGTCAGACAATTTATGCTACAAAATCCCAGAGAGGTGTATTATACCGATCCACTTAATCTGGCTCAGTGGATTTCACTCGTTGTGTTGGCCGCCAGTGGTAATTATTTCGTGGTTCGTGAGTTGAATGGCTTGTTGCTTCGGGCTAGTCCAACCAGCCTACATTTGTCAGAAGCTCCCCAGATTTCGCTGGCGTGGTTATTCTGGGTATTGACGTTTTTGATTCCGGGGATTTATTTGTGGCAGGGATTGCGCAGGCGGAATCGAATGCTGCTGATTCTGGGTGTTCTTGGCTTAATCGCTGCGGTTATAACCCTGCATGACTATACCGCTCTGGTGCCTCTCAACGTTGCTCTGACAATTGGAGGATTCCTTCTGATCGGGATTGCCGTAGGGTGTATTCGCTACTTGAGTGAACCAAAATATGGCTTTACCGATGCCCCGGATGATGATTCGCCCGATGCGTTTTTCCTGAATGCAGCAACCGTTGCGGCTGTTCAGGCAGCCGGAGCAGCCCAGCAACCCAAAAACGATTTGCGTTTTGGTGGTGGGAATTTTGGAGGTGGGGGTAGTGAAGGTACCTACTGAGGTGTAAAAATGCTGGAAAGTTGGGATGGCGGTTTCGGAGAAAAGCGCATGGACCCATACCCAAGCGACTTTACAACCCTGCGAATTACCTAAGTTTGAAACCAGGATGGGTAGCATCTTTGGTGTGCCTTCATAACATAAGCGCAAACTTCCTGTTTGTGTCTGCTGAAAAACTGCTAAGTTTGGCCCCGCAAACCAACGACCATACGCAGTCGCATGAAAACCGTAGATTCCTACAATTTTGCCGGGAAGAAAGCCCTGGTCCGGGTTGACTTCAATGTGCCCCTCGACAAAGAATATCATATTACCGACGATACGCGCATTAAGGCGACCATTCCGACGGTGATGAAAATTGTTAACGATGGTGGCGCTGCCATTTTGATGTCGCACCTGGGTCGGCCGAAGGGTGGTCCCGAAGAGAAATATTCCTTAAAACATATCCTACCTGCTCTGAACGAAGCGTTTGGCCGTGAGGTGAAATTTGCTGACGATTGCATCGGACAGTCGGCTACCGATCTGGCTGCCAGTCTGCAACCGGGCGAAATCCTGCTCCTCGAAAACCTGCGCTTCTACAAAGAAGAAGAGAAAGGCGATGTGGCTTTTGCCGAAAAACTTGCCAAACTGGGTGATGTCTGGGTAAATGATGCCTTTGGTACAGCACACCGGGCGCATGCCAGCACGGCCGTTATGGGGCAGTTTTTTACAGATCGCGTAGCCGGTTATGTGATGCAGGCTGAGCTTGATAACGCCAAAAAGGTACTCGAAAATGCAGAACGGCCTTTTACGGCTATCATGGGTGGCGCTAAAATCTCCGACAAAATTCTTATTATCGAGAAGTTGCTGGATAAGGTCGATAACCTGATCATTGGCGGAGGGATGACCTATACCTTTACGAAAGCACAGGGTGGCCAGATCGGGAAATCGCTGCTCGAAGCCGACAAACAGGAACTGGCACTCGACTTACTGAAAAAAGCAGAGGAGAAAGGCGTGAAGATCTATATGCCCCTCGATAACCTCTGTGCCGATAATTTTTCAAACGATGCCAACCGGCAGGTAGTAGCTACGGGCGAGATTCCTGATGGCTGGGAAGGTCTGGACATCGGGCCTGAAACCATCAAGCTTTTTACCGACGTTGTTTTGAATTCGAAAACAATTCTCTGGAATGGCCCAATGGGTGTGTTTGAGTTTGAAAATTTTGCGCATGGCACGAACGCCATTGCCGAAGCTGTTGTAAAAGCAACGGAAGAAAATGGCGCATTCTCCCTCATTGGTGGTGGCGATTCGGCATCGGCTGTCAATCAGGCTGGCTATGGAGATCGGGTTAGCTACGTTTCGACAGGTGGGGGTGCCCTGCTCGAATACATGGAAGGCAAAACGTTGCCAGGCGTAGCCGCACTGGAGTAGTTATAAAATGGTCGGTTTATAAAAACTGGTTGTAACCGAAAATTTCAATGCGCTACAACTGACTTAATGCCGCTCTTGCTTTATTGTCGATGCTGTTTTTATATTCATGACGTTTGAAGCTAAGTGCTTTCTGAAAAAACGACCGGGCTCGTGTTCGGTCGTTTTTTTGTTGATAAATATACCCTAGCTGTAAAGCCGCTGTTGCCCCGAAAGACAAGCCTGCCGGTTCACTGAGGACTATGGCCCGGTTGAGAAAAGAAATAGCGGCATCCGGCTCATCTCGTCGCTGGTAGATGCGACCCATTCGGTAATTGTATTCTGCTTTTTCGGCAGTAGAAGCAAATTTAGCTTCATCATAGGGCCGAAGATACGCCAGTGCAATATCCGTAAACCCGCCATCAGACGCCAGTCGGGCTCGCATTAGCACCTTCTGATTGGCAGATGCTCCCTTTTTGGCGTACGCTTCGGCAAATTTTTGGGCAGCCTTATCGGATTCTACCGTGGTGCGTCCAGTGGTGAGTACTTTCTCCAGAAACGGTCGGCTTTGGGCATCCACATCGTTGGCAAGCCAGTGGCACAGAAATAGTTTGTAATACGAATCCTTCAGGAAATTTTGACCTCTGTAGGTATCAAGAAAGCGCTGAAAATGAGCGGTTGCTGAAACATATTCGCCTTTTTGCAGATAGATATCACCCAGGATGTTTTCGATAATTGGCAACGTCTGATAGGCTGGACCAGTAGGTCGTTTCAATAGGTAAGTAAGAGCCTGTTCACTATGCCCCGCTTTCTGCTCTATGGTGGCACCAAAAAAGTGAAGGAGTAGATTGTCTGTATTGTCGTTAATAAGTTGTTGTAATGTCTGGCTGTCGTAATCGGTAAATTTCAGGACATAAGCTCGTACCATAAGGTCGATCAGGCGGGTTTCCAGCCGAAATACAGAGTCTTGCTGGGCACGTACTAATTCCTGCTGGCCTTGCTTGATGGTTCCACGCAAACCCAGTAAATGGGCGACCCAAACATAATTATCGGGTACGGAACCAATCATAATGTGCAACGTACCCAGTGATTTGTAGGTGGGCAGGAAGTCGGGAAACAGCTTCTGGTTTTCGACCAAAAGCTTGTAGGCTTTAATCACATCCCAACAGGCACTGATCTCTTTTCCGAATTTGAGTTTGGCAAAAGCCCAGTGCAGCCTTACTTCGGCCAGAGCAACCCGTTGCCAGGGTGACTTACTATCCAGATCGTTTAAGGCATCGAGCCGTTCAGTTTCCCGATCGCTCAACCGGGCGAAGGCTTTCTCGTCGTCGGTAGTGACGAGCAGGATCATATCAGCATAGTCGTCCAGAAAAATGCGGATGCCATTATGGGGGCTTTCACGGGCCAGCAGTTGCTGAGCCGACTGCACTTTGAGTTTTTGCAGGTCGGTGTAAGACCGATGTAAGGCCGGAGTCCAGGAGAAATCCTGGGCCGTAAGCTGAGTTGAAAGACCGAGAAATAGAAACAAAAGCACCGGGCCTAAACCCGGTGCTTTTGATAAACAATGCGTTAAAATGGCGGGCAGATAGCCAGTTTCTGGAGCGAAATGCTTACCGACCACGGCCAACGGGGGCTGGTTCGGGAACGCCTTCTACATCGGCCAGAATACGACCACAATGTTCGCAGACAATAATCTTCTTTTTGTCTTTGATGTCGGCCTGCCGCTGGGGAGGTACTACGTTGAAGCAACCACCACAGGCACCTCGTTTGACAATAACAACGGCTAATCCATTGAGGGCGTTGCCACGAATTTTGTTATACGAGTTCAGCAGACGAGGCTCAATCGTAGTTGCCTGCAATTCGCGTTGCTTGATGATTTCCTTTTCTTCCTCCTGGCTCTCAGAGGTGATTTGATCGAGTTCCTGCTTTTTGGCTTTCAAATCTTCCCGGCGCTCATCGAGGGCGGCCTGAGTTGTTTTGATCTCCTCTTCTTTGCCACGTACCCGAAACTGAGCTTCGTTGGCACGTTTTTCAACCAGTTCAATTTCGAGCGACTGTAATTCAATTTCTTTTGAAATAGCGTCGAATTCACGGTTGTTGCGGACATTCATCTGCTGATCTTTGTACTTGTTAATCAGCTTTTCGGCATCTTTCTTCGCAACGCGATTGCGCTCAATGTCTTCTTCCAATGCTTTGATTTCTGCCTGAAACTTGCCAATACGAGTCTCAAAGCCAGCAATGTCATCTTCCAGGTCGCGAACCTCTTCAGGAAGCCCTCCCCGAATTTTGATCAGTTCATCTAGTTGAGAATCAAGCGATTGTAATTTAAGGAGAGCGTCTAATTTTTGCGCAATCGTTAGTTCCATTCGGAAAATAGTTAGTGCTATATGAAGTATCTAACCGGATTGTTATCCGTTTCAGATAAAATTACCGCAAAAGTAGTGAATTTTTTTGCCAAATGCCCGCTAATCAACTCTTTCGTAAAAACCTCACTTTCATAATGCCCAATATCGCAGATGCCAATGCGGTTATCAGCGTCAAAAAATTCGTGATACTTGTAGTCGGCTGTAACAAAAATATCGGCTCCTGCTCGTACGGCATCGGGAAGCAGAAAACTACCGACGCCCCCACAAACGGCAATACGTCGGATCGGACGGGTAGGTAATGCGGTGTATCGGATAAGATTAAGCTGCATGTGCTCCTTCAGATACGAAAGCCATGCGTTGCCTAACAAGGGTTCGGGCAACTCGCCAATGGCTCCAGAACCTACTTCCAGATTCTGATTATCGAGTGTTGACAGGTAATAAGCCACTTCTTCGTAGGGATGCGCCTGCCGTAGAGCGGTTAGGATCTGTCCCTGCTGGTGGGTAGGAAAAAGTACTTCTATGCGATGTTCGGTTTCTTCGTGGTACTCACCGACCTCGCCAATAGCTGGATTTGTTCCATCGCCTGGTTGATACGTGCCCGTGCCTTCTGTACGAAAGCTACAATTTTTATAGTCGCCGATTTGCCCGGCTCCGGCAGCATAGAGCGCTTCCAGAACTCGTTGGGTAGCAGCAATGGGGGCAAATGTCACTAGCTTGCTGAGGACCTGTGATTTTGGGGCCAGAATGTGAACGTTCTGTAGTTGTAGTTTCTCGGCAATTTTAAAATTGACTCCACCCGCCACATTGTCTAAGTTGGTATGAGCTGCGTAGATGGCGACATCATGTTTGATGGCTTTGATGACGGTTCGTTCTACGTAGTTTTTACCGTTCAGTTTTTTTAGCCCTTTAAAAACAATAGGGTGGTGGGCAACAATCAGATTACAGCCTTTGGCAATGGCTTCATCAACAACCGACTCAGTAGCGTCCAGCGTAACCAGAACCCCTGTAATCTCAGCAGTGGGGTCGCCAACGATGAGCCCTGCATTGTCGTAAGATTCCTGGTATGCCAGTGGAGCAAATGATTCAATGTAAGCTGTTAACTGCCGAACCTGCGTCATATCCGATGGATAAATTAGTAAGAGGGCGGCAAGATATAGGTAAAGCGCGAAAGAGTAAATGAATGAACGAGCGAAAAAATAGCCTTGTGCCAGTTTTCGCTCGTTCACTCATTTACTCTTTCGCGCTTCGAAACTAGTTTACGCTAAAACCAATGGAAAGCAGACCTACACCATTTTTAGCATTGCCTAATACGGTTTTGGCTGCGCCACTGTTGGCAATCTGTTGTAACCCCTGTTCGTAACGAGCGCCAATAAAGGCTTTGCCGAAATAAATGTTAAGGCCGCCTGCAATACCGTAATCGATTTTGTTAAAATTGTCGCGGTTGATTGCGCTTGTTCCGGTACCAAAATCACCGTTTGAATTAATGTTTGAATTCAACAGATACGATACATAAGGACCGGCTTGCAGTTCAACAGACTGGCCTAATTTGAATGTCGCCAGCACGGGCAGTTCAGCATAATTTAACTTAAACGTATTCTTACCCGAAAAACCAAGTACATTATACGTTGCAGAAGCACCTTTGGTCATATACAATAACTCGGGCTGGATCGCAAAAAATTCACCAATAGGGGCTTGCGTAAATACGCCGACGTGGAAGCCAATACGCTCATTTTTGTCGCTAACACCCTGACTGTCGTAAAACAGTGAACTGGCATTAAGACCACCTTTTATCCCAACACGGGTAATGCCCTGTGCCGTAGCACGGTCAGGTTGTAGTACAAAGAGAAGACCCGTTAAAACAGTTGTAGTTAGTAGGATTTTTACTGATTTTTTCATAACGCTTATGTAGGCAGAACAGGGTATGATTTGTCCTGATCTATATACCAGGCAGTAGCAAATTCATGCCAAAATAGTATGAATGGCTTAACAGGCGTCTATTGTACTCACTCTGACGGATTTATCGCTTATGTATATGTAGGAATGTAAAAGTACTCATCTGAATTTTTTGGGGAATTAGTTCCCCAAACTGTAGAATAGGCCATTCAAACCTACAGATAGGAAATATACTTCGTATTCATCGAAGTATGTGAAAGGTAAAGTTGATAATTTTAAATATGATTATTTAATAGGTTTATTCATGATTAAAATAAGTATATTCGATTTTATCATCTGGTGCCATCAAAAAAGTTGATGTTTTTGAGTAATTTTGAAGGTAGGGTCAGCTTCTGAGAAATAATAAAACCATGTTGTTTCTGAGTAGAACGAATGACTTTCGCGGTATCTTTAATTTCGGTTAAAAATGCCGCTACCAATAGCCGTAACTTTAAGATCTATATGCACCGTAAACCTACCTCCATGACGATTTTGATAGCTGATGATGACACAGACGATCGCTTGTTTATGGATAAGGCGCTTCGTCAAAGTGGTTATGCACACAATATCCAATTTGTTGAAGATGGAGAAGAATTGATGGAATATCTGCGTCGGGAAGGGCGTTATAACGAAAAAAATGCTCCCTGGCCAAATCTGCTGATTCTGGATCTAAATATGCCTCGTAAAAATGGTTTTCAGGCTCTGAGTGAAATAAAAGATGATCCTAAACTTCGCCGACTGCCCGTTGTCGTGATGACCACCTCGACTGCCGATGAGGATGTGCTTAAAACTTACAATTTGGGAGTTAATTCGTTTGTGACAAAGCCGTTCAATTTTAACCGTTTGGTCGAAATGGTAGGAGCTTTGAAAACGTATTGGATGGATACCGTTAAATTGCCATAAACCGTTGAAGAAGAAGGCTCTCAGGAGCTAGTTATCAAGGGTTTGCAGCTTACAATTTCCTGTGTTATGATTACTGCGCCAGCCACGCTCAATGTTAATGAAAAAAAAGAAATCATACGTGTACTTCTGATTGAAGACGACGAAGATGATTACCTGCTCACAAAAGCCTTGGTTTCGGTCAAGGAAAATGCCTCAATCAAATTGGATTGGGTAGACAGCTACGATAGAGCACTGACTGCCATTGATAAAGACCAGCATGATGTCTATCTGGTAGATTATCGATTGGGCCACTACACCGGCATTGACCTGATTCAGGAAGCCTTTCAGATGGGATGCCGGGCTCCCATGATTTTGTTGACTGGTCAGGACGATCTTACAGTCGATCAGTCGGCTCTCGAATTGGGTGCTGCCGATTACCTGGTGAAAGGTCGTATCGACGCTCAACTGCTGGGGCGTAGTATTCGATATGCACTTCGGCAGGCCAGCGTCCTGGCCGAGCTGGCTCAAAAAGAGAATAAGTATAGAACACTATTTGAGCGGTCGATCGATGCCATTTTTGTGGCTAATGATGAAATGCGTTTTCAGGACGCAAATTCTTCCGTTGAACGCCTGCTGGGCTATAGCCGCGATGAGCTGATTCATCTGAACCCGGCCCGGCTTTTTGCCGACCTGAACCAACTCCGTAACCTGCGCTTCAACGTACGGGAGCATGGGCAGATTAAAGACTTCGAAACCACGCTTATTCATCGAAATGGACGCAAACGAATCTGTCAGATTTCGGTTTGGGCAGTCGAAGACGTGATTGGCCACCCCGAATGGTATCAGGGCATTGTACGGGATATTACCGATCAGAAACGGGCTCAGCAGGATCTTATTCTGGCTGAGAAGCTAAGCATGACCGGCAAAATTGCCCGAAGTATTGCTCACGAAGTCCGAAACCCGCTCACGAACCTGAGTCTGGCTTTGGAACAACTCAAGGATGAACTCGATACAGATAGCGAGTTTATTACCATGTTTACCGATATTATTGAGCGCAATGTAGATCGTATTGGACAACTTATAACTGAGATGCTCAATTCGTCGAAACCGCGTGACCTTGATCGTAAAAAACAAGACTTTAATCCGGTAGTTCGGGAAACGATTCAACTCATCAGTGATCGGATTAAGCTGAAACGAATGCGGCTTGAAACCCAGTTTTCGACCGACGATTGCTCCGCCTTACTCGACCGTGACCAGGTTAAAACAGCACTCCTTAATATTCTGGTCAACGCCGTGGAAGCAATGGAAGAAGGGAAAGGGGTACTGATTGTGAGAACGGGCTGTACCGATAACAACCGGGTATACGTAGAAGTGAGTGATAACGGTGAAGGGATCAGTGAATCGGTTCGTCAGCGATTATTCGACCCATTTTTTACGGGGAAATCGGGCGGAATGGGTCTGGGCTTGACTGCGACTCAAAATATTATCAATAGCCATAAAGGATCGATCGAGGTTGAAAGTCAGGAAGGGAAGGGAACGACGTTCCGGCTGTATTTTCCGAGATAAAATTGACCTTGGTAACTCAATGAGGTACCGTGTGTATGACGATTGTGTTTTAACCAGCTTTCTACAAAAGCTGGTTTTTTTGTGGAATTAACTGAGTAAAATTATACACAAACTTCCACAGAAAATTTCAGTAAAAAATAGAGGGGTTGTGAGCGGTCTATAAAAAAAACATCCTGGCTCAATGTTAGTGTCTTGATAGATAGTAGTTTACGTTTTAACGTATATGAGTATAGTAAGTTGCTGCTCGATATGGCATAGAAAAAGCATAGTATTCAGTAACCTACTAATTCAAGCTATGTGGTCTATTACTCATTTTCCGGCGGCCATGCGGTCACTCAGCCCAAGAACACGGGCAAAGGCGATTGAAATTGCAAATCAACTGCAGGAACAAGGGCAGTTGGATCAGCAGCATATCATCATGATTAGTGTAGACGAAGCTCGCCGGTGGGCTCGTCTTGAACGCTCCAATCAGGAATGGACGATCAAAAATGATCAGATCTACGCCTGACCTTATCTACCATCTAAACACTACCTATGGCAATGATCTGGAAAAAAACGATTTACGATTCCTTAATAAGCTGCTCTACGCTCTGCAACCAATTCGCAACGGAATGTTCTAATGCAGAGGATATCGAGAATTGGTATCGCAGCATATTTCTCAACCTCGATTGTGCCGATATGTGCCGAAATCTGGCCACGCTATACGTAAGAGGTTCTGAAAATGCTCGTTTGTTAGCTAAAGCCTGCATAGAGGTCTGCGAGAAATGTGCGCAGGAAGTTAGCCAGTATAATTTCGAACGGGCCAATCAGGTTTACGCTATATGCCAGCAAACGATCTGCTGTTGTGTCAACATTATTGACATGGGGTATCAGACTGACCTGGAAGCTAAAAACCCAGTAACTACACCAGCCTCGTTATTTTACGGTATCGATCTGCGTCAAACACTTTATAATTAACTTAGTCAATACGTAGTCATCGTCAGTCGATAGTCAACAGCCGTAGGACAGGAGATCCCTTACAATTGGCTGGCGACTAGTGACTGATGATTTTTTTTAAAACGTTATGGAAACAAAACCCCAGATCAACAAACAGTTAGAGAAAGTCCGGGACATGATCGAGGACATTCGCATTACGATGATGACCACCATCGATCAGGAAGGTAATCTGGTTAGTCGGCCGATGGCGGCTCTGCAAGTCGATGAGGAAGGAACAATCTGGTTCTTTACCAACCGAACGTCACCCAAAGTGGATCAGATCGATCACAACAATAATCGGGTGAATTTATCCTTTGCCGATGTTGGTGATGCTGATTATGTATCTGTGTCTGGGCATGCCGAGGAGTTAGACGACCGGGCTAAAGTAGATGAATTGTGGAATCCACAAGCTAAAGCGTGGTTTCCCAAGGGTAAAGATGACCCGGATCTGATTTTGCTGAAGGTCCATATCGATATGGCTGAGTACTGGAGTGCCAGTGATAGCCGAATGGTACGTTTGTTCCAACAGGCGGCTGCTCTGGTTACGGGTACGCCACCCGATATGGGAGAAAATGAGAAGGTGTATAATTAGAGAAAAGAAATAATAAAAAGGGGGTGAAAAAGAGAACGGGTTGATTCGTTCTCTTTTTCACCCCCTTCCTGCTTTTCGTAGGTTTGTTATGCCAGTTTAAGAAGCATTGACGTACGTCCACCAACGGTTATCGTACTACCCCCTTTAACGGGTTCACCATTCGGGTGTACCTGTCCGGCAGCTGTATCAACAAGAACCTCCCAGGACGCACGTTTACGGTCTATTTTCGGGAGTTTAAATGGAATGTCGTCCCAGTAGGCGTTCAGGATCCAGAGTAATTGCTCATCGCCAACATCCTGGCCATCTTCAGTTTGCTCGGTTACCCGGAGTCCATCGATAAACAAGGCCAGGCAACGTGTTTCGGGATTATTAAAATCATCGCCCGTCATTTCCAGTCCATCAGGGCGTAAATAGGCCACCTGTTCTGTACCAAAAAAACGACGTCGACTGAGGAGGGGAGTAGCCTGGCGCAGAGCGGTTAGCTGGCCTGTAAATTCGAAAAGAGCCTGTTGCTGTTCGTTCCAGTGCCAATCCATCCAGCTTATTGGGCTGTCTTGGTTGTATCCGTTGTTGTTGCCCTGCTGCGTACGACCGTATTCGTCACCCATTACAATCATGGGCGTACCCTGACTGAGCATCATCGTAGTCAGAAAATTACGTTTCTGCCGCTCCCGCAGTTCATTGATGGCTGTATCGTCGGTAGGCCCTTCGACGCCACAGTTCCAGCTTAAATTATCGTTCGAGCCATCTCGATTATCTTCGCCATTGGCTTCATTATGTTTCTCGTTATACGTAACGAGGTCGTTCAGGGTGAAGCCATCATGCGCTGTGATAAGGTTGATGCTGTTAGCTGGTGACCGGCCATCATTGGCATACAGATCAGGGCTACCCAGAATTCGGGTGGCTGTTTCGGACGCTTTGCCAGGATCGCCTTTCCAGAAGGCCCGCAGGGTATCCCGGTATTTGCCGTTCCACTCCGACCAACGAACCGGAAAACCACCCACATGATACGAGTGAATATCCCAGGGTTCAGCTATGAGTTTTACCTGAGCCAGAATTGGGTCCTGAGCAACGGTATCCAGAAAGGCAGATACACTGCCAAACTCTTCGTCGGTACGAATCAGTGCCGATGCCAGATCGAACCGGAATCCATCTACGTGCATATCGGTCACCCAATAACGCAGACTATCCATTACGAGCTGTAATACGCGGGGATGGCTTAAGTTGAACGTGTTGCCTGTACCCGTATAATCCATGTAATATTCAGGATTATCGCCGACCTGGTGGTAATAAACCCGATTGTCAATACCTTTGAAAGAGAGTGTAGGGCCAAGCTGATTCCCCTCGGCCGTGTGGTTATAGACTACATCCAGAATGACTTCGATACCCGCTTTGTGCAGATTTTTGACCATCTGCTTAAACTCCGTAACCTGTTGCCCCATCATGCCAGCCGCCGAATAGGTATTTTGTGGAGCAAAAAAGCCAATACTGTTATACCCCCAATAACTTTCGTCCGTAAATTGGTGGACGGGCAATAGTTCAACAGCCGTAATCCCTAGTTTCTTCAGATAATCAACGCTTTCGGGGGAGCCAAGCCCGGCATACGAACCCCGAACCGACTCGTCGATGGTTGGGTGCAGATGGGTGAATCCCTTCACATGCACTTCGTAAATGATTGAACGGTGTAAAGGAATACCCGGAGCGTTATCATCTTCCCAGTCAAAAGCAGGGTCGATCACAATGCTCTTGGGCATTGAAGGGCCGCTATCTTTTTCACTTCTAATCAACGTTGTTTGATGCGGTTCAACCCCTACATCATCGGTGGCCAGTTCGCCATAATCATAGCCTAACCAGGCATCATCATGATTGACCGGCGCGTGAATGGCCCGGGCATACGGATCGAGCAAGAGTTTGGACGGGTTGAAGTAGTGTCCTGAAGCCGGATCATAAGGTCCATCCACCCGGAATCCATACAGTTGACCAGCCTTTAGGCCATCCAGATAGATGTGCCAGACCAGATCGGTTCGTTCAATAAGCGGGATGCGGGTAATTTCTTCAGCCGGGTTGGCTTCGTCGTACAAACAAAGCGTAACAGCCGTTGCATTCTCACTAAATAAGGCAAAATTAACTCCCTCACCATCGTATGTAGCGCCAAGGGGATACGGCTTACCCGGCTTGGTGCTCAAAGTGGCTGCTTCTGAATTTACTTTAGATGCTTTACTCATAACGTTCTATGCGTAGAGAATAGTGGTTTTGTTGTTTAACTGAGCGTGAAAGAGGATTGTTTGCGCTATTTTTTAGGCACAAAAAAGCCTACCCCCAAAGGGAGCAGGCTTTCCAATCCCACCATTCACTACACTACCAAGGCCAGACGGGCCATTGTAGAATTGGCCGAGTCGATACTCTGTTTCTGGCGAAGCAGCAACTCTCGAGTACTGGCTACTAAGTCAGTTTCCTGAAGTACAGAATTATAATTATTTAGGGCTTCCTGGTCGCCCCGGTGGCATTCCTGTACGACAGCTTTATCATCATTGGTGGCAAATGCTGATTTTATATTGATCCAGGCGCGGTGAAGGTCGGCAGCCAGACTGGTGCTGTCGTCGGGTTCACCGCCCAATGTTCGGATTTCGCGATCAAGTTCAAGGGCAAACTCGGCCCGTTGGCGCGATTGGGTAAGCAACAAGGTTTTTAACTCGTGGCTGTCGACATGTTCAGCCGCTTCATTGTATCCTTTTTCGGCATCGCGGCTAAGCGTTAGCAGTCGACTAAGCTGTTCAAGGATTTCACTCCGGGTTACTTTCACATTCATAACGTTGTGTAGGTTGTACTAGATCAAAAAAAGTATTTCGTAACGTTTCGAGTTGAGTAAATCAGAAAGTTAAGCTGTCTGACCAGCAGCCTTTATTTTTCGGGGTCATGACCCCAGTTTTTTAACGAATAAGCCCAGTTTGAATTAGCTACGTGTTCGGGGCGCTGGGCGCTGTGACGCTTCACATAACTGATTACTTTCTGCATATGCTCATAATCGCTTTCAGTTAATTCATCGACCTTCTTTTGAAGAATCTCGATGATTCGTTTGCCCGACTGATGACCAATAGACTCCGTGTTACCGCCTTTTGTTTGGCCCACTGAATTAGATTCTTCGGTTTGCAGCCACTTTGTTAGCGTAGAGGCCGACATATTGACCAGTTTGTCAAACGTATGCCGAAGCTCTTTTTTCTCCTGTTCATCAAGCGTTGCTGTCATAATTCAGTCTATTGTTTTGTGACTTCACTAGCCGACTTAATAATTCGCTTATGGTCTTGTTTTATTACTAAAGCTGGTTCTTCTGTCGACCCTTTGCGCTTGACGGTGGCGCCCTGAACAGTGCGTTCTATAGCATCTTTGTGTACTTCTTCGATAGTACCCTCAGCTTTACCTTTCCCGTACTTCCAACTTACCTTGTCTCCTTTTCTGGGCGTATCCATCGGTTTATGTTCTGGTATATAGTAAGATGGTTAGGAGAATTCTCCTAACCATCCGATCAGTTACTCACCAAGCTTGCCGTTTTTAGCCTCGCGCTGCATTTTTTTGTTCGCAAAAATTGCAATATCGACACGACGGTTTTTCTGACGGCCCGATGCGGTTGCATTATCGGCAACAGGTTGCGACTCACCATAACCTTTCTCATCAACGCGTGAGGTTTTTACGCCCTGAGTTTCCAGAAAGCTGGCAACCGCATTGGCTCGTTGTTGCGATAATTTAAGGTTGTGGTCTGCTGAACCCGTAGCATCGGCATGACCTTCTACTAAAATATCTGTATCTTCTTCCTTATTAAGCGTCTGAGCGAATTCAACCAGTTGTTGTTTCGTTGACGACTTCAGTGCATACGAGTCAACATCGAACAAAATGTCTGAGCCAAGCGATACTTTAATTCCTTCGCCCACCCGATCAACCTGGGCATTGGGCATCTGACGTTGTATTTCTTCAGCACGTTTATCCATACGTCGGCCAATAACCGCACCAGCAGCTCCTCCGACCGTGGCGCCAAGAATGGCCCCCATAGCTGTTTTACCTGTTGATTTACCGATCATGCCGCCGATAACAGCGCCACCACTGGCTCCAACTATAGCTCCTTTCTGAGTCTTGTTCAATTTTTTCTGTTGAGCACAGGCCACATTTCCAGCCATCAGCGAAATTGCCAGTGGAATTGCCAGTGCCTTGGTTGCAACAGATTTCAGTTCATAATTCATAGCGTTGTGAATATTGGTATTGCTTATAGATACCCAAACCTTATACCAGTTTAACCCCAAATCTCAGTATTATTGAACCTATTATTGGCAACTGTTTGATAGTCAATATTTTGTGTTTATATGTTGAGGGTAAAAAAAACTATAATTTTTTATATAGCGAAGTAATTTAATAGAGTAACCGGGAAGGAAGATTCATAGAGTTGTGGAAAGGGCTCTACAAAACTGTATTCATTGACTGCTTAAATGCGCCAGTCAGCTTTCAGCTTATTTGATTTAGCTTGAATACGGAGTATTAATAATCGATTCTTGTTGTTAAACTATTGATAGTTAAGGGTATATCTCTGTGTTTTGTCCCGATTTTATCCAAAGGGCCATAAACGAATAGGGCCGAAAAAGCGTTAATTCTATAGCTATTCAATTTAGGTTCTATTCCATGATATTTAGAAAATCGTTATTCGCTCTTTTTGTAGGGAGCTTATTATGTTTCGCGCCAGTAGCCTGTAAAACGGCCGATAGCGACAGCTCTGTAACTCCCAGTCAGCCAGTTGTTTTAGTAAATAGCTCGCTGATAGGGGAATATTCTACAGATCAGCTTCGGAGTCGGTTCACAGGCGCGAATGCTCTTCTACAGGTGTTTATCCATTATGGAATAAAAGCCTACCGATTGGAATACATGACCACCAACACCGATGGTAAGCCGGTGAAAGCCTCCGGGGCTTTATTGATTCCGGTTACCACAGGCGCAGTGCCATTGTTAAGTATGCAGCACGGCACAATCACGAGCGAAACCGACGCGCCTTCAAACTTCGGCCCCAGTAGCGAAGCTTATACATTTGGTTCCGTGTTTGCCTCCCAGGGGTATATTATTGCAGCGCCCGATTACATTGGCTATGGAGCCTCAAAAGACCTGCCGCATACCTATGAGCATCGCAATGGATTAGCCACAGCTTCGCTCGATATGCTGCGGGCTACCCGTGAGTTTCTGACGAGCCAGCGTATAAATTGGGATAGTCGACTTTTTCTGGCTGGCTATTCGGAAGGTGGGTATGCCACTATGGCCTTGCAGAAGAAGTTGGAAGAAGAAGCCGGAAATGAATTCAATCTGGTTGCGTCGAGTTGTGGAGCAGGGGCCTATGATAAGCCAGCGTTTATGAGCTATATTCTGAATCAGAAAACGGGTGGAGATGCCAGTATTAATCGACTGTATATCTGGGTACTGCTTACCTACGACCGGATTTATGGGCTGAACCGACCAATGAGCTATTACTTTAAAGAGCCCTATGCAACGCAGGTAGCCGCTTCGGGAAAAAATGCATCGATCAGCGTTAGTCTGAATCAGGCATTTACGGAAAGTTTCAAACAGGCCGTCAATGATGGAACAGATAAGGCTTTTCTGGCCGCTGTGCAGGATAACGATATCCATGACTGGCGACCTCGAACAAGAACCCAGCTTTATCATGGCGATGCGGATGAAATTGTGTTTTACCTGAACTCAAAAAATGCCTACGACGCCATGCAGAAGCGGGGGGCAACGAATGTAGAACTGATAACGATGCCAGGGGCCACGCATGCCACGGGCGTTATTCCCTTCATTACCGGAACGTATTCGTTCTTTGGGTCAATTCAATAAACGGTTTAGGCGTTGCTCAACCATTCTGAAACCGTGGCTGAGTACAAAACGTCCCGAGAGCGCAAGGCCTTCGGGACGTTTTATTGTAGAGAAATCAACTTAGTTAACTGTGAGAATCGTATAAGCAGCCTGATTTGGATTTCGAATTTGTGTTCCGATGGTGGTACGAGTCCGGTCATCGTCGCTGATGAGCAGCAATCGGTTCTGATCGAGTGGGGTCAGGTCTTCGGCTTTATGGCCGGGGGTATGAATGGGTTGGCCCTGCGCATTACGCATTAATGAAAAAGGTTTACCAGCATACAAGTCGGTGGGGCTGATTGTCCAAAGATAAGCATCTAGCTGACCATTGGCTTCCATCGACGTGAGCAGCCAGAAACAGCCCCGGTAAGGATCGTATTCCAGACTGGATAAGGCCAGCGGTTTTGGAAGTGAGGGTTCGGCAGCGGCTATATCGAAGTTGTTGATAATTTTCCAGTCGTCGGCCAGCCGGATTCGCTCCGAATCGCCTTTTTTCTCGATCTGATACGATACACTGATGATTTTAGCCTGGTACGTAAAGCTCTCGTACGATTTGCCCTCTTCCCGAATTCCAAACAGCAGTTGCTTGTCTGTAGCGGCTAATCCTTCAATCTTGAAGTACGGAATGGCTCCCGGAAATTCCGCAGTAGCCAATAGCTGAGCGATGCGCTGGCGATAAGCTATTGAGGTTCGACTGGTATCGTCGGGAGCAAGCACCTGGGGGTGCTGTTCATCACCACTACGCCAGTAAAGAATGGTGTTGTAACTATCCCAGTCATGGCTGCCCGACTTGACCCGGTCGAAGGCTGTGGTGAGCAGCACAAAACGGCGGTCGGGCGTCTGAGCGAAATCTTCGTATTTTCGGGTTGAGGAAAAGAGGGGACGCGTGAGGTAGGTTGGTGATCGGGTAGAATCGGCCAGATCATCGAGCGTTTTCATAAAAACCGGGCTCTGACCGGCTGGCATATCTTTGTCATTGGCAAACAGAATATGTTTTCCGTCAAACAACACAGCCGACGCTTCGCACCATACGGGCTGATTGTTGAGCGAAGTGCCCGGGGCAAAGCAGGTAAGAAACCCTTCCTGCAAAACGCGGGCGGTAGTAGGCAGTGACTGGTTGGGGAGCTTCGCTGTTTTACA
The DNA here is from genome assembly GCF_000374025.1 of Spirosoma panaciterrae DSM 21099. GTDB lineage: Bacteria > Bacteroidota > Bacteroidia > Cytophagales > Spirosomataceae > Spirosoma > Spirosoma panaciterrae. Next base: position 448,497 of record NZ_KB893173.1, on the reverse strand, counting down.
ACCGTACAACAACAGCCCAGCTACTAGCAAAAGAGCAGGTAATTTGTAAGTCATCGGGATAGTTTGTGGTTTAAGAGTCGCGGATTACCGTTCCTGTCGGGCAGTCAGCGCCAATTTCGGATTGCAAACTACGAAGCAGAAAAGGTAGGCTGCAAATGGAGTTCATGAACGGCGCAAAATAAACCCAACGCCATGGACATTGTCAATTCGGATGGACGGTACCTGGGCTAATCGTTTGCGCAGCCGGGAGATGAATACATCCAGACTACGACCCATAAAGTAATCATCATCGCCCCAAACGGCCCGCAACAGGTCATCGCGACGAACGAGGGTATTAGGACGGTCCAGAAAATAGGCCAGAACATTTGCCTCACGATAGGTTAAGGCCTGAACCTGCTCATTGATCGTGAGCGTAAGATTCTGCCGATCAAGCTTAATGTCCGCTGGCAGTGATTGAGGTTGGTGATTAACAGTACGTCGGAGGAATACATTGATTTTCAGGATCAGTTCTTCGATACTAAAGGGTTTGGTCAGATAATCGTCGGCTCCCAATCGTAACCCCTGCAGGCGATCCTCTTTATTGGCAAGGGCACTCAGAAATAAAATGGGAACTTGTGTGTTGACCGAACGGATCTGTCGGGCAAGGGTAAATCCATCACTTTGGGGCAGCATGACATCCAGCAGACACACATCAAACGGGCCAGCCTGAAAAGCCTCCCAGGCCTCCGGTCCAGTGGTGCAATGCGTAACCCGGAAAGGGACGTTTTCGAGTGTATCCCGAATCACAAATCCCAGATTTACATCATCTTCGACGAATAAAATACGAGCCAGTGTCAAAGCTTAATTCGTGAAAGCGTGAATGAGCGAAAACGTGAATATAATGGCTCGCCTAACTTGTCAGGTTTCCGCTCATTCACGCTCTCACTCGCTATAAATATCGTAAATGTACTTCCCTGGCCCGGTTCGCTATGCAACTCCAGATGCCAGCCATGTGCCCGAATAACCTGCCGGACATAATACAGCCCGAGTCCAAAGCCTTTTACATTGTGGGTATGCCCCGAACCTATCCGATAGAACTGTTGGAAAACGGCTTTTTGATGCTTGGGAGCAATTCCGATGCCATTGTCGCTGACCGACCAGCGTAGTTTACTCTGTTCCTGCCGGGTATGCAAGACAATGCTGGGTGATTTATCGCAGTATTTCAGGGCGTTATCAATCAGGTTGTTCAGCGTTGTTTCAAGGTGATACCGATCAGCATGAATATCGGCCTTGGGAGCCGTAAGGTCCAGAGTTATGTGGGGAGCAAACTGCTGGGCGGCTTCGGTCATCAAGTCGTGTAGGTTTACCTCCGTTTTTTCGAGCACAAACCCGGTTCGTTCCGATTTTGCCAGTTGTAAAATGCTATTTACCTGTTTTTGTAGCCGTTGACTTTCTTCGCCCAGTACACGTGCATACTGTTTAAGGCGATTAGGCTGTTGGGCTATTCCATCGGTTTGTAGCACATCGGCCGCCACCCGAATGGTTGATACGGGCGTCTGGAGTTCGTGAGTGATGTTATTGATAAAATCCCGCTGTACTTCGGTTAGCCGGCGTTGTTTCAAAACAACACTGAGCGTATACCCAAAGAAAAGTACAACCAGAAGTACTGCCCCGGTCGACCATACCCAGCCCGTTAACTGCCCTGCTACGAATCCGGCCTGGTTGGGAAAACGGATACCGAAATAGTAAGTATATCGGGGGAATTTGGGGAGGTTTCGGACACTCTGCAACCTGCCTTTTGTCAAAGCATTTGGACTTACATAAGCGCCATAGACCATCCGGTCCGTTTCGCAGTTGTAAATGCCGTATTCGTAGTCGGTAATCAGGTTATGGGCCTGTAGAGAGCCCTGAATAAACGTTTCAAGTGCAGCCGGGTCGATGGGCGCGTCGGTGTTTACAATGAAATAATCGTCGGAGAGCTGGGTAACGGCGTAGCGATTCAGTGTAAAATGATTCAGCCGGGCCACTTCATCAGCCACATCCTGCAAGGCAATGAATGCCGACTGGCGAAACTGTCGTTCGCGCAGTGCATACGCGTTTCGTACCCACACGACCTGTACTGCCAGAATACCGATAATGGAAAGCACCGAAAGCAGAACCAACAATCGCAGACGAGACATGGAGGCTGAATGATTGAATTGCTGAATGAGTGTAAAGTACGGACTATTCGTTCAATCACTCAATCCTCATCCACAAATTGGGGCTACGTTAACAACTCATTAACAAACATTAGGCACTGCTTAACAGAGTCGGGCAAAAATGAGATGTAGGTTTGCAATGTTGCCTGAGTGGGCAGTACATAACAAATCCTATTAAACCAATTTTCTATGAAACGTCTCCTGTTTTTTGGCTCGTTTTTATTACTGGCAGCCTCCATGGCGATGACCGTACCGGCTGCGTTGTTCAACTGGAAAAACGCCACCCATGATTTCGGACGTATTCCGCAGGGAAAACCCGTAACGGTTGAATTTGCCTTTACCAATAAAGGTGAATTACCTCTCGTCATCAACCGGGCGCAGGGGTCTTGTGGTTGCACAGGGGTAGACTATCCGAAAGCGCCAGTTATGCCCGGACAGGCAGGTATCATTAAAGCGACGTATAATGCGGCTGCCATGGGGGCCTTCAATAAGTCGGTAACTGTAGAGTCGAATGCCGAAGGGGGAACGGTGGTTCTGTATTTTAAAGGCGAAGTGGTAAAAGAAGCTGTATCAGCCCAGTAAACCAGTAAGAGCCGGACGTTGATCCGGCTCTTACTGTCTAAATCAACTGCATTTTGACCACGTTAGAGTTATCGTGCTCAAACCGCGAAGGCGAACCGTTCTAAATGGAATTCAATCAGGCGTTGGACTTTTCAGTTACTTGCAGACCGTCTAGTTTGATCCGCCACTTGATAGTTGCTGTGGTTCCACGGCCAGACCATACTTCATTTCACCCCTATCTTTCTCAACGGCTGTGCGCCCTTCTTTCATCCAGAGCGGCATAGGCGCATCTTTGAGGTAATAATCGAAGAATTGGTACAGGCGAATACTCAGATCTTTGGCATTATGACGTTGCGTCAGGTTATGGCCTTCACCATTGTAGACCAGCATCCAGACGGGCTTATTCAACCGACGGAGGGCCGAGTAAAACTCAATTCCCTGGTACCAGGGCACAGCACCATCGGCATCGTTATGCGTCATCATGAGGGGCGTCTGAATGCGATTGGCGAAGAAAAGGGGCGAGTTCTCGATATAATTCATGGGCTTGTCCCAGAGTGTTCCACCAATCCGGCTCTGGGTTTTCTCATACTGAAACTGACGGACAATACCCGTCTCCCAGCGAATACCCCCATAGGCTGAAGTCATGTTGGCTACGGGAGCACCGGCCTCTGCTGCCCGAAACAGATTGGTACGGGTAATGATATAGGCCGTTTGATAACCTCCCCAGCTTTGCCCCTGAATACCCAGCCGATCGCGATCCACGAATCCTTTGTCGATCAGGCTCAACACACCCGGTACAATACAGTCGTAGGCATTAGGACCTGGCTGCCCCGTCGTGTATACGATGTCTGGAATGAAAACCAGATAGCCATTCGAAACACAGTAAGCCACGTTGATGGTAGAGCGACTTGGAGCAGGCGCTTTGTAATCATTCAGGGTTTCGGCATTCCGTTCGTAGAAGTACGTAAGCATAGGGTACTTCTTTTTCGGATCGAAGCCTTCGGGTTTGTACAACAAGCCTTCCAGTTTAACCCCGTTGGTACCTAACCAGCTTACCAGTTCAACACTGCCCCAGCGAATACTATCCTGCTGCGGATTGACGCGGGTTAGTTGAACGGGATTCGCCAGGGTGCTATCCGTCTGGAAAAGGTTGATCGGTTCCTGGAAGTTGCCCCGATAGAAGGTCATCGTTGAGGCATTTTTGGCTTTATTCAAACCGAAATACCGATGGTTACTACGGGTTAGGGTTGTGGGGTCTGTGGCGGTTAGGCCATTTTTACTCTTCAAAATCCCCGTCGACTTATCACTTTCCCAGATACCGGTAAAGAAAACTTCCGCTTTGGGGTCGATGGCTTTTTCGGGCGCTGACCGACCAAATCCTGGCCCCGATGAATCATCTTCACCCAGATCGGCATACCGGAGTCGAACGCCATTTTTACGGCCCCAGCCTGCGGTGAGATTAGTTGGTTTCTCGCGCCCTGTTGGATCTACCTGCCAGATGTCGTAGCGGTCGTAGAGCCACAGATAGCGGTCGCCAGTGGTCCAGCCAGCCGATCCGTAAGCACCCGGAAGGTTGGGTGTATCGTGTTCCTCATCGAAGAACTTGCTGGGCAAACCGCGCGTCAGGTCAATGCGTTTGTTTTCGGCGATGGACCAGGCCCGCCAAAGCGAGTCCCGCTCATCGAACCAGTAAGCGTACTGGCCTCCTGGCGACAATTTAGGCTGCGATGCCATAGCATCGTTGGCAATGCGTTTCTTTTCGCCCGTTTGCGTATCAATCAAATAAAGGTCGGTATGGCCAGGGTCCCAGGAAGCCTGAACCTGGTAGGGTAAGTCGCTCAATCCCAGTAGATACCGCGAATTGACTTTGGGGTCGAACGCAACAGTCGGTATTTCACGATTGGCCAGCATCGTAACTTTTCCGGTGGTTAAATCGGCCATTGTCAGAAATCCGCGTTCTTTTTCTTCCTTAAGCCGCCGTTGCTGCATGGGTTGCAGGCGCGTATCGGTCCAGGTCCAGATGTCCATTTTTACTTTTTCATCGTCGGGCGTCAGGGTGTCTTTTGTAGGCTTGGGCGGAATGGGCGACGTGGAGAAATAGAGTCGCTTCCCGTCCTCAGCAAACTTTGGCTCCCGAAATTCATTGACCGACCAGCCTTTCGGTAGTGCTTTCAGGGTTGTATCGGCCATTACCCGGTATGGCAATTCGGCCTCAACGGATTTCGCTTTTTTGCCTTTAGGGGCAGGCGATGCCGCAACGTTTTTGTAATACAGTGTAAATACTTTTACGTCGGCTCCCGCGCTGTCGGCCGAGGCCATCCAGGCTAGCTGATCACCTGTTTTGTCGATGGCCAACCCCTTGTAAATCTTCTTTTTGGAACTGGTATCTACCAACATGGTTTGCCCATTGGCGGTATTGAACAGAAATACACCCGGCACCGCAGGGTCGCTAGCTTTCAGGCTATCAATCGCTGACTCCTTGCTGTAGAAAACTTTCTGACCATTATCCGAAATGGCTACGTTCGATACATAGCGGAAGGTTTTACGGGAGCCATCGGCCAGGTTCAGCAGGGTTAGGTCGTCACCTTTGGGGCGTTTTGACGGGCCGCGACGTGTGGCAACCGTTGTGGTCGAAACGGGGGCGGAGGGGAGCAGGGTGTCTTTCGCGGTCTGGGTGGTTGCCCGAGAGGCAGGTCGCGACGGTTCGTCTTTACGTTCCTGCACTACAGCCAGCCACGAGCCGCCATCCTTGCCAAACGTATACGATTTCACATTGGCGAAACGGATCGATTTACCCGTAGCCAGATTCAGAGCCACCAGGCTATCCTTCGGCATCTCGTCGGGTTTCTTTTTCTTGAGTTTGGCCTTACGGGTATCGGCAGCGGGTGCTTTGATCCGCATAACCAGATACTTGCTGTCGGGGGTAAACTGAGCCATATAGCCGCGAGCGAAACGATACCGGGGCTGGTTGCCTCCCGTACTACTGGCTACTTCCAGCCGCCCATCCCCTTCCTGACGGTCAATCTGATAAGAAATCCAATGACCATCGGACGAAATCTTTTCGGCCCGAACGCTTTGCCACCGATCATAGTCGGAAGCGTTGAGGGGGCGTTTTTGAATTTGACCAAAAAGAGGTACCGAAAATAGAAAACAGAGAAAAAGTTGAGTGAAGCGTGTCATTTGGGAGGAAAGTTAAGACGTACTAAACTACTAAAAATCTGCGAGTTTATGCGGATAAATGGCGGAAGTATCATTGATTATACGATTCGTTCTGTTTCTACTTCGATAACTACCAGATTGATCCATTACATTAGTGCGACTTGCACCCGTTCGTAAGTGGGTAGATACTGATCAAAAAATAATTGGCCTGTCAAAACATTATTGAATGAAGATTGTTCAATGATAAAGCATATACGGACTGAGGGTCGGTATAAGGGATATAATGTATTGCTGTAAATAGGAATCTATACGATTATTATACCTGCAACAATGAATTGCCCCTTGTCATTTCAGTACTGTATCTGCCGTAATGAAAAGCCCGCTTCTTGTAAAAAGAGCGGGCTTGTTTTTTTGATTAGGGGGCTCGATCGGGTAAACGGTTAGGCGGTTTTGACCAGATCAACCAGTGTTTCGATCCAGAGGGGGCTGTCGTTCAGGCTTTCGACCAGTTGCCAGTGCTGGCCTCCCGATTGTTCGAACAACTCTTTGTATTCTACCCCCACTTCAATGGTTGTTTCCAGGCAGTCAGCTACAAAAGCGGGCGAGAATGCCAGCACACTTTTAATCCCTTTGCCGGGGAGTCCTTTAATGATATCATCGGTGTAAGGTTGTATCCAGGGATCTTTGCCTAATCTTGACTGAAAGCTGGTTGTGTAGCGACCTTCGGGAATACCCAGTGCCTTAACGATCAAACGGGTCGTTTCGAAGCATTGCGCCCGGTAGCAGTGCTGGTTGAGTGCATGAAGGGTATTGCAGCATTCGCCCAACTGACAAACTCGTTTTGTAATGTCTCCTTTATAAATCTGGCGTTCGGGCAGACCGTGATAACTGAACAGGAAGTAATCGTAGTCGTAGGCTTCCATATGCTTCCGGGCAATCTGGGCGAAGCCTTCAATAAACTTCGGATGCTCCAGAAACCGATTGACGAACCGAATGGCAGGAATCACTTCCCAGCTTTTCAGTAAATCCATAACCAGTTCATAAATAGAACCCGTTGTGGCTGAAGCGTATTGGGGGAAAAATGGAATAATGATGAGTTCGGAAAGCCCCTCTTGCTGGAACGCCTTCAGCCCCGCTTCGATGCTGGGACTCTGGTAGCGCATGGCCAATTTGACAACGTAGTCGGTGCCCAGTTCCTTCTGAAGCTCTCGCTCAACGATCTGACCATAATATTTCAGAGGTGAGCCCGACTCGGTCCAGAGTTCTTTATAGACTTTGGCTGATTTGGGCGCACGAAATGGGGCAATGATGCCATTGACCAGCATAAAACGTGAGGCAAACGGAATGTCGATAACACGACCATCCATCAGAAATTCACGCAGGTATTTACGAACATCAGGCACAGAGGGGCTATCGGGTGTACCCAGGTTAACCAGTAGGACGCCCGTTTTGCCTATTGATTTTCGGACTGAAGTAGGAGACGTTTCAACAGAAAGGTTCATGAAAAGGCTAACAGAAATTTGAAGCGGTAAGTTTATTGTCGGTTTATGATGGATGAATCGTACTGGAATCGCTATACGTTGTATAAACCGAAGCGCATCGACTTACTTTGCTTCGTGATAGCGGCTTAAATCGGTACGGGTGAAATCGCTGAAGACCTCGCCGGGCAAGCCCGTAAACACCATGATGTCCGAAAGGTCATGACTACCTCGTTCGCTGGCCAGTAAAATGTCGCCATGTTGCTGATAGTCGTCCCAGGGAACTACAAAAAGAGGTTGCTTATCTGTTAATTTGCCAAACTGAGCCCACTGACTCACCAGGCGGGTTTTTTTATCGATCCAGATCTTATGACGTACACCGGGTGCCAGGTTGTTGGTTTTGTAAGTAATCTGTAAAATATCAGCCGCTTTGCCCGCCTGAGTGGTTTCGGTGCCCAGATATTTGAGTGTGGCTCCAGCATCTTTGAGCTTAAAGGGCATAAGCAGCCAATAGGAGTCGTTCAGCCAGTTACGTTTGCCCTGTCGAACGTACTTCATTACCGAGTCGGGTTCGGTCAATTCTTCTCCATTTCGGTAAACCCGGCCCTTGTCGCTATTGATATTCAGCAAAATAGTCTGGTCGTCGAGTACATTGTCGATCCGAACATTTCCGGAATATTTATCCCATACGAATTTGCGGAGGCCATTGAAATTCCAGGCAATCAGTTGGGTGTCGTCCCAGGCAGGTCGGCCTCCCATAGCTGCCATAACTTCATCGGCGATCTGAACCGCACGCGCATCCGAGCCCGCCAGGTCAAAACCAGGGAGCGGAGGATTGATCGACTTCGGCGATTGAGCCAGCGTCATAAAGCCAGTGAAGCCAACGAGCAACCAGGCAAGGATAAGTGCTTTCATAGGTTAGTTAGTGAGGATTTTACCCGCAAAAATAGAACAAGGACGGTTTCTTTTGGTTTGAGAAGCTTTAGATTTGTTATTTAAGTATGGTATAGGATGGATTATGTATGCTAAAGGATGCATGATGTATGATATTTTTCCTATACATCATACATCCTATACCATACATAATCCATATTCCATGACGCTTTCTCAACTTGATTATATTGTTGCCGTTGATACCTACCGACATTTTGCTACGGCCGCCGAAGCCTGCCATGTTACGCAGCCTACCCTGAGTATGCAAATCCAGAAGCTGGAAGACGAACTGGGCGTATTGGTGTTCGACCGCTCGAAGCAACCCGTAGTACCTACCGAAACCGGGCAGGCGATTCTGGCACAGGCGCGGGATGTGTTGCGGGCTGCCCGTCGAATTCCTGAAATTGTCAGTGAATCGAAAGATGATATTCGGGGTGATTTTCGAATTGGCATCATTCCTACGCTGGCGCCCTATCTGCTGCCTTACTTTATTGGAAGTTTTATTCAGAAGTATCCGGCTGTATCGGTGCAGATACAGGAATTGGTCACGGAGCAGGTTATTGAACGGCTCCGTAATGGACTGATTGACGTGGGGCTGGTGGTTACGCCATTGGCTGAGAACGGCATTACCGAAATGCCCCTATTTCAGGAGCCTTTTGTGTTGTATGCAGCTGAGTCAAATCCGTTATTGAACGGGACGTCTATTCGTTCGGAAGATTTACAGGCCGATGGCCTTTGGCTACTGACCGAAGGGCATTGCTTTCGAAATCAGGTAATGAACTTGTGTGGCGCCGATCGACAGTCTACAGGAGGAACGCCCCTGCGTTACGAAACGGGATCGCTCGAAACGCTAATTAAACTGATCGACAAGCAGGGCGGTTTTACCTTACTGCCTTATCTGGCTACGCTCGATCTGGATGCTACCCGGTGTGCCCGGCTCCGGCCCTTCGAAACACCCCAGCCCGTTCGTGAAGTGAGTCTGGTGATGCACCGCAGTTTTTTGAAACGAAAGCTGATCAATGCATTTAAGTCCGAAATACTGGACCATCTGCCCGATACGTTGGTTGGTTCGGTAAAGGTGGGCAAAACCGTTCGCTTAAAATAAACCGGCCTTTTCGGATTTTAGCTTTGGTTAGTCGTAGAATGCTGTTGCGGAACAAACCCTGACCCCTTGGCTTCTTCTGGTATGACTCTATGTTTACGTGGGTATGGCACAGCTTTGCGGGTAAAACAGGGCCGTTGTATCCGATTTTTCAGCCTACTGGTTTTCATCTGCCATTATGGCTATGCCCAGGAAGTACTGGACACGCAGCCTTTGCCCGTAACATCGGTCTGTGCGGGTGCGTCCATCGATATTATAGCCTTTCGGACGTTTGGCAGCAATTCCTTATCGGTTGAGCTTTCAGCAGATGGGCTTGTATACAGCGAAATTCCCTCGTCGCTGGTATCGGCTTCCGGGCGGTATGAAGTGACGTACCGGGCTGTAATCCCGGCTACTACACCCATTGGGGCTACTTATCGGATTCGGGTCATATCAAAAAATCCACCGATCATGGGCAATCCCAGCCCAACAATCCTGACGGTTAAAGCGCGGCCCGCCCCACCAACCGTCGATAGTCTTGTGCTGGACTGCCAGCGTGTGTTGCCAAGTGGAGACCTTATTTCGATTATTTCGACAACGGTTGTTTCGGGAGCCAATGCTATGCTTTATAACGAAAATCAGGTTTTTGTGCGCCCAAGTGATAGGGCCAACGATGCAGAACATCAGGCGTTTTTTATTCCAAAACCCTACCTCGGTAACACGAACTACAGCTATCCGGTAAAGGAAACGGTTTATTATGTTGCGCAGTCGGTCAATGGGTGTGAGAGTGAAAAAGTGAAAACCAAACTGCGGATTTTATACAGACCAACGACGGGGCCTTTCCCCACTAATGGAAAGGCTTATGACATTGAGCCGCCAAACTGGCCCCCAACCTACTACGGAACGATGGCCTACTGCCTGAATAGCCAGCCCGACCCGTTGAACGTAAATGGACACATTGCTCCTCCGCCGAATTACCAGGTTGTTTATCGCCTATTGCCCGATACGGTTCAATCCACGACCCCGCCAATTCCGAAGACAACGGCGATGGTTTGCCAAACGTATGAAATGGCATTGGTCCCCATCGACCCAACCCGAGGATGTGCTAACTATGGATCATTGAATACACGCCTGACCGTTTCGATCAAGCCATTGGCAACGGCTGCACTGACTGGCGATCAGAACATACTGGAAGGGCAACCCGCCAGTTTGTCAGTCGTATTTACAGGAAACGCTCCCTGGACATTTGCCTACCGTGACAGTACTAGCGCTGGGGCCGAGAAAAGTAGCTCGGTCACGACTGATGCCAATCCGTATTGGCTTCGGGTAAGTCCCAGGCAAACGACTGCTTATAGACTCTTGTCCGTAAGTAATGAATGTGGGGAGGGCGCTGTAAACAATCGGCTGACGGTCGTCGCTGTCAGTCCAGTATTGGGCATAGAAGATAACTCGCTGGCCGATGCAATCGAGGTCTATCCAATTCCAGTAACAGCCTCCGTACGTGTGCATATCCGGGATTTACCGCCTACCCAAACCGCCATTCTGGAATTGACCGATCTGACGGGCCATTCGCTTACTAAGCTGGAAAGTCGACAGACCTCAGTGTCTATGCCACTGGATAAGACCCCACCCGGAACCTATCTGCTACACGTACAGGTTGGTGATCGCAAAACCACGAAACGAATTGTAAAGCACTGACAAAGAGCGGTAAAGTCGTTTCGTGGTTTTGCTGCAACGAATTACCATATAGTCAAAAGTCAGGAAGCCTATTGTAGAAAATACTAGCTTGCAAACTACTCTGCTGACGATTCTATGGGTAAAACTCTACATACGGTCTTATGGCTTCTTTTACTTTTAGCGGGCAAACAAACCCTACTGGCGCAAACGGCTTTGGTGGGGAGCCGGCTGGTTGGCGTTGGCCCGGATCGGCAACCGTGTCTGACTTCGCAGCAGCATGCGGATATTCAGCAGATGCTTCAGACTAAACTGGCATTATTGACGAAAAATGGAGCCCGAAGAGCGGCAACGCATCCTGTTTTTACGTTTCCGTTACGTTGGGCAAAAAGCCAGGCGCCTTATGGGTTCTGGACCATCTCCAATTATGTGGATCTAAACCCGGCTCTCGGCCCCGATGATGTAAACCAGTATACCACTTCCAATCTGGATTACAACTGTGGCAACCGGACCTATGATCAGAAAAGTGGCTACCAGCATCAGGGAACGGACATTTCGCTCTGGCCATTCAACTGGTCGGTTATGGCGGGCGAGTACGTGAAGGTAGTAGCGGCCGCGCCGGGCCTGATTATTTCGAAAAGTGACGGCAACGACGATCAGAGTTGTGGTTCGTTTAGTAGTGCCACCAGCGACTGGAACGCTGTTTATATCCGGCATGATGACGGCTCGGTGGCCTGGTATGGGCACCTGAAAAAGCAGTCCCTAACCAGTAAAAGCATTGGTCAGCGCGTTGAGGAGGGGGAGTTTCTGGGCTTTGTCGGCAGTTCGGGCCGGTCGTCGGGGCCCCACCTGCATTTTGAGGTGTACAATGCACAGGGAAAGCTGATCGATCCATTTCAGGGCGCCTGCAATAAAACCATTACCGATGCCTGGTGGAAAGAACAGCCCCTGTATAAAGATAAGATGCTTAATCGGCTGAGTGTTCATCTGGTCCAGCCTGTGATGGGCGTTTGCCCCGGCTCGGCCAATGTGACCAATGAAGTCCTCGTCGCCCAACCAGGTCAACGGTTCTATTTTTACGCTTTCGGGCGTGAACTGGAGACTGGCGATCCAGTCCAGTTCGATGTATTTCAACCCAATGGACAACGCTTTACCACCTTTCAGGATAAAAGCTCATCTACGTTTACCAACTTTTACTGGTATATCTATGCGACGATCCCAGCCGATGCCCCCGACGGGCAATGGAAATTTCGGACCACGTTCAATGGAAAAGTGTATGAGCAATCGTTTTTTGTGGCCAAAGATCTCCAATCAGTGGTTCAGATTACACCTTCGGGGAAAACGACGTTCTGTACAGGCGATAGTGTTACGCTGACGGCCAATATTGAAGCCAATCAGTATGTCTGGAAAAAAGACGGGGTTGTACTCAGTAAACGTACGGACCAGGCGATCGTTGTCCGGGAGTCGGGTACGTATACGGCCGAATTGACGGGGGGCGTTTCGAATACTGTTGCCGTTACGGCATTACCAGCCCTTCTACCAACGGCTTCGCTTACGGGTAACCAAACGGTTTACGAAGGCCAACCGGCCAGCCTATCGGTTACGTTTACCGGGGCAGCTCCCTGGAATTTCAGCTATCGGGATAGTACCGCCAATGGACCAGGGGCTGTGGTTTCCCTGATTGCCACGGTCAATCCCTATTTGGTTCAGGTAAAGCCTCTTAAATCAACAGCTTATCAATTGGTAGACGTGAATAATGTGTGTGGAAAAGGTGGGGTGGTTACCAGGAGCGTTTTCGTGGTTGTTGCCCCACTGCTTGGCGTCGACGATCCTTCGCCAATGGCTGATGTAGATGTATATCCCGTTCCGGCAACCCATGCGGTAACCGTTCAGATCAATGGCTTAGCTCCAGGCCAGATAGCCTTGTTAACGTTGACGGAGGTAAACGGGCGCCCCGTACAGGTGCGTGAAACCCGGCAGGCAGCGTCTACGATTCAACTCGATGCGTATCCGCCAGGAACCTACCTGCTGCACATCCAGATTGGCGATCGAAAAACTACCCGGCGCATTCTAAAATGGTAGCCTGATTTAATGGCTCTGTTTTTCGATGCGCTGGTAGGCTTTTCTGAACGATTCTCCTGATGCCACGGCAGTGGTCAGTGCGGGTACGTTTCGCCGGCCTACGCGCGACAGCCAGCGGGCTACTTCATCAGCCGCTATCTGATAGGCCAACATGGTATGGTTGTAATCGCTTCCAAAGAAGTCACGGGTCGTTTCCAGTTCCGAAAGTTTTAGCATCGGATGATGGGTGTAGGGTCTGGTAGGCTCATGATCTGGTCTCGAAAAAGTCGTTTCTGGCTGATCGGGGCGTTCCCAGATTGCAGGGTGACTATATCGATAATCGACCATAAGCGCCAGCCCTTCGTTGAACCATTGCGGTATCTGGCGCTTTACCCGCCACCAACCCAGCCGGACAAACAATTCGTCGTGACACAGTTCATGCGCAATGACATCGACATCATTCCCATCGGGTCCGAGGATCAAATACGCACTACCCCATGGCGTGCCCAGGCTACAACCTGCTCCTTCGCCCCCGGCGCAATACTGCTCATAGTCGGGCTGAGTAGGGCAGTAAATCAGAATGGCCCGCACTTGCTGACTTCCCCAAAAACGCCGGATGCGATTCCGGGCCTGACCAACATACGTACGAAACGCGGAGCGTTGCTGTGGTGTAGCCGACCGACCGATATATACGTTGGGCATACCTTGGGCTGCCTGGAAGTTGCCGGATTTTTCAATCCATACAGAGCGGAGAATCTGAGGGTTAAGCAGCAAAAAACCAATTGGCAGTGCAATTAGTACGAGCAGACCATAACGAACAAAGACGTTTGCTGGCATGGAAGTTTACAGTTGGCCGGGGTGATCTGAACAGGTTCTTCGTCGGAAGCTGCGCAGCCATCAGTGCATGATTATTCCGGCTTTTTATCGAAAGCGAATCGGTAAAGATAAGGTGCTTTGTGGGCTCCTCCACTGTATTGTTTGTCGAGCCGTTCCAGAATCTCCAGACTGAGCATCTTTCGCTGGAATCCCGATCGATGTAGTTTCTGCCCTAAAATGGTTTCGTAAAGTCGCTGTAAATCAGCCATAGTAAAGGTTTCGGAGAGTAGGTTGAAGCCGATCAGTTTCCGGTCCAGTTCAATCCGTAAAGTGTCCAGCGCTTTCTGAACAATTTTCTGGTGGTCTTGCATCAAAGGCGGCAGGTTGGCCAGGTCGTACCAGTCGCAGCGGTCGGCCAGCAGATCGGGTACGGGTACGGCTTTCGTGAAGTCGACCAAAGCATAGTACCCGACCGAAACGAAGCGACGGAGCAGCCAGTGATGATCGGAGTAGTTGAGGCCATGCGCCGACATAATGGCCCTTAGGGGAGTGGGATCGTAGCGGTCGAGGTCGCCAAACGTATAAAACTGCTCCAGATAAATACCCTGTAGGCTGGTTCGTTCGGCAAGTACGCGCCGGGCTGCATCATTCAAATTCTCCGTTTCCCGGACGAAACCACCCGGCAAGGCTAACCAGTTGGTGTTCTTGTATTCCAGAAGCAGAATCTTTAGCTGGCCTTCATGAAACCCAAAAATAACGGTGTCGATAGCCAGACTGGGCAAAAAACCTGCACCATCGGCCTGTATTTCTTCGGGATGTAATCGCTCACGCATACGGTTCGTAATTTTTCTTCGGTCAAAACATCGCTTTGACAGCACTTCGTTGACGGCAAGTAACAAAAACTTTGGTAGTATCGGAGCCAGTTTTTATTATTGTAACAAATTGTGACAATAATACATAAAATCCTTAATTGACTTCAAATGAAAACCTTTTTAGTGCTTTCGCTTCTGACAACCCAACTGGCCTACCAGGCTGTGGCACAGTCGACAGCAGGTCCGCAGATCAGGACCGCGAATGGGATGGTAGAGGGCGTTACGGAAGCCAGCGGTATTCGTGCATTTAAAGGCATTCCGTTTGCACAACCCCCGGTCGGTGATTTGCGCTGGAAAGAGCCCCAGCCTGTTAAGAACTGGCAGGGTGTGCGTAAAACCGATCATTTTGGGCCACGTGCCATGCAACGCGCTATTTTTGGCGATATGGGATTCCGGTCGGATGGTATGAGCGAAGACTGTTTATACCTTAATGTATGGACACCCGCCAAGTCGTCGAACGAAAAACTACCTGTACTGGTCTATTTCTACGGGGGCGGTTTTGTTGCTGGCGACGGTTCAGAGGCCCGGTATGATGGCGAGAGCATGGCTAAAAAGGGCATCGTTGCTCTTACCGTAAATTACCGCCTGGGCGTTTTCGGGTTCATGGCACACCCCGAACTGACCAAAGAGTCTCCCCATCATGCATCCAGCAATTACGGGTACCTGGACCAGACAGCAGCCCTTCGCTGGGTACAGCAAAATATTGCCGCATTTGGGGGCGATCCAAAGAAAGTAACCATTGCAGGGGAGTCGGCAGGTTCAGTATCGGTAAGTGCCCAGATGGTGTCGCCTTTGTCGAAAAACCTGATTGCAGGGGCGATTGGTGAAAGTGGCTCGTTGCTTGGTACTTTGCCACCGTCGACCTTATCGGCGGCTGAAGAAATGGGGGTTAAGTTTGCGACGGGTGCAGGAGCTAACTCATTGGCCGAATTACGGGCGATGTCGGCCGAAAAACTGCTGGAAGCAACGGCTAAACCCGGTGTCCCCTGGTTCACGTCGGCTATCGATGGGTACTTCTTTCCGAAAGCTCCGGCGGAGCTGTACGCGGCTGGTGAACAGGCACATGTGCCTTTGCTGGTTGGCTGGAATTCGGAAGAAATGAACTACCGCGCCGTAATGGGACAGGAAAAGCCAACGGTTGAAAATTATACCAATGCCGTCAAGAAGCTTTACAAAGAGCAGGCCGACGAGGTGCTGAAAGTATACCCGGCCAGCTCTGACGAACAGGTAATGCAAGTGGCTACCGACCTGGCCAGTGATCGGTTTATTGGCTACAGCACCTGGCGGTGGTCCGACCTCCAGGCCAAAACAGGGGGTGGTAAAGCCGTGTATCGCTACATGTATGCTCGTCCGCGCCCGGCCATGACGGCAGCTATGGGCGATGCGGCTCCTGGACTGGCTGGTGGTGTTGTAAAAGGGGGCGATGCCGCAGCTATGAAAATGCCACCGGCTCGTGGAGCAGTTCACTCAGCCGAAATTGAGTATGCTATGGGAAATCTGGCCAGCAATAAAGTGTATGCCTGGACCCCCGACGATTATAAGGTGTCGGAAGTGATGCAGAACTACTTTGCCAACTTTATCAAAACCGGGAATCCCAATGGACCAGGCTTACCCAAATGGGCACCTGTTACCAGCGATAAGGCTGTTCCGGTGATGCGTATTGATGTAAATACCCACGGCGAAACGGAGCAGAATCGGGCCCGTTATGTGTTGCTGGATCAGCTAAGCACGAAGCAATAGAACGAAAGTCGTTGAAAACAAAGCGTCCCGAAAGCTCCAGGTTTTCGGGACGCTTTGTTTTCTGTAGAATGACTACAAGCGATGGGTAATCATCTCGGCAACTTCCCGACCTGTTTGCATGGCCGCATTGATGGATGGATAAGCGGTATGATCGCCACACTGATACAGATGCTCGATCAGTTGAAGCGGTTGCCGAAGTACGTTCTCACCTGCCTGTTCGGGATTGTAAGCTGGTAAAGCGTCAGGAATGGTATACGTTCGTACATGCTTCCAGTGTTGTACCTCATCGCCAAACCAGCCGCTTAATTCCTGCTGAATCTGGCTGGCCAGCGTAGTGTGGTCTATAGGGGCTAGGTTGGGTAGATTTTGCGTACTTACCGAAATCAGGCTATGACCTTCCGGGGCGTAGGTAGGCGCTACATCACTCATAACGGCAAGATGATGTACGACCGAATGGGCCTGCGTATTCAGCATCAGAAGTTTTTTGGCATTCACTGGGCTCGGAGATTTAGGCGCCGAAAAATAGGTACAGGTTGTCTGATTGAAAGCCGGCTGGAAAGGCTTGCCGTTCTCCCGGTCTGACCCGCTATAAAGCGCAGCCGCCTGAGCACCATCAACAGCCAGTACGATTGCTTTAGCCGTCAGCGTTTTTCCATCGACTAGCCGCACGGTATTCCCATTAACTTGTTCGACCGGGCGATTCAGCCAGATTTGGCCGGGTAGCAGCCGTTCGGCGAGCTGTGCCGGGATTGCCCCCATCCCGTTGGCCGGAACGGCAGCTTCGCCTTTGAAAAACATATGAAAACAGAACTCAAAAAAGTTGCTTGAGGTCGATAGGGCATCTTCCAGAAAAACCCCGCCAAAAAATGGTCGGAAAAAGCGCTCGATGATCTGATCCGAAAACCCAAACTCCCGCAGAAACGACCGGGTTGTGCTGGGCTTCTGCTGGAATAATTCATCGGTCGATGACCCCTGTGTTCGACGCATCAGTTCGGCAATACGTAGTTTATCGCCGATTGTGCCTACAGATGAAGCCAGCGTTTGAAATACAGCCGTTGGCTCTTGAAGTGGATTGACCAGCGTAAGCCACTGATTCTGGTCGTGAATGAGCGCTCCTGATCGGAAAGATTGCAGATTGAGTGCCGAATAATTGAGCAACCGCTGTGCTTCAGGATAAGCGGTTAGCAGGATTTGAAATCCTCTGTCTAGTTGAAACCCATCGACCTGATCGGTGCGTATGCGTCCGCCAACGCCATCGCTGGCCTCCAGCACGAGCGCATGGATACCGGCTTGTTTCAAATACACCGCACAGGTCAGCCCTGCGATTCCGGCACCGACAATAATAACAGGCGATTCAGTATCTGATGAATCAATTGACATGGTGAAATCGTATTTAGCGCTAAAATAACGGTCAAAGTTAATGGCTGAACATACTGAATGGTCAATACGACCTTTTGTTGTGGTACTTTTTTAATAAAAATTGGATATTTCAAATTTAATAAAAATATAACAAGCTGATAATCAAATGATATTATTTAATGGTTCTTGCTTTTTTTTAGAAAACGTTAATTTTGCGGCAGCTTCCTGGGTTATATACACATGAATCTATTGGTTGTTGATAATTTCGATTCGTTTACCTACATGCTGGTTGATTATTTGCAACAGGCTGGAGCCACCTGTCGTGTGGTTCGGAACAACGAATCGTGGGAACGATTGACAGAGGGCCCGGTTGATGCCGTTGTCTTATCGCCCGGCCCAGGTGTCCCCAGTGAGTCAGGCTCGTTGATGGGCCTTATTCAGTATTTTCATCAGCGGGTTCCTATGCTGGGGGTTTGTTTGGGGCATCAGGCCATTGGTCAATATTTTGGTGCTGAGCTAAAGCCTGCCCAACGCCCGATGCATGGTAAAGTATCGACCATTCGAACGCTCACGAACGATGTGCTCTGGCAGAAGATGCCCGAAACATTTGATGTGACTCGGTATCACTCGCTCGTCTTAACCAACATGCCGGATGCGCTGGTGACAACGGCTCTTACGGAACAGAATGAGATCATGGCTATGCGACATCATGCGTTGCCTATCTGGGGAATCCAGTTTCACCCCGAAGCCGCTTTGACCCAATATGGATTACAGCTTATCAAAAACTGGACCGACTTTTTAACAGTTAATTATAGAAAAACAGATTTTATCACAGCCTTAACCAGCCAGTACAATGAGCTATACTATTAAAGAAGAAGCCGGGTTTCGATTTGTTGATGAAGGAGAAGGAGACGTATTGCTGCTGTTGCACGGCCTGTTTGGGGCGCTTAGCAATTGGGATAGTGTAATTACTACCTTTTCGGGGCGTTATCGGATCGTGATTCCTTTGTTGCCGATTTATGAGATGCCACTTCGTCAGGCTAGTTTAGAGGGGCTGGTTGCCTTTATCGAGAAATTCGTGGCTCAGAAAGACCTGCACAATCTGACCTTGCTGGGCAATTCGTTAGGAGGCCATTTGGCTATTTTATATACATTCAAAAATCCTGATCAGGTCCGCGGCCTTGTGCTGACGGGTAGTTCGGGTTTGTTCGAGAATGGAATGGGAGGCTCCTTCCCGAAACGGGGAAGTTATGATTACATTGCCGAACGAGTAGCGTATACATTCTACGACCCCAAAGTAGCCTCCAAAGAGTTGATTGATGAGGTATTCGAAATTACGAGCAGTATTCCTAAGTGTATGAGCATTGTGGCGATTGCCAAGTCGGCACAACGGAACAATGTAGCCAAAGATCTGCACAAAATTCAGGTGCCAACGTTATTGGTATGGGGCCTGAACGATACCATTACTCCGGCGGAGGTTGGCCATGAGTTTAATCGGCTGATTGAGCATTCAGAATTGTACTTTATCGATAAGTGCTGCCATGCACCCATGATGGAGTGCCCCGATCGATTCAACGAATTGCTGGATAGCTGGCTTGCCCGACACTTCGTTGGTGAACTGGTGGAATAATGATCCGGCCGATTCGTAAAGTGGCGATTGCCTAATTAACGGCTTCACCAATCGATCAAAATTTGAACTATGGAAGTTTTTCTGTAGTTTTCTGGCAACAGTTTTCTGTTAAAACACTACACGCAACGTATATGCTGGCTGCCGAACTAATAGATCCAATGCTTCCAGCCCTGAAACCGACCGATTCGGTTGCCCGGGCGCTCGACTGGATGCAGGAACACCGCGTCGGGCAACTTGTTCTGACCAGTGAGGGCGAATACCGAGGGATTGTAAGTGAAGAATTACTACTGGATGCTGGTGACGACGAGCAACCTGTGGGGGGAGTCATGCGGCTGTTTGAGCAGATGTATGTACTGGAAGATCAACATTTGTACGAAATCCTGGGTCTGGTGCTTCAGCATCAGATGGAAATAATCGCGGTTCTGAACGAAGGGCGGGAGTTTATTGGCACCATCTCGGTCAATGAGTTGCTCAAACAGTTTGCTCAGGAATTGGGCGTGCAGGATGTTGGCGCTATCCTGATTCTGAATCTCAACGAACGGGATTATTCCATGTCGGAGATTAGCCGCCTGATCGAATCCAATAACGTCAAAATTATTAGCAGTTATTTTTCAAGCGCAGCCTATGGGATGCCCGACCGATCCCGGTTGACTATGAAACTGAATCGGCGTGATATCACTCCCGTCATCTCCACGCTCGAACGCTTTGGTTATCATATCGAAGCCGCCTTTGCCAACGCTCCGGTCGAAAGCATTGACCAGGAACGTCTTGATTCGTTGCTTCGGTATTTAAATACGTAAATTAGCAAAGGGCGAAGGGTAGGGGGCATAAGCTATGCTCTTCGACCCCTGCCCTTTGCCCTTCACCTTTTTTATGAAAATCGCCATCCACGGGCGCAACTTTCCCGAATCAGCTCGCCCGTATATCCAGTCCATGTTTGAGGAACTGGCCCGACGTCAGGCTGAAGTAATCATATCGCGAGGCTATCGTGAGTTTCTGGATAATGCCGGTGTGGCGCACTACAGCCAGGATACCTATACCGTTGAAGAGGGCGGTGTACTCGATGCCGATTTTATCTTTAGTCTGGGGGGCGACGGGACACTGCTGGATGCCGTTACCCATGTAGGAGCCCGGCAAATTCCCATTGTAGGTATCAACATCGGTCGGTTAGGTTTTCTGGCTACGGTTGCCCCGGCGTCGGTCCGGTTGATGATCGATGCCCTTTTTAATGAACAGTATAGTATTGACGAACGAACGCTGGTGAGTGTGCGGTCCAGTCAGGATATATTCGGGAATCTGCCGTTTGGTCTGAACGATTTTACAATAACCCGCACCCAGACATCGTCGATGATAACGGTGCATACCTACCTGGATGGCGAATTCCTGAATTCATACTGGGCCGATGGGTTGATTGTATCGACGCCGTCGGGCTCAACAGGGTATTCGTTAAGCTGCGGAGGGCCTGTATTGCTCCCTCACACAGATAGCCTTATCATCACGCCCATTAGCCCGCACAATCTGAATGTCCGACCCATGATTGTGATGGATACCTGTCAGCTAGCCTTCGAGGTAGAAAGCCGGAGCGGAAACTTCCTGGCGGCTCTGGACTCGCGTTCGTATACGGTAGAAACTTCGGTTCGGATCAGCCTTCAGAAGGAAGCCTTTAAGGCACGTCTGGTTAAACTGAAAGACGATAATTTCCTGAATACGCTTCGGAGTAAACTCAACTGGGGCTGGGATATTCGTAACTAACGCACCAGACCAGCGATTGGTGATACACAACAAGTTTTATTTTTTTTAGCCATCCGAATTGCCATTTGTGGCATAATTTTTACGGTAGAATGCCAATAAAAGTGTCTGGCTGGCCGTTTCGGAAATGGCTGGCTTTTGGGGATCAGCCACGGTTGATTCATGTATTTAGAAACTTATGATTAACTACAGGCAGTTGGTAACAGGCGTTACGGCAGTGTGTTTGCTGGTAGGCTTTACGACAGAACTTTCGGCTCAGCGACGGCCTAATCCACATTTCGCTCCGTATTCGGCTGTATCACTTGGTGCCGGGACATCGACCTACTTTGGGGAGTTGAACCCATATAGTGTTCCGTGGAAGTCGTTATTCACCTTACCTCGCTGGAACGCGGGCATAGGGTACACACGCTATTTTACACCTCGTTTTGCCGCCCGTGCCATGTTTACATGGGTTCGTCTTGTGGGCGATGACTACACGTTTAGCAAAAGCAATCCGGAAAAATATGCGCTTCAATACGTACGGAACCTGCATTTTCGGAATGATGTAAAGGAGTTTTCGGTTACGGGTATTTATAACCTTATCCCGGAAGGGCGCAATTCCGATGTACGACCCAAAATTGTTCCGTATCTGTTTGCCGGTCTGGCATTGGTAGCCCATAGCCCTGAAGCCATAACGCCAACAGCGAGTTACAGTTCGAGTCAGCAGTATACGCCCGGTACGTGGGTGAAACTCCAGCCCTTACATACAGAAGGGCAAGGGCAGCCCGGATATCGGAAGCCGTATTCACTGGTAACTGGAGCCGTTCCGGTCGGATTGGGCGCTCGCTTTAAACTCAATGAAAGTTTTAATATTGGTGCTGAGATCAGCTATCGAATGACATTCAGTAATTATCTGGACGATGTGGGGGATTCCTACGCCAATCCTGATGCTTTGCAGGGCCTGGCCTCTATTATGGCTGATCGACGGAATGAACCGGATGCCGCCCGGGTAAATCAAGCACGCGATCCTGCTCTTCAACAACTCCTTCAGACGAAGCCTGAGTTTTTTTCTACATCGGCCCGAGGGGGAGGAGCTGACAAAATTCCCAGAGATGGGTACGTGCTGACGCATTTCTCAATACAATATGTCATTCCGGGTAAAATCAAGTGCCCACCCGTCAAATAGGTTTATGCTCCGATATGCTATAAATACGGCCCGACTGGTACTAGTCGGGCTTTTTATCAGCCTTAGTGTACAGGCTCAGAAATTTGAGATTGGCGGGAGCCTGGGCGGAATGCTCTGTAAAAGTGATGTAACGCCTGCGTTAAATCCGCGCTTTATCAGCCCGGCTATAGGCGGTTTTTTACGGTATAATGTGAGCCGGTCGTTTTCGATGCGGTTTGGCGGGTCGATTGGGAAACTTCGTGGAGAAGACCAGTATAGCAAAAATGCATTCCAGCAGGCTCGTAATTTTTCGTTCAATACCAATATCAACGAATTATTTCTGGATGTAGAATATAACTTCCTGAATTACAAGCCCGCGCCAAAGGCCAAAAACTGGACGCCGTATGTGTTTGGCGGAATCGGGGTATGTAAATTTAATAACGACGTTATTCGGATCGGGGGAGTAATGACCTACCCTTTGGGAGTCGGGGTTAAGTATGAGATAAAGCGCCCGTGGAGTATTGGCCTGGAATTTGGAACCCGATTTACCCGGAATGACTATCTGGATGGCCTGGGTGATTTAACATTTGGGAAGGCACTCACCAAAACAACGCAGGGAAATCCCTCATTGACCGATAGCTATACCTATACAGCGATAACCGTTAGCTACACATTTTATAAAATTGTTTGCCCATAAAAAGGCAGTTGCATTGGCGCTGGCGTTTACCAGTAGCAGTCTATTTCTTCATAAAATCGTCTGTAAATTCACCCCCTGATTGGCTTCTGGCACGAATCTGCGGAAATGGGAAGTAAAGCTTCATTTCCAATGTCTTTACGTGTTATGAAAGATTTGAAGAAACGACTTCGCCAGGGAGAAACCCTGAACGGATGTTGGTTAAATCTGGGAAGTTCTCTCACGGCAGAGATTGTCGGGCAGGCCGGTTTCGACTGGGTACTGATTGATCTGGAACATGGCGCTGGCTCGGAAAAAGATGTACTGTATCAGTTGCAGGCGCTTGAACACACATCGGCTGGCGCTATTGTACGGGTCGAAAGTGCCGAAAGTCAGCGAATTCACCGGGTGCTGGATATGGGAGCGGAAGGTATCATGTGCCCCAAAATAGGTATTCCAGACGATGCCCGAAAGGTTGTGAGCGGTCTGCATTACCCGCCTTTCGGGAATCGGGGAGTCGCCAAAATGGTGCGGGCAACGGGATTTGCCCAACAATTTGACCAGTATTACCAGCAGGCGCAGGAAACGATTCTGGGCGTCGTTCAGATCGAAACCGTTGACGTGCTGAATCACCTCGACGAAGTAGCCAGTATCGAAGGGGTTGACGTGTTGTTCATTGGCCCGGCCGACCTGTCGATGGAGTTAGGGATTTTTGGTCAGTTCAATCATCCTCGTTTTAAGGACGCTGTAAAAGCTACCGTCGACGCAGCCCAAAAAGCGGGCAAAGCCACGGGGATTCTCTTTTTTAACCCCGATGATTACCAGCACTATCACGATTTAGGAATCCGGCTGATTGCCTGTGGAGCCGATGCTACGTTTGTGGCCGATGGCGCCCGAAACCTGGCCAAAAAACTGGACTCGTTTCGCTCAATTCATAAATAGGTTTTTAGGGTATAGATTTCAATTGACTCATGCGAACGTGAGGAAGCGTAAGTCAACGAACAAGGGTATAGCCTAAGCCAGAAAGTACATTGCTCCCATTCCTAAACGCTTCCTGAATGACAGACCCTTTATTGATCTTAGCTGTTGGTGTCGTAATCGTGGTCGGTGGGATCATTGGCCTGAAACTACATCCTTTTCTGGCGCTTTTGCTGGGCGCTTTTGTCGTTGCGTTGATGACCCCCGCATCGGCCATTGAACAGTTTGCTATCGCCAAAGGAACGGCCCCGGCAGCCGCTGCCGCTCTGGCAAAAAAGAACATTGGGGAACGTATAGCCACCGAGTTCGGCGCTACCTGCGGAAAAATCGGTATCCTCATTGCCATGGCCGCTATTATCGGCAAATGCATGCTCGAAAGCGGAGCCGCCGAACGGATCATCCGGTCGATGCTCCGCGTCACGGGCGTTGATCGGGCACCCATAGCCTTTCTGGTAAGTAGTTTTTTCATCGGGATCCCAGTTTTTTTTGACACGGTTATTTTTCTGATGATGCCGCTGGCGAAAGCCATGACCTTACGAATTGGAAAAAACTACCTGCTGCTGGTACTGTGTATTATGGCTGGTGCGGCCATGGCAAACTCATTGGTTCCGCCAGCACCGGGGCCCTTGTTTCTGGTAGGCGAAATGCATATCCCGATTGGCATGATGATGATTGGTGGGACAATTGTAGGGCTCATGACCATCACGAGTGGTTATTTATTTGCGCTCTGGGCAAACAGGAAATGGCCTACGCCCCTACGCGATGCCATGGATGCCCGGCTGGACGATATTAAAGCCATTGCCGCTAAAGACGATAAACAACTGCCGGGTCTGGGTGTATCGTTGTTGCCCGTTCTTATTCCGCTTGTTTTTATCTGTGCCGACACGGCCATTACGGCTATGGCTACGCCCGGTGTTCCCTTAACCGAATCGCCCTTTTTGTTGACGTTAATCCGCCTGATCAAATTCGTTGGGGACAAAAATATCGCTGTGGTTTCGGGGGGCATTGTTGCCTTACTGATACTGGCCCGACAAAAGAAAAGCGGTAAAGAAGGGTTGACTCCCTTTGTGCAGGCAGCCCTTATGAGCGGGGGAGGTATTATTCTGATTACGGCGGCCGGTGGCGCTTTTGGGGGCATGTTGCAACAAACGGGTATCAGTGCCCGCATTGCCGATATGACCAAAGACTATCAGATGGCCCTGATTCCGATGGCATTCTTTATTGCCGCCGTTGTGCGGACGGCGCAGGGCTCAGCAACGGTAGCCTTAATCACCGCTTCGGGCATTCTGTCGGGGATGGCCAGTAATGCCAGCCTGGGGTTTCATCCACTCTATCTGGGGCTGGCTATTGGATGTGGTTCAAAACTGGTTCCGTGGATGAACGACGCGGGATTCTGGATCGTTTGCAAACTCAGTAATCTTACCGAGCAGGAGGCATTAAAAACAATTTCACCCCTGCTGGTAGTCATGGGGCTGACAGGTCTTGTCGTCATCATGATTGCCGCACAATTGTTTCCGCTAATATAAAGAGCGAAAGAGTGAAAGAGCGAATTGCTATCACTAAAACCTTAACTCGTTCACTCAATCACTCTTTCGCTCATTCACTCTTTCACTCTTTAATATGGATAAAATAGGATTTATTGGATTGGGGATTATGGGCAAACCGATGGCCCTGAATTTGCTGAAAGCCGGTTATCCGGTAGCTGTTCTGGAGGGAAGCAAAGCTGCTCCCGAACTGGTAGAGGCTGGGGCGCAGACGCACCCGACGAGCAAAGCACTTGCCGGGCATTCAGACGTAATCATCACCATGTTGCCCGATTCGCCCGATGTCGATCAGGTAGTGAATGGACCGGAAGGGGTTTTGGCCGGTATTCAGTCGGGAGCTTTGTTTATTGATATGTCGACGATTGCGCCGGCTACTGCTCGGGGCATTTATCAATCCATGCAGGCTAAAGGCGTAGAGGCTCTGGATGCACCCGTATCGGGCGGGCAGGTAGGGGCGGAATCGGCTTCATTGTCCATTATGGTTGGTGGAAGCGAATCGGCTTTTAATCGGGCGTTGCCTTTGTTTCAGGCGATGGGCAAAAACATTGTTCATATTGGCGAACCCGGTGCGGGGCAAACCACAAAGGCGTGTAATCAGATGATTGTGGGTATTACCATCCAGGCAGTTGTGGAAGCGTTTGCGCTGGCGTCGAAAGCGGGAGTTAATCTCGAAAAGATGCGGGAGGTGCTGTTGGGTGGATTTGCCCAAAGCCGAATTCTCGACCTTCACGGCAAGCGCATGATCGACCGGAATTTTAAGCCCGGTTTCAAAATCAAGCTGCACAAAAAAGATATGGGTATCGCCCTGCAAACGGGCGAAGAATTTTCGGTTCCATTGAAAGGCACAGCACTGGTAGCCGAGCAGATGGAAGCCGCCGTCAATAAGGGAAATGGGGAGTTAGACCATAGCTCGTTGCTGTTGTTGCTGGAAGAGTAGAACTATTTTCAAACCCTCACTAACCATGAATCGTCAGGATTTTATTCGGGTCATGACCGTAGGTGCGGTAAGCCCAGCGGCATTGGGACCTAAATCGGCCCAGGCAGATCCGCTACGCAAACCGAAGAAAGTGCTGATGAAAGTGGGGTGTCAGTCGGGAGGCACCTCGAAGGAGAATCTGGAATTTAAGGCCCGGCATGGTGTTTATAATCTGGATGGTGGAGCGCCCAAAACGATTCCGGGTAAAGGCTGGGATCTGGCGGACTCACTGGCGAAGAAAGAAGCCTGCGAGAAATACGGCATTAGTCTCGATGCCTACCACTTTCCACTCGAATCGTCAGGTATCGACCGGGCTCAATACCCAAATATCATGCTCGGCAAAAGCCCGGAACGCGATCGGGAGATCGCGATTCTCCAGCAGATGATTGAAGTGGCGGGTAAAACGGGCATCAAGGTGCTGAATTACAACACGACGATTCTGCCCGTATTGCGGACTGGGAGAACTCTTGATCCGAAGCGGGGTAATGCAGAATACAGCACCTGGAACTATGACGCAGCCCTAAAACAGAATAACCCCAAAACGATAGCTGGGGATGTGTCGATTGATCAAATGTTCGAGCGCATCACCTATTTGCTGGATCGGCTCCTGCCCGTTGCGAAAGAGTACAAGGTAAAACTGGCCAACCACATTGCCGACCCGCCTACGCCTGCCGGGTACCGGGGCATTACCCGCTGGAATAGCCCCAACGTATTTGAAGGTATTCAACGGTTTGCCAAGCTGTACGATAGCGAATACCATGGCTTTAACTTCTGTATTGGCTCCATTGCCGAAGGACTGAATGATCCGAAAACGGAGATTATGCCGATCATTAAATGGGTGGGCGAACGGAATCAGATCTTCAATGTGCATTTGCGGAATATCAAGGGGGGCTGGAATAATTTTCAGGAAGTGTATCCCGATAATGGCGATATGAATTTCCTGCACGTTATCAGAGCCTTGCGCGATGTTGGGTATTCGGGTATGGTCATGCCCGACCACGTGCCCACCCATGCCGACCCGGCCAGTAGTTTGCAGGCCTTTGCCTTCTGTTATGGCTACATCAAGGGACTGATCCAGACTGTAGCCGATGATGTATAAATTTTATTTTTCTTCCTATGCCCACGAAAACTGGCCCTCGAATCAAGGAAATTCAGATAACCCCCATTGCCATTGTCGATCCACCGTTGCTGAATGCTGCCGGACTTCATGCGCCGTATGCGCTTCGAACCATTGTTGAGTTGGTTACAGAGGATGGTATTTCGGGCATCAGCGAAATTCCGGGTAATAAAGATATTGATACGGCCCTGGGCGAATCCCGCGATTTGCTGATTGGCAAAGATGTGTTTCAACTGGCCGAAATCCGTCAGGCGCTGGTCAGTCGTTTTGGTACCGAAACAACCGCCCAGCGGGGCGAAACCCCCTGGGACCAGCGAAAACTCGTGCATATTTTCAGCGCCATTGAAGTAGCCTGCCTCGACATAATCGGGAAAGTGACCGAGCGGCCTGTGGTTGACCTGCTGGGGGGCAAACTGCGGGATCGGGTTCCGTTTTCGGCGTATCTGTTTTACAAGTATGAAGGCGCAGGAGGTGAGTTCGGTTTTGGCCTCGACCCATCGGCGCAGGGGTGGGCGGCTGCCCGGCAGGCAGCCGCCCTTGATCCGGCAGGTATCGTCGCACAGGCCAAAGCTATGTGCACGGAGTTTGGGTTTCAGTCGATCAAATTGAAAGGAGGGGTATTTGAGCCACAGCAGGAGGTCGATGCGATGTTTGCCCTGTACGAAGCTTTCGGGCCTGATGTACCGTTGCGCGTCGATCCGAATGCCATCTGGACCGTTAAAACCTCTATCAAGTACGGCAGGATGATGGAGCCTATTCTGGAATACCTTGAAGACCCCACCCGTGGGCAGGCTAACATGGCTGAAGTGCGAAAAGCGCTGAAAACCCCGCTGGCAACGAATATGTGTACGACCTCGTTTGAGGATATCCCGAACAGCATTGCCATTGGCTCCGAAGATATCATCCTGAGCGACCACCATTTCTGGGGAGGCCTCCGTTCGTCTATGATGCTCTCCGCTATTTGCGAAACGTTTGGTCGGGGCTTGTCGATGCATTCCAACAGCCATCTGGGAATTTCACTGGCGGCCATGGTACATCTGGGAGCGGCCTTGCCTAAAGTACCCTATGCGCTCGATACCCACTATCCCTGGCAGTCGGACGAGGTTATTGTGGGCGGGCGTATCTGGTTTGAGGAAGGTGCCGTAACGGTGCCGGAAGGGCCAGGACTCGGGGTTGAACTCGACCGTCAGGCGCTGGCCCAACTCCACCAGAACTACCTGAACTGTGGTCTGACCAAACGAGACGATCAGACTGAGATGCAGAAAGTTCAACCCGGCTGGACATTCCAATCCGTACGGTGGTGATGACGTATCAAGCCCGAAAGGTCGCCAGGGCCTTTCAGGCTTTCCATTAGCGGGCTTTTTTTGCCTGGGCCTCTACAATTAGCTGAAGGTTCGCATTCTCGCGGGTGATGTGTGTGTAGCTACCCCTGCCTGCCTGAGCTAATTTTTTGAGATTTTGCCCGTTGAGTTCATTCTTGCCAAACGTAAAAATCGTTAGAAAAACGTCCTGACTGCTGGCGTCCCGAACAAGTTGGTATACCTCTTCACTAACCGGAAATTCACCGTCTGTAGCCAAAATGATGCGGTTGTTACCTGCCCGAACGTAATGTTTGTCGGCAAGTTTATACGCTAGCTGAATGCCTTTGTTTCCATCCGTATCGCCATCCGAACGGAGTTCATCAATCGTTCGGGCAATTTCGTCGGCATGAGTTCCCGATGTTGGTTTCAAGGCTACCCGTGCTTTGCCCGAATACACCACAATCGAAATCTGATCTTCGGGCCGGATAATTTTCAGGAGCGATTTGATAGACGTTTTCAGGAGCGGTAGCTTATACGGCGAATCCATTGACCCCGATACATCGACCAGCAATACCATGTTGTTGGTGGCGAACCCTTCCAGTGAATTGACTACGTTTGGCTGACCCGGCCTGTCGACGAAAACCGTGTCAACCTTAGTCGTACGGATATACACCGTGTCGTGGCGACTCACTGTTTTGCCCAGGGTTTCGGTCGGGTTACTCAATGGGGGTGTCGTTACGGTCGTATTGGGGTTAATGCCCTTTTCAGGTGTTTGAAGAACGACGTCTGGATTATCTTTAGGTGCGGATTCAATACGGGGAGTGGGTTTGATCGATAGGTTTGCGCGGCTGAAAGCCAGTAGGTTTGGTTGGTTGATGGTCTTCAATACGTCGACTTTTGCCAGGTCGCTGAATTGATTATAGGCATACACCAACTGGTTGTTGTAGAAATAATAGAACGATTCGTAGGTATTGGAGGCTGATTTGGTTGAGGGCCGCTGCGCCATTTCGGCCAGTTTAAGTGAGTGTTCAGCCAGATCCTCATAAGGTGTATAAGGACACAGACCATTGTTACGTCCCAATCGCTGTAAGCCTTTCAGGTTCTTGAATTCGTTCATAATCAGGTTACGCGCTTCAGCCTGAACAGCGTCGGTTGCCGGTACCTGTGACGTTTCGCTCTGTAAGTAAGCTTTTACGCCCAGCAGCACCTCTTTATTCAGATCCATCAGGTGGAGCATGGCCTTCCCCGATACATTCCAGGGGTCATTTGGTTTTTTTAATGGATAGCTTTCATGGATGCGCCGAACGTCCTGATAGAGTCGCTCTTTTTTCCTGTCGAACACATCGAACAGATAGGCGTATCGGTCCAGAATTTCGTCGGATCGTTTGAGGTGGTCCTGCTCGTACTGGCGTTGGCTGGTGTAATTGATCAACTCGATACTAAGCGCATCCATTTCGTTCAATATCACCAGGAGCACATCGGCCTGCCCATTGATCGAAGTCCGGTAGTTAGCCGGAATCTGTGAGGTATTGATCTGGAGTAGTTGGTGTTCAGATACTGGTACTTTAAAATCGTTGTGTGCATACGTCAACGGACTTCGACGGCTGCTGCGGGCCGGGTCGCGGTAATATTCGGCCGAGGATTGATAATTCCGAACCAGCACCTGCATATGATTCATTTGGCGCAAACCTTCGTTAATGAAGTCGATATACGCATTCAGGGCACCAAACGTAGCCGCAGTAGCTGGTGCCGAAGCCGGTTTGACCGTAAAAGCAATGGGCTGTGTATCCCGGAAAGTCGTTGCACCTGACTGTTTCTGGGAAGCGATTGGGGCATCGATCACAAAGACCGGGGAATATTTTGGATAATCGAGCAGGTGAATGGCTGATTTACTGTAATTGACGAACTGCTGATACCAGCTTACCAGGTCGTTGTTATAATAATTCAGGTACGATTTGTAAAACGCATTGTCGTACCGAACCGATTGCCGGGCGGCAAAATTATAATCGTCGACAGCCTGCTTTTTAAGCGACTGAATGGAGCGAAGACCAGCCTGAAACGAACCGATCATATCCGAAGCTGGATAAACAATATGGGGCTTCGCTTCCCCAAACCCGACTAGCAACTTCTCATCGGCCACAATGCTCTGCTGTACCAATTCGACGGGCCAGTGTGAGGGGCTTTTCTCGTTCAGAATGTACGACAAGGTGTCGAGTAACTCTTGCTGACGAAGCAAAACCTGCTCCATTTCCTTTTCCGTATAGAGATATGCATCGGTAGCCCGATACGGCTGGTAGCGTCGATAAACCCGTTGGATTTGCTTGTAGAGCGAGTCTTTGCTCTGGCTGAATTGGGTAGTCAGGTTCTGAAAATCGGCAATCAGACTATGAGCTTTTTTGAAATTATCCTGCTGATAATCCTTTAAACGGTCGTAGGTTTCCAGCGTTTTGGCTGTCTGGTCGATTTTATTCAATAGTTTCCACAGCGTCAATGTGCTGGCTTTTAACCGTTGCTTTTCGGCATCGGTAAGGGCTTCGCTGGCAATGGCTTTTTTGTAATAATAGTCCTCCAGCGTTCCCGAGGGCGACATTCTCGGGAAGCCGTGCGAGTGGTTGGAACTTATGCTGGCATAATACCCCTGAATGCGCTGAAAACGATCAGCTACTTCATCGACCGACTGATTCAGAAATGCTACATACTGATTGAGGGCTTGTTGGGGAGTCTCGCGCAAAGCCTGCCCACTCGCAAACGCAGCCGAAAAGAGCAGAAACAAACAAAGATAGGTCTGCATAACCGAAACGACGACCGATACGCTGGTCTGGCGACAACGTACGAAGTACGCAGAATTGGATATGTAATTCGTAAAACGTTGAGTATATGGGATGAAAAATGAAGTCGGGGCCTGACCTGCAAAGGTTTGTAGTCAGAATCGGTAGAAACCGTTCTATAGTTTTCGGTATATAATCACCTGCCCTATAGGCCCAGCATCACCCCGTTTATTCGGCACTCAGGTTGAGGATCTCGTTGATCTGCCAGCGATTATCACGTTTGACCAGCCGAAATTCGTACTCGTCAAGCAGAAGAAACTTTACCGTTGCCAGGTTGCCATGTACGTTTACGGAATGGATTTTTAGTGTTTTGAGAGAATCCATTTGCGTTTCTACATCCTGGCTAAGCATCACCAGATCGTATTCGAAACCTGTTGGTGGACCTTCGTTTTGGGGTGAAAGTCGGAAGCCTTCCTGCCGTTGCTTAAAATACGTTCGCCATTCACCCAGATACCTATCGGTGAGTAACTGGCTATGTTTCAGAGCAGATAGGTATTGTTCGGTGCTTTTGAAATTGACCGCGTACGGTTTGCCGGGCTTCTGATCGACCAGGTTAATTTTACTGATCGATAGCATATTGGCTTTGTACCAGTTTAAAAAATCAACTACTGTTTGCCGGACGGCGGTCGTTTCAGTGGGTGGAGTATGGGCTGTGATGGCTGCCGATAGCAGTATACAGGGCAGAAGTACGACGGCGACAGCCCATTTGAACCTGATTCGTGTTTTCATGGGACAAAGATGCCTGCTATGGGAGCCGAAATCTAGCGGTAATCGACAGCCAGTAGCTTTAGGATAATAACATGCCGGTTTGGTACCTTAATCGGTCGGGGTATACAAGAATCGTCTGCAGGCAAACCGGGCCAGTCAATATAAGTAGTGTATAGGTGTCATGGCGCTTTATCATACCATCGACACGAAAACCAGCAAACTATGGCTCTGCAAAAACAACACCTTATGCTACTGATCTTTATTGTCGGCTTAGTGGTATCATTCCGACCTGCCCAGAAAACGAAGCTGGAAGGAGCCTGGCAGCTTACTGAGCCTTCAGGAAATATTGTTATGCTGGCCATAGCCGACAACTACCTGATTCAGACCACCTACGAGCCCGCTCGCTTTATCAGTACGCGGGGCGGGGTATTGAGGCAGGAAGGCGATCAATTGAAGCTGATGGTTGAGTTCGATACACAGGATAGCAGTCGGGTAGGACAGACCGAATCGTATCAGTTGGCAACGACGAAAGGACAACTTAGCCTTAGTAGCCCCGCAGGCAATCGGGTGTTTAAACAGCTAACTGAATTAGCGACACCCCTCACCGGACTATGGCGGATAACAGGCCGGGCCAACGATGCCGGACAGATTACGACGATGCAGCGAGGACCCCGTAAAACCATAAAATTGTTGACAGGGAGCCGATTTCAGTGGGTAGCCATCAATCCGCAGACGAAACAGTTTTTTGGGACAGGGGGCGGTACGTACGTGCTGAAATCGGGGATTTACACCGAAACCATTGATTTTTTCTCCCGGGATAATAGCCGCGTAGGTCGTTCGCTCACATTTAGAGCCGCTATCGATGCCGACGAATGGCGTCATACCGGCCAAAGTTCAACTGGAGGGGCTGTAAATGAAATTTGGAGCCGTGAGAAATAGTGGAATTTTATTGATAAAGCTGAATAAATGATGAAATAATAGACTGTGAATTCATAACTGTGCCTAATTTTGTGTTATAACTAATTGCGTTCAATTACACCTCATACAACCTAAAACATTGCCCAATCTATGATTTCTAACCTAACTAGTAAACGCTCAAGCCGCTGGCTCTTGTTGCTGGCGGGGCTTTCTGTTTCAATTGTCGGATATGCACAGGATGCGGTGTCGTACCAAACCCCGCCTAAACCACTGGCCGATCTGGTTACGGTGCCCTCGACGCCTAATGTAAGCATGTCGGGGAAAGGTGACCGGATGATTATGCTTGAGCAGGCCGAAGTGCCGACGATTGCCGAACTGTCGCAACCTGAGCTTAAACTGGCTGGCCTTCGGCTGAATCCGGCCAATACAGGGCCCAGTCGGGCACGGTATATTACGGGGTTGAAACTTCGAAAACTGACCGACAAAGACGAAACGCCCATTGCCGGACTGCCTGCTTCACCCATGATCAGCTACGTAAGCTGGTCGCCCGATGATTCGAAAATTGCCTTTGCCAACTCAACCGATAACCGGATCGATCTGTATGTGATCGATGTGGCAACGGCAACCGCGAAGCAGGTTGGTTCACTGGCTCTGAATGCGACGTTGGGCGCACCCTATCGCTGGCTATCGGACAATAAAAATCTGATTGTGAAGGCTGTACTGGCTGGTCGTGGCCCAGCTCCAGAAGTGAGTCGAGTACCCGTTGGCCCCACTACGCAGGAAAACGTAAAAGGTGCACGCGGACAGGCGCCCACCTATCAGGACCTGCTCAAAAATCCATCCGACGAAAAGCAGTTTGCGTATTATACCACAGCCCAGGTGGTAAAAGCAGGACTGGACGGTACGACAACGACTATTGGTCAGCCCGGTATTATTCTGTCGGCCGATCCATCGCCCGATGGCCAGTACGTCATGATCGAAACGGTACATACACCCTTTTCCTATCTGGTACCTGTATATCGGTTCCCGCTCAAGACGGAGATTTATGCAACAACGGGGGCCTTGGTAAAAACGCTTAATGATGGCCCTTTGCAGGAAAATGTTGCCTACAGTCGGGATGGGGTTCCGACCGGGCCGCGCGATTATACCTGGCGAACCGATGTACCCGCTTCGGTGTATTATACGGTAGCACAGGACAACGGCGATCCGAAAGTAAAGGCTGACATTCGGGATAAAGTATTTTTGCTGGATGCTCCCTTTACTACCGACCCGAAAGAAATCTACGCATCGCAGTTTCGATTTGGTGGTTTCGATTGGGGCAATGCGACCATAGCGCTGGCAAGCGAACGCTGGTGGCAGAGTCGAAAAACCATGACCAAAGTGGTTAATCCAACCTCCTGGCAAACGTCGGTTTTGTTCGACCGTTCATACGAAGATCGGTACACCAATCCAGGGCAGCCTGATATGAAACAAAACCAGTATGGCCGGGATGTGCTTAACATTCTGCCAACGGGTGAAATTCTGATGCTGAACGGACAAGGGTCTTCGCCTGAAGGCGACCGCCCCTTTGTGAGTGTATTGAATTTGAAGACGAAGCAAACGAAGGAGCTCTGGCGCTCGGCGGCTCCCTATTTCGAGCGGCCGGTGGCTGTTCTGGATGCTGCCAAACAGGTGATTCTGACCACTCGTGAGTCGCCCGAAGAAAACCCGAACTACTTCGTTCGGAACCTGAAAGCCCGTATTGCTCCCATTCAGGTTACGTTTTTCCCGCACCCTTACCCACAACTAAAAGGAATCCAGAAGCAGCAACTGCGCTACAAGCGCCCGGACGGTGTCGACCTGACCGCTACGTTGTATCTACCCGTTGGTTATAAAAAAGAGCAAGGGCCGCTACCTACGTTTCTGTGGGCATATCCAGCCGAGTTCAAAAGCAAAGATGCGGCTGGACAGGTGTCGGGTTCGCCTTACCAGTTCAACCGGATTAGCTACTGGGGCGCGGCTGCATTCGTAACAATGGGGTATGCTATTCTGGACAATGCCAGCATTCCGATTGTGGGTGAAGGCGACAAAGAGCCAAACGATACCTATGTAGAGCAACTGGTGGCCAGCGCGAAAGCCGCTATTGACGAAGGGGTTCGGTTAGGCGTAGTTGATTCAACCAAGGTAGGTGTAGGCGGTCACTCGTACGGGGCCTTTATGACGGCTAACCTGCTTACCCACAGCCGGCTGTTTAAGGCGGGCATAGCGCGGAGTGGAGCTTATAACCGGACATTAACGCCCTTTGGGTTCCAGAACGAACAGCGTTCCTACTGGCAGGCGCCTGAGGTGTACAGTAAAATGTCGCCGTTTATGAATGCCGACAAGATGAAAACCCCGCTTCTGCTGATTCATGGCGAAGCGGATAATAATACGGGTACGTTCCCGATTCAGTCGGAGCGGTACTACAATGCGTTGAAAGGATTTGGGGCAACGACCCGGCTGGTGTTTCTACCCTACGAAAGCCATCATTACGATTCCAAAGAATCGCTGTTGCATATGCTGTGGGAAATGAATGGCTGGCTCGATAAATATGTGAAAAACCCAACGACGGCCGCTCAACCTGGCAAAGCCGGTAAAATGGGTGGGGGTAAGTCGGAGAAGTAATTGATTGTCAGTCGGTATTAATCCGACGGAGGAGCGTTTACAGAACTCTCTTCCGTCGGATTAATGCATTTTAAGGAGCATCATATTTTTTCCAGCAGGCTTAAAAACTCCTGCTTCTTATTGCGGGAAACGGGGAGGGCTTTGTTATTGGCCATGACCACTTCGCCACCATCACCCCGGATGTAGCGTTGCACATAGCGCAGGTTAATGAGGTAGCTGTGATGCACCCGGCAGAACCCTTTTGTTTCGAGTACATCTTCCACTTCTTTCAGGGTCTTCGAAATAAGGATGATCTGGCCGTTTTTCAGCGCAAAACGCGTGTACCCACCATCCGATTCGCAATAGTAAATTTCTTCGCTATGAATGATCTGCAGGCCTTCCATGGTGGGTAGCGCAATCCGATCGCCCACTCGCTGGCTTTGCAGGTAACCTAAAAACTGCTCAATATTTGTAGGGGCCTGGGTCGATTGTTCCTGCTCGGCCTTGGCTACGGCCCGAATCAGTTCATCTTTATCAACCGGCTTCAGAATATAATCCAGGGCATTATGGCGGATGGCCTTGATCGCGTATTCGTTGAAGGCCGTCGTGAAGATGACCCGAAAACCATTGTACTTACAGGCTTCCAGCATCTCAAAGCCACTCATACCGGGCATTTCAATGTCCAGAAAAATCAGATCCGGGTGCATCGACTCAATGGCCGCCAGCCCTTCCTGTCCGTTGGCGCAACCGGCCAGAATCTGAACCGATGGACAGTACCGTTTCAGCAGCAGCATCAGTACGTCGCGGCAATGTTTTTCATCGTCAATAAGTAGAGCAGTCATGGTTGTTTGAGTTTCATGGTAAATATAACGCTGGTTCCGGCCGGTTCGCCAGTCGGTCTGGTTAAGTCGGTGAAGTAGATACCTGCATTGACGTCATACACTTCATTCACAATCTGAAGACGTTCTTCGGTAAGGGCATGCCCGTAGGTTTTGTGGGCCGTCAGGCCCCGAAGCTGGGCTTTGGCAGATGCTTCCCGGCCAATGCCATTATCGGTAATTTCGATGACTAAATAGCCATCCTGCTCCCGGCAATTGACGCATAAGGTTGGCTTACAAACGTTTGGTTGCAGAAGCCCATGTCGAATGGCGTTTTCAATATAGGGATAGGTGACCATAGGAGGTAGGCGCACCAGATCAGGATTGAGCGGTTCACTAACAGTTAGCTGGAAATTAAACTGATGATCGCACCGTAACGACTCTAGTTCGACGTACAAGTTCAAGGCGGCCAGCTCGTTGTTCAGGCTAACCCATTCGTTGGCGGTGTTGGCCATAATCTGGCGCATCAGCTTCGAAAATTTGGTCAAGTAGAGCGACGCCTGTTCCGACTCATTTTCCAGAACAAATTTATTGATGGCATTCAGGCTGTTGAAAATGAAATGGGGATTCATTTGCAGCCGTAACGCCAGCAATTTGGTTTCGGCAATCCGTCGGTTGTTGAGAGCGAGCTGTTGCTGCACCTGCTGATAGGCCTGTTCAGTTTCGACCCGTCGAATCTTCTGGGCACACAAGGCCGCAATTTTAGTCAGAATGGTGAGGTGATGAGGACGAAAAAATCCCCGTCTGGGATGCTCGGCATCGATTACCCCCCAAACGCTACCGTTATGCCAGATTGGTACGGCAATTTCGGAAAGACGAACGGCGTCGTCGGCAATATAGCGTTTGTCAAGAGCCGTATTGTCGACCCGTTCGGGCTTGCCGGTTTGGGCAACTGATCCAACAATGCCCTCGCCTACAGCCAGTTCGATGGGCTGATAAATGGTCCCGGCAGTTGAGTCTTTAGGTCCATGAGCTGCTTTTTGAATCAGGATGTTGCGGCTTTTATCAAGTTCATAAATTACACAATCAACAAACTTCAGTCGAGCAATGCAGTTCCTGACCACGTCCCATAGTACCTCATCAACAGTGCTCTGCTCCAGCAGCGACATTGCGAAGAAATTAATGACCCGTTCTATTTCCAGTTCTTCTTTCAGAGAAGGCTGGGGTTTCGGCCTCGAAACGGTTTTTTTATCATTTGCCACAATCCGTTTGTTGTATGAGTTAATCGATGAACAAAAGAGCATGGTGTCTGTGAAACCACCTAGCCCGAACCAATAACAGGCGGATTTGGCCCGATAACTGGGGCACTGTGCCAATATTTGGTAACCATCGAGAAGCATTACGGGCAGGCAAGCCTGTTATGGCGCTAATGCTACCAGTTATTGCTCAGATGCTACCCGTTGTTGACTGAGACTGGGAGTTATAGGTAACAACTCGAAATTTGTTTTCAAATTGAACATGGAGATACGTTTAACGCTCCCCATTGTTCGTTCAAAACCCTCTTGGTTTGGTTCGTATTTCGTATGCCATCGTATAGTATATTCGTTCGATTAAGGTGCCGGCAGAACGAACAGGTGCCTGTGAATGTATGCCCCTGCTTCGGATGAGTCGCGCTGTCACAAAAAGGGATACTGTAAGCGATTGGGCCAGACGTATGAACTGGTGTCCGTTGGTTTTACTGATGCTCGTTGTTGGGCCGTGTCTGGGTCAGCTTCCGGCTATATCGTTTCAGCGGCTGAACCTGCAACAGGGGCTACCTGCGAATTTTACCTCGGCCATAACTCAGGATAAGGCCGGATTCATCTGGATCGCTACCGTGAATGGCCTGTGTCGGTTCGATGGGTTGCGCTGCCTTCGGTTTACGCGTCGGCCAGGTGATCCCAGGTCCTTATCGCATCGTATTCTGCGCTGCGTGTTTACTTCCCGCAATGGCACCCTTTGGGTAGGAGCGCAGGAAGGCTTAAATCAATTTGAACCCGCTACGCAGTCGTTCAGGCGGTATTCATTTGCCACTCTAGGAGCAGGCTGTGATTTTGTTCGCTATATCACCGAAGGTCAGGGAGGGCAATTGTGGCTCGCTACCAAAGGAGGGGTGGTTGGCTTTGATCCTAAAACACGGAAATCGACCTTAATAAACCTGCCTGCCGGTACGGCTTCACCTGCGGATGTAAAATCGATTCGCCGGATTCTGGTCGATGGAAATACCCTCTGGATTGGAACACAGGGTGGGTTGTTTGCGTATAATCTAAGCACGAAAGAGGTGCGCTCATGGTTGCCTAATGTGTACATTTCAGCCCTGGTCCGGCATCCCCAAACGGATGAAATTTTTGTTGGTACAAATCAGGGACTTTTGGCCCGGCTCAGTCCGACTACGGGCACGCTTCTGCCCGTTAAGGAGCTAAACGTTGAGGAGCCTATTGCAGCCATATTGTTTACCCGATCGGGCGATTTGTGGGTGGGGGTCAATCGGAATGGGCTTTACCATTTCGATGCGGCCAGTAAGCGGTTCCTCGCTTACAAAAACAATGAAAACAACCCGCGCAGTCTCATCTCCAACTCCATTTGCGCGCTGTTTGAAGACCAGGCTGGCGTTGTTTGGGTACTGACCGACGATTCGGGCGTTTGCTGGTTCAATCCAACGGTCGAAAAATTTCACTCCTTATTTGACGAAGTGAATTACAAACCCGACAACACCCTGGGGTTTGACGCAGCAGGTTTGTCCATCGATCCTACCGACAACTCGGTATGGGTAGCTACGCGAGATGGTGTAGCCCATATCAATCCATACCAGAAAACGTATCAACTTTTTCATCATAATCCGGCCAATAGCAACAGTATCCGGAACAATTTCAACTACTCCATTCTGGCCGATCATGCCCGCCGGATTTGGATTGGTACCAATAGTGGACTGGATTGGCTGGACCCGGTTACCCATCACATAACCCACATACCGAGTGTAGCCAGTTCGGATGAAAAGCCCGTGACGGGGGCTCATCAGGCGATTGCAGGCGACCAGGTGTTTGGGTTACTTAAAGCTCCCGACGGACGAATATTTATCGGCACGAATGAAAAGCTGACTATTTATGACCCCCGAACCAATCGCTTTTCGAACCACTATAACGACCCTCGTATTGCCAATCTACCCGGTAAAAATTACAATACCCTGTATTTCGACCGGGAAAACAATCTGTGGGTGGGCGGTCTGGGTCCCATTTACAAAATAAGCCCCGATTTCAAACTTCTGGCTCAATATGTACACAGTGATGACCCGCATAGCCTCCCCGACGATGGAGCAACCGGGTTTGCTGAAGATCGATTCGGGCGTATGTGGGTGAGTACGGATGATGGAATCGGTTGCCTGGACCAGAAAACAGGTACGTTTCAGGTGTTTACAACGCAGCACGGACTGCCTCATTTCGATGGATCGGCGGTTTTTATTGAGGGAGATACCGTTTGGATCAGCACCAGTCGGGGGTTGGCTCTGGCCGATGTCCGGCATCCCAAGTTTACGGTGTTTACGGAGGCTGACGTATTTTCGGCCTCCGAATTTGAATCGGGTTCCATTGTCCGTGATGCATCCGGACGACTCTACTTTGGGGCAATGCATGGGCTGGTGTATACCGATCCGAAACGTATGCGGAGAAACCAGTTTGTGCCACCGATACGCCTGACATCGTTTCGGGTAAATGCACAGGAGTTATTGCATGATCCATCCGATAGTCTGGGCAAACTGGAGCTGCGATACACCCAGAATATGTTTACGTTCGATATGGCGGCCCTGAGTTTCGACAATCCCGGCGATAATCAGTACGCCTACCGGCTGGAGAATTTCGATACGGACTGGAACCGGGAGGGCAACCGGGCTTTTGCCAGTTACACCAACGTACCCCCCGGCGATTATGTCCTGCATGTGATGGCTTCAAACAACGATGGCATCTGGAATCGGGCGGGGTATCGGCTACCAATCAGGATTCAGGCGCCTTTCTGGCAGACCTGGTGGTTTCGGGTCACCACACTGGTTACGTTACTATTACTTACAGGGTTTGTCGCTCGTTGGCGAGAGAAACAACTGGCTGCTCAGCAACGCGAAAAAAGTGAACTCCGCGAGCGGATAGCTGCTTCGGAGATGAAGGCGTTGCGCTCGCAAATGAACCCGCACTTTCTCTATAACTCGTTGAATGCCATTCGGTTATTTATTCTTCAGAATGATAGCGATAATGCGGATAAGTACCTGGTTAAGTTTGCCCGATTGATGCGGCTGATTCTGGACAACTCCCGGCTGGAATGGGTGACGCTCGACAGCGAACTGGAACAGCTTACCTTGTATCTGGAACTGGAACAGCTCCGGTTCGACGACCTGTTCGACTTTTCGGTGGCTGCCGACCCATCGTTAGCATTGGAAAAAACGGCTATTCCGCCCATGATTATTCAGCCATACATCGAAAATGCGATTTTACACGGCATGGCCCATAAAAAAACAAAAGGCTGTATCCGGGTGACGATCGAGCCGAAGTCAACCCATCTGGAATGTACGGTCGAAGATGATGGGGTTGGCCGACAGCGGGCGCAGGTACTCAAAAAGCAGGCTTCAGGCCACAAGAGTGTCGGATTACGCGTAACCGAAGACCGGCTTCAACTGATCGGCCAGCGAAGCGGGCAGGCGGCTGGGGTTCAGATCATCGATAAATACGACGACAGCCAACAACCTACGGGTACCCGAGTGATCATTCAGTTGCCATATAACATCCAGCTGGCCGAGTAGGGCCAAGGTCGCTACGGAGTCGGGTGGGCAACCTAATGCCAACGTTTGTACCCGAAAACGACTTGTCTTGGGGGAGGTCTTCGACCGTTTCGTCGGGTTGCTAGCGAAGGGCAAACAGATCATTGATCCCCAGCATTCGACGGCTGATGAAGCCTTCGCCAAATTCGGCACCAATCATGTGCCCATGCTCACGGGTGCGGGCTTCCAGAAATTTCATGAATGGTTCGCCCGAAATGTAGCTTTGCGGTTCGTGGCTATCTGGATTGAAAAACTGGCTTTTATACGCCTGAATAGCGGCCAGTTTCTGGTCCCAGTAGGGGGTAATATCAACGATAAAATCGGGCTTTAGCGAACGATCCTGAATGAAGTTGTACACCAGAACGGGCCGATGGGCCTCCTGTGGCTGCCCGTCTTTGCCCACCGTTTTGATTTGCCGAAGGCCCGAATAAAAACACGCATCCGCTACCAGTTCAGAGGCTCGTCCGTGGTCGGGATGGCGGTCGTCGGGGGTATTGGTCAGAACAATATGCGGGCGAAACTGGCGGATTAAGGGAATGAGTGCGAGCTGATGTTCTTCATCGTTGCGGAAAAAACCATCCCGAAACCCCAAATTCTCCCGGGCACTCAACTGCATGATCCGGGCTCCCTCTGCGGCTTCCTGAGCCCGGATTTCGGGCGTGCCCCGGGTACCTAGTTCACCGCGCGTCAGGTCTACAACGGCTACTGTTTTGCCTTGTGCAACCAACGAAAGAACCGTGCCTGCACAGGTCATTTCAACGTCGTCGGGGTGGGCCGCAATGGCGAGTACATCTACTGTCATGAAAATGGTTTTGTGATTGGTGGTTACTCTATAGGGTTGTCTCTATACAATCAACCTGCCTGTCGATTTGTTCCAATACGGTTTTAAAAAGCCTGGTAACGATTATTTCGGCTAAACATAGTATTATTGGTGTCCTAACCATTGACTATTTCATTGCCTTAACTTATGTCGTACAAAGCGCTTGCCCTTCAACTAACCTGCCAAACCATTAATGCCTGCCAAACGCGTGAAGAAGCTGAAACGAGAATGCTGGAAACAATCCAGCGCATTGAACGGCAAATTTCCGCATCCCTTTCAACAATCGGGCGTGAGACCTTACTGGTTGTCGTTCCCGAATATTTTCTGACCGGACCGCCAGCAGATGAAACTGTGGAGCAATGGGTCGATAAGGCAGCTCTGGAAATTGATGGGCGTTTGTACGAAGCGATAAGTGCTATGGTGCAACGGCAACAGGTCTATTTTTCGGGCAATGTTTACGAGCAGGACCCTTTTTTTCCGGAGCTGTATTTTCAAACCAGCTTCATTATGGGGCCTAATGGCGACGTACTGCTTCGCTACCGACGGCTGAATACGTTATTTACTCCCACCCCACACGACGTGTGGGAGTTATACCTGGAGGCTTATGGGTACGACTCCCTGTTCCCCGTTGCCAAAACCAACATTGGGAATCTGGCCTGCATCGCGTCAGACGATATTCTTTACCCCGAAGTGGCGCGTTGTCTGACCATGCAGGGGGCTGAGGTGCTGCTTCATTCCTCATCAGAGCTAAATAGCCCATTGCCTACCGCTAAAGGAATTGCCAAACAGGCACGCGCCATCGAAAATATGGCCTATGTGGTTTCGGCCAATTCGGCAGGTATTGTCGGGAGTTCGATCCCTGCCAACACAACCGATGGCGGTTCGTCAATTATTGATCCCAAAGGATTGATTTTGGCAAAAGCCGGTTCAGGCGAAAGCCTGGTGGCCAATGCCGATATTGACCTGGCGGCCCTACGGGAATTTCGTCAGCGGCCTTCGGCCAGTAATTTGCTGGCGCGACAACGGACAGAGCTGTACGCTGGGAGTTATACCAAACATACAGCTTATCCACCCGGCACCCTGCTGAGTCAACCCGCCGAACGACAGCATTTTATGCGTATGCAGCAGGAAGTGATCAAGAAGTTATACAGTTAGCTGGCCACTTCCTGAACTTTTTTACGGCGTCGTTGCAGTCGGAATAGGTTGCTGCCCGCTTCTTCGGGGGTTTGATCGCCCAGCAACACGCCCCAGGCCCTGAGACTATCGACCCGATCGAAAATGACTTTCATGATAGCAATGGCTGGAATTGACAGAAACATCCCCGATACGCCCGCTAAGGCACCCCCAACCAGTACGCCCACAATAGAAACCAGGGCATTGATTCGGACTTTGGAGGCTACGATCAGCGGGACCAGTACGTTGTTGTCGATGAACTGAACGAATAGAAAAATGCCGATTACGCCCAGTATGATCGATAGTTCTGGATTGGTACTGAACGTAACGAGAACCGTAAGCCCTGTTGCGACTAAGCCGCCAATGTATGGGATCAGGTTTAGAATGGCTGCCATCACACCCAGCAGAATAGCGTATTGTACCCCCAGAATCATCAGTCCTATCGAGTTCAGCGCTGCTACACAGGCCGTTTCGATCAGTAGCCCAAC
Source organism: Spirosoma panaciterrae DSM 21099 (assembly GCF_000374025.1). Lineage (GTDB taxonomy): Bacteria > Bacteroidota > Bacteroidia > Cytophagales > Spirosomataceae > Spirosoma > Spirosoma panaciterrae. The sequence continues at coordinate 404,259 of NZ_KB893173.1, read as the reverse complement.
CATATAACTCTGGATGACTGCTTTTACTTCGCCCATTACGATACGGATTCGTTCGGTATGTTTTTCCGGGAATAATACGATGATAAAATGCAGTAGCATAGAGCGATAGTACAGCAACAGAAACACGTAGATCGGCATCAGGAGAATGGTACCCAGTGGCCCCGTTATGACCCCGAGCGTATCGGGACTTTGCAGGGTGTTGAGGGTTTGCGCCTGGGCTTTCTGGAGGTATTTTTCCTGCTGCCGATAGCTCACATTGTATTCACGGCGCACCCATCTTTTGGCATCCTGTATAAAATCGTTCAGATGGTCACGGATTTTGGGAATGTCGTCGGTGAAGTCGGATAACTGTACGGAGATCAGGGCGGTTACGCCCGTAATGATAATGATGGCAAGGAGTAAAGCCAGACTGATCGCAATAACTTTGTGCATGCCAAGCCGGGTAAGTCGGTTTTCGATGGGGCGAAGCAAAACAGCAATAAGCCCCGCCAGCGCGAGCGGAACCACAATGTCCTGACCCAGGTAAATACCGGCTGTCAGAATGGCCAGCGCCAGCAGGGAATGCGAGAACTGGTGATAATGGGGTCGTGTAGAGTCGTTGGTCATACGGGAATGAGGGTTTAGGCGTTCAACCTGAAAGCGCAAATTTTGTTCAATACATGTCGACAACGAACGCAACAAACCAATCAGGATCGTAGAATGCAATATACAGTCTGAAACAGGTTGTTTTAAGGTCGTTCGTCCGTCTGAACGAAAACTTACCGTACTTTTGTGGATTCATGATGACACCAACAATTCGAGATGTTGCCTATCAGCTTCGGCAGGGAAAGCTGATTGCCCTGGCCGACGAAACGGGCTGGTCGGTAGCTGTTGACCCGGTCAACGACGCGGCAGTGGCCCAACTACTATCGCTGGTGGGCTTGATGCCTGCTGGTTTAAAGCCGACCGTACTGGTTCAGAATGCCGAGCAGGTCGGGTTGTATGTTCTCAAACTGCCCGACGTTGCCTTCGATCTGGTTGAGTTTGCCGAAAACCCACTTACGGTCGTGTACGATCAGGGAAAAAACATATCATTGCTGGTCTGGCAGCAGGAGCCAATGAGCGATACAGCTACTACAGGGGCTGGCGAAGTGGCGGTTCGGCGGGCCTTGAATACAGACATACAACGACTGATCGGTAGTTTTGGGCGGGGATTACTGACGTTACCCTTTGAATCACTGGCATTACCGCCCCAGGCCGAGTCGTTGATTACCGAACGCTTTGGAACGCTACCCGGCATGCCTAAACGTCCGCGTATAATGCGGCTAAAAGCCAATGGAGAGGTAAGTTTTATCAGAAAATAATTGATTGCCGCCAGGAATCGGTGATAGTAAACGGAAAGTGAACGGGTACCGAGCTGGCTGACGACTAGTAACTAACGAATGAATTTCAGCGAAACACTTCACAAACATCCGATTTTTGATACCATTGCGCAGCAGGCTAATGCGCTTGGGCTACGGGCCTACGTAATTGGCGGATTTGTGCGTGATCTGGTGATGAATCGACCTTCGAAAGACATCGATGTGGTGTGTATTGGAAGTGGTATTGCCCTGGCCGATGCCGTAGGAAAAGCCCTGGGAACGAATGTTTCGGTATTCCCGAACTTTGGGACGGCCATGTTGCGCGACTTGAAAGGGGAGCAGGAATGGGAGGTTGAGTTTGTCGGGGCCCGGAAAGAGTCGTACCGGAGCGATTCCCGCAAACCCATCGTGGAAGATGGTACGCTGGAAGACGATCAGAACCGCCGGGACTTTACAATCAACGCCATGGGAATCAGTCTCAATACGGCTGATTTTGGTGAACTGCTCGATCCGTTCGGTGGCCTGAAAGACATCAAACGAAAAACTATCCGTACTCCACTCAATCCTGATGTGACGTTTTCCGACGATCCTCTGCGGATGATGCGGGCCATCCGGTTTGCTTCCCAATTGAGCTTTGATATTGAACCGGATACGTTCGATGCCATTGTGCGAATGAATGAGCGAGTGAGTATTCTTTCCCGCGAACGCGTCACCGATGAGCTGAACAAAATTATACTGTCGCCTACGCCATCGTATGGCTTCAAACTGCTCTATCACGCCGGGATTCTGGAACGTATTTTTCCCGAGCTGGTAGCCCTGAAAGGGGTTGAAACGATTGAAGGCAAAGGGCATAAGGATAATTTTTACCATACCCTGCAAGTACTGGACAACATCGCGCATCGTTCCCAACCCAGGCCGACTCCAGCCGACCGGGAGAATGAGCTTTGGCTTCGCTGGGCGGCTTTGCTTCACGATATTGCCAAACCGGCAACCAAACGGTTCGACCCCAAAGCGGGCTGGACGTTTCACGGACACGAAGACCTGGGGGCCCGCTGGGTGCCCGGCATTTTCCGCACCATGAAACTGCCCCTCAACGAGCACATGCGGTTTGTTCAGAAGCTCGTGCGGCTACACCTTCGTCCTATTGCTCTTACCAAAGAGCAGATAACTGACTCGGCCCTGCGTCGGCTCCTGTTCGATGCCGGTGCCGATCTGGAAGGGCTAATGGCGTTGTGCCGGGCCGATATTACCTCGAAGAACTACGAGAAAGTGCAGAAGCACCTGCGGAATTTTGATAAGGTAGAACAGAAACTGCACGACCTTGAAGAACGGGATAAACTCCGTAATTTTCAGCCGGTTATTACGGGCGAGTTCATTATGGAAACATTTGGTCTCTCGCCCTCGAAAATCGTGGGCGACATCAAAACCGTTCTGCGGGAGGCTATACTGGATGGATTGATTCCCAATACTATCGAAGCCGCTTACCCATTTTTACTGGAAGAAGGCCGTAAACACGGTTTAACACCTAAAATAGTGAAGCATGCAGAGTGAATGTGAAGAACAACCCGTTACGCACGTTCTCCACGTTTACTTTATAGCCTTTGCTTAATTTACCTTATGGATAACAACAATACCAATTTTCGGCGCTTTTTTGGCGCAGCGCTCACCATTCTGGGAGTTGTCGTCGTTTTATTTGCGCTGGTCGCTTTTCTGTCAGAAGGGAAAGCTGTTTTGGGGCTGCATGTGTCGAAAGCCGAATCGGCTGCCCCCTTCATTGTCGGCATGATTTTTCTGGTCACTGGCGTAAATCTCGTCCGGGAGTCGTAACAGGTCACGGGTTAGTCGGGATAGTCGTGGCTAGCCGAGGATGTACCAAATCCCAAACCGTATTGTCGTCTGCCCACGCAACGTATTGAGTCTTTTTCTGTCTTTCATGCATTACCGCTCAAGTTAGGCTTTGTATGACAATCGAAAGCTCGCGTGCCGTTTGGGTTGATTATCTTCGGTCATTTATTACGCTTCTGGTTGTTGGACACCATGCGGCTTTGGCATACCCAACGTTTGCCTTTTTTGATCCTACTCATTACATCTATTCCACCGCTCCCGTTGTTGACAACGAGCGCTGGGTGATTATGGATCGATTGATTGGGTTCAACGATGTATTCTTTATGCCTCTGATGTTTTTTATCAGTGGACTGTTCGTATATCGAGGCCTTCGCCGGAAGGGGGTTAAGTGGTATCTGAAGGACCGATTCGTTCGGCTGGGTATTCCGTTTCTTGTGGCAGAGTTGCTGATTATTCCACTGGCGTATCTACCGTCTTATTATCTTTCTACGCAATCGACTGACTTAAGGGTGTTTATAGAGGATTACGTTTTTTGGCAGCAATGGCCTGTGGGGCCACCCTGGTTCATTTGGCAGCTATTGGCATTTGATTCAATAACAGCGCTGGTTTTCTGGCTTTTCCCGTCTTTTCTTTCGGCTATCGGAACCACCTTGATCCGCTATAGTCAGACTCCTTTTCGATTCGGGTTAACAATCTACATAAGTACTGCCATTGCCTTGATCCCACTGAGTTTATGGGTCGGGCAATTTACCTGGGTTGGCCAGTGGGGCCCATTTGATTTTCAGCTCAATCGACTGGTATTTTACCTGCTATTTTTTTGGATAGGGGTCGCCTTGGGCAGTACCGACTGGCAACCCCATTTGTTTAAGCAAGGCCGATTGTTCAGTGTCCATTGGGCTGTGTGGGTGGTGTTAAGTTTAGGTGCATACTGGCTGGTCATAGCCGTATCGACGACTGAGGAGAGCTGGGTAAAGCAGGGACAGATTACGGCTACGGAGGGCTACTTCCTGTATGATCTGGCCTTTGTTTCCAGTTGTTTGGCAAGTATGGCGGCTTGTCTGAGTGTTTTCCGGCAAGCTGTCCTGAAATCCAGCGTTGTCTGGACGAATCTATCTGGTAATGCCTATGGAATCTATATCCTGCATTACCCATTCGTAACAGGGCTACAATTTATTTTGTTAGGAAGCCCACTCCCGGTTCCGGTCAAATTCCTGATCGTCTTTTCAGGCGCCTTAGGGCTGAGTTGGGGTATCGTCAGTCTGTTTCGACGAAGCGCAGCAGTGGCTCAGATTGTATAAATACCATGCTGTTGTCACCTCGCTATAATTCGCTCTCTATCGGCCATAAAACGTTTTCAGAGAGGGCACAGACATCATTTTGATAGCTGGGCTGATACCAGCCATGGGTAAGGGTTGATGGGTTGCGGCAGACCATCCGGCTGAATTTGGAGGTACATAAGGTGTAAGTGGGTTGGCGAGCGTGATTTATAGGCATTAAAACCTGTGCGACCCATTTCAGCTAGTTTTTGGCCGCCTTGTACCCAATCGCCCGGACGAACATCGACCTGACTGTTGTGGGCATAATAAAACAGGCCATGCAGGATGGGGTCATACACCCAGATCCAATTGCCTCCCCGGTATTCGGAGCCAGGTTTCCATTGCGTTTCGATGCCGATAACAAGGCCGGATGTCACAGCCAGTATGTCGACCGGAGCACCCGTACGGTCGTCGATAACGTCCTGATTCCGATCAACGATGAAAATATCCTGGGCCGGATGGCTACCCCGAACGGTATAATCGAACAGATCGAAGCCTGTACCCCGATAGCCCTCCCCATGTTTACCGCCGATGGCGCTGGGAGAATAGCCCCGTATCGGAAAGTTGAAGTATAGGCCGGACCGACGCAGACTGTCTCGTTGTATGGAATCCTGCTGAAAACTTTCCTGACTATGAAACCGCTCCTGCAATCCATGCATGATCCGGCTGAACTGCATACGGGCTGAGTCGGGCGTTATGCTCTGTTCGCGGATTTGCGTATATAAGGTTTGGAACCGCTGACAATACGTATACAGGGATGGTTCGTCGGAATCACTGATTACCGTTTGCGACGAGGCCGCATTCAGACCCCCAATCAATAACGCTCCCACAATACCCAATACCCGCATGTACAGAGTTAGGTCAATCTTCACTACGCTAATGGTTCGATTAATTCGTCAAAATTACGCAAAGAAGCGGCATTGACGCATGAAATGGCAGGGAAACGAAAGGCTTTCTGAAAATAACGTTTTAACAGCGGAAAATCTGAAAATCATTTGGAAATAAATTTTATTGTCACGTTATTCGCCCAAATTTATAACAAACAATGCAAACAGGAACTGTAAAATTCTTTAATGAAACCAAAGGGTTTGGCTTCATTAAACCCGATGAAGGTGGCGAAGATATTTTTGTACATGCTACTGGCCTCATCGACCAAATCCGCGAAAACGACAAAGTGAAATTTAATGTCGAGCGTGGACGGAAAGGCTTAAACGCCGTTAATGTCGAAATAGCTTAATTGTAAGATATAAAGACAAGCCGTTGAAAAAAACATGCCTCAAGGCATGTTTTTTTTTGCCCTATCAGTTTCCAGCGCCATTTTTACGGGTTGAAATTTTCTGGTTATGGCCAAGTGTAGTCAGGCATAGTCAAGAAGTGTCAGGTTATGGTCAAGAGTGGTTATTACGATTACACCTGACTAAACTTGACCATTTTTGACTACACTTGACCATCTCCTGACAAGCTTCAACCACGCTTGACAACTTAGTATGACCCCAACTATTGACCAACGGGTAGCGGCCCGGCTCGGCCTGAATACCCGGTCGGTGGCTGCTACCATCGAATTACTCAACGGCGGAGCTACCGTCCCCTTTATTGCCCGATACCGCAAAGAAGCCACTGCCTCGCCCGATCGCGGCCCTCTTGATGAAGTGCAGATTGGACAAATTCGGGAAACGTATCAGAAATTGCTCGAACTCGACAAACGTCGGGAGGCTATTCTGAAAGCTATTGATGAGCAGGGTAAACTCACCCCCGAACTGCGTAAGAAAATTGAGGCTACCGATTCACTCGTTGACCTGGAAGATCTGTATTTGCCTTACAAACAAAAGCGGAAAACTCGGGCCGTACTGGCTATCGAACGTGGCCTGGAGCCACTGGCGAACGTGCTGATGGCGCAACGTGAATCGAATCTGGACCGGATTGCCCAGCGCTATTTATCGGACGCGGTACCAACTATCGATGATGCGCTACAGGGCGCACGCGACATTCTGGCCGAACGAATTAGCGAAGATGCTGATGCCCGGCAACGCATACGGAACCTATTCGACCGCGAAGCCATCATTCGGTCGGTGGTGAAAAAGGGTAAGGATGTGGAAGGGGTAAAATTTAAAGATTACTTCGATTTTGCCGAACCGCTCCGGCGTGTACCTTCCCATAGGCTACTGGCCCTGCGTAGGGGAGAGGCTGAAGGGTTTTTGAGTGTGAGTATAGGTCCCGACGAAGAAGCGGCTATCGAACGGCTCGAACGGCAGTTTGTCGCCGAACGGTCGGGAACACCAGCCTGTAAAGAGCAACTTTCGCTGGCCATACGTGACGGCTACAAACGGTTGCTCAAACCATCGCTTGAGACCGAATTTGCCAATAGTTCGAAAGAAAAGGCTGATGCGGAGGCCATCCGGATTTTTGCCGAAAACCTGCGCCAGCTATTGCTAAGTCCTCCACTCGGTCAGCAGCGGGTATTGGCCATTGATCCAGGCTATCGAACAGGCTGCAAAACGGTTTGTCTGGATGCTCAGGGGAATCTGCTGACCGATACAGTATTATACCTGGCTCAATCCGAAGCCCAGCGCCAGCAGGCTGCGCAGACCGTTCAGAAGTTAGTAGCTCAATACAAGATCGATGCGGTTGCTATTGGAAATGGGACAGCCGGCCGTGAAACGGAAGAATTTATCCAGAGCCTGAACCTGATCAAACAAGCAGGCGAACGCATTCCCATTTTCATGGTGAGCGAACAAGGGGCCTCCATCTATTCGGCTTCGGAAGTGGCCCGGAGCGAATTTCCAGACCAGGATGTCACGGTTCGTGGTGCTGTCAGTATCGGTCGTCGTCTGATGGACCCGCTGGCTGAACTCGTCAAGATCGACCCGAAATCTATTGGGGTAGGGCAGTATCAGCACGATGTGGATCAAACGGATTTAAAAACCAGTCTGGATACGGTGGTCGAAAGCTGCGTGAACCAGGTGGGAGTATCGCTCAATACGGCCAGTGCTTATCTGCTTCGGTATGTGTCGGGACTAGGGCCGCAACTAGCGAATAATATAGTTGCCTACCGGGCCGAACATGGGGCCTTCAGTTCACGCGATCAGTTGAAAAAAGTTGCCCGGCTTGGACCGAAAGTGTTTGAGCAGTGTGCCGGATTTTTGCGGATTGAAGGGGCTAAAAACCCGTTAGACAACAGCGCCGTTCACCCCGAGCGTTATGCCATTGTTGAACGCATGGCAACAGATGCGGGAAGTACGGTTACGGATTTGATCCGTCGGCCCGAGCTTCGCCAGCAGATCAAACCCGAGCGGTATGTGACCGATACAGCCGGGTTGCCAACGCTTCGCGATATTCTGGCGGAGTTGGCCAAACCCGGCCGCGACCCCCGTGAACAGTTGTCAGTATTTGAATATGACGCCCGCGTTCGGTCGGTCGATGATTTGCACGAAGGAATGGTGCTGCCTGGTGTCGTTACGAACATTACCGCCTTTGGCGCTTTTGTCGATATTGGTGTGAAGCAGGATGGTCTGGTACACGTTTCGCAGATGGCGAATCATTTTGTTTCGGACCCGAAAACGGTGGTGAAGGTGCACCAGAAAGTAAAAGTAAAGGTAATGGAAGTCGATAAAGCCCGTAAACGTATTGGATTATCGATGAAATTGTGATAGGTTGCATTGTTCCTATGTGCTTTTGCGTTACTTAAAGGCACTTATGATCCAAAATCCAACCCGTATGCAACAACGCTGGTTCCGGGCTATAATCGGTCCCGTTCTGCTGAGCGCCTGCCTGCTTTCCTTGCTTTCATCCTGCGAAGCCCTTCGTTCGTCGGGCCCATCGGTCAGTCGTCGGCCGTCATCCTCGAAACCTGTTGCCCGCCGTGCGCCAACAGGTAAAACGCCCGCACGCCCACCCGCTGTTCCGGCTAAACCTACAGGTAGAGTTGTCGATGCGCGAACGTATGAAAATCGGTACGTGCCCGAGGTGGTCAAGATTGCCCGGACTTATACGGGTACACCGTATCGATCGGGAGGCAACACGACCGACGGCATCGATTGCTCGGGGCTGGTCTTTGCCGTATTCAACACCGTTGGCTTGCGAATGCCCCGGATATCGTGGCAACAGTCGGAGGTAGGGCATGAAGTTGAAGTGGCCGAAATTCTGCCTGGCGATCTGATCTTCTTCGTTCCCGATAAGGGGCAGGCAGGATATGTATCGCATACGGGCATTGTGACGGAGGTAAATGGCGCGCAGGAAATCCGATTTATCCACGCGTCGTCCTCACGGGGGGTGCGCGAAGACAACCTTTTCAGTGATTACTTCAAAGGCCGTTTTGTGAAAGCCCTACGTCCGTTTTGAGCCAGCAAGCAGCCTTAAATTTTTATAACAAGTAGCCCCTGTCGAGAGCAAAAGCTTGTAGAAACTTCTCTGGGTATAGGTATTTGACCTCAATGGGGGTATTCTGTTGATGATTCAAACGAAGTTAACGGCAGTATCTGGTATAGCTCTAAAAAACGAAAACCGCTCCAGTGAGCGGTTTTTCTATAAAATGGGAGTGATGTCAGACGGTTGGCTGGGTGCTATTGATGAGTTCTTCCCAGTGAGCGCGATCTTTCTTTTTCAACTTCATCTCCAGGCTAAGGGCTTCGTTTCGAGTGGGGAACTGTTGCGTAAACTTCACTTCCCAGGGTTTTCCATCGGCTGTGGCCGGATTGGTTTTGGCATTATGCTGCCACAGTGTGATACGGAGGTCCTTGGTCTGACCAATGAAGTACTGGTCGGTGGTAGGGCTGTATATGATATAAACGGTATGCATACGGTTACTAGACTATTGTCAAAGCTACACATTTGATAACAGAAAACAAACATTAACCGTGTAGACGGGAAAGTATATTGAATGGAGTAAAAAAAATGGATGTGGGTGTTGGAGGAGTAGATTTTTTCATCATCTTTGCACCCACAAAACGGGGGATTAGCTCAGTTGGCTAGAGCGCTACAATGGCATTGTAGAGGCCATCGGTTCGAATCCGATATTCTCCACAAGGTTGTATAAATCTAAGATAAACGCCCACTACATTGCTGTAGTGGGCGTTTTGTGTTTAACTATTCCATAGCTTACTTGAAATTTTTCGCCAAAAAATGGAAAGACGCTGTTCTAAGGAATTGGAAGTTGTAGCTAAGGGTATATTGGTTAACTTGGAGGTATGAAAAAAGTAACCGGAATCGGCGGCATCTTCTTTAAATGCGATGATCCGCAGAAAATGAAAGACTGGTATGCTCAGAATCTGGGTTTACCTATGGACCAATATGGCACTATGTTCAAATGGCGCGATGCGGAAGACCCTGCTAAAGAAGGAACAACCGTTTGGGGCGCTTTTGATAAAAACACCACCTACTTTGAACCCTCCAAAAAGGAATTCATGATCAATTACCGCGTCGAAAATCTCGATGGACTGGTAGAGCAGCTTAAAAGCGAAGGGGTAACCATAGTGGATGAAATAGCCGTTTACGACTACGGCAAATTCGTCCATATCCTCGATCCCGAGGGCAATATCATTGAGCTTTGGGAGGATATAGGGTAGCAGGTTTACAGGTACCTAAGCCAGCCAAGCCGTTATAAATCGCTTACTGATTTTGATTGACCCAGGTGGTGCAGTTGCCCCCTGAGGAGGTTTTTTTAGTAAAGCCGTAATAAGTGGAGTATTTGAGTTGCCCTCCGCAGTTGGCCGCTACATTTACAATCAATCGTTGGTACTGGCTTACGAGACTGTCGGGCACAACAAAGGTGTTGGCAGCAATCATTTTTATTTTCTCGTCTTTAGACGTCCACCCCATGATTCGGCTGGTGTCTTTTAGCGCGTAAATATCCCAGGTAAAACTCAGCGGGGTATCGCCATAATTACCGGCTGTCAGTCGCAGGCCGTTGCCGGTATAGCATTCCGGGTCGGCAGTTACCTGCTGAGGCTGGCCACAGGGAGAGGTGGTCTGGTTGGTACAGCTTTCAGTAAGTCCGAAAAATGTGAGAAGACCCAGAGTAAGCAATAAGGACGTTTTCATAACAACGTTGATTAGGGTTTGCCTAAAGAGCAAGCTCACCGCTAAAAGGTTGGAATGGCAATAAAGCTACTTCATCGTTTAAACCGCACAAACACAAAAATCCCTGCTACTCGCACGAATAGCAGGGATTTCCAGAAGAAACAGAAACTATTTATTGACCAATCATTTCGGCATCGGCCAGGATGTAGTTCAGTTCATAAATATTGTCGGCGTTCAGTTTGAGGGTGCCTCGGAAGGTACGGCGCTCATCCGTTTTAAACTTCTTGTCCGATTTCTTGAATTTCAATGATACCACCGACTCGGGCCCAGCACCACCGCAGAAAAAGCAGGCGCTATAAGGGAAAGCCGAAAGCACATACACGTTCGTTTCCAGATCAACCGGCAGCACATAACCCGTCAGTTCGACCGTTTTGCCATTTAGCTTCTGGATGCTCTGGCCAAACGTTGGATAGAGCATATATACCGACTCTTCGGCATACCATTTCTTTTTGAAGGTAACATCGCGCAAGACTTCCCACGATAGCTTAACCGGCTCAGCAGCAACGGAAGCAACGGCTTTGGAGGAAGTTGGCTCGACGGGCAACTTAGCGGGCCGGAAAGCCGAGGCTACGAGCGATACGCATAGGAAAGCGATAACGATACGGTTCATGGCGTTGAAAGACTTTAACGATAGTAACTAATGGTAAAACTACAAAAAAGATTACTTTTATAAATCATTTTGACTTGATTACGCTGTCCAGTGGCCGATTTACTTCAAGATAACGCAAAAGACGGTTCGGTAATTCCCGTTCGTTTCACTCGTTTGTACATAACGATGTTTTTAATCCTGGCCGTTTTGCTGACTGTGGGGCAAGGGCTTTCGCAATGGCGTTTTGGCGTTATTGAGGATGAAATGGTGGTGGTTCGGCAAACGGCACTTCAGCGGCACCAGAGCCAGCAGATCGTGAAGCAGGTACTCCAGATAACCGACGCCAGCGAACAAGCCAGTTTTGAGGAGAATGTTGACGAACTACGGCAGTTATTTCCCGTTTTTGAACGATACCATCTGGAAACCCGTGAGGGCCGTGCGGGTGGCCGTGAAGTAAAAATGGTGTATTCTGATGCCATCAATCAACTTTATGCCGATATAAAGCCTCAGTTTGAAGCGTTTCAGCAAAGTGCGCATCGGATGATGAAGTTACAACATTTTGAAGAGGTGCGCCAGCCCGATGTGCAGGCTAATCTTCGGCTGATGCTGGCAAACGAAAAGCCATTTCTGGAGAAAATAGACCGGATCGTTGTGGTGTGTAACTCGCAACTGCGGGCCAAGCTGACCTTACTACGCACCATTGAGTTTTACTCTTATATTTTTACCCTGGTTACCTTAGTGGCCATTGGCTTACTAATTTTCAGACCGGCCACCCGAAAGCTAAAACAAACGTTTGACCAGTTGGTAGAAGCCGAAAGTCGAACTACGGCAGCTAATAAAAAATTAGTAAATGCTAATAAATCGCTAAAGGAAACCCGTCAGAAATTGTTTGAGGCTACCAAATTGCAATATCAGCAACAAATCGACGATCAGAAACTGAGGACATCGTACCTGATCGCCGGTCAGGAGGAGGAACGAAAACGACTTTCCCGCGAATTGCATGACGGACTAGGGCAAATGCTTACGGCTATTAAATTGCAGATCGAAGGACTGGAAGCGGCACTGGCCAGAATGATGGTAGGTGAACAGAATGGGGTAAGTCCATACGCTAAAAATCTGAAAACGTTAAAAAGCCTGGTGACTCAAACGATTCAGGAAACTCGTACCATTTCCAACAATTTGATGCCCAGTGTGTTAAGTGACTTTGGAATTGTGCCTGCCATTAAAATGTTGGCCGAACAGGATAGAAGTGAAACAATTGACGTTACATTTAAGACCAATCTGACGACAGATATGCCTCGTCTGGATAAGAATGTTGAGATCATGCTGTATCGGGTTACACAGGAGGCCGTCAGTAATGCAGTACGTCATGGCAAACCATCTCACGTACATATCGAACTAAAGGACCGTGGAAACTCTTTACAATTAGTAGTGAGTGACGATGGAAAGGGATTTGAGGTACCTTCTGTGAACCAGCCGAGTGGGTTGATGAAAACTGTGCACGAGGGGGAAAACACCCGAATGCCGAAATCTCGTCCACCGTCGCAGGGGCTACACAATATACTGGAACGCACTAAACTCGTCAACGGTAAACTTAAAATTAATTCAACACCCGGAAAAGGTACTAAACTACAGATTAGCATTCCCTACCAAACGCATTTTGCTCAACATGACACCTACTAAATTAATGCTGGTGGACGACCACTCAATCGTTCGTGATGGTATCCGACTGTTGTTGGAACAAGCCGAAGGTTTAGAAATTATCGACGAAGCGAACGATGGTGAAGAAACGCTCGATAAGCTGAAAGCAAACCAGCAAACTCCCGAAAAACTACCCGACCTGATTTTGATGGACATTTCGTTACCGGGTATGTCGGGTATTCAAACAGCACAGGTTATCAGTCGGTTATACAAAAATGTACGGGTACTGATGCTGTCTATGCATAACAATGAAGACTATATTCTGCGGTCGGTAGAAGCAGGAGCGTATGGTTATATTCTGAAAGATTCGTCGTCGGACGAAATGATCAAGGCAATCCGTACCATTGCCAGTGGCGAAAAATACTACAGCTCACCAGTCGCTTCGATTATACTAAGTGGCTACATGCAGCAGCTCAAAAAAGGCAGCAAGCAAAATCGGGCCGAACGCCAGTCGAAGCTTTCCAATAAGGAAAAAGAGATTCTACAGTTTCTGGTGGCTGGTATGAGCAGCCGTGAAATTGCTGAAAAACTGCAACTTAGTGTTCGGACGGTCGATAATCACCGAGCGAATATGATGCGTCGATTGCAGGTGCGAAATGCTGCTGAACTGGTCCGAATGGCCGTTGAAGATAAACTGATCTAATTTATTAAAGCGGTAGCATTGTGAACTCACCGCTTATTTTTTAGGTTTGCCCATCAAAACCGGCTCAATGCCGGTTTTAGATTCAATAACTACTATATTAATCAGGTAGAATTTGTCAACTAAAACCACCCTTTATTATGTCACTGCGTTTAGGCGATATTGCTCCCGACTTTGAGGCCGATACCACTCAGGGCCACATCCACTTTCATGAATGGCTTGGCAATGCATGGGGTATGCTGTTTTCGCACCCCGCCGATTTTACGCCTGTTTGTACCACCGAACTGGGCAAAACAGCATTGCTGAAAGATGAATTTGGTAAGCGTAACGTAAAGGTGATTGCTGTATCGGTCGACGACCTGGATTCGCATAACCGTTGGACGCCCGATATCAAAGACGTGACGGGAACGGAGGTTAATTTCCCAATCATTGCCGACCCTGATCGGAACGTAGCCACGCTCTACGACATGATTCACCCCAATGCCAGCGAGAAAGCAACAGTACGGTCGGTGTTTGTCATTGGGCCTGACAAGAAAATCAAGCTGACACTGACCTATCCAGCCTCTACTGGACGGAATTTTAATGAACTGCTTCGGGTCATCGACTCACTGCAACTGACTGCCGACTATCAGGTAGCTACCCCTGCTGACTGGAAAAACGGTGAGGATGTGATTGTGACTCCAGCCGTGCCAAACGACCAGCTGGAAGCCAAATTTCCGAAAGGGGTAACGTTTGTGAAGCCTTACCTTCGGACCACCCCACAGCCAAACGTGTAAGCGGACCATTCGAACACTTTAAAAACCTTATACCAAAACGGTCAGTTGCTGATTGGTAAAGAATCAAACAACTGAAACGTTATGGCTAAGCACAAGAATGAAAACCCTGAGCACACTGAAGGCCCTGTAGCAACGGCTATTGAGGAGCAAACCGCTAAACTGCCTTCTGATATTTTCTTATGGGCCTCGCTGGGTTCGATGGCTGTGTCGCTGGCCTTACAGGCAACGGGTGAGCGTCATAAGAGTTTGTTTGTTGGGCAGTGGGCGGCCCCTTTTTTGCTGCTAGGTTTATACAATAAGCTGGTAAAACTGGAAGGACATGATTAAGTCTTTGCCATTTTTTGTTAGAAAAGCTCGTTGCTACAGCAACGAGCTTTTCTGTTTTTCGTTAGGTTCAGGCAGAAAGGTGTAATTTCGATGTTTAAAGTAAAGCTAGTGGGGACTGTCAGTACGTTGGGCTTTTACAATACGTATGGAGTAAAGTGTCCATTGAATTAAACAATCGGATCGTTATTCGAATGAGAGTTCGTGTTTTATATAAGCTGATTTCAAAACGGTATGGGTTTTGGATCATTGCTTTCTGTATGGTTGTGGCAGGTATTTGGGTAGTTCGGGCAAGGCGGCCCAACGAAATGAACTGGCAATTTGTGCAGGCGTTTGGAATACGACTACCCATGCGTTTTACCGTTCATGGCATTGATGTGTCGCGGCATAATGACCGTATTAATTGGGCTAGCGTACAGAAGATGGAAGCGGAAGGCGTTCGCATTCAGTTTGTATTTATTAAAGCAACTGAAGGAGCTACCTTGTCTGATAAACATTTTAACAAAAATTGGCGGGAAGCGAAGAAGATTGCCTTGCACCGGGGAGCGTATCATTTCTACCATCCTACGCGTGATCCGATCAAACAGGCCAATAATTTTATTCGCCACGTCGAGCTTGAGCAGGGTGATTTTGCCCCTGTTGTTGATTTTGAAGTGATCAATGGTCAGACTGACGAAACCATTGTGAATGGACTAAGAACATGGCTCCAGACCGTTGAAGAGCATTATCAGGTTCGTCCGATAATTTATACCAATGGTAATCTGTATCGGCGGTACATTAAAGGGAATCTGGATGAATATCCGCTCTGGATAGCCGATTACTCGACGCAACACCTGCGGAGTTATGATGCCGATAAACTGTACCTCTGGCAACACAACCAGAATGGATGGGTAAAAGGCATTCGGGGCCAGGTCGATTTCAACGTGTTTGTCATGGACGAAGACCGGATGCGGGAAATTTGTCTATGACGAGAAGAGGATAGGTGCTTGTTAAGATTGCCAGATTTCCCAGGCTTTCTCGGCCTGTAGCTCCAGCATTCGTAACCCATTATGTACAGCAGCACCCTGTTCGAGGCCACGTTTCATAAATAAAGTCTCGGCCGGATTGTAGACTAGATCATACAGCAGATGCTGATGGGAAATTTGCGAATAGGGTAAAGCAGGGGCCTGATCAGTTTTAGGATACGTACCGATTGGTGACCCGTTGATCAGAAGATGATAAGCTGGTAAAACAGATTCTACTTCATCGTAGGTTAAGTAGCCGTCTGTTTTGGTACGAGACACAAATTGGTAAGGAATACCTAAATCTTGCAGGGCAACGGTCACCGCTTTGGAAGCTCCCCCTGTTCCCAGAACCAGGGCTTTCAAATCATCCGGTGAACGGCCAAGAGTCGTTAGCCAATCGGTTAATGATTGCCGAAAACCGTAGTAATCCGAATTATAACCTGTTTTTGTACCATCGGCTTCCAATTTAATGACATTGACGGCTCCAATTTTTTCGGCTGCTGCATCCAGTCGGTCCAGGTAAGGTAATACAGCCTGTTTGTGGGGAATTGTTACATTCAGCCCTCGAAGATTGGGCAACGTAAACAGTTTGGGTAAAGCCGTTACGTCTGGCATTTCGAACAAATCGTACTGACTGTTTGCAATGCCTTCACGACTAAATTTCTCCGAAAAATAGCGTTGCGAAAATGAGTGCGTCAGGGGAAAGCCAATAAGGCCGTAACGGTTCATAGTCTGGGGAAATGAGGATGCCAGGATTGCTATTGATCAGTCACAACAGAAAGTAAAGCATCCTCAGAATCGGAAGAAGCAATCTATTTAAGCCCGCGATACACGCTTTTTGAAAAATTCGATGATAATAGGTAAAATCGACAGGCCGACAATACCGAATACTACCAGTTCAAAATTTTTCTGAACGATCGGGAAGTTACCAAAAAAGTAACCCAGCAATGCAATACTCGTTACCCATAAAATTGCTCCGGCTATACAAAATCGAATGTAGGTACTGTAGTTCATGCTACCTGCTCCGGCTACAAAGGGGGCAATGGTGCGTACAATGGGGATAAACCGAGCAATGATTACTGTACGGCCACCGTACTTGGCATAAAACTTTTCGGTTTCGGCAATGTATTCTCGCTTAAAGAACAAAATCCGTTCCCTCGATTTAATCTGACTGCCCAGAAACTTTCCTACAAAATAATTGACGTTATCGCCTAGCAAGGCAGCTCCAATGAGCAAAGGGATAATCACCCATACACTCAGTTCGTTGGTAGGCCGGGCTGCTAATGCACCAGCCGCAAACAAGAGCGAATCGCCAGGGAGTAACGGCATAACGATCAGGCCAGTTTCCGTAAAAACAATCAGGAACAATATCGCATATAACAATACGCCATATTCGTTGGCCCACAGGTCGAGGTAACGATCCAGGTGAAGCAGGAAATCCAGTAACGACTTGATCAATTCCATAAAATAGGAGCGAGGAGCGAGGAGCGAGAAGAGTTGGTAAAGCGATATTTTCTTTACCAACTCTTCTCGCTCCTCGGACCGGACTGCTTAGTTCTTAGTTAAAAAATGCATAAACGTGTCACCCCGAAGACCTAACCGAATGGTTTCGAGAGGAATTACCTCATGGGGGGCAATATTGCCCAGATTGACATTGGCGCCCAATAATTTGACGAACCAGACCTGCTGTTCTTTCTGCGGAGCTTCCCACAAAATACTTTCGAACGGAATCTGCGTCAGAATTTCTTCAACCAGTCCCTGGCGAACCTCTCCACTTGAGCGGAACAAACCGACTGTACCGCCTTCACGGGCTTCGCCGATTACCTTCCAGGCACCTGCCTGTAGCTCAGCCTTCATCAACTGAATCCATTTGTAGGGAGGGATAATTTTAGCTTCATCCTTAGAGCCTACTTCCGACAGAACGGTGACTTGAGAGGCCAACTGACGTATGTACTCACATTTTTCGTCCTGGGTCATTTCGATGGAGCCATCCGATACCTCCGCGTATTCCATACCGTATTTGTCGAGAAGCTTACGGTATTCTTCGAATTGATTTCGAATGACAAAGGCTTCGAATAAGGTACCTCCAAAATAAACGGGTATGTTGGCCTCCTTGTAAATACTTAATTTTTCTTTCAGATTTGGCGTAACGAACGAGGTTGCCCAACCTAACTTCACAATATCGGCATAACCGGCAGAGGTCGATAAAAAATCCTCTACTTCTCGCAGGCTCAGCCCTTTATCCATGACCATAGTTAACCCACTCTGGCGGGGTTTGATCGTACGTTCAGGGATCTGCGTAAGCGTATAATTCATACAGGGTAATCGAGTAGGCGAATTGAAAATCGCCCAAAAGTAGTACAAGTCTTGGAAACCTCCCAAGAAAGTCCATAAATAATCGAATCAAATGGGCATATGGCTTAGTTAAGTGCTATTTTTGCCGGATATGGACAATTTATCAAATCCCCGACTGGATTTCCTCCACTCCCAGATCGGGTGTTCAATGAGTAATAGCCCATCTCCTTTCGGGCAGTGGTTGAATGGAACCCTTCGGGAAGTAGCTTACGGGCGTCTGGTAGCTGATTTTGAGATTCGTTCTGAAATGATCAATCCAGCTAAAGTGCTGCATGGGGGAGCGGCTGCCGCTATTCTGGATGACTTGGTTGGGGTGATGGTGTATGCTCTAGGACGTGAATATGCGTACACATCCGTCAATCTGACTGTTGATTTTCTGCACGCTGTCAGACTTGGAGAGGTAGTAACTGCAACGGCTGAAGTGGTTCGTGCCGGAAAAAATATCGTTCATTGTGAGGGGCGTATAGTGGCAACCGACGGGAAGATTGTTGCAAAATGCGCGACCAACCTGATTCAAACGTCGGTCAAATTGCCATAGTGAAGGACAGCCACTAGTCCATTTGTTGAAAATTTGCGTTACTATATGGTTACGATTGCCCTATTTGCCTGTCAAAGGGAAGAATTACTCAATGCTGATTAAAAGTAACAGACCGTATATCGGTAACCGCTATTACGTTAACAAAAGTACTCCATACGTCAGCCATGAAGTTTTCACTAAATTACCGTTCATATTTTGGGAGAAATTGAGGAATAAATAAGACAAATAAGGGAAAATGTAGTTTCTATCGGCAGGTGGGAAGTATTTGTTTTATAATCACCCGTTTATCACTATTATTGGTCACCGATAAAAAAGAAAAACATTTAAACACAATTGGGGCTAATTAGTAGTATTATAAGTCTGGACTTTATTCGAGTTTGGTTGCATAACAGATAGCGGAACGAGCTGTTCAAAATTTAGATTGATAGTGCCGACCAACTGAAAAAATATGTAATGGATGAATTGACTTTTGCAATTCAGTCTTAACATTGCAGAAAAAATAGAGATAGGGCCATTTTTAGGCTATATCGTCAAATGACTTGAGGAGCAAATTTGAGCGTTCGAATGAGCTTATAGACAAGATTTGGATCAGTGCTAGCAATATTTTATATATTATTTGAAGCATTGAGAAACATTTCGTCAAGAAATTAGTCATATGGAGGTACGGTGAGGCTATAGACGTTAGCTTTCTTATAGAAAGGTAAAAAAACGATGAAATCCACCACCACGTGGGTGTTACCGTTCCCTAAATTTCTATAGTCGTATTTGGAAGATTAAAAGTTTAATAAGAAACATTGCGTCAAATTAACTCAATAAATATGCGAACATTTATCCAACAACACCCTCTGCGGATGCTGGCTGGACTCGTGTTGCTAAGTTTTGCAATACCAACTGTTAGCCTTGCTCAACAGGCTACGACAAGTCCATCATCGACTACTTCCAGTGGAAGTTACGTGCGTGAGAATATCTATCGACTAGGAAAAGGAATTTACACTGACACCTTGCGTAGAAATGATTTCAAAGCACAGGCCAGTGATGTGGCTGAACTGGATGACTGCGATACGACGTTTCAAACGTTTATCCTGGTTAGGCGTTTATCGCCCTGGCGTGTAGGTTTATATGCTGGACCTAACTTTGCGTATTGTGGTACCTGGGAAAATACGTTCGGACCTACCAAACGTGACAATACGCTTTATAATGGTGCTGGATTTAATATTACAGCCAATGCTGATTATTTCCTCACCCCAGCTACCCGGCGTCTTCGCTTTGCGGTCGGAGCTGCCTTTGGGTACCAGAACTACATCACACGTAGTATTTACCGGGATTATTTGTACAGCCTGGCCGCAAGTCGTGGTTTTACGAACAATCAGGTAACGATCAACCAACGGGCTTCGGAGGATATGTTCCTGACCGTAGGGCCGGTTCTTACCTTTACTCTGGGACGGAGCCGCAAGAATCCAGATGCCACCTCTTTCATTGAGTTGGCTGCCCGTGGAGGTCTGTTCCGTACAGAAGCCGCTACCATTGCTGCCTATACCCCATCTACTTTGACATTACCAGCAGTTCCATCCTTCGTAGATGGAGGTGGCCTGATTCGGTCGGTAAATCCAAGCTCCCATTTGTATCACCTTGGAGCCCTTGGTTCGGCTGCCGTCTTCTTTCCGATTGGACGTAATAACTGGAATATCGGGGTTCAGGGTCAAGGCTTTATCACTCAGTTGAACTATTTGATTATCAACGGTATTGATGATCAATTGTATGAGTTCAAGCGGAAGCACGGTGGGTTTAGCGTTGGTTTGGCCGTTCGGAAAGGATTTGTGCAGAAGAAGCTTATTCCCAAAGCTCCTGTATCGTGCCCAACCTGCGAACAGGTACCTGAGCTAAATGTACGATTCAATGGCGCTTCGCTCAAAGGAGCTTCACTTGCTTATGTGGACAACACCAATGCTGCTCAGTCGGCTCCGGTTAACACAGCTGCTACGGCTCCGGTTATTAGCTGGCGTAGCACTACCCCCAATCCGAAGAACGAAACCTTCACGGCTCGTCTTTACTATCGCCCGGATTCAGTCGTAGCCGGCAACACCGATCAGGTTATTGCTCAGTTAGAAAACACGACCGACACGACGCTGACATTCCCCAGTGCTTATTTCTCGGGTGGACAGATGACCCCTGGCTTCTACTACGTAACCGTTCACAACAAGCAAACTGCTAAGTGTGGTACTTGTATGAGTGAAGTAGCCACCACCAGTTTTGCGAGTATAAAACCAGCCGTTGTTACACCAGAGTGTGAATACAACCACCGCCTTGAGCGTCTGGAAGTATTCTACCGGACCCCATACACCCGCGAAGTGGCTAATGTCTGTTACTGTAATGGTACCGTTACTTCGGTTGGAGACACCGTTACCCGTCTTCGCTATCGTGGTCTGAACCGTCTGCTGGCAACAGGTGCAGTTGATTTCGATACGAACACTGTAATTCTGAACCTGAACGAACTGCCAGGTGGTCTGGCTCAGCAACTGCAGGCTGAAAAAGCGAAAATCGAAAGCGGCAACGCGATTCGCTTCAAAGGCCGTCGGGTACGTCCGCAAGTTCAGTACTTCCGCGCTGTATTCACTGTTACGAAGAAGCCTTGCAATGGCCAGCCTGAGCAAACGGTGGGTAGCTTCAGCACCACGATCAGCGATAACAGCTACACAATCACTGATCTGAAGCCGCTGACCAATGAGCAAAAAACCAAGTTACTGGCTCCTCCAGCACCGAAGAAGCAGGTGCGTCGTCGGGGTGGTAACAGTGGACGCCGGTCAGATGTAATGTTCGGAGTTGAATAATTCGCTAATGCAATAAAAAAAACCGGGGGCCAACGCTCCCGGTTTTTTTTTGATTATAAATCGAAATCGCCATGCGTTATCTTTTAGCCATCTTATTGATTCATTGCGTAACCATGCTAAATGCACAACCAAATCCACCAGAAGCTGTCGCATCAGCCACAATGCAGACCTATTCATTTAGGCTGAGACCAGGTCAGGATCTCAAAAAAGAAGTGGAGGCCATTGTTCAACACCAACGAATTGAAGCCGGAGCTGTGATTACCTGTGTGGGAAGTCTTACCCGAGCGACACTCCGATTGGCCAATCAGGTAGAGCCTACAGTATGGCAGGGGCATTTTGAAATTGTTTCAATGGTGGGTACACTTTCAACAGGAGGGAGTCATATACATCTGTCCGTGTCGGACTCAACAGGCCGAACTATTGGAGGCCATTTACTGGAAGGCTGCACAATTTATACCACCGCCGAAATTGTTATTGGTGTAATGACTGATCTAACGTATGGACGGGAGGTCGATCCTACCTTCGGCTATCGTGAATTGGTTGTTCGGAAGAAACGAAGAAAATAATAGGTGGATACTGTATCATTCTAACTTACTAGTTATGCCTTACTCGTGTAGTAAGAAAAAAGTTGTCTGTTCACAATGCCCAGACAATTCAAAAATGTATTTTTTACTTAAAATTGTTCGTATTTAGATATTCTGAAAGAGGAGTAACAAGGCCAATACCGGGCGATCTGTAAAGGGAAACGAGTACCACTATTTAGCAACTATCTCATTTTTCGGGTAGGACTTTTTGGTAACTTTATTAGTGTATTACACTGAAATAGCTTGACACTAACCGTGTAGAGTTATGAAAGTGAGCAGTTTTATCAATCTCAAGAAAAAGTACAAAGCCAATGCCTTTCGGTGGCATGTGGTCGAACTGTACCGACTAGGGCTGATCAGTGAAGCCCAGATTTTGGCAGAATTAAAAATCTCGCGAAATTCCCTTCGCGTTTGGAATCGAGCCTACCAGCGTTATCGATTACGACGCTATTACCCCGAACCAAACTATTCAAGGCTGAAATTCCCTAAACTGCTGATGAAAAAGAAAACCGACGAAATCGCACTACTCAAACAGCAATTAGCCGACACCCAAAAACTGCTTCAACAGGAAAAACTTAAACGAGAAGCTTTGGAAACGGTGATTCAGATCGCCGAACAAGAATTGAAGATTCCGATCCGAAAAAAGTCTGGTCCCAAGCAGTGACTAAACTCAGTCTGGAACACCCTTTGGTGAGCGTACAGACTCTCTGCGGACTGTTTGGGAAGAGCCGTCAGGCTTGGTATGAAAGGCAGAAACAAAACGATAAATCCACCCTTCAGGAAGCCATGTTACTGGCTGAAGTTCGTCGCTTACGGGTGGATTTACCCTCGGTCGGGGTGGAAATATTGCATCATCAACTGGCGGGTTTTCGGGCCCAGCAGGATATTAAATTAGGGCGAGATAAATTTGCTAAACTACTGAGAGACAATGGGCTGCTAGTTAGGTGTAAGACTCGTCGGGCAAGAACTACCTGGTCTGATCATCCGTTTCGAAAGTACCCTAACTTAACAAAGGGAATGAAAGTAGATACCCCTAATCGCTTGTGGGTCAGCGATATTACCTATATTCCTCTACAGTATGGATTCGCTTACTTAAGCTTAATCACCGATGCTTATTCGCGAAAGATTGTAGGCTGGGCTTTGCATCGTTCTTTGCAAATGGACGGACCGCTGATGGCGTTAAAAATGGCTTTGAAAGAGAATAAAGTAGGTCGACACTTGATTCATCATTCTGACCGTGGTGTGCAATACTGTTGTCGAGAGTACATAGGTCTATTACGTCGTTATAAAGTGGTTATCAGCATGACTGAGCAGGGGGATCCCTATGAAAATGCGTTGGCCGAACAAGTGAATCGCACCATTAAGCAGGAGATGCTCTTGAACCGAAGCTTTGTCAATTATGAAGCGGCTGGAGAAGCGATCCAACGAGCCATTGAGAATTACAATCAGTTACTCCCTCACCGTAGTTGTAATTACCATACCCCTGAGCAGGCGCATCGGATGCAGGGAGTATTAAGCAAACAATAGCGCGTCAGCCAACAACAAGAAAAAAGGCGTAGGCAGGAGTCAGCAGTTTTTGCTTAAAACAAATCTTACCTTGACAAAATCAAGCCTAATTAGTAAATTGATGAGTCGTGCAACCCTATATTTAGCACTTGTTTTAGCCGCCTTATTACTACCGATTGTATGGATGATAGGCATACAGTTTATACCATTTTTGCGGATTGAATCATTGGTGCCAATTATAGGTGCTTTTGGATTGCTATGCGCAGGCCCTTTGCTGCTTCTCTATAGCTTGTATACTTATTTTGTAGATCTTCCTATCAAAGGGAAAAAAGTTTTAGCAATAGTAGGATTCATATCTGGCGTACTATGGCTGTCTTATCTCTTAAAAGCTTGTGTTGATGGTGAATTTGTTTAGAGGAGAAATCTAAATAAAGGGAGTTAAAGTATCTGACTAAAAATGAATAAAAACTGTCAAGCTATTTCAGTGTAATTCATTTAAATCGGGTAGTTATACGCTAAGGCCAATTGGTTTATTTTGATAGATTTGGCCTTCCTGAAATGACTCATCACTAGTTTATCTTATGAAACGATTTATTGCCCTTACGCTTCTAACAGGGGCTAGCCTAACAGCTACTGCCCAAATAAAAAACCAGTTAGCCAATACCGCTTGGCAAGGCTCTGTCGAGACCAGCAAAGTAGTAGAGGTAGTGCTTCAGTATGGTGCAGACACGATGAGAATGTATACCGTAGCAGATAAGCAGTTACTGGAAACGATGACCTATTCGATGAAAGGCGATTCACTTATTTGGCAAAAAGTAAGTGGGACTAGTCCCTGCGACACTCAAGCGATTGGGATTTATCAAGTAGTCATCAAAAACGCAGAGATGCAATTGAAACTGCTCAAAGATGATTGTCGATTGCGCTCGGGTTCGTTGCTGCCTAAGCCGTTCAAGAAAATAGCTTACAGTAGTAAGTAGGTGCTAATTCTAAGGGGAAATGACTGTATCTGGATGCGAGTAAGTGGTAGATGAATTTTGCACGAAACTTGGTTACCACCAGGATTGGCACAAGCATCAATATTAGTTTATTCTCTTTGCATAAAGATAGTTATAAAACCCGTCTGGCAATTATACAAAATACAAACGGTGGATTAATAGGCCACCGTTTGTATTTATTTACGTTATTGGTTCAACACCTTTAGGCTAATGGGCTGGCCTATGTGTTCGATGATTCGCTGGGCTACTCTGGGTGGAAATAGCTATTGGTTTTTCGAATTGCAACCATTTTTACTTTCATAGCCTAAATCCACGATTCAACCACGTCAATAGAAACCCCGTCTTACATTGTCAAAAAATCCTGTTGGCAAAATTTGGCTTGGGTCTTGACTCCGGTTTTCTCGCTCATACTTGTACTAACCAGGGTTTTCGGGCGAATTGTCCGACTAGGGTACTTATCTTTAAATCAATACTAATCTTGTAACGTTAAGCATAGCAAGGTGAGTATGGCAGGAATATGGTAGTTGTTTCGTTCGTGACTTGGCTAATACTGGACGTGCATGTGATTGAGCAGCATACCAACCCATGACCATTTCTGATATCCTCTATAGTTGTATAGGGTCGATTTACTCGTGAGAACAGAGTCTACCATAGGAAGAATTCGGAAATGACTATCTTTACGGAATGCATGAACGGTTCAGATATTGGCTTAAGCGCGTTGGCTGGCTGGGTTTTCTATTCTTTCTCATCAAAGGCCTTCTATGGCTCATTATTCCTTATCTGATAGCTAAGGGTATTCTCTCCAAATAAGTATCATTACACTTTTCTATTGATTTACCTTTGCCTATTTAAAAGTTAAATAAATAACTAATAGGTAAAAAATAGATTTACTCTGTAGTAGTTTATTGTACAATTAGGTATCGTTAGTGTGCCATATAATAACAGAAACAACCTTTTTACTGGTCTATTTTGTTAGTATGCGTACATTAAGTTCTAATCGACAATCGGAACGGATATCGGGCCATCTGCTACAGAAGCCATGTGCGATAGAAGAAGAAAGGAGAGCTGGCATTTGGTCCTGCACCTGGGGTTGATGGTACTAGGTCAGCTCCCATTAAGCGTATTCGCATCTCATATAATCGGTGGAGATGTGAGTATGAAACTGGTGGCGGGAACTCCCGGTTTATTTCATCTTCAATTAACTCAATATTGGGATGCTAACCAATCGGTGCCAGGAAACCAGGATGAATCGGTTACCTTACGGATTTATCGGAAACAAAACCCTATATTGATTGAAAAGGTAACCCTGCCTTTACAGGAAATTCTTCCGCTCACGTTTAATAATGTGGCCTGCGCTACGTTTCGTCAACTTAGTTTTTCTCAGGCCCAGTATTATACAACCCATCAATTTACCACTAGCCTGTATACGGATCCCGGCGGTTATTACATGGTTTGGGAGCGTTGTTGCCGTAACGACGCGTTGACTAATGTGAATACAGCCCTGCTGACCGGGGTGGCTATGGCTTTTTACCTGGAGTTTCCGCCTATGACCCGGTCAGGCGCAAGTTTTACGAACTCTTCGCCAGAGTTTAGATTTCCCAATGGCGATTATATCTGTATCAATAAACCATTTACCTTTGACGCAAGGGCTTCTGATGCCGATGGGGATCAACTTCGGTACTCATTAGTTACTCCCTTGAATGGCTATACAACCAGTACCGCGCCAAATAACTTTGATGATTCGCCTAAAGCCAGTTACCCAACAATAACCTGGGCACCTGGTTATAGTTTGTCCAATATTATTCCAGGTAACCCGGCGCTGACCATCAACGCATCAACGGGCCAATTGTCGCTGCGGGCTACGCAGGAAGGGCTATACCTGTTTACGGTGCAGTGTGAAGAGTTTCGACATGGAGAACGTATTGGAGTCGTCCGTCGGGATTTTCAGCTTCCGGTAATCGATTGCTCAAAAAATACACCACCAGCCGCCGTGGTTATGGCCAATGGGAAAGTAGCTTCCGATCTGGTTTGGTGTGGAAGTCAGCCACTGGTATTGTCTGTTGAGTCTAATCCGGCCTGGGCCTATCAATGGCAAAAAGATGGGAATAATATTCGGGGGGCAACGTCAGACACTCTACAGATACATGTGCCGGGCGTTTATACGGTGGTAAAGAGTCTGGCAAAGGCTTGTGCCAGCGATACCCTCTCTCAGGCTGTAAACATAACCTATGTAACAGCGCCGGCAGTTAAAATAGGAACCATTTCCCCTCAACCCTATTGTGTAGGCGACACGATCCGGCTGGAAGCTACGGGTCAATCAAATTATCAATACCAGTGGCAGCAGGATGGCAAAGAAATAAACGGGGCTAAGCAGGCCACAGTGCGCGTTTATCAGTCAGGTACCTACACCGTATTGGCTAAACCCACTGGAGCCGTTTGCGATGGAACGGATACAGTTCGTATTACGATCAACCCCAAGCCTGATGCCACCATCAAAGCCCCGAAACGGTCGTTTTGTGCTGACGATTCAATCGCACTGACCGTAAACCAGCAGACGGAATATCGATATAAGTGGCAGAAAAATGGGCTACAACTTTCTGATACGACAGCCGTTCTGACTGTTCAGCAACCAGGGGTTTTTCAGGTTACAGTAACCGCCCCAACAGGATGTACCGCGCTTTCGGCTCCGGTCAGCGTGAACAGATATGATCGGCCGAAGGTATTCTTTGATTCGATTCCACCCATCTGCGTCAATACCAGCGGCCTTATTACCCTACGAGGACAGCCTGCGGGGGGAGACTTCGATGGCCCTGGGGTTTCGGGGATTCATTTTGATCCGAAATCGGTTGGGGTAGGTTCATATCAGCTTACCTACACGGTCGTTTCGGATACGGTTTGCCAGACGCAGAAACGTCAGCAGGTAGAGGTAGTCGGCAGCCCAACTATATCGGGGCAGGAGCACTATTATTTGACTCGGGGAAGTGCTGTCCAGATGATAACTCAGGCCGACCAGCCGATCGAAACCTACCAATGGGAACCCCCTGTTTCTCTCGATCAGCCGACGGCTTCCAGCCCAATGGCTAGCCCTGCCGAAACAACGACCTATCAGCTAACAGCAACCAATGCAGCGGGATGTACGGCTATTTTTTCGGTTCTGGTAGACGTATCGACACCGCTTTATATTCCCACCGCTTTTTCGCCAAATGCTGATGGCAACAACGACGTATGGCTGCTTTCCAATATCAATTCGTTCCCGCAATGTGAGGTGTCTATTTTTAATCGATGGGGTGAACTGATTTTCTATTCAAAAGGGTATACACAGCCCTGGGATGGTACTTACAAACAGCAATTGGTGCAAACAGGTGTATATACTTATCAAATTAAAACCGGGAATGACCCATTTGCTCATATCTATCGGGGGCAACTGACCGTAATTCACTGAGCCGATACGCAATGACTACACTATAATTAATTTGCCAGTGTAATGGCTAAACTCTGTAAATCCTGGTTGATGGATCGTACGGACGATTGCAACTGGTTCAGCATATTAGCTCGGTTATGCAAGTCATCGGCCTGGTAATTTCCCCCCTCACCAAAATATAACTGTTCCTGCTCCGGAGACAGCGGACCGAGAACGTAGTTTTTCCAGCGTTCACGAATTGTGTAGTGTAGAGAAAACTGATGGGTATTACTAAATGATTTTTCATTCAAAATATACCAGATCATGGGCGGATACATGGATGATGAATCGGATTGTCGCCAGATGTCGGTCAAAAGGTTTCGCTGGTGGTGAAATGAAACGGTTCGGTTTGACGAAAAGGCGGCCAATCCGCCAAAACCAGCCCCTACGATCCCCCCGCTAATGCCAATAACTTTGCTGGTATTGTCGGAGGTAAGCAAGGTGGTGGCGACGGTAGTTGCGGCTCCAATGACAATTGACAGAATGGTTAATCGTCGGATGCGCTGGGTATCGCGTTGATCTAAATACGTAGCGATCTGATCGGCGCGTTCGCCTTCACAATCCAGCTCGGCCGCCAGACTGGCAATTTGTGTTGATGCCAACAAAAACCGATTGAGAATTTTTTGGCGTATACGGAGTAGGGTAACCTGGTTGTCGGCAATAGGGTGTTTCTCCAGTAAAATTAATTCCTGCAGAAGCGGCAAGACACCAATGGCATTGGCTAAAAGTAGATCGTGCTGTGAATAGCGTTGAGTCAGCAGTGTATCCGCTTGCAGAATGGTTTGAATAGTAGGCTTGGGCAAGTAGGCTGAATCATAGGCATACTGTATGGATGGTACGCAGTAACTAACCGTTGAGGCAGAAAGAGCATTAGGCCGGAATGAACGACAGGAAGCTAAGGTGAATAGGCTACACCAGCCAACAACCCATAAACAGATACGGAACGACATCAGAAAACGACAGGAAGAAGGTAGTCAACTCTAAAATAAATTAGCGTAGCGGGGCTGGATCTAGCCTGATCGACAGTCCGTTTCGGAGGGTGTTATGGACTTCCGCGATTTGGTCGGTATGCTGGATCAGCGCGTCGATTTCGGCGGCTGGGGCATCGGATTTGACACGGGCCTGGTACGTAAAATTAAATCCCGGTTCACCATCCGCACCAAATTCGCCCGACACAGTAACGTCGACGCCTTCGACAACGATGTTCCGTTTGCTGGCTTCCCGGTAAATATCATTGCAAAAGCAGGTAGCCAGCGAAAGCAGTAGCAGTTCGCCCCCGTTGATGGCGGAACCAAATCCCGATGCTTTGGTCGATATAGTCAATTCCTTCGTTGCGCCATTGGTTTGTACAATCACATCGTGCTGGTTGAATGCGCTATGTATACTGGCTGACATGTGCATGGTTCAAAACGTTTTATCAAAGGTTGAAGATGGCTTTGTTCGTAGGTTAGGGGGCGCTTTCCCGGAAAGAAATGGCATAGCTACCTGAAACTACGAACAATTCGCGTTTAGTTTCAAAAGATTTTGAGCGATCAGTTGCTTATCTGTCTGCGTTTTGGCCAAAGCCAGGGCCTGCTCAAAATTATGTCTGGCTTTGTGGGGGTCGATGTCTTTATAGAGTTCACCAAGTAGCGAGAAATAATACGGGTTGCCTGTCAGTTGAAGTTTTTCGGCTTCGCGGATGGCCTCCTCTTTACTGTTGGCTTTCGACAGCGCATAGGTACGGTTAAGGGCAGCAATAGGCGAGTAGGCAAGTTGCAGGAGTTTGTTATAAAGCTGTAGAATAGACTCCCATTTTTCCGTTGTGTCGGCTTTTAAGGTATGCCAGTACGCAATACTGGCTTCCAGATGATAAGGGGAAAGGGTATCTCCCCGCGAAGCCTGTTGAAGGTAATAGGCACCTTTGGCAATTAAGCTATAATCCCATTGCGTTTCGTCCTGATCCTGGTATAAGATCATCTCGCCCTGCGCATTCTTCCGGGCTGGGAACCTGGATGAATGAAAACACATCAACGCCAGTAAGGCATTGACAGGCGGAAGATCAGTACGCTTATTCTCCGTTAAGAGCTGAGTCAGCCGCATCGCTTCATGACAAAGGTCTTCCCGGAGTACCGACGACTGACTTTCAGAATAGTAGCCTTCGTTGAAAAGCAGATATAGCGTTGTCAGGACCGTTTGCAGTCGCTTTTCAATATCGGTCTCAGAAGGAAGTTCGATACGAACCTGTTCGAGCCGTAATTTTTCTTTGGCTCTAAACAGGCGTTTGTTGATGGTTTCTTTATTGGATAGGAACGCATTGGCGATTTCGTCAATTCCGAAACCGCAAAGAATGCGCAGGGCCAGGCCGATCTGGGATTCAACCGGGATAGACGGATGGCAGATGGCGAATAGCATCTGTAGTTGACTGTCCTGTATATTTTCGGCCGATAAATCCAGATCGGGTTGGTAACTCGGGTCGGCTGGAAACAAAGAACCCCCCTTTTCCTGAAAGGACTTCGTGCGGTTACGGTAGTTGGCCGCTTTGTGTTTGGCTACGGTATACAGCCAGGCGGTTGGATTTTCGGGAATACCTTTATACGTCCATGTGTTGAGGGCGGCCAGGAACGTATCGCTGGCGATGTCTTCAGCCGTTTCAATATGGCCAATACCGAAATGTTTACACAGAACCGTCGTTATTTTTCGGAATTCGGTTCGGAACAGATGGGGAATTACTTCCTGATGCATCGGATAGGGGTGTGGGTGGTTTATTTTCTCAACTAAAAATAGTTTGACGAACGTACGCCACCCACTACGCAACTGGACTTAACGACTGGCTACTCGTCGAACTTCGACACTATTACCCTCGCCCTGCAAAACGGGGCATCCTTTGGCAAATTCCACCGCTTCATCGACCGACTCGGCTCTGACGGTAATGAATCCGCCAATGGTTTCTTTGATGTCGCCAAAGGGACCATTGGTTACGATGTTGTTCGAGTGAACCACGCGAGCGTCGTCGAAAGGAAGCCCCGTACCCGAAACAAATTTGTTTTGAGCCGCTATACCTCCTATCCAGTCCATCGTTTGTTTCATCCAGATCTGCATCTGCTCGGGTGAGGCCAGCTTTTTTCCATCCTCATTGCGCATTACTAAAACATATTCTTCCATATGTGTTTGGTTTTACGGGTATAAAAAGGGTTAAACTACACCCATATGACAAATGAGAAATCAGAAATTGGACAGGCATGAACGGAAAATCAGGAAAAAGGGAGCCGATCAGGTTCGAGGTAGGTGCGTTTCGCCAGATCGGAATTGTAAATATCAATCTGGTAATGAGCACCAAGTAATGCTTTAAAATTGCTCTTAAGCCGGGGAAACTCGCCGATAAATTCATAAAATGTATCGGCCCTGGATTGGTTCATAAAGTGACTGACGACCCGTACGGCGGCTACTGTCAGTGTCTGGTTATATTTGTCCCGGGCTCCTAATGCATCCACGTATTGAATCAACGACTGGCAGATCGTATCTGCGGCCTTTTCGGTACCATACGTTTTGATGTATATCCAGGCTAGCCGTAAATGAGCTTCGTGGCTAAAGAGAGTGGGCGGTAAGGTACAGGCTTCCAACTGTTGTACAAAGGCGCTATCGCTGAGGTCAAAATGAGTTTCCATGTAAGAACGTATTGGTAAAGCCTAAACAACGGGGCACTTCTTCATAATCAATAGATTCCCTCTTGCTTTTTCGGTCGGGTTTTCCTTCTGGCCCACTTCCTGAAATCCGTGTTTCTGATAAAAACGGATGCCTTTTTCGTTGCTGGCCAGTACTTCCAGAATGATTTCGTTCAGGTTGCGTTTTTGCCGGATCGAATCAATGAAAGACATGCATTGTGTACCCAGGCGTTGCCCGACTACCTTTTGTAAAAAGTACATTTTGCTCAAAAACAACGCACTATGGGTAATGGTAAACTTAAAATAGCCTACAAGCTCATTGGCCGACTGGACTATATAAAACTCGGTATTCGGGTCGGCCATTTGGTTGGTAATAGCCGTCAAACTAAAGGATTGGTCAATATAGTTTGCGAATAATTCTTCATCTGACCAGGTGTGGGCAAAGGCCTGCGTATACGTTTCTTTGGCTAAAAAGCTCAACAACGCCACATCGTCAGCGTCTGCTTTATGAAATAGATGCATGATTAGAAAACAAAGTCTGTATAGTCTCTTTTTCAGACGCCTACAAAATATCCAGGTTGGTAAAATAAAACCAGTTTACGAATAAGGCAACCCCCCGGCGATTTAACTGGAGCGAATTTGTATCAGGACGGAGCTACTTTCAGAAACAATATGCGTGGCTATGGGTTAGAAAAGCAAGACATTGTCCGATACGAAAAACGAGGTTGTTATGGAAAATCAAGAGAAGGACGACATTATTCGGGCCAAACAGGCCATTTCGCCAGCAGGCTTAGCCAACCAGTCAATAGAGGGGACCAGTGGTCCGGGTAGTGAGATTGATCCCGAAGAATTAACCCCGGATGAACTGGAAGATGAGTACATGGATGGCGATAAACCAGCCGCTAACTTACGCATGAAACACCCCAATCGAAATCCCAATCCCAAACCAGATATTGACAAACCAGCATACAGCTAGGTCAGAAAGGGCAATTCGAAGAGCGAGTTGCCCTTTTTTTCGAAGGACCAGCCGCGTAAATCCATAACCAACGATTCGTTTCGTGCGTTATCTAGTATAGACCATTCATACCATTGAAGCATGGATAAGCAGAAGAAAATTATCATTGGCGCAGCAGTAGGGGCAGGGCTAATCATCCTCTTTTTTGTTGGACGATGGTGGAGCCATCGAAAGGCCGACCGCGAGCAGGCTGCGCGTGTTGAACAAAAGCGAATACAGGACGAAAAGACCGTCAAACAGGCCGCCCTATCCCTTCACCAGTTGTGCTTATATGCCGATTCGATTGGCATTGATACAAGCCGATACGGTACACCGAAAAAGCTTGATAAAGCCGAAATCGATGCTAACCTAACTCAGGTACTACTGGAAGCCCGGTATGGGAAAAAGCCCTCGCAACTGGCTTTCAATGGTTTGAAAGAAGCTGTCGACTCGAGCTGGGCAAAAAAGACTGAGGCTATCCAGGTCGGGTCGGTCAAAGCGTCGTTGCTGGCGTTTGAGCCGTATGCGAAGCTGGTTGGCCATTATAACCGATTGCGCAAACGAGTGAAGGGCAATCCGGCTGCATCGGATTCATTACGATTAATTCGACAGACACTTAATTTCTACCGATACGTCAATCGGTTCAATCCCGACCAATTTGTGGTCGTCAACATTCCAGCGGGCGAGCTAAACGTATTTGATCGGTCGGGAAAACGGCTGCTGCCCATGCAGGTCATCACCGGAAAGCCAGACCGCCGAACCCCGTGTATGACAACCTACATTCAGAATATTATCGCCTATCCCTACTGGAACGTACCACAGAATATTGCCCTGGAGGAGATTGTTCCGCATGTAAAGCGTGATGTTGCCTATTTGTACAACCAGAATTTTCAGGTACTGGACGAGCGCAACCGGGAAGTTGACCCCGAAGAAGTTGACTGGGATGGGATAACGGAAACCAATTTCCCCTATCGAATTCGGCAGGCTTCGGGGTGCGAGAACTCGCTGGGACTGTTGAAGTTCGACCTGGCTAACCCACTTGCGATCTATCTGCACGATACCAACAGCCGTGATTTGTTCAAGCTCACCAGCGACCGTTGGCGGAGTCATGGATGTGTGCGTGTACAAAAGCCTGTCGAACTCGCCAACCTGGTTTTAGGCGAACAAACGTTCGATAATGAGTTTATGAATAAATGCCTGATCGATCAGAAACCCCGCGTCCTGAAAATACCCAAGCCGTTTCCTGTGTTTATCACCTACAATATAGCCGATGTAGATGCAACAGGAAAGCTACGGTTCTACAAAGACATATATGGCTGGGCCAAATAAGCAGATTGAGCCAGATAGTCTGGGTTAGGA
Source organism: Spirosoma panaciterrae DSM 21099 (assembly GCF_000374025.1). Classification (GTDB taxonomy): domain Bacteria; phylum Bacteroidota; class Bacteroidia; order Cytophagales; family Spirosomataceae; genus Spirosoma; species Spirosoma panaciterrae. The sequence continues at coordinate 370,386 of NZ_KB893173.1, read as the reverse complement.
GCGTAAACAAACAGGCAGGACCCGCCTTTGACAGCCTGAATAATACCTTTCGAATCGGCGTAGGGGACGGCTGGGCAGCCCTGGCTGCGGCCTAAACGGCCCGTTTTGCGGATAATGTCTTCACAAACATAATCGGCTCCGTGAAGAACGATATTTCGGTTATATACATTGTCGTTAAAGCCCTTCTCCAGACCCTTCAGTTGCAACGACAGCCCATGTTTGCCCATGTAGGTGTTCAGGGTCTGGTAAAAGCCAAGACTCGACTGAAACGACGACTGTGTATTGGAGAATTGATTAGCCACCAGATCCCCGGAGTTTCGTCCGTGCGCAACGTAGGTATTGAAAAGCAGCTTTTTATTGAACAAATCGACCACATAGAGTCGTTTACGATTCGAGGGTTGGCTCAGATCAACAATGGTCAGCATGGATTTGGCTGTGTCTATTTTCTGCCAGCCGCGGAGAGCATATTCAAAAACGCTGCGTTGTAACCCAGTCTGGGCCAGATTAAGCTGGTCATAAATAGCAAGATGGCCGGTCGTATTCTTTTTAAATGTTGTGGCCGCTCCAGGGTTTACGGTTGCCTGATTGACGTTACGAGTGGGTTTGTATCCGGTGGTAGACAAATAAATTATGGCTAAACCTACCAGAAGCAAAAAAACATTCTTCATGCCGATAAATAAGTAATTGTTTATGGGTTTATGAGGATGCACAAACTTACAACAGCCTGACTACAGGTTTAATTCGCTCAAGATATTACTTTTTAGTTAAAAAATAACAAGTATGACTGCCTACGAACGCTCGGTTCGACAGGAATTGACCCGATGGCAACAAGCCATGCAAAAGCCTCCGTCTGCTTTTGGTAAGCTCTCAACGTCGTTGCAGCGCCGAATTAATCGTATCATTCCTGATCGTGTCCATGCCCTGATTACGGCTACTATTAAGCAGATGACACGAGCGGTTTTGTTTGGGGCTGGGTTCCTGAACCGTCCGCCTGTAGAAGGCCAAACCATCACCCAGCGTGATGCTGCCGTAGCCAAACGGATCGACTTTTATCGAAAAACCAGTGCCGCCGAGGGGGGCGTAACCGGAGCCGGTGGGTTTTGGCTCGGCCTGGCCGATTTCCCGATCCTGCTGGCGCTAAAAATGAAAATGTTATTTGAAATTGCCAGCCTGTATGGTTTTTCGGTGAGTGACTACCGCGAACGGGTCTTTATTCTTTATGTCTTTCAACTGGCCTTTTCGAGTCAGGAGCGTAGGCAGATGGTATATGAGTACCTGGCCAACTGGCCTGAACATAGTCGTCAGTTACCGGAAGATATCAATCAGTTTGACTGGCTAACTTTTCAACAGGAATACCGTGACTACATCGATCTCGCCAAAATGGCCCAACTAATTCCGGGTATCGGGGCTGCGGTAGGTATTGTAGTAAATTACCGGCTTGTCAATCAACTGGGTCGCACAGCAATGAATGCGTACCGAATGCGCCTGCTTGCGGGCGACACACTCGCCCTGCCGAAGGAGTAGCTCATTAATCAGGTTGCAGACGACCCACTCCCAGCGGACAGCCCTGACCGCTGAGGAACTGTTGGCTTTGGCAAATACACGAATGAATCGCCCTGTGGATTGGCTATGCCCTTTACCTGATGTGAGCCAATTAGCCCGTACGAGTTCTTCCTCCGGAGCTACCTTCACCTGAGTTGACTTCTGCCAATGTACGGAGGCAATAAAGTTGTCCAGCCTTTTTTGAGGGGAGATGATCGGATTACCTATGCTTTTAGATTCTCTAACTCCTCCGGGCTCAATTGCGCTAACACCTCCAGTGCATGTTCATACCCTTTCCGCACAATACTGTCGTACGAAGACCAGTTCATGATGCCGTACCGACTGACATTAGGGTTGAAATAGAGGTCTGTGTAGCGAACATTCTGGTTACGACGGGCGCTGCTATACAGCAAGGTGGCGTTGAGCATAATCGACATCAGCGACGGCAACCGATACTTCCGCTGCCGTTTAGGCCGGAATCGATCGCGGAGCAGCGCGGTAGGATTGGGTATCTGTTCGATATTTAGCTTGCGGGGTTTATCGATGCTAAGATCTACACCTATAACTTTTCCAACGCCAACGCGGCTCATCACATCCGCCGGAAAATTGTTGAACGTTCCACCATCGACCAGTAAGTCATCGCCTTCGATGATTGGGGGAAATACACCTGGAATGGCTGAGGTAGCCCGTAAGTATTTCTCCATGGGCCCTCGGGTATGCACTTCTTCGCGGGCCTGCGTGTAATTGCTCGATACCGTAAAGAACGTCAGCCAGCTATCTTCAATATAAGGGTTAGGATTGCCAGTAAAATCATGAATACAGGTCTGAATCATCTGCTCGATGCGTCGGCCACGGATGAGCGAAATAAATGGCAGTAGGTTATAATCTTTGGTGGGGTTAAACTGAGCGGCTTTTCGGAGGTGTTGCGTAGTAATCTCGATTGACTCGTCGAAGGAAAATGTTGCTGCGACAAGACCGCCAACGCTGGTTCCACCCAAAAAATCGACCGGAATGCCCCATTCCTGCAATGCCCGTAACACGCCAATATGCGCAAATCCCTTGGCCCCACCTCCAGCCAGTACAAAACCGATAGCGGTGCCACTCAGAATACGAGCCAGCCGGGCCATATCGCGGGCCAGACCCTTACGAATATGGTAATGGTTTTTGACCCTGGGACGTAACGACAGCCAGTTGGCAGTATGACGTGGGTGATCCGTATCGGCCGGATGCATTAAAATAAGTGTTTGTGGGGCACCGGTCTGGAATCCTGCATTCAGCAATTCCTGTTCAACATAGGTCAGATCAGGCTTTTGTCGGGCATCGGCCAGCAGCAGAATTTCATCGCCCTGCCGCAGGCATCGACGCGTCCATTCTGAAAGAGACTGACCTGGATAAATTGGATCGGTCACGTAAAGCATAAACTTGTATTGCGACTCCTGATCATCCAGCCACTGGGTGAGTTGCCGGTATGCATTGGGATGACTCTTATCGGTTTGGGCAAAATCAGGTTGGCCGAAATAGGCATTGACCTGATTGCTCGATGTGATAAAAGTTGATCCCTTCTGACTTAATAAGGGGTGCAGTTCCTCGATAAACTGACCCGCGCAACCTGTTGCCTGTTCGGGATCTTCGTGTAAAGCCAGAACGCAAATGTTGATCGGTTTTTTGGGTACCTCCCGTTCGCCCTGTGAGGTTCGGAGCCGATTGATGATGAGCTTCGTTACATTCATCGACACCGCCGGATAAGCCGCTATCACTTGTTCAAAAGCGTGTTTCGACAGTTTGACCAGCACACTATCCCGCAGGGCAATAATGGTGGCACCTCGAGGATCGCCGGTAAAAATGGCCATCTCACCAACTGTTTCGCCCCGGATAATCTCGCCGATTATCTGCTGACTGCCCTGGCTATCGGTCACGTAGGCCTGGAGTCGGCCACTGATCACAAAATAAAGTGAATCGCCGGTTTCATGTTGGCGGAACAGGATTTCTCCCCCACCAATCTCGACCCATTCCAGCAGTGGATCGATCAGGGTCAGCATGGTGGTATCGAAATCGCCAAAAATGCGATGTAAATTAGTCAGAAGCTGTTCTTTCTGATAGGTATTCACTTGAGGGTCAATCGTGAGTCTCATCGGCAATAATAACGTTGGTTAAGGAAATGACTCGTCAGGCCAGAACCAGCGTGGGCTGGTTCTCTACAAAATACATGCTCATGTCGGCCTTATTTTTAGTGGCAAAATCGCCCCGGTATTGACAGACGAACTGGTTCTGCACCCGGTCGAAGGTGGTGGCGGAGATATTGACCTGCCCCGGTTCGCTGGCCGATTCGAGCCGGGCGGCTGTATTGACCGTATCGCCCCAGATGTCGTAAGCGAATTTGGTCGACCCGACCACGCCAGCCACAACGGGTCCTGTATGAATTCCGATCCGAATCTGAAAAGCCAGTTTGCCCTCACGAGTCCGTTGTGCTTCTAGCTCCCGAATGAAATCCCGAATTTCGAGCGCGGCTGCCACAACATCATGCGCATGAGCGGGATGGGCGGCTGGCAAACCACCCGCGCACAGATAGGCGTCTCCAATGGTTTTTATCTTCTCAATACTGGGGTATTTTCCGATGATGTAGTCGAAATGCCGGAAGCAGTAATCAATTTCCTGTACGAGATCGGTTGGCGAAAGCTGCTCACTGATTTTGGTAAAATCACGAAAGTCAGTAAACATGATGGTTACCTCATCATGATGGCGCGTTCGGGTAATGCCTTTTATCTTCAGCTCATCCACTAATTCGCTGGGGAGGATATTTAAAAGTAGTTCATCGGAGCGTTGACGCGCTTTGTCGAGCTGGGTGTTCTTTTGGGTTAGTTGCTTATTGGCCCGTTGTTGGGTGGTAATGAGTCGCCAGAGCAGACCCGCCAGCAGCAGCAGCAGTACGGCCCCGATCAATAACCCATTGCGAACTGTCCGGGCCTGTTCGGCTTCGGCGGCTTTCAGGGCTTTTTCCTGCTCAAGAATTTTTATCTGATCCTGCTGATACCGTAGCTCCAGCTCGCGATGGGTGAGTACTGAATCTTTCTGGTTGATGAGCTGATTTTTCTGGCCGATCAGGGAGTTTTTACTGGTAAGGAGTTGCTCCTGTTTATTGATTTGCTGTTGGCGTTTGGTAAGCTGACTGTTTTGCCGACTTAACAGCTCCTGCTTTTGCTGCGCTTCGGTACTCAATTGGCTAACCACTTCCCGTGAGCTGGCCGCTTCTGCAGCATTGGTTCGGGCGGTTTCTTCGGCCTGCGATTTTTGGGTTTCGAGCCGATTGAGTTCCGCCATCAGGTCGACCGATCGGAGGAGTGCCTCGGCCCGTTTGCGAAATCGTCTTGCCTGTCCTTTATTCCCCAGAATGGTGTGTAGTTTCGAGATCTGAAGAGCTGCCAGACCACTAATTTTGGGAACTTTCAGCTTTTCGCCCAGTGTAAACGCCTGCTGCGCGTAAGTCATGGCACCAGTTGGATCGGCGTTCTCCACATCTTTAGCAATAAACAACAGGACTTCGGCTTTACGCGTGCTATCGGTTTGCCGGGCCAGTTCCCGCATCCAGTACGACGCTGTATGAGGAACATCCTGAGCCCGTATCGTTGAGGGTAGCCCGATCAATATCCACATAAAGGCAACACGAAATATTGGAAGCAGATGAGTCAGGAAGATGTGCCGGGTAAGCCCGGTTCTGGTCAGGTAGAGAAAAGAAGTTTCCATAAGCATTGTTGCCTCTATTTGGCTTATACAAATAAAGATTCATATATAAAGATTGGCTAACAATCCTGTAACATTCTTTACCACTCAGGTTTCACGACATAAAAAAAAGCCCTGAAAAGGGCTTAAACTGTGTGATAATTGGGTTATGTCAGACTTACTTTTTCTTAGCTGTCTGATAGCCCAGAAAGCCAGACGTTGCCGGGTCGTACCCTAATACCAGGCTGGTGATGTCGCTGATTAACCTCAATCCGGTAGTCGCATTCGTGAAATAAACAACGGCCTCTTTACGGCTACGGCTGCCGACTACATAACATTTAAACGCACCGTTGTCGCCCCAGTGCCAGAAATACACATCGTTGGGAGTGCGTTCCAGGCCGAAGCCAAGCCCCCAATACAAGCGGGTCGATAACGTATCGCCTGAGAACCGGGTAGGTAGTTGTGTTTGCTGGCTAAGCATCTGATCGATGGTAGCCGTCTTCAGACTCTTTGGTGTCAGGATGGCCTGAATGAATTTGGCGTAATCGTCGGCCGAGGTTTGTAGGGAATAGGCCATATTCGCCTGATCGGGTTTGTATTTTTCGCCAACATTTTCACCGCCATAATGAGGTAAGGCTACGTGTGAATCGAAAGCCGGTTTCCAGACGTAGCCACTATGGGTCATGGACAGAGGCTTAAGTACGTGTTCTTCCATAAACTCATTGATGGGTTTGCCCGTAATTTTTTCGACGACTTTTTGCAGGTACACAAACCCTTCGCCGGAATACCCGAATCGTTCGCCGGGCGTACGCAGCATGGCAAGCTCAGCGGAACGGCGGTTTTTACGCCAGTTCGGTAATCCACTTCGATGGCTGAGTACCAGGCGGGCCGTAATTTTTTTGTACCGTTCATCGGCAGCTACGTCCGAATAGGGCAAGTATTCATATAAAGGTTTGTCAAGGTCAAGCTTTCCCTGCTCCACCAGTTGCAGTACGGCGTAGGCGAAGGTAGGCTTGGTAAGCGAAGCCGCTTCGAAAATGGTTTCTGCTGTTACGGCCTGCGTTGAGTCGGAGCGGGTAAGTCCATACCCTTTGTGATACACCAGTTTATTCTGCCGAATAATAGCAATGGACATACCGGGTATACTGTCCCGTTTCATGAGTTGGGCTATGTAGGCGTCGAACTGAGCCGGATTTCGTTCTGGAGTTTTGGTTTGTCCACTTGCTACTACCGAAAGAAAGAGTAACAGAAGAGCGAACAGGTTTCGGGAGGGCGTAGTATAGCCTGGTATCATGTGTATATGAACGACGTTTACACAAAGATGCAATCCGTCTGAATGAGGTTGCACCCGGTAGTAACGGTTCTTAAAATGCATACGCTGTCTGCATCAATAAACTGATTTCGAAGGATTTATCGTGCGTGCTGGCGCCACCCAGTTGCCCAAAATTATAACTCCAGACGGGCTGTGCGGAAACCGTATACCGATCGGTCAGTTTATAGCGTACTCCGGCACCCAGCAGCCCAAGAAAGATAGGGCGAGGCTTGTCGAGCAGCCGTAGATACTGGGTCGATTCGCCCGTTCGCTTCACGACCACCCGCGACGTAATGGGTAAGTCGACCAGAAAACCCATCGAGAAAAAAGGAGCCAATCGGTTCGCTGACGAATAGTAATTCAACTGAATGGGAAACCGAATGACTCGCTTATGTATCGACACGGTGCCTTCGCCTGCTGTAGGCTGTCGTTCCTGCCGAATGGTAAGCTGCTGAAACCAGATGCCCGATGAGTAGGACCAGCCAGGGGCGTAATCCCGAATGACCGATACGCCAGCCGAAAAGCCAGTTGCCCAACGGCTACCGTTCAAATAAACAGGTTCTACGATCTGCCCATCGCTTTCCGGATAAAAATACCGGAATCTGTAAGTCGTGTGCGAGAAAGTGGGGGAGACTGTTGCCGAAACAGACAGTTTTCTCTGACCATAAGCCAGGGCGAAAGGAACAATCAGCAGGGAAAGTAAAAGGCATAACGTCCTGTCCATAATGAAACCGTCGGGTTCGGACTCGAAAGATACACCGACAACCGATTGCACGGGTTAACTTAGCCCCAAAATTACCAATCCCCATACACTCATGCTCTTTTTAGCCCTTAGCATCCTGCTTTCGGTGCTGCTGCTGCTGAACTTTCGGATATTTCCCCGCTATAAAGTCGACACGTTTCAGGCTATCGTGTTCAACTATCCGGTCTGTTTTCTGACAGGATGGCTTCTTTTGCCTGCCGGACAGTCGTTTACTATTGATTTTTCGCAGACCTGGACCTGGCTGGCCTTTGGTCTGGGTGTTGGCTTTATCCTGACATTCATGCTTTCGGGCGCGTCGACCCAGCGCATGGGCATTACGGCTACGTCGCTGGCCAATAACCTCTCGCTGGTCTTACCCGTATGTTTTAGTCTATTTGTGTTTAAAACGGGTGGTAAGGTGTTCGACAGCCTGAATTACCTGGGTCTGGTTTTGGCGGTAGTGGCGGTTGGATTAAGCACGTATAAGCCGGAAGCGGTAACCGACTCCTCTACAAAGCGAAGCCGATTGGGGGCAAACGTTCTGTTGCCGATCGGGGTATTCCTGTTTTATGGTGCTACGAACACCATGATTAACTACATGAATCTGCATTATATTCCCTCGACAGACAAGACCATTCAGGTAACCCTGACGATGGTGATTGGCGCGATTGTGGCTGGGATAGTGATGCTCCTGATTCGCCTGATACAGGGAAAAGAAACCATTCAGGTGCGAAACCTGATCGGAGCTTTTACGCTCGGCATTCCCAATTTTCTAAGTTTCTATACGCTCGTCATGGCTTTATCGGCTTTTGGTGGGAATGGAGCGTTTGTGTACCCGGTTTACAACATCGGCGTTATTCTGCTGGCTGCGCTCATGGCCGCGCTTTTTTTTAAAGAATCCTTATCGATTGCCAACAAAATGGGACTGGTTTTAGCGGTAATAGCCATCGGATTGATCTCGTGGCAGGAGTTGGCATCGCTCGTATAGAGCGGTATACGGAGGAGAGAAATTGGTAATACAACCCGGCGATTCGTTACGGGTGGCGGCCCAACGGATTGGCTATTTACCCAGCGTGGAGGTTAAATTCAGGAAATAAACGACTTTTGACCCAATAAACCCTTCGAAGCATGACATTGAAACTGATAGCCAGGTCGCTGACTGGATTGGCGGCTTTGGGAACCCTGCTCTTCATTGCACCCGGTTATTTGCCCGAGAAATCAACAACGGTTCAGGCACCTGCCCGGCCGAATATCATCTTTATCTTTTCGGACGATCATACGCATCAGGCCATTAGCGCGTACGGAAGTAAGCTGGCTAAAACGCCAAACATCGACCGGATAGCGAACGAAGGGGCTATTCTGCATACCAATATCGTTACCAATTCAATTTGTGGGCCCAGCCGGGCTACACTGCTCACGGGTCAGTTTAGCCATGTTAATGGCTACAAACTCAATGAGAAGGTATTCGATGTTCGGCAGTCGGTATTTCCTGAAGAGTTGCAGAAGAATGGGTATCAGACGGCCTGGGTCGGTAAGATGCACCTGGGGGCACTGCCGCATGGATTCGATTACCTGAACGTACTACCGGGGCATGGGCATTATTACAACTCCGACTTCGTGAATTCGAAAAATGAAACGGTTCGCTATCCGGGTTACGTGACCAATGTCATTACCAAACTGTCGCTCGACTGGCTCAAACAGCGGGACGAATCGAAACCGTTTTTTCTGGTTGTCGGTCACAAGGCAACGCACCGCGAATGGTTGCCCGATATTCCCGATCTGGGGGCATACGATAACCGGACATTCCCGATCCCACCGACTTTCTATGATGACTACAATGGGCGCTTGGCGGCTCAGGATCAGGATATGACCATCGACAAAACCATGCGGCTCAAAGAGGATCTGAAAGTGCACCTGGATTATGACAATAAAGGAGCCTTTAATGGCTATAATCGGTTTACACCCGAACAACGTAAGCCGTTTCAGGCCTACTATGATAAAATCAGTCAGGAGTTTGATGACAAGAAGCTGACCGGCAAGGCATTGGTGGAGTGGAAGTACCAGCGTTATCTGAAAGATTATTTGTCCGTTGCCAACTCATTGGACCGCAATATTGGCGAGTTGCTGGATTATCTGGATAAAACCGGACTGGCTAAAAATACGGTGGTCGTGTATGCATCCGATCAGGGTTTTTACATGGGCGAGCATGGCTGGTTCGACAAACGCTGGATTTATGAAGAGTCCCTGAAAACGCCTTTCGTCATCCGGTATCCGGGGGTGATCAAACCGCATACGCACATCCACCAACTGGTATCGAACATCGACTGGGCACCCACGATCCTCAACCTGACAGGCACCGCCATTCCGAGTTATATACAGGGCGAGTCGTTTTTGCCGTTGTTGAAAGGACAAAAGACCAATTGGCGCAAGGAAGCCTATTACCACTACTATGAGTTCCCGCAGCCGCACCACGTATCCCCACACTTTGGCATCCGTACTGAGCAATACACCCTGGCCCGGTTTTACGGACCAAAAGATTTCTGGGAACTGTACGACATTAAAAAAGACCCCCACAACCTGCATAATTTGTACGGCCAAAAAGGCTACGAAGCCATTATGGCCGATCTGAAAAAGAAACTTACGGAGCAGATAAAGAAGTATAAGGATGATGAGGCTCTTAAGCTGGTTGACAGTAAATCGTAAAATCACCTCACCGATACGTCGGACCGCCCTGCTTTCAGGGGTGGGGAGTAGCGGGTCACTTATTTCAGAGTTAGCGAATAAGAACAAGAAAGTGAAGCGCTTAGCCGTTCTCCTGTTTTCAGAGGAGGGGTTGGGGTGGGGTAGACTCCTCTTTTCGACTTTTCTAATTACGCTGATTGGCTGCTCGACCAATCAATCGGCTGAAGAAAAAGCGCAGGCTTCTGCCGATTCGGCCGCTGCCTGTATCGCTGATGGAATGCCTTCACGGGCAGCTGCTATCCGACAGACTACATCCGGGCCTGCATTGGGTACGGGTACTACGACGGGCATGGTCTGGGTGCCGGGTGGTAATTTTCTGATGGGGGCCGATGAGTTTGTCGATGCTCGGCCTGTTCATCCGGTCTCGGTAAAAGGGTTCTGGATGGACGAGCATGAGGTAACCAATGCTGAGTTTGCCCGATTCGTCGCGGCTACGGGTTATAAAACCATTGCCGAGCGGCCGCTCAACCCGGCTGATTACCCTGGGGTTCCGGCCGAACAACTCGTGCCCGGTTCCGCTGTGTTTACGCCACCTTCCCAAAAAGTATCGCTTGAGAATCCTTTACGCTGGTGGCAATATGTGAAAGGAGCTAGTTGGCTGCATCCCTACGGACCATCCAGTACCTTAAAAGGCCACGAGACCGAACCTGTTGTACATGTCAGCTATGAGGATGCACTGGCCTATGCCAACTGGGCCGGGAAACGGCTGCCAACCGAGGCCGAATGGGAATTTGCGGCTCAGGGTGGTAAAGGAAATCGAACCTATTATTGGGGTACAGAATTAAAACCGAATGGGAAATGGGTGGCGAATATTTATCAAGGGAGTTTCCCCGATCACAATACGTCCGAAGATGGATTTACGGGCGTTGCTCCCGTAAAATCCTTTGCCCCCAATCCGTATGGTTTGTACGATATGGATGGCAACGTGTGGGAGTGGTGTCAGGACTTTTACCGACCCGATTACTATGCGAAACTGGTGAAAGACAATCCTAAAGGCCCATCGGATAGTTACGATCCCGACGAGCCCGGAGCCGTGAAACGGGTGCAGCGCGGGGGCTCGTTTTTATGCAGTGATGAATACTGCATCCGTTACAAAGCCGGTAGCCGGGGAAAGGGGGAAGTCACCAGTGGAAGTAATAACCTCGGTTTTCGTTGTGTACGCGATAAATGAAAGGTGGAATGCGGATCGATATGATTTACCCGGATAAAACTCAGCTCAGGTCATAACAATCCTACCCATCCATGTTCGATCTTTCTGCCTAAATCCCGCTAAAAAGTCGTACCTTTGCGGTTCAATTGAACAGATAATCAGGCCATGCTATCGGTACAAAACGTCTCACTCCGCTATGGTAAGCGGGTGTTATTCGACGATGTTAATATAAAATTCACCTCCGGCAACTGCTATGGCGTTATTGGCGCTAACGGAGCTGGTAAATCAACGTTTTTGAAAATTCTGTCGGGTGAAATCGAGCCACAAACGGGTGGGGTTTCCATCACGCCCGGTGAGCGGATGTCGGTGCTGAAACAGAATCAGTCGGCATATGATGAGTTTCCGGTTCTGCAAACGGTGATTATGGGTAATCAACGCCTGTACGACATCATGCAGGAAAAGGACGTTCTCTACGCCAAGACCGACTTCACCGATGCCGATGGCGAAAAGGCTGCTGAACTCGAGGCTGAATTTGCTGAAATGAACGGTTGGGATGCTGAATCCGATGCGGCTACCTTGCTATCGGGATTAGGTATCAAAGAAAGTATGCACTATGCCCAGATGTCGGATCTGAATGGTTCGGAGAAAGTGCGGGTGCTGTTGGCTCAAGCGTTGTTTGGAAATCCTGACATTTTACTGCTTGACGAGCCAACCAACAACCTGGACGTGGAGTCGAGTATCTGGCTCGAAAACTTCCTGGCTAATTTCGACAATACCGTGATTGTTGTATCCCACGACCGGCACTTCCTGGATCAGGTGTGTACGCAAATTGTGGACATCGACTTTAGCAAGGTGAAGCTCTTTGCCGGAAACTATTCGTTCTGGTACGAATCGAGCCAACTGGCGCTGAAACAACGGCAGGATCAGAACAAGAAAACGGAAGATAAGCGGAAAGAACTGGAAGAGTTTATCCGGCGATTCTCAGCCAATGCCTCGAAATCCAAACAGGCGACCAGCCGGGCTAAACTGCTCGAAAAGCTTACCATCGAAGATATTCAACCCTCATCGCGAAAATACCCGTATGTAAACTTCAAATCCGAACGGGAACCGGGCGATCAGATTCTGACGGTTGAGAATCTGACCTATACGGCCGAAGATGGCACCAAACTCTTCGAAAATCTGTCGTTTACGGTCAATCGGAAAGATAAGATTTTCCTCTACAGCCGCGATGGCCTGGCCGTTTCGGCGCTGATGGATATTCTGGCGGGCGAGCGGAAAGCCGATTCCGGTACGTTTAAGTGGGGCGTTACGATCACCATGTCGTACTTCCCGACAGATGCAGAGAAAGATAAGTTTTTTCAGACGGATCTGAATCTGGTTGACTGGCTTCGCCAATACTCGACAGAAAAGGATGAGAGTTTTATCCGGGGCTTCCTGGGGCGTATGCTGTTCTCGGGCGAAGAGTCGCTGAAGAAAGCCAGCGTTTTGAGCGGGGGCGAAAAAGTACGGTGTATGCTATCGAAGATGATGCTGTCGGGAGCGAACGTACTGATGCTCGACGAGCCAACAAACCACCTTGATCTTGAATCCATCGAATCGCTCAACAACGGTCTGATCGATTTCAAAGGGCCTATTCTGTTTACTTCGCACGACCATCAGTTTGTCCAGACCATTGCCAACCGTATTATCGAAATTACCCCGGCTGGTATTATTGATAAACTGATGACCTACGATGAGTTTATTGCCGATGATCGCGTAAAAGCACAACGTGAAGGACTCTATGAAGCGGTAGCCTAAGATATTGGTATTCAGCGTAGAGGCAAATGCATGAAGTAAATCAAACACAGGTATCTATGGGAACGCCAGCTAAACCATTGCACGGCATGGACATTATTCGTCGGCTTTTGGAAGTAAAAAAACAAGCCCAGCAAGAAGCGGTCGAAAACTACCGCAACAAACCTGAGGTAAAGGCCGTTTATGATCGTTTGATTCAAAAGAATAAGCAAAGCCGTCTTGGAACGAAGTAGTGGATATGACTATGAACTGACTATAGAAGAACAGTATGTATATCGTTTTGTAACCAACAACGAAATACGATACGAGGTGAAATTTGTGCCTTCTTCCGACTATTTTGAGGCTTATCTGGATATGGAGGCTGAAATTTTTGAGATGGTTATATCTGTAGTCGATAACCCGTTTGGTGGGCGTATCCCAGCCGACGGACGAATAGCGACCACGATCTTTACAATCTTCGAACATTTCTTTCTTCCACAGCGGTATGCTCTAGTTTTCATTTGTGATTCATCCGATGGGCGTGAGCAGGCTAGGTTTCGTAAATTCAGCAATTGGTTTTATCAGCGAACCATTCATTCGACTGATTTAGCCAAGTTTGACCGTACCGCTATCGATCGTACCACAATTATCTATTTATCGCTAATTGTGAGCCGTCATCATCCGAATCTTATTCGGATTGTGGAGATGTTTATGCAGTTAGGCGAAGAAGAAAAATAGAGAACAGGATGATTTGATAGCCGATGATCGCGCAAAACGCAATGTTCCTAAGAATTGCTCATACAATTTCTGCAAAAAAGGCTGACTCACGAGTCAGCCTTTTTTGCAGAAATTGTATGACTACAATCGATCTTTCAACTCTTGACGGTTTGCCCTAACGGCCCGTATCCTCACTATATTTTTCCTGCTGCATCGCAAAATCCCGAGTTAGTTGGGCTCGATCCCGCGTAAGACGGGCTTTCTCAAGAAATTGCTCGGCAGCAGTCTCGTTCCCTCCTTCGGCAAAATGATTTCCCGAGTGCTCAAGAAGGATCACTGTTTCTTCCAGACTGCGAATGGCTTTCCAAAACGACTCCTCCACAACCTTTGTTGTCTCGGCCAGGAGCGAACTTGCTGTATAGGCATGACCCGTATGGCAGCGATACCGAATCAGTTTGCCTTCCTTAATGCTGATTAAAGCCCCATTGCATTCCGGGCAGGTCAACGGAGTGAAATCGCCCATATCCAGAATGCCCAGCTCGAAAGCACTATCCTGAGCTGCAATATTGACTTCAGTTTCCATCCGTTTTTCTTCTTCCTTCGAAAGAGCAGGTTTGGGTGATACCGTCTCGTGACTCAAACGGGTCAATAAGCCAGCCATATCGGCTACAGGAAGCGAGTAATCGACGTCAACATAATTCAGAACACTCGCAGGCATACTGGAATACATGGCGTTGTCAGGCTCCTGAATGATACACAGGCCCCCAAGCCGTTTGACCGACCACATGCCCGACGTACCATCATCGAGCATACCCGTAAGGACAATCCCGATTACCCGAGGGCCGTAGGTATAGGCTGCTGAACGAAATAAAGCATCGATGGATGGCCGGAAACGGTTTTCTTTGGGGCCTTTCTTAACAATAACCTGATCGTATTCAATCAGTAGATGATGATCGGGGGGCGCCACATAAATATGCCCAGGTTGAATAAGCTCGCCATCTATGGGGTGAGTAGCCTGTAATGAACCGGCATCCGTCAAAATAGCGGGTAAATAACTCGGTGAGTGGGGTGATACGTGCTGTACGACAAACACGGAAGGCTGGAAATCAGCTGGTAAGGCCGACACCAATTCTTTCAGCGCAACTACACCCCCTGCAGATGCGCCGATGACGATAATATCCCGTTTTGCCATATTTGTTGGGAACGTTTACCTTTATTAACGTTTAGTTAAAAAATACTCAGCAGAGAGTACTTAGCGAATACGCATATCTAGTTAACGATTGATATACTGCTTGGTTCAGAAGCGGTCTTCAAAATATGGCAAAGAGGCAATCTACTTCTGATACCACCCAGACTACTCCATTACCTGATGTTCCGATTGTTGCGATTGGTGCTTCGGCAGGCGGTCTGGAAGCGCTGGTGGAACTGTTAAAGAACCTATCGCCCACTACAGGACTTGCCTACGTATATATTCAGCATCTTGACCCTACGCAGGAAACTCATCTGTCCGATGTACTACGACGGTCCACAGACATGACCGTGCTGGAGGCAGAACACCTGATGCGGGTAGAGCCAAATCATCTGTACATTATTCCACCCGATCGGGATTTAGAAGTAGCGAACAGTACACTCACCTTACAGCCACGCCCCACCCGCTCATCGATTCATATGCCCGTCGACCAGTTTTTTCTATCACTCGCAGAGCGGCAGAAAGAAGGGGCCATTGCCGTGGTTCTGTCGGGAACGGCTTCTGATGGAACTCTTGGCTTGCGGGCAATCAAAGCAGCAGGTGGAATCACCTTTGCCCAGGACGACTCTGCCCGGTTCCTAAGTATGCCTCGGTCTGCCATTGCCGAAGGGGTTGTAGACCGCGTATTGCCCCCTGCCGAAATAGCCAAAGAACTGGAGCGGCTGAGTGGACAGATCGCGCTGTTTCAGCAAACGAGGATAACTGAAAATCAGGAGAATGAGAGTCCGGAAACGCTGAAAGAAGGGACAATAGAAGGCTCTAACGAGGATTTGAAAAGTGTTATTCAGCTATTACGTCGAGCTACAGGGGTCGATTTCAGCCACTATAAAATAACGACCATTCGCCGTCGGATAATTCGTCGGACATTGCTGTATAAACTTGACTCATTGCGAGCCTATGCTGACTATCTGCGCCAGCACCCCGACGAAGCTATGCTGCTCTACGATGATCTGCTGATCAACGTAACGACATTCTTTCGGGATGCAGATACTATGGATTACATCCAGAAAGTACTGCTGCCCCAACTGGTTCGAGAAAAAGCGTCTGCCGATCCCATTCGTATCTGGATACCAGCCTGTTCGACAGGGCAGGAAGCGTATTCGATTGCCATGCTGTTACTTGAGGTATTGGGCGAGCACTCGCTGAATCGAAATATTCAGCTATTTGCAACGGACCTGAGCGAATCGGCCGTTGCCAAAGCCCGGTTGGGAAGCTATACGCGTGGGGAAGTGATGGATGTATCGCCCCGGCGGCTTCAACGGTTTTTTACGAAAGTAGATGATCATTATCGGATCAATAAATCAGTTCGGGATCTGTGCGTATTTGCCCCGCATAACCTCCTCAAAGATCCGCCGTTTTCACGGCTGGACCTGATTAGCTGCCGAAATCTGCTGATCTATCTCGATACATCGCTCCAGCGTAAAGCCATAATAACGTTTCATTATGCCCTGAACCCTAATGGGTATCTGGTGTTGGGTAAGTCGGAAACAGTGGGTTCGTCGGCTCAGCTTTTTTCGCAGCTGGAAAAAAACTATAAGGTATTTACCCGCCGAAACGACGTCGACAGCCGGGCTACTTTTACCATGACGCCCCCCCAGCTTGATGGCGAAAACCAGGCTCGCCCGTTGAGTGTTCCGAAGATTGTAAGTCCATACAGTAGCGAAATCGGTATGCGTAATCTGCCTGCCGGGTCAACACCCAATTCGGTTTCGGATCTGGATAAACTGGTCGACAATCTGCTCCTGACCCAATATGTACCCGCAAGTGTGGTGGTTAATCAGGACATGGAGATCCTACAGTTCCGGGGTTCAACAGGGTTGTTTCTGGAACCCTCGCCCGGTAAAGCCAGCCTGAATCTGATCAGAATGGCTCGCCCAACGCTGGTATTTGAACTACGGAATGCGATTCATAAAGCGCATAAATCAAGTGAGTCCGTGCGGAAAAGTGGCCTTGAGTTCAAAGTGCGTAACAAAACACACTACGCGTCTATTGAAGCCATACCTCTGGAAACCGCAACGGGCGAGCGGCTGTTTCTGATTATTTTCGAAGAGATTGACCCGCCGACAACCCCAACCACCCAATCGACCAGCGCCCGCAACAAACGGATCAAAGAGCTGGAAACCGAACTGGCCAACCTGCGGGAGGATATGCGCTCGATTATTGAAGAGCAGGAAGCTAGTAATGAAGAACTCCAGTCGGCCAATGAGGAGATCATCAGTAGTAACGAAGAGCTTCAGAGTATCAATGAAGAGCTGGAAACCAGTAAAGAGGAAATCGAATCTACGAATGAAGAACTGCTGACCATCAATCAGGAACTGCAGGTACGAAACGATCAGTTGTCTGAGGCTCACCAGTTTGCGGAAGATATTTTTCGGACCATTCGTGAGGCTACGCTGATCCTCGATACCGAGCTGCGGGTAAAAAGCGCCAACCCCGCTTTTTATCGGTTGTTTCAGCTTACGGAAAGCATGACCGAACGGCGGCTTATCTATGAACTGGGTAATCGGCAGTGGGATATTCCTGAACTGCGGCTGATGCTCACGGATATTGTGACCTCTGGCGCCCAGTTTCAGGGATTCGAGCTAACCTATTCGTCGCCGGAAACGGGCGATAAAATTCTATCCCTCAACGCCCGTCGGGTCATTCGCCAGCAGGATTCCATTTTACTGGCGATCGATGATATTACGGAGCGCCGGAGATCGCAGCAATTACTGGCTGAACGGGAAGCCTGGTTTCATCAGATTGCCAACAACGCACCCACGCTCATCTGGGTAGCAGATGCCGAAGGACAGATTACGTTTCTGAACAAGGTCTGGCTCGACTATACCGGGCGTAGTATGAAAGATGTGCAGGAGCATGGCTGGGTTGAGAGCCTTCACCCCGACGATCAGGCTGTGTATCAGGTTTCCTACAACCGGAACGTGAAGGTTCGGCAAACATTTAGTTCCGAATATCGGCTCCAGCGACGCGATGGCGAATACCGTTGGATGATGGAAAATGCGCAGCCTCTGTTTTCAACGGATGGTACCTTCAATTGCTACATAGGCTCATCGGCCGATGTACATTTACAGCATGGGCTGAATCAGGAATTGGATCAGCGCGTGCAGAAACGCACCGAGGACCTGAATACGCGCACCCGGCAATTGAGCACGCTGGTCGAAAATACACCGGATAGTATTACACGCTGGGATAGTAACCTGCGCCTGTTGTTTGCCAACCATGCCTTTGCCGAGAAAACCGGGCAATCGATCGACAGTCTGCTGGGTAAAACCAAGGCTGAAATGGACTTGCCCGACGAGGTCGCCGGTCCTTACATGACCAAGCTCCAACAGACATTGGATACGGGTCGATCGCAGGAACACTACAACTCGTTTCAAACCCCCAAAGGGCTGGCTCAGTTTTATTCGCGAATGGTGCCCGAATTTGGACCCGATCACACGGTCGAAAGTGTGCTGGCCATTGCCCGCGACATTACCGAATTGCAGCAGGTAGAACGCGATCTGGCCAAAACGGCCCTGAACCTTCAGGCTGTATTAAATAGCTCACCAGCGGCTATCGGGTTTCTGAAGCCCGTTCGCAGGACCAACCAGGTAATAATCGATTTTAAGCTGGTCGTTTGCAATGCGGAGTTTGCGGCTGTGGCTGACCGAACCATTGAGGAGTTGACCGGAATATCCGTCTACGAATTATCCGATAAACTCTGGCAGGAGCAAACACTGCCCAATGTAAGGCGTGTACTGGAAACCGGAGCGTTGTTTCAGGAGGAACGCTACGACCCTCACACCGACCAATGGATGCTGATCACATTGCTGAAATATGATGATGGGGTTGTGCTGACCGGACAGAACATTAGTTTGCTGAAAAAGGCTGAACTGCAACAGGAACAGCTACTGGGCGAGTTGGAGAGATCGAACGAGAATGTACAGGTTCTGGAAAAACTTCGGCAGCAACTGCGCGAGAGGGGTGAACTCCTGAGGAGTGCATCTCACGATCTGCGGGGTAATTTTGGCATTATTCAGGGGGCCGCTTCCTTACTGGATTTTGCTAATTCGGACGAAGAACGGCAGCAAATGCTGGCCATGCTTCAGCGCAATCTGCAACAGGCTACCCAACTGCTTACCGAAATGCTGAATATGGCTCGGCTGGAGGCAGGTAAGGAAGAACGGCAAATTGCTACGTTCGATGTGGCAGCGTTACTCAACGAGTTGGCAGAAAGTGTACGTCCTCTGGCCGACGAACGACATTTGTGGCTCAGTGTGGAAGGTGATCAGGGATTGTTGGTGGAAAGTGATGCGGTAAAGGTTCGTCGTATTGCTCAGAATTTAGTCCTGAATGCTTTAAAATATACGCAGACTGGCGGTGTGAGCATTGGTTGGGAAGCCGAGACCGACCACTGGTGGCTAACCATTGCTGATACAGGTCCTGGATTACCCGAGTCGGCACAGGCAAAAACGGGCGAGGGCATTGGCCTGGTTATTGTCCGGCAGTTGTGTGAGTTACTGGATGGGCAGATGCATATAGATAGCCAGTTGGATAAAGGCACACGGTTTAGGTTACGGTTTCCTAAAACCTACTAAAGGGTCATTATCGTCTAATAGAAAAGGAGGAGGTATCGATTTTGTGAGGGCGTCAACCTTTTAAAAGAACTAAAAATATAGTTACGAATTGTACGGATGTGTGTATGGGAAAGAAAAGTAATCTACTGTATATTGTCGATGATGGGCAGGATTACAGATTTTTGGTAGAGCAAACGTTTAAACGGTTTATTCCACAATATAATGTTCAGTTTTTTGCCAGTGGGGACGAATTGGTAGCCCATATTACCCATGAAATGGCCATGCTGGAGCCGAACTCAGGCTCTTTACGACCCGATCTGATTTTGCTGGATATGCATATGCCCGGCCAAAATGGTCTCCAAACCTTAACAGAACTACGCAGACATTCCGTTTGGCGTAGTGTGCCTGTGGTTATGATGAGTAATGCCAGCTCACAAAGTGAACGAGATGCTTGTTATGAAGCAGGGGCCAATTCGTTTCTGATCAAACCGGTTGGGATGGAGCAACTTCGAGAAATGTTAGCTACCATTTGTCATTACTGGCTACGCATGAATCAACTGCCTTCTGCCTGATACGTTCTGATAGCTAGACTTCAGGGTCAACAGAACTGCCACTGACTCCAGGCTGGCGTCGCTCCAATTGGTCTGCCAGACCGTTATCTTATTTTTTGCAGGCCGATCGGACACATCGATGGGTAAAAAAGTTAACCATGCCATCAACCCGATTTCGACGAAATGGCAAAATCAGATGAACTTATTTACTGGCAGCCCTTTACGAAAGCAGGTCAAACATCGCAATGGGTCAGCGGTCTGAAAGATCATCTAAATCAAGCTACTCAGCTAGACGATGGACCGTGGCAATTTGAACGGGGCAGTTTGCAAATCTGCCTGACTCCCAACTCATTCTGGATTGTATACCACTTTGCAACGGATGGCAAATTGGCTATACGAGCCTGTTTTGATCCGCAAACCGTTCAGTCGGTCAAACGGGAACACCAAACCGAAACGAGAGTCGAATACCGGGTCGACGGATCGCTGGGTCTGTTTCGGGTGGTCATCGAGCGGTGTGCCGATAAACCCATGCTTCTGCGGTATACGACTTCCCTGAAACCTCATCAGGACTTTATGGTGCAGGCTTTTCCACGTGATGTGTACCTGCTCAATGAAGATAGCGATCCAACCTCCACCGAGGGAATGGTGTATGTGACGCAGAGTGGCCCAACGGCTGGGCTCACGTATTTATCGGTGACAAAACCCATTGAAGGTACGTTGTTGTACTTCCAGAATCTGACTGCTCTGAACGACTACTGCCAGCAAACGCATACGGACCCTTCTGGAACGGTGGACGCTCAATGGCCTGAGGTTGGTTTTTCCCTACCGGCTGCTGAACAACCCTTGCGCGCTAACAAAGAGGTCGTGATTTCGGATGCCTTTTTGTACCTCAACGAAGGTGTTCCCGGCAACGAATTTGAGGCTGCTGACATGTTCCTGGAGGCTATCCCGCATATTTATCGACAACTCCCCAAGCCCGAACCCGTTTATTTCGACTGGCCCAAAGCGGCTAAGCAGACCATACAGACACTGGCTGTTTCGCCCGAATGTGGTCGCCGAATCAGGAATCATTTTTACCTGAACGCCTATGTAAGCGCGACCCAAAAGCCACCTGAAAGTATGGTTCAACTGGCCATTCTGGTGCCTCTCTGGGAATACCAGGAATGGCTGCAAAAACCAGTCCCGCTGGTTGAACGGCTGCAAAAAGCCATTCCTAGTTTTTTCGATGCAAAGAAATCGACGTTTACGCGCTGGCTACCCGGAGAATCGTTTAAAAAAGATCGGCTCAGCGAAGAAGAAGATCCTGATAAGATTGACTCCTGGTATCTGCTGCATAGTCTGATGAATCTGGGGCGTCTGGCCGAAAAAGGGAACACAGTGGCTAAAGACCTGCTATTCCGTTCGCTGGAGTTCGTGATTCGGGCGGCTCATCACTTTGGGTACAACTGGCCCGTTTTTTACGATAGTCGAACACTGGCTGTAATCAAGGCCGAAACCAGCAAAGGGAAAGGGGGCGAGTTAGACGCGGCTGGTTTGTTTACGCACGTCATGGTTCAGGTGTATGAACTGAGTAAAGACCCCCGCTATCTTCAGGAAGCTGAGTTATCGGCGGTGCGACTACGGGGTAAGGGCTTTGAACTGCTTTATCAGTCGAATATCACCATCATGAGTGCTCTGACACTGGTTAAACTCTGGCGACTTACGGGCAAACGTTTGTATTTCGACCTGAGCCGATTAAGCATAGCCAATGTGATTGCCCGGATGTGGATCTGGGAGTGTAGCTTCGGGTTTGGGCAGTTTCGAAGTACATTTATGGGGGTGGCTCCCCTGAAAGATGCGCCCTATCTGGCTGCTTACGAAGAGGCTGAGATCATGGCTACTATGTTCAACTACCTGAAAGAGCTTGGTAATGAGGTTGTTCCGGCTGCGCGGTTGCTATTTTCCGAATTTATTAAATACCTGTTACATCGCGGGCGATACTATTTTCCTGCTGAGCTTCCTCCCGATATGCTCTGTCCGCAACCGCGTGAGGGCCGTACTATTCCCGATCTGCCAATACCTGTGGAAGATGTCTCAACCGGATGGAAGCAGGTGGGAGCCGTTGGGCAAGAGGTATATGGGGGCGCATTAGCCTATATCCTCACAACGTATACATATAAACGTTTTGAGGGCGCTCCCGTCATTGTCTATTGCGATTATCCGATTTACCAGGCTGATTATCAGTTGACAGATAAGTATCATGGATACGCTGTTTTTTGCCCGAGTGGCTTGCCTGACTATACCTGTCGCGTGCGAATACTAGCTAAAGGACGTAGTTTACCCACGATACACTTATTTGATGAAGACTCAGATATACCTGAGCCGTTCGTCGCGATCAGCAAGGATAAAACCTATCAGGAGTTTAGCATTCCGGGCAATCTGCGGTTTCGGTTGGAGTGGGGGCCAGGGCATAAGCCGAGTCAAAAAAAACGCAAAAGCCAGAAGGCGCTTCCCTCATAGGACAAATTAGAAACGTTGAACCGATTCAATAATTAGATAAGGCCAATACAATTTGGATAAACTCGGCTAACGAAAGTGGCTGGCGAACAGGATTTTCGGCTTGATAGTGATTCCAGGAAAACGTAATCAGGGAATAGATAGGGTCGTTCAGGAAGGGGCGTTGATCATCGGGGTGATGTTCGATCAGAAGTAGCCGTTGGGGGTTAAACTGATAGTGGGTAACTAATTCACTGGCCAGACTACTTACTTCCGTAAAAGGGCTTGCATGCTGATCGGGCCAGGAAACGATCACGATCTGTAATCTCCTGTCCATACGAATCAGACAGGAATACGTTTGATGGTTGGTAGCCCGAAAAACCACTACACTCTCTTCCATAGCGTATAGGTCAGAATGATGCTGGAAAATTGAAAATAGCCAAATGCCAATGACAAATGGCTATTTAGACTGCATCTGGATCAGAGATGCATTTCCAACTTGAATGTTCTGTAAACGCGTTACAAATACCCCTGAAACCATGAAAAGGGGAAGTGCAAAATTAGATTCCTGTTTGTAAACTATACATATCCAACCGATTAGAAATGAATTAGAGTCGATTAGAATTGCATTAGAAACTCAGCCTTAGTGTAGTTATGAACCCACTTACCCACAAGCTTTCGGTATCAGGTAGGCTGGTGAGTGTTTGATCAAGGGCCGGAGCTTATGCGGATTTTAAACGTATACGTCTATTTCAGAAGTGATTCTGAATTATAGCTGCCCCTAAGTAGAAGACTGGATTACAGACGCAGGCTCAGGTACTCTGGTGGCGTTACGCCCAGACATATTTGTTGCGCTTCAGTAAGCGCCTGGGCATAGGCAATATGAAGTACACGGGCGGGTGGGTCGATCGTTAAATCTGCATCCCAAAGACCTGCCCGGTGCCAATGATCAGGATGATCCCAGTCGGGACGGTCAATAATCGGGTACAGACAGATACCCCATAATGGCACATCTGCCTGCAAAACGGCAGCACATTCCTCGGCAATCATGGTTATCCATTGGGGGCGATGTTCGCCCGGATGACTGGTTTCGGTAAGCACAATCGGCCTCTTATAACGGTGATAGGCTTTCATAAGGAGCTTACGGAGTGGCAACCAGCGTGGGTCAGGTATGGGATCGCCCCAGGGCAAATAGTCGGTAAAACCAAGTATCCATTGATTGTTGTAGTAATAATTGAAACCTAGTATATCCAGATAGTCGGGTGAGCCACCCAGATCGGGAGCCAGATACCCCGCCAGCATATCAACAGCCTGGAATTGGGCCTCATCCGCAACAGCGGCTTCAATAATCTGTTCGTCAGTAGCGTCGATCGGAGGGACGATCTGAACCAGCGGTTCGGTCGTCAGAATCCGAACGGTAAGGTCAATTTCACGCATGGCAGCTACGGCTTCAATATACGCGCGCATCAGCCCCCGTTTTACTTCCCAGCCCTGGTTGGTGCAATAAGGCGACGTACCCCGTGCATCGCCCCCAAGCCAGGAGATAAAACTGACCTCGTTGATCGGCGTCACGATCAGGTCGTCGTCGGGATAGAGGTCGCGGTAAAACTGGACAAACGCCCGGCTCATGGCCGCAAAGCGACGGGCAAATAAAGGATGCAGGGGCGATAGATCGTCTGGATAGCCAAAATGACATAGATCCCAGACTTGTTGGATACCCAGTTTGTGACCCGTATCCAACAACTTTCTTACGGTACTCCAATCGTATTGATACGCTCGTTTTTCGACCTGACTCCAGCGGATTCCTTCGCGAACGGTTCGGATACGAAAGGGTAAAAGCTGGCGATAATCGGCCTCAACCAAGTCCAGATGTCCGGTTTGGGTTAGTAGATCGACGCGATGTCCGAAACAATTCAACTGATCTGTGCACTCAAAGCCTGCCCACCAGAAAGACTGGAATGGGGTGTGGCATCGTGATGACTCCATACATACAATGCTGGGCAATTCCAGTTGTGTTTGTATGCAAAAGAGCCTTTGTCGGGAAAATGTTTACAGACTGCCGACCGGGCAGTGAGTTGGCGGACCGTCTGCTAACAATTCCAATGAGAAACCGAGCTGTTCAGGAAGGATTCAGGAACGTTGGTAACAACCTTGCACCTACTCCGTTCCTACTCTTGCGACAATTACCGCACGTTGCCTTCGGGTGATGTTAACCACTTATAGCCTTACACAGCCCATGTCCGTCCCAAATTTGACAACAGAAGAAGCCAGCCCTGTTTCTTCACTGCCTTCACAACCCACACCCATAGTTGATCAGGAAGTAACCGATTTAGTATGTTTTTCGCACCTGCGATGGGACTTTGTTTTTCAGCGCCCACAGCATTTACTTAGCCGGGCCAGCCGTCAATGGCGGGTCTGGTTTGTAGAAGAGCCAACGTATGGCGAAACGTACCAACTGGAACTTCGCGTTATTGACCCACATCTTACGGTAGTCGTGCCGCATATTCCCCACGGTAGCAGCCCTGAAACTAGCCTTGATCTGCAACGAAGAGCAGTCGATCAGCTGATAGCTCAGAATTCCATCCAGGATTTTATTAGCTGGTACTACACACCGATGGCACTGAGCTTTAGCCATCACCTGCAACCCAGGCTGGTTATTTATGATTGTATGGATGAGTTGTCTGCTTTTTTAGGGGCTCCGGCAAACCTGCTTGCCCAGGAGAAAGAGTTACTCAAACGAGCCAATCTGGTATTTACAGGTGGGCTTAGTTTATTTGAAGCCAAGCAGGCTCGGCATGCGCATGTATTTGCTTTCCCGAGCAGCATCGATTTTAATCATTTTGCACCAGCCCGAAAGGGACTATCTCAGCCTACAGATGTAGCGTCCATTCCGGGGCCACGGATTGGTTATAGTGGTGTTATAGACGAGCGGATGGATCTTCATTTACTTCGATCTCTGGCCCAGAAGCGGCCCGACTGGCAGTTTACGTTGCTGGGTCCTGTCGTGAAAATTGACGGATCAAACTTACCACAGGCGCCTAATATCCATTATCTGGGCTTCAAGCAGTATTTGTCGCTACCGAATTATTTTGCTCATTGGGATGTAGCCATCATGCCATTCGCAATCAACGAAGCAACCCGATACATAAGCCCTACTAAAACGCCCGAGTACCTGGCGGCTGGCCTGCCCGTGGTATCAACGCCAATCCATGACGTTGTGAGTATGTATGGCCATCTGGCACCCGTTGCCATTGCGAATTCGCCTGACGCTTTTGAACAGGCTATTGCCAGGGCGCTTCAGGAAAACAACCCATGGGAAGAGGTCGATGCCTTTCTGTTGAGCCATTCCTGGGATACAACCTGGGCCAGGATGAACCAACTCATTCAATCGCAGCTCGCCTTAGTGTTCGAATAGAGCCCAGATTATTGGCTGCAAAAGTAAGGCAATGGGCCGGTGGAGAGCAGTCAGTCAGGAGCTTGCCAGGGCTGTAGGCGTTGAACGGATGTCAACCGACGAAGCCATTCTTTACGTGGGTACCATCGCAATACGGTTTGTTGCTGCTGCCACCACACCGACAGAAAGCCGTCACTTTATTCTTTTGCGTTTCATGGCCGCTGGCATCTTTCACCCTAAGATTGCCATACACCAACAGCGGTCCATTGGGCAAAGGCTCGACGATACTTTCGGCCTGAATGTCGTCGGGTTTGATCGGCTCTTCATTTCGGTAATAGCTCAATGCCTTCGATGGGCAACGATCCACCTGTTCAACAATGCGCTGCGTCGTCGCTCCGTCCATATTGACCCACGGGCGTATTCGCGGGTTGAAAACCTCAGCCAACTGTGTCCAGCACATTTTAGAATGGATGCAGACGGCTGGTTTCCAAACCACTGTGACCTCCCCATTGGTGTAGGTTTTAGTCACGTCGGGCGCGGGCGAATGTTCCGATTGGTTCATAGGAGTTGGTTGGTTGAAGGTGTTGATAGGCTGATTGTAACGACAAACAGGCATCTGTTTTAGGGACGTCAGCCTATCCTAAACGGAATTTCACGTTTATTGGCCCCATTCGGATGGGTTCTGCCGCCAGGCAGCCAGTGATTGCATGGCATTGGCTGGAATATAGTCAAGCGCCTGGGCTTCTTTAAGGAGCGCGTCATAGTTGCTTAAGCAAACCAGGGGCACACCTTTATTGGAAAAATTCTGGTCAGCTATTGAGAACCCATAGGTAAAGATAGCGGCCATACCCAGCACTTCAGCCCCAGCCGCTCGTAGGGCATCGACTACTTTAAGGGAGCTGCCCCCCGTCGAAATTAAATCTTCAATAACGACTACCCGTTGGCCAGCCGTCAGATGACCTTCGATTTGTTTCCCCATACCGTGCGCTTTGGGTTCGGGCCGGACGTAGCAATACGGCAAAGACAGTACATCGGCTACCAGAACACCCTGGGGTATACCGGCCGTAGCTACACCTGCGATCACATCAGCCGTAGGGAATTGCTGCCGTATGGCCTGAGCTAAGGCATTCTTGATAAAACTCCGAACCTCGGGGTGAGCGAGTGTAATCCGATTGTCACAGTAAATGGGGGATTTCCATCCTGAACTCCAGGTGAATGGCTCAGTGGGCCGAAGCCGAACGGCCTGTACAGCCAGTAGATGCTGGGCTACCGTTTTTTGAATGAGTGAAGAATCCACAGAATCATAAAATAGTAAGGACTCAAAAGTACACAAACTCCGTTGGTCCATCAGCACCGAAGGACGAAAATCGCATGCGTGTGGAATTTTGAATGAACCACAAGGAGCACTACGGCCGATTCAGGCGCCAATTGTTCCGTTTCATCTGGCGAAGTGTTGTATATAGGGTATGTGGTCCACCAACTTTGACAGACCAAAGGAACTATAGATATGGCTTACGCGACTAAATCGATCCGAAACAACGTGACTGGACAGGAAATCCGCTTCCTGAAAACGAGTGAGGATACGGATGGCGAATTGCTGGACATGGATGCTACGTTCAAGGCGCATTCCAGGGAGCCTGCGCCCCATTATCATCCGTCCCAGGTTGAAGATTTTACCATCCGTTCAGGACAGTTAACCGTTCGGCTCAATGGTAGGCTACGGGTTTATAAACAGGGCGATTCTTTCCGGATTCCCCGGCATACGGTGCATTCAATGTGGAATGAGGCAGACCAGCCCACTGTGGTGAACTGGCAGGTTCGTCCGGCATTGATTACGGAGTATTTTTTAGAAACGGCCACCGGCTTGGCAAACGATGGCAAAACGAACGAGGAGGGGGTTCCTAATTTTTTGCAGGCAGTTCTTCTGTTGAATCGGTTTATGGGTGTTTATCGACTTCCGAAGCCTCCCCTGGCCATTCAGAAACTGGTTTTTACAACGTTAACGCCATTGGCCTATCTGTTTGGCTACCGGCCAACCTACAAAAAGTATATTGACTGATACAGTTGTGTTGGTCTACGTCCTTGCACGACAATACGGATGTTATTCCCGATTCAGATGTACTTTAACCGTATCGATGCGGGTACCATCCATGGAAACTATGGTGAACGTAAACGGCGAAAATTCGATGACTTCACCAACCTGGGGCACATCTTCGTGGGTAGCCAGGATAAGTCCGCCCAGCGTATCGTAGCTACCTTCCGGGATATGCCAGCCGTAGGTTTCGTTCAGGCTGTCGATTTCATGACGAGCGCTCAGTAGCCAGGTTCGCTCATCGAGTTGCTGTTCAACCCAATCTTCGTTGGTATCGTATTCGTCCTGAATTTCGCCGAATATCTGCTCCACCATATCCTCAACGCTGACGATACCAGCTGTTCCGCCAAATTCATCGACTACCAAAGCCAGACTTTTTCGCTCTGATAAAAACCGCAGGAATAAATCCTGGGCAGGCATGGTTTGAGGAACCGTAATGATTGGGGTAATGATTTCTTCAACCGTAGTCGGTTTTCTGAAAAGAGCGAGCGCATGACAGTACCCAATTACGTCGTCGATGGTATCACGGTATACGATAATCTTGGAATGGCCGCTGTCCTGAAAAGCCTGCCTGAGTTCTTCGACGGAATCATCGACAGCTACGGCCGCAATTTCAGTACGAGGTACCAGACAGTCACGCACGCGAACATCCCGAAACTCAATGGCGTTATTAAAAATTTCAGTGTCAACTTCCACTTCTTTTTCGGCATCGGCTTTCTGATTAAGCTGCTGCAGGTACTGGTTGAGATCGGTCAAGCCAAAAACTGGCCGAATTTCCGGGTTCCTTTTGCCAAGCACGTACCGGATAAAAAAGCGAGCAGTGCCAACCAATACCCGGACAATAGGGGCAATGGCTTTATATATAACCCAGAGAGGAACCGCCAGACCTTCCAGAAATCGGTCGGGATGGATCAGAGCCAGACTTTTAGGAATATAATCGGCAAACGGCAGAAAAATGATGGTCAGAATCAGCGTCTCAATGGCAATGATGACAAACTCATGCGTCGCCCAGGCTGGAGGCAGTACCAGCATCAGCAAAGGGTTCAGCGCCATCACCCCTAGTACCGTATATAAAACCAGGAAAAGGGTATTGCCGGTCAGCGTTGTTCCGATAAACAGAATAGGGTTTTTCAGGAAGCCCGACACCAGTTTCTCACTCAATGGGCCCTGCTTACTGTGCAGTTCAAAATACAGCCGGTTCACCGATACATAGGCCATCTCGACGGCCGAAAAAAAGCCAGCCAGTACCAGAGCCAGTAAAGCACCAAACAAAAGGGCGTAAGATTCCATAGGCAACGGAGAAATGAAGATTGAAGAATAGCAATACCTATTCCTCACCCTTCATTCTTCACTTCTTTTTCTTCTTCCGTTCTTCTATCATTTGCTTAATGGTAGGCGAAACGGCTTTTTCGCGTTCGAGTCGTTTGTTTTTAAAATATTGAAAAGCCAGCAGAAAACCCAGGCACAGCATCAGTAGCCAATAGCTTTCGGCAAAACTTGTGCGCTGATACTCGGCAATCCAGAGAATCAGAAAACCGGCAGCCGCCGACAGGAGTAAAATCTCAGAAAGTTTTAGCTTCATGGTACATTAGTCGTCAATTTTCATCGATTGACGACTATAGACTATCGACTCTTTTGGAATTCACGGTATCGGCGAACGGTCGAAATGCTTAGACCAAGCACCACCACCAGTGTTCCAATCCAGAGAATATTAATGAGTGGTTTCTCAACCGCTTTCATCACGATATAATCGCGTTGGGTACGGTTCACGGCAAAGGTAAATTTGCCCGTACGGGGGTCAATTTCGTTCAACTGGATACGTACGCCAAGTTCGTCGCTGATTTCGGCTGGGTGCGCCACCATTCGGTTCTTGATAACAAAGGCCGGACTCAGTATATGCTCGCCGTTTTTATCGAGTACACGCACACGCGCCCGAACGGCGGCATCTTCTGGTCCTACTTCAATGCCGTCGACTTCATTCGTGCGTACTACATCGTCCAGAATAGCCACGTAGTCGTTCAGGAAGAACGTGTCTTTAATCGCCACAGAATAGGTTTCGGTCTTTTCCCATTTATTCTCCGCATTCGGATCGGGTACCGACGACACATACGTATACATATCCCGGTCGACCTTATGCCGAATATCGGGCGATGCCAGCAGCCCCATTCGTTCGTTTACCTGAGCGCGTGGATACAGGCTAAATACCTTGCCGCCTGGCTCCCGGTATTCGACCTCATAGTAGGTGTTTTCGGGGTAAAGGGCCAGGGTATCTCCTTTTTTATAGTAGACTTTACCGTTCTGCTCAATATCTCGTTGGGCAATGCCGTGAAAATCGCCCTCGATAACCATCACATCTTTCCGGGAAAGATAGCCTGGTACGTCGCGGGCTTCGATCCGCTGCCCCCGGTAGGTTAGCTGGTAGGGACCCATGCGTTCGGGCTGGTTCAGCCAAAGCAGGGTATTCTCCTTATTTTCCTTATTGTCGTTCTTGGTAAACTCATCCTGTTTGGAAATGAGTAGCCCCGTCGTATTCAACGAAATGACTTTCGAAAAGCCTGCCGAGTAGAGAATCCCCAGCAGCATCAGCGCCATACCAATGTGGGCAATGGCTCCACCCGAAAACCGATAATTGCCCCGGATAACACCGATCAGAATAGAGCCGTTGGTAACCAGCGCAAACACGGATGCTACCAGCAAGGCCATATAAACCGGGTTTTTCATCGAGCCGAAGGCGATCAAACCGGCACTAATGAGTAGGGTAATGATACCCGGAGTAATAAGCGCATCCCATTTTTTAGCCTCTATTTTACGCCACCACATGTACTGTCCAACGCCCGTCAGCAGGCAGATGGCAACAAAAAACCAGACCTGGAATTTGTTATAGTGGGCAATCTGATCGGCAGGCAGGGCCAGATTGGTTATTTTACCGAACGATTCCAGGATTTTTGTATAAACCGGAATCGACGTTGTGGCAATCACCTGAAAAGCAGCCAGGCATAGAACGGTAGCACCTATAAAGAGCCAGAACTCTTTGGTATATATTGAGGCTTCCTTTTCATCGCTCGGTATGAATTTCCATTTGCTGGCGGCCAGCACAACCGATACAGCCACAAACACCAGCAGGTAAATCAGTAATTGACCGGAAAGGCCCAGATCGGTAAAGGAGTGAACCGACGCATTGCCCAGAATGCCACTACGAGTCAGGAAAGTAGCATACAGCACCAGCAGAAATGTACTGATAGCCAGGATAATCGCCGTTTTAAGCCCTGTTGAACTACGTTTGGCAATCAGCATGCCGTGAATGGAGGCCACCATGACAAGCCAGGGAACATAAACCGCATTTTCGACAGGGTCCCAGTTCCAGTAACCGCCAAAGTTCAGGGTTTCGTAGGCCCAATAGCCCCCCATCATAATGCCTACCCCCAGAATCATAGCCCCGAAAAGGGTCCAGGGAAGGGCTGGCCGAATCCATTCGGAAGGTTGATTCCGCCAGAGACCCGCCACACAAAACGCAAACGGAACGAGGGTCAGCGCAAAACCCAGAAACAGGGTAGGCGGGTGAATAACCATCCAGTAGTTCTGGAGTAATGGGTTCAGGCCGTTGCCATCTTTGGGAATGAAATTAGGATCTGTGGCGAAGATCGGCGCATCGGGTATGGCATCCCGGAGTAAAAGGAAAGGAGAAGAGCCGATTTTGAAACTATCGCCAAAAACAACGCCCAGAATCATTGACGCCAGAAAGGCCTGAACCAGGGCAAAGATGGTCATCATGGGGGCTTCCCATTTAGAGCCAGCCGTGCGGATCAGTATAGCCCCCAGAACTGCATTCCAGAATAGCCACAGTAAGAAGGACCCTTCCTGGCTTTCCCAGAAACAGGCAATCATGTATTTGACTGGGAGCGCTCGTGAGGAGTGACTCCAGGCGTAATGGTACTCGAAATAGTGATTGAAAATGATGTAGAACAGGCAGGCCGCAACACCAACGACCGCAGCACCATGAACATAGAAAGCCCAGCGCGCCAGTTTCTTCCAGTCGTCGCGAGCGGGTGGTTCCGTAACCTGAACCGTAGACTTGGCTTTACGTTTCGCTGTTTTTCCTCCAAAACTGGCTTCATTGGAGATCGACTCGCCAGCATAGGCTAGCTGGGGTTCTTCTACAGCCTTTGCCTGAACGCTGGCAGGCTTTCCAAGAGCCGACAAAAAATAACCTACCGTTGCCACCAAAGCCGTGACAAAGGACAGGATAACGAAAAAGTGGCCGAGGTTCCCGACGGTTGTGTGTATCATAATTTAAAAAGAGTGAAAGAGCGAAAGAGCAAAAGAGTGAAAGTGCCTAAGTCGCTCATTCACTCTTTCGCTCTTCCACTCTTTTTACAATTGTGCTGTTTTAGCTTCGTGTTCGGTCGTTTCGAGCTTGTTGTTCTGGTATTTCGACGGACACTTCAGCAGGATCTTCTTGCACTGGAAATGGTCGCCCTGCATCGCCCCAATAACCACCACCTGCTCTGAGCGGTCGAAATCCTGAGGTTTGGGACTGTTGAAAATCACTTTCTGCGCCCGTTGGTCATTATCGACCAGCGTAAACTCAAAATGGTTGGGGTCAATGGCCGGATTGTAGAACATATCGACAATTTGCCCGTGAGCATCCTTTTTGAGCTTGCCAACTACGTGAATCATCTTGTCGTCACCATCCTGCGCCATTTTTTCAGCCTTGGTGAAGGTCGTGTAAACACTGGCATCGCCTGCTGTGCTGGCAATGACGCCAATAGCGATGGCGATAACGATAATGCCGATAATGTGAGAGATTTTCATGGGATTAGTACTTGTTAGCTGTGGTTTATTCGTATTGAGGACTTACTAACTGACTACAGTCGGTTTCCGCTTAATGTCTTTTTCCAGTTTAGTGATTTGACGATCCAGCCGGATTAGGTAAATCACGATTCCAGCAAATACGGCAGCAATTACGGCAACAACCACCCAGATTTTACCATCGGCCCGAAGCCGATCAGCCATTTCAACACCGTCTGCAACGGGCTGCTGGGCAAAGAGAGGCTGGCTGAGTAACAGAAAAGCGGCTAGTGGCGCTTTTCGTAAAAATGACAATCGCATTTGACTACGAAATGGTTAGAAAAATAACGCAAAAATACACTGAATCATTCATGAACACTACATGAGTTTACTCATCGAGAGCCGCTTTTATGCGTCGGTAGCGCACACGCAGTTGGGTAATCCAAACCCCCAATAACGTAAATCCGATAATGGCCGGATAAAACACCATGCGCAGTTTATTGTCCATATCGTATTTACCAAATGCCGGATTACCACCATTTCCAGGGTGCAACGAGTCGGTTAGTCGAGGAACAATAAAAATGAGCGGGATGAATACAGCAAAGGCAAAAATGTTGTAAACCGCCGAGATCCGCGCTCGTCGCTGCTCATCATCGAACGAACCCCGCAGAATCATATAGGCCAGATACATCAGCATGGCAATGGCCACACTATTTAGTTTCGGATCGTTGGGCCAGGGCTCTCCCCAGGTAAAATTTGCCCAGATCGACCCCGTAGCACACCCCAAAATACCAAATAAGATGCCTGTGTTGGCAAACTCAACAGCCACGACGTCGTCATCGAACCGACCGTTGCGCAGGTAGCGGATGGAATAAACAGCGGAGGTAAGCAACAGGGTAATCATGCCAAACCAGAGCGGAACGTGGAAATACACATTACGGATGCTCTCGTTCAAAATAGGCTGCCGGGGCACTACGCCAAGCATCCCCTGCAAAATTACATAAGTCAGAATCAGGACGGCCAGGGCCTTCCACCAGTTTTTATTCATAATGTAACGCGGACATCCTGTCCGCATTTAGCTTTTTACATGCGGACAGGATGTCCGCGTTACTCAACTCCGCCATAAAAACGGAAACAACAGCCAGGACACCGTCAGAACAATGGCATCGATCGCCAGTACTGTCCCTACTTCACTCCAGCTCACAGATCGATCGAGACCGTCGAGGGCATTTTTGGCAATTTTCAACAACATCAACAACAAGGGCAGAATGACCGGAAA
Organism: Spirosoma panaciterrae DSM 21099; assembly: GCF_000374025.1. Taxonomy (GTDB): domain Bacteria; phylum Bacteroidota; class Bacteroidia; order Cytophagales; family Spirosomataceae; genus Spirosoma; species Spirosoma panaciterrae. Next base: position 336,307 of record NZ_KB893173.1, on the reverse strand, counting down.
ACTCATTACGGCCATCAATGTAGCGGGATTTTCCGCTTTGCTGGCAATGCCCGATACCAGGGTCAACGAGGAGGAAAACCCGATGGCTCCCAGCACCAGTGTTAAAAGATATAAAGGCATATCGCCTACCGGGTTTCCCAGCACAAAGGCGTATACACCGAATCCCAGAAACGCCAGTACCAGCATCAATAACGTATTGTACAGGATCTTTGACAGGATAATCTGCTGAGGGCTGGCGAGGGTATAGTAGTAAAGCTGCCGACTCGCGCGTTCCTGGACAAAGCTTTTGGCAATGGCGTTGATGGCCGTAAACAGCAGAATAATCCAGAACAAGGTATTCCAGACAATCGGTGTTAACTGGCCACGTCGGGCATTAAAGCTTAAATAGCAGACGAATACAGCACTGACAATATAGAGTAGCATGCCATTGAGTGCGTAGCGTTGCCGCCATTCGAGCAGAAATTCTTTCCGCATCAATGCTCCCATCTGCCTAACCGATTCGCCCATGCTGTTTTGTTTGTTACCGCAAAGTTACGGTAGGCGGAGGAAAGGAGGAAAGGAGATGGGGAGAAAAGCTGTGAAGCGTACAAGAATCTGTTTCAAATGATGATCTTTGCCGTTCATTCGTTTCTACATGGACTATAGTTCAATCGGTACACTTTGTTTTTTTTCGTTTCTGGCTGGCTTTATTGATGCCATTATTGGTGGAGGTGGACTGATTCAAACACCTGCCATTTTATTCACACTTCCGCAATACCCAGTACCTACGCTGATCGGTACCACAAAAATTCCTTCCTTGTCGGGCAGTCTTATGGGGGCTTTTCAATACAGTCGGCGGGTAAAGGTAGTCGGTCGATTTATAGCGCCCATGATGGCTATTGCCTTTGGCGCTTCGTGGTTAGGGGCGTTGACACTGACACGGGTGCCGAACAGTTTTATGAAGCCACTGGCCTTAGGCATCCTGATCGCTGTCTTCGTGTATACGTTTACCAAGAAAGATTTCGGAAAAGTGCCACAAGGTGTCGTTACGGAGCGGCAACAACGCATACGAATGTGGGCAATGGGCCTGATAATCGGGTTCTACGACGGTTTCTTCGGGCCGGGAACGGGTAGTTTTCTGGTACTTGGATTTATCGCCCTGATCGGTTTTGATTTTCTGAAGGCCAGTGCGCATGCTAAGCTGGTCAACGCATCGACTAATCTGGCCTGTACGATTTTCTTTATCCAAAAAGGGTTTATCCTTTATACAGCGGCCATCCCGATGGCCGTGGCTAATCTGTCGGGTGCATTCCTGGGGGCGCGACTGGCAATTCTGAAGGGGAATCGTTTTATCCGGGTTTTCTTTTTGCTGGTGATTGCCGCTACGATTCTGCGCTTTGCCTGGGATTTACTGACTTAGAAGTGGTCAGGATAGTCAAAGGTGGTCAGGAGTGGTCAGTTGTAGTCAAAGGTGGTCAGGCGTGGTTAAGGGCTATGACCACCTTTGACTATTCCTGACCACTCCTGACCCATTATGACCGGATCTTCTTCCACCATTTTTGCATGGGTTCCATCCAGTCAGGAACATCGAGCTGGGTTGGGTCCTGAATAATGTCCAGAACCTGTAAAGCCGTCGGCCGGCGTTCGGGCGATACCGTGAGGAGTTTATGAATGAGCCGTTCGCTGGCACGGGATAGACCTGGGTTTAATTTGACGGGGGAGAGGTAGTCCGCTTTTTGAATGAGTCGGCCGATTTCCGATTCTGTACTGCCCCCAAAAGGGGTATAGCCGGTTAATAATTCATAAAACAGGACTCCAAGCGCCCAGCAGTCGGAAGCGGCACTACTAACACCCGAAAATTGCTCGGGTGCCATGGAGGCCATTGTGCCTACTACGTGTCCCTGGCGGGTCAGGCGGGGGGTATTGGCCTGCCGGGCCAGCCCGAAATCCAATAACTTGGGCTGGCCTTCACGGGTGAGTTTTATATTCCCGGCTTTCAGGTCGCGGTGAACGATTCCCCGGCTATGCAAATGGTCCAGAGCCGACGCTAGCTGGCCTAGTATTTTCCAGGCTGAGGCTTCCGACATGGGACCATTCCGACGGAGTATCTGCTGCAGAGTTGGGCCTTCTACATACTCCATAACCAGGCACGGAAGCTGGCCGTCCACAAAAAATTCATAGATCAGGGCCACATGCGGATGGCGGACGGATGCCTGTAGAGCCGCTTCATTCCGAAATCGTTCGGCCTGCTCCAGTCGGCTTAAGAGCTTGATGGCTACAGTACGCTGCGTGGTGTCATGGATGGCCTGATATACCTCGCCCATACCGCCCGAACCGAGCCATTGCAGTAATGTGTATCCTCGAATAGGTTGATTCATAGTAGATTAAGTTTCAGGTTGAATAGTTGCCAACGTGAAACTATCCAAGTACGGTAGCGGCTAGTCGACTTAGGTTCAGTGTGCGGGCGTTTGAGTCTATAATATCCCGGTAAAGCCCCTTTACCTGATAGAGCGATTCATGGGAGCCCTCCCCAATTACTTCGCCCTCTTCCAGTACGTAAATCTTATCGGCATCCATAATCTGGCTGATGTTGTGGGAAATAATCAGAACCGTCCGGTCTTTTTTGATCGCGTCCAGGCTTTCTTTGATCTGTTCGGTCGTAATGGCGTCCAGACTGGCGGTAGGTTCGTCGAGGAACAGAACGGGTGGATTTTTTAAAAACAGTCGGGCAATAGCAATGCGTTGCTGCTGCCCTCCCGACAACGACCGGGCTTCGGTATTGTAGCCGTTGGGTAATTTAAGCACCTGTTCGTGCAGACAGGCTTTCCGGGCTGCTTCGATAACCTCTTCGAGCGTAGCCTCCAGACGGCCATAGCGGATATTTTCTTCGATGGTTCCGGCAAAAATGTGATTCTTCTGGAGCACGAGTCCTACATTTTCCCGGACAAACTCGCTGTTGTAGGCCGAAAGAGGCTGTTCGTCGAGTAGTACCTGCCCGTTTGTAGGGTCATAGAAACCAGCCAGCAGATTCAGTGCCGAGCTTTTACCCGCACCCGAAAGGCCCACGAGGGCAGTGACTTTTCCCGGCTCCAGCTCGATAGTGACATTACGAAGTGCCTGTTTCCCATTGGGATAGACAAAATCGACGTTTCGTAACGAAAAATGTCCTTTCCAGGTCGAGCGCGTCAATGAACCTGACTTTGGAAGGTAGGTATTATTTTCGATCATGTCGAAGAAGCCTTCGGCATACACAAGGGCTTCCGTGTATTCGTCGTAGATGCGGTGAAGATGCCGAACCGGAGCGGATACATTATTGAACAGCATAATGTGCAACAGAATCGCCCCAACCGTCATTTGCCGGTTCAGTACAAAGTAGATGGTAACCACAAACACCAGTATGATACCCACCTGTTCGGCCACACTTTTCAGCCCATCGAACAGATAATTGGTGCGGTGGTGGCGGATTTCGTTTTCACACAGGCTCCGGTTAATATCCCGCTGGCGTAGTTGCTCGTAATCTTCTCTTACAAAGGACTTTACGACGAAGATGGATTCCAGGAGCCCAAACAATGCGTTGGCCTTGTTTTCGCGAACCTCCTGAATGTTGCGTCGAATCTGCTTCTGTCGGTTGGTTTGTTCACGGCTGATGTACGCATAGATGGGCAAAACCAGCGTGGCAACAAACCCGACCCCACTATTTTTATTGTAGATCAGGACCAGCGCAAATACCGCATTGGCCAGCATCGGTACTATATCGACAAACAGATTCTTAACGGTTTTGGTCAGGTTCTCGATGCCTTTATCGATTCGCTTTTCGAGTTTGCCGGTCTGGTTCTGATTAAGCGCAAAAAACGATAAATGATAGGAGACAATCCGGCGGATGGTATACTCATAGAGGTCAGCTGCCATCCGAAACCGAATGCGGTCGCTCAGAAATTTTTGGCCTAGCTGAACCAGTAAACTCAGTACTTCTTTGGCCAACAGGATAGCCACCAGTGTGCCAACTACCCAGGTTACCTCTGCTTTATCAATAGGCTGCTTTAATAATCCCTGAACGGTATTGACTGTGTACTCCATTACCAATGGGGTAACCTGTGCCAGCAACGCACCAAGCGTGGTTAGCACCAGGGCCAGTACCAGACTACCCCGGTAGGTACGGATGAAAGGCCATAGTTTTTGTACGAGTAACCAGGTAGACATGAGTGTAGCTTGATTTATGAGTCGATCCCGACGGTTGGATTATTTCATGCTGATGTGGCCGATAAACTCCTGAGTATTCATACGGCCATCGGTCTGGTAGTCGTAGAAGAGTTCGGTCATGGAAGCAACAATGTGGGGGTCTTCGGTCAGGAAGGCGGTCAGTTTGGTGGCCCGTCCGCTGGCACTTGAACCGCTACCCAGGATGCAGACACAAAGACCTCGGAAAATACCCGGTTTATTTTCGCGGGGCGCGCTAATAAACAGTTGGACTGGCAGCGTTTTGTTGACCTTCGATACGCGGATACCCAGTTCCTGCATTTCCTGAATAGCCTGCGAATGATCTTTGTATAACTGACTAACCAGTAAAGACTTAGGATCGGTTGCGTCGTCGGCCGACGAGGGTACCAGAAACCGATTATGATGCGGAATTTCTTCCCGATTAGTCAGAATGGCGTTGCTGCCAGGCCGATACGTTTCAACAGAAATATGTTCGTTAACGACTTTGCCGAGGTATTTCAGAAAAGCATGCGTAGCTCCTTCGTTCTGGTCGTTGAGGGTTACGAATTCAACATGGGCATCACTTCCCATATTTTGCAGGTAAAGAGCCGCTCCTTTTAGTTTGTTTTCAATATCGGTACGGTCGCGCTGGAGTGCTTCGGCTTTGCGGGCGTAATCGAACTGAGTCGCGTTACGCAATTCATGCGGTTTCAGATGGGCGTGTTTGGCTACGTATTCCATACGATACGGAGCAATACCTTCGATGCGAGCCGTGTTGGATAATACCAGCAAATCATTCCCCTGCGACTGCGCCGACTCAACTACCTTGCCAATGCCTTCCAGCAGTTCATCGGCTCCTTCCATCAACTGCACTTTCTCGTTGACCTTGCCGCTTACATCGACCATCAACGTATTGAGCGACTGGGTTGCCTGAACCAGCAGATTGGTTTGTGTTTTGATATGCTCCATCTCCTGTTGATTGATCTTCTCTTTCTGGCGGTTGGCTTTCTCGGTCGATACCGTTACGAACAGACCAATGAAAATACCGACAATCCCGCCGAGCAGACCAGCGATGTCAAGCTCGCGAATGTAACGGTCGATACCGGGGCTGAAATAGACCTTCTGATCCGACCAGCCTCCTGTTTGGGGGTCGATCTGGAAATTGGACAGGTAATGAGCAGAGTCGTTGAAGACGTAAAACCATTTGAAACCCAGTGAGATCAGTAACGCCACGAAAGGGATCATAAACAGAACCGTGAACAGGACGGGGTGTCGGCGAATGATTTCGTACAGTACAGTAAAGAAGCCCTCGTCTTCTGGTCTGGAATCGGCGCCAGAAAATGCGGAAGGGGTAGGGGTAGGCAGAGCGTGTTGCATGAGTTCCTGATTGTTAAAGTGTTACAAAGTTCCCCTATAGCTGGCTGTGGTACTATCCACAAAGACCTACATTCTGACTACAGGAAAACCTATAAATTGGAGAAGTAAAGACTATGAAGTGAAGGCTGTAAACGGTCGTGAAGCCAAACGATCCGATCCGCCGGAAAAGTGAATCGGGCGTTGAATGCCTATTGCCTACAGACTGGTAAGTGATAGAAGGGTGTCGGAGTCGTTGAGGGCAATAATGACCAGCCCGATAGCGCCGAGTGTCAGAGCAACATATGGGGCTATTCTGTCGAGAAACCGGGCATGTTCCCGGGCATCTGCGGGCTTATTGGGCTGGTAAAATAAATGAACCGATTCACCAACAGCGGGTACAGGGGCATACGGACTGCAAAGGATAGCATAGGTGTAGGCAATGGTATGAATGGTATAGGCAACTGTGAGCACCTGCCACGCTTGACCGAATCGGTTGGCTTTTTGCCTGCTGATAACAGTGCCAGTTACTGAACTTGCTGCCTTAAACCAGTTGCGTTCGCGTTGGTACGTAAAAACCAACATACAAACGGGGATTAAAGCAATCAGCCACAAAGCGATTGGATGCCGCCATACATTGGCTACGTAACAGGCAAAAAGACCAGCCTGCATACAAACAATTCCTGAAATCAGGGCCACTGGTTTGAATAGAGTTGTCATGTTCATTTGGGTTTGTTTTTTGAAAAGGCAAGTGATGAATGAACATGACAAAGGTCATAGCCTTCCTTTTGCTGAACTATCGGCAAACACCTACATTTGGCGTACAGGAAAACCTATAAATTTCAGCTATATGTATTTTGTGGGGACCTTCCTTGGATTCTACAACTTTCCGTTGTAATCTTGCGTTAATTAAACTGAATCTAAATAAATATTAGCAGTACCCACCATGAGTAAGCGTAGTGTTGCTGATTTAAAAATAGGCGAGCGTGCCACCATTCAGTCGTTTGAGAACCAGGTGATGTCGCTTAAATTGCTCGAAATGGGCTGTTTACCGGGTGCCGAAGTATGTTTATGCGGGAAAGCTCCCCTTGGCGATCCTATTTGTCTGGATGTATCGGGCTATTGCCTGGCGCTCCGTAAATCGGAAGCCGCTACTATTTTTGTTGACTAAAGTTCTAGGCTTGTAGGGGCAAGATGCTTTGCCTTCACCAACCTGGTAGACTACAAACTATACCGAGTTGAGTTCCCCTGTCATTGCCCTTGTTGGCAACCCCAATGCCGGAAAATCCTCCTTATTCAATCAGCTAACCGGCCTGCGTCAGAAAACTGGTAATTTTCCGGGTGTTACGGTCGATAAAAAGTTTGGAACCTGGTCGATCGATTCGCAGACGGTTGCTACCGTTGTCGATCTTCCCGGCGTTTACTCCATTTATCCGAAGTCGCTCGACGAACAACTCGTTACGGATATTCTGGCAAACCCCGACCATGCCGATTACCCCGACGTAGCGATCGTTGTGGTCGATGCGTCGAACTTACACCGAAATTTATTGCTCTTTACCCAGGTTGCCGACCTGAGAGTACCAGTTATTCTAGCGTTGAATATGCTGGATGTAGCTCATAAACAAGCGAAGGAGGTTAATGCTGTCAAGTTGGCTATGCGGTTGGGCGTACCTGTGGTCCGAATCAATGCCCGGACAGGAGAGGGGCTTGATACCCTCAAAAAAGCAGTAACCAGCCAGATCGAGGAACCAACTCTACCCGGTAAATTATTTTTTGACCCTGCCGACGAAGCCCCTGACCTGATTGGCGACACGAAGCAGCAGTATGGTCTCGACAACAATTATCTGGCCTTACAATATCTTATTCAGCACGATGGCTTCACCTTTTTAAATCGGCAGCAACAGATTGGGCTGGATGCGATTATCGATAAGCATCAGTTCAATGAACAAACCTTTCAGGCGGGGGAAACCATTACAAGGTACAAGCGGATTGCGGCCATTGTGGCCGAAACGATGACCAATCAGCGGCCGATAGGTCAACCTACCTGGAGCCAGAAACTGGATCGTGTCTTGCTTCATCCGATTTGGGGCTATGCCATTTTTGGATTCATTCTCCTGTTGATTTTTCAGGCCATCTTCGCGTGGGCGCAACCATTTATGGACGCGATTGATACAGGGGTAGCCTGGCTGAACGGCCAGTTGAAGGAAAGTATGCCCGCCGGACCGCTTACCGACCTTCTTACCGATGGGGTTCTGGCCGGAGTTGGGGGTATACTGGTATTTATTCCACAGATCGCTTTTCTGTTCTTACTGGTTTCGCTACTGGAAGAGTCGGGATATATGTCGCGCGTGATGGTCATCATGGACCGGATCATGCGGAAATTTGGCCTGAATGGCCGTAGTGTAGTACCCCTGATCTCGGGGGTAGCCTGTGCTGTACCGGCTATTATGGCCACCCGTAGTATCGGAACCCGGCGCGACCGGCTGATTACAATTCTGGTAACACCGCTGATGAGCTGTTCGGCCCGGTTGCCGATCTATACCATTCTTATTGCTTTGGTGGTTCCGAGTCAGCGGGTACTTGGCCTGTTTAATTTACAGGGGCTGGCTCTGATGGGATTGTATTTGCTGGGACTGGCAAGTGCCCTGTTGGCCGCTTATATACTAAAACTGTTTTTGCGCACCAAGGAACGGAGTTTTTTCATTATGGAGCTGCCTACGTTTAAGCTTCCCCGTTGGAATCACGTTGGCCTTACCGTCTGGGAAAGCGTTCGATCGTTTGTTTGGGAGGCCGGACGCGTTATTCTGGCTATTTCAATTATTTTGTGGGTACTGGCCAGTTATGGACCCGGTGATGCCATGGAACAGGCCGAAGCCCGGGTTCGTCAGCAAAACCCCACACTAGCCACAGATCAACTTCAGAACCAGATTGCATCCGAACGGCTCGAAGCGTCGTATGCTGGGGTGTTTGGCCATGTCATCGAGCCCACGATTCGGCCACTCGGTTACGATTGGAAAATTGGTATTGCACTTCTGAGTTCGTTTGCTGCCCGCGAAGTATTTGTAGGGACGATGGCTACCATTTATAGCATTGGCAATGGCGCTGACGACGAAGGGGTTACTGTACGTGAACGGCTTTTGCAGGAGCGTAATCCGAATACAGGTGGACCTATGTATACGCCTGCCTTGGCCTGGTCGTTGCTGATTTTTTATGTATTCGCCATGATGTGCATGAGTACGCTGGCGGCTACAAAACGCGAAACCAAGAGCTGGAAATGGCCTGGTATACAGTTGCTGTATATGATGAGTCTGGCTTATTTGGCAGCCTTTGCTACCTACCAGTTTTTGAAATAAACCCGTTCGGTGTTTGAGCTTGCCTGATTTAAGATCAACATCAGGCAAGCTCAAACGGTAAACTACCTACCAAAATAAGCCTTTCGACAGGAGCGGGTAAATATGGTAAAGAATGTAGATCAACAGGGCAACGGTCAGGCTCCCTAAAGCAGTTGTTTGGTCGAAACCAAGACGGTCCTTTCGTGTGGGGCGGTTACCCCGGTGTGTAATTTGTTTCACGGGTGGGTCAGTATGATTTGGGTAGTACAAAATTGGGCGTTTGTCGGCTCTGAAAACACCGCAAAAACCCTCCTTTTTCATGCGTAATACTACCTGATCTGACAATCACCTGTTGGCATTACAGTGGCTGGCAGCGGCAGTTGGTTCATAAGACACCGCTGCGTCCATAAAGTAACGGTCTGGTTTATCGTTTTAGAGAATTTTTATTCAGTCCCAGCGAATCGCATCAATAACATCAGAAGCTGTCATGCCAATTGGGCCTCGTTGCTGGGCTATACGGTCGCCTGCCAGTCCATGCGTAAATACCCCCAGAACAGCGGCTTCAATTGGATCGTAGTTTTGGGCCAGTAGAGCAGTCAGTACCCCTGTCAGTACATCGCCGGTACCACCTGTGCTTAAGCCCGGATTACCTGTCGAATTGAAATGAATATCACCCTCTGGGGTTGCAACAGCCGAGAAAGCGCCTTTCAGTACGACAACCACCCGATGTTGTCTGGCAAAATCCCTCAGAATGTCCAGTTTCTGATAGTCGTTTTCCCATTTTTGGGTCAACCGTTCAAACTCTTTAGGATGGGGAGTGAGGATACTGTTCTGAGGAATGTATTTCAGTAGCTCGCGGTTTTCGGAAATCAGGTTTAGCGCATCTGCATCCAGCACCATTGGCTTCTTTACAGACTTCAACAGCCCTTTGAGCATATCCAGCGTTTCGGGAGCTTTGCCAATACCGGGTCCAACGCCTACTGTAGCATAATCAGCGGGGGTAAGGCTGCCTAGGTCACTAATCCCCCGGTCTACTGTACCCGTCAGTACATGGGCCCCTCCGTCGGGACGGCACATGGCTTCAGGAACGGCAGTCTGTACCACGTCGTAACCACAGCGGGGAATCTGAATGGTCAGCAGGCCAACGCCCGACCGCAGACAGGCTTTCGCAGCCAGTACGGCAGCGCCAATTTTACCATAACTGCCGACCATTAACAACGCATGCCCAAACGATCCTTTATGCGAATAGCGATCCCGTTTGCGAAGCAGGAGACGCGCGTCCTGAGGCTGGGTGAAATAATAAGGGGTTGGCGCCAGATCAATGTACCGTTTCCGGAGCCGGATGTCAACAATCTGCCAGTCGCCGACAAACTTACCGTTGGATGGCAGCATGAATGCCAGCTTAGGCAACTGAAACGTGACGGTATAATCGGGCTCAATAATGGCATCGGTAGCCTCATTGGGCTGATCCGCAAATAAGCCGCTGGCAATATCGACCGATACGACCGTTGCGGGCGAACGGTTGATGGATTCAATAACGCTTTTTACAATACCTTCAGTGGGGCGGGATAGCCCCGAACCCAGGATGGCATCAATAATGACTTCATTATGTCGTAAGGCTGGAATATCCTGAGCACGCTCCACATAATGAATGGTTTCGACGAGTAATTTGAGCCGCCGATGATTATGCATGAAATCGTCAGACTCGCGGGGAGCGTACCGAACCACATATACCTCAATCGGATAATTACGCTCCAGCAGTAATCGGGCAATGGCCAGTCCATCTCCGCCATTATTCCCCAATCCACAGAACAGCTTTGTAGGGGTTGTATTCGGGAATTGGCGGGCAAACCAGTCAACAAAGGCAAGCGACGCCCGCTCCATTAAATTAATGGGAGCTATGGGTTCATGTTCAATAGTGGATTGGTCAAGCGCCCGGATTTGGTTAATATTGAGGATTTTCATAGGATCGGTGCCATAAACACAGCGTAATTTTACAAAAGTATTTTCTGCAACCGAGAATTTTACTATCTTTGCGGCTCAATTCGCAAATACTTATCTGGCGATTATATACAGTCATGAGCGACTTAATCAAATTAGTGGAGGCAGACAACGCGCAGCGTCGCACCGAGTTGCCCACATTCCGGGCAGGTGATACGGTGAACGTACACGTTAAAATCCGCGAAGGAAATAAAGAACGTATTCAGGTATTTACGGGCACGGTTATTCAACGCCGGAACCCAAGCAGCGGTGGTGAAACCTTCACCGTCCGCAAAGTATCGAATGGTGTAGGTGTTGAACGTATTTTCCCATTGCTGTCGCCCAATATCGACAAAATCGAAGTAGTTCGGTTGGGTAAAGTACGTCGGGCCCGGTTATTCTATCTGCGTGGTCGTCAGGGTAAGGCGGCTCGTGTGAAAGAACGCAAGCCAAAAGCAGTGGCAGCTTAATTTCCTGTTTTGTTTGCCTGAAAGATCAAAAGCTGCCTGAAAAGGTGGCTTTTTTTGTTCGTTTATAACGTAATGCCATGACCTTCGACTTTTTTAAATACCAGGGCACCGGAAACGATTTTGTGATGATCGACGACCGTAGCCAAACCTTTCCGGCTTCTGATCAGGCATTGGTGGAGCGCATTTGCCACCGACGGTTTGGCGTTGGTGCAGACGGTCTTATTCTGCTTCAGAATGACCCCGAATACGATTTTCGGATGGTTTATTTTAATGCCGATGGGGCCGAAGGCAGCATGTGCGGCAATGGGGGGCGCTGTATTGTCCGGTTTGCGCACGACCTTGGGCTGTTTGAAAAAGAAACCCGCTTCCGGGCTGTCGACGGAGAACATATTGCCGTGGTAACCGACGAAGAGATATTCCTGAAAATGAGCAATGTATCAGGCATAGCGGATCGTGATGGCTTAACCTTCCTGAATACGGGGTCTCCACACGTGGTTCGGTTTGCCGACGATCTGGAATCGCTCGACGTGGTTGCCGAAGGACGGGCTATTCGCTACGATTCACGCTTTCAGCCCGGTGGTACGAATGTTAATTTCGCCCAGGTTATTGATGATAAAACGGTCTTTGTCAGAACGTATGAGCGGGGTGTTGAAGATGAAACGTATTCATGTGGCACTGGGGTCACGGCTGTCGCTCTGATAGCCAGTCAGCAACTGGGCATGACCGAACCCATTTCGGTTCGAACGCTGGGTGGTAATCTTCGCGTATCGTTCCAATCTGCCGGTGAAGGGCAGTTTGAGACTATTTATTTAATTGGGCCAGCCAAACGCGTTTTTACAGGGCTCATAACTGTTTAGGGGTATACGTAGTTAAGTACGTACTGATCTGACAGGTACGTATTTACTGACGAATGATTCACTACAAAAACAAAGGATTACTCTCTTCCATCTGGCACTTCCATACGGGCCCTACGGCCAAAGCCCTGCTTCGCCGACTTGTGGTGGTGGCCATCTACGTAACCATCGTAACGATTGGCGAGATGCACTATACAGACCTGATTTTAAAAGACACACCCGGTCCGTTTTTGAGTGCGATGGGAATCCTGCTAAGTTTACTGCTCATTTTCAGGACCAATACGGCATACGATCGGTTTTATGAAGGGCGGCAGGCCTGGGGTACGCTCGTCAATAACTGCCGAAATCTGGCTATATTTTTTAACGCCGTCCTGCCAGAAGGCGACACCGCAAGTCGGGCTTTCTTTGCCAAAGCCATTTCAAATTTTCCGTTTGCCCTCAAAAATCACTTGCGGGATAACCCTGGTGTTGACGAACTGGATATGGTTGAAGAAGGAGAACGCCGTGATCTACGCAATTTCGATCATAAACCGGCTGGGGTTTCTAATCAGCTTTGGGTCAAAACAGAAGTACTCTATCGGGAAGGGCATTTATCGGAGTCGCAGCACATTAATGTCAATCAGCATCTGACTACGTTGATGGACGTGTGTGGGGTTTGTGAGCGCATCAAAAGCACCCCTATACCATTCTCGTACATGCTGTTTATCAAACTATTTATTATGCTCTATGTGCTGTTGTTGCCGTTTACGGTTGTGTCCGTGTATGGCTATCTGACGATCCCGGCCGTACTGCTCACATCCTATATTCTGGTTGGGCTGGAAATGATTGGCGAAGAAATCGAGGAGCCGTTTGGTTTAGAGCGTAACGATCTTCCTTTGAACCAATTAAGTCAGTTGATTCGGGTAAATGTGCATGATATTCTACAGATATATCTGCCGCACGTTGAAAAGCAGGCAGCCCGCCCCGGATTCACCATCATGACGTAGGAGGGGGATGTATGATGTATGATGTATGATGTATGATGTGCATTATACATCTTCTGCTTCAATGATTCCGCCATGCAAATGATAAATTAATTTGTGTTGAAGCTCGGGTTGACGGAGTAAATCTTTGGCGGCTACCCGACTTCGTACACCATTTGTACAAATTACAATAATGGAATCATATGGCAGCAGTTCGGCTTTGCGTTGGCGTATATCGGGCAAAGGAATGTTTAATCCGCCAATATTGAATTCGTCGAACTCCCATTCATCGCGTACATCCACTACGATGGTGTTGGGTTGCATACGTATCCGTTCCAGTTCGGGTAACGTAATATCGGTGTATGAATGTGTAAGCATATACGTACACAACAGCCAAGTCCTGCAAGCTGTTCCGAAAGAATTCTAGAGTGTCTTTATTAATAAAATATGTATTTCGCTCACTTTATATCGATTTCCCCAGCCACATTCCAGATCGACCTGCTTGCCTGTTTCGATAAAGCGGACAATAGCCGTACGCTCTGATGGTTTTGGATTGGTAGGGAGGTCATTCAGGGCTTTTTCCAGAATGGGTCGCGTGGCCAGACTCGGTTTAAACAAATTAGCGGTCGCCTGGGAAGAGTTGCTATACACGCGAATGTGACTGTCGCAGCCGTCAACAAAAAGTTGGTTCTCGAAAAGCTCGGCTGCCTCAATGCGTTCAGGCCCTTGTGAAACAGTTTCGGAATGACAACCGATCAGAACAACTAGTATTAGCACGCAAAATATCTTCATGGCTGAGGCTTATTTTTGATATAGACTCTGGAAAACAGAGCAGGGTTGGAAAATGGATGCCAGAGAGTGGATAAAGAAACTCTGTCAATCTGTCAGCTTAGGGTATACTGGAACAGGATTTGAGAAAAGGCAGCTAGGTTATAAGACTATACTCATAGCTAACTATCTATTTATGGAAGCCGTACAGAATGAAAAAGGGCAGATTTCGATTCATACCGAGAATATCTTCCCAATCATCAAAAAGTTCCTTTATTCCGACCACGAAATTTTTCTACGCGAGTTAGTTTCCAATGCGGTTGATGCCACCCAAAAACTGCGTCAGTTGTCGTCATTTGGCGAATTTGGTGGTGAGCTGGGCGATTTGAAAGTGACCGTAGCGCTGGATGAAGAAGCCAAGACCATTACCGTCAGCGATAACGGTATCGGGATGACGGCCGATGAAATCAAAAAGTATATCAACCAGATTGCCTTTTCGGGAGCCACGGATTTTCTGGAAAAATATAAAGATAAAACGGACGATAAAGGGCAGATCATCGGCCATTTTGGACTTGGGTTCTACTCGGCCTTTATGGTGGCTGAGAAGGTTGAGATCGTTACTAAATCGTATCGGGATGGAGCCGAAGCCGCTCGCTGGGTGTGCGATGGATCAACCGAGTTTGAGTTGACACCTGCCGAACGGGCCGGACGTGGAACAGATATTATCCTACATATTGCTCCTGATTCGGAAGAGTTTTTGAATAAAGGGCGATTGCAGGGCATTCTGGATAAGTATGCCCGGTTCCTGCCTGTGCCGGTTGAATTCGATGGGAAGGTGGTAAATAACACCTCGCCAATCTGGACGAAATCACCTTCCGAACTGACCGACGAGGACTACAAATCGTTTTACCGCGAGTTGTATCCGATGAGCGAGGAGCCGCTGTTCTGGATTCATTTGAATGTCGATTATCCGTTCAATCTGACTGGAATCCTGTATTTCCCCCGAATCAAGAACGAGCTGCGTTTCCAGCGTGAAAAGATCCAGCTCTATAGCCGCCAGGTATTCATTACCGATGAGGTGAAGGACGTTGTGCCCGACTTCCTAATGATGCTGCATGGCGTGATCGACTCACCGGATATTCCACTTAACGTATCGCGAAGCTTCCTGCAGGCCGATGCCAATGTGAAGAAGATCAATGGCTATATCACCCGTAAAGTTGCCGATAAGCTGAATGAACTGTTCAATGCCGACCGGAAAGCTTTCGAAGAAAAGTTCGATGATATTGGTCTGTTTATTAAGTATGGGATCCTGAGCGACGATAAATTCTGGGAGAAAGCCAAAGCGTTCGTTCTGTTGAAAAACACGGAAGGCGCCTATGCTACCCTGGACGAATACCGGGAGAAGATTCAGGCCAACCAGACCGACAAAAACGGAACGCTGGTGATGCTCTACACGACCGATGTCAAGCAGCAGCATGCCTACATTGAGTCGGCTACGCGTCGGGGTTACGACGTGCTGAAAATGGATAATGTGATCGATGCGCACTTTATCAACGCGCTGGAGCAGAAGCTCGAAAAGGTACATTTCCAGCGTGTTGATGCCGATACGCTCGATAAATTGATCGACAAGGGGCTAAACAACGAGAGCGTTCTGTCGGAAGCCGATACCACGAAGTTGAAAGAGGTATTCGATGGGGTGCTGGATAATAAAATGCTCAATGTGAGTGTAGAAGCCCAACCCGTGGATGAACTGCCCGTAACCATTACGTTTCCCGAGTTTATGCGTCGTATGAAAGATATGGCGGCTCTATCGGGCGAACAGTCCTTCTATGGGAACTTGCCCGTTACATACAATGTCGTTGTCAACGCAAATCACCCGATTACGGCTCGCATACTGGCGGAAACAGAAGCGGATGCTCAGAAAGCGCTGGTAAAACAAGTATACGATCTGGCACTACTGTCACAAAATATGCTTTCGGGCGCAGACCTGACTGCGTTTGTAAAACGTACTGTAGCCGGACTATAGGGTTTTATTCTGTAAATACAGAGCGGGCCGATGCACAGACAATGTGGCGTCGGCCCGCTATTTTATAGCCGTCCATTACTGCTCCGGGGCATTTTGGTCATTGAGTTGCTTCCCTGTTTAGCAGGGCGGGTAAACCATATTTTCCGTCGGGCAATTAGTCGTCCGAGCACAAACAGAAGCAGTAGGCCAATCAGCACCATGGCAATGAGTGGCAAAAAGATGGTAAACAGGGATAGCCCCAGAGAGGCTGCGTTTTCGCCCGTTGCCACAACTGGATTGGCAACACCTCCTGTTGTAGCGGTAGAACCTAGTCGTAGTAAGCTGGTTCCGGCCTGAATAATACCTGCCGAACTACCACCAAGCATCAAACCAAGCCCCCAATGCAGTACCGGATTGTCGATGTGTAGAAAGGATGTACTGAGCAGAGTTCCGGCAATAATCGAAGTTGGTGTCGCGAGGGTGTCCAGAGCATTGTCGAGCCAGGGAATATAATAAGCCCCTATTTCGACCACAGTGGCAATGGTTAGTCCCAGAAGAGCGGGCCACTGACCTATCCATTCAAAGCCCTGTACGGTACCAATCAGCCCCAGCTTTGTACCAATACTGGCCACGAGTAGAGGGACAAAGATCCGAAAACCACAACAGGCTGCCAGGCCAACGCCAACACAGGCACTCATGATCCATTCGAGAGACATAAAGACGGATATTGTAAACCGATAACCTTTTTATGTAAAAAACTGTGGACTAAAATTCATTAAAAAAGCTTCATCGGTTGCCCTTGTTAAACCCGTATAAAGCCAGCGTACGAATTCGTCGTTGACCTGCCCGTCAGGCAGGAAACCCTGATCGATAAATATCGCACTCCACTGGCCCCCCTGGGCTTTGTGGCAGGTGAGTGCATAGGCAAACTTTACCTGAAGTGCATTCAGATACGGATCGCGACGGATGGCTTCGGTTCGCTCTTTTTTACTTTTGATATAAAAGTAGTCTTTCACCACACTTTCATATAAAGCTTTGTATTGATCGGAACTTAGCGAAGGCGATGGCGAATACAAGGTGTCAAGTATGATTTTAGCTTCAAAATCAGGCTGATCGTCATAGTCGACCATGTGCAACGTGACCGTAGCGAACCGGAAGCCGTGCATTTCCTCTTTATTGCGAATCTTCTGCACTTCCACAAACTCTCCATTGGCCAGAAATCCGGCGGGGGAGTCTTCGTCCAGAATGGTGTAGTTGTTTCGGGCAATCATCAGCATATCACCGGCGTCCAGCTCTTCTTCGCATTGGTCGATCATTCGTCTTACAAACTGATTATACTGGACGGCTGTTTTGTTCGACCGGCAAATGATAGCGGTATTTTCGCGGCCATATTTATCATAGGCATATCGGATACCATCTTCCAGCTTAGTCAGGGGCATTTTGTAGATGTCGCTGAACGGCTGAACAGCCAGCCGTATGGCTGGGACTTCGGAGGTTGAGCTACCGGGTTTATCGCTCAGTAAGGCATCGAAGCCAACCGCCTTAGGGGTTGGCGAAGGTGAGCCGTTGAGAAGCATGCGCAGGTTGGTAGCATTATAGAGAATACCCGATTCTTCATCCTGCCGCATCACTTCCGTAAGTTCCTGCTCATAAACGGTCATGTCGAACGAACTGGCGAGAAAGCCGCGATCAAGAGCTGGGCTCAACTCCTGACCGATAGGGGGTAGCTGAGCCGTGTCGCCAACCAGCATGAGCTTATTACCAGGGCCCTCAAAAACAAAGTCAATCAGGTCGGTCAGCAGACCTTTTCCGCCAAATTCGGCTTCATCGGAAATCATGGAAGCCTCATCGACGATAAAGAGGGTGTCTTCGTGGTAATTTTTCTGTCGTTGAAAAGCCAGTACGCCCGAACCCGGATCTGCTACCTGCCGGTAAATTTTTCGGTGGATGGTTTGGGCCGGTTTCTTGGCATAGCTGGTCATCACTTTAGCGGCCCGTCCGGTAGGAGCAAGTAATACGGATTTATAGCCAAATCGGGGAAGTACTTTGATGAGCGTTCCGACCAGTGTGGTTTTGCCCGTACCGGCATAACCACGGAGCAGAAAACAGTCGCGATAATGTTCGTATTCTTCGCGGGTGATGAACGCGCCGATCTGATCGAAAAACTGGATCTGGCCAGCAGTGGGTTTAAAAGGGAAACGTTTAGCCAGTAATTGAGCGGCTGTTTGGGTTTCGTTCATGCTTCTAAGTTACAAAAAAAGCAGCAAAGAAGAAAGGGTAAGGATAGGAGAAAGGGAAGCCGAAAGGGGAGATGGGAGGTGCAGGGAAATCAGAATCGGAGTAACTGATTTTTATCATTTTTTAATTCTTTATCCTGATCGCTTTCATCCCTAACTCCTTTTTTTTATCTTCACCCACCACTAAATCCTTCTAACTCAAATGAAAATACGTCAGATTCTTCAGGGTAAATCGGTTAATGCCCTCTATTCGGTTTCGTCAGGACAAACTGTATTGGCTGCGCTGGAACTTATGGCTGAAAAAAATATCGGGGCCGTATTGGTTGTGGACAATGGCGTGCTGACCGGGATCTTTTCAGAACGGGACTATGCCCGTAAAATTATTCTCAAAGGACGCCATTCAGACGATACGACCATTGCTGATGTAATGACGGCCAATGTGATTACCATTGCGCCAGACCAGAGCCTGGAAGAATGTATGCGCATCATGTCGGATAAGCATATTCGCCACCTGCCCGTAATGGACAAAAATGAGCTAGTAGGTATCATTTCGATCAATGACGTAGTAACTGCGATCATCCGTGATCAGAAAACCCGGATCGATTCGCTCGAAAGTTATATTTCAGGAACGTATTAAGTATTGAGAGCGAGAATGGCTTGCGCGTTCTTTTTAATGCGTCAGCCATTCTCACACGAACTCCTCGCTCCCAATACTCAAAAATGTCTACCTTTGCGTCCCCTAACATGGAACAGGACATGACACAGATAGATATGTCCCATCAGGAGGTACAGACGCTATATGGAAATCGGGTTCGGGTTCGGGTTTGTGGACTATGTCGCCAGGGAGATCGATTGCTGATGGTTCGTCACCGGGGGCTTAATCCAGCCAATAGGTTCTGGAGCCCTCCAGGTGGAGGAGTACAATTCAGCGAAAGTGCTCCAGATGCGTTGGCACGGGAATTTCTGGAAGAAACGGGACTCATTGTTGCGATTGGCGGCATGCTCTTTGTTAGTGAATTTATCCAGCCACCGCTTCATGCGCTGGAGCTGTTTTTTGTCGTTGACGTGAAGGGTGGTAGCCTTCGTTTGGGAGGAGATCCCGAAATGAGTCAGGATAATCAGCTTATCGATGAGGTAAAATGGATGCATTTTGATGAGATAAAGCAACATCCGGTTCAGGAGATGCACCAACTGTTTCAGCACTGTCAGTCACTTGACGATGTATTCCAACTGAAAGGGTATTTGCCATGGGGCAACTAAGGATTGGTTATTAGTTGATTGATTTATTTTTACTGCTTAGTTTTTGAATTTGTGCAACTTGCTGTGACCCTTTCACCTACTGTAACCATTCGAGCCGATTCGTTCGATCCACGACGTACCGACCAGTCAATTCTATGCCTGGAAGTCGGAAAAGATCGGTTTCAGGTATTGGTTCAAAATGGTCGTAAGCAGGCGTTATATCTTGAAGATTATACCTTTCCGTCGCTACTGACCGACCGTTTATTAACCAATGTATTGCCGGATATTTTTCGGGATCATAAAGTCTTATCGGCGGGTCCGTGGCAGGAAATTCGGATCGGTATTAATTCGCCCTCGTTTACGCTGGTGCCCCAGCAATTGTATCGGAAAGAATATGCAAGCAGTTATCTGGCACTGATGCGTGGGAGTGAGCTGCCGGCCCATGAATTTGCCCAGGCGTTTCTTCACGCCAATGAAGGGTTTCTGACGGTATTTAATCTGGAACATCCATTAGCCGATTTCTTCTCGGAGATGTATCCGCTTCAACCGTTGACCTTCGTTCATCAGACCAGCACCCTTGTGCGGGCTACGGCCGATCTGGATCGGCATTCACTAACGCCCAATACAGTTTATTTATATTTTGAAGACGAGTTTGTGACGATTCTGTGCCGAAAAGACCACCAATTGCACTATTGTAATCGATTTGGGTATAAGAATGTGCAGGACTTAGTGTATTACGTACTTTATATACTTGACGAGCAAGGGTTACCTACCGATAGTAGTAGTATATCGCTGTATGGCGAAATCACCCCTTTTTCGGAAGCCTATATTGAACTGAGCCGTTTTCTGCCAAATCTTTCGTTCGGACAGATACCCCCGGGTTTGTCGCTGGCCAATGAATTTGACGACTTGCCAGCCCACCGCTATTTAAGTTTATACGGATTAGGTTTACTTAGTGAATGAAGGAGGGAAAGAACGATAACTGCTCCAGGCTTTTATCCGCTCTTTCGCTCATTCACTCTTTCGCTCTTTTATGAAACGAATTGCTTTGTTTCCAGGCTCGTTTGATCCATTTACGAAAGGCCATGAAGATATTGTGCTGCGTGGTTTACGACTGTTCGATGAGATTGTGATCGGTATTGGTCGTAATGCCCACAAAGAACGTTATTTTCCGCTCGACCAGATGATCCGCCTGATTGAGGGCGCTTTTGCAAACGAGCCCGCCGTCCGTGTTATTAGTTACGATGGACTGACGGCCCATGTCGCTCAGGAAGTCGGAGCCCGCTTTTTGCTGCGTGGCCTCCGCAATACAACCGATTTCGAGTACGAAAATGGAATCTCGCAGGTAAACCGATACGTTTACGAAGGCGTCGAAACGGTATTTCTGATTACGTCACCTCATCTGGCCCCTATTAGTTCGAGTATCATTCGCGACCTGCACCGCTACGGCCAACATGTCAATGAATTTCTGCCCTATCCGTTAGATGACCTGCATTTGGTCAGGTAATAGGAATTAGGAGCGAGGAGTGAGAATGGTTCGCCCAATTTCAATACCTATCAACGATCAAAATATCTTAGCGACCGTTGATTCGCTTGTCTCTATCAAACCTTAACGGCTACGTTGCCTGACTAGTAATGGAAAGTTAATCGAGCTGCTTTAGCGAATTGGTCCCATCCGGCGAAAACCGATAAGCCCGCTCAATTCCAGTCAGACTCTGATTCGTAATCGTCGTGGTGAGTGCTCCAGCCGGAACGACAAATGCAATAGCGCCGTCTGGCGAGCGAATCGTTCCACCGTCAAGGTAATCCTGCAACTGCCCAATCTCGGCTATAGAAGCTTTAAAACGACAAACGAGGTTCGCTAGCCGAACTTAAGGAGCTGGTGGCACGGGAGCCGGAACCTTGTTTTCGACGGGTTTCAGCGATTTTAAATAGGTATAGACCGCTTTCATATCGTCATCAGTCATGCGTGAGTAGTTCGGCCAGGGCATTGGCGGCAGCAGCGGCCGGGTGTTATACAGTCCTTTGGCTTTATCCTGTCGCATAGCCTTGGTAAACTAACTGACGATACCCGTTGCATCTTATGTGAAAATTAAGTCGCACAACATCTGCCAGTGAATAGTTCGCCTGCTGCAATACTGTTTCCAGGTTGTCGAAACTCAGGTTAATCTGGCAACGCATGTCGGAATCGACAGGACGACCGTCAGCGTCCATAGCCGCCTGACCAGCGCAGTACAAGGTTCGGGTTGCCTGCGGGATTTCAATGGCCTGAGCGTACCCGAGTTGGTCTTGCCACTGCCAGGGATTGATAATTGACTTTTGCAGAGTTCTAAGTATTTGGAGAAGCTTTGTGTTAAACTTCTATGCAAAAGTAGGTTGTGCAGTAGGCCTGGTATTGAAGAAATGCGACAACCGAAAATTTTAACGTGAATTAGGATTGAAAGTCGCTGATGGCAGTAGGGGACAAGCCATAAGCGAAGCCTACGGAGCCAGCATAGAGGCTTCTCACTTGGGAGCGGTTAGGGCGAATGGTAGATTTGTACAGGTTCATGCTCTAATCGAAATAGGCCTTAGGAGAGGCCGCTCCGAATGTGTAGTTTATCGGGATTACGCACGTAAAACAAGCGATTGATTTGGTTAGCCGTGCAGCCAATATAGGTCATCGAGTCCAGCTCACCGTTTTCTCGGCGAAAAATGAGGGAGCCAGGTTGCCCGTTGATAAAAGCTGATCGGTGGACAAAATCATTACTTTGATTTTCAGGTAACTGCATCACCCCTAACAAAAAACGTAGCACCTTCTGAAGACCAAACAAGGGCTTGAGACCAGCGGCCCGTTTGCCTCCTCCATCGCTGAATAAGTCAATGTCAGACCGAAGCACCTCATTGAGTAAATCGCGGTCCTGCTGCTGTAAAGCCACCAGGAAGGCCTGGGTAAGGGCATGCTGGGTGGCGGGTTCTACCGACTGAGGTTTGTCACGCGCCAGTTTCGCCTGGGCTCTGTGCAACAACTGGCGGCAGTTGTCGACCGAGAAGCCGGTGAGCTGGGCGATCATACGGTAATCTTCTGAAAAGCTCTCCCGTAGGATAAATACCGCCCGTTCCATCGGATTGAGCCGTTCCAGGAGAAATAGCAGACCGTATTCAAGGGTCGGTGGTGGCTCTGCATCCAGGGTAATATAGGGTTCGGGTAGCCAGGGACCTATGTAGCTTTCCCGCTGTTTTTTTAATTCTTCAAGACGTTTAATACTTTTATTGACCGTCATGCGTCCCAGATAGGCCTTTGAATCGTTGACATTATCCACCGTCATCCATTTTTCGTACACGTCCTGAACGATGTCTTCCGCTTCCTCGATCATACCCAGCATATTATAGGCAATCCGAAACAGATAAGGACGGAGCTGAAGTATTTGCGGGGTGATTACCATACGTAGTTGACGGCAGGGCAATAGGGCCAGCCTTTTTGTTTAATTATGCCCTAGTAGTTATTCCCCTGGCATCGGGAATGACTTTTTTCTGTGCGATCTCGCAGATCATGTCAGAGTGAATATTGAGACCAATATTACCCATGTTATAATAAAATTCAGAGGCTACAATCCAGACAATTTCGCAGATCGAGCGTTCGTCATAATGCCGGGCCAGCTTATGGAACAACTCGGCTTCCATCTGGCGATCACGGGTCAGCCGGGTGACAAAATCGAGCAATACCTTTTCTTTTTCCGAAAATAGTGGACTGCGAGTGTAGTCAGGTAGGGCGTCGAACTTAGCCTGATTCATGGAGGCCATAATGGTGTATGCCCGGCCGATATCGATACAGAAAAGGCATACATTGAGTTGCGCTACCCGTTCCCGAACCAACATAACGGTTTCGGCAGGAAGTTTAAGCTTTTTATCGAGCTGGCCAATTTTACCGGAAAACGAGCCAAAGGCGACGGGTAGCCGGACGGCCATCACCTTCATAGGGGTAATGACTTTACCGAAGCGTTTTCGGGTGAAGAAGTAAAGCAGCTTCCAGAGTAAGCTCTTGGGCTTTTCAATAGGAGTCAGAAACGGAGTATCCATTGGCGTTCGTGTTTTAAGCAAAGACCGGCTACCACCCGTTTTGTGACAAGATAGATCAGGTTTTTTTACTCAGTGACTCCACTGCGTTAACCTTCCGAATAGCCGGGACTTAATCGCTTTTTTCCATAGAGCAGGAAATAGAACCATTGGTGTAGTATGTTTAGCAAAGTACTAGGCTATACACTAACTATGGGGGCTATTCTACTTAATACATTAACTTCTGCTTATATGCTATTCGTTAAAGCTATCGTATTGGCTAGTTTGATTTTACTGCCCAGGGTTGCTGTAGCTCAGTACTTTCATGGACAAATAGGCGACAATCGCACTTATAAACCTTTACCAGAGGCCAGCATTCAGGTAAAAGACAAACCGATTAGCTGCCAGGTGAACCCCGATGGTAGTTTTGAAGTCGACCTGTCAGCCGTCTCAGATACCGATACGGTCCTTATTAGTTGCCCGGGTTATACATCTAAAATCCTGCTGAAGCAGGAACTGATCGATGCCTGGTACGACATTAAGCTAAGTCCGGTCAAAGCGCCGGGTATGATGGGACTGAATGCCGATCGTTTGCCTTCCCAACGATTCCTGAAGGATTAAAACGATCTCTTTTATACACGTTCTCAAATCACTGCCTGGTCATGATATACAACTACGTCAAAATCGCCTGGAGAAACCTGTTAAAATATAAACTCTTCTCCCTGATCAATAGTATCGGTTTGAGTCTGGCTATTCCGACCGCCTTAATGGCTTTAATTCAGATCGTCAACTATTACGAGTACGATAATTTCCATCCCGATCAAGCCCGAATTGTACGGGTCATAACTGACGAAAAACATACCGACGGCTCCATCACCAACTGGGCATCCAGTCCGGAGCCATTGGCTGCTTATGCCAAAGAAAATCTGGTGGGCATTGAGAAGGCCACCACCTTAGTCAGGGAACCAGATTTTACATTGAGTAACGGACTCAAAACAAAAAACAGTAAGGCAATTTATACCGATCCCTTCTTTTTTCAGTTGTTTAACTTTCCGCTCGAAACCGGTTCCTATCCAACCGAGCCTAATACGATTGTGCTGACTCATGAGACGGCTCAGTGGTTTTTCAATGATTCCAATCCCATTGGCAGCACCCTGGAACATCCCCAGCTAGGCAGTTTTAAAATCGTGGGTGTTTTAAAACCATTCAATCCGCAGAAAACCCAGTTCAGAACCGATGTTTTTATACCCATTGCCAGCCATGGGGTCAGTAGGTATCAACCCAGTGACTGGACCAACTTAAAGGCGCATACCTTCTTGAAACTAGCCAACGGAATGACCCTGACCAGCCTCACCCAACAGCTAGCCAACACATCCCATACGATCAATGGCTTACTCCCGTCATCTGCTGGGAAGAAACTGTATTTCAAAGGGCAATACCTGGCTGACATTTCACCCGCCAAAGACATACTCAAAAATGACCCCTACATTCAAGACGTTCAAAGTATAGCCATCAATTTCGCCTTTCAGCTCATTATCCTTTTACTGGCTTCGTTGAACTACATCAATCTAACCCTGGCCCGATCGATGAATCGAAGCCGGGAGGTTGGGGTACGGAAGGTAGCCGGTGCCACGAAAGCTCAACTGGTTTTTCAATTTTTGGTTGAATCTGTCCTGGTTTCGTACATAGCTCTGATTTTTGGGCTGCTGATTTTATGGCTGATCAAGAGCTATCTTCCTGTTTCGTGGCTCACCTGGGATATTGATCATTTAGGCTACCTGATCCTGCTCTTCTTCGTTTTCAATCTGTTGTTGGGCTTACTGGCTGGGGCTATGCCTAGCCTGATTCTGTCTTCTTTTCAACCGATAAAGGTCTTGAAAGGACAAGTAGCACCCGCCAGTTTTGGGAAGCTAGGGTTCCGCAAATCCTTACTTGTCGCTCAATTTGCCATCGCCCTGATCTATCTCTTTTTTATCGGCCATGCCTACCACCAAATCAAGTATATGGCCAACGATAACGAGAACTACCAGCGTCATCATATCTTCAATATCAACTTACCTGATTCTGCCTATCAACTCTTTGCGAGTGATATCAATGCCCTTAAAGACGTACAGAAAATAGGCTATAGCTCGCTTACGTTTGGTAATAAACCTCCACAATCCACGATTAAACCCCTAAAAAGCGAGGCTGGTCACTCGACGTTTTATTATGCCACCGACCCTGCTTTTATCAGCAATATGGGCTTGAAGTTTATGGCCGGAACCAATCTGGTGCCCAGTCATAGCGGGCAGGTGTCACCGCTGATTGTGGTCAACCAAAAGGCAGTTGAAAAGCTGGGCCTCGGTTCACCCCAGGAAGCCATCGGCAAACTGGTCATTCTGCATGATACCCTTTCCGCAACCATCATCGGAGTTGTGGCTAATTTTTGTCACTATGATTATGAACGTAAGATCGAGCCGGTCGTTTTCCAATACGCTCCTTCCTTATTTAAGGTGATGTGTTTACAGACAAACCCCCTCAGTGATCGGGAATCGGTCGAAGCATCCCTGCAAAGCCTATGGCGTAAACGCAATCCTCAGCAGGAGATGGCTTTTTCATGGCTTGATCAGGATTTGTATGAGCGTTACTTTCCCCGCCATGAAATGCAATTAATGAGCCTGGAAGGTCTGGTTATCTTCGTGATTGCGATCCTGGGACTCATCGGTATACTGACCTACAGTGTAGAAAAACGGGCTAAAGAAATCGGGATCAGGAAGGTCATTGGAGCTACTACGCTGGAAATTATAAAATTGATGTCGAGGGAGTTTATTAATCTATTGGCCTTTGCAACGATCATCGCCCTACCGAGTGGAATCGCCATTGGGATGTACATGAATACGTATTTTGTCTTCAATAATGGGTTAAGTTATGGGATAATGGGTTTTCTGTGGTTGCTCGTTGTTGGGGTTGCGTTAGGGGCGGTAGGGTATTTTTCAGGAGCAGCCGCTCAAACCAATCCTGCTAAAACCTTGAAGAGCGAGTAAATGCGGCTAACTGACATATGGTGTATGATTCAGGCTTAAGTGCTTGAGTTGCCAAAGGCGTTAGGTTATTGAATCGAATGAATCTATGGGCTGCAAATAGAAAGGCCGAACTGAAAATCATTTTCAGTTCGGCCTTTCTATTTGCAGGTTGACTATGGATCTTTTCCACCTCGTCGGCCAGAACTTTAAAACAGGTGCTGCACAGGTCAATTTTGCGATCTCAAGCAAACAACACCGTCTACATGAATTTACTTGTCAAAACGTCTCTTTTGTTCGCTATTATTGCCCAGGTAGGACTCACCGCTAAAGCACAGATGTACCAAAACAGTATTGGGCTGTCTATAGGAACATTTCGACTCTACTCACTTGATGAGCAAGCCTCTCCACTTCGGTATGCTGGCGTGCTAAAACCACTGGTTGGACTATCCTATCATCATCATTCAGAAAATTCACACGTCAATCTGCGGCTGTCTGGTGGGGCAGGTACCATGAACCCCGAGCGTTTCGGCGCTCGGACGTACACAACGACGTTCGATGATGGTACTCCCTATACGTACCAGATTTCGTCAGCATTGTACCATATGAATCTCGAAGTGGATTACCTCCGGCGCATCGGTCCGGTTGAACCAACCCGGTTGACTACCTGGGTAGGCGGTTCATTTCAGGAGTCACTGCTGTATGCAGATGAAGTGGCTAATTTCCCATGGGTTGTCAACACCGCCACGTTGTCGCCCCTCATCCAGAGCGAGTATAGGTTTGCCGCCGATCACAGCCTGACCTTACGTGTAGATATGGCCGTTGTGGGATTAATCACCCGCGCCATTTGGGCCAACTTCCCTAAGTCCACTCGAGATAATAACGTTACTGCCTTTTTTAAGCAGGGTACGAATCCAGCCACAGTGAATAAGATGGGTAAGGTGAACGTACAGCTTGGGTATACGTATCGGATCAGCCCACGGTTTAGTTTGGGAGCCATGTACCGGGCTCGTTACCTATCCTATCCGGACCCTCGCCCGATTCGCGCTTTAACCAGCTCTGTTTCTCTGGAAGGTGAAATCCATTTTTAAACAACCTCGAAAACGACCATGAAATATCGCCGTACATTCTTCCTATTGTTGTTGGTTAGCGCTCTGTTCACTTCCTGTTCCAACCGACTTATTGGTCCTGAATTACCCAATACGCCCATTGCCAATTTCGACTATCTGTGGAGTGAATATGATAAACTTTATGGAGCTTTTGAGCCGAAAAAGCTCGACTGGAACGCCCTTTATCAAACCTACCGGCCACAGGTGAACCAGCAGACGACCGATGCCGAACTCTACCGGGTTATGGTTGCCCTTCTCAATCACCTGGACGATAACCACGTGTATCTGCGACCTACTGCCAATACGCAGCTACCCTGGTATAATGGGGGGATTCTGGGGCGCACCAAGATAACGGATTATGATGGCACCGTGGTAAAAAAATACCTGACCGAAAGTCGAACAATTACCAGCGAACTGGTCTGCGGAAAATTAGCTGATCGGGTGGGTTACATACTGCTGAAAGGCTTTGAACAGAATATGGATACGTATGAGAAATCAATGGATTCGGTACTAACCTATCTTCAGGATACCAAAGGCTTAGTGATTGATCTGCGTGAGAATGGGGGAGGGGAAGACCGAGTCGGGCAGTATATCGCCAATCGATTTGCTACGGAACGGCATCTATCCTTCACTGCCCGTTTGCGCAATGGCCCCCAGCATACTGATTTTGGGCCCGAACTGCGATTTTATACCGAACCAGCCGGCCGTTTTCAGTATACTAAGCCGATCGTTGTGCTTACCGATAGAACGACTTACAGCACGGGCGAAACATTCATGCTGGCCATGCTTCAGAACAAAACCGTCACGCAGGTAGGCGACCTCACAGGCGGTGCATTTTCGGACGCGGTGACGCGTGATCTACCCAATGGCTGGAGCTTCCGCGTACCCCTTGCCGATGTGCGCGACGCCAATGGCCATAATCTCGAAGGTATCGGTATCAGGCCTCAAGTGGTCGTTATTAATCAGCCCGAAGACCTGAAGGCGGGCCACGATCGGGCGCTGGAAAAGGCGCTGGAATTGCTTCGCTAAGCCTACTAACGTATATTGGTTTTCAGAACCTGCCCGTATGACTCGTTTAAATGACCTCTGGTTTCGCCTGGTCGGTATCCCCGTAATTGCGTTGCTGGGTGACTGGATTTTCTACGACCAGATTAACCGGCAGCATGGCCTTTCTTTCTGGCTCGACTATGGCGTTAGTTTAGTCGAAGTATCCCTGCTGTGGACCATCAGTCGCTACGGTATTTACCGTTCGCGAAAGCGGTATCCAACCTTGAGTCAGACGCAGCAACGGATTATCTTTCAAGTCGTGTGGTTTATTCTGATCACCGGCCTGTTCAGGCTAATTACGTCAGCGATTTACGATGTAACAATGATCTGGGGTTACCACTATACCCCATTGCGTTACCTGTATAATATTGCCGTGGGTATCTTCTGCGTAATTCCCGTTGCGGCTATTTACGAAGGCCTATATCTCTACCGACAGTGGCGATTGACTTATTTTGAAGCAGAAAAATTAAAGAAAATCACCCTGCAAACCCAGCTTGAATCACTTCGGGAACAGGTCAAACCGCACTTTCTGTTTAACAGCCTGAACACCCTGCAAGGATTGGTGATGGAGGACGAAAAAGAGCAGGCTATCACATTCATCATCAACCTCTCGCAGGTTTATCGCTTCTTGTTACAGAGTAATGAACAGTTAGTTATTCCGCTGGCGAAAGAACTGGAGTTTATACGAGCCTATGTCGATCTTCTCAAAACTCGTTTTGAGAACGGGTTACTGTTGCAGATCGACATTGCCCCTGAACTCATGGCCTACCGTCTTCCCCCGCTGACCGTACAGATGCTGATCGAAAACGCCGTTAAACATAACAGGGTTTCTGCCATCCAGCCACTTACGATTCGGATTTACACGGACCCGGCTCAGAATCTTGTCGTCGTCAATAACCGACAACCCAAACAATCTGCTGTGACCTCGAACCGAATGGGGCTTACCAATATTGCGGCTAAATACCGACTATTGAATCAGGCCGATATTATTATCCATCAAACCGAGACAACGTTTCAGGTTTCCGTACCACTACTTAAACCAACCCCGGCATGAATATCCTGATTGTTGAAGATGAAGCAGTAGCTGCCCGCCAGTTGAAAGCCATGCTGAGCCGGGCAGGCGACGATATTGTTGTCCTGGCGGTATTAGACAGCATTGAAACAACGGTCGCCTATCTGCGCAATGCACCTCGTCCCGACCTGATCTTACTGGATATCGAACTCTCCGATGGGCAGAGTTTTGCCATCTTTAGTCAGGTAAGCGTAACAAGTCCAATTATTTTCACGACCGCTTACGATGAATATGCCCTGCGGGCTTTCGAAGTAAATAGTGTGGATTATCTGCTCAAACCCATTGACGAAGCCTCTCTGACGAAAGCCCTGGATAAATTTCGGCAGTTACGCCAAACATATGGGGGGATTCATCCGAACCAGCTTAGCAGCACCAGTAATCTACTAACACCAATAGAGGAACTGGTTCGCCAGATCAATCAGTACCAGCACCCGACTAATTTGTTCCGGGATCGGTTTCTGGTACATATGGGGCAGCGGTTAGTGCCGCTGGAGGTAGCGGAAGTGGCTTATTTTTTCTCAGCCAATAAATTAACCTATCTCAAAACCCAGTCTGACAAGCAGTATGCGATCGATTATTCGCTCGATGAGCTGGAGCAATCGCTCGACCCCCGCCAGTTTTATCGAGCGAATCGGCAGTTTATTGTCAGTCATAAGGCCGTGCAGAAAGTCCATTTCTATTTCACCAGTAAGCTGAAAGTAGATCTCAGCCCATCGTCGGATGAAGATGTCATTATCAGTCGGGAAAAGGCGATGGCGTTTCGTCGCTGGTTGGGAGAATAGCCAGACAAGGGCAGTAGCTGAGTGCCACCATGAAGCCCAGCGCCCAAGTTAGGCGTACCAGCATTGGCCAGAAAACTTTAGTCGTGAAAATGGTCGGGCCATTTTCACGACTAAAGTTTTCACCCCTGACTACTCCACTTTTTGCCCCTTTCCGGCTTCGTCAATTACGTAACGGATGGAACTGAAGGAGTTGGTTAAGGCCAGTTTCGTTTCGCGCCAGTTGAGCCAGGCTAATTTTTCGATGTCTTCATCTTCCTGCGGAGTCATCTGGCTGTCGTCCAGTGCGGCCATCCGATACCAGCGTGTCCGTTTCAGGATACGACTACCATTCAGGGTGTAGGTGTGCCAGGTGGTACAGATTCGTTCGCCAACGGCTACCTCAACGCCAGTTTCTTCCTCTACTTCACGAACGGCCCCTTCTTTTGAGGATTCACCTGGATCTAATTTTCCTTTTGGTAAATCCCAGACGCCCCGTC
Organism: Spirosoma panaciterrae DSM 21099; assembly: GCF_000374025.1. GTDB lineage: Bacteria > Bacteroidota > Bacteroidia > Cytophagales > Spirosomataceae > Spirosoma > Spirosoma panaciterrae. The sequence continues at coordinate 305,411 of NZ_KB893173.1, read as the reverse complement.
GAAACATAAGCAGAATTTTGTCGTCTTTATAGACCACGCCACCGGCTGCTTTAATGACTTTAAACGGCTTTTTCATTGCTTCTTCACAGGCATCTTTATCCAGGCAGCCTAGTGTTACGGAAAGCAGATTACTGGTTTCCGACCGTTGAAGGAGAGAAAGGAGCTTGCTGACCGTTGCCGGATTGGCGTTCAGAATCAGTAAGTGTCCATGAAGAGAATCCGCTTTAAGCACCTCTAAACGGGCATCGACAATTTCGTCATAATCTGTAAACGTTGGTTGAGATACCGACATGGAGCCGGTTAACTGAGCAGCGGCTTTGGGGCCAATGAGCCGAATTGGCTGGTCGTTAATGAAAACAATCATCAGAGCATAGGCGGTTCGAACCGTAAAAGTAGTAAAATGGATGGTCAGTCGTATGACCGAAACAGTTGCAAACCAGTTCAGTTTCTATATTTTTGCAGCAGGACAACCTTCTTCCTTCGTGGAACTCCTTATCATTCTACTATTGACGATCCTGAACGGCGTGTTCTCGATGTCAGAAATTGCCTTAGTTTCTTCGCGCAAGTCTAAATTAGAAACCGCTGCCAAAAACGGTGATCGTCGGGCACAGGTGGCGCTCGACCTTTCCAATTCACCCAATCGCTTTTTGTCGACGGTGCAAATCGGTATTACCCTGATCGGTATTTTGCTCGGTATTTTTTCGGGCGATAAACTGACGGACGACGTTCAGAATTTTGTAGTTCAGGTTTCGTTCCTACAGCCTTACGCCCACTCGATTGCCGTTGTGCTGGTACTGCTCCTGTTAACCTATCTGTCGCTGGTGTTTGGTGAACTTGTGCCCAAACGAATTGGGTTGTCGAATCCGGAAGGGATCGCCAAAACAATGGCGGGGCCAATGATCCTGCTTTCAAAGATAACCTCACCTTTTATCGCCCTGCTCACCGTTTCCAGCGATTTGCTGCTGAAAGTACTGAATATCAAGCCCAACGAAAGTGCCGTAACCGAAGAAGAAATCAAAAGCCTGATTCAGGAGGGGACTTCAGGAGGAGCTATTGAAGAAATTGAGCAGGAAATTGTACAGAATGTCTTTCAGCTTGGCGACCGCAAGGTTACCTCTTTGATGACGAACCGTCAGGAAATTGTTTATCTTGATCTGGAAGATGACCTGGCCGAAAACAAAGCCAAAATTCTGGACTACAAGCACTCTGTTTATCCGCTTTGTAACGGTGGGGTCGATGATGTAGTGGGCCTGATTTATTCCAAAGATTTTCTGGGGAAAGATCTGGATACTGAACTGATGCATTTGAACGACATCAAACGGGATGCTTTGTTTGTTCCGGAGAACAACCGGGCGTATCAGGTGCTGGAACGTTTTCGGGAACGACGTCAGTATGTAGGGGTTATTGTTGATGAATATGGAGGAATTCTAGGTATTATCACGCTCAATGACATTCTGGATGTGCTGGTTGGCGATATCAATGATGATGTTAATGCCGATTACGAAATCCGTGAACGTGAAGACGGAAGCTTCCTGATCGATGCCCAACTGCCATTCGAAGACTTCCTGTCGTATTTCTCCATCAATATCAATGCACAAACCAAACGGGAGCTGACAGGCTTCGACACCCTGGGTGGCTTTGCGCTCCATATTCTGAAAGATATTCCGAAAACAGGCGAGTCATTTGTTTGGCACGGTTACCGCTTCGAGATTATGGATATGGATAAAAGCCGGATTGATAAGATATTGGTTAGTAAAATAGGGGAAGAATAAGTGCTCAAGATCGAACGTATACGGCGCCCGGCAATTTGTCGGGCGTTTCTGTTTACTGGAGATGGACGGAATATCCTCAAATTCTAGGATGTGAAATCGTTAATTCTAAGGATTTATAGGCAATCTGAAAACGCACATTTTTGCCTCATCAGTCAACAGCGATAATGAAGTAGTGAAACCAGGTAATAAAGATAACGTACATAAAATTAGGCTTTTGTGTATTTATAATTCAAATTACGGCCCAGTTATCAGTTACATCCACGTCCATGCGTATTCTACTTGCCGAAGACCATCGAATTTTGCTGGATAGTTTAGCGATGCTCCTGTCGAGCCTTGAAGGCATTGAGGTGGTTTCTAAGCATACCAATGGCAAGCAGGTACTGACTGCACTGGAAATAGAACCCGATATTGACCTTGTCGTTTCTGATCTGCAAATGCCGATCATGGGAGGTATCGAACTGACGCTTCAACTCCGCGAACGATTCCCTCGTGTCCGTATCTGTTTGCTCACTGTAGCCGACCAGCCTGACGCCATAAAGGAAGCGGTACGTGCTGGTGCCGATGGCTATGTATTGAAAAGTGCCGATCGGTCAGAGCTGGAAATGGCGTTGTCCATGATTGAAAAAGGACACAAATTCTACAGCCAGCAGGTGCTGATGCAATTGGCCAACGAAACCGGGTTGGAGTTAGCCCCGGCGCTTGATAAACCCCAAAAAATTGCTATTACCCAACGCGAGCTGGACGTACTGAAACTGATTGCACAGGAGTATTCAGGTACGCAGATTGCCGAAAAGCTATTTATTAGCCCGACTACTGTCGAAACACACCGCAAGCATTTAATGCAGAAACTAGGTGTTCAGACCACGATTGGCCTAGTGAAATACGCCCTTAAATTTCAGATTGTTTAACTAAATCAGTTCACCTTTTAACTTCCACTATTGGTATGATTGATCCAGTACACCGACTGATTCCTTTGCAGAGTTTTGCCCGTATTAGCGGAAATACAGCTGTGCTCATTGATGAAAAAGGCGACCTCATAGGTCAGGATCCACTCTATTTTGCAGATGGTGCATTAGCTAATGACGTAGCCTTTACAACAATGATTAAAGGAGAACCGATTAGCTTCATAAATACACGGGTTGAGTTGGATGAGCCTTCGCTTGCAACGTATCATGAACTTGCCCGAACGTTCAAGGAATCTGGTAAGCCTTCATTTGCTACTGCAGCGGCCTACAAGATACTGTCGGAATCGACAGATGGTAAAAACCCGATTAAACGTCCTCCATTAGAAATGGAATTGGAACCGCCACACTTATAATTAATGTGAAATAGAATAACTACCATTGTCCGAATCCCCATTGGTCTGAACGATTTCAATGGGGATTTTTATATGTATACGCGTTCCTTTGTCGGTGGGTCGAATCGTATCGAACGCCCCACCAAGGGATTCTAATCGAGTTTGTATATTTTGTAAACCAACTCCCCGTCTACCATGACTTTGGCTTAAACCAATGCCATTATCACTAACCCCCACATTGATACTGAATGCTGTTCGGGTTAAGCGAATATCGACCAAGGTAGCCTGAGCGTGTTTAATAGCATTATTGATCAACTCCAGCACAATAGTATACACGTTGAATTCAATAGCTAGTGGAAGTCGTTCGGTTAAGGCGGTTGTTGTAAGCGAGAATTGGAGAGGAGAATTCTGGTTTAGTTTATTGACCAATGTGGTCAGCGTTGTATTTAAGCCTTCTTTTTCAAGCTCTGCGGGCAGAATGTTGTGTGAGATATTTCGTACTTCAGAGTAAGCGTTCTGGATTAGCGATTTTACATTTTGATAAACGGATTGTTCTGATTCCGATAGATTTTTCGGGTTAATATACTGAATACTCATATTGACTGCACTAAGCAAACTGCTCAGATTGTCATGAAGCTCGATAGCTACTCGTTTTCGTTCTATCGTCTGCCCTTTAAATAGCGCTTCCTTTATCTCTTCATTTTTTTGAATAAGTTCAGTATTAGCCCTGACAAGTTCGGTTGTGCGTTCATGTACCCGTTTTTCAAGCGTTTTGTTGATGTCGGCAAGCTGTTTTTGCGCATTTTGAAGGAGAACTCTCTGTTGATCTATTTCCTGATTTTTGGTTTTTAGTCGTCTGTTATTCCAAAAGAGCAAGCCTGCGATGAGTACTATAACGGCAATACCTAAAAACAACCCATTACGTGTTTGAGCCAGTTGTTGATTTTGATTTTGCTGAGCCAGTAATTGAACCTGTTTTTGTTGTAAGTCATTTTCTTTCTGTACATTGTCGTACTGAGCCTGTAGTGATTCGATACGTTGTTCATCCCGTTCTTTCGATAAGCTATCTTTCAGTAAGACGAAGTTTTCGTAGGCTTTTAAGGCTTTTGCTGGTTGGCCTGTGTGCTTAAAAATAATATAGTATAATTCCTCTGCTTCACGTGACACACTACTGATATTGGACCGAGCAGCCATTTCTCGGGCCATATGGCAATATATTAACGCCTGCTGCCATTTTTGCTGTTTTATATATAAGCGACTTATATTGAGCAGAATAGCGCCTTCCATGTCTTTGCTACCTACTTGTCGGGACAGTCTCAACGATTTCTGGTAATAGACTAGTGCCTCGGGTAAATTTCCCATTGCTTTGTAGACCCATCCAACGGCATGGAGGCCCTGCGCTTCGAACCATTGATCGTGTTGACTTTTGCCCAGCTCATAAAGTTCCTGATTGATTCGCAAAGCATCTTTTAGTTTACCTTGCTCCCGATAAACCGATCCTAGCGAATTCAATATTGGTAACTGAATTTGTGGATCAGGATGCTTGCGTAGAAGGGCGAGCCCTGCCAAACAAAGTTTCTCCGCCTTTTGATAATCGTTCAGACTTGTGTAAGCGTGAGCCAGAGCCCCTTGCGACATAGCTATTCGGCCGTATTGGTTTAATTTTTCAGCTAGTAAAAGTGCTTTGTAGTGAAACTGGATACTCTGATAATGATCTCCTTTTACCTGATAGAGATAACCTGCAAACTGGTAAGCGTAGATAAGCTCTTTCTGCAAGTTTGGACGGCTACAAAGCTTAAGCATCAGATTTGTGTAATGCACCGATGAGTCTAGGTTAATATCGACAAAGTCGTTCATGACCGCTCTTAACGTTTTGTAAAGAAGCGTGTCTCTGGCAGGCCCATCTGGCTGTTTGTCCAGCAATCTTAACTCCCGTTTTAAACTGTCGAGTTTAGGGGGCTGCGCCAGGCAGACCTGGGCAGTAAGACATAAGGCAAGTATCAGCTTTTTCATAGAATGGTGGATTACGAACAAACATACTAAGTCTCACTTAATTTCCAATCTGGCTGGCTGGGTTGACATAGCACGGCAATATCCTAGAATTCAGGGATATAAAATCATAAAAATCCGGGATTTCGGCAGGAGACATCGATGCGGACCTTTGACCTGTTCATTTAGAGTTCGGTATGGGCTCTATGTATAGACTGAAATCAAATCCGTTCGTTCAGTTATTCCCAAATCAACTAAGCCATGAAATCCTCATTTCCGCTTCTCTCCACTCTGTTTTGCCTCCTGTTGTGGGGTGCCTCCTGTAAGAAAACAGAGGATACTCCAACGCCAGGTGGGGGTACTACCACATCAGGCACCAAAAGCTCGGCTAAATCGATCACTGCCTTTGCGTTTAACGCGCTTAGCCCTGCAGTTACTGGAACGATTGACGTTACGACCAAAACCATTTCGGCCACCGTTACCAATGGAACCGACGTAACGAAACTAGTACCCACCATCATGGTGTCCGACAAGGCGACAGTTTCACCCGCTTCGGGATCGGTGCAGGATTTTTCGAAAGCTATAACCTATACCGTCACAGCCGAAGATGGTAGTACGCAGGCGTATGTGATGACCGTTACAGTAGCGAGTGCAGGAACGAACAGCGCAGTGTCGTCGGATCAGGTTATCTACTTTTTTATCTCAGAGGGCAAAACGGATAATACTACCGGCAAGTATTCTTCCATAAAAAGCATTGTGGCTATTGACGCCCTATCTGGGAAAAGCGCTGGCTCTTTTAACCTGGGAACTGAAATTCCAAATAATAGCGCACCCTACATTAGTACGTATATTCCCGGAACAAGTGGTGATGGTAATACGGCCTATCCGAGACTGTATGACAATGGACTATTGTACACATTTCAGACAAAGAAGGTAAATGCCATCGACGCGAAGACCGGAGCTATAAAATGGTCATCAACCATTGATGATTACTCGTCGTCAGGTGGTGAGCCTGTAGTGGATAATGGAATGCTATTCGTTAGTGGTAGTAAGCATATCTATGCGCTGGAGACAGCAACGGGGAAATTAAAATGGGATTTCTCGTATACCGACCGGATCAATACCTTCACGGCCTCGAATGGATTGCTGTACGTTGGGTATGGCGATGTTAACTATAGTGGCGGTTTGCTGGCTATTGATATTGCCACCGGAAAAGAAAAATGGACTGTAAAAACAATCGGCGTTGTCACGAATCCAGCGGTGTCGAATGGGGTTGTGTATTACGGCGATGCTAAAAATAAAGTGTATGCAGTTGATGCCGCAACTGGAACCAAAAAGTGGGAATACCTGACCGGTGGTATGGTACAGACCAGTCCGACAGTGTCAGATGGAATCGTGTACATTGGCAGTGAAGACCGGAAGGTATATGCATTAGATGCGGCCACGGGTAGCAAAAAGTGGGAGTTTACAGCCGCAGGAACGAAAAGTACTTATGGTGGCTTAATCGCAGATGCCGATAATCTCTACTTCTCAGCTTACAACGGTTCGGCCTTCGTCATCAATGCGCTTGATAGAAAAACAGGAGCAAAAAAATGGGAGGCTACCTCGTCTGAGGAAAGTGTACCCGTTGTAACAAACGGAATCCTGTATTATGGTCAGCAGGCATTTGATACGGCAACAGGTGCCAATAAAAACTGGGGTCTAAAGAACCTGTCCAGTCCATGCATTGTCAGCAAAGGTAAATTTTTCGCCAGCAGCAATAGCGGTATGGTTCAATAGTTCGCCTACCCCTTTGTTACTCTTCTTCGCCTTTAGTTCCGACAGCAATTGATTCAGGTACCATCTTTTCGTTCGATAAAATAATCATGAAAACATCCAGCTTTACGCTGCTTTTGGCGGCTCTTATCACCGTCTTTTTAACGTCCAGTAGTTCTTCCTGTAGCAAAGAGGACAAAACTCCCGCTCCTGATTTGTCGAAAGGTTACCCCGATGCCTTTACGAACAAAATGTCGCCCAAGAAGCTGGCGAACCTGAAAAAAGCTGGTGCCACCATTTACGAAGGCCAGGACCCACCCGCCCTCGACGGTATTTTCAAAGCGGTTGAGTTCATTTATTCAGATTCAGACGGGATAGATGTGGGGGAGAAGCTTACCGGGTTTACCGATTTCCAGTTCTCAAAATTTGAAGACCATAATAAACAATGCCTGATCGACTGGGCGCAATGGAATGATAAAGACGGAAGTCTGATTGGAATCTCTGAAGGAGGAGGCAAGTATTTTCCAATGGCTGGGCATGGCAACAACTTCACGGTGGATGCCGCCGAGCAGATCACGGATGCAAAGACTGGAAAAAAGTACGACTACTACAGCTTTTATTCTGGACAGGTAACGGCCGATGGAATCAGAAATTGGGAGAGTGGCCTCTACGAAGTTGATCAAAATGACAACATTACCTGGATACGCATTTTTCACGACACAGATAATTTTCTACCAAGAGAGATTGTAAAACCCGGTGGGCGTTTATCGGCCCGGCCGGTTGCCGATGTGGGAGGAAAGTCCGATAGTCAGCTCGAGCAGTTGATTTTACATCGGCATCGGTAAAAACAGCATGCTTAAGATGTCGTTAGTGTGGCCTAATTTATCAGGCGGCATGGGTGGGGTAGCCTACCATGTGATTCAACGAATTTTTTAAATTTTAAACAATAACAGCTATGCCAGAATTAGTAGAGTTCTATTTTAATGTGAAAACAAAAATTCACGATGCTGATCCATGGTGGGATTCAGATGAAGAAGAATCTTTTTCTTGGTCAGAATCACTTAAACTAGCAAAGGGTGGTGAGCAACAAACCAAGATCAAAGAATTTGAGGTAGATACCGAAGTTCTTCTCAGATTGCATCTAACCTTCGTTGTACTCATAGATGGACGTGTAACAACTACTGTTAGGTGGGAATTTTATGAAGGAGATAAAAATGGAAAGGAATTGAAAAGCACCGAAATTACAGAACCGCATAGTGTGGCAAGAGGGGTAAAAGCGGTTATCACCAGTATTCAAAAGAACGGCGATGATGAAGGGGATTGGTTCAATCTGGATGTAGAAGTCGTAAATGAAACACCTCCACCAGTCCCTACTTCTGAAATTAAGGAGAAAGTCTATCAAAGATCGAGTATTACTGTGCCTTCTTCAACGTCTGAACCTGTTCTGGACGTTTCTGGAACTATTTATAAAAAATGGAAGCAAAATTCATGGTTAGGGTATCCTATTTCAATCGAATCCAGTTGTCCAGATGGAATTGGGAAATTCGCTCACTTTTCGAATGGTTCGGTTTTTCAAGTCCCCGGAAATGGAACTGTTGAAGTACATGGTTCTATTCGGGAAAAATGGGCAGAAACTGGCTGGGAAACGGGAGTGCTGGGTTATCCTTTAACCGATGAATTAGATACGCCTTTAGGGAATGGAAGGCTTACAAATTTTCAGGGTGGTTCGATTATATGGTCTGGAAATACAGGTGCACATGTAGTTAAAGAAGATATTAGGAACAGATGGATGCAAATGGCTTTTAAAGACGTTGGTTTTCCTGAAGAGGATGAGGTGGAAGGCACCGATACTAGTATTAGACAAAAATTCCAGAAAGGCGAGTTTGTTAGACAAGGTAATAATTTGGAGTTCAAAGCCAGGTCGATTGCTCCAATCATAACATCTCATCATACCATCGTAATTCCAGGGTGAGAGTAATATTTTCCATTTGAAGATGCCATACAGGATTCATTAGAAGAAAATAGATGGCTTCTTCAAATGGGTATTGCTGAAAAAAGACAACCTACTCACGATACAAACCCTGTGTCTTCGTTATTTATATTCGAATTACCCAAACAACAGTAGAATCTATCAAATCGTATAACCTTTCAGTATAACTTGTGTCAAAATGGTTTAGTAAGAGTTAAATAAGATTCTTGAGCAAAAAGGAGTTATTGATTGGGTACATAGAGTGGAAGGCCGAGTCTTTTCGCAGTGGGTAGTAAAGAATCAAGGATATATTAAAGTTAGGGAGGTATTCGATTAGGTAAAGCCCTTGCTTCAAAAACACATGAAGCAGTTTTTAGGTTATAGGTGAGAATCAAACTCATTGACACCATGCGATATTTCATGCCCAACTCCAGCGAACTGAACGGTGGTGATCCCAGTCAACGGGACGTCGAGGCAGTACCTTCGGTAATGGACAATGATCCGAACGCCGATGAGGAAGTGATTGATCAGCAAACGGGCGAAGACTATCCTAAACCCGTTAGCACCGATCAAGACCAGCCGGAAACTACGCAGTCAGCGAAAATTGCGCCCGATGATCTGGCCGATTCCATTGCCTATGCATTGGATGGTAGTGGGCCCGGGCCAACCAATGCTACACCCAATGTGTCGGGGCATAAGGTTATTACAGAGGGAGTTACTGGAGCAGGGCCCGAGGAAGAAGAAGAAAATCTTCGGCGTTAAGTGCTTTAGTCGTCTACAACGATACCTTCTTCAGCCAGATACCGGGCAATATTGAAGGTATGTCCGTCCATGAGTTCGATATCGGTATCCCATTCGCGTACCTGCCAGTCACGATTCGGTTCCATTACAGTGACCGTTTTCGTTCCAATCATAATCCAGATAATACGCTCTACGCCAAAATCGAGTAATTTTTTCGATTTTTTGTACGTATAACCAAAACCCGTAAGCTCAGACGTGTCGGCTTCGGTATCGATTTCAATCGCAATCTTTGGCGGTACGTCAGGGTATTTTTTGTTGATCTTGTCGGCTGTCAGCACCGCTTTGTCGTAGATGGCAATGTCGTTCGAAAGATTGTTCCGAATATCGATGTGGCTGCCAATTTCGTTGGTGAGTACACGATATTTCTTTTCGTCAAATACCCGAAAAATGATTCGTAGCAAGTAGCTAACTAATTCAGCCTGAAGCGAGCTGCATCCCATAATATCCTCCAACGTTTTGGTTTTGTTGAGGACGGACTGGTAACCTTTGTAATAAATAGGCTTGCCGTCCATAACCTCATAGACCAGATAATCTGGTATTTTCCGTTTCCGTTTTGGAGTAGTTTTGGTTGTTACAGGCGTAGGCATACGACAAGTAGCTTTTCTCAAATATACAAAAAACCAATAACGAACTACACAACCTCCTTGTACTGCATACGGTACAGGTTGGCGTAGAATCCTTCGTGTTGAAGCAACTCTTCGTGATTGCCCTGCTCCACAATCTGACCTTTGTCGACCACAATAATGTTATTCGCTTTCTGGATCGTCGACAGGCGGTGGGCAATAACGATAGCGGTTCGGCCCTTCATCAGTTTGCTGATCGCGTTCTGAATCATTTCTTCGGTTTCTGTATCGACCGATGACGTGGCCTCATCCAGAACAATGATTCTGGGGTCTTGCACCATAGCCCGTACAAACGAGATCAGTTGCCGTTGACCGACCGAAAGCGTAGAGCCGCGTTCCATCACGTTATACTGATAGCCACCCGGCAATCGCTCGATAAACTCATGCACCCCAACCAGTTTGGCCGCTTCCACAATCTTATCGTGACTAATCGACTTATCGCCCAGGGTAATGTTGTTTTCAATGGTGTCGGAAAACAGGAATACGTCCTGTAAAACGACCCCAATATTCCGGCGGAGATGACCGAGTTCGTAGCTATGAACATCGATGCCATCGACGGTAATCTCGCCCTTATTAATGTCGTAAAAGCGGCTGAGTAAATTGATAATAGACGATTTTCCAGCCCCTGTAGCGCCAACAAAAGCGACCGTTTCGCCCGCTTTCACCTGAAACGAGATGTTGCGGAGTACCCAGTCTTCGTTGTTGTAGGCGAACCAAACATCCTTAAAGGATACATCGCCCCGAATCGTGGAAGGCACGTATGTGCCATCGTTTGCCGTGAACTCGTCACTGTCCAGTAGCTTCAGAATCCGGTCGGTGCTGACAATACCCATTTGGAGCGTGTTGAAGCGGTCGGCCAGCATCCGAATGGGGCGGAAAAACAGGTTGATAAACATCACAAAGGCCGTAACCGTACCGAACGTAACGTCGGAATGAATAATCTGCGTGGCACCGTACCAAACCACCAGCCCAACCGCTACGGCCGAAATAATATCGGCAACCGGGTAGTAAATCGAGTAATACAGAATAGAGCGGATGTTGGCATTGCGGTGTTCAGTATTGATGGCGCGGAATTTTTCGGATTCGATTTTTTCACTGCCGAAAATCTGCACGATGTTCATGCCCGTGATATGCTCCTGAACAAAGGCGTTCAGATTCGCTACCGCCGTCCGCACCTCATTGAATGATTTTTTGATCTTTTCCTTGAAAACGTAGGTGCTGAACAGCATCAGCGGAATGGTCGATAAACTAATGGCTGCCAGCCGCCAATCGGTATAGAACATCACCCCAATGATGAGGATCAGTTGTAGAATATCGCCTGCAATGGCTGCCATCCCCTCGCTAAATACGTCGGCCAGGGTTTCTACGTCCGAAATAGCGCGGGTAACCAGTCGACCGATGGGCGTATTGTCGAAAAATTTCAGCCGGAGGTGGAGAATTTTCCGGTAAAGTTGGGTCCGAATATCCCGAATCACATATTGCCCCAGCCAACCCGACAGGTAGGTATTGGAGAATTGAACCAATGCCTGAATGACCAGTACCCCAATCATCACAATCAGCATTTGATTGAGCCGATGATAATTTCCGACAGCAATGATATTGTCGATGGTGTATCGAATAAGCAGGGGTAGCAACGGGGCCAGGCAAGCCGCCGTCAAAATGATGCCAATCAGTAAATAAAAACGAGCTTGATAAGGCTTAACAAATGCGTAGAGTCTTCGGAGAATAACCCAGTCGAAAATCCGGCCGCTTTTCTGTTCTTCGTTCACGGGGAAATAAAAAAGGCGAGTTCAAAGGGAGTAACAGGATTTTTTGGCTGAACGTTTCCCAAATGGGAATCCTAAACGCAGGAATCAGTAAAACCAGGCTACATTGCCGCTTTACGGTACTAAACCAGAAGCTTCCCTGTTATGAATCGCCGACAATTTGTTCAGAATACCGCCGTGGCTGGATTGGCTACGCAGATTTTGCCATTCCCCATTTTTGGTCGAAACGCACCCAGCGAAAAAATCAATATTGGGCTGATTGGCGTTCACTCGCGGGGAAGCTGGCTGGCGGGTATTTTTTCCAAATTGCCCGGTGCCGAAGTGGGCTATATCTGCGATGTTGAAGATGGAGCCATCGCAAACGGATTAAAGGCTGTTGAAAAAGCCGGGCAAACGCGTAAGCCTACCGTCATTAAAGATCTTCGGAAGCTGCTGGAACAGAAAGACCTCGATGCCGTTGCCATTGCCGCTCCTGACCATTGGCATGCCCCGGCAGGTATATTGGCTTGTTCGGCCGGGAAGCACGTATACGTCGAAAAGCCATGTGGGCATAATCCGCAGGAAGGGGAGTGGCTCCTGGAAGCCGCCCGTAACCACAACCGAATTGTACAGATGGGGAGCCAGCGCCGGTCGTGGCCAACGCTTCAACAGGCTGCACAGGATATTCGCGATGGAGCTATCGGGCGACCCTATTTTGCCCGGGCCTGGTACTACAACAACCGGAAACCCATTGGCAAAGGCAAAGCGATTGCAGTGCCACCAACGCTCAACTGGGAGTTGTGGCAGGGACCGGCCCCAAGAATGAATTATCAGGATAATGTAGTGCATTATAACTGGCACTGGTTCTGGAACTGGGGTACGGGCGAAGCCTGCAACAACGGCACCCACGAAATCGATTGCTGTCGTTGGCTGATGGGCCTTGACTTTCCGACGAAAGTAACTTCGGCAGGTGGGCGCTATGCCTACTCCGGCGACGACTGGCAAACGCCGGACACTCAATTGGCTACCTTCGAGTTTGGCGATAAAGCCACCATTACCTGGGAAGGCTTGAGTTGTCAGGCGTTTGGCCCCGAAAAAAGTGGCCGTGGGTTTACGATTTACGGCGATAAGGGCGTACTGTCGGCACCGGAAAGTGGACCCGATTATCAGATTCTGGATTTGGCGGGAAAAGTAGTAAAAGATGTAAAAGGCGATGCCCCTACGAGTGCTTCATCAACCAATGCGGTAAGCCCCGGCGGGGAGCGTCTTGATGCCTATCACCTGGACAATTTCCTGGAAAGTATCCGGGGGAAAGCCAAGCCCAATGCCGACATTGCGCAGGGGCATAAGTCGGTGTTGTTATGTCACTTAGCCAATATTGCTCAGCGGACCGGAAGTATTATTCACACCGACCCAACAAATGGCCACATTCTGCACGATAAAGAAGCGCAAAAATACTGGAGCCGCGAATACGAAAAAGGCTGGAAACCAATTGTATAGATTTGAGGCCAATCATGGTCAATCTTGGTAATGCGATACCTGACAAATCCTGACCACGCTTGCCCATCTCTACTACCTGACTAGTTAATTCAATGAATCGACGGACTTTTGCCCAGTTGGCGGCTACATTTCCACTTAGTTTTCCGTTCAAACCGGGAGCCGAACGTTCAGCTCTGCTTGAACCCAATGCGACTGACGATCGGGCCTACTGGCTGCAAACCTTATTGAAAATAGCCGATCCGGTATTGTCGGCCTTAGCCCAGAATCGACTAAAAGCAACTATGCCAGTCGAGTCGGCACCGGGGCAGGAGGAAGGTCGTAAAGTTGTATCGCATCTGGAAGCCCTCGGACGCACGATCACTGGTCTGGCTCCGTGGCTGGAGTTGGACGTTGATAATACATCGGAAGGTAAACTTCGGCAACGTTATCTGGAACTGGCAAAAAATGCCATTTCGAACGGGGTTAATCCGCAATCGCCCGACTATTTAAATTTTACCAAAGGGGGGCAGCCGTTGGTCGATGCCGCTTTTCTGGCGCATGGACTCGTGCGGTCGCCAAAACTCTGGAAAGCGTTACGTGCTGACGAACAGGCGAATGTGGTGAAGGCATTACTAGCCAGCCGGGTAATCAAACCCGGCTATAATAACTGGTTGCTGTTCAGTGCCATGGTCGAAGCGGCTTTGCTGAAATATACGGGTTCGGGCGATGAACTACGCATGGATTATGCCATTCGACAGCATCAGAGCTGGTACAAAGGCGACGGTGCATACGGCGATGGCCCTGATTTTCATTGGGATTATTACAATAGCTATGTGATTCAGCCGATGTTGCTAGACGCTGTACAGGTGCTTGTTGAGGCTGGGAAAGCAGAGAAAGCGTTATATGAATCGTTGCTGGCAAGGGCGCAACGGTACGCCATCGTGCAGGAACGACTGATTGCGCCCGATGGCTCCTTTGCGGCTTTTGGTCGTTCGCTGGCTTATCGGTGTGGCGCATTTCAGTTGCTGGCTCAGATTGCCTTGCAGAAAAATTTACCAGCCGAACTGACACCCGCTCAGGTACGATCGGCACTTACGGCGGTTATCAAACGAACCATGGATGCGCCCAATACCTTCGATACAAAAGGGTGGCTGCAAATTGGCTTGTGCGGTCATCAGCCGTCTATCGGTGAAACGTATATTTCAACCGGGAGCCTGTATCTGTGTTCTGTAGCCTTCTTACCCCTGGGCTTATCGGCGTCAGACCCGTTCTGGGCATCGCCAGCGGCCGATTGGACGGCCAAAAAAATATGGTCGGGGGAGGATGTTAAAACCGATCATGCCTTTAAAGGCTGATACTCTTTCTATAGGGTACAAAAAAGCCGGAACGCGAATGGCTTCCGGCTTTTTTGTAATAGAGTAACGAACGAACTACTAGCTTACTGTTCCGCCATTCCAGACCGTTTCGCCGGGGGTAATCAGGGATAGCTTACCGTCACGGTCTTCAGCCATTAGAATCATTCCCTGCGATTCAAGCCCCATCATTTTGCGGGGAGCCAGGTTGGCCAGAAACGTTACCTGCTTGCCAATCACTTCTTCAGGGGAAAAATGTTTGGCAATACCGCTCAGAATCTGCCGCCCACCCAGACCATCATCGACTTTTAATTTTAGCAGTTTATCACTTTTAGGGACCCGTTCGGCTTCGGTAATGGTGCCGACCCGAATATCCATTTTGGCGAAATCATCATAGGTTATTTCGCTGCGGATTTGAGGCACTTCTTTCGTGGCTAATTCATTCATTCGTTTGGCATTCAGTAATTTTTGAATCTGTTTGTTGATCTCGTCGTCTTCAATTTTAGCAAAAAGCAGATCGGCTGGACCGGCTGGAGCCTGTCCAAGTACATGCCCTTCGACCAGTAAATCGGCTCGGCCCGCATTGATCCAGGTAAACTGATCGGTGATAGCCAGTTGAGTGCGTAGTTTTTCTGCCGTAAAAGGTAGGAATGGCTCGCACACGATACTCAGATTTGCCGTGATCTGAAGGGCAATATTCAGAATAGTATGGGCTCGTTGCGGATCGGTTTTGATGGCTTTCCAGGGTTCGGTTTCGGCCAGGTATTTATTGCCCAGCCGTGCCAGATCCATCAGATACCCCAACGCTTCCCGGAATCGGTAGTTGCCAATCGACTGGCCAATTCGATCCGGAAACAGCGCCAGCTCGTCCAGTACCTGCTGATCGTATTCGGTAAGAGCGCCCAATACAGGTACACGCCCATCGGCCATTTTGTGCGTCAACACCACTGCCCGATTCACAAAGTTGCCGAGGATGCCGACCAGTTCGGAGTTGTTGCGAGCCTGAAAATCTTTCCAGGTAAACTCGCTGTCCTTGGTTTCGGGGGCGTTGGCGGCCAGCACATAGCGAAGCACATCCTGCTTGCCCGGTAACTCTTCCAGGTATTCGTGTAGCCACACCGCCCAGTTGCGCGACGTACTGATTTTGTCGCCTTCGAGGTTCATAAACTCGTTGGCAGGTACGTTGTCTGCCAAAATGTAGCTGCCCTCAGCCATCAGCATGGCCGGGAAAATGATGCAGTGGAATACGATATTGTCCTTTCCGATGAAGTGCACCAGCTTGGTATCTTTATCGCGCCAGTACAATTCCCAGTCGCGCCCCTGTTCGGCGGCCCACTCTTTGGTCATCGAAATGTAGCCGATGGGGGCATCGAACCATACGTACAACACCTTCCCTTCCGAATCGGGTAGGGGAACTTTGATACCCCAGTCGAGATCGCGGGTCATGGCGCGGGGGCGCAAACCTTCCTTCAGCCAGGATTGACATTGACCAAATACGTTCGTTTTCCACTCAGTATGGCTGTTGACGTATTCCTCAATTTTGGGCTGCATCCGATCCAGAGGCAGAAACCAGTTTTTAGTGGCCTTTAGGATTGGCTTCGAGCCGGAAAGCATCGAATGTGGTTCGATCAATTCAGTCGGGCTGAGGGCGGTTCCGCATCGCTCGCACTGATCGCCATAGGCATTCGGATTTCCGCAGACAGGGCAAGTACCGACAATGTATCGGTCGGCCAGAAACTGCCCGGCTACTTCATCATAATACTGCTCGGTTACTTCCTCGTCAAAATCACCATTGTTGTAGATGTTCAGGAAGATTTCCTGCGAGGTTTCGTGGTGAATCGGATTCGAGGTGCGGGAATAAATGTCGAACGAGATGCCGAAGTCCTCGAATGCCTTTTTGATCTGGACGTAGTATTTATCGACTACCTGTTGTGGGGTGATCCCTTCCTTTTTCGCCTTAATCGTAATGGGTACACCATGTTCGTCGGTACCGCTGATAAAGGCAACATCTTTACCCGTTGAGCGTAAATAGCGCACATAAATGTCGGCGGGCAGGTAGCATCCGGCAATATGGCCGATATGAATCGGGCCGTTGGCGTAAATCAGGGCCGCCGTAACGGTATAGCGTTGTGGGTTTTCGAGCATTATTGAGTCGTCAGTCAATCGTCGGTAATTAACAGGGCTACCGACTAATTTTCGCAAAATTAGCAATTCAGGCCCGAACCTTGTTATGTTTACGCAATCAGTACAGCCGAACTGCTATGGATAACAATACCCCTGATACGAATAATTTCCTCAACTGGGTCGAAATCAAAAACTTCAAGTCGATCAAAGACCTGCGGTTCGACTGCAAGCGGGTGAATGTCTTCATCGGCAAGCCGAATGTAGGGAAGTCAAATATTCTGGAAGCGTT
This sequence comes from Spirosoma panaciterrae DSM 21099, assembly GCF_000374025.1. Classification (GTDB taxonomy): domain Bacteria; phylum Bacteroidota; class Bacteroidia; order Cytophagales; family Spirosomataceae; genus Spirosoma; species Spirosoma panaciterrae. Next base: position 288,216 of record NZ_KB893173.1, on the reverse strand, counting down.
GGGGTTGTTAGGAATAGAATACAGCGACCAAACATTTTTGAAAAACTTAATACGCTATCGTGAGATACGCCATTTATTTTATGAGAATAACAGTGAAGCCATAATTTCCGTAAGGACAGATAAATGCATAGCATATTTAAAGCAGAAAAGCGATAGTGTCTCTGAATTCGAATATTATTCAAAAGGAGATATAGAAAATTTAAGAAATGAGCGAGGGTATGATAAATTAAGCGATCCATCTTCATTTCAACCTAAAAAATTCGATTTCGTAATCTCAAAGGAGGGGTCTTTTGATAAGAAATTAGCGAACAGAGGATTTGACTTTGAACAGATTCATTCAATCAAGAAATATGATTTTGATAACCTGGAAAAAGTCAATGCACCATTTTCGCAATTTTTATTGCCTCCTTATGGAAGTAATCTTTTTAATGTTGTTGATCGTAGAGACGATCTGAAGGAAGAATTTGGACGACTTTTTCGAGAGCAAGGGTTAGAATTTGTTCTTGACCGAGAGGCACAGGCCTTTGAGTTGCAGCGAAGAGCAGGTTATTACGTTTATAAGTTTGATTATTACACTATCGCCGATACCTTCCGGCGGTTTATGTTTTACATCACAGCTATCGAATCCAATAAGAATTCCGTCATTGTATTTGAAGAGCCTGAAGTGCATTCATTCCCTCCCTATACACAGGAAATGGCCTATCGGATGATTTATGATGACGAAAATCAGTATTTTATCTCAACGCATAGTCCGTATTTATTACACACATTCATTGAAAACTTAGAAGATGATCAGCTTAATGTATACATCACCTATTATGAGAATTATGAAACTAAAGTCCATGCGTTAACAACTGAAAACTTGCGTGATATTTTGGACTTTGGCACCGACGTATTTTTTAATTTGGATAAATTTATTCCTAATGCCGGACGTCCTATTTCTGCCTGAGTGCTTTGCTGACACGGCTCTAATTACAATGCTTTCTCCACCTGCTGTTATTGTTGATCACATTTCTGGTGTCTATAACGTAGTCAAAGAAATGAAGAATACAGCTATTAATCGACCAACGTATACTGTTGTTGGAATAGTAGATAAGGACGTTACATACAAGCCAGAGAGAAAACCCGCGTACTTCGATGACTTTCAACTAGAAGAAGTAGGTGACCGACTGACTTACGGAAGAAAGCCAGGTACTAATCAGCACTTAATTTTAGTAGACAAAGCCATAGAATCCTTCTTACTTTGGAATGCGGAGAAGGTAAGGCTAGATGTTACTTTGTACGACTTTTCTGCGTCCATTAAAGTATTTTGCAAGCAAGTAAAGAGTACTACCATCAGCTCTGATCCCAACTACATACAACTTCTTACGGACCTTCATGCGCTAAAAGCGCCCGGCTTTCTTACACTTGAACGCATCCTGAATGACTTCATCGTTACCTAATCCTGTTTTTGTTACCGGGGCCACTGGCTTTATTGGTTCACACCTCGTTCGTCGGTATCTGGCCGATGGGCATCCGGTTTCGGTGTTGTATCGGCCATCCAGTGGGTACGGCATGCTGGCCGATGTGGCCGATCGGCTTACCTGGCACGAAGGCGATGTGCTGGATATACCCTCCCTGGAAGCGGCTATTCTGTCTGGGACAGAACCCGGTATTCTGGATGTGATTCATGCGGCCGCCATTGTTTCATTTGTTCCGAAAGATCGGGATCTGATGGAGCGGATCAACGTTGAAGGAACCGCCAACGTGGTAAATGTGTGCCTGAAAGCAGGTGTACGCAAGCTTGGCTATGTCAGTTCGGTAGCCGCCATCGGTCGGCCAATTACACATAGCGACGATTCTCAGACTCCGTTTCTAATCAATGAAAACCAGAAATGGGAAGATTCTCCGAATAATTCGGTTTACGCCAAAACTAAGTACCGAGCCGAGCTGGAGGTTTGGCGGGGCGTTGCCGAAGGGCTAAAGGCCGTTATGGTGAATCCGTCTATCGTGCTTGGTGTCGGCGACTGGAGCCGGAGCAGTCTACAACTCATCAAGTACGTGTACGATGAAAAGCCCTTTTACCCGGCTGGCCTGGTCAATTATGTCGATGTACTTGACGTGGCGGATTCATTAGTTCGACTGATGCAATCCGATACAACCGCCGAACGCTACATTCTGAATGCAGGCACCATTTCGTACCGTTCGTTGTTAGAACAGATAGCTGCCGTACTGGGTAAGCGTCCACCAAGGTTTCGGGTGCCTGCTGCGTTGACGCGTGTGCTCTGGCCCCTGGAGGCTATGCGGGCATGGCTAACGGGTAAAAAACCGCTAATCACCCGCGAAACAGCACGGTCGGCGAGTTCGCATTACCAGTACGATGGTCGGAAAATTGAGCAAGTGCTTCGTTTTCAATATAGGCCCTTGAGCGATACATTAAAGCGGGTAGCAACTGCCTTTAATACGCGCCCCACGAGTCGGTAATTTTCTCGGTTGAGGGGTTGCAGTTTCGCTTTTTTGGGTATATATTTCACTGCTAAAGGATAAATCGCACTGATTGATGCGGCCCCTATCCTGATTTACGGTGTACGGTTTATAGATCATGATTCAATTGTGACGTATGAACCGCAACTCGTGAATCGTACCAGAACCGGCTGCCCGGTTGTAAATTATCTATACATGGAGCAAGAGTTCGAAGAACGAGAAGGCGATATAAAAGAATCTATCCGGCGTTTTGAGCAGATGCTGGACCAGCAGCAAAGCCAGTTTTTCGATCTGGATGTCTACGAGCAAATGGTTGAACATTACCTCAACCAGGGCGATTTAGACAAGGCGCTCAAAGCCGCCGAATCAGGTCTGGAGAACTTTCCCTATGCGCTGGAGTTGATGCTCGACAAAGCCCAGATTCTGGCTAATTACCAACGATTCGACGAATCGCTGGAGTTACTGGAACGGGCTTCGCTGTTTAATCCCGGCGATCTTGATGTGCCGTTCATGCAAGGCTCTGTCCTGAACATGGCCGGGCGCTACGAAGAGTCGATTCAGGTGCTGGAAGAATTGCTCGACCGGGCCGAGGATAAAGACGACATCCTCTTTCAGTTGGGCCAGAGCTATCAGAACTGGGGCAAATACGACGAAGCCATCAAACAGTACAAAAAGTCGATTGCGCTTAACATCAACAATGAAAATGCCCTCTACGAACTGGCCTTTTGCCTGGACGTAACCGGCGAACTGGAGAACAGCCTGAGCTATTATCAGCAACTGATCGATACCGATCCCTATTCGTACAATGCCTGGTATAACATGGGCATTGCCTACAGCAAGTTAGGGCGGTATGTCGATGCTGCCGAAGCCTACGATTATGCCGTACTGATCAAGGAAGATTTCGCGTCGGCTCATTTCAACCTGGGCAATACGTACATGAATCTGGGGCTTTTCGAAAAGGCTGAGCACTGCTACCGGGAGACCCTGAAATACGAGGAACCAACAGCCGATACATACTGCCATCTGGGCGCTAGCTTGGAAAAACAGGATCGGTTGCCTGAAGCCATCAAAGAGTATCGGGAGGCTTTAAAACTCGATGCCATGTGGGACGAAGCCTGGTATGGAATCGGGGTTTGTCTGAGCGAATCGGGCAAATGGTACGAAGCGTTGCCTTTCCTGCAAAAAGCAGTCAAACTGAATGATCAGAACGGCGAATATTACATTGCTGTGGCTGAGACCGAATACAAGGTTGGGAATGTAATTTCGAGCATCGAAGCCTTTGAAAAAGCGGCCGAAGTCGATGCCGAAAACCCGGATGTTTATCTGACCTGGTCGCTGGTGCCTTTTGATCAGGGGGATTTTCTGCGGGCTAACGACATTATCCAGTCTGGGATCAACGATATGCCTACTGAAGCCGATTTGTACTATCGCTCAGCGGTTTATCTGATTCATGCGGGTCATTATCGCGAAGCGCTGATCCAGCTCGAAGCGGCCCTGTCGCTCGATTATGATGGGCACGTTCAACTGTTTGAGTTTTTTCCGGAACTGGAAAAGCAGAAAGCGCTCTACAAGATTATTCAGCAGTATAAGAAGGATTAATTCCGAATACATAGAACGCTGCTTGTTATGATGATTATGATCTGTGTAAATTATAATCATCATAACAAGCAGCGTTCTATCATTAATACGGTTTTGGGTCAAGCACAGCCAGTCGTTTGATGATTTCGGTCTTACTCAGAAAAATATCCGGGTTGGGCCAGTGGTTTTGCTGGCAGGTGTTGTAAAACCATTGATTGACGTCTTCCAGATTGCGCAACCGTTTGAGTTTGCCATTTTCATCCCAGACAAATAAATAATCGCCAATCTTCCCTTTGTCTTCGTTAATCGCATATACCTGATCGAACAGAGCGATTTTGCCAATGGTCAATCGTCTATATAGGCGGGTTTTAATTCGGAAAAACGCGGTTGAATCTGATCGGGGCAGAACAGACGTATCGGCACCCGCAAGGGTTAATTCTTCAAACTGGAAGAAAGGGATTTTCACCCCCTTGGTGTGGCCATTCTGATAAAAAGTAAACAGGCTGCCTTTGTTATACAGAAAACGACCTTGTAATAGGGAGCCATCGCCTAACCGACCGACTCCATCATGAAGTTGGTAAACAATCGGAATAACATAGGCAGATGGATGGGTAACAATAACTGGGGGACTATAGCGGTATACAGTTGGCCGACTAGTTTGGCCATACCCGATGAGGCATGATAAAAGCAGAATGCTCGTAATAATCCAGGACTTCATATGCGTGCAGATTTTGTTGTATTTCTACAACGATATTTATGATTGTATGGATATGGTTTAATATACTTTTAACTAACTACATACTACCTGATAGACAGAAGGTGAGCAGATTATGAGTCGATTGTAAACTCGATGTATATAGTGGCCCGAATTTTGATAGGCTATCACCTGTGCCCTGTACCGTCCGTAGGTATTGATCCGTGATGACTAGTTAGGGCATAATAGCATCATTATGGCGACACATATGGCTCTTAGCAAACAAGCTCTTCTGGCGGCTAGTCTATTGACCCTAAGTACAATCTGCCAGGCACAGGTAGGTGTTCAAAAGAAAATAATTCGGTTGGCAAAAGCCCAAAATGAACCTACCCCCATTATCAATCAGGCTACTGGTCAACGGATGACCATCAGTGAGTACAATGAACTCGCTAAAGTTGATCCCTTTGCCTATCACCTGGTGCCCAATTACGACGAATTTGGTCAGTCCACTACGTATACTATGCGGGCCGCTACGGCAGAAGAGCATGAAACGCATCGGTTCCGCGACCGCGACCCGGCTAAACAACCCAAAGCAGGCCAGCCAATCGCTCCTTTTGTAATGACGGATGTGGAAGGAAATACCTACCGATCGGCTGATCTTTTGGGCAATGTGGTGGTACTTAGTTTCTGGATAAGTCTGGACAAATCAGTTTGGGATGACAAACAGGCGGCTGCTTTTGCCGAAGCGTTACGGCCATTTCAATCAAAAACAGCTCCGGTTGTTCTGGGCGTACTAAACAGTGAACAAACTAAGGGTGAAAATGGTAAATCCCTGCCATTTAAACCTATTCCAAATGCGTATGGCTTTCACAATAAGTACCACATCACCACAATACCGACGATCGTAGTGATTGGCAAGGATGGAAAAGTAGTGGCTAATTTGCAGGGTGCTACCAGTATTGATAAACTCAAGCAAGTCTTGTCGACGGTTTTATAGGTTTGCATGATCGGTTTCAAGGGCCATAAATGAACGGAATGTTAAGCGAATAGGTTAGTCAACACGTTACCAGTGATGATTAACCTATTCGCTTATATGCCTAAGCCGACTGGCAGTCTGTCCCCTTTTTATCTGCGATTCGTTTGCATAAGCACCTTCTGGATGCTGGCGTCGCTGAGTACGATTGCCCAGCCGGACTCCCTACCGTCTGTTTCTGTTAAGCGGCAGTATGTTTCGAAGGCTGACTCCTCGGCCGATATATGGGATGTCTATTACGGGTTTATCAATAAAAAAGGGCATCGTTCGGCCGAAAGTGAGAAGCCGGGATTTCACCCATCCTTTTTTCCTGAGCTAGCCTACGCGCTGCAAACGGGCTTCGCGGTTGGCCTCAATGCTAATCTTTCCTTTACCAGCGCTGATCCCCAGCAAAACGTTTCGGTTATTTATTCAACTCCTCAATACACCCAGTATCAGCAGGTTATTATCCCCATTGAAGCCAATCTTTGGACCAAAGACAACCGCTACAACATCCTGACCGACTGGCGGTACTACAATTACTCCGCTGATAATTTTGGGTTGGGCGATAACTCACGTTCTGATGTGGACGACCATCTGGAATATTCCTATCTGCGGCTGTATCAGTCCGTTTTGCGGCAGGTAGCTCCTAATTTTTCGGTGGGAATTGGGTATGCGCTTGATTATCACTGGCGGATTCGGGAGGAGAATAGTACTCCTCAGTTGAATAATGACTTTCAGCAGTATGGAAATACGGGCCGCTCGGTATCGTCGGGACCAACGTTTACGCTACAATACACGAACCGCCGGAACCCAAACAATCCACAAAACGGATTTTTCGGTAGTGTCATGTTTCGGCCCAATCTGCGTTTGTTGGGCAGCGATCAGAACTGGCAGTCGGTGCTGGCCGATTTTCGGAAGTATATTCCGTTGACGGCCGATTCGAGGCACATTCTGGCACTCTGGAACGTAAACTGGTTAAGCCTGGGTGGGCAGGCTCCCTACCTGGATTTGCCGAGTACGGGTTGGGACACCCATGCTAATCTGGGCCGTGGCTACACACAAGGTCGGTTTCGGGGCCAAAATCTGTTGTATTTCGAAACAGAATACCGGGCGGTTATTCTGAACAATGGCCTGCTGGGCGGGGTAATCTTTGCCAACATGCAGACCTACAGCGATTATCCGAATACAGCCCATTTCGGAAAACTACTGCCGGGCTGGGGAGTTGGGTTACGTATAAAAGTCAATAAACATTCGAACCTCAATTTTGCCTTCGATTATGGCTTCGGCATTGGCGGTTCACAAGGGGTGTTTCTGAATCTGGGCGAAGTGTTTTAGGTTCAACTTAATTTAATGGCCGGACTGCGCAAGTTTCTGTTTCAGATCAAACGTCTGGGCGGCAAAAACCATCAAAATCTGATTGTTGTCAAAGGTTTGCTTCAGGGTAATCATGGCTTCGCTTAGGGCCGTTTGCGCGTTTGTGACGGCCGGGTTAATCCAGAAATGGAGCACAAACTGGACATTGGCATCGGCAAACTGGCGGTAATGCAACTCGACCGGATGCGATGGCAGGACGAAGGGTAGCGTAGAAACCGCAGCCTGAGCCAGTTGTTTCGCTTTGGTCATATCGTCGAGGTAGGAGATTCCCGCTACTACGTCGATGCGCCGTTGACCCATTCGCGAAAAATTGGTAATGGGTTTCTGGAAAACATCCTTACTCGGTATTTCGACGGTTTGGCCTTCGCCATTGTCGATGACGATAGAACGCAATTTAATGTCGAGCACCTTACCTGTGTAGCCGTTGGTTTCTACCTTGTCACCCACCTGAACGGGCCGGGCGAACGCAATCATCGCTCCTGATATAAAATTGGTGGTCAGATCCTGAAAGGCGAACCCAATTGCCAGCGCAATAACCCCTGCACCAGCCAGAAGAGAGGTTACGGTTTTGTCGAGTCCTAAAATACCCAGTGCCACAAACAGCCCAGCCGACATGACGATGACCCGCATGACTGCTCCCGTGAGGTTAATCAGGGATACATTACTACTAACCCGGTCGAGCCCACGAACTACCCACCGACTCAGCCAGCGGGATAGAAACGTAAAGAATAGCAATAAAAGAATGGCAACGGCCAGTTTGGGCATATAGCGGATGGCGGCCCGTATCCAGGTTGATAATTCGGCGTACATAAGCCCGGCCGCCTGTGAAAGATCCATAGTCTATGCGAATTGTGGTAGTAAAAGAACGGTGCAAAGAAAGCAGATCGTCCTTTGTGAAGAGAAATGATTGAAAGGGTAGACTCCGGGATTTAATCACTCTTTCGCTCATGCATTCGTTCACGCTTTAAAAACCCGTACCTTTGCCGCATCGACAAACAAGCCTACCGATGACACCAAACGCTGCCGTTTATTTAGATAATGCTGCTACCACCCGACTTGATCCTGAAGTACTTGAGGCCATGCTGCCTCTGATGACCGAGCATTTTGGTAACCCATCGTCCATCCATAGTCACGGGCGTACCGTTCGAACAGCTATCGAAAAAGCGCGTAAGTCCGTAGCGTCCTTATTAAATACCTCGCCTGCCGAAATTTTCTTTACCTCGGGGGGGACCGAAGCCGATAACACAGCCATTCGGAGTAGTATCGAAACCTATGCTCTGAAACACGCCATTACCTCACCGCTGGAGCATCATGCCGTTCTGCATACCTTGCAGCATCTGGCCGAACAGGGTACCATTCGACTAAGCCTGGTAAATATTGATACTAAAGGGCATATTGATCTTGACCATCTTGACCAACTGCTGCGTTCAAATAGCCGTTCGTTGGTGTCTTTGATGCATGGGAATAATGAAATTGGGAATCTGCTGAATCTGAATCGGGTGGGAGAGCTGTGTCGGCAGTACGACGCTATTTTCCATTCCGATACGGTACAGACGATGGGCCATTTTCGTCATGATCTGCAGCAATTACCCGTTGACTTTATTGTTGGAGCCGGGCATAAGTTTCATGGCCCCAAAGGAGTTGGTTTTCTATATGTAAATGCCGACCGGGTGAAAATCCATCCCTTTGTGTATGGCGGTGCTCAGGAACGGAATATGCGGGGCGGAACAGAAAACGTCTATGGTATCGTAGGGCTGGCTAAAGCTCTGGAGATCGCCTATCGCGACATGGAGGCCCATAAGCAGCATATTATAAACCTGAAACGTCGGATGATTGAACGGCTGCGTGCCCAAATGCCCGACGTGCAGTTCAATGGTGATTCGGGAGATGTTGATGCCAGTTTATATACGGTATTGAACGTTAGCCTGCCCGTTTCCGATATAAGCGATATGCTCTTATTTAGTCTGGATATTGCCCGCATTTCGGCATCGGGAGGGTCTGCCTGCTCGAGTGGTTCGAATGTAGGCTCACATGTGCTGGCCGCTTTACCCGGCTTAAATCCTGATCGGGGTTATGTCCGTTTTTCGTTTGGGAAGTACAATACTGCCGAAGAGATCGACTACGCCGTTGATACGTTGGTAGGGCTTTACCAAAAGGAACTAGTGAAGTAGGTAGTTACCCGTATTTCTGCTGCCACTCTTTTTTTAGGTTTTTATAATCCAGGTCTTCACGAGCTTCAAGGTATTTTCCATAAAAAATACGGGCCGATTCGGCTTTCTCCGGGTCTTCATCGCGGGGCAGTTGTGCGCGTCCATGGGACCCACTTTGACCTTTTTTATCGTTAGGTACGGGGCCGTCGTATTTCTGACCGCTGGCGTGGTTCGCATAACGTCTGGACCGGGTGTAGCCCATCTGAAGAAACTTGCGGGCCATATCCATGCCGATAAAGTCACCCTTTTGTTTGTAGTCCAGAAAAAGCTGATAAATTTTCTCCGACGACTCGCGGGCAATTTCCGGGGTTTTGAATTTCCATAAAGGTAGTATTTCGTCTTTATACGGTCTGACAAGCAGCACGCCCTGTTCCCCTTTGCCAACGCGGTAATACTCAGGATGCTCCCGTACGTTCAGAGTCCGGTAATCAAGATCGTAGTCGAAAGCACGATTCGTTGTTGCCATAATGCGGTTTCACTTGTTGCTACCAGCTATAACAACAAACCGGACAAAATGGCTATTGCCGCAACAGACGTGGATCAAATTGATACGCACGTTTATCTAAAATGACCACTTCGGATGCGCGGGGGTGAACGGGGTTAATCAGAATATTATAGTCCCCCGCTACGACGGCCGATGGGACTTTGAGCAGCAGGAAGTGGTTTTCAGATATCCAGTTTTGCGTAATTGTCTTGATGGCATCAGGCGGAGTCAGGCTGTTCCAGCCAATAGGCAGACTGTCGAGCGGCACACTTTGCAGCGAATCGTCGGGAACCAGTAGCGTAAGCATCTGATAAAAGTCGGGTACGTACGATGCCGGACTGTGTACGAGTACTTCCAGCGTGGCCAGGGCTCTGGAACCAGCGGTGTATAGAACGGGCGTCCCGACAAAATTCCAGCGACCACCTGTCAAACGAGCCCCTGTCCCGGTCAGGTCGTCGGCACGTCGGGCGTTGGCTAATCGATACACGTCCATCAGGCTAATACTCCCCAATCGATTCGGGTAAGCTCGTCACGAACGGCCTGAAAGCCAAACTGGGTATCGAGTAATTCAATTGGTTTTTTGCCGCCAAAAAATGGGCTGGGGTGGTTCATCCAGCCGTGAAATTTCCAGGTTGCTCCGAATACGTCCTCGCCGTATTTGTAGAGGTTAGCCAGTTGTAAGGCTTTTTCGGTAACGTCCTGAGGGAGAAGTTTTTCGTCGGTATAACGTTGCCAGGTACGAGCCGAAATATGCAGAATAATAAATAAATCGGACTGCGTAAGTCCCAGATGACGCGCCATGGTAGCCACGGCTTTTTTTGACAAGCCTCGCCGACTTAATTCAATCAAATCAAAAATGGATTGAATCGGTGGGGCATTTTTAGCACCGAAATAGTGGTTTATGGTCGTTGTACTCATGGCAAAAGCGTCAATTGTCGCGAATATAACGACAGTTGACGCTAAGTGGTTCGCTTGTCCGATAAAATCGATGGGTGTTTTCCTGCTCGCTTAATCAGTCTGTAATCAGCCCATTGGACCAATCCAAAACCAGCTAAGACCAGTAGGGCAGGCACACCAAACCGCGAGCCTGTTTCCATCAGTTTATGAATGGGATAGCCGGGAGCTAGTATCAGGATACCCACAGTGACAGCTGGAAGGAGCAATAGACTTAAGCCGTACAGAACCCATGCTCGTCGTTCGCTACGGGCCAATTCCTTTTTTTGAATCTGGCGCGTTACGTTAGCGGCAAACGAATAGGGAAGAACCGTTTGCGGAGGTTCGGTAGCCAATGCCTCGAACAAGTGTTGGTAGAGCCCAAAATCGTCATTCGCTATGTCCGGGGGCGGTGTGTTGTTGTGCTGGCGGAACTGCGCGTCGAGAAGTTCCTGAAGTTGCTGGTCGGTCAATGGATTCATCGGTTTTTTTCGCGGGTTTGATACGGCTCCAGGGCCGTTTTTAATAGTTTACGAACCCGAAACAGGTAATTTTTAACCGTTCCCTCGGGTAAAGCCGTAACCTGGGCAATTTCTTCATACGAAAGCTCATCCAGATGGTACAGGGTCAGAATGGTTCGATAATGGAGCGGTAACCTGTCGATCTGGTGGTGCAGAAAGGTTCGCCAGTCATCGAATACTACGACGTCTTCTGGTGTGGGCAGGCCGGAGTCTGTGTCTAGTTCTGTCAGTAAATCGGTGGCTGATGTAGCGTTGTCTTTTCGATATTTCTTTAAATAATTAATGCTGGTTCGGTAGGCAATGGTCGCGATCCAGGTCGAGAGTTTCGCATCGGATTGGTAGTCCGATAAGTGCTGATAAACTTTGATAAATACTTCCTGACAGACATCCTCTACATCGGCGGGTTGCTGAACAATCCGGCGAACCATGTGCAGCACGAGTCGCTGATAGCGTTCGACCAACGTTTGATAGGCCCGAACGTTACCCTGCAAAATTTGCCATACTAATGCCTGTTCGTCATTCATTGGCCTATGAGACAACGACTTTATGGGAAAGGTTGCAGTTTCAAAATTTTTTTCAGCAACTGCAACATTCCCAAACCTGATGCTGTCACATGGGCAAACATGACCAGCAATCCGATGGAAGAAGAATATGGTTTACAGGCCGCGTATGTCATCCTGTCGATGGCCATAGGCATTTATCTGACCCTGCGTCCACTTACTACCTACCTGCTCCGTAGGCGACTGCTTGAATTAGGACAGTGGACCGAACAAACGCACAAACAAATGGAACAGGAACGTGATGCACCCTCTGAAAGCCTCAAATGGGGGCTGATTCTACTCTTTTCAGGAATCGGACTGATTGTCGTTCATTTTCTGCCCGTACCGCCCGAATCCAGCCTGAACTATGGGGTTATTATGGTGTCGGCAGCCCTCGGTTTTCTGGTGTATTATCGAATCATAACCACAAAAACGAACTAATGCAGACGATAACATTCACGACGACTACTTCGGCAGAGCAGCGCGTTCAGGGGCTTTCGATGATCCTGGCCCCTTTATTATTTCTGTTATCGACGTTCTACTGGCAGCAGGGCGAATATACCATTACGGGCGGTACGCTCCTGGTGGTGGCAACCGTTTTCTGGATACCGGCTCTGACGGGGCTGTTTGCGAAACTAAAGCACACAATGCCTATCTATGCCAGTTGGGGATTATTGATTGCTGTATGTGGAGCCATCAGTGGCAACAATTTTGGCATGCGAGGTATTTACGCTGAGGTGTTTGGCATTTCGAAGGAAACATTGCTGCACGAAGCGGCTATTCATTCCCTGAGCTTCAACATAACCATGTTTATGTCAGGGCCGCTATTCCCATTGAGTTTACTGGTGCTGGGTGTTCAGCTTCTACGGAAAAAAGCAGTTCCTTACTGGGTTGGGTTCGTTTTGTGTGCAGGAGCCATAGCTTTTCCGGTCAGTCGGATTTCGCGGATCGAATGGATCGCCCACGTAGCCGATCTGCTGCTTTTTATTCCCATCGCATATCAGGGCTGGCAACTGCTTACGAGAAATCAGGGAGCCAGCCAGGTCATTTTAGATTCCGGCTCGTACTGAAAACGGGCGCGTATTTGTCCTTCGGGACTTAGGTACAGATATTCCATCGCCAGCACGCGGCATTCAATAACCGCGAAATTTTTACGGGCCGACTGATTGGCTTCCTGAGATAGCACCTTTTCAGAAACATCGTCGGGATAACCTGGATAGGGGGCCGATAGCTCTGTACCCGGAACGTGCTCCGAAAAATACAACTTGCGCTCCCGTTCCGTAGCCGATTCCCAATGCTCATCGGCTATGTAATCGTCGGTGTGCAGTCGGGTTTCTACCATCAGGCGGAGTTGCACATGGCGTTTTTTGTCCCAGAAAAGCAGTGTAGCCGTTGGAAAGGCTTCCAACTGTAGCACCTTCTCCGTACGGGCATCGGTATGAAACCAGACGTATTTATGAGATGTATCGACCCGGCGGAGCACGACAACACGCGCATCAGCCCCGCGATTCGTACAGGTCGCAACGGTCATGGTTTTGAAACCATCATGTTCGTGTTCAACACCGGAAGCAAGTTGATGCCAGCAGGCATTTTCCAGATCGTTCAGATTAGTTGACGTGATAGGTTGTACGGTTGGGTCGTTGTCAGGAGCTTGGCTCATACATTGACAGGCTTTAAATTCAGTGGTCGGAGAAGGTTGAGTGAACCCTAAAAGCGGTCATCCGAAAAATTGAAAGAAATCGCGGAATCTGTTCGCATGGAGGTAACCTGAACGTCAATTTATTTGTTTATCCAATACGGACATTTCATAAGCGCTGAATTAGATCGATTCAGGGCTTGCCGAGATTTATGACCGTTTTCTGATAAACCCGAAAAGCCGATGTGTTACCATAAATCGCTGAATGTAAAGGGCTCTGAACTCGAAGAGCGATACGAGGCCAATCTGCCCGAGGCTTCTGCGTTTCAGCCCGTTTACCACGCCAATGCTTACCAATTTCCCGACTGGCCCATCCTGACTCATCAGCAGCCCGACCAGTTTCAGTATATGCGTTGGGGGCTGGTGCCCCACTGGACCAAAACCTCAGACAATGCCGCTGAGATACGTACCCGCACATTGAATGCCCGTTCCGAATCAGTGTATGAGAAGCCCTCATTCCGATCGGCGGCTCAGACCGGAAAGCGATGCCTGATACCCGTAACCGGGTTTTATGAATGGCATACGATGGGCAGCAAGAAATTCCCGTTTTATATCAATTCGACGGCGCAGAAGATTGTTTCCATAGCCGGACTTTGGGATGAATGGGCAGACCCCGAAACAGGTGAATTAATTCATACCTATACCCTGTTGACAACGGATGCCAACCCCTTGCTGGCGGCTATTCACAACTCGAAAAAGCGGATGCCCTGTCTGTTATCGGAAAAAGATGAACAGATATGGCTGCACGATGAGCTGAACGAACGGGATGCGCTGGCATTGCTGAACAAACAATATCCGGTCAGTAAGCTACACAGTTACAGCATCAGCAAACGAATCACCTCCCGTTCAGAGCCCAGCGATGTACCGGAAGTGTTAACGCCCAGTACCTATCCCGAATTGACGAAGCATCCCGAATTGTTTGCTGCGTAAGGCCCGGGCACTTGTTAAATGAGTGGTGTATTGGTGAAAATTAGATTTTTTCAGGAAATTTGCGGCCAATTTGGCCAATCGGGTTGCCTTTTGGGCCAGTTTTTGACACGAAGCCTACTATATACTCATTTGCTTTACTAGTTACTCGAATACAATCTGTCTATGAAAAACGTATTACGTTCTCTTTGTCTAAGTGCCTCTTTGCTTACGCTATCAATCGGAGCCAGGGCGCAGTTTCCAACTTTACCCGGCGGTGGCCAGCAACAACGGCCAGCCGCCATTCCCGGTACATCAAGCGATGCTTCGCCACGGGGGAATGCCAAGCTTACCGGAGTCATAACCGATTCGACTACCGGAAAACCCGTTGAATTTGCCAGTATTGCACTGATCGATTCAAAAACTAAAAAGACGATCGACGGAACCGTGGCCGACGATAAAGGGAAATTCACCCTGAACAAATTGCCCGAGGGCGACTTTCAACTCCTGATTTCGTTTGTAGGGTATCGCAACAAAACCGTTTCGAGCGTTAAGCTGAATCGCAAAGGCGATGTTGATCTGGGGTCTGTAAAATTGTCGGCCGACGTACGAACACTGAAGGAAGTCGAAGTGGTTGGGCAGGCATCGCTGGTCGAAGAAAAGGTGGATCGACTGGTGTACAATGCCGATAAGGATATTACGGCTAAAGGGGGGGATGCAACCGATGTGATGCGGAAAGTCCCTCTGCTATCGGTCGACCTGGACGGTAATGTGAGCCTGCGCGGAAGCAGCAATGTACGGGTATTGATCAACAATAAACCCAGTACGATTGTCGCCAGCAGCGTAGCCGATGCCTTAAAGCAGATTCCGGCTGATATGATCAAGACCGTTGAAGTGATTACCTCGCCATCGGCTAAATACGACGCCGAAGGGTCAGCGGGCATTATCAACATCATTACCAAGAAGAATACGCTTCAGGGATTTACGCTCAATCTGGATACGGGGGCCGGTAACCGGGGAGCCAACCTGGGCTTGAACGGTAATTTGCGGACGGGTAAAATGGGCTTTAGTCTGAGTGGTTTCGGACGGGCGAATTACAACGTAGTCGGAAGTTTTGCAAATTCGCAGAAAACGTTTGGCAGCAATGGAACCACGACAACCGAGCAATCGGCCGATACCCGCAATCATGGCTTGTTTGGCCAGTATACATTAGGCTGGGATTACGACATCAGCAAAAACAGCGCGATCACGGCCAGCCTTCGGTATGGAGCCCGAAACAACTATGTAAATCAGGACAACTTTATTACCCGCACGGTTTCGCCAACATCTTATTTTCCTGTCGTATCGGATCGGAACGTACTGACCAAAGATTTGTCGGGTACGGTCGATGCCAACATCGATTACACACGCACCTTCAAGCCGCAACAGGAACTTAGTTTCTCGACGCAATACAGCCGAAACAACCGTAATAATGATTTTACGGCCGATATAATGAGTTCGTCGGATTTCTCGACGATTGCTTCGCGGCTACAAAACCTCAACAACAGTTATAATCAGGAGAGTACGGTGCAGGGGGATTACCAGACGCCCATCGGGAAAAATCAATTGATAGAGTTTGGAGGTAAGGGAATCTTCCGGCAGGTCGAAAGCGCCTACAGTTACAATGTGGCAGCCGGATCGGGGGCGTTTGTTCCCGACCCGACCCGTACGGCTAACACCTTAAATTATGATCAGACCATCGGGGCAGGCTACGTATCGTATACGATTACAACCAAAAACAAATACACCCTCAAAGCCGGTACCCGTTACGAGCATACAACCATCAATGCCAACTACAGCCAGAATCAGACGGGCGATCAGAGTGTGAAAGCTGGGCAGGATCTGGGTATACCGAGTTATAATAATTTTGTGCCCAGTGTAAACATCTCAAAAAGCCTGAAAGGAGGGAAAACAATCAAACTGGCCTATAACCGTCGGTTACAACGGCCCGGTATTCAGTTCCTGAATCCAAACGTGAATACGTCCAACCCAACCAACATTACTAAAGGGAACCCGTATCTCTCGCCCGAACTGACCGATAACTTTGAGTTAAGTGGAAGTGCTTACGTAAAGAGTGTTTACCTGAACGTGGCTCTATTTGCCCGTCAGACCAACAACTCCATTACCAGCGTTCGGGATACCGTCACAACAGGTTTAGGTCAGGTAACGAATCCGACACTTTCGCAGGCGATTCAGACAACCTATCTGAACATTGGCCGTGAATCGGCTTACGGAGCCAACATTTTCGGGAATGCTACCTTGTTCTCAAAATGGCAGATTGGGGGCGGGGTCGATATGTATTATGCCTACCTGACCAACAACAACTCGCTTCCGGCTTACAACGCGACCAACTCGGGTTGGGTCGTAACGGGCCGTTTCTTTACGAACGTAACCCTTAAAAATGGCTGGGGAATGCAGGGATTTGGGTTTATTCGGGGTAAGCAGATTCAGTTGCAGGGCTATCAGGGCGGGTTTGCCTTTTATAGCCTGGGTGTGAAGAAAGACCTGAAAGATAAGCGTGGTAGTTTCGGGATTGCGGCAGAGAACTTCTTCAACATGCCCTTCACGATCCGGTCTGAATCCTCGTCGCCCCTGTTTGCACAAAGCACTACCACCAGCCTGTACAACGCCGGTATTCGGGCCAACTTTAGCTATAAATTCGGTAAGTTGAGTTTCGACCAGCCGCAACGTAAACGTGGCCGCTCTGTCGATAATGACGACCTGAAAGCAGGAGAAGGAGGAGAAGGGGGGCAACAGCAGCAACAGCAACCCGCTCAGGGTGGAAACCGGGGCGGTGGACGGCCAAGATAAATAAGCAAATGGTCAGGGGGTGAGGGCATAGGGTTAGTTTTTTATCAACCCTATGCCCTCACCCCCTGACCATTATAACATCGCTGCGCCAAAAACTCCGGCACTGTCACCTAGCTTAGGTTTGAGAAAGTGCGTGTTCAGATCCCCACTGTTGAACACATATTTACGGGCGCGTTCTACACCCTGCGTATACAGTAAGTCTACATTACCTACGCCACCACCAATCACAATGACGTCTGGGTCAATGATGTTGACGATTACGGATATAGCGCGACCAAAATATTCCAGCAGACGGTTTATGGTCTGGCTGGCCACCAGATCATTTCCCTGGTGGTAACGTTCCATGATTTCCTGCATGGTACGCTGCTCGCCACTAATCTGTTGGTAATAATGCTGAAGTGCGGGGCCTGAAATTACCTGTTCGACGCAACCCCGTTTGCCGCAATAGCAGGGATAGCCTTTTTCTTCCAGGGCATTATGGCCCCATTCGCCACCCAGCCCCTGAAAACCGTTGAGTACAAACGGACGATCGTAGGGCTGGCTGTATTTACTCCGAACCACGATCCCTCCGCCGACGCCTGTGCCCATAATCACCCCAAAAACACTTTGGTAGTCGGGGACCATTTCGGGTACAATGCCCATCGTAGCTTCGGCCAAAGCCAGACAGTTGGCATCGTTGGCAATTTCGACGGGTAAACCGAGCAGGCGGGTCAAATCCTGCTTCATGGGCTTACCATTCAGAGAGGTTGTGTTGCAGTTTTTCATGGCCTGCCGTGCCGGATCGAAGGTTCCGGGAGTAGAGAAGCCAATGCGTTCGGGCGTTAACCCGGTTTCAGCTTTGAGCATTTGAATCAGGCTAACAACCTGATTCAGGATATGGTCGTACCCGTTCTGGGCTTCGGTATCAATACGCTTTCGGATCAGGACCGCATCGGGCGAAGGTGCCGAAAGGACTACGCCCTCAATTTTAGTTCCGCCAAGGTCTATGCCCCAGTATGATTTCATAGAAGGGTTTAGGGTTAAAGGAGTTGAGCTTTATCGTTAGTAATCCACGAAGTACGAGTTTAAGTCGCTTTGCCGCAATTAAATAATAATTATAATCTACTTCTCACCCTCAGGAAGTTGACTGCTATTATGTTATCCAGCGGTAAAATAGACTTTGATTTTAGGTTGCATTCGATCTATTTTAACCTGTCTCAGTTTTAAGATCAGGATACTGGACACATTAATTATTCATAATTTATCATTCGCCACATGGCCTGGTACCATACTTTTTTTCACGGATTACCTCAGGAAGCCTGGAAAGCAGCGCAAACGGAAGAACAAACCCAGCTTGATCTCGAACTACTGGTCGATACACTAGAGTTTGGGCCGGGCGATCGGATACTGGATGTATTTTGTGGCTATGGGCGTCATGCCTTACCGCTTGCCCGGATGGGCGCTCACATAACAGGTATCGATATTTCGTCGGAGTATGTAACCGAACTTCAATCGGTGTCTAAGACAGAGAAACTGCCTATCACCGCAATTGCCGATGATTTCCTGACCATAGCAGCGACTAGTTTAGGTGATGAACACACATTCGATGCGGCTTATTGTCTGGGTAACAGTTTTAGCTTTTTTCCGCTGGCAGATATGGTAGCGTTTTTATCCAGGGTTGCTTCGTTGCTAAAACCGGGTGGGCGATTTCTGGTTCATTCTGAGATGGTTGCCGAGGCCGTGTTGCCCGACTACCAGGCTCGGAACTGGTTGCCCATCGAGACTACCGATGGCGAACCGATTCTGTTTATGGTGGAGAATGACTACCTACCAATGGAGGGGCGGATTGATTCGCACCTGACCTATGTTAAGGGAGGTATTACACAAACCCGACTGGCACAGCATTACATTTATACGTTGTCGCAACTGCGGCATTTGTTTACGCAAGCAGGACTAAAAGTCATAGACTGCTATGGAACGGTTACAGGCGATTCCTTTGCACTTGGCGATGAAGCTGTATGGTTATTGGCTGAAAAGTAAATAGATGTAATCTATATTTTAATTACACTTCATATAAGTTACTGTGAATTTTGGGTGGTAAACTCAGAAAAGGCCCTTTGGAAGTAGGAAAATTGCGGTATTTTTTAAGAAATTATACATTAATGTTAGAAAATTTCGACATTAATCTGTAGTTTTCAGTCAATTAACACCGTTAACTGAGATTACTTTTACTAACCTGCTTTTATGGAAATAATTGAGCGTAAGCCGCGTAACCGTGAGCAGACTCGCTCCGGCATTCTGAAAACGGCTAAAGCTATCGCCCGCCGGGAAGGATGGCAGGCCGTTTCGATTCGTAAGATCGCCGATGCCATTGAGTACAGTGCCCCCATTGTTTATGAATACTTCGACAGCAAAGATGTGCTGCTGGACGAAATCCGAAACGAAGGTTTCCGTCACTTGTATCAGGAGTATGACCGCATCCTGACACTCTATCGGGACCCTGAAAAACGCCTGTTCGAAATCTCGCTGGTGCAGTGGGAATTTGCCCGTCAGCAGCCCGAAATCTATCAGGTGATGTACAATCTGGATGGTGCGCTTTGCTCCCTGCCCGTTCATCAGTCTGAATCCATGCAAGCCGTCAGTCGTATTGTTTGCAAAACGATCTTTTCATTTATTCCGAAAGCTGAAGAAAGCATCAGACGGCTCTATTTTCAGTGGTGGTCGGTTTCGCATGGGATGATTACCCTGGCCATGCTGCTGAAAAATGAACAGCCTATTGAGCAATCGGAACAGGTTTATCGCGAAACGATGCGTCGGTTTGTTCGGGATTTACGGTAAATGAACGGTTGGCCTGTGGTGCGGGGGCACTAAATGGGATCGACCAATTCTCTGGATTCGTATAGCGAGTTTTTACCCGCCTGAGTAGATATGCGCATTGCAATAGTAGGTGCAACGGGTATGTTGGGCCAGCCGGTTACGCGTGAACTGATTCGGGCTGGTTTTCCCATCAGGCTCATTGCCCGTGATGTGGCCAAAACCAGGACACTATTCCCCAATGTTGATGTTGTTTCCGCTGATTTGTGTGATGGGGAAACACTACGGGATGCGTTGGTGGGTATGGATACTGTCTATTTGAACCTGTCCATCAAACAGGGCGAAAAACAATCCGATTTTCATACTGAAGCTGAAGGGCTACAAAACCTGATTCTGGCTGCACAGAAGGCAGGGGTTCGCCGGGTCGGGTATCTCTCGTCGATCATCATGCGCTATCAGTACCGAAATGGCCGACGATGGTGGGTGTTTGATGTAAAGAAGAAAGCTGTCGAACTGATCAAAGCGTCGGGACTTCCGTATAGTATTTTTTATCCGTCCTGTTTTATGGAGTCATTGAACGGGACACAGCGGGTGGGACCGTTTATTTTGCTGGTGGGGCGTTCTTCTGTAAAACCTATGTACGTCGCTGCCAGAGATTATGGCAGGCAGGTGGCCCAGTCGTTTCTGATTGCTGAGGATGGCCAAAATCAGGAGTACAGTATTCAGGGACCGGAAGCCCTAACGCAACACGAAGCGGCAGAGCGCTTTGTTGACGCCTACAAAAAAGAAAAGCTAGGAATTGTAACAGCTCCGCCCTTTTTGTTAAAGGTAGGCCGTCTTTTTACAGCGCAGGCCGATTATGGATGGCACATTACTGAAGCGCTGAATCACTATCCCGAAGTGTTTGAGTCCCAAAAGGCCTGGGACGACCTAGGGAGGCCTACAACAACAATCGAGCAATTTGCCCGTAGTTTATACTGACATGTTGTCTCAATAGGGCCAGCTTCAGGATTCATAGCCAACAAATCTAAAGCCGACCCTATTGGGGCGATATACTTAGGAAGCGCTTCCTGCCCGGCGTTTTTCGTCTTCAGCTCCCCCCGTTCGTCGACGCGATGGCACTACTGTATCGCTGCCGAAGCGGTACGAAAACGAAATAGTAGCTACGCGCGTGTCCTGCCGTTGATTCAGCCGTTCAATGTAGTTCGTATAGGTCGACGTTGCTCGTAAGGGGCTGGTGTAAAAAAGGTCGGTCATATTCAATTTCAATACCCCTTTCTTCGCCAGCATGGCCTTTTGCAGACCTACATTGAGCTGCCCCTGCGGACGAATGTCGAAGAAACCATACACTTGTTGCGATTGATAGAAGCCCCCCAGGTCGGCTGTCCAGCCGTTTCCGAGCGTGAGCGTATTAGCTATATTGATACTGTAGGCTGGCTGCCCTGTATTGAGCGAAGTGCCTGCCAGGTCACCTATAAATCGGTTGTAGAAAGCCACAAGGTTATTATCCATCGTCCACCAGGAGGTTGGCTGTACTGGAACGGTTAATGTGAGGCCGTAGTAATCCGATCGGGTCAGATTCTGGAATGTCGACACCACTTGCCGATTTCCTTCGGGGGCTGGCTGAACGACACTGATGATGGGCTGGTCGGTACGACTGTAGCTAAATGACGTGATGAACTTTTGCTTGAAGGTATGGGTGAGTTCAATCGAATAGCTTAATTGAGGATACAACGATGGATTACCGGAGAAGTATGTTGTGGCGTCAATGTAGGCCCGGAATGGATTGAGTTGATTGTACGTTGGACGGTCGATTCGACGGCTGAGCGAAATACCCAGATCATGGCTTTTTGACAGATTTTGCTTAATAAACACACTGGGAAACAATTGAAAATAGTGACGATCGAAGTCGTCGTTGCCAACGAGTTGAAGGCCTCTGGCATTGGTTTGTTCACCCCGTAGGCCAGCCTGAATCGATGTCTTTTTAATGGTTCGGCTTAGGTTTATATAAGCCGCACTGATGTTCTCATCGTAGCGAAACTGGTTGCTCTTACCCGTATCGATTATGGTTGTTCCTTCGCTGGTATTGGTAAACAGCACGGCATTGTTGGAGTGGACCCAACTTGTTTTGATCCCTGCTTCCAGACGGGTCTTGTTTTTAAGGGTATGTACATAATCTACCTTCGCCGAACTGATATTCAGATCCCCATTCAAATTGCCATACAGCGTAGTAGCTGGCCGAACGGGAATGGTAAAGGTGGTGGCCAGGTTTTGCAGTCGATGGGTTTCGTAATGGGCAAAATCAGCATCGGCCGTCAACTCACGATGCCCCGTTGAGTCGAAGCTATGCTTCAGGTTCAGGTTGACGGCTGTATTGGGTGTAGATAGAGTTCGGTGGTTGGCCGACTGATAGCTGGATTGGAGGACACCGCGCTCATTATACGTTTGGGTTTCATTCGGGATATGCGCTTCTGCGTTCATAATCAATCCATTGACTACCACCCCCGCCAGTGTTCGTTTCGATAACGTATAATCCAGGCCAGCCCGGTAGGTGTCGGATATGTACCGGGTTTTTCCAACGTTGTCCTGATCGCTACTGCCGGCAAACTGATTAGCCTGATAAAAGTCTCGATGAACGGTCAGGCGAGTATACACATTTCGATCATTATGATTGAAGCTGCCGAAAAGATTCACTTTTTTGTGGCGGTGATTGAGCGAAATACCACTTGTTAATTTGCCATACTGACCGTAGCCATAACTGGCATTTACACTCCCGTTGGTGCCCTGCCGACTATCTTTTTTGAGTTTAATGGAAATAATCCCAGCGCTGCCAGCCGCGTCGTATTTGGCAGGCGGATTGGTGATGAGTTCAATTTTGTCGACGGAATTAGCCGGTAGCCCTCGCAGCATTTCGGCAAGTTCGGTGCCAGTCATGGGTACTCGTTTGCCATCTATCAGAACCAGTACACCCTGTTTGCCACGTAACGCCATGTTGTCATTCTGATCGACCGTAACTCCTGGTGAACGGCTAAGAACTTCTAGGGATGTGGCCCCGGCACTCAAAGGGCTGCCATCAACGTTAACGACGATCCGGTCGGTTTCTCGTTCAAAAAGCGGCTTACGCGCCTGAACCGTAACTTCTTTGAGTTGTGTTTTGCTGCTGGGTTTTAGTAGGATAGGGGCCAGCGATTTGTCGTCGGAGGCCATCAAAAAAGGGGCGGTTTGCACCCGATCAAAACCAACCTGCGAAGCCGATATAAAATAGTTGCCAGCGGGTAAATGATCGAAATGAAAGCTTCCCGATTCATCGCTGAACTCCGTTTTAACGACTGTCGAATCGGAAGCGCGGTGTAAGGCAACGGTGGCAAATTCGACGGTTGAACCGGCCGGGTCACGAACGGTGCCCGTTAGTACAGGGTCTTTTTTAGCAACTACGAGATTGCTGTTCGCAACAAAAAAGAGAAGAAGAAAACAAATGCGTAAATGAAACGTCATGATGGAGATTGTTTAGGTTGTTGAGATGATCCGATTTGATAAAAAGACCGGAAACTGATTGCTCAACATGGCAATACTCCATAAACGGGCTAAAATGGGTATCAGTGGTGAAGGTTTTTTTGCACATTTGCCCGTTTGCTCTAGCATTGGCAAACGGGCAAATGGTAATCGGTAGTGATCGATCAATGCAAGGGCAGACTTTTTACTTTACCACCTGCCACATCATCGACGCTGTGTTGAATGATAAAAGCATTTGGGTCGATCTCAAGCGCTATAGATCGTAGTCTGCTGATTTCCAGTCGGGTGACAACGGTGTATAGAACGCTGTCGGTATGTTGGTGGCTGCCATGTTTACCATATCCCCCCTGACCATTTAAAATAGTAACTCCCCAACCTTTGTCGATAATCCGCAACCGAATCGCTTCGTGATGCTTCGATATGATCAACAAAGCGGTGTACTCTTCAATACCATGAATGACAAAGTCAACGGTTTTGGACGCAGCAAAATAGGTAATCATGGAATACAGGGCTGGGCTAACACCCAGAAAGAAAGCAGCGGCCCCGAATATGAGCACATTAAGCACCAGAATAACGTCGCTGACCTTCAATACAGGACTGCCTCTGCTAATTAATAGGGCTGCGATTTCAGTACCGTCCAGTACAGCGCCACCCCGTATAGTCAGACCAATGCCTGCCCCAATGAAGAATCCACCAAAAACGGCTGTCAGAAGCAGGTCAGGCGTAACGTCAGGATAAGGAATAACCGCCAGGCTTATCGATAGTCCGGCAATGGCCAACGTACTTCTGAACGCAAATTGACGTCCAAACTGTCGGTAACCCAGCCCAATAAAAGGGAGGTTAATCAAAAGCAGCCAGATGGGTAAAGGAACCTTAAACAAAGTTGCCAGAAGCATCGAAACGCCGGTAACTCCTCCGTCGATAAAATGGCTTGATGTGAGAAAGCCTTTAATACCCAGGCCTGCACTAAGGACCCCGGCAATAATAAATAAAGAATCTTTTATCAGTCGAAAAGAAGACGATTGTTGAGTCATAGAGGTGTAGTAAATGGAGTCGGGAAAGCAGTAATATACTGCCTACATTCCACTAATACAACCCGTCGATAGATAGATACCGTTCCCCGGTATCGTAACAAAACGTCAAAATTCGGCTTCCAGTAGCAATATCAGGGAGCTTTTTGGCAATGGCCGCTAGTGATGCTCCCGATGAAATTCCTACGAAAACGCCCTCTTCTTTAGCCGATCGACGTGCCATTTCGAAGGCTTCATCTTTGCTTACCTGAATGGTTCCGTCCAGAATGTCGGTATGCAGGTTTTGCGGAATGAATCCCGCGCCGATGCCCTGAATAGGGTGGGGGCCGGGTGCTCCTCCGCTAATAACAGGCGACAAATCCGGTTCAACGGCATAGACTTTCAGGGATGGAAATTTCTGTTTCAGTACTTCGCCTACGCCTGTTAGGTGCCCACCTGTACCTACACCTGTAATCAGTACATCGAACCCGGCCGGGAAATCGGCCAGAATTTCCTGCGCTGTCGTGCGTATATGAATATCAATGTTGGCTGAATTCTCGAACTGTTGAGGCATCCAGGCACCGGGAGTCAAGGCAACCAGATCGTGAGCACGTTCAATGGCTCCACGCATACCTTTTTCGCGGGGAGTCAGATCAAATTCAGCTCCGTAGGCTGCCATGATTTTTCGACGTTCGATACTCATCGATTCGGGCATGACCAGAATGATTTTGTACCCTTTTACCGCAGCTACCATTGCTAAGCCAATGCCGGTGTTGCCCGAAGTGGGTTCAATGATCGTACTGCCGCTTTTGAGTAAACCTTTCGCTTCGGCGTCCTCGATCATAGCGAGCGCAATCCGATCTTTTATACTGGCACCTGGATTGGCCCGTTCAAGCTTCGTCCAGACTTCATAGCCTGGAAATAGACGATTAATCCGAACGTGTGGCGTTCGACCAATGGTATCGAGAATGGTAGTCGCTTTCATAAGTACTTAAATGACAAAATTGATTGGTTCGACGGTTTCCAGCGATTTTAGACGCACTTCCGTCTGATGCTGGTGAAAAACGAGCGAGTGCGGCTCAACGCTGCTAGTCAACCAGACGTTACCCCCAATCACCGAATCGTGCCCGACTACTGTATGACCGCCCAGAATAGTTGCATTCGCATAAATTACCACGTTATTCTGAATCGTTGGGTGCCGTTTTTTCTGCGCCATGTTTTTGGCCACGTAGGTGGCCCCAAGTGTAACCCCCTGATAAATTTTGACATTATTGCCGATCACGGTTGTTTCGCCAATAACCACCCCCGTACCGTGATCTATAAAAAACGACTGGCCAATCTGAGCACCTGGGTGAATATCGATACCAGTTTGCCCATGGGCATATTCGGTCAGCATACGAGGGAGCAGAGGAACGTCTTGTTTCAGTAACTCGTGGGCGATTCGATAGACGGCAATCGCATAAAATCCAGGATAAACCGCCACAACTTCTTCCACTCCAATCGAAGCGGGGTCATTATCGGCGATAGAATGGGCATCGAGCAACAAATCGTCGTAAATGGCAGGCAATCGGTCGAAAAACTGGGCGGTGATTGCTTCAGGGCTGGCCGTTACGTTTTTCTCCAGTGGACACAGAAGTTTGATAAGCTGCTCATGCAAGGCCTGATAGGTTTCCTCAACATGTTGTGAAACCGACTTGCAGTCCTGCGTAACCGGGAAAAGCAACCGCATTAACTGGTCAATAAACCGACCGGCGTCGGGGCGAGATGGAAGTTTGTAGCGATACTGAGTGCGCTGGGCCTGTAGGTGATCGAGAAAAGTATTAGTCGCCGTGGTCATGGGATCATCTTTAGCTGTAAAACCATTCGGAAGTTGTAGACGTTCGATTCAGGACGGGTAAAATTAGTGTATCGTTTTCGATTTATGGATTGGCCTGAGCGGTCATAACCTACTGTTAACCTGGATTCAGTCATTCCAGCCTAGGTAAAAGTAGAGCCTCTACCCCATATTGTGGAAAGACTACACGGCCTGTCAGTACAGGAAATGTACGGGAAACGGGCTTATGGTAGCAATCTACTGGCTTTTGTACAAAATACGGGCCGAAAAATCGTATAGCTGAAGTTGGACCTTTTTTTGTAGCCAGATCACCAACAAATACTATGAACCTTAATGATAAGTAAAGCAATCATCGCGTTAATGATCTCATTGGTAGCTACAGCAGGTGTGGCCTGGCTGATCGCGTCAGCCTGCGAACCCGCTCAGGCCGAAGAGGCTGTGGGAGTAGCTACCCATGAGATCACCTCAACTGCCGTGTCTGCCAAAGTAGTTAACGCCTACCCAAAACTCAGCTTCAATTCACCAGTCGAATTTACGCATGCCCAGGATGGTACCAATCGGGTGTTTGTTGTTGAGCAGGATGGGCGCATTCGGGTGTTCAACAACGATCCAGGAGCAACCTCTGCCGAAACGTACCTGGATATTCGCCAGAAAGTAGCCTCTGGGGGCGAAATGGGGCTATTGGGGCTGGCTTTTCACCCAAAATTCAAGGAAAATGGCTATCTATATGTCAACTACACGAAGAATAATCCGCGCGAGACCATTGTCAGTCGCTTCAAAGCTTCGTCGACCAATGCCTCAACAGTAGATCCAGGCTCTGAAGTCATTCTGTTTCGGTTCGAGCAGCCTTATTCAAACCACAACGGCGGAAAGGTGTTGTTCGGCCCCGATGGCTATTTGTACGTCTCGACGGGCGATGGAGGCAGTGGGGGAGATCCGCAGAACAATGCACAGAACCGGAGTAGCTGGTTAGGGAAAATACTGCGCGTAGATGTCAATAGTATCGAAAAAGGGCATTACGGTATCCCGGCCGACAACCCGTTCAAGGGGAATGCCAGCGGCTATCGGGAAGAAATTTATGCTTATGGGTTACGAAATCCCTGGCGAATCAGTTTCGATAACGAAGGGCGCTTGTGGGCGGGCGACGTTGGCCAAAATACCTTTGAGGAAATTGACCTGGTAACCAAAGGCGGTAACTACGGCTGGCGAATCAAAGAGGCTGGAAAAGACTTTAAAGCTAGCGGAAGCCCTGCCGACCCGGCTCAGTTAATTCCACCTGTTTATCAGTATGGGCGTGATAAAGGCGATGTATCAATCACTGGTGGTTACGTGTATCGAGGTCTGTCGAATCCAGTATTGACAGGTAAATATATCTATGCCGACTATGCAAGTGGTCGTGTATGGGCACTAACGATGAAGGGCAACCAGGCCACCGATAACCAGGAGTTGATCACCAGAGCAGGGTCTATTTCGGCTTTTGGAGAAGATCAGAAAGCTGAACTCTACCTCTGCGATCATAGTGGTGGTAAAATCCTGAAACTGGTTTCAGAATGACAGTTTGGACTTTAAAAATATGATAAAACAGAAACGCCTTCGAGCAATCACTCGAAGGCGTTTCTGTAAGAAGCCAATTCCGTTGAGTCGCGAATGGCGGTTAGGAGGGTGAATATTTCTATTAATTGCGCTTGCTCATTTCATCGCGAATCTTGGCCGCTCGTTCGTACTCTTCGTTACCGAGGGCTTCTTCGAGCATTCGCTGTAGTTCTTCTGAAGAGGCATTTTTCAACTGATCGCCAAACGACCGGGCTGTGGGGCGGTTCGACGAACGGACCAGCTCTTCCTGCTCTTCCTCTTCATCGTTGCCACTGGCGGTAATACCCGCTTCGGATAAGATTGACTCATTGGTATAAATGGGTACATCGAAGCGAATTCCGATAGCGATGGCATCGGACGGACGGGCATCAATAACCGATTCGCGTACGCCATCGAAGCAAACAATTTTCGCAAAGAATATGCCTTCGCGTAAATCGGAAATAACGATCTCACGAACCGTAAACTTGAATTGTTCGGCAAACTGCTTAAACAAATCATGGGTCATCGGACGATTCGGAACGATCTTTTCAATTTCAATTGCAATGGCCTGTGCCTCGAACATGCCAATGATTATAGGCAACCGCCGATTGCCATATTCTTCACCCAATACCAGTGCAAACGAACCCGATTGCGACTGACTGGGGGAGAGTCCTAATATTTCCAGCTTAATCTTATCCACGGCGTAAATTTAACAAATTTTAGTCGTCAGTTATTAGTCAACAGGTACCAGTAATGAAGAAAAATAATCACTTCTAATACCTATTGACTAACACCTGCTCCGGTTTCCGGCGACGACTACAGAGCCTGCACGGCCTTCGTAAGGCGGGGAAGGATGTCGAATACGTCGCCGACAATCCCATAATCTGCCGATTTGAAGAAAGGGGCATCTGGGTCTTTGTTGATAACAACAATTACCTTCGAGGAGTTTACACCCGCCAGATGTTGTATAGCACCGGAGATTCCACAGGCGATATACAGGTTTGGGCTAATTTTAAGCCCTGTCTGACCTACGTGTTCTGAATGGGGGCGCCAGTCCAGATCCGATACGGGTTTTGAACAGGCGGTAGCTGCATGAAGGGCTTTGGCCAGATCTTCAACGATTCCCCAGTTTTCAGGCCCTTTCAGGCCCCGGCCAGCCGAAACCACCAGATCAGCTTCCGGCAGCAGAATATCGCCTGATGACTTATCGGTGCTTTTGATCGAAATGGCGAAATCGCCATCATTCAGCGCTGGCGAGAAGGGCTTCACCTCGGCCGAAGCGTCTGTTTCTTCAGGAGTGATGGTATTTTTCTTGATGGCCAGAATTTTAACATTGGCTTTCAAGTCATTGTAAGCAAAGGCTTTGCCGGTATAGATACTGCTTTTAACCCGGAAGCCGTTCGATAAATCGGGAAGCTCAACCACATTGGCGGCTAATCCGGCTTTTAGTTTACCAGCCAGTCGGGCTGTCATGGCATCGCCCAGCGACGATTTGGCCAGAACGATTATCTTGCTGCCTTCCTGTTGAGCCGCCTGAGCTACGACCGTTGCGTAGGCCATGCCGTTGGGTTCGGCCAGTTTGGCATCGCTGGCATGCAGTACAATAGTTGCGCCAAAACGACCAGCTGAAGCTAGTTCGTCGTCGCTGGCCTGACCAATGACGATAGCGGTGGCCGATGTACCCAGCATCTGAGCTACTTTGGCCCCGTAAAAGATAGCCTCCTGGGCCGATTTCTTAATCTTACCTTCGTCTAATTCAGCAAATATGAGGACTGACATAATTGAACGTCATTAAAGGGTCATAGATAATCATTCGTCGTCACTCAGTCGGGGCCGAAAGCAATCAAAGACTCCTTCTGACCTCCTCATGACAACAAATGACAATTAAATTACTTTGGCTTCAGTGTGCAGGAGCTGGATGAGTTTTTCGGCCTCATCGGCAGGAATCATCTTAACGGCTCCGCGAGGGGCTGGGAGTTCGTAGCTGGCTACAGTCGTAAGTTTGTCAGTTCCGGTAGGCTCAACCACTTTGAGAGGTTTTGTACGGGCAGTCATAATGCCCCGCATATTCGGAATTTTCCATTCAGCAATAGGCTCCTGGCAACCGAGGACAAGGGGTAGGTTGGCTTCCAGACTTTCTTTGCCACCTTCGATCTCGCGGGTAATTTTAGCCGTATCGCCTTCAATATCAAGCAGCATCACGGGCGATATGGAGGGGATACCCAGCATCTCGCCCACTATGCCATGGACTTGACCGCCGTTGAAATCGATGGATTCGCGCCCCATCAGGATCAGGTCGTAATTGGCTTCTTTGGCAATAGCCGCAATTTGCTCGGCTACAAAATAGGCATCGGTTGGCTCGGCATTGACCCGGATCGCATCGTCAGCACCAATGGCCAGGCATTTACGAATGACGGGTTCGGCATCGGCCTCACCCACGTTCAGAACCGTGATGGTAGCGCCTGTTTTTTCTTTCAGTTCAACGGCCCGCGCCAGCGCATAATCGTCGTAGGGGCCCGTGATAAACGTGACGCCTGCCTTGTTTAATTTGGTGTTGTTATCAGTGAAGGCAATCTTGGTAGTGGTGTCGGGGACACTCGTTACACACACTAGTATTTTCATGCTTTCTGGGGTTTAAAGAGTGAATCGTCGTTTGTTGTTAGTTATCAGGTGATGATTGAGGCAACACCGACAAGTAATCATGACTACATTTACGGCTCAAAAATACTAATCAAACTTAAAAAATAGTATGCTTGCATACTATTTTTCTTGACCGGATGAATACCCTACGTATTGAGCAGTTGAAGCAATTTATAGAGGAAGAACCGAACGAGCCGTTCAATGTTTATGCTCTGGCTATGGAATACCTGAACGTCCAGCCGGATGAGGCTCGTGTTTATTTCGATCAGCTATTGGCAAAGTATCCGGATTACCTGCCTACCTATTATCATGCGGCTGCGTTATATGCCGAACGGGACGAGCGCGAGCGGGCGGCAGCATTGTATGCAGAAGGAATTGCTCTGGCTCAGAAACAGCAAAATCAAAAAACGCTCCTTGAACTGAAGCGGGCTCAACAGGCATTTGAGGAGGATGATGATGACTGGTGAAGCGATTTTATCGTCTTCTGGGTCTTTTTTGCTGCTGTACAAGCTCCTGTTTGAACAGTAACGGGACCGTAGAAAGCTCCGGGATGGTATAGCTGATAGCCAGGTAATGAGCGTTGGGTACTTTAGGTAAATACACAAAACCTCGTACCGATTCGCCCGCTGGAAGAGAGCCCG
The DNA here is from genome assembly GCF_000374025.1 of Spirosoma panaciterrae DSM 21099. Classification (GTDB taxonomy): domain Bacteria; phylum Bacteroidota; class Bacteroidia; order Cytophagales; family Spirosomataceae; genus Spirosoma; species Spirosoma panaciterrae. The sequence continues at coordinate 256,950 of NZ_KB893173.1, read as the reverse complement.
CTTTGAGAGCTAGTTCACGCCAGCGATATTCTTCATAATCATACCGCTGCATCCGATTCGCGAAATTACTGTAGTTGACCACGCGCTTCACAGCCAGAGATTGATACGCCAGATTGCTCAGGGTTCGATTTCTGAGGTATTCACCATACGTACGGCTATTGCTGGACGATGAAGCATCGGCCGCAATGACGGCTACCATCAGTAGGGTATTGACAACCTTCGCTCGTTTCAGCCGTTTCGTTTCTTCTTTGCGCTTGAAGTCCATGCGTCCTATTTCATAGGATGGGTCGGCTGCCGAGCGAGCCAGGAGTATAGCCGGATTGAGCGGATCAGTGAGCGTATCTTTCACTGAGTTCATGGCCGTAAAATGAAAATCCGCCGGGTTGATCTCAATTGGATGATCGGTATGGTTTTTCAGTTCGATGTCGAGGGCTACATACTCTAAATCTTCTTTTTCGAACGAAGCCACCACACTTACCCCATTCTGCTCTGCTTTTGTGACCAGCCGACCATCGATTCGGGCAATATCACCCGAAGCTGGTTCGAGTTGGTAGGTGGTGGTCAGGTTAGGCGAGCAACTACTTAATGTGCCTGCCAGTAATCCTACGGCAATAAAATAACGACAACAAGCTATGTAGAGTGGCTTCATAGGGGGAGAATTGATTAGACCCAGGTAAACCATTTGCTTCTATAAAAATACTGTTGAAGGTAATTTGTTCCTGTTAAAACACAATTAGTTTTTTTACAAACGGCATAGCTTCAGTTAGGGTTGCCAATTTTCTAGGAGCGTCGAGGGGGGCATTGCTGTTTCTATCCGCCACTGTCCATGAGTGGACATAAATTCGTCCGTTTCTGGACAGTGTTTTCGAGCCCAATAGGCTTCTCTGTATCTTAAACAGCATTTTTGAATTCTGGTCCTATATTTGATTTAAGATATTGTATCTAATGGTTGATTAGACAGAATAGATGAAAAAGACCGTATTAGGTGAGTTAGAGGAATTGGTTCTTCTGGTGGTAGCTGCCAGTGCTGAGGATGTGTATGGCGTGCCCGTGATGGAGCAATTACAGCAGCAAACGGGTCGAAGCTTTACGATCAGTGCAGTGCATACTACCCTTTACCGACTTGAAGAGAAAGGCTATCTGTCATCGTCAGTGGGTGGGGCAACGGCTGAGCGGGGAGGACGGAGCAAACGACTGTTTAGCTTGACAACAGAAGGCGGAAAAGTACTTCTGGAGATTCAACGGATGCGGACTCGACTTTGGGAGGCTATTCCGCAAGCTAAACTCCAGCTTCTGGGACTTTAAGCTTTTTTATGACCTATGCTCAAAAAGACCTCTTCTTCGCAGCCAGATCGTCAGTCACCACCCCGCTGGGCTGATCGATTGCTGGAATGGTTCGTCGCTCCTCATTTGCTTGAATATGTGCAGGGCGACTTACACGAAACTTTTTATAAGCAAGTAGACCAGGTGGGTATTGGCCGCGCCCGACGTTCGTATATCTGGGCTGTACTCAATTGTTTGACACCCTTCTTTGCCAAACGTCAAAGGCCTGATCCTTCCAGAATCCATTACAATAAATATCCTAAACCGCTGTTTTCTGATATGCTCTTAAACTATCTGACTATTGCGCTGCGTAATCTATGGCGGCACAAGGCGTTTACAGCCATTAATATTGTCGGCTTAGCTGTGGGACTGGCAACCTGTCTGCTGATTGTGCTGTACGTACTACACGAGTTGAGCTATGACCGCTATCACGCCGACGCCAACCGCATTTATCGGATGACCCTTTATGGCCGAATGGATAATAAAGACATCAATTTGGCTTATACGAGTGGGCCGGCTGGTCAAGCTCTACTAAAAGAATGCCCAGGTGTGGAGGCCGTCACACGTTTGCGAAGAGAAGGCGCTTTTCTGGTTAAATACAACGACCGTATCATTAAAGAAGAAAATGTGGCTTTTGTTGATTCGAATTTTTTCTCAGTCTTTAACCTCCCTATGCTTAAAGGGCATCGAGTAAGGGCACTGGTTGAGCCCAATACACTCGTTCTGACAGAAACGATGGCCCGAAAATATTTCGGGCAGACTGACCCGATCGGGAAAACATTGTCGATGGGTAACCTGGGCCTTTTTCGGATAACCGGCGTCTGTGAAGATGTTCCATCAAACACGCATTTTCACTACGATGTGTTTGGCTCATTACAGTCTGTCAAAACAGGCAGCAAATGGTTTGCCAGTGGTGCTTACACCTATGTACGACTTCGGGAAGGATACCCGATCCAACAGGTCGAAGCTATAAGTAACGGATTCGTTCGTAAATATATGGCGTCGGAAGTACAGGAGTTCTTTGGCATGACGCTTCCTGAATTTTTGCAAAAAGGCAATCGCTTTAGCTTTGTCTTCCAGCCTCTAACTTCCATTCATTTACAATCCAATCTGGATGACGAACTGGAGGCTAACAGCGACATCAAATACGTCTACATCTTTTCAGTAATTGCCTTGTTCATCCTGTTGCTGGCCTGCATCAATTTTATGAACTTATCGACCGTCGGATCAGCAGGCCGCTCCAAAGAGGTGGGTATCCGCAAAGTACTGGGTTCTGTCCGTATGCAGTTAGTTAGTCAGTTCCTGGCCGAATCGGTTCTGCTTACCTTTCTGGCGCTGGTATTGGCAATGGGTCTCGTCTTGCTTCTGTTGCCGGGTTTCAACGAACTGGCCGGAAAGCAGTTCACCTTTAGTGCCATTGCCAACGTAAAGATGCTTGGGGGGGCGGTACTGGCCTGTCTGATGGTCGGCCTGTTAGCGGGAAGTTACCCTGCCTTTGTGTTATCCTCATTCAAACCGATTACAGTGCTAAACGGCAGAATGCAGGTCAGTTTACGGAGCGGGTGGTTCCGTAATGCGCTGGTAACCGTTCAGTTTGTTGTATCGATTGGGATGATCATCGCTACCATTGCGGCTAATCAGCAGCTGCAATTTATGCAAAACAAAAAGGTCGGTTTCGACAAGGAGCAGGTGCTGGTACTGCATGATACGCAGGTTCTCGGGCCGAAACTAAGTGCATTCAAAGCCGAACTGGCCAAACTGGCTTCCGTTGTGCAGGTATCAAAGGCTGGCTTTTTACCTGCCGGATCGTCGAGTCAGAGTGTGGATGGCATTCAGATTCAGGACGGAACACGAATCGGCACCTATCGAACAAAAAGCTATTTCGTCGACGATGATTACCTGTCTACGTTAGGCATTCGGTTGGCACAGGGGCGCAACTTTTCGAAAGATTCTCCGGCCGACAACTCAGCAGTATTATTGAACGAAGCGGCTGTTCGGACCTATGGATTTAAAAACCCAATCGGTAAGCAGCTTTCAACTGTCGGCGACGGTACCGAAGGGAGTAAACGGACATACACAATTATTGGTGTGGTGAAAGACTTTCATTTCGAATCCATGCACCAGCCTATTGCGCCATTACTCTTGTTTTATGGTGGCGATAGTGGCCAGTTAGCCTTGCGTATTCGAACGGATGATATTCCAAGTCTGCTGACAAACATTGAACAGCGATGGAAAGCGGATACAGACAACCCTTTTGCGTATTCGTTCTTGAATGACCGATTCAATACCATGTATCGGTCCGATCAGCGGATTGGCCAGCTGGTTAGTATTTTCGCGGGTTTGGCGGTATTGATTGCCTGCCTGGGTCTGTTTGGGTTGGCAGCGTTTACGACCCATCAGCGAACGAAGGAAATCGGTGTCAGAAAAGTATTGGGAGCCTCTGTCGCCAGCATTGTAACACTGTTGTTAACTAATTACCTGAAGCTTATTCTTGTCGCACTGCTGATTGCATCGCCCATTGCCGGATACGTCATGAGCGAGTGGCTTCGGGACTTTGCCTATAAGATTGAGATGGAATGGTGGTTCTTTGCATTAGCTGGCGGATTAGCCGTTGCCGTAGCGGTGCTGACGGTAAGTTATCAGGCCATCAAAGCGGCTTTGGGAAATCCTGTCAAAAGCTTACGGACCGAATAAGAGAGAGGCTATCGCTCAGCTAAAACGCATGCAAGCAAACCGATATTTTTTAGTTTTCCGGCGCCCGTATTCTCAACTAAGTGCCGTTTGATAAAACACGCGTACGTGCTTGACTTAAAAACCGCAAATTCGTTGCAGTCGGAAGAGCTTAATTCTGTTCAATGCCATGCGCGTTTTTGCTTTGGGAGTTCTTGGATCAATGCTGTTGATCAGTCATATGGCCTTAAGTCAAACCCTTGTGGGGAGCTGGTCAGGTCTGTTATCTTCGCCCAATGCACCTGGAGCTACTCTACAAAGTGTTATTTCGTTGCATAGTATGGGGAGGCAACTGAGTGGTGAGCTACGGGTACAATCGGCTGGAAAGCAGGATCAGTATGTGTTAAAGGGAATGGCTGAAAAGCAGCAGGCACAAGGAACGGCTACGTATCCAACGGATGGTACGGTATTCCAGTTTGAGGCTCAGCTTCAAAATAATCAGCTTTTGTTTGCTGTAGGCCAGCATGGCAATGTACTGATGTCGGGCGTACTGATTCGTCTGGAAACCCCCTCAACTGTAGGCAAATCCCCCCAGGCAACGAGGATAACTCCTCCCGCTTTATCGGCAAAACCGGAGGGTCTTTACCGCGATCCAGCCCTAATCGGTGCCTGGCGTTTAGAAACGAATTATGGAGGAGGAATTACTGATGGCGGATTTTATGGTAGTACCTCATCGACTCTCCTGCTAAACGCCGATGGTACACTAGGCGATGGTGGGTCGTCGGGATATGCCAGTGGGGCAGGTGTTTCGGTGCAATCGTCGGGGAGTGGTAATACCCAATTATATACTCAACTGGCAGCGGCTGGGGCAAAGTGGTATACCAAAGGGAATCTGTTTTGTATTCGGTTGAAAGTGAACGGTCAGTGGCAGGATGTACCTTCTGCTAACTATTATGTCGAGAATGGCAAGGTATTGATTACAGATCTGAAAACCGGAAAGAAAACGCTTTATTCCAAAGCCAATTAAGAAGATATACAGTCTGGTTGAAAGTCGCATTTGGTAACGGTAGCAGCTATTTGGAAATACACAGTCTGAACATGAGTGGCTTAATTACCGAATAGTAGATTTTAGGCTAATCAACGTATTCATTCATAGTGAATTGGTAATATCAGTTCGGAATGATTTTTGCTATATTTACTATGTATTTCCGTAGCCATTTTTATTATGAAGGTTTCTACTCTCGTTTTATTCCTGACCGTCTCTGGCCTGATGGCAGAGGTCCACGCCCAAAGTCAGGTAATCACACCTGATAATCAGGCTGTCAGTTTCCAATCGCCTAATGGTACGTATAACCTGATCATCGGCCAGAGTACCAGCGCGGTTGTGGGTGGATCTGGCACGTATAATACGTTTATGGGAAGTCAGGCGGGGCAGGGCAACACGACCGGCTCGTACAATACGTATTTTGGCTACAAGGCCGGTTTCCCGAATACAGTAGGTAGCCATAACACCTTTGTCGGCTACGAAGCGGGTAAACTCAATACCGATGGGAGTGATAACGTGTTTATCGGTTTCAACGCTGGTCAGGGTAACCAACGCGGTAGCCGTAACCTGTTCATAGGGCCTAATTCGGGCGTTGATGTCTTGAACGGGCAGGATAATACGTTGATCGGAGCAAATGCCATAGGGGTAGGCGTTGGCCTGTCGAATGCAACTGCCATTGGGGCCAATGCCCGGGTACTAACCAGCAATGCTATGGTTCTGGGTAATAACGTTAACGTAGGGATAGGCACCTCTGCCCCACAAAACCGACTCGAACTGACAGCCGGTATGGATGGACGTAGTGGCCTTCGACTAACGAATATGACGGCCAACTCGCCAGTCAATAACGCAACGGCTGCTAAATTCCTGACGGTCGATGAGAAAGGGGATGTCACCTTGGGAGCGCATTTGTCGGCTACGGCCATGCGCGTGCAACCGACTTCGGAGAATCAATGGGCCGACTATGTATTTGCTCCAGCCTATAAACTGCCTTCTTTGACCGAGGTAGAAAAATACATTCAGCAAAACAAGCACCTGCCGGGTATCCCAAGCGCTACTGAAATGGTAAAGCAGGGCGCTGACCTGACTACTCTGCTGGCCACGCTGGTAAAGCAGAATGAAGAAATGACCCTCCGCCTGATTGAACAGCAAAAGCGAATCGAACAGCTTGAGCGTGAGGTAAATAAAAAGAAATAAGAATGAAGTCATAACAAAAAAGGAGACTGCTAATCAGTCTCCTTTTTTGTTATGACTGGAAGGCCAGCCAGACATTCCATAGACCCAAAATAGCTGTTACGAGCACAACAAGGCCCATGGCCAGATTTTGAGGCAACGAATTTCGGTATGTATCCCCCAGTAAGATTCGGTTATTGACGGCCGCGAATAAAAAGATCGTCACAAACGGTAGTAAAATGCCATTGATAGCCTGAACGGCAACAATCACCTCGATGGTATTGACATTGGACAAGCCCACCCCAAGGCCAGTAAGCATAACGACCAGCCATATACCTCGATAGGTGGGCGAGTTCTTGCGAACACCTAGCAAACTTTGTGCCGTAACTGCAGCCGCCAGCGGTGCCGTGATCGACGAAGCCAGTCCGGCAGCAAATAAGCCGAAAGAAAACAAAGAGCCAGCCCATGCGCCCAAGCGGTCGGTAAGTACCTGGGCCATGTGCGGATATGAGAAATCACCAGGAATCAGCAGACCCGCCAACAACAATACCACCGAAATAATACCACCCAGAACAACGGCTACCCAGATGCCCAGGCGCATCTCACTTAGCGATTGACCGGGCACAATGCTGGAACCAAAGAATAAATTATAGGGAACGATGGTTGTACCGATCAGACTATTGATCAGCAATAAAGAGCCCGAAGGAAAGTTAGGTACAATCAGCGCTTTGGTAAGGTCGGCTGGTGTAACGGGAGCGCCAAATGCCACATAAACAAAGGCCCCCCCCATGGCAAAAACAATAATCCCCAGGAAGTTTGCCAGATTTTGAGTTGAACCTACCCAAAGAAGGATAATACACATTATCCCTACACCAACGGTTAGCGTAGGAACAGAGGCTCCTGTCAGTAAAGCCAGCCCAGATACAGCGCCAAGAATGTTCCCGGCCTGATAAGCAGCGCATCCTAGAAAAATGGCCAGAAACAATGACCAGGCTACCCATTTTCCCCTGGCTCCGGTATATGTTTGGGTAATTACCTGACCTAAATCGTTCCCGGTTGCGATGGTAATTCGGGCGGCTGCTTCCTGAAGCCAGACCGTCCCCAATGTGGCAAATGTCAATACCCAGAGCAAATCTAAGCCAAACTGGGAGCCTGCTTTTGCACAGGCCGTTACCGAACCAGGCCCGATAAATGCGGCTGAAATAACCGACCAGAATAACACACTACCAAGGCCAGAGCGAAGCGAAAGCGATTTAGGCACGTAAACGAGAAGAGTTAACAGTGAAAACGATGAATATAGAGAAAATCCCTATAGCTCACTAGCCTTCACTATTAACTCTTCATTCTTTACTGAGCTACGAAAGGTATTTCCGCAGCATCCAGGCCATCGCTTCGTGATCTTCCATCGACTTGGTCAGGAAATCGGCGGTGCCTGCGTCGTTTAGTTCATCGGCACATTTATCTACGTCGTCGCGAAGTTCACGAATGATTTGCTCATGATCGGAGAGTAGATTTTTGAACATATCGGCCGTACTTTTAGGGGTGCCGGTATCTTCTTTCAGGCTGGTATTATGGAGAAACTCGGCCATGGTGGCCAGCGGCTTGCCCCCTAACTGACGAATCCGCTCAGCTACTTCATCAATTTCGGCTTCGATGGCTTTGTACTGGCTTTCAAAGAATTTGTGGTATTCCATGAAATTTGGCCCGGCCACATTCCAGTGATACTTTCGGGTTTTGATATATAGAACGTGCAAATCTGACAGGAAATCATTGAGTAAGGTGTTGTCCTGTTTCAGAACATCTTCTTCGAGACCAATATTGGGTTGCATAATGCTAACGTGAGTTTAATTGTGTTGGTAGTTATGTGATCGCTGGTAAGCAGCCATCAGCATGAATAACCGTCAATCAACCTCTTTGTTTCATTATCCGATCAATCCCGAAAATACCTCTTTTGCGTAAACTAAATCCTGTTTGTGGGCTTCCACGGGGCCCTTTGTGTTCGGGGAGTCTTTTTCCAGGCATTGTTCCAGAACCAGTAGGGGACGAACCTTCAACGCAGTTAGCTCAGTCGCCAGTCGACGATAATCAAGATCCCCGTCACCAAATGTTTCCTGCCAGATTCCTCCGCGCGATTGCCGGATGTGAACTTCTGCAATGCGCTTTCCGTAGAGTTTAACCACATCGAACAGGGCAACCTGTGAATTGCCCGAGCCCCGGTACACCCAGTGCGCATCCAGACAGAGCGACACATTTTTAGGGTCTGTGCCCAGCAGCATGTGATGGAATTCACGGGCGGCCTGTCGATGCTCCGGAGCGTGGGTATGATACGCCAGAGTAATGCCACGTTTGCGCAGTTCTGCGCCTAATCGGTCAAGATTTTTGGCCTGTTCGTTTAAGTCCGCATCGGTCTTATCCTGTTCGCTCCCCCAACGGATCGGGCTTGGATTGGTAACAAAGAGGGTAGTACCCGCCTGACGGGCGGCTTCGGCAATGGATAAGACGGAATCAATCGATTTCTGAGCTTCATCGGGCCGATGAAGTGTACTGTTTACGTACAACGAAGGCATTGTCAGTTTATACGTTGCCAACAATGGAATCAATTTCCGAACATCATCGGCTGTGTTTACCGCAGGCTCATAAGCGGTCAGCCCTGATTGAGTAAACTCCTGAAAGGAGGCATCCGGATCGGCCATCCAGGTTTTTCCCTGACGGCCATAGAATGTTAGCCAGGAATATGAATTACAGGAAATCGCTTTGGGTTTGGTAAGCGAACCGGCCTGTATAGCCTGACTTGCTGGGAGCAGCGATGCACCCATGCTGGCTGCTAAAGTACGTAAGAAAGGGCGACGACCAACGGGCATAGGAGAAAAGGTCAGTCTAAAAAAATGAGCGAACGGTTAACCTGCCAACTCAATAACCTGCCCTTCCTGGCAACGCAGTACGCGAGCCGGGTATTTGTTGAGCAGGTCGTAATTATGCGTAGCCATCAGTACGGCTGTACCGGCATTGTTGATGGCCTGAAATACTTTCATAATCTGGTCCGACACCGATGGATCGAGATTTCCGGTTGGTTCGTCGGCAATCAGAATCAGGGGTTCATTGAGCATGGCGCGGGCAATAACAACCCGTTGCTGTTCGCCACCCGAGAGCTGATGGGGCATTTTTTTCTGGGCTGTTCCCAGGCCCACCTGCATCAGCACGTCGGCAATGCGGTTGTTCATGTCTGCTTTGTTATTCCACCCTGTTGCTTTCAGAACAAACTTTAGGTTGTCCTCTACCGAACGGTCGAAAAACAGTTGAAAATCCTGAAAAACGATACCAATCTTCCGGCGCAGCATGGGAATGTCGCGGGGTTTAAGCGAGTCGAGTTGGAACCCGGCTACTGTGCCTTTCCCATTTTGCAGCCATAGATCGGCGTATAAGGTTTTCAGTAAGGATGTTTTTCCACTTCCCGTGCGGCCAATCAAGTACACAAAATCGCCCTTGTCAATTCGGAACGATACATCGCCTAAAATTAACTTCTTGCCCTGATAAATATCGGCGTGGTCGAGGGTAAGAACGGGGTCAGAGGAAAACATAAATCGATTTTCGGTTTACAGTATACCGTTTATAGTGAGCTAACGCAACCGTAAACGCATTAGCTACTATAAACGATAAACCGAATACCATAAAAATTACTTTTTCTCAGCTTTAGCGTGGTCGGCTAGGAATTTAGCCAGGCCAATGTCGGTCAATGGGTGGTTCAGCAGCATTTTCATAACGCTCAACGGAGCCGTCATGACATCTGCTCCGATTTCTGCACATTGGATAACGTGCATTGGGTGACGTACCGACGCGGCCAGAACTTCGGTTGTATAGCCGTAGTTTGTGTAGATGTTTACGATTTGCTGAATCAGTTCAATCCCATCCGTCGAAACATCGTCCAGCCGACCTACGAACGGCGATACATAAGTAGCCCCTGCTTTTGCTGCCAGCAGTGCCTGACCAGCCGAGAATACCAGCGTGCAGTTGGTACGAATGCCTTTTTCTGAAAAATATTTGATGGCTTTGATGCTGTCGGCACTCATCGGCACTTTTACTACGATGTTCTCATCGATCTCAGCCAACTCTTCGCCTTCTTTGATCATTTCTTCGTAGGTAACCGAGATAACCTCTGCACTTACGTCGTTCTGAACGATATCACAGATCTCTTTGTAATGGCGCATTACATTGTCTTTGCCCGTGATGCCTTCTTTGGCCATGAGTGAAGGGTTGGTTGTTACCCCGTCGAGAATCCCCATTTGCTGGGCTTCGCGAATGTCGGCCAGATTGGCCGTGTCAATGAAAAATTTCATGGTAAAATAGAGTTGTTAATTGATCTGCGGTCAGTACGTGTATAAGTCTTGTTTTGGCTTATTTACTTGCCGACCTATTGGTTTTTAATGATACCTGTCCCATTCTGGATTTTACAGACGTGAAGGTACGTATCTTTAGCGGTTTGGGCTTTGTATTGTTTGGTAATCAATTCAGTAAATGAGTCAAGGGCCTCTTCGCGCACCAGATTGATCGTGCAACCGCCAAAGCCTCCTCCCATCATCCGTGCGCCAAATACGCCCGGATGCGTACGGGCAATGTCGACCAGAATATCCAGTTCGGGGCAGCTTACTTCATAATTCTTGCTCAATCCCTCGTGCGAACCATACATCAGTTGGCCAAAGGCGGCAATATCGTTAGCTTCCAGGGCTTCAACGCCTGCCAGCAACCGAGCGTTTTCCTGCACTACATACGCACAACGGCGGTAGATCAATGGTTCTGTATCGCGGAGGTGCTGGTCGAGCATTTCCATCGTTACATCGCGGAGGCTTTTGATTTCAGGGTAGAAGGTCTGAAGGAAACGGACGCCCGCTTCGCATTCGGCCCGGCGTGTATTGTATTCAGATGTTACCAGCGAATGTTTGACCTGCGAATCGCACAGGACGATGCTGATGCCATCCATTTGCAGGGGGGCGTAAGTATATTCGAGAGATCGGCAATCGAGTTTGATAACATTGTCAGCCTTGCCCATCATACTGGCAAACATATCCATAATCCCTACTTTCGCTCCCACAAATTCATTCTCTGCCCGTTGCGACAATTTTAGTAAATCAATGCGGTCAAGGCCTAAGCCAAACAGTTCGTTCAGGGCGAAGCCTACGCCATTTTCCAGGGCTGCCGACGACGAAAGACCAGCACCCATCGGAATCGTTCCACTGAAAATACAGTTGAATCCGGGAAAGTCGTAACCGGCCAGCCGCATCTGTGCCACAACCCCGAGAATATAGTCGGCCCAGGTGTGAGTCGGTTCCAGATGGGCTAGCGACCCCTGAAAGGTTTTGTTCAGGTCATGCGCTACAACGTGTAGTTCGTGGTCAGTCCGAGGGCCAACAGCCAGGTAGATGGCTTTGTCGATAGCCGCCGGAAGTACAAACCCTTCGTTGTAGTCAGTATGTTCACCAATAAGGTTGACACGGCCTGGGGAGCAGATTAGCAGCGGGTCGGCCTGAAAGAGTTGCTGAAACGAGGTAGTAAGCTGGTTCAGTAGATGCATGTTGGGTGTTAGGTATTTAGCGGCCCTATAGTGCTAAATGCATGACCCCTAAACGACATAACCGCAATTGGCGGAAATAAAAAATGGCAAACCAATGTCTCACCGCTACAACCACCTACCCTTGCTTCGGTCAAGACCTGGGGGATTCAGCAGGAGCTGGTAGCACCGATTTGCCGATGCAAAGTTATACAACTATTCGTTAACGACAAATTTTCACGCATACCTTTGCAAAAAATCAATTGCGATTGAGCGATTGCGTGATTGAGTGAATTCGGCTTTAGCCAGCTAATCACTCAATCACGCAATCGCTCAATCGCTCATCACGGAATGAAGCGATTCGTATACATTTGTTTATTGACATGCGTTGCCTGCTCCTCGTCAGACAATTACGTAGAACAGGGAAGGGCGTATTTGAAAGAGGGGAAATTTCGGGAAGCGATTCAGGCTCTGAATCAGGCAATCGATGCCGATGCCGGAAATGCAGAAGCATTCAATTCGAGAGGAGTGGCTTATTTTGAGTTAAAAGAGTATGCGAATGCTACTCTGGATTACGACCAGGCCATTAAACTTCAGCCCAATTTCTATCGGCCGTATTATAACCGTGGGTTGCTTAAGGTGGCTCAAAACGACCTGACGGGTGCGCTGAAAGATTATTCGGATGCGATTCGGCTGGCCCCCGATACCAGCAAGCAGATTAGTGCTGAACTCTTTCTGAACCGAGGTCAGTTGTTTGCGACCCAAGGACAGGTTCAACCAGCTATAACGGATTTTTCGCAGGCTATAGCGTTAGATTCACAAAATGCTCTGGCTTTGTATAATCGGGGAAACCTTCGCTTTCAGCAAAAGGATTTGCCGGGAGCTATTGCCGATTTTCAGCAGGCCGTTAAGGCGGATCCTAAATTTGGGAAAGCATTTTATGGCCTGGGAGTTGCACAGGTTTTGCAAAACGACCGTGAATCGGCCTGCCTGAGCCTAAAACAGGCTCAAAATCTGGGGTATGCCGATGCGGCCAATGCTGTTAAGGCATATTGTAACTAGTGGATTGATTTTAATCAGGTTTGGGAAGTCAGTAGGATCGTAGCTGGCAAAACTTATGAACCTGTCTAAACTTTTCCTGATCGAACTACAGTGGGTATGTTTTGTCATCCCGAGGAATGAGGGATCTTCGAGTGAGGGCTTTTTAATCAGATTATCCGAAGATCCCTCGTTCCTCGGGATGACAAAAACGCTACGGGGACAAAAGCTTAAACAGGTTCTATGTCATCCACTGTAGTTACCGTTCTTTCTCCACTTAATTTTTTAGCAAACCATGCGTAAAACACTGGCGATCATTTTCGGACTGTTGTTTGTTTTATTTGCGGCATTCCAGTACAACGATCCGGATCCTGAAGTCTGGATTCCAATTTATGGCGTGGCGGCTGTAGCCTGTTTTATGGCCTATGCCAATCTGGGGCGCTGGTGGTTTTTTGTGGTACTGGCGCTGCTGTTCTTTGCATCGGCCGTGTATCAGTGGCCTCCGAAGTTTGAAGGGTTTCTGTTCAGCGAGGTGGGTATGCGTAGTCTGAATATTGAAATGGCTCGGGAGGCCGGTGGACTGGCGATCTGCGGGCTTGTGATGCTCATGTTTGCCTTTCTGACGCGCCAAACTGTACGTCGATGAAACTAATCGAGTGCCCTCGTGATGCAATGCAGGGGCTGGACCATTTTGTCCCGACGGACTTAAAAATTCAGTATCTGAATACCCTCTTACAGGTTGGTTTTGATACACTGGATTTTGGAAGTTTCGTGTCGCCCAAGGCGATTCCTCAAATGCAGGATACCGCCGAGGTTTTAGCGGGGCTCGATCTTTTATCTACTCAAACAAAACTGCTGGCTATTGTGGCCAATCGGCGTGGAGCCGGGCAGGCGGCTGCTTATGCGCAAATTCAATACATCGGATTCCCCTTATCGGTTTCTGAAACATTTCAGCAGCGCAACACCAACAAGTCAATCGCTCAGGCGTTTGCGGAAGTGGCCGACATACAGCATCTATGTGTAGATACAGGAAAGCAGTTGGTCGTTTATTTGTCAATGGGATTTGGCAATCCATATGGTGACCCGTACAGCCCTTCCCTGGTAAGTGCGTTTACCGAACAACTTCTGCAACTGGGAATTGGCATAATTGCACCGTCTGACACGATCGGTTCTTCGACGCCCGAAGCGATTGAGTCACTTTTTTATGCGTTACGTCAATCCTTTCCGTCGGTTGAGTTTGGGGCTCACCTGCACGCCCGCCCAGGGGAGGCATCGGTGAAGGTACGGGCAGCAGTTCGGGCAGGAATTAACCGTATCGATGGGGCGCTGCGCGGCTTTGGCGGATGCCCAATGGCTGCTGATGCGTTAACCGGGAACCTGCCAACCGAAGAAATTATTCAAACGCTTCAGGAAGAGGGGATTGGCTTGTCTATCAATCAGGCGGCTCTACAAAAAGCCATGATGATATCGACAGCTGTGTTTTGAGGTACGAGGCATTGGAGAAAGGGACAGAGTTGCCTAATGCGACATCATCCCAGGCTCTCCCCTCAATGCCCAACCTCATTACATAAACATTGCCTGAATTTCTTCTTTTACCGCCCGAAGCGCATCGGCAGTGGGTTGGCGATCTTTTTGGATAATCCGTTCAAAAATGCGTTTCGAAAGTTCAAGGGCTGGTGCATCAGGTCGTGTATCGCCCGATGCCTGGTTGATCAGGGTAACCACTTCGTTCATAGCCGCCTGTATCTGATCCCAAACCTTCTGGCTCATGTACACCTGTTGCGATAGGTTGTGGTTGTACTCATCCCTGATCTCCTGAAGAAGTCGCTGCTGGAATTCGATTACGGTCGTTGAACTATTGCCCAGTCGTAACAATAAATTATTGGGGCTGATACGTTCCAGAAACAGGACCATGCGTTCATAAGCCTGTAAACGGATCGGTACTACCGTCTCTGTATAGCGTGCCTGTACGTCATAACGATGCCTATCGGCTTCACGTTCGAGTAATAATTTGACCGTCAGGTACATTCCATAAAGTACTAATCCTGCAGGCACAATCAGTTTCAGAAAATCGCTTACTAGATCCATAAAAAGAAGGAACGTTGTCCCGTAAAAATGGTAATTTTGATAAAAGGGTTTAACAGTTAATGGGTTTTACGTTTTTGAGAAACTGCTCCGGGGCCTTGGCCCTCAAAAACGACAACCTCCAGAATGTATGCTTACAATAGATAATCCCATTCGCGTTCGACCTGAGGCTCGTCAACAGATACTGGACACGCTTCAGGCAAATAAAATTCCCGGCGAGTACGGATTACGCATAGGCATCCGGGGAGGAGGATGCGGGTCGTCATGGCTATTGGGCTTTGACCTGCCTGGTCCCTCCGACGAAGTGTATAACGTAGAAGGTGTACAGGTCATTATTGATCGGAAGCATTTGCTGTACGTATTTGGTGCCGAAATCGGGTATGAAACAGGGGGCTACACCGTAGAAAAAGGCTCAGCTAACCAATAGTCGATAGGGTTAGTAATCAGTAGGCTATTGAACGAAATGATTACTAGCCCTATCGACTATTGGTTCTGGTCTGAAATCTTGGCATGATTTTAGGGATGGTTTTGAGGAAGACAAGATTGCCCACCTGGTGAAGCGTATAGAGAAACATATTTTCCTGCTCCTGGCTGCAGTAACCATCGGCTGTTCGATTCTGTATTTCCTTTTGCTGGAGCAAAACGAGCCAGGTGCTACTGATGAGCAATACCTGAGTGCAGTGCAACAACGGGTGAAGGAGGAGATGCAGGTGAGTACATCCGAGCTGGATAGTGTGTCGGCGTTGCTGGTACGGAGTCCAAAACCCAAATTCACTGACTATTTTAGGTTACCTTCCCATTATCCTTTCTTTGTTTTTCGCGACGGCCGGTTAGAGTATTGGTCAGATTATCGCTTCGTGCCCGAATTCAATCAGTTGTCGGTCGTAACGACCATACCAAAATTAATAGACTTTGAACAGGGGCGTTTTATTGTCAGCCATCGGCGTATACCGGCTGGAGGCAATGTGCTGGATGTATACTCACTGGTCAATATTCATCGGTATTATCACAGCAACAATGCCTATTTACAGTCAGGGTATAATCCAGATATATTTTCGCTTGACCCACAGTCTGTTACCGACAAACGGCTAAATACCTACGAGGCTATCTACGATAACACATCGGCCTTTTTATTTTCGGTTGTACCGCCCAAAGTTGATGCTTATCGAAATCATTCAACGCCGGTCAATACGGTTATTCTGGCTACACTGGGGGTGATTTTCCTGGGCCTCTATGTGCTGCAATTGATGGTTCGGCTGCGGAAGAAACGGCGGTATGAATGGGGGTTTGTGGCATTGGCAACGTATCTGCTGCTACTGCGGGCCGTTATGCTTTTCTTTGGGGTTCCGTTTCTATTCATTGAGTCGGATCTGTTCAATCCTAAATACTACGCATCCTCTATACTCGTTCCGTCGTTGGGCGACTTGCTGCTGAATGCACTGGTCATTGCTATTCTGGCTTTTTACTGGGTAAGGTATTATTTCCGCTCGCAGCTCTACGTATGGCTTCTGAATCAGCCCCACTGGCTGAAACTTGTGGTGTCGGTAGCGTGTGTTGTGCTCAGTTATGTAACCTTTACGCTTTGCTACATTGAATTAACGAATATTTACGAAAAGTCGCAGTTTACACTTGATATTACCCTCAACATCCATTTTTCATTTCTGAAAATTGCGTGTCTGGTTGTCTTTATTGTCATATCCTGTATTTATTTCCTGATTACCCATTTACTGGCCAGCCTTTTTCTGCGCTTCAACCGAATCAATCACGTCGGAATCGGGCTGGCTCTGATCATGGCTGGCTCGGTGTTAAGTGCGGGCATCTGGTTGTTGATGGGGGGGGCTCTGGAACCTGTATTTCTGCTAAATGGGATTTATTTTCTGGTTGTGTATCTAAGCCAGTTACCTAAAACGCTCTACACATTTCGTTATAAGACCTCCATTTATCTGTTTCTGGCAGCTTTCATTTGTGCGGTGATGACCTCTTACGTCGTCTACAATCAGGAAATCCGGAAGCAACTAAGTCACGAACAGGAATTTGCTGCGCAACTTCTGGCCGAAAACGACGTATTTGGCGAATTCCTGATGAGTAAAGCACAGGAGTCGATCCAGAAAGATGCAGAAATTGGTCGTGCTTTACGGACCGATACGCTGCTGGTTCGTGAACGCATTCAGCAACGCGTGAAAAGCTTACACCTGGATAAATATTTCGACAAGTACGATATCGAAGTGTTTTCGTTTCGGGCCAATGGTCGTCCACTCGATATTAGTCCTGATCCGGTATCGTTATCGTCGCTCACAAGCCGGTATCGTCAGGAATCCTATAAAACAGAGTATGCAGGTATATACTTTGTCAGTGAAGCAGACAATCAGTTTGTTAAGCAATATGTATGCTTTGTGCCGATTCAGCGGCCGGTAGCAGCGGGTTCTGCGGGGCCATCGGCATCCGATACCCTGGGGTATGTGGTTCTTGATCTGCGACTTCGGAAAGAACGACCCAAGGGAGTGTATCCTGGGTTGCTGGTCGATACAAAATTTACTCAAAATCAGGATACGCAGGAGTACAGTTATGCCTTTTTCACGGGCCCCGATCCGGGGAAGGCTGCTACCGGACCAGTCCAGTACAAGCTTTGGTATAGCTCTCCCGGAAATTATAACTATGATCGGCAGCTTGAACTGTCTCTGCTGAATAATCCCGCATTATTTACAACCGGAATCTCAAGTAATCATTACCAGCACATTGCCCAAAGAGGCCAGAATGGGCGTGTGGTTGTGGTATCGTCGCCAGAGTATCCGTTTCGGAATATCTTTTCCAACTTCTCATTTCTGTATCTGCTGCTGGTGCTGACGGTCATTCTGGTCATTGCCTGCTATGCTATCAATTATCGGTTCTCCAAATTCAATATCAATTATTCGACCCGGATTCAGATCCTGCTGAACCTGGCCTTTTTTCTTCCGCTGATCTTCGTTATCCTGATCATTCTGGGTGTCATTAGTTCTAATTATGTTGACAATCAGAAGGATACCTATATTGTAAATACCCGAAATATTGCATCGAATTTTCTGATCTATCTTGACGAGCATCTGTATGCGCAAAAGCGGAGTAAGGCGTCGATGGAAGAAGAGCTAGGGAAAATTGCCCGTGATGCCAACATCGATATCAATCTATTTGACGCTCAGGGGAAGCTGTATACCTCGACACGACCGATTATCTACGAACGAGGCTATCTCTCCAAACGAATCAATCCCGACGCCTATAATCACATTATTGAGGATAAGGAAAACCAGGTTCTGCTCGATGAATCGTTGGGAACGCTGAATTACCGGACGGCCTACGCCTGTATAAAATCGTATGATGGGCACTTGCTGGGTGTGTTGAGCATTCCCTATTTCTACGCCCAACCCGAACTTGACCGGAAAATCATTGAGGTTATTGCCACATCGCTGAGCATTTTCACGGCTCTGTTTCTTTTCTTTCTGATCTTATCCTATTTCGCGTCGCATATGCTAACAAAGCCGCTTCGCTTACTGACGCAAAAAATCAGGAAAACCAACCTGGAGCGCCCGAACGATCCGCTGCCCTGGCAGTCGGATGATGAGATTGGCCTGCTGATTCGGGAGTATAACCGAATGCTGTTGAAACTGGAAGAAAGTAAACAGGCGCTCGCCCAGACAGAGAAACAATCGGCCTGGCGGGAAATGGCCAAACAGATTGCGCATGAGATCAAGAACCCATTGACACCCATGAAGTTAACCTTACAGCATCTGCAACGGACATTCCCAAACAACGGGAAGGATGCGGCAGGGCTCAATGGAGATCCTTCGCGCAAGGTGATACTCCGAACGTTCGACTCGCTGTTGGATCAGATTGATAATATCAGTGATATTGCCAACTCATTCACAGAGTTTGCCAAGATGCCGATGCCCAAAAAGGAAGAGTTTGAGGTGACAGGGGTATTTAATAAAACGGCCGATCTGTATGCTGATGACAAACGGATTATGCTTCGGAGAGAAAGCGTCGAAGGGCCAATCCTGGTGGTTGGAGATCGGCAGTTTATGGGGCGAATCATGACTAACCTGCTTATCAATGCTATTCAGTCCGTTCCACCCGACCGAAAACCAGTGATCGATCTGAAGCTGTCAACGAGTAGCGATTCGGTGCTGATCGAAGTGCACGATAACGGGGTAGGCATACCTGAAGCAATTCGGAACAAAGTCTTTTTGCCCAATTTTAGTACAAAAGGTGGTGGGTCGGGCCTTGGACTTTGGATTGCCAAGCGCGGTGTTGAACATGCCGGGGGGTCGATCTGGTTCGAAACGGATGAAGGAGTAGGGACTTCCTTTTTTGTCTCGATGCCTCTGGCAGGCGCACCAGGACTTGGTGTTGGCGCAAATGTGAATTATTAAAAAAGTCCTGACAAAGACCTCATAGAACCGGGCCCGGTGTATGAAATCTTTGCCAGTGAAACCCCATCCTAATTAGAACGACCAGTAGTATAGATTCATTCGTATGGAGATTTCTTCGTCGGGTGTAACTAGGTTTCTCGCCAAAATGATTACTCAATCGTAACATGTTTCCAGTTTTCGCCCGACCGAATCCGGTTCAGTTGGGTGTGCGTGATACCAAACTGTTTGGCAATCATCTTTAACCGGTTTTTGTCGTTTAGTAGAAGTTTCTTGATGATCTTGACCTTACTTTCGGTTAGTTTATAATTACGGGTCTGACGAGGCAGTTGCCGATTTTTAAGGCTGGGATTGTTTCGATTGTGTTCAATCATGTCGGCCTTAGTTACCCATCGCAGATTCTGAAAGTGATTGTTAAGCTTGTCGTGATCAAGATGGATGACAAACGTTTGATCAGGATGATTACGAGAAACGAAATGCTCGGCAACCAGCTTATGGATATACCGATTTATGGTTTTCCCTCCTGATCGAATATTGAGGGATCGGTAGCCCTGAATAACAGAGCCTTTTATTGGTTTGCCCGGTGTAGTTCCCGAGGGACTTGCTGAACGATTGGTGGGAGTAGATTGGAAGCTTCGCAGTCGTCCATAGTTGGAAACTTCGTAATGAGGGGGATTCTCAATGCCTTCAAACACGATCGGTGTCCACTTTTCATTCCAAAAATTCTGTTTTTCTTTGGCATCCATGACCGATGATTTTTGTGATTAGCCGTGAATTTCAGCCGGATAAGAGCTTTCTGATGAGTGCTTAACAACTATAGGGCAAAATAGTTGTAACATAATGATTTTACTACCAAGATTCTTTTAAAATGCTCACTTAATAGGGTAAGCTATTGATAATGAACAAATTTATACCATATGTAGCGGAGTTGATCAATTCAATAGATTCCGTGGGTGCAAATGACGTCGAAACTGGTTCTTCACCAGATTGGTTAAAGATACAGACATGCAAATAATGCATGCGTACGGTTATGACAATAGATGCTCAGGGAAAAAAAACACTCATCGTTGGCGCAACGGCAAAAGAGGGGCGTTATGCTAATCTGGCGGCTTATCGGTTGCTTCGACATGGACATGACATTGAATTACTGGGTTTACATGAGGGCGACATCGAAGGCCACCCCATTCGCACCGGCGAGCCTGATTTGCAGGGAATCGATACCGTAACGATGTATGTAGGGCCTCAGAATCAACCTAAGCTGTACGAATATATTAAACGACTGAAGCCCAAACGCGTTATCTTTAATCCTGGTGCCGAAAATCCCGAATTTGAAAAGCAACTTCAGGCAGAAGGCATCGAAACCGTTGACGCCTGTACCCTCGTCATGCTATCGGTTGGAAACTATTAATTGTGAAAGAGCGAATGAGTGAAAGAGCCATTAGAACGCGTCAGCCATTCACTCACTCATTCACCATTTAATTAATGCAGAAGCCCAGGTGAAGCCGCTGCCAAAAGCGGCCAGGCAAACCAGGTCGCCGGGTTTAATACGGCCTTCTTCAAAAGCTTCGGTCAGGGCAATCGGTATAGAAGCCGCTGTGGTATTTCCGTACTCTTGAATATTATTATAGACTTTTTCTTCGGGCAGGTTCATCTGCTGACGAACATATTCGGAAATTCGAATATTGGCCTGGTGAGGAACCAATAAGGCCAAATCTTCAGGGGTATAGCCGTTGGTTTCCAGACTCTCATGAATAACTTCCATGAACCGCACAACGGCGTGTTTGAATACGGCATTCCCGTTCATGGTCACGTTGTAGTTGCCTCCTGCCAGTGTTTCTTCAGTTAGCCAGCGTCCTTCACGGCTACTGCCAGGGTCCCGAACATATAATTCTTCAGCATACCGCCCATCGGCATGCAGGTGAGTCGATAAGATACGATGGTCTGGATCGGTAGTGGCCTGTACAACAGCCGCCCCGGCTCCATCACCAAAGATGACTGCTACCCCCCGTCCTTCATTGCTTTTGTTCAAAAACGTAGACTGAATTTCTGAGCCTACTACCAGAATGGTTTTATACATGCCGGTTCTGATGAACTGATCGGCAATGGAAAGGGCATAAACAAATCCCGAACATTGATTGCGGATATCGATCACCCCAATACCTTCCAGGCCTAGTTCACGCTGCATGAGAAAGGCTGAACCAGGAAAATAATAGTCGGGGGTGATGGTTGCGTAAACGATCAGGTCAACCTCGTTAGCCTCGACCTGGGCGCGGTCGAGAGCCATGCGTGATGCGGCCGTAGCCATACTGGCGTTGGTATCTTTACCATAGGTGAAGTAACGCCGTTGCTTAATCCCCGTCCGTTCCTGAATCCAGGCATCCGAGGTGTCCATATATTGGGTTAAATCCTGGTTCGTTACAATGGTTTCAGGAACGTAGAATCCTAACCCTTTAATACTAGCGTAAGTGGTATTCATTCGTTATAATCAAATAGTCGGCAAAGGTACAAAGGAATAAGTCAGAATCGTGTTTGTTACAAATGCAAAGGCACAGCTAACACCTGGAAGGACGCCTAATAACCAGTTAATTATTGGCCGACGTTCTTTGGGTGGGCTGTGCCTGTATGCTAAAGCGTATCTACAATTAAGCGGGTTGCAGCTCAAACGAATATTCTTCCATAATCAGGTTGGCCAGTAGCTGGCGGCAAGCCGAATCAACGGTTGAACGGGCCTGGTCTTCGGTGTCAGCATCTACTTCAAGCCGGATGTGTTTTCCGATGCGAACATTATCGATGGTGTCCATCTGGAGGTTATGTAAACCCAGTTTAACGGCTTTGCCCTGAGGGTCCAGAATTTCCGAACGGGTCATGATGTTGATTTCGGCGATGTACTTCATTTTAATGAGTGAATGATTGAATCATTGAATTCTTGAATGAGTAAAGTGGCTGTGTACCAGAGTCAATCATTCAGTTATTCAATCATTCGATCATTTAGAGATTAGTGAAACAACGATATAAAGCAGAATAATTAGGGGAATTGCTGCAAACTGCAAAAATAACAGTAGTAATGCGGAAGCAATCAGAAAACTATATTTTATTCGGTTTTCGGCCCAGCCAAACGATTTAAATTTCAGGGCAAAGAGCGGAATTTCAGAAACCATCAGGAACGAAAAAGCGATAATCATGCCCAGAGCAAAATCATTTTGCCAGAATGCATCGTACTGAGGCTGGTACGTGTGCATAAGCGGGAATGCCGCAATCAGCATGGTGTTGGCCGGGGTAGGCACACCGATAAACTGGTCACTTTGCCGGGTATCGATATTGAATTTGGCTAACCGCAGCGCCGATAATACAGCGATCAGAAAAGCCCCGTACGAAATACTACCCAGATTCTGGTACCAGCAGAGCTGAAAAACTATGGTAGCCGGAAGCGCGCCAAACGTAACCATGTCGGCCAGAGAATCCAGCTCCTTGCCAAACGGCCCGGAAACCTTAACCAGTCGGGCCACAAACCCGTCGCCAAAGTCAAGGATGGCAGCGATGCCAATTAACCAGGCTGCCGTATCGAGGTAGCCACGCAGGGTCATGACCAATCCAATACACCCACAGAGCAAATTGCCGCAGGTCATGGCATTGGGGATATGTTTAAGCAGATTCATATCTGTAAAACGGACTAGCTGTCCATTAAGCCATTTGAGTTTGTAGATTAAAACGGCCCGACGGCCAACAGACTACCCGTTCGTTCCTACAGTTTGACGTATGGGTTTGTTCGTTTCTCACGACCAATGGTGGTTGGCTCCATGTGTCCCGGATACACCGTATAATCGTCGGGCAAGGTATACAGTTTTGTTCGAATACTGGTCATTAAGTCGGTATAGCTACAATAGGGGAGATCGGTGCGGCCAACACTACCTTTGAAGAGTACATCACCACCGATTACGTAGCGTTCGGCATGATTGACAAACGCCACATGGCCAGGAGCGTGGCCAGGCACGAACAGGGTATCCAGCACTATACTGCCAAAAGTAAACTGATCGCCTTCCTGAATAAACTCGTCAATCTCCGACGGTTCGTAGCCACGCAAACCAAAAAGCGCACAACGGGACGCAACATCGTTGTAGATAACCATATCCAGTTGATTCAGATAGGCCTTTACCCCAAACTTTCGTTTTACGTAAGCAACCCCAAATACATGATCCAGATGGGCATGAGTCAACAGTAAGTACTTAACCGTCAGTTTATGGCTTTCAATGAAACGCCATAAGGTTTCCTTTTCAACTTGTTCGTAGCAGCCGGGGTCGATAATAACAGCCTCATGGGTCGTATCGTCGGCAATGACGTACGTATTTTCCTGAAACGGTGAAAACGTGAAGGAGTGAATCATGCGTAACGCGGACATCATATCCGCATGGTTAATGACAAGGCGGACATGATTCGGAAGCGTCCGCCCACCCGCCTTACAACTACAAAAGTAGAAACACGGTTGGTTTTTTTCGTAAATCCGGTACCTTCGATTTCCATTCACGAATGGTTAATGTGCGCACAAAGGCATCGGGTGCTGTGAGATTACAGGCTATGCATAGCCTTGTAGTGGCCTGACAAGTGGCTAGTACATCCGCCAAAAGCGCATCATTTCGATATGGTGTTTCCATGAAGATCTGGGTTTGCTGGCGTTGCTGGGCTTCTTTTTCCAGATTACGCAACGTGCGGGCCCGGTCCTGTCGATCAATCGGTAAATAGCCGTGAAAAACAAACGATTGGCCGCTCATACCCGATGCCATTAGGGCCAGCAGAATGGATGAGGGCCCCACCAGTGGTTCAACGCGCCATCCCAATGTGTGCGCCATTCCAACCACGACAGCACCCGGATCGGCCACACCCGGGCAACCGGCTTCCGACAAAACCCCCGCATTTAGTTTTCGCTCGGTCAGTTCCTGAATCTGCCGACGGGTATCGGTTGGGGGGGTATCTTTTGTCAGTTCGAAAAAAAGTGTCTCGTCAATAACACGGGCTGTTTTTAAACCACTGATAAATCGACGGGCCGAGCGTACATTCTCAACGAAATACGTATCCGTTTTTTCGATTACCTCCCGAATGGTAGGAGGGAGCACCATCTGTGCCGTATCGTCGGCGAGTAAGGTAGGAATCAGATAAAGCGTTGGCATTTTTTGTTGATCGGCGTTTTCGAAACAAAAGCGTCAGTTTGCCCAGACGCCGAACCTGAATCAGGATTTATGTTCGATAAAGTTCAACAATACCTCAACAAACTCAACTGGCTTTTCGGCCTGCACCCAATGACCCGTTCCCTGAATCGTTTCAATTTGAGCATTGGGGAAAATTCGTTTAATGGTCGGTATATCGTCGTCAAGTATATAAGGGGATTCGCTACCCCGAATAAATAGAGTTGGCTCGGTAATAATGCGGGGATTGGTTAGCTCTTCGCCAATTCCATGTAGTTCGCGCTCAATAACAGGGATATTTATGCGCCAGTCAAACCCTCCCTGCTCATTTCGGTATAAGTTTTTTAGCAGAAATTGCCGTACAGTCAGCGACGGTTCATAGGCTTGTAGAACGGCATCGGCTTCTGTACGCCCTTTGATGGACGTTAGATTAATGGCTTTCAGACCCCGAATGAGTTCAGCATGATGAACGGGATAAAACTTGGGGGCAATATCGACTACAACAAGTTTCTGATAGGTGCCAGGATAAAGCATGGCGTACTGCATGACGGCTTTGCCGCCCATCGAATGCCCCACCAGGATAGGATCCGTAAGCTGGTGTTCGGTAAGAAACTCGTGCAAATCGGAAGCCATGCTCTGATAATCATGTTCATGCCCTCTTGGCGACTGTCCATGATTCCGTTGATCGACCGCAAAAACGCGGTAACCTCGTGAGGCAATGGCTTTACTTGTTGTAAGCCAGTTATCTGACGAACCAAATACGCCGTGCAGAATAACAATGGCCGGACCCGATTCGCCAGTTTGGCGGTAAAATAATTTCATAAATGGGGGAGGAGGGAAGAAGAAGATCAAGTAAGAACGAAAAAATAACAATTACGTATCCATTCCCCCCGCTCGATTCCTCCTTATTTAATTGACATACACTACTTTTTCCCGTCGGGGGACCAGTTCTCCAAACGATTTCAAATGGAAACCGCTCTCCGTCGCTACCCGTTCGAATTCCTCCGTACTGTCGGGGGTTACAGCGATGAGTAAACCGCCAGACGTTTGCGGATCGGCCAGAACGTACCGTTGTACATCCGTCAGTTCGGCTACTTTATGTCCGTAACTATCCAGATTTCGCATAGTACCGCCCGGAAAGCTTTTTTGCGCCAGATACTCGTCGAGCATAGGCAATTTCGGAACCGTTTCGAACTCGACAATAGCGCTAAGATTTGACCCTTCGGCCATTTCGATGAGATGCCCAAGCAGCCCAAAGCCAGTTACATCGGTTAAGGCCTTAACATAAGGCAATTTGCCCAGTAAAGCCCCAAAGCTGTTAAGCTGGGCCATCTGGCGGGGCGCTATATCGGTATGTTCGGGCTTAAGCAGCCCCTTTTTTTGGGCTGTGGTCAATATGCCCACGCCCAGTGGTTTAGTGAGGTAAAGCCGACAGCCCTGGGTGGCCGTATTGTTCTGTTTGAGGTGGTCGAGCCGCACCCGGCCAGTCACTGCCAGGCCAAAAATAGGCTCGGGAGAATCAATGCTATGTCCGCCAGCCAGTGGAATACCTGCTTCCCGACAAATTGCCCGAGACCCTTCCAGCACCTGTCCCGCTACTTCGGGCGGTAATTTGTCTAGGGGCCACCCAAGAATAGCAATCGCCATCATAGGTTCGCCACCCATGGCATACACATCACTAATGGCATTTGCCGACGCAATCCGGCCGAAATCATAGGCATCATCCACAATGGGCATGAAAAAGTCGGTTGTGCTGATAATGGCCTCCCCATTGCCGATATCCATCACGGCGGCATCGTCGCGCGAGTCGTTTCCAACAATGAGTGAATGATGGGTCAAGAGATCGGAAGATTGATTTACCTGCGCCGGTAGGTCCGCATTACTGGTACGACCATGCAGAATCTTGTCCAGGATTTTAGGCGATATCTTACAGCCGCAACCAGCGCCATGACTGTATTGGGTAAGTTTTATAGCTTGTGTTTCCGATGATGTCATAATGAGACAAAACTAAGACAGAAATCAGGTAGTCGGATACCTGTCGGTTAAGTTATTTACCAAAGCCGATTGATTGGGCAGGCGATGAAGACGAGGTGTAAAAAATGACTTAATAATATGGTAACACAAAGTAATAGAACGTAAACACTTAAAAATTGTGTTATTTGTAGGAATTTGTCAATAGAAATTCATATGGTGGTACTTTTTTAAGACGCCCCTCTTTTGGAAGCTTAAAAAAATTAGCATATTTGTCTCTTAATTGAGAAGACATCGAGACGATGAAAACTCACCACTGCTAACCAAACAAACACTTCTATGTCTAAAAAACTACTGCAATTTCGAGCGGCTTTCATGCTAATCGGCAGTATTCTACTGGCTGTGCTCGGCGGAAGCATAGCCAAGGCGCAGGTAACGACCTCCGTGATTAGCGGACAGGTTACCGACGATAAAGGCGGCCTCTTGCCCGGAGCCACTGTCGTTGCCATTCACGAGCCATCGGGTAGCCGATACGGTACCACCACGAACGCATCGGGTCGGTATACACTCCCCGGTGTTCGGGTGGGTGGCCCTTTCAAAATTACCGCTACGTATGTTGGGTTTAAAGATCAGATCGTTGAAGGTGTTTTTACGAACCTCGGTACTGCCGCAGACGTAAACTTCAAGATGGTTGACAACAGCACCGCCCTGTCGGAAGTAGTTGTAACCGGAAACCGGAACGATATCATCAGTTCGAACCGAACCGGAGCGGCTGCTTCCTACGGGCGGGCTATGATCAACACAACCCCAACCCTAGGCCGTACGATCAACGATATTACGAAATACAATGCGTATGGGAATGGTCAATCGTTCGGTGGTCAGGATGCTCGCTTTAACAACATCACCATCGACGGAGCTGTGTTCAACAACGGTTTCGGACTGGGTAGCTCAGCTATTGCAGGTGGTCGTACAGGTACAACAGCCGTTTCTCTGGACGCTCTGGATGAAATTCAGTTGAACGTTGCTCCGTTTGACGTTCGTCAGACGGGCTTTGCCGGGGCTAGTATCAACGCTGTAACGCGCTCCGGTACCAATGATTTTTCGGGGTCTGCTTACTACCTGTGGCGGAACAATGGCCTGGTTGGTAAGAAAGCCGATGGCCGTGATCTGCCTCCCGTTAATATCAACCAAAATACACTTGGCTTGCGATTGGGTGGGCCGATCATCAAAAACAAACTGTTCTTCTTTATAAACCTGGAGCAGTATAAGAGCAGCCAGCCTGCTCTGGATTGGGTTATCAACCGGGGAACAGGTACTACGGGGAACGTATCACGCGTAACCCAAGCCGACATGGATGACCTGAGTAGCTTCATGAAGACCAACTTCAACTTCGATCTGGGAGCTTATGATAACTTCAACAACGATGTGAAAAGTACGAAAGGGTTGATTCGCCTGGATTATAACATCAACGACAACCACAAGCTTTCGTTACGTTACTCGCACCACGATTCGCAATCGGGCCAGATCATCAGCAACAGTAACAGTAGCAACACGGCTGGTAACGGTAACCGGACAAACTCGTCACTGGCCGTTTCGCCAGAGAACACGGGCTACATCATTGCGGATAACACCCGTTCGATTGCGGCTGAACTGAACTCGACTTTCAGCGGTAAATTCGCGAACAAACTGGTGGCAACCTACAACTACCAAAACGAAGACCGTACCTACAAAACGGGTATTTTCCCAACGGTCGACATTCTGAAAGATGGTACGACCTATACAACGGTTGGCTTCGATCCGTTTACTCCAAACAACAAGCTGAACTACTCGACGCTGAATATCACGGATAACTTCAGCTATTTTGCCGGTAAGCATACACTGACGCTGGGTCTGTCGTATGAGAAGTATACGTCTAACAACGTCTTCTTCCCAGCTTCGAACGGAGTATATGTTTACAACTCGATTGCTGATTTTAAAACGGCAGCCCTTGCCTCGATCAGTAACCCAAACAGCACAACATCGCCTGTTGCAGTTGCTCGTTATAACCTGCGTTACTCGTTGCTGCCAGGTGGTGCTGAACCTTTACAGACGTTGCACAGAAGCACCTACAGTGCTTACATACAGGATGAGTTCCAGGTTAATCCGAATTTCAAACTGACTGCGGGTGTTCGTGCTGATATTTTTGCTTACGACAATTCGACAGCAAAAGACTTCAATAACCCAGTTGTAGCGGCATTGACATTTAAAGATGAAAACAATGCTGACTATAAGGTCACGACTGGTTCTTTCCCCAAAGCACGTCTGCTCATTTCGCCACGTATTGGTTTCAACTGGGATGTGAAAGGCGACAAGATGACGCAGATCCGTGGTGGTAGCGGTTTCTTCGTATCGCGCATTCCTGAGGTGTTGGTTTCGAACCAGTTGGGTAACAATGGGGTGAACACTGCTTTGATTACGGCCACTAACAGTACCGCTTATCCGTTTGTAACCGATCCAAGCAAATTGCCTGCTGCTGTACGGCCTGATCCAACGCAAACCGATATTACCAAGCTGACCCCATACGTTATCAACGCTACGGATCAGAACCTGAAATACCCACTTGTCTGGAAAACGAACATTGCTGTTGACCAGCGGCTACCCGGGGGCTTGATCGGTACTCTCGAGTTCATTTACAACAAGACACTATATGGTCTGCGGTATATCGATGCTAACCTGAAAGCTCCCGATCGTGTATTGAGTGGCTCTGATACCCGGAACCGCTTCCCAGCATCGGGTGTGTCGGGTTCGCAAGGTCCTGCTACCAGCCCAGTTAACCAGGCTCGTTTCTATAATACGGCTATAACGAACGCGTTTATTCTGAAAAACTCGACTCAGGGTGAAGCATACACGTTCACGGCTAAGCTGGAGAAACCAACTACACGTGGTTTTGGTGGAATGCTGGCGTGGACCTATGGATTGGCACGCGATATTCAATCAGTGGGTAGTACAGTAGTCGCCAACGTACCAACTGTACAAGGTCAGAACTATCTGGGTCTTTCGTTTGGTGATAACGACCTGCGTCACCGTGTCATTGGTTACCTGAACTATCGTCTGAATTATGGCGGCAAATTTGGTGGCGCTACAACCTTCACGCTGGGTGGTCAATATACCACTGGGTATAAAACCAATCTGCTAGTAGGTGGTGACCTTAACGGGGATGGCCAAACCGCTAATGACCTGCTTTATATTCCTAAGAGTGCTTCTGAGCTGACATTCTCGGCTCTTACTGTCGGTTCGGGTGCATCAGCGGTTGTCTATTCGCCAGAACAGCAACAGGCGGCCTTCGACAAGTATATCGATAACAACGAGTATTTGAAGAGCCGTCGCGGTCAGTATATCGAACGGAATGGTGTGTTCTCGCCAGACCTGCTTCGTTTCGACTTCACCGTAATGCAGGAATTCTATGTGGCTGTAGGCGCTAAAGGTACCAAGCATACGCTGCAATTCCGGGCTGATATCCTGAACGTAGGTAACCTCCTGAATAATAAATGGGGTGTAGGCTGGACGACCACATCTACTCAGCCTCTGTCGCTGGCAAGCGTTAGTGCGGCTGGTGTTCCAACCTATCGGTTAGGTACACAGTCCGTAAACGGTCAGACGGTTCTGTTGCAGGATGTATTTACCAAGAGCATCACGGTCGATAACGTATGGCAGGCTCAGCTTGGCGTTCGTTATTCGTTCTAATTCGATACGATTTCTGTATAAAATCCCCCGCACAGCTTTGGCGGGGGATTTTTTGTTGCTGTAGATTTAGCCCATGAAAACTTCCTTTTTATTCTTTCTAATCAGTTTGGTGGCTATTCAGGCTGTAGCACAGCGTGTTAACCGCTTCAAAGACAGTCAAACGATTGATGCTTATTTTCGGCTAAAACCTGATCATAACCATCCGCTCATTTTAGCGCATCGAGGAGGGCCAGGCCCGACTGATACCGAAAATTCGATTCCTACATTTGATAAGACGGCCAATGCACTTCCAGATGCGATTATCGAGATGGACGTTCGTATGACCCGCGATAGCGGTTACGTGCTCTTGCATGATTCTACCCTGGATCGAGAGTCGGATGCCAAAGGACCAGTAGCCGAGTGGACGCTGGGAGATTTGAAAAAAGTCAGCCTGAAGACACTGTCTGGCGCGCTTACAACCCAGTCTATACCCACATTTACTGAAATACTGAACTGGAATAAGAATCGATACATGTTGGCCCTCGACGTAAAACCAGGCACTGATCCACTTCGGGTGATGAAGGAAGTGGAAAAGCACAAGGCACTGCATTCCGTTTTTGTGATTTGTTATTCAGTAACTGAAGCGCAGCGGGTACGGGAACGATACCCAACCCTCTGGCTGGCCGTTGGCGTAAACAGTATGGACGATCTGGACCGATTTGAGAGTATGCCTTTGGCCAAATTCGGTCGTTTGATTGCCTTGACGCCACAGAAACTACAACCTGCTTCCTTTTACGAACGATTACACAGGCTCAACATCCCATGTTCTGTCGGAACCTATGGTACTGGACAACTGGACGAAAAAACCATGTCTGAAGCGGCACCGGGCTATCGGGAGTTAGTGGATCGGGGTGGAGATATTATTACAACCGATCGGCCATTGGCTGTGGCTGCCTTATTTTAACTACCTGTCTACCATGTTTGTGATTCATCGGTTAATCAATGTGCTTCTGGTTATTTTACCGGGCTGGGTATGGGCGCAACGGGTAGGTGAACCGCTTCCGGTCTGGCAGGAGGGGCAGCTCGATATTCACCAGATCAATACCGGGCAAGGGAATGCAACTTTCGTCGTTTTTCCGGAGGGCACTACACTGCTGATCGACGCTGGTGCCATCAATTCGATGGACTGGCGGACAAATAAACCCCGTAATATACCAACCTGGCCAAACAATGAACGGCAGGCAGGAGAATGGATTGCCCGGTATGTTCGAAACGTGTTGCGATTTCAGCAAGTCCCGGTTATCGATTATGCGATTGTCACGCATTTTCACGACGACCATATGGGGAC
Organism: Spirosoma panaciterrae DSM 21099; assembly: GCF_000374025.1. Classification (GTDB taxonomy): domain Bacteria; phylum Bacteroidota; class Bacteroidia; order Cytophagales; family Spirosomataceae; genus Spirosoma; species Spirosoma panaciterrae. The sequence continues at coordinate 225,479 of NZ_KB893173.1, read as the reverse complement.
ACCCCTCAATGTTGCCAAACGATCGAAAGGCGGATATACATTGGCGGGTATTACGGAGGTAGCTGATTTTATTCCTATTCGGAAAATGCTGGATCGGGGCTGGCCTGATTATTCGTATCCACGTCCAATGGATGCCGATTCAATGGTCGTGAACTATCGTCGATTTTTAACGTGGCAGCAGACGAAGAAAGGATTGGCTGTAGAGCGATTTCAGGCCGGTAGGGCCGATCAGATCGTTTCGGTGAAATCGCCCTCACTACGTCAGAAATATCCGTTTGTGGTGCGAAATATGATGGTTAATGGCGAATTATGGACAGGTGAAGGGCTCCGTACCAAACGGTTATTCCCAGATTTGAGTTTATTGAAACCAGCCGAGTATCCGAACGAAAATATGTGCAGTATTGCGTTCCAGATTCGATACGGTGCATTTGATTACTTTGCAGGGGCCGATTTACAGGGTGTACTTCAGTTTGGGGCTCCTCCCTGGCATGATGTCGAAACGCCTGTTGCTCAGGTAGCAGGGCCGGTCGATGTACAACTGGTCGATCATCATGGATATCCCGATTCGCAAAATGGATCTCTGCTGACCAGTTTACGACCAAGGGTACTCATTCTTCCTGCCTGGGCTGCTTCGCACCCAGGTCGTGATGTTCTCGAACGACTTTTTTCAGACCAGTATTACAAAGACGAACGGGATCTATTTGCCACCCACCTGCTTCCTGAAGCCAAAACTGATATAGCAGACTTGTTGCCCCGCCTGAAAAGCGAATCAGGACACATAGTTATTCGAGTTGAAAAAGGAGGCAAAACCTATCATGTACTGGTTCTGGAGGATCGAAGCGAAACGTATACGGTAAAAGCCATTCACGGGCCGTATCGGTCTCGATAAAATGAAGTGGCAACGACTTACAGTACTGGTTTACCAGCCGGACTTTTTTTCAGGAGTTCAACGCCAGCCTGATAGCCCTGTATAATCATCTTACTAATATCCTCGGAGGTGAATTTCATCAGGTTGAGAAAGAGCGGTTCGGTGGGGCGAATAACCGTTAGGTTCAGCGTTCGTCCATGCAGTCGTTCGCGCTCTGCAAATCGTTCGGCCCAGGCAATGTCGTTATTGACCAACTGATTGACTGTAATATCCTTTACCCGATCCATCAGATTCAGCAGATTGCGGTAGTTGAATTTTTCATTATAGATTTTTCGGGCATGGCAGGCCACGCAGGCAATCTCGGTTGCCCCGTCTTCAATAGCTACTCGCAAAGGCGCTACTTCGCGTAAACCACCGTCCAGAAAAGCCCGTCGATGATCGCCACCAATCTGAACGGCTGGCATAAGAAAGGGTAATGAACTGCTGGCATATACGTAGTCTAAAAAATGTGGATCACTGGCATCGGCATAATACATATCACCCTGGATAATATCGACGGCTCCTACTTTCACCTTCACGGGGCCTTTTCGAATCGTCTCCATATCCACATGCTTACTGATTAAATTCTGGATCGGTGAATTGTCGAGTAAACCGTCGAAACGGCTCATGATGGTGTTATAACCCATGCGAAACCGCGAGCGAATAACGGCAACATCATCGGGTTTGGTAATGTTGCGAATCCAGAATTCGATGAGGTTTTTTCCTACTTTTACCCAGTCCGTATGCCCGTTTTCAATGTGCTGACGGGCGGCTTCGTTGGCCATAAACGTCGCATTTAGACTGCCAACCGAAATGCCATAGAGTTGATCAGGAACGAAGCCCGATTCAAAAAGTGCCATGACAGCACCAACCTGAAAGGCCCCTTTCAGAGAGCCTCCACCCAGCACAAGGGCACGCATGGGTGGTTGTGAGGTTGGCAGAATCGTTTCTGCTTTCGGAACGGGTGGGGTAGGATTATCAATCATGAAAGGGGAATGACAGGAATTAGACGCTGGTAAGTTGACGCTTTTCAAATAATTATCAAAACGAATTGCCGCATTGATAGTTGTGAGAATAGACGTGTTTTTCAAAATGCCTTTTCGGCATCTGCGCTTTCCTTACTAATATTGCCAGAAATTTAGTCGATAGCCGACCCTTGTGAGTAGCGAGTCAATGCGGAGGAAAACAGGCACAAAAGCCTACTTCGCCCTGTTGACGAAGCACTAACGACGATCGACTGTCAACTATCGACTCCAATATGTCTCTTACCGTCGCTGATATACAAGCTCCGATTGCTGCCGAAATGGAATTGTTCGAGCAGAAATTCAGGAAGCAAATGAAAAGCGATGTGATGCTTCTCGATCAAATCACGAAATACATAGTCAAACGGAAGGGCAAACAACTACGCCCGATGTTCGTATTTCTGATGGCAGGTGTTTGCGGCCAAATTACCGAATCGACCTACCGGGGGGCGTCACTGATCGAATTGTGCCATACCGCATCACTGGTCCACGATGATGTGGTCGATGAATCGAACTATCGACGTGGGTTTTTCTCAATCAATGCGCTCTGGAAGAATAAGGTAGCCGTTTTAGTGGGCGATTATTTACTGACTCGAGGGCTTTTTCTGGCCATTGATAATAATGACCATGACTTGTTGCGCATAGTCACGATGGCGGTTCGGGAGCTTAGTGAGGGAGAATTGCTTCAGATTGAAAAAGCGCGTCGACTGGATATTACCGAAGATGTTTATTACGAGATTATCCGCCAGAAAACGGCTTCGTTAATTGCGGCCTGTTGCGCAGTAGGAGCCTGCTCCGCTGGATCTGATCCGGCAACGGTTGAGCAGGCACGCGTGTTTGGGGAAAAAGTAGGCATTGCTTTCCAGATCAAAGATGATCTGTTCGATTACGGAACCGCCGAAGTAGGTAAACCGCTGGGTATCGATATTAAGGAGAAAAAGATGACCCTACCCCTGATTTATGCACTCAACAAAGCTAAGTTTTTGGAAAAACGACGGATCATCAACATCATAAAAAATGAAAGCGACAATCCGAAGAAAGTAGCTGAAGTGATTGCCTTCGTAAAAAATTCTGGCGGTATCGAATATGCTACCCAGGCTATGAATCAGTATGTCACGGAGGCCCAAAACCTGTTGAACGCATACCCAGATTCGGTGTATCGAAAATCCTTACATCAATTGGTGCAGTACACAATTGAGCGGAGTAAGTAAGAGGATCAGGAGCGGGAATGGCTGACGACTATTTTTTCTTGCTGCATCAGCCGTTTCCGCTCCTTACTTCTCGCTGCTAATACTGTTACTTGTTTTCTCGCCAAATGTCCGGTGAAAATCCGGGCTTTCGGTTTTCATCCACTTATCCCAGAACGTAAAATAGAGGCCGTAGTTAAATCGAAACTGCGTGTGGTGCAGGCTATGGTGGGTAGCGCCAATTAGCCAGCGACCCAGCCAGTGATGGTCAAAGTTTTTGGGATAAATTTCTGTATTCAGATGATTGACAGCACTCGATAGGGTCATGAGAATCAATATCAGACCAACGGCTGTCAGATGTAAAGGAATAACGAACGTTAAGGCTGGAATGATAATCGCCTGTAGTGTACTCTCAAGCGGGTGAAACGAAAAGGCAGTCCAGGGGGATGTTGTCAGACTGTCATGGTGGGTTTTATGAACCCAACGGTAAATACCAGGCTGGTGCATCCAGCGATGAAGCCAGTAATAATAGGTTTCGTGGATAAACAATACAACCAAAATGCTAACCGGATACCAAAGCAGCGAATAGCGATGTATGTCAGTATAAATTTGGGTAAACCCTGCCTGATAAGCTAATATAACCCCCATGGCAATTGCCGTGAAAATTAAAGATGTAACGGCCGACCAGCCAATTTCACGCCAGTCCTGGCCCGCTTTACGAGGCCGTAGCTGCACTTCACGACTGGCAAACTGATCTTTCATCGATACCTTGAACACCCACCAGAAAACAATCGAGAACAGCACATAACGTCCAAAAATGGCGATGAAAAAGAGAACTGCTGTTAGCCAGAAAGTAGCAGGTCCAGTAATTTGAATCATAATTATGGATCAAATTAGAATAGTTTGAACAAGATTAGGCAGGTTTTAACAAATGGCCCCTAAAAAAGACGCCAGGAAATATAGCCTGAAACGCACTGTCCGTTTTCTGACGAAGTGCCATTTCCTATGTCTTCATTTTGGGCAATCCATAACCCTCTGCTTTTGTTTTGTACATTTGCAGCAAGTTACCTTAACGATCAACGAAACGGCTCTATGCGCCTGATTACTTCTGCTTTTCTAATCCCTTTAGCAGCACTTACTGCTTTCGCTCAACCCAAACAACAGGCTACTTCAACGCCCAAATCAACTGCCGGGCCAGCGCTGACCCGGCCCAAACTAGTAGTGGGTATTGTCGTTGACCAGATGCGATATGACTATTTGTATCGATACTACAACAAATTTGGCACGGGTGGGTTCCGACGGATGATGGATGGTGGGTTCAATGCCCGGAATAATCACTATCATTATGCGGCTACGTATACCGGTCCGGGTCACGCGGCTATCTATACGGGTTCGGCTCCCGCGCTGAATGGCATTGTTGGGAATGATTTCTACGAACGGAACATTGGTCGTTTGCTCTATTGCGCCGAAGACACGACCGTCAATACCGTTGGCAATACCGGAACCGCCGGGAAAATGTCGCCCCGAAACTTGCTGGTAACCACCATTGGCGATCAACTGAAACTGGCTACTGATGGTCGGTCGAAAGTGATTGGTATTGCGCTGAAAGATCGGGGGGCTATTCTGCCAGCTGGCCATTCGGCAAATGCCGCCTACTGGTTCGATTCGAAAGATGGTAATTTCATCAGCAGTACATTTTATCAAAATGAATTGCCGAAGTGGGTACAGGATTTCAATGCGCGTAAGCTAGGCGATCAATTCCTGACTCAAAAATGGGAGACTACTCTGCCCATGAACCAGTACACAGAAAGCACGGCCGATGATAAACCCTACGAAAATTCGATGCCAGGCGAGGCAAAAGCTGTTTTTCCGCACGAGTTTGCTGTTCAGACGGGGGGGAGTAAATATGAGGTGCTTCGTACCAGCCCCTATGGCGATCAGATCACAAAAGAATTCGCTCTGGCTGCCTTGAAAGGCGAACAGTTGGGCCAACATGAGGTAACCGACATGCTTTGCCTGAGCTTTTCCTCCCCCGATTATATTGGTCATGCCTTTGGCACTCATGCCGTTGAAACAGAAGATAACTACATACGACTCGATCGACAGTTGGCGGATATTTTCTCGCAACTGGATGCAACAGTCGGACAGGGACAATGGGTAGCGTTCCTATCGGCCGATCATGGCGTTGTCGACGTACCGGGGTTTTTGCAGGAATACCGGATTCCATCGGGCACCAGAAGCTATGGCGAGATCGGTGAAACCGTGAAAACCACGCTCGAAAAAGCCTACGGCCCAGGGCAATGGATGCTGTCGTATATTAATCAGCAGATTTACCTGAACCATAACTTATTGACCGAAAAGAAAATCCCGATCCAGCAGGTCTATGAACTCTTACAGGCAACCTTACTAAAGCAAAAAGCAGTCGTTAACGTGGTTAATCTGCATAATCTTGGTGCTGAAGCGTTGCCATTATTACAGGAGAATTTGTTTCGTAACGTTTACCACCCAAACCGGAGTGGCGATTTTTATGTGATGCAGCCACCCGGCTGGCTGGAAGGCCGATCGAAAGGAACTACGCATGGTACTACCTATGCGTATGATACCCATGTTCCCTTTTTGCTATATGGCTGGGGCATCAAGCCCGGTCAAACGCTCCGTCGTACGCATATTCATGACATTGCACCAACCATCACGGCTCTGCTAAAACTGCTTGAACCAAACGGATGCATTGGGAATCCAGTGGAAGAAGCCTTAAAGTGATGTATGATGCAAGATGTATGATGTATGATGTATTTAATACTAGCCATACATCCTATATCATACATCATACATCTTGCATCCCAAAGCTTACTTCTTTAAACCCAAAATATCTTACCTGACCATCGGTGGCAATGGCCAGACGTCCGGTGGCATCTACGCCAACGATTGTACCACGAAATACCTGGCCTTCGCTTTCAAACGGATGTTCTTCCTGGTAGCGATAAAGAATTTGTAAGTAATTAATTTTTAGCGTATCCCGTTGGCCCGAACGTAACTGCAAATAGCGCTGCTCCAGGGTTTCGCACAGGCGACTCAGCAGACCGGGTAAATCATAGGTATTGGATAGGGGCGATTGCAACTGAAGGGATGTGGCCGTGGAGTAACCAAATTCCGTCTGGTTGATGTTGAGCCCCATACCGACGATCGACCATTCGATGTTATAACCGTGTAATATATTTTCAATAAGTATTCCACCTAATTTTTGATTGCCGACGTATATATCGTTGGGCCATTTAACCCGGAGAGCATCACCAAGCAGTGGCTGTAACGTATCGTAAATGCCGAGTGATAGGGCAATGTTTAACCAGAACTGTTCGCTGGCCGATAAAAAAACAGGCCGTAGAATAGCCGAAACAGTTAGATTTTGCCCGGCTTGTGCTTCCCATTGATTACCACGTTGCCCGCGGCCGGCAGTCTGATTGTCGGTTATGACAAGGGTACCTTCCGCAGGGTCGGAATGAGCAATCAAAGCAGACGCTTCGTCGTTTGTAGACTGACAGCTTGGCAGATATTGGATTATTTGTCCAAGAAAAAGCGTTTTGGGATAGATTTTGTACAAAATATTGTATAGTTTAGTAGTTAAGCTAATGAATGGTGCTTCGGGCAAATTGCCCTTCAGGCAAGGTACCCGCTGATTAGTATGGCAATGTTAAACCGAAAGCATGAGAATAAACAACAATAAAGAGTTTACCGCTGAGCAAATTCGTGACTTCGTTGTTCGCGGGATGCAGGAAAAAAAAGCGCAGGACATCGTTGTTATGGACCTTCGCAACGTTAAAAATGCCATCTGTGATTACTTTGTAATATGTTCGGGTAATTCCGATACGCAAATTGATGCCATCTCAACGTCTATTGAAGAAGAAGTGTATAAAGCCAGCAAACAAGACCCCTGGCATAAAGAGGGGAAAATGAACCGTGAATGGATCCTGCTGGATTATGTCGATGTAGTTGCCCATGTCTTTAAAAAAGAGCGTCGTGCTTTTTATGATCTGGAGCAATTATGGGGGGATGCCGAAATTCATGTAGTCGAAGATAATGAATTGACGCCCGCATCGTAAACCTTAAAAGAACGTGTTGATTAAACACGCTTGATTTTGGTCCGTTTATCGACTTGTTGAACCGTTTGTCCTAACCGAATCACTAAAGAAACATTCACTTGTAAAACGGTGTTACTTTTTGAAATCCGTTTTGTATAACCTGAAAAAATGGCAGAAAACAATAATAGAAATCCGTTAGTACCCCGTGGTGGGCCACGTAAGCCCAATTTTCAGGGTTGGATTGTTGCTTTGCTCATTGCCGCCATCCTTGGCATTACGTTCTTTAACAAAAGCTCCTCCACGCAGGAAACAACCCAGAAGCGGTTTGAGCGGATGGTGAAAGAACATGAAGTGGCCGAGGTTGTAGTGGTCAATGACAAAATCGCGGAGGTAACGCTTACGCCACAGGCTGCGCAAAGCCCCAAATACCGAAACCTGTTTGCAGACAAACCGTATTTCGGTTCTAACCGAGGCCCTCATTTTCAATTTCAGATCGCATCGGGCGAAACGTTTAAGAAGGACCTTGATGCGATGCAGCAGGGAGTTCCTGATAATGAAAAGGTGGATTACCGATTCGAACAGCGCAGCGACTTTGGGAGCATCATCAGTACCTGGGGTTTCCTGATCGTTATGATACTGGCGATGTATTTCCTGCTGGGACGTATGTCGGGTGCTGGTGGCCCTGGCGGGCAGATTTTCAACATCGGTAAGTCGAAAGCCGCTTTGTTTGATGCCGATAATAAAGTGAAAATCACCTTCAACGATGTGGCCGGCCTGGATGAGGCCAAGGAAGAAATTAAGGAGATCGTTGATTACCTGAAAAATCCAACCAAGTTTACCAAGCTAGGAGCCAAAATTCCGAAAGGAGCGTTGTTGATTGGCCCTCCAGGTACGGGTAAAACCTTGCTTGCCAAGGCTGTAGCCGGTGAAGCAGGTGTGCCGTTCTTCTCGCTTTCGGGCTCCGATTTCGTTGAAATGTTTGTTGGGGTGGGTGCTGCCCGGGTGCGTGATTTGTTTAAACAGGCAAAAGAGAAAGCGCCCTGTATTATCTTCATTGACGAAATTGATGCCGTTGGCCGCTCTCGTGGCCGTGGTTCAATGCCGGGTGCCAATGATGAACGCGAGAACACCTTGAACTCATTACTGGTTGAGATGGATGGTTTTGCTACAGACTCGGGTATTATTATCCTGGCTGCAACGAACCGCCCTGATGTACTGGATTCAGCCTTGCAGCGCCCTGGCCGTTTCGACCGTCAAATCAGCATCGATAAACCCGATATTATTGGGCGTGAAGCTATTTTCCGGGTGCACCTGAAACCGATCAAGCTAGCCGCTGATGTAGACCCGAAAGAACTGGCTGCTCAGACTCCAGGATTTGCCGGGGCTGAAATTGCCAACGTCTGTAACGAAGCTGCCCTGATTGCTGCCCGTAGTGACAAGGAAGCCGTCGACATGAAGGATTTTCAGGACGCTATGGACCGGGTCATCGGTGGTTTAGAGAAAAAGAACAAGATCATCTCACCTGAAGAGAAAGAGATTGTCGCCTATCATGAAGCCGGACATGCGGTAGCAGGCTGGTTTCTCGAACATGCCGATCCACTCGTGAAGGTGACCATCGTGCCCCGTGGTGTAGCCGCTCTGGGTTACGCGCAGTATCTACCACGTGAACAGTATCTGTACCGTACAGAGCAGCTCATGGATGAAATGTGTATGGCTTTGGGAGGCCGTGCTGCCGAAGATCTGATCTTTGGAAAAGTATCGACGGGTGCCCTGAGCGATCTGGAACGGATCACTAAGCTGGCCTACAGTATGGTGACCATGTATGGCATGAACGATAAAATCGGTAATGTGTCGTTCTACGATTCGAAACAATCGGATTACGCGTTCAACAAGCCATATTCTGAAGAGACGGCTAAACACATCGACGAAGAAGTTCGGAAGATTGTGGATGAGGCTTATACCCGTACCAAAGGTTTGCTGACCGACAAGCGGGAAGCACTGGAAGTGATTGCCAAAGAGTTGCTTGAAAAAGAGATTCTATATCAGAACGACTTGGTTCGTTTGATTGGCAAGCGGCCATTCGAACGGGAAACGGTCTATCAGGCTTATAAGAATAAAGGCACGGCAGAAGAAATAAAAGAAGAAATCGGTAAAGAGTCGAAACCGGCCGAAACCGAGCCAGAATCACTGCCCATCTAAAAGTAATGCCAATAAAAAAAGGGATTCTCGTTCGAGAATCCCTTTTTTTATTGGCATTACTTTTTACCTAACTCTATCACCTGCATATCCTGAACCTGCCCGGAATTGAGCGTAAATCGAACTGCCGTGCGCATAACATGAAATCCTGTTTTGCCTGCCGCTCCGGGATTGATGTAGAGCAGTTTGTTTATCGCGGGATCGCGCGATACCTTAAGAATGTGTGAGTGGCCGCAAACAAAAATATCGGGTGGATTTGCCAGCAACTCAGGTCGTACTACTGGATTGTATTTTGGCGGAGTGCCACCGATATGCGTCATCCAAATATCAAGCCCTTCCAGAGTAAATCGTTGATTCGCGGGCAAGTCTGCTGATTCCTGATCGATATTGCCCGATACGATCCGCAATGGACGAAATTCGCGAAGCTGTTGAGCAACGGTAAGAACACCCACGTCTCCTGCATGCCAGATTTCATCACACTCGGCAAAATGAGTGAAAATCTGTGGGTCGAGGTAGCTGTGTGTATCCGATAAAAGGCCAATTCGAGTCATGAAGATAGTCTGGCGAATGTAGTCTGGATGGCCACATCCAGGCGGTATCAAACAAGTCTTGTTCAGACGCGGCCGTCTGGTATACCAGTAGCCGCAGTATGGTTAAGCTCCTAAAAGTTGATCTTTCATCTCAGACCGAATCCGTTTCTTATCAATTTTCCCGACGCTTGTTTTAGGGATTTCAGGGACAAAAATAATTCGATCGGGCACGTACCATTTGTGTAGTTCTCCACGATCCACTTTCGTCTGAAGGCTTGCCCGAATGCTTTCGGCGGAGAGTTCGTAACCTGGTTTCTTGACAATGAGTGCATAAGGACGCTCTCCCCAACGATCATCTGGCAGCCCAACTACGGCTGATTCAGCTACGCCTTCGATCTGCGAAAGTTCATTTTCCATGTCCAGAGAGGAAACCCATTCCCCACCCGTTTTGATAACGTCTTTAGTACGGTCAGCAATCATTACCCAGTTGTCGGGGGTGATGCTCGCTACATCGCCCGTATGCAACCAGCCACCTCGCCAAAGCTCTGCACCTCGTTCGGGGTCGTTGTAATAGCCCTGGGTTGTCCATGGGGTTCTTACCACGATTTCGCCCAGCGAATGGCCGTCATGCGGCACAAAATTACCTTCGTCGTCCATTAAGCGAGCATCGACAAAGGGGGCGATTCTGCCTGCTCGTACCCGTAAGTCGATTTGTTCGTCAAGCGGTAACTGACGTTCGGTATCATTCAGGTAAACGACAGTAAGGATAGGAGCGGTCTCAGACATACCGTATCCCGCCAGGATGTTAATGCCCAGTTCCATAGCGGCTTTGGCCAGCCCTTTGGTAAGGGCCGAGCCGCCAATCAATACACTCCATCGGCTGAGATTTTCGCGGAATTTCTGCGCTGCCGGACTGCCAACGAGCATGGTGAGTATGGTCGGAACGCAGTGGGAAAGGGTAACCCCTTCAGTCACAATCAGTCGGCACAGCATCTCTGGTTCGTATTTACCCGGATATACCTGCTTAGCCGACATCAGCGTAGCCAGAAACGGAAAGCCCCAGGCATGCACATGGAACATGGGCGTTATGGGCATGTACACATCGTTTCTGGACTTGAACGGTAGGGCTTCGTATCCGATCAGGTAGGTCAATAGTCCCATCGTATGCATGAATAACTGCCTGTGGGAGAAGTAAACCCCCTTGGGGTTACCTGTTGTACCTGTCGTGTAAAACGTTGTTGCCCAGGTGTTTTCGTCTAAGTCTGGGAAATCATACTCAGTAGAGGCTTCTTTCAGCAAGGCTTCGTACTCGCCCGCAAAGCCGTCGGGTAGCTCGGGCAGTGGCTGGGTTTCTGTAACGGTGCTATAGACTTTATCGCTAAGAATAATGTATGTTTCGACCGTTTGTAGTTGCCCTTTGATGGCCTTCAGAATCGGCAGGAAGTCTTCATGAATCAGTACCGCTTTATCTTCCGCATGATTCATGGTATACAGAATCTGGGCAGGTGAAAGACGAATGTTGACCGTATGCAATATAGCCCCAAGACTCGTTACACCGAAGAAGCATTCCAGGTATCGATGGCTGTCCCAGTCCAGAACGGCCACCGTATCCCCTGGTTTTATTCCCAGTGTAGTCAAAGCGTTGGCCAGTTGACGAACCCGCTCGTTGAACTGGGTGTAGTTAATTCGAAAAAGATCCCGGTAAACAATTTCGCGATGCGGCTCATACCGAGCGGATTGGGCCAGCAGCGATTTTATTAGGAGAGGGGGCTCATTAGCCTCCGCCGTACGTGGAATGAGTTTTGTGTGAATCATGGGTTGCCTAAGGGTTAAGGTATTCAAAAAACGCTTGAGTCGAAGGTAGGATTGAACGATGGAAAGAAAAAATAGTAGTGTATAAAAAGCCCTGCCTCCAGTATCGGGGCAGGGCTTTCAGGGATATTGGTAGTCGAATTGATCGATCAATCCGACTGGTTTATAACAGCAGTCCAGCTAATGTCGCTGACATATAACTGGCCAGCGTACCACAGATCAGAGCTTTAAAGCCAATACGGGCCAAATCGCTTCGTCGTTTTGGGGCCAGTTCACCAATGCCGCCTACCTGAATCGCAATCGAGCTAAAATTGGCAAATCCGCAAAGAGCAAAACTGACGATGGCAATCGTTTTGGGGTCGAGGGTTTGTTTGATTTTTACCATATCCAGATAAGCAACAAACTCGTTAACTACCATTTTGGTACCCATCAGGGCGCCAGCCGTCTGTACGTCTTTGCTGGGTACACCCATGGCCCAGGCGAAGATGGAGAATACTTTACCCAGCAAAAAATTTAAGCTCAGATAATCGATTCCGATCAGGTAAAAGCCAATTTTAAACAAAATGGTATCGAGCAACGCAATCAGAGCAATGAAGCCTATCAGCATAGCGACAACATTGAAGCCGACTTTCAATCCTTCACTGGCTCCTGCTGCAATAGCGTCCAATAGATTTGCATGAATTTTCTTGATTTCAACCTTTACGGTGCCCTGCGTTTCAGAAACCTGGGTTTCCGGCATGACAATCTTACTGATTACCAGGGCTCCCGGCGCAGCCATTATACTGGCGGCCAGCAGGTATGGGCCAGGAACGCCCAGCGAGATGTATACGGCCAGAACACCACCGGCTATACAGGCAAAGGACCCGGTCATGCTGGCCAGAAGCTCTGAATTGGTCATCCCATTCAGATACGGTTTAATCATGATCTGGGCTTCCACCTGACCAACGAATGTACTGGCCACATTCGACAGGGCTTCGGCACCACTAACCCCCATCAGCCACTTCATGGCACGAGCCATTACGGCAACAATCCGTTGCATGATCCCTAAATGATAAAGGATATTAACCAATACGGCAACAAAGATGATGGTTGGAATAATGGAGAAGAAGAAGATGAAGTTGTTGCCTGGACCAAACGCTTTAGTTAGCGCAGCGGGGTTGACAAGGGGAGCAAAAACAAACTCAGCTCCTTTGGCTGCTTTCCCTAACAGGCGTTCTACAAAATGGCCAATAGTCTGGAAAACCTGCTGCCCAACCGGGGTTTTCAGAACAAAAACAGCAAGGCCAAATTGTAAGGCGAGGCCAACGCCGACGGTTCGGAAATTAATAGCTTTTCGGTTATCAGAAAGTGCATAAGCAATGCCCAGGATCAAGACGATGCCAATCAGTCCAGTAAAGCGCTCCATTCAGTAAAATCATAGTTACAGTTAGGTGAGCTAAGTTAAGCAAAAAGTAGTTAGGAGCGAGGAATGGGCAGTGAGAATGCGGGTGTATCAAGAATTACATGCCCGCATACTTACTCCCCACTCTTCGCTCCTAACTACTTTTTTACTAAATATCGGCTATTGCTCGCTCGGCACCTTCCTGATATTCTTCTTCGATTTTAGCTACTTCGGCAGGTTTGACCTCCTGATCGAACAACCGAACTTCCATGGCTTCTTTTTCAGTCACCTCAAAGAAACGCTGATGGATATTAAACGGCTCTTTGCCTGGTAGAACCGCACATTTCTGAAAGTCGCCATCCTCTTTTAGTTCGTAGGAATTGACATTATCTTCCAGATTATATTTCAATATCAACATGGCCAGCTGTTTCACGCGGTTGTCGGCCAAATAGAAGAGTGATTCGATCCGCCGGTCGAAGCTACGGACCATTACATCAGCGCTGCCACCATATATTTTGGGGTCGCCGTTATTATGAAAATAATAAACGCGTGTATGTTCAAGAAAATCCCCTACGATGGAGCGAACGGTTATGTTGTCGCTTAAGCCCGCCCGTTGAGGACGCAGGCAGCAGATACTCCGGACAATAAGCCGGATAGGGACACCTGCCTGGGAGGCTTTATACAGTTCGTCAATAACCTGTTTGTCTTCCAGTGAATTGACTTTTATGCAGATGCCGCTGGGCAGTCCATGTTGAGCATTGCTGGCTTCCTGGCGAATAAGGCGCACTAATTGGTCACGCATATCGCGGGGAGCCGTAATCAGGTATTGGTATTCATTGGGGAGCGAGTGGCCCGTGATGACATTGAAAAACTCGGAGATGTCGTGCGTATACGTTTCATCGGTGGTGAGCAGACCAATATCGGTATAGAGTTTCGACGTATCTTCATTATAATTGCCACTGGCCATATGGGCATATCGGACAACCCGAGTTCCCTCATTGCGTACAACCAGCAACAGCTTCGTATGGGTTTTATATCGGCTGATGCCGTAAATAACAAAACAACCTGCCTTCTGTAGGCGCTGCGCTTCCCGAATGTTGTTTTCTTCATCGAAGCGAGCTTTTACCTCAAACAAAACGGATACGTGTTTGCCATTTTCTGCCGCTTTTAGCAAAGCTTCGGTAATGCGCGACCGCTTGGCCAGCCGATACACTGTAATTTTTATCGCCAGCACATTGGGGTCTTCGGCAGACTGCTCCAGCAGTTGTAAAACCGGTTCAAAGTTATTGTAGGGATGATGAAGCAGGAGATCACGCTGTTTGATCAGCTCAAAAATGTTATCGGTTTTTTCCCGGGTAAGTCCCAGCGGAGGCACCGGCGCATGCGGACGAGGCATATCGTCCTTAAAATCAGGGTGACCAATAATCTGCCAGAAAGCCGAAAAATCAAGCAGGCTAGTCGATTCGAAAATATTCAGATCATCGATTTCCCATCGTTTTTTTAGCAGATTCAGCATCCAGGTCTCGCTGTCTTCGGTAATACCGTCCACTTCAACCTCTACCCGTGTAACCCGACCCAGCCGCCGATTTTTAATCTTTTGGCGAACTTCATCCAGAAAGTCTACTTCGTCGTCATCGTTTTCATCGAGGGTAAAATCGCCATTTCGGGTAATCCGGAACAGATTGACCGATAGAATCTCGATGTTTCGGTACAGTTTCTTAATATTCTGACGTACGATTTCTTCAATCGGTAAGAACAGCGTCATGTCTTCGCGCTCAAACGACAGGAAACGGGGCAGGTTGGCCGGAATCTGCACGAACGATAGCCGCTGCCGGTCATCGTCGTCTGCTCCATGATTAGCGGATGAGTTATTCTCTGGGCTTTGCGTGACGACGCCAAATATCAGCACTTTTGCCAGTAGTACCGGGAACGTGTGCGTGTAGTCGTACAGCATGGGGGTCAGGGTAGGGTAGATCGTGCGGTCGAAATAAGCATTGGCTTCTGCTTTTTCGTCGGCTTTCAGATCATCGAAGTTGACCAATTGAAGCCCATTCTCGGCAAAGAGTGGTAAAAGTTGTTCGGTAAATACGGCTTGCTGGTCCTGGCAAAACTGATGGGAGGCAGTATAGAGCGCTTTTCGGAAAGGAACCTCCCGAAGCCCGGAATAGTCGACCCGTTGCTTGTGGTAATCAAGATAGTTGTACAAGCTGCCTACCCGAATCATGAAAAACTCATCCAGGTTTGAGGCCGAAATAGCCAGAAACTTGAGTCGTTCCATTAAGGTGCGGTTTGTACTACGAGCCTGATCCAATACACGTTCGTTGAACTTAATCCAGCTTAAATCCCGACTTAAATAGTCGCTCTGGTCGATTACGCTGCTTACCTTTTCACTGACTTTTGCCATTTTATCAGTCGTTTGGGCTGCGGTTTTGGCCTGGCGCTGGGTAAAGCGCGAAACCAGATTGCCCAGTATATTTCGGTTTGGGTTTAACGAATAACGCATACTGCTATAAATTTCAACTTGTGCATGATGAATTTCGACGTCATTCCCCGACGTTATGCTCAGGTGTGTATCGAATTCTATGCCTTTGTTCTTATGACTAACATATTAACACCGAAATAAAACAAAAAAGCGGGCTTTAAGGCCCGCTCTGTGTTATTATTCGGTTAAACATCCACTCGGGCATATTTCGCATTTCGTTCGATGAAGTCGCGCCGGGGGGCCACCTCATCACCCATCAGGGTTGAGAAAACGTGGTCGGCATCGGCGGCCGATTCAACCGTTACCACTTTCAACGTACGGGTATCGGGGTTCATGGTCGTGCTCCAAAGCTGCTCGGCATTCATTTCACCAAGTCCTTTGTACCGCTGAACCCCTACATTTTCTTCTTTACCGGCACCGGCGAGTTCTTTTACAGCGGCTTCACGCTGGGCTTCGGTCCAGCAATACCGCTCTTCCTTGCCTTTTTTTACCAGATAGAGCGGAGGTTGAGCAATGTAGATGTAGCCGTTATCGATCAGGGCCTTCATGTTGCGGTAGAACAACGTCAGAATCAGCGTCCGAATGTGGCTACCATCGACGTCGGCATCGGTCATGATGATGATCTTATGATACCGGAGCTTGTCCAGGTTCATGATAGTCTCGTCATCTTTTTTCTCCAGCCGAACGCCCAGGGCCGTCCAGATATTTTTGATCTCTTCGTTTTCGTATACTTTGTGTTCGAGGGCTTTTTCGACGTTCAGGATTTTACCACGCAGCGGCAAAATGGCCTGGAACGCCCGGTTACGGCCCTGTTTGGCGGTACCACCAGCCGAGTCGCCCTCTACCAGATACAACTCACATTTTTCGGGGTCAGTATCGGAGCAGTCGGCCAGTTTGCCAGGTAAGCCCATGCCTCCCATAAAGTCTTTCCGGTCGGCCATGATGCGTTTGTACGCCTGTTCGGCGGCCAGACGGGCCTGGGCGGATACGAGCACCTTCTTGACGATACCGATGGCCGTTTTAGGATTTTCTTCCAGCCAGGTTTCCAGCAGGTCGGCCATCGCCTGACTAACCGCACTTACGACCTCCTGGTTGCCCAGTTTGGTTTTGGTCTGTCCTTCAAACTGAGGGTCCTGCACTTTTACCGAAATAACAGCCGTCAGTCCTTTGCGGAAATCTTCCCCGCTAAACTGAACCTTACCCGTATTTTTGGGCAGTTTATCAGCGTTGCGGTCGGCGTAGTTTTTCAACACACGGGTCAATGCGGAGCGGAACCCCTGTACGTGTGTACCGCCTTCGTGCGTGTTGATGTTGTTGACGTACGACTGCACATTCTCCCCGGCTTCGTAATTGTATACCAGCGCTACCTGTACGGGCGTAGAGCCTTTATCGCTCTCCATGTAGATCGGCTTCATGCCATCGAGCGAAGGGCGGGTTTCGTCGAGATACTGAACAAATTCGATCAGGCCCCCTTCGGAGAAGAATTCGTCCTGGCGAATGGGTTCACCGGCTTCATCCAGTTCCCGGAGATCTTTCAGGTGAATGCGGATTCCTTTGTTCAGATACGCTAATTCACGCAGACGCCCGGCTACGGTATCGTACTTATAAACGGTTTCGGTGAAGATACTGCTGTCGGGTTTAAAGTGGGTCTTTGTCCCCGTATCAGAAGCTTCACCAATGACGCGCACATCGTACTGCGGAACGCCAATTTTATACTCCTGTTCAAAGATTTTGCCTTCGCGGTGAACTTCCACACGCACGTCGGTTGAGAGCGCATTAACGCAGGATACACCAACACCGTGCAGACCTCCCGAAACTTTATAGGTGTCTTTATCGAACTTGCCACCCGCATGGAGTATGGTCATGGCAATTTCGAGGGCCGACTTACCCATTTTGGTATTTATGCCTGTTGGAATTCCACGGCCGTTGTCCTGAACGGTAATAGAATTGTCAGGATTAATCGTTACGCTGATTTTGTCGCAATACCCCGCCAGGGCTTCATCGATTGAGTTGTCAACGACTTCCCAGATCAGATGGTGTAATCCCCGTATACCAACATCGCCGATGTACATCGATGGGCGTTTGCGAACGGCCTCCAGACCTTCTAATACAGTGATGTTATCGGCACCATAGTTGCTGTTAGGTGTGGTCTCTACAGGAGCATCAGCTTCAATCAATTCGTTGGTCATATTAGAATGAAAAAATGTCAGAAATCTGTTGTTTAAGGCTCAGGAATTTAGGTGATTCTAAATCGACTTACAGATTGTAAAAATACAAAAAATATTCCTCTTTTCCTACCCCTTTTTACAAGATTGGCTTAATATACAAAAAAATATTCTGATTTACAATAAATGCCCCCTCTCGTAGTTTCTGCGTGGTTTTTTGGGGGATGGGTATTTCCCTGGTCGTGCTATAGAGGGCGCAGTGAACCCCGAAAAATGACAACTTGATGCGCCTGTTTATGTGGGCTGTTGTTTCTAGAAAAAGTATTATTGGACTCCTAAAAAAAGTGACGCCGAATCATGTTGATTCGGCGTCACTTTTTTTAGGAGATTCTCTTGTTTAATCTTCCGGGTAGGGGATATAAACAAAGCCTGCAAAATCGGCATGTACAACGAACAAACAGCAGTATTCATCAGGCTTTTTGTAGTTCTCTTTCCATAAGTCGATGGATTCTCTGCCGATCAGGGCCCGTTGGACAAACTCGTCCAGAAAGGAGGCTTTGTAATTCCACTGGTTCTCCAGTTCAGTAGCGCCGATCAGCAGTTGACCCATGGGAACTTCCCGACGGGAAGCAACAAAAATAGGGTATTCAGAAAATCCCCGTTTCCGAATTTGATACGATGCTTCTTTCAACTGATCGGCCACTTTGACAAAATCCGACGAAATGGCGCCCATTAACTCCTGATTTACATCGTAGGAGTTGGCGTCGTCAAGTAGCGTATTTTCATTACTGTGGTTAATCATAATCTTTAAGGAGTTAGGCGTTAGGAGCGAGGAGAGAGCATGCTGAGACCCATTTTTCCTGATGCGACAGCATGCTCACTTCTCGCTCCTAACTCCTCAATACTGTATTAAAACCGTGCTGCCAGTAAAAGGTCCAGGTCTTTAAAACGCATGTTGAATTTACGGGCGATATAGGCGTTTGTGAGCGTTCCTTTATGGGTATAAACACCTTTCATAAACCAACGGTTCGCATACATCATCTGTTCGATGCCACCCGTAGTTCCCGTTTCGAGCAGAAACGGCAGGAAGATGTTGCTCAGAGCCATGCTGGCCGTGTGGGCCACCCGAGCGGCTATATTAGGCACGCAGTAATGAATGACCCCCATATGTTTGTACGTAGGGGTTTTATGGGTAGTCATGCGGGAGGTTTCGAAGTTACCTCCCTGATCGATGGATACGTCGATAATGACCGAGCCGGGTTTCATTCGGCCTACCATCTCTTCGGTCACGACCACCGGGCTCAACCCATCCTCGGCCCGCATGGCGCCAATCACCACATCGGCCCGCTGAACCGCTTCGGCCAGGGTGTCGGAGGCAATGATGGAGGTGTAAACGTGTTGACCAACAGCGTACTTTAGCCGCTGAAGCTTATACAGGTATTTGTCGAAAACTTTTACTTCGGCGCCCATCCCTAAGGCCATACGGATGGCATACTCGGTGACGGTTCCGGCGCCCAGCATCACCACTTTCGTGGGCGGAACGCCCGTAATGCCACCCAGGATGATGCCCCGACCATTGGCGGCATTGCTCAGGTATTCTCCGGCAATGAGCATGACGGTACTGCCCGCAATTTCACTCATAGACCGGATAACGGGGAGCCCACCAGACTGGTCTTCGATGTATTCGTAGCCAAACGCGGTCAGGTTCTTTTCATTGATCTTTTCGAAGTAAGACCGATCATGCGCGGGTAAGTTGAGGGCAGAAATGACTGTGCTGCCCGTCTGAATAAATTCGAACTCGCCGTCGATAAGCGGCTCAACTTTCAGGATTAAATGGGCCGTATACACTTCCTTTGGCGATTGAGCGATTTGCGCACCGGCCTCGCTGTATTCCGTATCGGAAAAATTAGCCTTAGCGCCTGCTCCCTGCTCAACGATTACATTATGGCCGTTTCGAACCAGAATGGCTACTGCTTCGGGAGTAAGCGCAATACGATTCTCCTGAAGCGACACTTCTTTAGGCAGGCCAATAAGCAGACCATTGCGATTGGTCTTTACGGCCAGCGGTGCTTCTTTCGGATATAGGGCCGTTTGTTTGGCCAATTCCTCAAATCCAGTCACTTGCGAAAAGTTTACGGTTTATGATCGCTCCCCTTGCGTAAGGGAACTGTCATAAACTGAATACTGAAACTAGTCAATCAATTTTGCGTCCACGGTTCGGTTGCCTTCCTGATCGACCGAAAGATGGACCTGATAATAGGTAGCTGGCCAGAGCGAACGAATCCGTTCGGGCCACTCAATGAAACAATAACTTCCTGAGTCGAAATATTCTTCAATACCGATGTCGAGCGCTTCGGCTTCGTTGCGAAGCCGATAACAATCGAAATGATATACAGAATGACCTTCGTGGGTTGTATATTCATTGACGATGGAAAACGTCGGGCTTTGGACTATGCTGATAACGCCCAGCGCTCTACAAAGTTCTTTAATAAGCGTAGTTTTACCGGCTCCCATATCCCCTTCAAACAACCACACGGATTGCCCACGTCCTTCGGCCAATAGGGTATGGGCTATTTGACTAAGTTGGTCGACTTGGGTTATGTGTTGTTTCATGAACATGTAACAGGAACAGCCTGCAAAGATACAGATTTTTTAGGCTGCTTACGTTGTGATACGTTATTCCGATGATCCAACCACTTTGTAGAAACCAAAAGTGGTCAACAGGAAAAATTACCTATTGACCACTTTTGGCCTTCCAAAGAAACATCAGGCAAATCTATATAGCCCTATCGTTTATCAATAGCCGGGATTTTGCGTTAGCGTTTCCTTGCCATCTTTTTTACTGTTGAAGATCTCCTGGATTGGGATCGGGAAATACTCATGCTTGCCTTTTACAAACGTAACCCCTTTCAGATAAATCCGTTTGGAGGCTTCGGCGGCATAATAGGCATTAAGCGTCTGATCGGCAATGCCCCAGCGAACCAGATCGAACCGACGGTGCCCTTCCATACCGAACTCCAGTCGCTCCTCAAATTGTACCGCTTTGCGGGCCGTAGCCTGGTCGGTCCAGGCAGTTGTATATTCTTTAATCAGATAATTGGCAGCAGCGGTTCCATCGGCATTTTTAACAAATCCATCTGGATTAGCGGCCCGACGACGAATCTGGTTCACATAGGCGCGGGCCTTGTTCAGATCGCCAATTTCCGTTTCGATTTCGGCCAGCCAAAGCAGCACGTGGCTGTAGCGAATCATGCGGTAGTTATTGGCATTCAGACGTGGGTTGCCCGCGAAGGTATTGGTACCTACATCCGATTTATACATCACGTGCTTCTTGGGTGAATAAGGGCCGCCGTACGACTGATCCCGTACGTACGCTTTGCCTGGATGAACGCCCCAGTCGAGGAAAGGAATACCCCGGCGCCCAACGGTATGATCCAACCGAGGATCAACTGTGCCTGCATAGGGTGTGAATGGAGACGTCGATTCAATACCCTGGTCGTTAGTCATATCGGTGGCATTAAAGGAGTCGATTAAGGGAAGACCGTTGGCATCCGTCTTAAATGAATTGACCAGATTTTGCGAGGGCTGGAAGAAACCGCAGCAGGTCGTCACGCCACCCCCACCATAAGGGTAGTTCAGCGTAGACCCAATGTTACCATTTTCGCCACCCGGAGCCCCATCGTTTACTGAATATTGTACCTCGAAAATCGATTCAGCGTTGTTGTTCGTGACGGCTCTGAAATTATCGTGGTACTTATCTACGAGCTTGTATTGTCCACTAGCTACGATGGCTTCGAGCAGTGGTTTCGCTTCCGCGTATTTTTTCTGAAACAGATACGCCTTTCCTAATTCGGCAGCTGCAGCCCATTTGGTGGGCCGACCTACCGACGTCTGTTTGGTTGGCAAAACATCGTAAGCCGCTTTCAGGTCAGCTACTATGTTCGGCCAGATGTCGACGTTGTTCGGGACCTTAGTGCTTTCCAGGTCGTTCGGATTGTAAATTTTTTCGTCGATATAAGGCACCATGTTAAACATCTTTTTGAGTTCAAAATGGAAGTGGCCCCGCAGGAATCGGGCCTCGGCAGTAACCTGTGCTTTTTCGGCATCAGTCATGTCTTTTACGGCCGTCAGTGCCTGTAATACGTCATTGGCACGGGCAATGCCATCGTACATGCCCCGCCATTTACCCCGGAAATAGATGTTGTCCGACTGGCTGTTGCCCTGTTCGATCAATGAGATAGGGGGCTGGTCACCAGCAATGGTTCCTTTGTAGGCATCATCGCTGGCTACACTGCCGTATACCCAGTTGTCGGCTCCTACGTTGTAGGAACGATAAGCACCTTCGGCGGTGGCCCAGCCATCCAGCAGCGAATAAACGCCAATCAATAAGGCATTGACCCCTACTTTGTTTTGCAGCGTGGTTACGGCCAATGCTGCTTTCGGCTGTACATCCAGAAATTTGTCGGAGCAGGACGTAGCCACTGACAGACAGAAGATGGTTATGAATAAGGTGAGTTTTTTCATGATAAGATTTTTATGTATGAGGTATGATGTAGGATGTGAGAAGTATGGCCATTAGTAATTACATAACATACGTCAAATAGCTTGCATCCTATATCCTACATCAGAACGACAGATTTAAGCCTACAAGAATCGTTTTCGCTACCGGATACGAACCACCATCGACCCCAATCTGACGGTCGTTCCCGGCCGTGTAGTTACGCAGGTTGATTTCGGGGTCCATGCCGGAATAGTTCGTAACCGTGAACAGGTTCTGCCCCTGAACGTACACCGAGGTTGCGCCCATTTTCAGTTTGTTAAGCAGAGTCTGGGGCAACTGGTAGGTTAACTGGATATTTTTCATCCGGAAATAGGAGCCGCTTTCGAGGTAATAGGTCGATGGCAGAATACTGATCTGATCGCTCGCCCGAAGCTGTGGGAGAATCGCGTCGGTTTTGCCAGGGCGCCACGATTGATAGAGCATACGGGTACTTCGGTTTCCGGCAAACGTTGGGAAATCCGTCCAGTATTTCACGTAGTTGAAAATCTGATTGCCCTGGACGCCCTGGCCGAATAAGGTTAGCCCAAAGTTTTTGTAGTTCAGGTTGATATTCAGACCATAGGTGAATTTTGGATGCGGGTTGCCAATAATGCTCAGATCCCCTGAGTTAATTACCCCATCCCCATTGACATCCCGGAACCTGAAACGACCCGCCACGTTTTCCGGATTGTTGGCTGTTGTTGTGCCAAACTGAGGTAAATACGCTTTAGCTTCTTCGTTGGTCTGGAAAATGCCATCGATGGTATAGCCGAAGAACGACGCGATTGGATAGTTCTGCTGGGTGACAACGAAGTTCTGAATCCGCTCGTCGTTGATGCCGAAGTACTGCGTGCTTGGGTCGCCATTGGTTTTGGTAACGGTGTTCCGGTAGGTGCTGAAATTGGCTCCGATGTTATACGTCAGGCCACTGCTTCCGATTTTGTCGCCATAGTTAATCATCAGGTCAATACCCCGGTTACGCATTTCGCCAATGTTCTGGAATGGGTTCGTGGCGACCCCCTGGGTGAGTGGTGCCGATACCGGGAACAGCATATCGCTTGTGGTACGGGTATACCAGTCGAAATTAACCGTCAGGCGATTTTTCAACAGGCTGGCGTCAAAACCGATGTTCAGGCTGGTGGTGGTTTCCCATTTGGCTTTCGCATTACCAAACTGCGTCAGCTCATAGCCGGGTACGGCCGAAGTACGGGTGCCATTGATATCGTAGAACGACGTAGCTGGGTTGGTACTGAACTGGGTGAACGAGTTGTAGTTACCGATTTCCTGGTTACCCGTCTGGCCCAGACCTGCCCGGAATTTCAGATCATCAACCAACGTGAGGGGCTTAAAGAAATTCTCTTTCGAAACCCGCCAGCCTACACTGGCAGCCGGGAATACAGCCGAACGATATTCGGGAGCAAAACGGGAAGAGCGGTCCCGACGAACGGTCAGGTCGATCAGGTATTTGTCATCGAGGGCGTAATTGACTTTAGCAAATTCCGATGCCAGTCGCCAGTTGGAAGCGCCCCCGTTGTTAGTTTGTACGCCCGTACCGGCACTTAAGTAGCGGTTTTCGATGTCGTCAACGGCGAAATTAGTCCGGGTTGCATCAAACGTTTCGAAGTAGTTTTTGATCGATTCCGTACCCGCAATGACATTGAAACGGTGCCGGTCGCCCAGCGACAGGTTGTAGGTCAGTGTATTATACCAGGTCCAGGTCCATTCGTAGTTGTTATTGGTCGTAAGCTGGTTGGAACCACGCGCTTCGGCTGATTCGATGTCGCGAATGATGTAGTTGCGGTAGTTGTACAGGTTATAGTCGATACCGAAACTGGTACGTGCTGTCAGGTTGGGCAGAATGTCGACTTCGGCAAAGGCGTTCCCAAACAGACGAATTTCTTTCTGTACATTGTCTTTGT
The DNA here is from genome assembly GCF_000374025.1 of Spirosoma panaciterrae DSM 21099. Lineage (GTDB taxonomy): Bacteria > Bacteroidota > Bacteroidia > Cytophagales > Spirosomataceae > Spirosoma > Spirosoma panaciterrae. The sequence continues at coordinate 201,262 of NZ_KB893173.1, read as the reverse complement.
TTCGATATAGAAGAGCAACCGGGTTGTTGGCATTATCGAGGTCACCACCGCGAGTTCCGGCAAAATTTCCGGCTACATCATAGACCGGAATGATGGGCTGAATCCGGTACGCAAACGAAATTGGGTTGCTTTCGGCATTGTTCCCGTTGGCCTGCGCAATCCGTTCGCCATAGGCTACCTGAAAATTCTGCCCCACGCGCACCCGCTTGTTGACGTTGAATTCGGTGTTTGACCGTAACGAATACCGTTTGTAGCCCGTATACTTCATAATCCCATCCTGGTTGAAGTAGTTAAGCGACATGGCATACCGACCGTTTTCGCTACCGCCCGATACGCCCAACTGATGGTTCTGAATAGGAGCGGTCTGGAAAATTTCTTCCAGCCAGTTCGTGCCCACCTTGTTCGCTTTGGTAATCAGCAGGAAGTTAGGCGAGTTGATGTCGTTGTTATAGTTCTTATACGTTCCATCGGGATTTAAGGCCACGCGAGGGTCGCTGGCCGAAGCACCACTAGGCAGTACAAAATCCGGGATTACGGGCGTTGGGCCATTGCCGAACTGCGAGTGAACCGGATTGCCATTGGCACCCACTACGCCCGAATTGATACGGGATTCCCAGGTGAGTTGAGCATACTCCTGCGTATTAAGCATGTCGAGGAGTTTACCATGACGTTGGGTCCCATAATAGGTATCGTAGGTGAACTTGGGCTTACCGGCCTTCCCCTTCTTGGTTGTGATAATGACCACGCCGTTGCCAGCTCGCGAACCGTAAATAGATGCTGCCGACGCGTCTTTCAGAATCTGCATACTTTCTACGTCATTGAGATTCAGGGTGTTCAGGTTGCCTTTTGTGGGGACACCGTCAACAACATACAGGGGCGAGTTGTCGTTGATGGTACCGAACCCACGGATACGCACCATCACCCCACCACCGGGAGCGTTCTCATTGCCCACCTGTACCCCAGCCACGCGGCCCTGCAAAGCCTGCCCAACATTGGTAGACGGAACGGACAACAATTGTTTCGTATCGACCGTGGCCACGGCACCAGTAATATCCCGTTTGGCCTGGGCACCGTATCCCGTTACAACCACTTCGCTCAATGTCTTGATGTCAGGGGCTAAGGTAATGTCGACAGAGGAACGATTGCCAATTGTGACATCCTGAGAGACATATCCAATGGCCGAAACGGTGAGTACATTGCGGCCTGAAGCTACATTCAGCGAAAACTGTCCGTTTGCGTCGGTGACCACCCCAGTTTGGGTTCCTTTTACCACAACGTTCGCTCCGGGGACTGCACTGTTGTCATTTCCGTCGGTAATGCGCCCAGTTATTTTGCGGTCCTGAGCATAAACACGTATGCAAAGGAGCCAGCTAAATAAAAATAGGGCTACCATACGACCTGTTTGTCGTAAATAATTGTTTGTCATAGGGTTGATTGGAATTAGTGAGAAAATATAGAAAATTTGGATAGGTAATAATCCTTAAATATAAAGAGAGTGGCGTTGTATATTATGTTGCTTTTATGTAAAAAATTAAAAATAAAGCACAAAAAAATCCCGTAAGCCTGGAAGCGTACGGGATTAGTATAGTATTACTACTGTTTTTGGTCGATCAGTCGTATGATTTACTACGTTAGCTGCAATTCATCGATTACACGCTGCACTTTCGCTTTTAGTTGAGCATACGTTTCGTCAAAGGCTTCCTTGCTGGCCAGTGGCTCGCGAACGCTAACATAAAACTTGATTTTAGGCTCCGTACCCGACGGACGAGCCGATACTTTGGTCCCGTCTTCCGTAAAGAATTGTAGCACATTGGATGACTCAATGCCCATTTTACCGGCTTCAATGGCTGTGCTAGTCCCCGATTGAGCATCCAGCCGCGTCAGGGCTTTGTAATCGTCGACGCGTACGACGGGTGATCCGGCAATCGATTTGGGCGGATTGGCCCGGAAGTCGGCCATCATCTGCTGGATTTCTTCGGCTCCCGATTTGCCTTTCTTGGTCAGCGATACCAGGGCCTCGTAGTAGAATCCATTCTCCATGTACATCGCCATCAGCATATCGAATAGGCTCTTGCCCTGATCTTTGGCATAGGCAGTCAACTCCGCGATGATCGCACAGGAGGCAATGGCGTCTTTATCGCGGACGAAATCACCGATGAGGTAGCCATAGCTTTCTTCACCACCGCCAATAAACTTCTCTTTGCCTTCGAGTTCGCGAATGACCTCAGCAATGTACTTAAAGCCGGTTAGGGTATTGTAGCAAGTGACACCATAGTTTTTGCACATCTGATCGATCAGATCCGTAGTTACGATGGTTTTGGCTACAAACTCCTTACCTGTCAGTTTACCGGCATCTTTCCAGGCATTGAGCAGGTAGTAAATAATCAGACTAGCCATCTGGTTGCCGTTGAGCAGTTCAAACTCGCCATGGTGGTTCCGGGCGCCCGCGCCAACGCGGTCGGCATCGGGGTCGGTAGCCATCACCAGATCGGCGTTGATCGACAAGGCCAGATCCAGGGCCAGTTGCATGGCAGCCCGTTCTTCAGGATTGGGCGATTTTACCGTGGGGAAGTTGCCATCGGGAGTGGCCTGCTGTTCGACAATATGAACGTTATTGAATCCGAGTGCATCAAGTACGCGCGGTACCAGTGTAATACCTGTTCCGTGAATGGGTGTGTAGACAATGTTCAGGTTTGCCTGACGCTTAATGACATCGGGGTTAACGGCGTTCGATTTTACCCGCTCCACATAGGGGGCATCGATGACTTCGTCGATCATCGTAATGCGTTCAGGAATGCCCAGGAACTTGATCTCGTCGACGGAGGTGACTTTATTTACCTCAGCAATAATCCCCTTGTCGTGTGGCGATACGACCTGACCACCATCGTTCCAGTACACTTTGTAGCCGTTGTACTCGGGCGGGTTGTGCGAAGCCGTGATAACCAGACCACTCTGGCAACCTAACTGCCGAATCGCAAACGAAAGCTCAGGTGTGGGGCGCAGGCTACTGAACAGGTACACTTTAATACCATTGGCTGAGAAAATATCGGCCGCTAGCTGGGCAAATTCCGGGCTCATCCGGCGGCTGTCGTGGGCGATAGCCACGCTCACATCTTCACCGGGAAAGGCCGCATTGATGTAATTGGAGAGGCCCTGTGTAGCGGCACCGACCGTGTAGCGGTTCATCCGGTTAGAGCCAACCCCCAGAATTCCGCGAAGCCCTCCGGTTCCGAATTCCAGATCGCGATAAAAGGAGTCGGTAAGTTCGGTCGTATTGCCTGAGTCGATCAAATGCTGAATCGATTCTTTCGTAGCGGCATCGTAATTGCCACTGAGCCATTTATCAACACGTTGCTGGGTAGAAGAGTCGAGGGCCGTAGTCATATTAATAATTATAGGAATTTAGATCAACGATTATGCGCCAAAATTACAATTACCTTATAGACCACCAAATCTGCACGATAGATTCATACCGTTTTTTCCTGAAAGGCTAGGAATGTCGCCCGGCCCTACTCCTGCCAGCCTTCCGGTTTGAACGGCGTTCGGCTGTCGCTGGATACGCAAATGGCGGTGGCGGGTCGGGGAGGACCACCCCATATTCGGATGCTGGGATATGGATAAATGGGTTCGGGCATTGGTTGTCTCCGATTTAAGGAATAAAAAAAGGCTGCACCCGGTTGCCAGGCAACTTTTTCGGGGACCGTGTTGCCAAAGGGGAGTCCTGTCACATCCTTGCGTTCAATCCATATTCGTTTGGCCGAAACAGCCGATGCTGTAAAATACCCCACTACGTTCTCCCGGCTGTCGGCTACGTTTCGGATATTACCAACAGGGGCCGAAGGGGCTGTATCGGTCAGCCCGTTGGTCGATTGGGTATGCTGAAACTGGTTGAAGTAGGCATGAGCGGATTGGGTTAGCGACAACTGACGAACTTCGACCAGGCAGGCAGTGCTATCGTAATACGGGATTTGAGCGACGGACCGATGCTGAATCAGATTGCCATTTGTATATCGATCATCGAATACATTCAATGCATAGCTATAAAGGATCTCCCAACAGTCGGTACGGCAGGGGTAATCGTACACGTATAATCCACTCTGAAAGGGCGGTTGTCCAGCTTCCAGATAATTTACAGGTACGAAACAGTCTTCATACAGATCGTTGCCAGCTACATAAAATGTTTTGTCTTTGTAGGTATGAGGCAGGATATTATTTACTGAATAAATGCCCTGTTGACAACTCCGACACCAGCTTTGTTTTTCCCACAGTTTCCAGTCCCAGCGGTAATAATTCGACTGGCCGGCGGGGTCCTGGGTGTCGATAAATACGTCATGACCAGCTCGGTAGCCTCCATCCAACTGCTGCTCAATGGGCAATGCCACTGGATTGAAGCGGGCTGATACACTACGAATTGGGGGTACGGCTGGCATAACCTGCTGCGTCGATTGATAGCGAGTACCATCGGGAAGGGCAAACCGCAGTTGATAGGCGTGCCCAATTTGTCCTTTAAAATCACTGGGAAGTTGATAGGTACCGTCTACGGTTTCGTGGCAGGGAATAATCTGAGTCGAGTCCACAATGATTTCTACCGTGGCTTTGGTGATGGGTATGGCTCCAAAACGACCAGTCAATCGATCCGCTTGAGAACGATTCAGTCGGATTACCTGCGGCTCTGGAAGATTCGTGATCGTGCCATCCACGACCAGCACATCGATCGTACTGTTGAGGGTAAGATCAAGTGAATCGACACAGGCAGTGAGCCAGCAGGTGATTGATAGACAGACCAAAAGCAAAAGAAACGAACGCATACTCCTGACAAATAAGGTAGCCAGCACGACTGGATTACTATTCAGTTAACGAATCAATAGGCAATTCTTACAAATGGACTATGATTATAGTAGATTTTGTGGAAAAATGATTTAACTAACTATCGACATATTCTAATAAGCAGTAGCTGGTTCATGAACAATGAGAATGGGGCATCACTACGGCTGAACAGTAAAGTATAACCGCACCTTTGTTTACCTTTTCGCTTCATGACTCGTATTTTATCTACACTTCTCCTGGCGCTGATTAGTGGAGTAGCTTCTGCTCAGATTCTTTATACTCTATCGGGTACGATTCGGGACTCGACCTCCAATCAACCCGTTGTTCGGGCGGCTGTTGTGCTGGACTACGACAAGTCGGCTACGGGTACATATACCGACGAGCAGGGGCGCTATTCGATCAAGACCCGGATGGGTCAGCACATTGTGGTGGTGCGTAGTATTGGCTTTGTCCCCTTCCGAACAACGATTTCCATTCGGGGCAACACCACCCTGGATGTGCGCTTGCCCTCCGTAGCCAGTCAGCTCGAAGAGGTCGTCGTTACCAGTAAAGGCTACGATCGGAATGTTCGTCAGCCGTTGCTGGGTGTCAGTCAGATCAATATTGCTACGCTCAAAAAGATGCCGGCTGCTTTAGGGGAGGTCGATATTATGCGTAGTCTGCAAATGCTGCCGGGTGTCACGAGTGTGGGCGAAGCGGCCAACGGAGTCAACATTCGGGGCGGCACCACCGACCAGAACCTGATTCTGATGGACGATACCCCAATCTTTAATCCTACCCATATGTTTGGGCTTTTTTCGGTGTTTCCGCCCGATGCCGTAGGGGGCCTGGATTTGTATAAAGGCAATGTACCTGCCCGGTATGGTGGTCGGGCGGCATCCGTTCTGGACATCAGCCTGCGCAATCCTGATCTGAACGAGTTTAAACTCAGTGGTGGTGCTAGTCTGGTCGCCAATCGGCTCACGATCGAAACCCCGATCATAAAGGGTAAATTGGGCTTACTGGTTTCGGGGCGAGGGGCTTTTAATGATTTTCTGCTTCGACTGGCTTCAAAACGACTGGACGACATTCGGGCAAAGTTTGGTGACGGAGCGGCTAAGCTTTTCTGGCGGATCGATGACCGGAATACGGTAACCGCCATGGGCTACTTCAGTCAGGACTTATTCCAGACCAATTTGCTGGGTAGTCTGGCGAACGTTAATGCGATTAACACGCAATATGCTCAGCAGACCGCCAATGGGATGGTTCGCTGGTTTCATGCCTTTAACCCCCGACTGAATCTGCAAACAACGGCACTGGTTGCTCAATATATTCCCCGCATCCTGTCGACTGAGGATAGTACATTCAATAAGGTGGTGTTGAAACAGTCGCTCTTGCAACGGCAGATTAAATCAAATTTGAATTATCAGTTAGACAATCAGAAAATTGAAATCGGGATTAGCGGAACCCATTACCGACTAAACCCCGGCGAGTTGATACCCGGTAATAGTCTGGCGGTCAATTATCAGCGGACACCCATCGAAAATGCGCTGGAACTGGGCATCCATGCTGAAGACGAGATGAGTGTGTCAGAAAAGCTGGCGGTGTCGGTAGGGCTGCGTTATTCGCATTTTCTGAGTTTGGGGCCATCTGTGGTACGACGATACGGCAGTGAAGGAACGGGCGGGGCCGTTTACGATATTACTAATGTTGTCGATTCGGTCAGATACGGGGCTGGTCAGGTGGCTAGTCAATACGGTGGGTTTGAACCTCGGCTGGGTCTGCGCTACGCAGTGGGAGCTAACTCGTCGATCAAGCTGGGTTACAACCTGATGCGGCAGTATTTGCAGGTAATCACCAACACCACAACTCCTTTGCCTACGTCGCGCTGGAAAACGTCGGATACGCATATCCAGCCACAGGTAAGTCAGTTGTGGTCGGCCGGGTATTTTCATAATTCGAAGAATAACATTTTTGAGTTATCGGCCGAGGTATACTGGCGTAGTACTCAGCATATTCTGGACTATAAACCAGGAGCCGATTTCCTATTACAACCCTATCCCGAAACGCAATTGCTACCGGGCCGGAGCAAGGCGTATGGGTTGGAAATCATGATGGCTAAAAAGAAAGGTGAACTCACCGGCTGGATCAACTACACCTATGCGCGTACGCTCAACCAGGTAGCCGAAGGGGTCGATTTTCAGCAGCAGATCAATGGGGGGGATTGGTACCGGGCCAATTACGACCGGCCGCATAGTCTAAACATCAGCCTGAACATCAACCAGGGGCGTCATCACAGTTTTTCGTTCAATTTTGCCTACAGCACGGGCCGCCCCTATACAGCGCCTGAAGGCTTCATTCGCTACCAGGGCCGAACCTATCCCTATTATGACGAACGGAACCAGTACCGCCTGCCCGACTATCACCGACTGGATTTTGCCTGGAATATCTACAACCCCAGCATGAAGAACCGTCGGTGGCAGGGCCATTGGACGTTTACGGTGTACAATCTGTACGGTCGTCGGAATGTGTATTCGATCTTTTACCGGACCGAAGGACAGGCGACTAACCCGTATCGGTTGAGCATTTTTGCTGCCCCGATCCCCAGCCTGACCTACAACTTCGAGTTTAAGTAAATCGCTCAACGGAATGCGTGCTTTTCTTGTATTTCTACTAGCAGTCGGCCTGGTAGCTTGTGTCGATCCTGAGGACATTGGGTTGAATGGCACCAACGATATTCTGGTAGTCGATGGCACTATCACAAATCTGGCAGAACCCCAAATCGTTCGGCTTAACCGCTCTAGGGCTGATCGCTTAACGGGCCGCTTCGGGACTGTGCCAGTGACCAAAGCGACTGTTGAAGTTGTCGTCGATTCGGCTCAAGTGGTAGCTGCTCACGAAACGGTGGATGGCAGTTATCAGTTACCCAGCGATTTTAAGGGTCAGATTGGCCATGCGTATCAGTTACGCTTTTCCTTGTCCGACGGTTCACGTTATGTATCCTCTCAACAAATCATGCAATCGGTGCCGTCCATTAGTCAGGTAAGCGCCACCTTCAATCTTAATAGTCTTTCCCAGACCACTGCCATTGATGGTTTCTTTAGGGCAGGACATGATTTATTTATTGACTTTCAGGACCCGGTAGATCAACGTAACTATTACCGCTGGGACTGGAACCTATACGAAAAACAAGGCTGGTGCCGTAGTTGCGTTCAGGGCGTTTATGCGGTCAATAACATTCTCCCTCACGTATATATACCTTACAGATACTATGTTTCAGGAACTGACCCATACGAAGATTGCTTTGTGCCGGTACAAACACATGATGTCGGACAGCCCATAGTTGTCGATAAGCCTCCGTATGTCTATGATTATGTGTGTCGAACCCAATGCTGGGAAATACTGCATAATTATGACATAAATGTTTTCGACGATCAATATAGCAATGGGGGGTTAAGTCTGGGCCGTAAAGTAGCGCAGATACCCTTCTACACCCATGAGCCCTGTTTAGTTGAGCTACGCCAGGCTTCGCTTTCGGCTAGCGCTTATCGGTTTTACAAACTGCTTCAGGACCAGTCTCAGAAATCGGGAGGGTTAGCCGATACGCCACCTACTGCTCTTTCTGGAAACGTAAAAAAAATAGGGTCAGTTACTGAAACCGTTGTGGGATACTTCACGGCCTCGGCGGTTTCCAGTTTCCGGTACTGGTTAGATCGTAAAGATGTTGTTGGGTTGCCATTGGGTGCCACTGATCCGAATGGCCCATCGGGCTTACCGGGTGCTGAGTTGTTCTATGCTCTTCAGTTGCGTCAACCCATTCCCGAACCAACGTTCCCACCTCCCAACGTACCCATTTGGGGTGGCCCACCGCGCCCACCTACCGCCATATGTGTATCCAGCGATACCCGAACACCCTATAAACCCGAAGGCTGGCGGGATTAAAGCCGTCTGCACGCAACGTATGAAAGTCTTAGGTGATAATAAGTGGCTATGTGTTCGGATGATGGGCTGGCTGGTACTTGGCTGGCTACCAATGGCCTGTGTCGATCCAGACGATGTACTACTGCGCGGTACGTTGGATGTGGTGGTCGTAGATGGGACACTGACGAACCTTGTCGAGGAGCAGCTTATTACGCTCAATCGCTCACGGGCAGACCCATTAACGGGCCGTTTTGGCGTGTTACCTTTGACCAAAGCGCAGGTGGAAGTAGTAGTTGATTCGGCCGAAGTTGTAAAAGCCGAAGAAACGGAAGACGGTATCTATCGATTGCCCGGTGATTTTCGTGGACAGATCGGGCATGCGTATCAACTGCGGTTTACGCTCAGCAATGGCGCGCATTATGTTTCCAGCCAGCAGGTGATGCTCCCTATTGCTTCCATAGACGGGGCAAGTGTTCAGTTCAATCCGATTAGTTTGCCCCCTGGCTTGTACCCGACCAATTTCCGGGCTGGCTACGATGCGTATGTCGATACGAACGATCCGCCCGGTCAGCGTAATTACTACCGTTGGGACTGGATTTTGTATGAAAAACAGAAATGGTGCAAAAGCTGCTACCAACAGATTTACATCGACACTGTGCAGACGCGTTACGGCCAGAATGGTGTGGTGTCTACTATAAAGGAGGCCATCGAAGACTGCGTTAACCCCTTAACGGTTTTCACCGCTTTTGGTTTTCCGAACGGCGATTGGTATTCTGACTACCTGTGCCGAACCCCCTGCTGGGCACGGATTCGTAATTATAATCTGAATGTATTCGACGATCAGCTCAGCAACGGCGGATTACTGGTAGGGCGTAAAGTAGCGCAGGTGCCCTTGCTCACTCGTCAGCCTGCATTGCTGCAACTGCGTCAGTCGTCACTAACGGCTGATGCTTACCGCTATTTTTATCTGTTTCAGCAACAAACCCAGAATACGGGTGGCCTGGCCGACACTCCTCCAACGGCTTTGGTAGGGAATGTCAGAAATGTAAGTAACATACGGGAAGATGTAGTTGGATTTTTTACCGCGAGTACGGTGTCGGAGAAACAAATCTGGCTGGATAAAAAAGACGCTACTAAACTGCCTCTGGGGGCTTATGACGACGCAGGTACTATTGTACAGACCGACGATGAACTATTTTATGCGCTGAAGGTTCGTTTGCCAATGCAAGGGCCAGAAGGACCACCGTTTACACCAGGTAAGCCTGGACGTTTTATCACCGCCCCCTGCACACCCGGTCCTAATCAGACCCCGCTAAAGCCGGAAGGCTGGCGGGATTAATGCATCAAATTTTCGTCTATGCGCTTACGACTTTTTTTAATTGGACTCGCCCTGCTGGTAGTAGCCTGCGTCGATCCCGAAGATTTGCTGTTGCACGGCACCAACGATATTATCGTGGTAGATGGTACGATTACAGATCGGGCAGAAGCACAGATTATCAAACTGAATCGCTCCCAGGCCGACCCGCTCACGGGGCGATTTGGAACCCTACCCATTACCGGAGCGACCGTACAGGTAGCAGTCGATTCGTCGGTATTAGTTACCTGTCATGAAACGGTGGATGGGAGCTATCAACTGCCAAGCGATTTCAAAGGGCAGGTGGGGCACGCGTATCAGCTTCGCTTTACCCTACCTGATGGGACCAGTTATGCATCGAACCAACAGATTATGACTGCCACAGCCCCTATTCAAAAGGCTTATGCTGAATTTAATCCCAAAAGCCTGGCTGCCAATCAGTTTGATGGTTTTACCGCTGGTCACGACATTTCGATCGACACACAGGACCCCGCTAATCAGCATAATTATTACCGTTGGGACTGGACACTCTACGAGCGGCAGTACTGGTGCAAAACCTGCCAGCAAGGTGTTTATACCGTTTATAAAGTGCTGCCCCACACCTATTTATACGAATACTATTTTGTGGCTGGCAATGAATTGTTTGAAGACTGCTTTAGCCCACCTACCTATACGACCGATTATGGCGCTCCGTATGTGCCCAAAGGATATTGGTACTACGATTACAATTGCCGAACGGCCTGCTGGGAAATTTTGTGTAATGTAGCCATCAATGTGTTCGACGACCAGTACAGCAACGGAGGGCTGCTTGCAAAACGAAAAGTGGCTAGTATTCCATATTATCAGCACGCTCCTTGCCTGGTCGATATTCGACAGCTATCCCTGACAAAGGATGCCTATCGGTATTTTCAACTACTTCAGCAGCAAACGCAAAATACAGGTGGACTGGCCGATTCGCCCCCTACGGCGTTGGCCGGGAATGTGCGGAATATCACCAACAGCCGGGAGTCAGTAGCGGGGTATTTCAGCGCGTCAGCGGTGTCTTTGTATCATCAGTGGCTCGACCGAAAAGATGCTGATGGTATCCCGTTAGGAGCTATGGACCCAGAAGGACCACACAATAACATCGGTGACGATTTATTTTATGCCCTGAACAGTCGTCGGCCCAACCCCGAGCCATCACCCCCGTATCAGGGTAACCGCTTCCCGCCAAACGTGAGAATCTGGCCTAATAATGACCGTCCACCCACGGCGCCCTGTAGTCCCAGTGAAACAAAGACTCCCTTCAAACCCGAAGGCTGGCAGGATTAGAGGCTAACAAAAATGGCCCGCTTCCAGAGAATAAGCGGGCCATTTTTGTGGTAAATGGATACAGTAGCTCTAAGTTCAGGCTACTTTAAAATGGGTTCCAGGGCAGCTCGGTTAGCATCGAGCCAGGCATGAATGTCGGTGACGATCTCGCGGATACCTAGTTCAGGCTTCCAGCCCGTCAACTTCGTTACGTTGGTATTATCAGTGATATACAGGCGAATATCAGCGGCTCGGTTCTCTGTAACCTGCCTGATCGGGATGGTTTTGCCCGTTACTTCCTGACAGATTTTGGTCAGCTCCTGAAGAGATGCGCTACTCTCTACACCACCACCAGCGTTCAGAATCTCGCCATTTACGGTGTCCAGATTATGCAACTCCCAATCGATCAGGCGATACAGGTCGGCAATATGAAGCATATCGCGGGTTTGCTTTCCCGTGCCACCGTACCCGATGTACGCGAGTTGCTGCTCAAAATAGTGTTTAGCAATCCAGAGTACCATCACACCCTGATCGACTTTACCCATCTGCCAGGGGCCGGTAATGACACCGCAGCGATTGATAACCGTTTTTAGGCCGTAAAATTCGTTGTATTCCTGGATGAGTAGTTCTGATGCCAGTTTCGTAGTGCCATACAGCGACCGGGCCCCATCGAGCGGGAAATTCTCCGCAATGCCTTTCGACGATACGCCCGGCACAGGTTGATCGTCAGTCAGCACAAAGCGCGTTTCGGCTTCCTCAAAATTCAGCGTTTCAATCGTTTTGATGGGATAAACGCGACTGGTCGACAGGAAGATAAAGTTGGCGCGGTGCTTCAGTGCATAATTGAGGCAATTGACCGTCCCAAACAGATTCGTGTTGATCAAATAATCGGGGGTTCCATCCAGACCAGCCAGCACCGAAGGCTCAGCCGATGCTTCAATGACGGTATCGACGGCAGGTAATGCATCGAAATCTTCTTTATTCCGAATGTCGCCATGTAGAAACTCAATTCCGGCCGCTTTCAGCCGCGCCAGACTCAGTTCCGAACCCCGTCGTTTAAGGTTGTCGAGCGCAAAAATTTGATAATCGGGATAATTCTGCTTTAACGAAATGGCCAGCGATGAGCCAACAAATCCGGCCCCGCCGGTGATAAGAAGTTTCATATTTTAAAGAGTGAGAGAGTGAAAGAGTGAAAGAGTGTTGGTCGGGAAATTCGCTCATTCACTCTTTCGCTCTTTCGCCATATCATATTAAGATGTGATACGTTTGAGTTGGACGTTTTCGACTGGGCGAATAACCAGGGGCACTTTTTCGACTTTGACCGAACTGCTATCCAGACCGAACCAGCGATCTTCGGGCGTTGTGAAGTTCTTGATGGTAAAGTAGATGTTCATGATGAGTCGTTCGCGGGGAGGCAATTCGTTTTCAAACGACAGGAATTTTTCCAATACGACAAACCGGAAATCACCAATTACATTCTGGCGGCTCAGCGATTCGTACCGGCTGGTAATATCCACCTCTTTATTTTTTACCATGTCTTCGATTACCTTACGGAAGAAGAGGTTAATGCGCTGCTCGACCCGGAAACCGAGTTTGAACGTTACTTTATAGGCATCGTCGGGCGCAATGGTGTTCACTTTATACTCCATCGTATACGGATCATCAGTCGTATCGACGTGAACGAACCAATAGATGTCGGCCCGTTTTGGCCGCTTCTGGAAAATGGAGTAGATAATTTTTGACTCAATTTCCGACTGTCGGGCCGCATTACTCATGAACACCAGGTGCGTTGCGTATTTCGGAATACTAATGTCGCGGCTTAGTTCTTTAATAGCCTGAATGTATTGATCGATGCGGACGTATTCGGTCAGGCGAAGTTTGATCTGAAACGCCTGTAGCCAGATGTACATGACCCCGGCAATTGTCGACCCGATCAGTACGGACACCCAGCCGCCATGCGGGAATTTGATGAGGTTGGCGATCAGAAAGGACCCTTCGATACCCAGATAAACCGTCAAAAACAAAACCACCCACCAGGCCTGATACTTGTGGGTGTAGAGATAATACGACATAAGAAGCGTGGTCATCAGCATCGTCAGGGTAATAGCCAGCCCGTAAGCGGCTTCCATATTCGACGATTCACGGAAATACAGCACCACGCCCACACAACCTGCCCAAAGCAGCATATTCACACTCGGTACGTAAAGCTGCCCCTTTTGAACACTCGGATACCGGAGCCGAACTTTAGGCCAGAAATTGAGTCGGATGGCTTCGCTGATCAGGGTAAACGAACCACTGATCAGAGCCTGACTGGCAATAACCGTAGCGGCTGTCGCAATGCTGATGCCGATGGTCAGGAACCAGGGCGGCATTACTTCATAGAACGGAATCCGCTCTTTCAGAACCTGTCCTTCCTGCCCGATAAGCCAGGCGCCCTGGCCGAAATAGTTGAGAATCAGGCAGGTTTTGACAAATACCCAGCTAACCCGAATATTGGCCCGGCCGCAGTGCCCCATGTCGGAATACAGGGCTTCGGCTCCTGTTGTGCAGAGGAAAACAGAACCCAGCAGCCAGAAACCGCCGGGATATTCGGTCAGTAACCAATACGCATAATAAGGATTTATGGCCGACAGGATCCCCGGTGCCTGGGCAATCTGGATGATACCGAGTGTTCCCAGCATCACAAACCACACAAACATAATGGGGCCGAAGGCTGTCCCGACAACGCTGGTACCAAAGGCCTGAATCAGGAATAGGATCGTGAGAATAGCGATCACAATTTCGATGATCTGCACGTGCGTAATAGCCGGATAGAGCAAACGAAGGCCTTCGACAGCCGAGGAGACCGAAATAGGGGGGGTAATAATCCCATCGGCCAGCAGAGCCGCTCCTCCAATAATAGCTGGCAGGGTTAACCAGCGCGCATGCCGACGTACCAGCGCATAAAGCGCAAAAATACCACCCTCACCCCGGTTGTCGGCCCGAAGAATCAGGATCACGTACTTGACCGTCGTTTGTAGGGTAAGTGTCCAGAGCACGCAGGACAGTGCGCCACGAACCACGTCGGCTCGAATGGCATTAGTGGGACCTACGATCGCCCGGAGGGTGTACAGGGGAGATGTACCAATATCACCGTAGATAATTCCCATGGCTACCAGCAGACCGGCAGCGGTAACGGTGTCTAAATGTTTTTTGTCTTCCATAAAATAGGCTTACGCCTTTTAGCCTTACGGGCGGGGCAAAACGGCGCAAAGATAACCGATGTTTAGATTCATTAATCGCACTTTAATCGAAAGTTACCTTCCCTGCTAAAATGCAAAAATCCAGCCATATGCCGGATAAGCGCAGATTGTTGCCATAAAACTGTCCGTTGCAAAAATTCGTACATATAAATGCCCATACACAAGTAAGTTCGGGTTTTAATTAGGTGTAGTTGGCAGATGGTCTGTTTACTAAACAGACCATCTCTTTGCGTAAGCCCACCTGGATACGCTTAGTTAGACTGACTATTTCGAATTAAAGCCACATAAAACCGGATCATAGTTTGATAATCTTTCAGTCGAATACGCTCATTGGTCCCGTGAATGCTCTGGGTTTCAGCTTCATTCAGTGGAATGGGTGAAAACCGATAAATCGCTGGCGACACGGCCGAGTAGAATTTGGCATCGGTAGCGCCTAGCATTACATAAGGCGCTACAGCTACATCCGGAAAAATGCTTCGAATGGTGCGGTGGATGGTCAGGAACGAGGGCGACTCAGGATCAGACACGGCGGCCGGATTATTCCCTTTCCCTAATACCGTTATGGAAAGGCTATCGTTAGCAATTACTTCCTTTACGCGCTCGATCACTCCCTCCACCGTGTCGCCGGGGAGCAGGCGGAAATTAACCGTAGCTGTTGCATCGATAGGGAGAACGTTGTCTTTGGCGCCTGCCCGAAAAATGGTTGGGGCGGTTGTTGTGCGGATGGAGGCATTGCCCGAGTTCGTCTGGGCAATCATTTGTTTAATCAACGGACTGAACATCCATCGGTTAGCCAGGACCATCCGTTGACCAAAGGGAACCTCAGAGGCCAGGTAATCCAGCAATCGATCTATGCCTCCATCCAGCCGAGCCGGAAAGGGATTCCGTTCTAAACGACTAACGGCTTCAGATACCATACCGATGCTCGTTTGGGCTGGGGGCATGGAGGAATGCCCCCCTTTACCAATGGCGCTGATTTCCAGACTTAAATACCCTTTCTCGCTAATGCCGATTAGGGCAACAGGTTTGTTAAGCCCGACTACACCTTCGGTCTTAATCACTCCGCCTTCGTCCAGAATATACTCGAGTGAACGATTCTGTTTTTTCAATGCAGCCGCAATGGTTTGTGCGCCCTGGCCTGATGTCTCTTCATCGGGGCCAAAGGCCAGAAGTAGGGTCCGATCGGGCTGAAAATTGGTTTGCAGCAAGTACTCCACCGATTCCAGCAAAGCCATAACACTCATCTTATCGTCGAGTGTCCCCCGGCCATACAGATACTCTCCCTCGATGATGCCACCAAAGGGGGGGCGTTTCCACATTTTCTGAGTGCCCTGAATCACGGGCACTACGTCGTAATGGCCCATCAGCAGAATCGGCTTCAGATTCGCATTGCGACCGCGCCACTCGAAAAGTAAGCCATACTGGTTAAAGGTTTCGCGTTTTAGCCGTTGATGGACAAGCGGGAATGCAGTTTGGCAATAAGCCAGAAATCTGTCGAACTGAGTGGTATCGGTCAGCGTATAGTCGGTATACGAAACCGTGGGAATCCGGATGGCACCAGCCAGCCGTTGAATGGCCGAATCGGGTATTGTAATTGGTGCAGCAGAGGGAACATCGGTTAGTTGATGCGGTGTCAATCGAAAGGTGTTGACAACGAGTACAATAAGGAGCAGCGTAAGGAAAATCGCTAAAGTTCGTAAAAGTAATCGCATCGTTTAGGTCAGAATAGCCGATCAAAACAGACAAAGGCTGCCGCTTGCTCGTATACGCTGGCTCAAAAATGAAATTATTTATCAGAAAGCAAATGCAGGTTGATGAAAAACAACCTAGCGACAAAAACAAACTACTTATCGTCCTGAAAAACCTATAAAAAACACCAAAGCTGGCTAGCAGAGCTACTTATTAACCGGCATAATTAATCCTACTGTTTTGAAAAACAAGGCAACACATGAAAAGAGACTATTTTGGTGCCCTTCTATTGAGCCACAGGCAGGAATCGTCCCGACTGACCAGATTCGAACCGGCGACTACCCGGTTATCAGTCGATGAAACGCTCTTCTACGGCACTCGCTAAACATTTGCTGGCAACAGGCTGAGAAGAGAGTAGATGCTCTGACCGGAAGGTGTCATCAGGATAACTGTGTGCCAGGGACCATAACCGAATCCCGGACGAACCGAGACGCTAGGCAATTGTATCCCAGAGCAAATAGCCGTTTAGTCCCATAATAATTAGGGCAACGGCCCAGGAGAGCACCTTGAGCCAAACTGGATTTACAAACCGGCCCATTTTGGTTTTGTCGCTGGTGAATTGTACCAACGGAATAACCGCAAAGCTGAGTTGTAAGGATAGAATAACCTGGCTAAGGACCAGTAATTCGGCGGTTCCTCGTTCGCCGTACAAAATAGCTACAATGAGGGCAGGGACAATGGCTACCAGACGCGTCACCAACCGGCGAATCCAGGGTTTCAGCCGTATATTCAGAAAGCCTTCCATAACAATCTGGCCCGCCAGCGTACCCGTAAGCGTAGAATTCTGACCGGAAGCGAGCAGGGCCACCGCAAACAGTATACCCGCTAACTTGACGCCAAGAATCGGGTCGAGTAGTCGGTGAGCATCGGCAATATCAGCAACCTGCTGATTACCTGAAAAGTGGAACGTAGCCGCCGATAGCACAAGGATGGCCGCATTGATAAAAAAGGCCAGGAATAAGGAAACGGTTGAGTCGATCGTCGCAAATTTTATGGCTGATTTACGACCGGCATCGTTGCGTCCAAAATCACGGGTTTGTACAATGCTGGAGTGTAGATAGAGGTTGTGCGGCATCACGGTAGCGCCCAGTATGCCAATCGCGATGTAGAGCATACCCGGATCGGTAATGACGGCCGAACGCGGGATCAGTCCGGCGGCAACATCGGCCATTACGGGTTGAGAAACGATGAGCTCATACCCAAAACAAGCTACGATCAGAAAGATCAAACCCGCGACAATACGTTCCAGAATTTGAAAACCTTTGTTTTGAAGGTAAAGAAGGAGTAAAGCGTCGAGCGCCGTGATGAGTACACCAACTGTAATTGGGAGGCCAAAAAGCAGATTCAGCGCAATGGCTGAGCCAATCACTTCGGCCAGATCGCAGGCCGCAATGGCGATTTCGGCCAGCAGCCAAAGGCCGATGCCGACCGGGCGGCTAAAATGATCGCGACAGGCCTGGGCCAGATCACGTCCGGTAGCAATGCCTAATTTTAGGGCCAGGTGCTGCAATAAAATGGCAAACAGATTCGAAATAAGAACTACGGACAGAAGCTGGTAGCCAAACCGGGCCCCCCCGGCAATATCGGTAGCCCAGTTGCCGGGGTCCATGTAGCCAACCGCTACCATCAGACCGGGACCCGCATAGGCACGCAGCGTTCGGAAGAAACCCTGCCCGACCGGAACAGGCACAGAACCCTGAACATCAGCCATTGGCGATGCTGCATCTTCAGAATACCAGTGTTTCGTTGATGTATTCGTTACTTCCATTGAGCCTGAGTAAGCTTCCTTAAGTTGAGTCGATTGTTCGGTATCATCTATAACGCAACAAATATAAGTATTGTTGAAATAAAAATTTAGGCCAGTCTAAATTTTTAGAAAGTTTAACATAAAAACTACCTTTGTGGTCAAACTGTTTTGATTTCGTTCGTTGTTCTGAACAAGCGCGCCGTACTGTATGCAATCGTTCACAGAAGAAAACTATCTGAAAACTATCTATAACCTTGCCAATCGGCAGCAGGGTGAAGTCAGTACGAACGCGCTGGCCGAAGTAACCGCCACAAAAGCAGCTTCGGTAACGGATATGTTGCGTAAACTGGCTGAAAAACAGCTTATTCATTACAAAAAATATCAGGGTGTCCGGCTGACGGAAGAGGGAGAAAGACTGGCTTTACAGATCATTCGACGGCATCGGCTCTGGGAAGTTTTTCTGGTTGAGAAGCTGGGATTTAGCTGGGATCAGGTTCATGATATTGCTGAAGAACTGGAACATGTTCGATCCGAAGAGTTGGTAACCCGGTTAGATAGCTATTTAGGCAATCCCCAGTTCGATCCGCATGGTGATCCCATACCGACATCGGCCGGGCAAATGCCCGAAACCGGATACCGAAAACTGTCGGAGGCTGAGGTCGGTGAGGGGGTGTGCCTGATGGCGGTGCTGGAGCATTCCACAGGGTTTTTAAGGCATCTTGACTATTCCGATTTATCCCTGGGCAGTACGGTTATTATTCAGGAGATCAATGCGTTCGATAAGTCGTTTCGAGTGCAGACCGAAACCGGCAGGATGGTGTTCGTAAGCCATGAAGTGGCTAAAAATTTATTGGTGAATTAGTCGAAATGCCGAGGTCGTGGACGATGGAGAGACGACGAATGACATTTGCCTGACAACTATACTATGAAACTATTAGACTGGTACATTCTGAAGCGCTTTTTACAGACTTACATTTTTGTGGTCATGGTGATTGTGCTGGTGGTTGTAATGATCGACTATACCGAAAAGGTGGACAACTTTCACAAGACCAACGCACCTGGCAACGAGATTCTTTGGGATTATTACCTCAATTTTATTCCGTACTGGGCTAATTACATCAGCCCACTGATGGTCTTTATCGCCACTGTATTCCTGACCTCGCGCTTGGCCGCCCGAACCGAAATTATTGCTATTCTGAGTAGTGGTGTCAGTTTTGTCCGGCTCTTATTCCCCTATACACTGGGGGCAACGGTACTGGCGGTGCTGACGTATTTTATGGTCAATTACGTGATTCCGAAAGCGAATAAAACCCGGATTGCGTTTGAGATTAAATACATCAACGATGCTTTTACGTACTCGAACCGGAATGTGCACCTTAAGATAGCCCCGAATACCTATGCCTACCTGGAAAGTTACAACAACATGAGCAACACCGGGTATAAATTCACCCTGGAGCGCGTGGAAGGTAATCAGCTAAAACAAAAGCTTTCTGCCGATCATATCGAGTGGGACGATAAGAAAAAGAAATGGTCGATTGTCGACTACCGGATTCGCGACATCAATGGGCTGCACGAAACGCTTACGCCCGGTACCCGTATCGATACGACCCTGAATCTGAAACCGGATGATTTCAGTTCAAATTTTAACCTTTTTGAAACGCTAACCCGCCCGGAACTCAATAAATACATTGACCTGCTGAAGAGTCGTGGTTCCGATGGTGTAGAGACCTACCTGCTTGAAAAATACAGTCGGGATACCCGCCCGTTTGCCATTATTATCCTGACGATTATTGGGGTCATCATGTCGGCCCGAAAAAGCCGACGGGGGGTTGGATGGCAGGTGGCACTGGGGTTCATCCTGGCCTTTACGTATCTGCTGTTTTTTATGCTGGCCAAGGGGATTGCGGAGTCTGGCAACCTGAACCCTATTATCGCGGTTTGGCTGCCCAATGCTATTTTTACTGCCATTGGCGTGCTGCTGTACAATACGATTCCCCGATAATTTTGACTGCGTGAAAAATAGAATGCGTGACGGGTTAGCTGTTCCAATTCTATCCTTTACGCATTCACTCATTCTAAATTGATGATTCACAAACCGTCTTTTGCCGACTACTTACAACTCCATTTCATTGTTCTGATCTGGGGGTTTACCGCTATATTAGGGAAACTGCTGACTCCGCTCGATGCTTCGGGCGTTGTGCTGTTTCGGACGTTGCTGGCGGTGGTAGGAATGGGTCTTGTTCTACTGGGACGTAAGCAGAATCTGAGAGTGGCTTCTGCCGATTATGGGCGATTACTGGCAACGGGCGGATTGATTGGCCTGCATTGGGTGTTGTTTTTTCTGGCCGCCCGACTCGCCAATGTATCGGTTTGTCTGGCCGGTATGGCAACTAGTTCACTTTGGGCAAGTGTATTGGAACCACTGGTGTTGCGTCGGCGGGTAAGACCGATCGAAGTTGCGCTGGGTGTTGTTGTGATGCTGGGGCTTTACCTTATTTTTCGGTTTGAATTCGACAAGGTTATTGGGTTGACAGTAGCCGTATTATCAGCCATGCTGTCGTCGCTGTTTACCATTATCAACAGTCGATTTACGCAACGCTACGATGCTCTGGTTATTTCATTTTATGAAATGATAGGGGCCTCTGTGGCAGCATTGGGTTTGTGGCTGCTGGTTCAATGGAGCGCATCGGCCGATGCATCGACCACCGTTCAATATGTTCCAGAATCGCCCTGGCAATGGCTCTGGTTATTGATACTTTCACTGGTTTGTACCGTTTATGCCTACACGGTAGGAGTGAGCCTGTTACGAAAGTTCTCACCGTATATGGCTGTGTTGACCGTAAATTTGGAGCCAGTTTATGGTATCTTGCTGGCCGTTTTGATTTTCGGTGATACCGAACGGATGACGTTGGGCTTTTACGGTGGTACGCTGGTGATTCTGGCGGCTGTGCTGGCTTATCCGTTTCTCAATACCCGTTTTGCAAAAACGCAAGCTCAGTTGCCAACCTCAACGTAAGCGAGTGACTGAAGAAACGATGTGTGGTTTACTGTATGCCATGATCGTAAACTGTAATGCATTTTATGTCTGGATCTTTATTGCGTATTGTTACTTTTCTGCTGGGCCTGTTTGCCGTTGTTGTCCTTACGCCCTTACTTGCTCTGGCTACCTATAATCATCCTTCACCCACCGACGATTATTGCTTCGCGAATACCGTAATTCATTATGGATTCTGGCAGGCACAGCAGTATTATTATGACGGATGGACCGGGCGTTTCTTTCATAATTTTATTGTTCATACCAACCCAATTATCCTGGGCTGGTACGGTGCCTATAAAGTATACCCAATGATTTTGCTGGCACTGGTGTTGGCGGGGTGTTATGCCATTGCCAATCAGTTGCTGTCGAGTTTTTTTGATCTGGGGGCTAAACTGGCTCTGGCATTTGGGATTTTTATTGGCTTTATCACGACGCTGGTGGGAATCCCTGAGTATTTGTATTGGTACACCGGGCTGGCAAGCTATGGTTTGTCCAGCGCGCTTTTCCTCTTTTTACTGGCGGTTCTGATGGCCCACCAGCAACGTGGATTTGGCTGGAAATCGGGGTATACGCTTACGGAAAGTCTGCTGGTTACGGCCATTATTGGGTCGAGTGAGATGACGATGGTACTGGTGTTATCCGTACTTGCTCTCATAGTCTTTGGTGAATTCATTCAGCGCCAGCGGGTGTCGGCAACGATGCTGATATTGCTGGCTGTGGCAGCAGTGGCCTGCTATTATTTGTTCAAAGCACCGGGCAATGCGATCCGAATGGGCGGCAACCCGCAGGGCAGCGACATCCCGTTTACGCTGATTTCGTCACTCAAATTTGCGGCTACGTATATCCCAAAGCAACTGTTTACAACGCCCTGGATGCCTTTGTCGATTTTATATCTGCCACTGGTCTGGAAACTGGCCGGAACACGCCGACGCCGTTCCGATTTGCCACCCTACCTGCGTTTACATCCACTATGGGGGTTGGTGTATATGCTGGCAACGCTTCTGGCACTTATATCACTGCACTTTTACGGAGTCGGTATTGCGCCTATTCCCCGGCTGATCAATTTGATCAATCTGGCTTTCTGGCTTTGTTTGCTCTATAACCTGACCTTGGTGGTGATTCGGGTTCGATACCGCTTTGAGCCGGATGCCCTGGTGCCGTATCTGCGTCCTGTTCTGTTGGTGGCTATCATCTGGGCGGTTGTCGCAGCGTCGATGGGAACGTTGCTGCCCGTGGTGTATGGCGACTGGCTGAGTGGGCGGGCTGCCCAGTATGATCGGGAAATGCTCGAACGGTATGCACAACTTTCGAAACCCGGCAATACCAACAGCGTTATAACCCCATTGAGTCACTATCCGGTTTCCTTATTTCTCGAAGATATTCATGATAACCCACAGCACTTATGGAATCGTTGCTGGGCTGACTATTTTCATAAAAAAACGATTATCCTGAATGGCCATCAGCCAACCCCGTAATCGATACAGTACTATCTGGCATATTGCCCTGAAAATTAAATTACGAGTTTCGCCAAGTCTGTTCGAACTGGAAGAAACTGGTCAAAACGAATGAATTTAGCGTACCTATCTCGTAATCGCTCGCTGGTAGTGGGTCGGCTCGACCGACTGGCCCTGGTGCTAATCGGTATTCCGATTCTATGCTTTAGCCTGCTGTTATATGCTTACATCGTCGATGTACCCTGGATGGACGACATCGACGCGTTTCTCAGTTTTATTGTCGGTTATATTGATGCGCCCACCGCTGAGCGAAAACTATACTGGCTGCTTAGCCCTAACAACGAGCATCGGATTCTGACGGGCAAACTCCTGACACTGCTCTGCTATAAACTACTGGGGGCCGTTAATTTTCGTTGGTTGATCTTTGCGGCTTTTGCTTTTCTGTTGCTCCTGCTCGGTATTTTTTATCGGGTTTTTCGATCAACGGGCTTACCGCTGCTAGCCTTTGTGCCCATCCCATTTTTGTTGCTTCAGCCACAATATTATCTGACCACGACCTGGGCCATTACAAGCCTGCAGCATCAGGTCGTTGTCGCGATGGTAATAGCCGTAGTCTATTTACTGGCAGATGAGGGGCGTAACCGATTTGGGATTGGGCTTTTCCTACAGGTGCTAACCTCCTTTTCGATGAGCAATGGGCTTTTCGGCTGGGTGGCTGGGGCTGTTGTGCTGGTTATGCAGCGGCAATGGATTCGGCTTGGTATCTGGCTGGGAGTTGGTGTAGGGGCTATCCTGTATTATTTTCATGATTTTCCGAATACCCAGGGAAATGATAGCAGTATTTCATTCTTTCTGGAACACCCCCATCTTATTTTTCTGGGCTTTTTTACCTTCAATGGTGGGCTTTTCGATTTCCTGCCTGAGTCCTCTATTCTGGTGCGGAGTGTGCTGCCGACACTGGCCGGGCTGATCCTGATTCCGTCGATGCTCTGGCTGTTATGGCAAATGGCAGAACCGATTCTGCGTAGGCCGATTAAAGCATCTGCAAATTCGGATCGGGCAATGACGGCACTCTGGAAACGGCGCTATTTTCTGACGGGTTCCTACGCGTTTCTGATGGTCAACGCGTTGGTAGTTGCTTTTTTGCGGCCCCGGTTTGGGTATGCGGTTATGCTGATCAGCAACTACATGATTTATCCCGCGTTATTGGTCGTACTACTCTACCTGACTGTGTTAAGCGAACAGTATAAGAATGCACGTGCGCTGGAGAAATGGGTAAGGTCTGGTCTGGTTGTAGGTTTCGTGGTTTGGGGGGCCTGGTATGTGTTTCGGTTGCCTAAAATTGCTTTCCGGAAAGAGCAGCTCCTCACCAGTGCATTCAATCAGAAATACAATGAAACCGGACTAGGACCAAGCTGGGGGCATCCCTTTGTGACCCTTGCTCGGCGAAGCCTCGATCAGGCCATACGGCGGGGACTGTATCATTATCCTACGGATGCCTATTATTCACCCTATGAACAAACCTTGCTGACCAAAGCACGGGCTATGCCGCCCGATACAAGCCTGAATCTGCATCGTTCGGGTGGGGGATATAGCTATTTGATTGAAACCGATTATGGGGTTCTTCCTAAGCCGATTGGGCAGTCGGCTGTGGTTGTACAATCCGATCAACGGACGTATTTATTCCCGTCGTCAGTTCATTTTTCACCGGCTAATTTCTACCTGAACCGGCCCATTCAAACGGTGTTTGCAGAGGTAATTATTCCTATGCTACCGCCTGGAACGTATCGTCTGGGCATTCTGACCACATCTGACGAGGCTGCTAACCCCATCCGGTTTAGCCCGCAAACCATTACCATTCCTTAACAAATGCGCTTCGGGAGTGGCCAAAATGCCAAAAAAACGTACTTTTGCCAATTCTGATACCGACTCAAGCTATACTACCTTGTTAGAACCTCAGATTTCGATCATTGCTCCACTTTATAACGAAACCGAGTCGTTTCCTTATCTGATTTCTCGGCTGAATGCCGTAATGGAGAAGTCTCCTTTACGTATTGAAGTTGTGCTGATTGACGACGGAAGCCGCGACAATACGGCGCTGTTGATGCAGCAGGTAGCCTTGACAGACGCTCGTTATCACTGTGTCTTCTTATCCCGAAATTATGGACACCAGATCGCACTGACGGCTGGTATTGCAGCCGCACGGGGCAGTGAAGCGCTGTTTATCATTGATGGTGATTTGCAGGACCCACCGGAATTGCTGACCGAGTTTTACGCAAAGTATCAGGAAGGCTACGACGTGGTGTATGCCATTCGGAAGAAGCGGAAAGAAAACGTTTTGAAACGAACGGCCTACGCTGGCTTTTATCGATTTATGAAGGCCATTTCGTACGTCGATATGCCACTCGATAGTGGTGATTTTTCATTGATAAGTCGCCGGGTAGCCGATGTGCTCAATCAAATGCCCGAAGAAAGCCGATTTATCCGGGGTATGCGGAGCTGGATTGGCTTTAAGCAAATAGGCGTTGAATATGAACGCGATGCCCGGCTGGCTGGTGAGCCCAAGTATTCATTCAAGATGCTACAACGACTGGCTTATAACGGGATTTTCAATTTTAGTGAGTACCCGGTCAAGATCATTACCCGATTGGGGATGCTAACTATTGGGGTTGCGATGATCTATCTGATTCAGACGTTGATCAAACGGTTTGTGTATCATGATGTGCCCCAGGGGTTTACAGCGCTGCTGTTTGTGATGGTATTGTTTAGTGGCGTTCAACTGATTGCGCTTGGCTTAATTGGTGAATACGTGCTTCGCATCTTTTTTCAGGCGAAAGGACGCCCATTGTATGTCTTGCGGGACGTAATCAAAGACCAGCAACGACAGCCCGTAATGCCACTGAAGCAGGCCAGTCTATCCTGATCACTTTTTCACAGGTTTACGAGTACTGATATCAGGCACTGACGATGCCGAATGCCTTAAACCGTAACGGTAGAACGGATGCTTTTTAATTCACTACAGTTTTTACTGTTTTTTATAGTCGTTACCCTGAGCTATTTCAGTCTGAAATGGCAGGGGCGATGGATATTGCTGCTGGTAGCCAGTTGTTACTTCTACATGGTTTTCCAGCCGTCGTATATCCTGATACTGTTTCTGACCATTGTCATTGATTATATCGCGGGTATCTGGATCGAACGGTCGAGTGGGCGCTCTCGTCGCTGGTTATTGGTACTGTCGTTGATTTCAAATCTGGGGATTCTGGCATTTTTTAAATACCTCGGTTTTTTTTCGGAAAATATTGCCGGGCTGTTCGACTTTCTGGACATGCCACATATTGCCGACTCTGTAACGGCTGGCGCCAACCGCGTCTTTGTGAAAGTGCTGCATATCTTCGGTAAAAGTGGTATTTCGTCGTATAAAGATAATATGAGCATTTTGCCCATTGGTTTGTCGTTTCATACGTTTCAGGCCATGAGCTATACCATTGAAGTATACAGGGGCAATCAGAAAGCCGAGCGCCACTTTGGTATTTATGCGCTCTACGTTATGTTCTACCCCCAGTTGGTGGCCGGGCCTATCGAGCGGCCGCAGAATGTGCTGTGGCAATTCCACAAAACCTTTGCCTACGATGCTGAAAATGTGAAAGCGGGGCTTATGCAAATGGCCTTTGGGCTATTTAAAAAGCTGGTTATTGCCGACCGCCTTGCCATGCTGGTCGATTATGCGTACGGTAACCCAGCGGAGCAAAATGGGCTCACACTGCTGGCCGCCACGTTCTTTTATACCTTCCAGATCTACTGTGACTTTTCGGGTTATTCTGATGTGGCGATTGGGGCAGCCCGGGTAATGGGTTTTACCCTTATGGAAAACTTCCGAACCCCTTACATTGCACAGTCGATTTCGGAGTTCTGGCGACGCTGGCATATTTCGCTGTCGACCTGGTTTCGGGATTATCTGTATATTCCATTGGGTGGCAACCGGAAAGGTGAGTTTCGTCAATACCTGAACATGCTGATCGTATTTCTGGCCAGCGGGCTCTGGCATGGTCCCAACTGGACATATGTTATTTGGGGTGGCCTGAATGGCGTGTATCAGATACTGGCTGTTCTGCGGGATAAACTTCTGTCGAAGCTGGGTTTTTCGCGTACACAACCCAGTTTAATCACGTCTCCGGTTCATGATCGGGAAAGTCAGCAATCGCCCGTTCGGGTGGTGATCAATACATTCATCACATTCGGGCTCATTATGTTGACGTGGGTGTTTTTCCGGGCGCGTAGTGTCAGTGATGCCCTAGTGATTCTGAAACGGATTGGCACGCTGTCGTTGGGCGATACTATTCATAGCCCTATGAATACTGTCGAAATGTGGTTCAGTCTCTTTTTGATCGTGTTTTTACTGATTAAAGAAGCCTTTGTTCTCACCATCCCAACGCGGAGTACGGTGCAGTTCATCCTGCTTTTTACGTTCATCACCTTCGTTACCTATCTGTTTGGGGTCTTCTCCTCCAACCAATTCATCTATTTCCAATTCTGATAAGATGCTAATTAGCAATTCGAGAATTGCTAATGATTGTTATGCGAACTACCGTTTGGGAGTAAATATCAACGCTATGCCATTCATGCAGTACCGAAGCCCGGTTGGGTCGGGGCCGTCGGTAAAGACGTGGCCCAGATGGGCATCACATACTGAACAGCGCACTTCGGTCCGGTTGCCATCCGGTTCGGTGTAGATGGCGTTGGGGACGATGGGCTCGTAAAAACTTGGCCAGCCCGTATGCGAATCGAACTTGGTGGCCGACGAAAAAAGTGGATTCTGACAACACACACAGGCATACATCCCGACTCGGTGTTCGTGGGTCAGTTCGCTACTATTAGGCCATTCGGTGCCACGTTCCCGGGTTATATGGTATTGGGAGCGGGTCAACTGCGACCTCCACGCGGCATCCGATTTCTCTACCCGACGATTACCCGGTGAGGTAGTGCCCGCCGGAGGATGGTGCAACGGGCGGGGTTTAGCTACAAACGTACCATAGACCCATAACCCTCCTATCAAAAGAAGGGTGATCGATAAAAAAAGGTACGTTGGTTTCATAGGTAAAGCGCAAATGAATGAATACGTAGGTGTAAAAGCTCGCGTCAGTCGATTCGCTCATTCACTCGTTAGCTACCGACCGATGGCTACTTTTCGCAATATGGAATCAATGACCTGCAAGGTTGTAACCCCATCGGCTTCGGCTTCGTAGTTGAGCATGATGCGGTGATTGAACACGTCGGGGGCTACTTCTTTAATATCTTCGGGCAATACGTAGTCGCGTCGGTCAAAATAGGCGAGGGCTTTGGCCGCCAGATTCAGGTAGATCGTAGCCCGTGGCGACACACCAAACTGAATATACCGGGCTTCGTCACGTAGGTTATACTCCAGGGGGCGTCGTGTCGCAAAAACCAATTCAATAATGTATCGCTCAAGGGTTTCCGAAATCGTGATGCCATTGATTTCATTGCGAATGGCACTCAACTCTTCTTTGCCCAATACAGGTTGTACTTCGTAGTCGAAGTTGAGGTTCGACATTCGGCGCATCACTTCCAGTTCATCATCTTTGTTAAGGTAATCGACAAAGACTTTCATCATGAAACGGTCGACCTGCGCTTCAGGCAGCGGGTACGTTCCTTCCTGTTCGACCGGATTTTGAGTCGCCAGTACCAGAAAAGGCCGATCGAGAACGAACGTTTCTTCGCCGATCGTAACCTGCTTCTCCTGCATGGCTTCGAGTAGAGCCGACTGTACCTTGGCGGGTGATCGGTTGACCTCGTCGGCCAGAATCAGATTGGCAAAAATAGGGCCTTGTTTAACCTCAAATTCAGCCGTTTTCTGGTTGAAAATCATCGTACCGATCAAATCGGCAGGGAGCAGATCGGGTGTAAACTGGATGCGCTGGAAGTCGAGTTCAAGAACTTTGGCGAGCGTGTTGATCGTGAGGGTTTTAGCCAGTCCTGGTACGCCTTCCAGCAAGATATGTCCACCCGTAAACAGGCCAATGAGCAGGCGATTGAGCAGGCGTTCCTGTCCAACGACAACCTTGCTCATCTCTCCGAATACTTCGCGAATTTTTGTATGGTAATTGAATGAAGTGGTCGATTGCATCTTTTACCGTTTTCAGTTTACGGCTTACCGTTTACAGTCGATTAGACACAAATTGTATCAGTTGAGTCGACTCTGACCGTAAAGAGTACGCTGTGAACGTATAAACTAAAACGTGGCCCGAATACTGCGATCCTTGCCGTGAATATCTTTGTATACCTGTATTTTGGAAAATCCCCGATCGGCAAATACCTGCCGGGTGGCTTCTCCGAAACGTTCATTAATTTCAACGTAACAGGCTCCGTCTTTAGTGAGGTGGCGTGTGCAGAAATCTGCTACGGCTTTGTAGAAAACCAGCGGATCACTATCATCCACAAACAGGGCCAGGTCGGGTTCATAGTCGAGAACGTTTCGATCCATGACGGCTGCTTCGGAGCGGGTTACATACGGTGGATTACTGACCACACAATCGAACCGCTGGCCGAAATCGGGTGGTACGGCCAGAATGTCCTGAATCGCAAACTGCACATCCGCTTTTAAATTCTGGGCATTACGCTGGGCAAGCGCTAACGCTTCGGTCGAAACATCCCATCCCGTTACAACGGATTGGGGAAGAAAGCGGGCCAGTGTGATGGCGATACACCCACTCCCTGTACCAATGTCGACGATGGGCACATCGTCGGTCCGGTCGGCAAAATCGTGCATGATGAGCCGAACCAGGTCTTCAGTTTCCGGTCTTGGAATCAGCACATCGGGCGATACTTCGAACTCTAATCCGCAAAAGATCGTCGTACCAATAACATGCTGAATAGGCTCCTGGCGATTCAGTCGTTCCAGTATTTTGAACCAGTCGGGTTCCGTGCGATTGGGAGGAAGTGGCTTGTCGGTCAAAACATCCGTTTTACGCAGGCCGAAGTAATGGTCGAGTAGCATAAATGCCATTTCCCGCGCTTCTTCGGGCGGGTAGGCGGTAATGTTTTTGCTCAGTCGGTCGTATAGAGGTTTGGCGGTAGCCATTGGATTCTTTCGGGTAATTTTGCCAAAAATAGGGAAGTTTTCGGTTAAGGGTTTGTTTTAGGTTTTCAGTTTACAGCAATGGGGCAGAAATTTGCATATCCTTACCAGAAACCATAATGCGAATGGAAAACCCGTATATGCTACGTGCGCTTGAACTAGCCACCCTGGGCCGGGGTCATGTGAGTCCGAACCCGATGGTTGGCTGCGTAATTGTGCATGATCGTAAGGGGCAGGTTAGCCCACCGTTTGGGCGAATTATTGGAGAAGGGTGGCACGAACGATATGGGGAAGCCCATGCTGAACGCAATGCCATCCGGTCGGTTCGGCCAGAGGATGCCCATCTGCTGGCTGAAAGCACAGCCTATGTAACGCTGGAACCCTGCTCACACTATGGCAAACAACCGCCCTGTGCTGATTTATTGATCGAGCGAACCATCGGTCGGGTCGTTTGCTGCAACGATGATCCCAATCCGCTCGTGGCAGGGCAGGGTTTTGCCCGACTTCGCGCTGCCGGTATACAGGTCGAAACAGGGATTTTGAATGCCTATGGCCGTCAGGTAAACGCTCGTTTTTTTACTTTTTTTGAAAAAAAACGGCCCTATATCATCCTGAAATGGGCAGAGACAACCGATGGGTTTATGGGGGGCGAAGGGGGTAAGCCTGTCAAAATCAGTGGCGATTTGTCGCATCGGCTGGTGCATCGCTGGCGGAGCGAAGAAGACGCTATTATGGTGGGAACCCAAACCGCCCGTAACGATAACCCTCGGCTCAATACCCGCCTTTGGCCCGGTAAAAATCCGGTTCGTATTGTATTCGACCGCAACCTGACCCTACCGCTTGACCTTCACTTGTTCGATGGCTCTCAGCCAACGATTGTGTATCATGAAGTTGAACGGATGAAAGAGCAAACGGGTGTGCCAGATCGGAGTGAAATAAGGCAAATTCAACCCATTTACGCCATCACGTCATCACTCCATTATACCGTACAAGACCTTTATCAGCGGAATATCCAGTCGGTACTTGTTGAAGGGGGCGCAACATTATTACAATCGTTTATTGATGAGAGGCTTTGGGATGAAATGCGGGTGTTTCGCAGCCCAAGCCTATTGGGAAAAGGTGTTAAAGCGCCCGTAGTACAAGGGGCATTGGTAAGCCGCGAACAAATTGGCGAGGATGAGTTGAGTATGTATCAACCGACTACTGAACCAGGGCCTTAAGCGATCAACGGAAGGAAAAGTATATCTGGATACACAGACGAAAATAGCCCCAGAAAAGAATCCAGGGCTATTAAAAAACACATTTTGCGGAAAAATCTTAACCTACACGTTAGCGATGTAGCTCTTTAGTCGATTCGTAAACGACCGTTACGATTGGGCAATCGGCGTTGCATTCACCCCAATATTACCACTGGCCACCAGCGTTGTTCCCTGCATTACTTTCACATTGGCATCGTAGGTACTTAACTTATCATAGAAACCAGCTTCATTAATTGTGAAGTATTTGTTGCTGGAAAATGCGCCTGTAGCCCCACTGACCGTATCCAGCGTTTTGAGCGACGTGGTCGACGTGGCCGATAGCTTACCCTGAAAAATCGAAGACGAATAGGACGCGCCGGTTGCCGTGTTGTACAAGCCGATTTCCACCAGCGTAACCGATGAGCTGTATTTGTAAAAGACCACCCGTCCATAGATATTTTTCCCGTCTGTCGAGGCCAGGGTATAGGCTTTGTAGGTCGATAGTGTACCCCCCCCCGCAGCCGCAGTATAGATTGGCTCATAGTTTTGCTGTTCGCAGGAAGACGAGAAAACAAGCAGTGCACACAAAAGACCAAAAACAGGCATTGAGCGGAATAAATAAACTAGATGTTTCATTGTCTGGATCAATTTTAGAGGTTGAACAGGACACGGCCATAGTAATAAGCACCGTTTGAGCCTTGCTGGTAATTGGAATACAGATAGAAGCCACGGTTTTCGGGCCGAAGAAGCTCTGGGTACTTGTCCAGGATGTTGCTGCCTCCGATGGAGAATTTCAGGTTGCTGTTTACAGCGTAGCCTATGCTGAGGTCGAAGATGGCCTGAGGCTTAAAGGTTTGATCGTAGTAATTCCCCTTGTCGTCGGCCGATACAGACAGCGCCGTTATTTTTCCGTAGTAGGTGCCGCGCAGCATCACATCCCATTTGTTCTGCCGATACATGACTGAGCCAATGAGCTTCGTGCGGGGCGTTCCTGTTTCGAACTGACCGATAATATCCCGGCTCAGGTATTTTTCAACCACCTGGTCGGGGGTAAGGTTTTCTACTTTCAGGCTGGGCGGATTCCGGCTCAGGATGCTGTTCTTGCTGAAAATGGCGGCCAGATTGTACGTGAGACTTTTATTGCGCGACAGATTCTGCGTGTAGTTGCCAACCAGTTCAAGCCCTTTAGAACGAACATTGGCCCCATTGACAAAGAACTGTGCCTGACCACCCCCGATGACTTCATCGTAGTGATTGCCAACTTCTTCGGCGCTAAAGAAACTCGTCTGGAAAATACGGTTATCGACATCGATCTGATAGGCATCTACGGTTACCTCAAACCCCCGGGTAGGCTGATAGGTCAATCCAACACCATACGTTCGCGAGTTTTCCTGACTAAGGCCCTTGATACCCAGTACGCGGGCGGCTGTACTGTTGGTGGCATAGGTAGTAACGTCCAGAGGCTGAGGAACGCCATTGGCATCGGGTATAAATGCCGTAGTGGTGTGCGTAAAGTTCAGTTCCTGCAATGAGGGGGCCCGGAAGCCCGAAGCAATGGAGCCCCGGATGGTAAGATTCTTTGCGATGTTGTACCGGGCGGCTAATTTGCCAATGGCTACTCCACCAAAATCAGAATAGTTTTCGACCCGCACAGCAGCCGCAAGCAGTAGTTTCTGGGTTAGCTCAAGTTCTGTGTCCAGGTAAGCCGCCATCGTAGTACGAAAGGCGTTTCGTTCGTCTTTAGGACCGAAGCCCGAAAAACACTGGCAGTTGGCCGCAAAGTTTTTGACGGTAATCTGTTGCCCGGCAAAAACGGATAGAGGTTTTCCATCGGCTCCCACGATGGGTTGAGCCGCTTCATTCTGCAAGGGTAAGCCGTTGGGCCCAACCAGCAATCCGGCCTGTGAAGCAGTCAGAATCCCGGCATCGCCATACGTATAGCTCTCTTCCTGACCCTTGATGATCTTATAGTTTTCAACCCGCATCTCAGCACCAAACGCGACGTTGAGCCCATTCATGACTCCTTTAAAATACCGCGAGAAGTCAAGATTCGTAGAGTTCTGGGTGAACTGGTTGGTGCCAATGTTCATATCGACTGGCGAATTGGCACCAATGGATGCATTGAAGGTATTCGTCATGCTGATCAGCGACGTATTGCGACCGAATGTATTGCTGAAATCTACGCTGAACTCACCCAGTTTACTGCGGATACCGACCGTGTTGGAGATGTCGGCTGTGTTGGTGATTAGCTGAGGCCGGAACCCATTGGGATACAATAAATAGTTGAATCGGTCGGTTTGGGCGGGGCGACGGTAATAGCAGGAGAAACCTTTCAGATACTTGTACGACATGCCACCAAAGCTGTAGAGGGTGGTATTGGCGTTGATCTCGTACCCGGCATTGTAGAACATCGAACCCATTGTAATACCGGGCATACCCGCATACACCGAAAAATCGGAGGGGGTAAGCCCTCGGGCACTTAGCAAGCCGGCTTCGGTTTTCAGGCTGGTAGCAGCGGTTGTGTTGCCAGCCGCCAGAGCATTGACCAGTTCGGGGTTGGTGATAATGGGGCGGCCGTATTTATCCGTGCGCAGGTTGTTCAGATAGGTGTTGTCGTAGATTTGCCAGTCATTGACGAACTGACGAATGGTGGGCCGGCGTTGGGTGATCTGGCCTGTCAGGTTGAGGTAACCCCGGTCGCCAATCTTGAAGCCGTAGTTGGCGTCGAACTGATAATTGAAGCCATCGGGCTTCCCGGCTTTGGTAAGGTCGCCAGCCTGACCACCCGAGTTGAGATACCCACCCCCTGTGAGGCTGCTTGTCAGTTTGTTCGTCCCTTTTTTGAGGATGATGTTCACGACCCCGGCTACGGCATCCGAACCATATTGAGCGGCTGCTCCATCGCGCAGAATTTCGACCCGATCAATCGAAGCGGCTGGTATGGTCATCATATCGACCGAGGTAGAGGGGCTACCCACGGCGGTTGTTCCGATCAGCAGCGAAGAGGTGTGCCGCCGTTTGCCATTTACAAGGACCAGAATTTGATTGGGAGCCATATTTCGTAACTGCACCGGGTCGACGTGGGAATCGAGGTCACCTCCCTGGTTTCGGACCGCATTGAAGCTGGGGGCTACAAAAGCAAGCATCTGGGCCAGATCGATTTGGGGCAGATCGCCCATAATATCTTTAATCGAAATGACATCGACCGGAACAGGCGTTTCCAGGACGGTCCGGCCCGTATTGCGCGTACCCGTGACGACTAACTCGGTAAGTTGGGTTGCATCCTCGTCGAGCGATACGGTGATCGTGGTTTGATCGCCTACTTTTATTTCTTTGGACTTAAAGCCGATAAAGCTCACAACCAGCACATCAGTCGGAGAGGCTTCTACCGAAAACATCCCCTGCGCGTCGGTAATAGCCCCTTTTCGGCTATTGCCTTTCACCAGTACATTCACGCCCTGCAGAACTTCTGCATTGCCGCTGGAAGTAACTTTTCCGGTAATTTTGCGCGTCTGAGCCATTGCTGTCATTGGCAACAGGGTGACCAGCACCATCAGAGTAACAAAGCCTGAAATTACATGAAGTAAACGTCTCTTTTGTTTCATAATATATTGACGAAAAGTTAGATTGGATAACCTACACTTACCCCCATCTAAGAGGCAGGAAAGAGAGCAAACAGGCAGGCTTTATGGGGATATTCTTTGTCATTGCCTGCTGCCCAAAGGCGTGTCGCCACTTTGTTGAAGGCTCGTAATTCGTACTTAGCTCCGCGACTGAGCGGAGTCTGCGAGCCGTGGTTGGCTTAAATCGGACGAGGTTTGTTGAGAAGAACGTCGTACGTAGGACGGTCCCAGAGTTGGGCTGGCTGGTGATCGATAGAGTAGAATTCCGGGCGAATAGGTTCTGCCTACTGCATATCCGCTGATTGATGCATACTGTTTCATACTCATCCTATGGTTGAACGTAAGTAGTACGTAGTGTTAAGTAATAGGCAATGCGCTGGCTGACAGGGGTGTAGAACCCATACAGGTGATAAAAAATACGGTTGAAATCAGGCTATAGCGTATCGACTATGGATCAGCTTCTGGCTATAGATGCTTTAGGTAGAGTGCCTCTCAACTAATATTATGTCGCGCGAATTGAGGGTATATTTTGTTGTACTTGATCGAAATTACAAACTATAATAACGTTGTCAAGTATTATAGTGAAATATAATACTGAATTATTTGAATAATACAATAGAAAACTATATTGATTCTATTTTATTTTATTTGATTGGTTTATATCCGTATTTATACTTAATCGGCGGGTGGTTGGCAGGTCTGCTCAGGGCGAATGGATCGCCCCCGAAACGTAGCGTACATAGATAAAATCAATCTTATGATGCTACATTTCGGGGGCTATGTCAGGCGATTGTAAAGCTAATTATACCTTTCAGCGAATAGCCTTACCCAGAGCCCACACACCTTTTGTGTGAAGGGATGAATCCGTCCGCACCAGATTGGCGATGTAACCCGGTCTGATCTTCCCCAGTTGCTGATCCATGCCTATAATTTCTGCTGGAATCGTTGAGGCCATTCGAAGGGCATTGGCCAATGGAATCCCGGCTTTCTCAACCGCTATCCGAACGCAGTCGATCAGCGTGATGGCTGAACCTGCCAGATTGCCTTCGTTGTTGACATAACGACCGGGACCGCTACTGTCGGGTTCATACTGAACAACAAACTGACCCAGCGTAAACGAAGGACGGGGCGGATTGGCAAATAAGGCGTCCGAAATAAGAAACAGTCGTTCGCCAAGCAGCCGGTACGCAATACGAATAGTGGTTGGATTACAATGATAGCCGTCGGCAATAATGCTGGCCCGAACGGAAGGATGATCAAACACCGCACCTACAACACCCGGCTCACGACTTTCGAAGCCCCGCATGGCATTATAGAGGTGCGTAGAGAGCGGCACACCCGTATCGAACGCATTTGTGGCTTGCTCATAGGTAGCATTGCTATGGCCAAGTGAGAGCAGCGTTGTAGGGTGTTTCAACTGCTTGAGGGCCTCGAACTGCTCAGGAGAAAAAATTTCAGGGGCTAATGTCAGTATCCGAATAATGTCGGAATTGGTACTGAATAACGCTTCAAGCTCCCCTTCGGCGGGTGTGCGCACATACGCCATACTATGCGCACCACGTTTGACAGGGTTAAAATAAGGGCCTTCAATGTGGAGCCCCGGCACCCCGAAAGGATCTTCGTCCCGAACGACGGCTACAGCGGCCATTGCCTGTTGCATAATGGCAAGCGAGGTCGAGTGGATCGTTGGCAGGAGGGTAGTCGTCCCATTTTGGGCGTGTGCGTTATAAATGTGCCGAACGGTATCGGGGGTGGGTATCTCGTTTAAAAATAGATTTGACCCCCCGTATAATTGAAGGTCTATCAGGCCGGGAATCAGGTAATCCCCATTTAGGTCTATAGTGGATTCTGGATCGGCAGAACCCGTGTCGGCAGATGTTGTAAGGTCCTGAATGCGACCGTTTTCTACGCGAACGGTTGCTCGGGTAAGCCATTCATCGCCGGTAAAGACGGTGGCATTGATAAACTGATTCATGTACGGATGGAGCTTTTACCAGGTATTACAGGCAGATGATGGCCGGAATCTACCCGATTTTTCGTTTTTTTGTGAACAATTTCTTTTGTGAATTACGCTGTACAGTTTGTGATGGGCTTGCACGAACGGATTGATACGTTAGCCTGCCCTAAACCATAAACTGTACAGCGTGATCTGAAAACTATAATCATACACTGCTTGAACGCTGTTCGTTTAACTCCGCCTGCCAGCCTGACCAGCCCCGGCCTTGTCCAGGCTACTATTCCATTGGCTTCGTCGAAAAGTGAAAGTAATCGTGCATTAATTATTGATGCCTTAACAGGGTTTCAATCTACCCTGCATAACCTTTCTACCGCCCGCGATACACAAACCATGATTCGATTGCTCAGATCGGATGATGGTACCGCCGATGTACTGGATGCCGGGACGACGATGCGTTTTCTGACGGCCTATTTTGCTGCAACTGGCCAGAATAAAACGATGACGGGGACACCACGAATGTGTGAACGGCCCATCGGTATTCTGGTCGATGCATTACAAACCCTTGGGGCCGATGTTACCTACCTGAACAAAGCGGGCTACCCACCCCTGCAACTGAACGGGTTTACGCCTTCCGGCACGAACCAGGTCCGTATTCGGGGGGATGTGAGCAGTCAGTACATTTCGGCCTTGCTGATGATTGCTCCTACCTTGCCCAACGGGCTGACTCTGGAGTTGACCGGAGCCATCGGGTCGCGTCCGTATATCGAGATGACTCTGGAGCAAATGATCTGCTTTGGGGCTGATGTTCAGGCCGACTGGGATGCAAAAACCATTACTGTAGCCCCCAAGCCGTATATACCCACAACCTATACGATTGAATCGGATTGGTCAGGGGCCAGTTACTGGTATAGTGTAGCCGCTTTGACACTCGATGAAACGGCCGAAATTAGGCTGTTAGGGCTGAAGCCAAAATCGTTGCAGGGCGACAGCGCCATTGTATCGATTATGCGGTTACTGGGGGTAGAAAGTACCTTCACTGAGCAAGGGGTTCGGCTTACCAAATGCCCGGCAGCTGAGTCGCTGGCCTGGGATTTCACCGACTGCCCCGACCTGGCCCAAACAGTGGCCGTATGCGCGGCTGTAAAAGACATAACCCTTCGTCTGACAGGGATCGAAAGCCTGAAAATCAAGGAAACGGACCGGGTCGCTGCTCTCCAGGCGGAATTACAGAAAATTGGTGCCGAGTTGGTGGAGATCGAGACAAATCATCGGTACGAAGTTCGACGCCTGGACCGACCACACCCGATACCTGCTGTCATTAAAACCTACGACGATCACCGGATGGCTATGGCGTTTGCACCCGTTGCCATGCGTGAGGAGATTATCATTGAGGAACCGGGTGTTGTCGCTAAATCATACCCGAGCTTCTGGGATGATATGGCCCGGGTAGCAACCGTTGAGTTTGTTGATAATGTGGTTCAGGTTTAATACCTGAAAGCCGTAACGTTTGATCCTGAACCCTTAAAATCTGAAAAACAATGACACACCGGGAGCAATTCGATCAACAGGGCTACCTGATCGTTCGGAACGTTTTTACCCCCGAGGAAGTAACCCAGTTACGGCAGGCGGCCTATACCTATCGAGACCAGCAGCAGAAGCTGGGTCTGGTCAAACAGGTAAAACAGGCGGCCTCCGTGAAAGGTGATTTGCTTAGTAAAGAGAAGTTGGGTTGGGTCATTTATGATCCGCGTATTGTGGCGATCGCTACCGAACTTCTGGGCGACACGCCCGTTTATTTCTCCGACAGCACCTATCAGATCGGCACCGGAACCCGTGGTTTTCATCGCGACAACATTGACCGATACCAGTTTGGGCAGGGAGCCGACTGGGATGGCTCATACCCATTAATCCGGTTTGGTATTTATTTGCAGGATCACGACACCTACAGTGGCGGTATTCGGTTTAAGGCCGGTAGCCATAATGCGGCTGATGGAGCCGATGTATTTGCCGATACCCGCGCAGGTGATATTGTCGTGTGGAATATGCGGACACTCCATAGCGGAAATGCTCGCCGGATGAAAGTGTTGAATAACCTGCCTCTGCACGTTGGCCTGGAAAACCGCTTGCCCGATTTTCTGTTCCGTGAACAACAGGGCGAACGGGTCTCTCTTTTTTTTAGCTACGGACTGGAAGGCAAACACCTTGACCGCTACCTCGAACAGCACATTCAGAAACGGGCCGATATGCAGGAAAATGTCCGATTATCTACGTATTCGCCGGATACGCTGCAGAAAGCCAGTGCGAACCGCATTCGGGTGCTGGATGTAAAGAAACGGGTCGATTAAGACGCTATCGGGTTCGTTCCTGCTTTACCTCATGCTGCTTTCCGTAAATGTACCGAAGCGACATACCAAACCCCCAGCCAGAGCCATTGGCTGTGACGGATGCGTATTGAATCGAGGATTTATTGACCGAGTAAATCAGGTCGGAGCGGAGGGCGTCGCCAAGCCCCCAGTATTTCCGTAAATACCCGCCTAACTCGAGCGATGACGACAGGCGGACGTTGTACTCGAAACCCGCTTCGGCAAGCCCAGTAAACTGGCTGGTCGTTGTGGTGTTGTCGAGCCGCAGGGTATCGATACGGTTGCCACGGCCCCCATAAACATACCCGATCAGTTTGAAGTCGTCCAGTTGTTTGGTACCGTTGGGAATCAGCCATGCACCACCTGTAAGCCAGAAACCTGTACCATTTTCGGCTTTTTTACCGGAACCAATCCGTCGTTTTAGCCGTACCGGAATACCGCTTCCACTATTTTGATAGGTAAATACCAAGGGCTGACTTCCATTCGCAATCGTAATGTTCAGATGGATAGGAGCATGGGCATAGCCAGCCTCTACAGCCCAGGCGTTTCGATAGGTATAGCCTGCCAGTACGCTCCAGACGCCTTTGAATTGAGTAGCGGTGCTAACCAGCCGGTTGAAGGAATTGCTCAGCGTACTACCGTCGCTGCGGAAGCCACCTTCCAGGGCAACAGACCAGGTTTGAATTTCGCGAAGCTGGTGAAGCAATAAATAGTCGGACTCCCGGCCGCTTGCCGTTCGACTGGTACTCGATCGGGGCACATCAGACCGTTGTTCCGGGTCATCCGTGAGTACCCTCCGGCGGATTGGAGGGGGGGCTGTTTCGCTGGTGTCAATCTCTATGATCTGAGCGAGTGCCGAGACGGATTGACAAAACAGAAACAAGATGAGTAAACAGTGTTTCACAATATAGACTTGTTCTGATAGGTACTATTAATCACGGTTACGCAACTTTCCTCTCAAGTGTTGCCAAATTTAGGAAGTTATCTGATTTAAGTCGCTCAAAGCCCAGTCGTTAGCTTTCGGGCGACGACCAGCCTTTATTTCTTCGTGAAAAGTCAGTCAAATTGCGTAGTTGGTCATCGGCCGATTTGGGGCTTCACCGGACCTTTGTCATGTACTAAAGAAGACACGAACCAATGAAGACCTTACTTAAATCCGAAGAGTTGATTCAGTTTCTGGGCGCTATTTATCTATTTTCCCGCCTGAATTTTGCCTGGTGGTGGTTTCCTGCCCTGATTTTGCTGCCAGACATCAGCATGATTGGTTATCTGCTTAATCCGGCTATTGGGGCTGTTTTATACAACATGGTGCATCACAAAGGATTGGGCATTGTAGTAGGACTGCTGGGACTGATGCTGGGCAGTCAGAATCTGATGCTGGCCGGGGTTATTTTATTTGCCCATTCAAGCATGGACCGGACGATGGGTTATGGCCTGAAATACCTCGATAGTTTCAAACATACCAGTCTGGAGAATTTGTAACGGGTTACGACGCCATTCGAAATGCACCCGGCGTTTGGCCTGTCCATTTTTTGAATGATCGGAAAAAGACACTGGGTTCGGCAAAACCCAGGAGGTAAGCAATATCAGTTGTACTGAGATGGGGTTCCCGCAGGTGTCGCACTGCCAGTTCTTTCCGGGTTTCATCGAGCAAGAGCTGGTAGGAGGTCCCTGCTTCTTTCAGGCGGAGCTGCAAGGTACGAATGCCGATTGCCAATCGGTCGGCCACGGTAGCCAGGGTAGGCTCTTCCCCTTTCATGATCGTCACGATCTCGGTTTTAACCCGGCTGCTGATGGAAGGCGTTTTGAGTTTGTCGAGGACGTCGCTTGCGTGCTTCTCAAATAGAGCCGACAAGGTTGGACTGGCGTTTAAGATGGGCAGATCGAGCAGAGAAGCATCCAGAATCATGGCTGTTTCGGCAGTGTCGAAGGTAAGCTTCGCAGGAGAAAACACCCGCTCATGCTCCTGAATGTCGGTGGGGTGCGGATAGGCAAACCAAATTTCCTTCGCGGTGATTGGTACGCCCGTCAACGCCCGCATCGCAGCCAGATAGACCGACAATTCGGAATTGTAGGTATAATCCGGGTAACGAATATCGGCACTGGTGATGTGTAATGACAAGATATATTGATTGCCTGTTAGCTGCCCGGTTGTCGTTATTCCTTCGCAGGCAACATCCTGATAGTGACAGAGGTTTTCCAACGCCCGACCCAGGGTAGGGCTATGCATCATCACATAGGCCAAAACTCCGATTGCAACAGGATTAATCAGCTCACCCAGCTTCAGGGGAATCGTTGGATCGCCAGTGATTTTCACAATCTCCTGCCATAAGGCTTGTATCTGCCAGATAAAAACGCGTCCATCCGGGTCACTGAGTTGCTCCGGTGTGATTCCGATCGTTTGGATAAGTGGCACCGTATCAATCCCTTGTTGTCGAACAGCAAACAAAATCAGATTGATGGATGCAACAGAAAGTGTGTCGTTAGTCGTAGGCATGAAGCAGGAAATACGTTCGTCAGGGGTACTCAATGCGTGGCGATGTCGGGTCGTCGTTGCGAATGAAAATCAAAGTATCATTAGTCCACAAGTAGATACTAGGATTGAGACGCAGCCAGTTCAGTTCGCAATTTCCTAAAATAGTCAGACGACCGCAACAAGCGGCTTCCATACCAGGAAAACAGTTCACCATCAACCAGCACTATTCGAGTGTCGGGACAAATGGCCTGTAGTTCTGCAATATGTTTCTCGGAAAAAGGGTAGGGCTCAGACGATAGAAAGAGCAGGTCGGGCTTTACGGTTTGCAGGTCCTCAGCCGTAATCTCGGGATAGCGTGTCCGATGGGAAAATGCATTCGAAAAACCAGCTACTTCCAGCATAGAATGGATAAACGTCTGATCGGCTGCTACCATAAAGGGATTTCGCCAGATCAAATACGCTACCCGTTGGGGTGACAGGACAGTCCCTGAGCAAAGCGCATCGCCAATCTGTTGGGCTAAATCAACGGCTTCCTGCCTTTTACCAATCCGGTCTCCCACCTCACGAATCATCGCCAGCGCGTCTGATACGGTAATCACATCCGTAACTAAAACTGGATAGCGACCTTGCAGCTCGTCAATCTGCTCCTGGCTGTTTTCCTCTTTATTGGCAAGGATGAAATCGGGGTTTAGTTCTTTAATTTTGCTGATGTTCAGGGTTTTAGTTCCTCCAATAATGCACTTGTTCGTAACTTTATCGGCTGGATGTATACAGAATTTAGTAATACCCACTACCTCATTGTCCAGACCAAGGTCGAAGAGCAGTTCGGTTTGTGAAGGCACCAGGGAGATGATTCGTTGCGGGCACATAACGTATGCATTCGTCGGGTAAATTTACCGACTCAGCACCTAATAAACCCCTTTTAACGAGATTTTGACAGCTAGTTGAAAAAATTATGCAACGTTTACACTTAGAAACCTTCATTTCACTATGAAACCAGGAATTTTCACCCTAATGCTTACAGGACTGACGGCCACTACCGTGTTGGCTCAGACCACTGCTCCTACGTCGGGCAAGATTACGTACGAAGGGATGCGTCAGATCGATCGTTCGCAAATGCGGATGGTTATCAATGGCCAGGAAGTTCGTCCGGGTAGTGCCGGTGCTCCCGATGCACCTGAAGGGTTACCCGAAACCATATCGTTTACGCAGAAGTTGGTGTTTGCCGGTACCATGGCCAAAGAAGAACGGGATCGCCAGCAGGGACCAATGATGTTTCGTCGACAAATGGGGGACGGTGCTCCCGATGGAAACGGTGTTCCGGGCGGTGAACAGCCTAATCGTCCGCGCGGTGATCGGCGAATGAACTTTCCATTCGAACAGCAAACGTTTCTGGATCTGGCCAACAGGCAGCGAATTGATGTGCTGACCGTTAAAAAAGATTCGGTCACGACGATCTACCGTACCGACCGTCCGATGCCAGCCGCAACTGATTGGCAAACCAGCGAAAAAACCAAAAAAATTGCGGGCTATGTCTGTCATAAAGCAACCGCCACACACCGGAAAATGCCGTACACAATCTGGTACACGACCGATTTGCCGTTTACCTATTCGCCCGTAGCCGACCTGACTCCCCCTCAGGGTGTCGTGTTGTTGATTGAGTCCGATACGGAATCGTATAAAGCTACCGGGGTTTCGACAGAAAGCGTGACAGATACATCGGTTCAGCCTCCTAAAGACGCCAAAGTGGTTTCGGCCGAAGAGATGGAGCAGATTCGCCGGAAAGGTATGGCTGATTTCCGCCAGCGGATGATGCAGAACATGCCGTTCCAACGGAATTGAGC
Source organism: Spirosoma panaciterrae DSM 21099 (assembly GCF_000374025.1). GTDB lineage: Bacteria > Bacteroidota > Bacteroidia > Cytophagales > Spirosomataceae > Spirosoma > Spirosoma panaciterrae. The sequence goes on along the minus strand of NZ_KB893173.1, from coordinate 158,068 downwards.
CTACACGGTACTCGAAACGAATGACCAATATTTAATGAACCGCGCGAGCGGACTCAATGGAATATGAACACTTCTCTGCACCTGCTGACACGGTATCTGTTAGTTACCCTATTCCTTATTCCTTGTTCATTGTGCGTTCATACCGCTTTTGCGCAATCGACTGGTACCATCAGCGGGATTGTGGTAGATTCTGTGACCCGCAAGCCGTTGATGGAAGCCTCCATATCGCTGATGCTGGCGAAAGATTCATCGCTGGTATCCTTTGGGATTACCGACGGCGATGGAAAGTTTGTGTTTTCAAAAATTGCTGAGGGCCAGTATCGCGTGTTGGTGACGTATGTGGGGTATCGGAGCCGCGTTAAACGGGTGGCCATCACCCCCAACGATCATACTGCTGATGCGGGTACCATTGATATTGTGGCGCAATCGCAGACGCTGATGGAGGTTTCTGTGCAGGGAGAAAAAGCGCCCATTGCTGTGAAAGGCGATACCCTGGAATTCAACGCAGGTTCGTTTAAAACCCGGCCCAACGCCCAGGTGGAAGAGTTACTGAAAAAGCTGCCGGGGGTTGAGGTCGACCGCGATGGGGCAATTAAGGCGCAGGGACAGACCGTCACTAAAGTACTGGTCGATGGAAAGCCCTTTTTCGGAAATGACCCAAAAATGGCTACCCGAAACCTCCCGGCCGACATTATCGATAAAGTACAACTGTTCGACCAGTCGTCCGAACAATCAGCTTTTTCGGGCGTAGACGATGGCGACCGCGAGAAGACGATCAATATCACCACCAAACGGGATAAGCGAAAAGGAACTTTCGGCCAGCAGTCGCTTGCAGCCGGGCCCAAACCAGGCGATGATGCCCGGTATTCCGCTCGATTGAGTCTGAACCAGTTTAATAATGGCCGACAGATTTCGATGCTGGGAATGGCCAATAACATCAACCAGCAGGGATTTACCACGCAGGATTTAGGCTTGGGCAATAGTTTTGGTGGCGCTGGTCAGGGCCAGGGCGGGGGCGGAGGAAGCAACGTGGTGCGGGGCGGTGCGGGTGGCGGTAGTTTTGGCGGGGGCAATCAGGTCGGCAGCAGTGCCATTACTTCGTCGTGGGCGGGAGGGATCAACTACCGCGACGGATGGGGCAAGAAAATAGACGTTGTCAGCAGTTATAACATCAGCAATACCAACACCCTTACCGATCAGAGCAGCCACCGGGTCAACGTGATCCCTAGTGCGGGCAGCGCGACACCGACGCGCTCAGATGCCGGATTTATCCGCGATCAGACCAACGGGTCGGATAATACAAACACGAACAATCGGTTCAACCTTCGCTTCGACTATCGACTCGATACCCTGACAACAATTCGGGTGATTCCAAGTCTGTCGTGGCTGAGTTCTTCCTACAACAACCATAGCGAAGCCACGACTAAGACGAGTGAGGGTGTCATGGCCAATACAAGCCAAACCAATTATAACTCGACGGGTAATGGATTTACGGGGAGCAACCAGTTGTTGTTTATGCGGAAGTTCCGTAAAAAAGGACGGACCTTTTCGGTGAACTGGAGTATTTCGGCTAATAATCAGGACAATGAGGGTTTCAACAAGTCGCTGAACCAGTACAACGGGGCTTTCAATGGAGCCTCCACGAGCCTGACTACGGGTATCATTACCCGAGATACGGTAACTGGAATTACAACCCAGACTATCGATCAGCGGAACAACCAGCAAACCCGGTCCATGACCAATACGATCAATGTGAGCTATACCGAGCCTCTTTCGCTACGGCAAACACTTGAGTTTCATTACAATCTGTCAGACAATCACAATACCTCGAACCGGGCCGTCAATGATTTCAATCGAACGACAAGTCAGTATGATCTGCCGAATACCTTATTGAGTAACAATTTCATTAACGATTATGTGACCAATCGGGGCGGACTGACCTGGCAAACCAGACGACTGAAATATACCTATGCGTTTGGCGTCGATGCGCAGCAGGCGAGCCTGAATTCAGACAACCTGAGTAATCGCGACCGAAGCGTAAATAAGTCGTTTTCGAATATCCTGCCGAATGCTTTGTTTACGTATAATTTCGGAAAACAGCGTACGTTACGGTTCAATTATCGGACCCGGATGAATGCTCCCTCGGTGAGCCAGTTGCAGGAGGTACCTATCAATACAAACCCATTGAATATTCAACTGGGGAATTCTAATCTGCAACCCGAATACAGTCATAACCTTACGCTGAATTTCAATCGCTTTGATGCCGCAACCTTCCGAAATTTGTTTGTATTCATTAGCGGGAGCCGGACGGATAACAAAATTGTCAATTCAACAACGTTTGCGCCAAACGGAGCCCAGACAACCCGGCCAGTCAACACGAATGGGTACTATACGGTAAATGGCTCGCTGGTATGGGGGCAGCCGGTTAAGTTTGGTACGCAGAAAACGAACCTGAACCTGAGTACGAACCTGACCTACAACAAAGGGCAGAGTTTTGTGAACAATCAGCCCAACGAAGCTAAAAATTTCCTGATCGGGCAGGGGGTACGGCTGAGTTCCAATTTCTCGGAAAAACTGGATTTGAACATCGGAGGCAATATCAACCTGCAATCGGCAAAGTACTCGTTGCAACCTCAGCAGAATACTACTTTCCTGAACCAGACGGCAACCTTGGATATTTTCTATCAGCTACCGCTCCGGTTCACCTTCTCGACGGATGTGTACTACAATCATTACGGAGGAAGTTCGGCGAGTTATAACCAGTCGTATACACTTTGGAACGCTACGCTGTCGCGGCAGTTGTTCAAGCAGAATCAGGGCGAGATACGGTTTCAGGCGTTCGACCTGCTGAACCAGAACCAGAGCATCGTTCGGAACGTAACCGATACCTACACCGAAGAAGTGCGAAGCCGGGTTCTGAATCGTTATTTCATGATCAGCTTCGTGTACAACATCCGTCGGTTCAATGCTGGTACGACACCTCCCAGCGATCCGTTCCAGCAACGCACGCGTGGGCAGGGTAATTTCCAGCGCGGTCAGGGGGGCGGAGGTTTCCGGCGGAATGAGTAAGAGCGTAAATATTGTAGAAACCCGATGAGTAACATAAACTTATGTTGCCCATCGGGTTTTTTGTTCCTTTGGCTAGCTATTTGATATACCGAAAATCTTCGTTGCCTTTCAGGGCCAGTAAGGTTTCGTACATCAGTTTGATCACGTTCTGTACGTCGTCCATATGCACCGTTTCGACGGTGGTATGCATGTACTTAAGCGGCAACGAGATTAAGGCAGACGCGATTCCTTCGGTTGCGTAGGCAAAGGCATCGGTATCGGTTCCTGTAGAACGGCTAACGGCCTGACGCTGGAAAGCAATCTCGGCCCGCTCGGCTACGTCGATCATAAAATCGAGGACGTTGTTCTGAACGGCCGGGCCATAGCAAAGCACCGGACCAGCTCCGCATTTAAGGTCACCCTGTTCTTTTTTGTCGTATTTGGGCGACTGTGTATCGTGGGTAACATCGGTACAAATGGCGAGGTCGGGCCGGAGTCGGCGGGCAATCATCTCGGCTCCTCGTAAGCCAATTTCTTCCTGTACGGCATTGACAATGTAGAGCGTGAACGGTAGCGTAACATTGTTTTCTTTTAGCAAGCGGGCTACTTCGGCAATCATGAAACCGCCCATCCGATTGTCGAGCGCCCGGCCTACGTAATACCGATTGTTCATCTCGGTAAGGCCATCCACAAACGTGCAGACCGTGCCGACATGAATCCCCATATCCAAAACTTCTTGCTTGGTATTCGCCCCTACGTCGATGAACAGGTCGGTTACTTTGGGGGCGGTATCTTTAGCCAGGTCGCGAACATGAATGGCAGGCCAGCCGAACACGCCTTCAACAACGCCTTTTTTCGTGTGTAGATTAACGCGCATAGAGGGGGCAATCAGCGCATCGGAACCCCCATTTCGTCGGACGAAAATGTAGCCATCGTCGGAAATGTAGTTGACGAACCACGAAATCTCGTCGGAGTGGGCTTCGATTACCACTTTATAGTCTTTACCGGGGCCGATGACACCAACGGCGGTGCCATAGGTATCAACTATGTACTCGTCGGTATAAGGTTTGAGGTAGTCCAGCCAAATCTGCTGCCCCGACGACTCGAAGCCAGTAGGGGAGGCATTGTTGAGGTACTTGTACAGGAATTCTTTACTTTGTTCGTTCATTTTGTACTAAAAAACGGGTCTAAAAATTCTCTTAACGGTTTAAGCGATGGATGGGCTGGATCGAGATTCCAGTGCAGTTTATTGCGATAATCACGATTACGGTCTTTTATTTTTTCTTTCTCCGAATCAGTTTCGCCAACTAACGTTTCTATGTAAGCGTAAATCTTTGTTTTATTGGCGGGTGTTGTAAAGCTACCTGAAGGAGTTGACGACGTTTTGTGTCCGCTTAAACAATCCTCAAATGCTTTCCAGCAATCAAAAACAATCTGATTGTCTGGGCAAATGATTTCTTCAAGCAACGTTTCTATCTCGCCATCTCGTTGATTGTCTGGAAATAAAAAATAGGCAAAGCGTAATTTTTGGCTGTGGAGAGTCAGTTTAGCCTGATTGGTTGAAAATGTATCTGCGTCGAAAATTACAACAGTTGGTATACCCTGAATAGCTAATTGTTGAAAGATTGGAGACAGCTTTTTCATTTTTTCTGGTGAATCGAAAGCGTCTTTCCCATCAACCGAAATGATTTCACCGGGTTTGCCAATGCTCCCTATTGATAAGTCAATGCCATACCATTCAGCAATTACATCCTGTAAAAATTTCTGATCCGTTACTCCCTCAACAAATAGTTGTATGCTACTCATAGTACGCCACCCCGTGTGTTAAAGCCAATATTCAGGGCATACTCAAATTGCTCAAAGTCATAGGTCACCGCTTGTACCTCACCTTCTTTGTTCTCCAAAAGTGTAATATTCCGGGCATCTTTCTGATACTGTTGCATTTCTGAGTCTTCTAACGCATCGACAAACGCACGCTGACATTCAAGACTATGTGTTGTGGCAAAAAGCTGTACGTTATATTTAGCACAAAGCTGAATAATCGTTTTCCAGTAATCTATTAAACGTGTAAAATGGATACCAGAGCCAATTTCATCAATAATTAATCTCCTGTTTTTGGCTAGTAATACTTCCATTAAAATACGTGTAGTTTTTACTGTACCATCTCCAAATCTTACTAATGGATAGATACTATTACTGTCAGTTAGTGTTACACAGAGCATTTCGTAATTATTAGAATACTTGTGTATTCTAACTTCTTCTAGGTTCGGTATTAAGTTCACCAAACTGGATTCAAGCTCTTTTTTTAATAGTTTATCAACGTTAAAATATTCATAAAAAAATTTTACTAAATCAGCTCCATAACTTAAGTTGACAGCGATAAAAGGTGTATAAAGAGAGTATTCCCATTGAGATGAATCTTCAAGATAGGCTGTAACAAGTTGAGGGTCAAATTGTGTTGTACCAACTTGTAGATTTTGTTTAAGCCAAAGTTGAGGAGTAGGATTTATTGTTCCTAATTGGGCATTGAACTGTTCTGCCCTTGTTAAATTTCTATATGAGATAAGTGATAAATCGGATTTTAATTCAATGTTTCCGCCCATTGTAATTATAATGGGTTTGTCTGTTTCTTTGAATATAAGTGACCAAATTTCTGCGTCTTTAAGAACTGAAGGCTGAATACTATGCTCATAATTAAAAAAACCTCTAAAACTTATAGTGCTGATGAGATTTGATCTCCATTGTGCGAGTGCTTCATCAAATGTCAACGCTTCTAACACCGAAGTTTTTCCTACGTTATTATCGCCAACGATCAGATTGAACTGCCCTAGATTGTCCATCTCGAAGGAGTCGAATCGTTTGAAGTTTTCGATTTTGAAGTAGGTGAGGTGTTGCTTTTCCATAAATGAGGGTAACCAGTCTGACTAGGCACAGTGGGCAAATGTACTAAATGGGTAATTATCTAAAACAAAACTTACTTGAACCCAATCCGTTCACGCTCCCGTTCGGGCGAAACACCCATCGAGCGTAGGAGTTCGAAGGCGATGCGGTCGTCGTATTTACGTTTCCAGTAATCGGTTTCCAGGCGGAGTTTGTCCAGCTCAACCTGCTGTTTCTCAACCATCAGCCGGAGAGTTTCAAGCTCATGGTTAGTCGCTGGTTTTTCCTCAACAACCTGTGCGATAATGGCCTCGTCGGAAAGCAGACTGAGGGGAGATACATCCAGAACCGTAGCAATCTGGGTCAGACGAGAGAGGGTAAGATCGGTTTTACCACGCTCAATGTCGCCGTAGGCCGTGGTAGAAAGATTGAGCAGATCGGCCATGTTTTCCTGCGATAAACCGCGCTGAAGCCGTTGTAGGCGGATTTTTTCGGCCGGGCCACGATTGGCGTTGGAAGCGTTCATATCAAGTGACAACGATAAATTATTAACCTAAACCGACAGGGTTTTTCGAGATGATAACGCAATTTTGTGACGAAACGATTCTCGAACTTACACCAAGTATTCTTGGTTTTCAAATTAACGAATAGAAACCCCAGTATGAATTACGAACAAGAGTTCCGCAAATTCGCCGTACACCACATGGGTCTTAATGGCCTGACGGTTGATGGCTACATGAATCATACCGTTAATAACCTTACGGTTGAAAACATGACCCGCTCGGTCATTGAAGAACGGCCGATGAACTTCCGCGAAGTCGATGTGTTTTCGCGCTTAATGGCCGACCGGATTATTTTTATGGGCTTGCCAGTTGATGACAACATTGCCAATATCATTGTGGCTCAGTTGCTGTTCCTGGAATCGGCCGATCCGAAAAAAGATATTCTGATGTACCTGAATAGCCCTGGTGGTTCAGTCTATGCTGGTCTGGGTATTTACGACACCATGCAGTACGTTCGTCCTGACGTGGCAACGGTATGTACCAGCTTAGCCGCTTCGATGGGGGCAGTGTTACTGGCTGGCGGTGCCGCTGGCAAACGGTCGGCTCTCCCACATGCTCGTATCATGATTCACCAGCCATCGGGTGGTGCGCAGGGGCAGTCGGTCGATATTGAGATCACGGCCCGCGAAATCGTGAAGCTTCGCGAAGAGTTGTATCAGATTCTGGCTCATCACTCCGGCAAATCGGTTGAGCAGATTGAGAAAGATTCGGATCGCGATAAATGGATGCGCGCCGAAGAAGCCAAAGAATACGGCCTGATCGATGAAGTATTGCGTCGGGAAAAATAAGAGGACGGTCGAATAACAAGACAGATTTCTCGGTTCCGACTAAGAAAATCATACCGCATCATTCGTTATTCGCTAATCCTTTTAATAATTTTGTTGATTCTGAAAGACTCAGGTTCGGCCTGAGTCTTTTTTTTAGCGAAATTTAGGTCAATAATGAGTCTGTTTATCAGCAATCGGACGAAGAAAAAAGTATCTGTAGTCTGCTAAACCCCAGCTCTTTTACCCTGCAAACATTCATGCCACAAATCAGCTGCTCGTTCTGTGGACGGCGCAAAAATGAAGTAATGGTGCTGCTGTCGGGCATCGACGCACACATCTGCAACTATTGCATCGAACAAGGTCACCAGGTGGTGCTGGAAGAAATGCGCCCTCGCCGGAGCGAACCAACCGAAGTGAATATCAATCTCATCAAGCCTGTTGAGATGAAAAAACACCTCGACCAATATGTAATTGGGCAGGACGAAGCCAAAAAAGCCATTACTGTAGCGGTTTATAACCACTACAAACGCCTGATGCAGCCCAAAACGGATGATGACGTTACGATTGAAAAGTCGAACATTATTATGGTGGGCGAAACGGGCACGGGCAAAACTTATCTGGCTCGTTCCATTGCCAAAATCCTGGAAGTACCCTTTTGCATTGCCGATGCTACGGTTATTACCGAAGCGGGGTATGTGGGCGAAGATGTTGAAACTATTCTGACCCGGCTGTTGCAGGCGGCCGATTACAACGTAGAAGCGGCTGAGCGCGGAATTGTATACATCGATGAAATTGACAAAATAGCCCGAAAGTCAGACAATCCGAGTATTACCCGCGATGTAAGTGGAGAAGGAGTCCAGCAGGCATTGTTGAAACTGCTGGAAGGTTCGGTCGTGAACGTTCCACCTCAGGGGGGGCGCAAGCATCCTGACCAGCGACTCATCGCCCTGAATACCGAAAATATTTTGTTTATCTGTGGTGGGGCATTTGATGGGGTAGAACGACACATCATGAAGCGCATCAACACCCGCCCCATCGGTTTTTCGGGTGATCGGCGGCTGAACGAAACCCTCGAACGGGGTCATCTGATGCGGTATATATCGGCACTTGACCTTAAATCGTTTGGCTTGATTCCCGAGCTGATTGGTCGTCTGCCTGTACTGACGCACCTGGAGCCGCTTGATCGGAAAGCGCTTATGCAAATCTTGACTGAGCCCAAAAACGCGATTACGAAGCAGTACAATAAGCTCTTCACAATGGAAGGCATAACGTTGCATTGGGACGATAGCGCACTGAATTATATTGTGGATCAGGCGCTGCAATACAATCTGGGGGCTAGAGGGCTTCGGTCGATCTGCGAATCCATCATTATGGATGCCATGTTTGAATTGCCTTCGCAAACAGGCGTTCATGAACTGACCGTCAGCCTGGAATATGCGCGTGAAAAATTTGGAAAATCAGGTACGTATCAAATGCGTTCTGTTGCGTAATCGATGGTGATTTAAGTTTTCTGCCATTCCAACCGGGACGCGTAGTTGCAGGAGGAATAACAGAAAATGCAGCAGCGCTTTTATTATAGTGTACTAACGAACAATTACTTAATTCTACGAATCAAATCGTGTTGAGGTTCGCCTACTAACGGAGTGCTTAGAGAAAAATCCCCCGGCTTTTTATAAAAAGCCGGGGGATTTTTTTGTCTGAATCAAATTTGTTCTTGGCGGTTAGTAACAAATGTGACTTTGGCTGGTTAATCGCTTTGATAATGTATTCGTTACACGAACAATCTTTGAACATTTTATGAAAAACACATCTAATTCACTGCTCAGTAGTTTATTGATGATTCTCGTAATTGCCGCTTGTAGCCGCCCGGTCGCCTATTTTCAGCCTGGCCAACGGGAGCACTTCTCGGCGAAAGCAACTAGCGAAGCAACAGCCCCCATCACATCGCCTGTCCTTACAGAGACCCCCGCCCAACAGCCTGTAACAACGTCGGCTGAACAACTGGCTCAAACCAATTCGGCCCTTGATAAAGTAGACGCTCTCGTTCGTAACGATAGCAAACTGGCGGAGAATAAATCCGTTCAGAAGCGACTCAGTCGTATTCGCACCCTATTGGCCGCACAGCCAACCGATCGGCAGACCACGACCGCTGTTACCGCACCCAAAAAGATGAACCTGATGGAACGGATGATGGTGAAGAAGATGAATAAAAAAATTAGCCGACAACTGGCCCCAGCCAACCCCGATAAAACCATGATCAATTCGGGTACATTGGCAACAGGTGCCGTTTTAGTACTTGTAGGCTTATTATTACTGCTGCTCACATCGGGTACTGGCGCTACCATAGGTCTCATTGCCCTCATCGTTGGTGCAGTACTCCTGTTGGTTGGCTTATTGTAAAGTCTATTTTAATAGGAGAATAACAGTTTTTAGACGGTTTCCTAAATCGCTATTCGTCAGTTTATGACTGACGGATAGCGATTTTTGTTTGGGTTATCCGGCAATACTCGGATTTAATCAGGAATTTATTTGTGGTGATCATAAATGAGTTAAGTTGCAGGCAAAGAAGAAACCCTGACAGTTTACCGCTGTTTTTCTTATGCAGGCATTCATGAAACATTCCGTATTCCTGTTAATTGGACTGTTTAGTCTGATGGCTTGTCATCGCCCGACTGCTTCTGTCTTACCAGAGCTACCTTCCCGTTTTACCAGTACTCAACGAAGCATACGCTCTGTCGAAGGGGTAAAGAATGGAGCGGGGGCGTTTTCTGCTCAGCCAACAAATGCACTGGATAGGATTGATACGTTGGTACGTAATGATGCTCGATTAGCTACCAATAAAAGCATTTTAGAGCGCTTCCGCCACGTTAAAAGTTGGGCTGAAAAGCCCTCGGCAAATGTAACCCATGAGGCTACCCAAAGCCTTACAAGCCGACGGAGGACTGGGCTTCAGCAGGTCTTGGTCAAAAAGCTGACAAAACGGCCTGGCTATCAGCGCACCTCGGTTGCTCCAGCAAAAACTGCCTTGACGGAAGGTATTCTGGTGTTGGGGGGAGTATTGCTGCTTGGAGGGGTCCTGTTGGTTCTGCTGACATCCGGGACGGGCTTTGCGGCTGGCGTAATAGCACTGGCGGCCGGTTTGGTATGCTTATTAATCGGGTTTTTGTAGTTTCTGAGCACTCAAAAGTGGTGTGCCGTAAAATGGAATTTTTATCGGCCCATTCAGCATTTTCTATTGTTTTTCAGACTATTTCCAAACTTGTTGAATTTTTTTTTCTACCAAAGCCCAACAAACCAATGGAGTTGTAGTTGTTGAGGATGATATTGCAATCGTTTATACTAAATCGTTCACTTTAATTCTTTACTTTATGAAAACACTGTCCAAGTCGTTGTTTTTCCTGCTTTTCGGTCTTGTTGTTTTGGCTTCCTGTAGTCGTCCGGTTGCCTACTTTCAGCCCAGTGCCCGTGAGCATTATACCTCAACTCAGCCTAAATCAACTGTAGCCGCGGTGCCTGTTGAAACAACGGCTCCTACAGTCGTAAACACCCCCACACCTGAAGTGGCTCAGGCATCTGAAGCTACACCTGCTCCGGCCGAACAGCTTGCCCAGGCCAAAGAAGCCGTTAGTCAGGTCGAAGCATATGTTCGTAACGACAGCAAACTGGCATCGAATAAAAAGCTGGCCAAACGCATGGCCCGGCTGAATGAGATGATGACGACGGCTACTGAAAAAGCGGCCGTGTCGACTACTACTGCTTCGACTAAAAAAATGTCGTTCATGGAGCGGACGATGCTGAAAAAACTCGATAAGAAAATTAAAAGCCACGTAGCCCCCGAAAAAACGAAAGTGATGGATCGTAATGTTCGGCTGGGTCTGATCATCGGTCTGATCGGTTTACTACTTTGGTTGCTGGGCGGTGCCAGTGTTCTGGCCGTAATTGGTCTGATTATGTTCGTTGTTGGATTAGTACTGGTACTGATCGGAGTTATCAACGGCTAACTGTTAATCAAACGTTGGTATGAGTCAATCACCTACACTTTGTCTCATCCACGGCCACGGCGTAGATGCTTCCATCTGGGATAGCATCTACGCCGATTTGGCTTTAGAGACCCCGGTATTCAAACCTGATTTTGCTTATCTGACCAACCACCGCACCATTGAAGCCTATGCAGAAGACTTGTATGCCCAATTGCAGATCGCGCAAGTTGAAAAGGTAATTTTGGTTGGTCATTCGATGGGGGGATACATCGCACTCGCCTTTGCCGAACAACATCCCGATAGCGTACATGGATTGGTGCTCTATCATTCTACGGCCCTGGCTGATGATGAAAACCGTCGGGAAGTACGCAAACAGGCCATTAACGAATTGAAAGCGAATGGGGCAGCCCCCTTTATTCGGAAGCAGTTGCCGAACATGGTGGCTCCCGATTTTCCTGGTGAAAAAACACAGCAATTAATCGATCGCTTTGTCGATTTGCCAGCAGAGGCCCTGATTGCCGGTATGGGAGCTATGGCCACCCGACCCGATCGGACACACGTATTGCGGGAGGCCAGATACCCAATTTTGCTGGTTCTGGGTCGTAAGGACCAGATTATAGCGCATGATAAAGCGGCTGAACTCGCTAAGTTGGCCAACGGTATTCGGGTTGAAACGATTGACAATGCGGGACATCTGAGTATGGTCGAGCAGCCGGGTGAATCGTTTCAGATCATCAAAGCATTCGTATCGTTGTGTTGAACAGACGAGCAAAACAAACTCTGATAAAATAAATTGGGAGGCCGAGCAGCTTCCTTTTTTGTTTTAAGCCCATTTTCAACGGATTATCCGTAAACTTGCACCTCATTTTTTCGATAACCTGCTGGCAGATACCCAGGCGGGGCTGTCAGCTAATTGTTTACAGGAATGGCTGAGCTTTTTAACGTGTATCCCTTGTACGACATTGAACCTGTTCGAGCACAGGGTAGCTATCTTTGGGATGTCAATGGCACCCAGTATCTGGATCTTTACGGTGGGCATGCCGTGATTTCGGTAGGGCACACCCACCCACGGTATGTAAAAGCGCTGACCGATCAGCTAAACAAGATTGCGTTTTATTCCAACTCGGTCAAAATCCCCAAGCAACAGGAACTGGCGGATAAATTAGGGGCGCTCTCCGGACATCCAGACTATGCGCTGTTCTTATGCAATTCGGGAGCGGAAGCCAACGAAAATGCGTTGAAGCTGGCGTCTTTTCACAATGGACGGACCAAAGTGGTTGCATTTACAAAATCGTTTCATGGGCGTACAGCTGGAGCGGTAGCTGTTACTGATAATCCGGCTATTGTAGCGCCTGTCAATTACAAGGAACACGTATCGTTTTTGCCTTACAATGATGTAGAAGCCGCTAAAGCCGGTATTACCTCCGAAACCTGTGCCGTTATTGTTGAAGGCATTCAGGGGGTAGGCGGTATTCAGGTCGCTACGGATGAGTTTTTGCAAACGCTTCGTCAGCGGAGCGATGAAACCGGCGCTATTCTGATTCTGGATGGGGTGCAATGCGGTTATGGGCGCTCTGGTAAGTTTTTTTCGCACCAGTATAGCGGTATAGAAGCCGATATTATTTCAATGGCAAAGGGTATGGGGAACGGTTTCCCGATCGGAGGGATTCTGATCTCGCCCAAATTCAAAGCTAGTTATGGTCTGTTAGGAACTACCTTTGGCGGAAATCACCTGGCCTGTGCTGCCGCCATTGCCGTACTGGATATTATGAGCGATGAAGGATTGATGGAAAATGCGCTTCGCATAGGCAATTACCTTATGGATGGTATTCGCCAGGTTGGGGGGCATAAAGATCTTCGTGGACGTGGACTGATGATTGGTATCGAATATGATTTCCCGGTCGATTCGCTACGCAAAGCCCTGTTGTTTGATCATAAACAGTTCACCGGAGTAGCCGGAAAATCGACCATCCGTCTGTTGCCTTCGCTGGCCATTGGCATCAACGAAGCCGATCAATTTCTGGAAGCCTTACAGGCTTGCCTGAAGGCGGAGAAAGTTGGGGCTTAGCAATAATCAATAGTTGGAATGATAAAAAATCATTGAAATAAAAGGTTAAACAAGTTTGTGGTTATGAAAGTGTTTTAAGAAAATTTGAGAGAAGAGTAATCCCCATTCCACAGCTTACCAAAATCTATAGCATTTTGTAACGCTAAAATGGCTTCTTTTCTTAAGTATCTGTATATCCACAAATTAAAACAAGGTAGGCTGTACTTTTGGCGTACCTGTAAGTAGAATAAGTAGGGCTTTGTCTATATTCCTTGAGGGATTGAGTTGGATTAGAAGTCATTAATCCCTTATAGGAGAATTAACGTTTTTCGAACTGAAATTGCTTTTCGTTTTGAGTGTAAGAGATTAAAGTATCTTTTTTAGCGCATACAGGTCGGCTTCGGAAAGAGAACTTGTCAACATAGATTTGGGGCTTTCATCGAGTTTCAAAGTTATATTTGAAAGAAAGTCGAGCCAGATCGTTAACGCCTTTCGGTTACTACCTCTCTAGCTAAAATGGTTGATAGAACATCATGATGAATTGGCAAAATTATATCGATTCAGACGGAAAGGTCTTACTAGGTAAACCGGTGGTAAAAGGCACACGGTTATCGGTTGAGTTTCTGTTGGAACGATTGGCTGATGGCTGGACCGAACAGGATTTGCTGGATAATTACCCCCGGCTGACCAAAGAGGCTTTGCAGGCCGTTTTTGCCTACATACACGCAACTATGAAGGATAATTTGGTCATTTTTCCCGGGACAGATTTTCGTCAGGCATCATGAAATTTTTGGCTGACGAAAATTTCCCTTTTACTGCTTTTCGGATATTACATGAATCAGGGTATGACATTAAGCATATTGCGCTTGAAATGCCCAGCATAACTGATGCTGACGTTACCAATTTAGCAATTTCTGAAAATCGAATCATTCTTACATTCGACGGGGACTATGGGACACTTATATTCAAGTTTGGCTATCGGCCTCCCGGAGTTGTCTATTTTCAGTTGCCAAATATTACACCCGATGAACCCGCCTACATTATTATGAATCTGCTTAACGAAGCGCATCAACTAGAAGCAATGTACACGGTTGTAGAAAACGATAAAATACGTCAACGCCGAATTTACTGAGCCGATTCTTCTCCAAACTCGTTCAACACGTAAGTACAAAATGACTAATTTCCTCTCGCTGGCTGACGTTGCCGACCTCGATGCTCTCATCCGGTCGGGTATCGATGCGAAAGCAAACCCATTTGCCGATCAGCACCTTGGTAAGAATAAAACCATTGGCCTGATTTTCTTTAATTCCAGCCTGCGTACCCGAATTAGTACGCAGAAAGCCGCCCAAAATCTGGGAATGAATGTTATAACGATGAATGTCGGGCAGGATAGCTGGGGGCTCGAAATGGAGGATGGCGTAATCATGAACAGTGACAAGGCCGAACATGTCCGGGAGGCTGCCGCTGTGATTGGCCGATACTGCAACATCATTGGCATTCGTGCTTTTGCTGAACTGAAAGACCGTGCCAAAGACTATCAGGAGCAGGTAATGCATCAGTTTGCCAGGTACGCAGGTGTGCCTATTGTTAACCTTGAATCCGCTACCCGGCACCCTTTACAATCTCTGGCCGACTGCATCACGATTGAGGAGGTAAAGCAGAGCAACCCATCGCTACCTGCCAAACCCAAGGTAGTACTGACCTGGTTGCCCCATTTTAAGCCACTGCCGCAGGCTGTTGCCAACTCGTTCAGCGAGTGGATGAATGCCCGCGCAAAGGCTGGTGATGTAGAGTTTGTAGTAACTCATCCTGAAGGATACGAGCTTGCCCCTGAGTTTGTAGGGAATGCACGAGTCATTTACAATCAGGATGAAGCTTTTGAAGGGGCTGATTTCATCTATGGTAAAAACTGGTCATCGTATACACACTATGGGCAGGTGCTCACCCAGGACCCATCGTGGGCAGTAACCATGAACGATATTCGCCTGAGCAACCATGGTAAGTTTATGCACTGCCTGCCTGTTCGCCGGAATTTAAAAGTGTCTGACGAAGTGCTCGATAGCCCCCATTCGCTGGTAATTGAGCAGGCTGCCAACCGGGAATGGTCGGCGCAGGCTGTATTGAAGGAAATTTTATTGACTCTATGAAATAAGGTGCGGAAAGTGAGACTGGAAAAGGGATAAAGAAGCAAGCCTTTTCCAGTCTCACTTTCCGCACCTTTTCCTTTTTATGAATACACTTACTGTAATTAAGATTGGCGGGAATGTTATTGATGATCCTGCTGCCTTGCATCGGTTTCTGAGGGCTTTTGCCAGTTTGTCGGGGGCTAAAGTACTCATTCATGGTGGAGGAAAAGTGGCTACGCAGGTTGCCGAAAAACTGGGCATCCAGACTACTATGGTGGAGGGCCGTCGTATTACCGACCAGCCGATGCTCGATGTGGTGACCATGGTATACGGGGGCCTTGTCAACAAACAGGTTGTGGCCAAACTTCAGGCGCTGGAAGTAAATGCCATTGGTTTAACGGGGGCCGATGGAGGTACTGTTCTGGCCCGAAAGCGGCCTGTGAAAGATATTGATTACGGTATGGTTGGCGATATTGAGGAAGTCGATTCCGGGCAGATTCAATTCTTCCTCCGTCAGGATTTAACCCCTGTGTTTGCACCGATTACTTACAATACCGCTGGCGACCTGCTCAATACCAATGCTGATACAATGGCTTCGGCTATTGCAGTCGATATGGTCAGGCATAATCAGGTTACGTTAATTTACTGCTTCGAAAAGAAGGGCGTATTGAAAGACCCTACCGACGAGACAAGTGTAATCAACCAGCTTACCCCCAGTTTATACGCTGAGTATAAAACGGCTGGTGTGATCAATAAAGGCATGATTCCAAAACTGGACAATGCCTTTAAAGCGTTGCAAAATGGAGTGTCAAAAGTAATTATCTGTCACGCTGATGAACTGGCTTCGGCTGTTAATCAGGGAGCGGGTACAACCTTACAGTTGTAAACCGATAAAAGCCAGGGGATACGGGTCGTTCGCAGTGTCAATGTCATGCGAACGACCCGTATCCCCTGGCTTTTGTGGATTTATCTTACTTCTCTGCCAATAAGTGGGCGACTCGTCGGATTCCCATAAACCGCCGTTGATAATAACTCGCGTCAAGATAATCGTAACGAACCCCGCCATTCCAGGCTGAGTGAATGAATTTGATCTGATTGCCAATCACTTCAGTAATCAGGCCAACATGCCCAATTCGGTTGCTGCCTGAGCTGTGGCCTTTAAATAGAATCAGATCACCGGGTTGAGCAGCTTCCTTGTCAACAGCCGTTCCTACAGAACCCTGGGCTGCGCTGGAATGGGGGAGAGAAATTCCAAACTTATTGAAACAAAAACGGGTAAAGCCTGAACAGTCGAATCCATGTGTACTCGACCCACCCGACCGATAGCGGATAGAAAGATGCCGTTTGGCAAAACTTAGCACTTCATTTACGAGTGGGATCTGATCGTAAAAGCTTGCCTTTTCAGAAGATACGGTGGGTACGTCAGTTACGGCAGGTACTTCGTTAGTTACAGTGGGTACGTTCTGTGCTTGAACGATGCTAAACGAGACAGTACAAAATACTGCCAGGAGCACTTTCTTCATCATAGAAATAGGTTAAAGCCAGGTTACATGTATAAAAGTATGGCATTGTGGCCAAACTACCTATTTTATGAGGAAGTATTTCTACAATCTGTCCGAAATTTTTTATGCCAGAAATGGTAAATACTTGACCGTAAACTAATTGCGAGCAGCCGAATTAATGATTTTTAATGAAACCAGTTAGAATCATACAAAACATCCCGAAACGGAACCTCTGCTTAGCTCCATTTCGGGATGTAGATTCACCTTCTATCGGTAGTGTATTAGAACCATCCGGCGCCGACAATACGGAAAGGCCAGGGGATTGAGGCAAGAATGAGCAATAACCCCAAACCATAGAAAATTCCAATCAGGCGATGTTTGGTCGTAGCGTCGGATGCGCGTTTTGAGCGAGAATAGCCAATGGTAATTAGCGCAATAGCGATTAGCATCCCTGTTGTATGTTCAACGCTGTAAAAGCGGTACAATTTCTCACTAAGCATGCTGAAATTGACTTTTGGGCTGATAAATAGGAGAATCAGGCCAATAATAAACTGGGTATGTATCGAAATGAGCGTAAACAGATAGAGCTTTCGATTGCCATCAGTATACTGGCTGCGGCTCTGCCATTTGCTAATGCCGGTACCAACGGCAGCAACCAATAAAACAAGAGCGATCCAGCGAAGTCCTGAGTGAGCGTGTACCAATCCGGAATACATAAAATGTCAGTTTAGCGTATAAATTGATTTCGGAGCGCAAATAAACAACCAAAAGATCAACTTACACCGATCGTTTCGTGTTTCTGAGGTATGATTCTCTATAATACTACCTACAGCGTTGCTGCTGAAATAGCCGACGATTGGGTGCGCTGGATGAAACGATTCTATTTGCCCGCTGCAATCGCTACTGAACTACCTGTAAGCTATAAAATTCTCCGGCTACTAACGGAAATCGACAATGGGGGGACTACATTTTCGGTGCAGCTTGACTTTAGCTCAAGGGCGGATTATGAAACGTTTCTGGAGCGCCATGCAGATACACTACGCCAGCGTATACAGCATCGATTTGGCGGTCAGTTTGTTTCATTTGATACGCTTCTTCAGGAAGAGTAACAGGGAGTCACTGAGTTGTTATTGATTGCCAGTAATGGCAACTCAATGCCTATCAATTTTCAACATCAACCTGCTTTCTGCGCTTATCTACCGTGAGCAGAAAAGCAGGTAATAGGATCAGGTTGGAAGCCATTCCCATCAGCAGCGTAATAGAAACCAGAATGCCCAGAGCAATAGTCCCCTGAAAGGTTGATGCGGCAAAAATGGCGAAACCCGCAAACAGGATCATGGCTGTGTATAACATGCTGATTCCTGTGTATCGGATGGTTTCGGAAACGGCCCGTTCTAATGTAAGTTTCTGATTTCGAAGCTCATCTCGATACTTGGTGATGAAGTAAATGGTACCATCCGAAGAAATCCCGAAGGCTATACTGAAAATAAGGATAGTTGACGGTTTCAGGTGAATGTCGAAAAACCCCATAATCCCCGCTGTAACGATCAGGGGCACTACACTGGGTAAAATAGCGATCAGACTCAGTCGAATATCCCGGAGGAGAATAATCAGAATCACCGACACCAGCACAACGGCCAGTACGGTACTTTCGGCCAGATTTCTTAATAGGTAGTCATTGCCACGGGTAAATACGACGCTATTGCCAGTGATGTTGACTTCATATTGTTCGTCAGCGGCTACTCGTTTGCCAGTAGCCCGATCAACATTGAAAATTGAATCGGCTTTGGGCTGTAATTCGTTCAGCAACTGAGTTGTACGAACTGTTCCGACGTCGGGCATCTGAAAACTGATGCGTGTATACCGGAATGTCGTATCCATATAAGCCTTAAAGGCAGCGCCACCTCCAGCACCTTTAGCGCCCTTCAACTGAGGAACGTAGCTAGCCAGCTTGCTCAACTCTAAGGCACCAGGCATGGCAAAGTATTTTGGATCACCTCCCCGATAGGACTGGTAAAAGAATTTGACGGCTTCGACAAGTGACAGAGGGCGGGTAAACTCATTGTATTTGCTGAACTCTCGTTCCAGAACTCGGATTTTTGTCAGGGTTTGTGGGGTTAATACCCGGCCAGGGCGTTTGGTGTCGATACTAACCTCAAACGGCATTACCCCTTTAAATCGACTTTCAATAAACTTAAGATCCGTATAAATAGGGTCATTTTTCGGTAGGTCATCGACAACGTAGCCAATAGGGTTGATCTGAAAAGCCCCAACAACAGCTATAAGCGTAACAAGACTAATAAATGTATAAATAGCCGTTCGTTTATGATGTACAATGTGGTTTACCCAGGTTAAGAAACCACTTACCTGCCGACGTTCTAGATGGCCACGTTGTCTGGATGAAGGAACGGGTAAGTAACTAAATACGATCGGAATCAGAATGAGCGACACCACATAGGTAGTCATGATTCCAAAAGCAGCTACTAACCCAAATTGAAGCAGGAGCGGACTACCTGTGAAATAAAAGACAAAAAAACCGATACTGGTCGTAATGTTGGCGAAAAACGTCGTTTCGCCTACTTTCTCAGTGGCTATCAGTAACGCTTCGTGCTTGCTGCGGTGCCGATTGAGTTCTTCATGATACCGATTTAGTAAAAAAATGGCGTTCGGAACACCGATGACAATGATAAGCGGAGGGAGCAGCCCGGTAAGTAGGGTAATATCGTAGCCAAACACAACGATGTAGCCTGTTACCCAGATTACCCCAATCCCGACAACCCCCAGAGCGACCAGCGTAATGGTAATTGATCGGAAAAAATAAAAGAGGATCAATCCCGTCACCAGAAAAGCCAGCCCCATGAACAGGGTTAATTCATGACTAATCTTGGCTGAAAACTCGGTCCGAATGTAGGGCATGCCTGACATATGAACGGTAGCATCAGGTCCGAGTAAGGTGTGTTGCCGACCAAACGAATCAGCTATGGCTTCTACTTTTCGGACAAGGCCAATCCGGTTCTTAGTATTGACAACCGTTTGATCGAAAGTGATAGCCATGAGGTGGGCACGTCCTGTGCTATCGCTGACCAGATTCCGGTAAAACGGCAGCGCAGCTATCTGGTTATGTAGACTGTCGACACTGGCCTGTGCGGTAAGCGGCTGAGCAATCAATGGACGTATGCGAAAAGTATGAGCCGTATCGTCGCGAATGACTGTAAAAAGATTGGCGTTTGAGACTACATCTTTAATGCCCTCGATGCGACGAATTTTCTGACTTAACGCATACCAATCGTTAAAGAACGGTAACTGATACATGCTATCTGTCTCTACACAGAGTACCATAACACTACCGTCCTGACCGAAGCGCGATTTAAAGGCTTCATAGCGCTGATATTCAGGGTCGCTAACCGGAAGAACTTTGGCCAGCTCGTAAGAGAGTTTGACTTTAGTAGCCTGATAACCCATAAAGGCCGTACCAAGCAAAACCAAGACAATCAGCGCGATTCGATTCGATATGATAAGGGAAGAAATACGGGACCAGATCATGCCTGATGAGCGGGGAATAAGGCCGCAAGGTACGTAAAAATGATGGCGGTTGAGAAATTTGCCGCCTACTTGGTTTTAAATATATATTAAATTAATTTTGGATATATTTAAGTATTTTAATTAATGATTTATGTTTAGGAAAAATTTATTTTGTTTTTGTTTTCTTGTTTTAGCCTTATCGCTGAATATGGTGAAAGGGCAGAATAATTTGTTAATAACTGGCCCAACATCTTCGACACCAGGTAACACTAATATAATTGTCAATCCTAGCTGGGTAAGCCTTGGATTAACAAGTGTCAATAATACGTTAATTGGATATGGAGCAGGCAATCAGCTAAAGACTGGCTCAGGTAACACATTTCTTGGAGCATCAGCAGGTCAAAATACAAGTTCTGGAAGTGATAATAATTTTTTTGGCTACTTAGCTGGATATAATACAATAACTGGCAATCGCAACATACTAATCGGTAGTTTTGCTGGATGGCAAAATAATGCAAGTGACAATGTTTTTATTGGTAGTACAGCAGGTACATATAATACTTCTGGTTATAACAATATTTTTGTCGGAGCGGGGGCAGGGTACTCTAATACAACAGGTAATCGAAATACGTTTCTAGGTTTTTCAACTGGGAATTCTAACACAACGGGATCAGGAAACCTTTTTACAGGATCAAATGCTGGTTACAAGAACACAACAGGTGAATACAATGTATTCTCTGGTAATGATGCAGGGTACAGTAATACCACTGGTTCTGATAATGTATTTACTGGGTATTCAGCAGGAAGTTCAAATACTATCGGTTCTTATAATGTATTTACGGGGCTAAACGCAGGCATTAGTAATACAACTGGTAGCTACAACGTATTTACTGGGCATATGGTAGCAAGCCAGAACACAACAGGTTCTTCTAACATATTTACGGGTTACTTGGCTGGAGGTTCAAATACAACAGGAAGTAAAAATATCTTTATAGGTTATCAAGCTGGTATAAGCAATAAGACGGCAGATGGTAACCTGTGTTTGGGGTATACGGCTGGTTATACTAACCAAAATGGCATCCAAAATACCTATCTAGGTTATATGTCGGGGTATAATGCTGTGGCCGATTCAAACACCTTTGTGGGCTATAAATCTGGCTATAGCGTTACTACTGGCAAAAGCAATACCTTTTTTGGAAGTATGTCGGGCCAAGGCGTTTCAACGGGAAGTCGCAACACAATCGTTGGGAATGGAGCTGGGCCAGCCAGTGGAGCGGTTGATGAAAATGTTTATATAGGGTATTCAACAGGAAGTCATGACAATGGATATCGTAATACCTATTTAGGTACAGGAGCGGATGCGTTGGTTCAGAACCTAACGAATGCAACGGCTATTGGGGCTGGGGCATTAGTTGCTGTTAGTGACGCAATTGTGCTTGGTCGAAAAGCCAATGTAGGTATAGGTACTAGTACGCCCACAGCACGCTTACATATACAAACTGACCACATGAATGAATCGGGTATTCGGCTGGAGAATCTGACCAGTAATAGCCCGGCAAACCTGATAACGCAAAAAGTATTAACAGTAAATGAGCAGGGAGAAGTCGTACTGGCACAACCGAGTACTGGTAAGTTATACATAAAAAATCAGACTGCGTGGGCTGACCATGTTTTTGAACCAGATTACGCTCTTAAATCATTATATGAAGTAGAGCAATTTGTAAAAGCAAATCGGCATCTGCCTGATATGCCATCGGCAATGGAGATAGTAAAAAAAGGCTATGAAGCAACTGCTATGGATGCTCGGTTGCTTCAGAAAGTAGAGGAGACTATGCTCTATATGATACAATTAAAGCGGGAGGTAAACCAACTTCAACACGAGAACAGACAACTAAAACGAATGTTGCAACGAATAAAAAAAAACTAATCCACTCATCGCGTATAGACAGCATCGAACTCTGTTTCAGATCTAATTTTTGTTCAGGTAAAAACAGATTTAAGTTAATTATTTATAGGGCTTAAATGTGAAATAGTTGGATAAAAGACTGCATTAGACGAATATTAGCTTATTACCTTACTAAAATATCTAATCGAGCCAAACAAAAGGAATTACTAGTCGATTATAGTTATATAGTTAATAGCGCGGCAACCAACCCTCTAAAAAATTAACTCAACTATATGACTACTCTTACAGGCTATACCCAACTGTTCGATCAACAGGAACAAGCAGGTCTTTGGAAACATCAACCCAAAAACGTTGCCTTTATTGGTGACTATCTGCCCCGACAGTGCGGCATTGCTACGTTTACATCTGACTTGTTTGCTTCGTATAATTCTTTTATTTCAGAATCCAGACCTATAGTTATATCGGTTAACGATACTCCCGACGGATATGCTTACCCCAGTGAAGTTCGTTATGACTTCTATCAGCAAGATCACGGAGCCTACCGTAAAGCCGCTGAGTTTTTAAATTCGAAAGATGTTGATGTGGTTTGTCTCCAACATGAATATGGCATTTTTGGGGGCTCGGCAGGAAATTACATCCTGACCTTGCTGCGCAATCTGACCATGCCCATCATCACCACTTTTCATACCATTCTGAAAGATCCTAACGAAGAGCAGTTGCTGGTGTTGAAAAGCATTGCTGATTTATCGTCGCGGGTGGTATGTATGTCCGAAAAGGGTCGGGATTTCCTGATCAATATCTACGAGATCCCGGCTGATAAGATCGATTTAATTCCGCACGGTATTCCCAATATGCCTTTCGTTGATCCACATTTTTATAAAGATAAATTTGGCATGGAAGGGAAGCAGACGCTGTTAACGTTCGGTCTGCTTTCGCCCAACAAAGGGATTGAGAATGTTATTCGGGCTTTACCACGGATTGTTGCCCAACACCCCAACGTGGTGTATATGGTACTGGGTGCCACACATCCACATTTGCTGAAACATGAAGGAGAAGCCTATCGGGACAGTCTGAAAAAATTAGCCGCCGACCTGGGGGTTCGGGATCATGTCCGGTTTTACAATCAGTTTGTTGAGCTGGAAGACTTGCTTGAATACCTTGGTTCGGCAGATATATACATAACCCCTTACCTGAACCCGGCTCAGATAACTTCCGGCACCTTATCCTACGCGTTCGGGTGTGGGAAAGCAGTTGTTTCGACACCCTACTGGCATGCCGAAGAACTGCTGGCCGACGGGCGTGGGGTGTTGGTACCATTTGGTGATTCAGAGGCCATTGCCGATCAGATTACCAATCTACTTACGGACGAACCGGTGCGGCATGCCATGCGTAAAAAAGGCTACTTACTGGGTCGGGAGATGATCTGGGAACGCGTGATTCAGATGTATGCCAATTCGTTTGCCAAAGCGCGTCAGGAACGTATGAGCACCATCAACAGTCAGGTGCCCTATACCATGGGGGCCAACACCAGCTCAGCCTTCAAACTGCCTTCGGTTCGGCTGGATCATTTGTATCGTCTGACCGATTCGACCGGTATCGTCCAGCATGCACGCCATCATCTGCCCTTTTACGAAGAAGGCTACTGTTCGGATGATAATGCCCGGGCCCTCATCCTGGCGCAGATGCTACTGGATGGTGGGCTGAATGATCCCAAACTGGCCCGAACGGCCGATAATTATTGCGCGTTCATCAATCATGCCTACAACCACGAGTACAAGCGGTTTCGTAACTTCATGAGTTATGATCGTCACTGGCTCGAAGATTTTGGATCTGACGATAGTACGGGCCGAACAATCTGGGCATTGGGAACCTGCATTGGCCGATCGTCGGATCGAAATACCATTTCATGGGCCATTCCCTTGTTAGAGAATGTGTTGCCCAGTGTTGTTCAGATGTCCTCACCCCGTGCCTGGGCTTTTGCCCTGCTGGGAATTTACGAGTATCAGAAGAAATTTAATGATGACCGGATGGTCAAAACCATTCAGCGCCAACTGCTTGATAAACTGACATTCCGCTACACGGAAACTGCTACCGAAGACTGGCCCTGGTTTGAAAATACGCTCTCCTACGACAACGCCGTACTGGCGCATGCGCTCATCCGATCAGGCGAGGAAAAACTGGTGACGATCGGATTAAGCTCGCTACGCTGGCTCATTGGATTGCAAACGGCAAAAAGCGGTCATTTTCAGCCAATCGGTTCGAATGGCTTCTACACCAAAGGCCAGCCTCGTGCTTATTTCGATCAGCAGCCACTCGAAGCGCAGAGTACGGTATCGGCCTGCCTGGCGGCCTTTGATGTAACAGGTAGTGATGAGTGGCATCGTACCGCTATTCGGGTATTCAAATGGTTCTTAGGTCTGAACGATCTGGGCCTTTCACTCTATGACCAGCAAACAGGCGGTTGTCGGGATGGGTTACACATTGATCGGGCCAATCAAAATCAGGGAGCAGAATCAACCCTGTCGTACCTAATTGCTCTAGCCGATTTGCATATGATCCAGAAAAAAACGACAGCCCCAAAACCCGTTAGTGTAGAAATGCCAGTGTTGATGAATGGGTAATTGAAGCCTAAGCCTAATTCTGTTTAGGGGCCGTGTCATATAATTTTAGAACCGTATGCCGTTATGGTTTTAGTTCTTCTTTTTGAAACCATCCATTCCGACAATGAGTGTAAAAGCTATCCGAACCGGGATTGTTCTGCAACCCGATCCGACACGCGTATTATTTCGACCATTTGAATTGGGTAGTACCACCCGCACGCTGAAAATTATTGCCCGTGTAGGGAGTATGACCGACGAAGAAGCGGAACAGAAACTTGACGAGGTAATCCGGGAGTTTGGCGGTCGGCACTATAAATTAGAACGATTTCTGTTACAGCGATTTGAGCAGATTAAACCGCAGCTTCTGACGGATGAACCCCTGACCGAAGACCGGAAACTGCTTCTTGGGGCTTACTTTACGATGGAGTATTCGCTTGAATCAGCAGCGCTGTTCAACCCATCTATGGTTTGGCATCCTGACCAGACGAACGTGCCACCGGGGTATAAGCGGTTTATTTTAAGTCTGCGGGCAACCGGCGAAGGACATGTCTCGTCCATCTCGTTTCGGATGGGTTACATCGATGCGAGCGGGAAAATTATCCTTCGAAAGCCATCGCGCTATGTAACTTCGCCAGATATGGTTCCGAACCATCTGTTCAACCGGACTGTATTCGAACGTAAACTGTACGAGCTTCGTCTGGAAAACAGCATTCAGGAGAAAATGATGGTTGGCCTGGGCGATGAATTCAGCCTGGCTGAACTCGAAGCCCAGATCAAACGGGTTTCTTCTCAATATCGGTATAATGCGGAGTATGAGACCATTGCCAGTGGCTTGCTGGCGTTGGCTAAATCGAATTATGAGATTCATTTTGAGGAAGATCAAAGCCTGGATGAGCGATGTATATTCCCCAATTCGCCCAACGAAACCAACGGAATTGAGGATGCTCGCTTTGTGCAGTTTACGGATGATAACGGCGAAGTAACGTATTACGCTACCTATACTGCCTACAATGGTAAAGTAACGTTTCCGCAGTTGCTGGAAACGAAAGATTTTACCCACTTCAGTGTGAGTACGCTCAATGGGGCTGAAGTATCCAATAAAGGAATGGCGCTCTTTCCACGTAAGGTCAACGGGAAGTATGCCATGATTTCGCGTCAGGATGGTGAAAATATCTACCTGATGTATTCGGATGATCTGTATTTCTGGCAAACGAAAGATATACTGCTGAAGCCGACTTATAGCTGGGAGTACGTACAGTTGGGCAATTGTGGATCGCCTATCGAAACGGAAGATGGCTGGTTAGTATTGAGCCATGGGGTAGGACCTATGCGGAAATATGCCATTGGCGCTTTTCTGCTCGACTTAAATGATCCCAGCAAAGTGATTGGACGTACCTCTGAGCCCATCCTTAGCCCGGATGAGAACGAACGGGAAGGCTATGTCCCCAATGTCGTGTACAGTTGTGGAGGGCTAATCAACAACGAAGAGCTGATCATTCCATACGCTATGGCCGATTATGCCAGCAGTTTTGCTACGGTGAATGTAAAAGAACTACTGGCTGAGCTAAAAGGAGAAACGGCTCCGCAACCAGTCGAAAAGCAGGAGGAGACAGTGAGCAAATAAAAAAACAACTCAGTCTACAGTCTGATTCCCGGGGATACCGGGTGTTGGTCTGCCGGATAGAGTACCTTGGTTGAACCGTATTCTGAATTTCACCAGAATTGTGTATGTTCAGAAAAGGATGAATCCTCCGATACGAATAGGGAACCCTACTTTTCAGATGCCTGAAAAGTAGGGTTTTGTTTTTTTAATTATGGAAAAATACTGCCAATAAAATGCCTTGAGCAAAGCCTGAGTGTTTTTACTTAGAACCGCTTTGCATAGTACTAAATACTAATTTTGTGATCGGCCATAATTGGACTTGTTTTTTTTGAAATATGACTTAAAAGGAGCTACTTAATTGGCTAATCGTTTTTTAACAACCTAAGCTAATTTTTTAATTTTTTGGGTATCTACGCAGATAAAATTGATTTTGTTGCAAATAGTTGGGTAAAATTTAATTGTTCTTCTGGCTTCTTTTTAACGGGTATTGCTTTGGTATTGTATTGATATTAGACCTTATTATAAAATAATATTTTGTTGTTGCTGCTTATGTAACCTCTCGTGGCTTTATAAGTGATTTTAATCTGATTAATATTTTTTTAATACATTTGAATTGGTTTTTTACCAGTTTTTCATTCTTAACTTAAACGATAGCGTATGCGTAAATATCTACTCACACAGTTTTTACTGTGTTTGATCGCTATTCCATTGCTTGCCCAAAATCGGACAATCACTGGGAAAATCACTTCATCAGAAGACGGCTCTGTCTTACCGGGGGTTACTGTTTTATTAAAAGGTACGAACCAGGGAACAACAACAAACTCCGACGGTACATATCAAATCTCTGCCAACAAGGGTGATGTACTTCAGGTAAGCTTTATTGGTTTTGCAACCACAAGCATTAAAATTGAAAACCAATCGACAATTGATGTTGCGTTAAAACCGGATGCTTCTCAGCTTCAGGAGGTCGTTGTAACCGCACAGGGCGTTCGGAAAAGCCAGCGGGAACTTGGATACGCTGTATCAAAGGTAGCAACGGAGGATGTAACCGTAGGGCGTTCACCGCAACTTGCTCAGGCTCTTTCGGGTAAAGTAACGGGTCTTGCTGTGTACAACATCAACAACAGTGTTGACCCTGCCGTTAAAGTTGTGCTTCGGGGGTATCGTTCGTTAACGGGTAACAACGAAGCCCTGGTTGTATTGGATGGTATGCAGACGACCTCTACAGTTCTGGCCCTGATCAACCCCAATGACATCGAGAGCGTAACGATACTGAAAGGTGGTCAGGCCGCTACTCTGTACGGATCGGCTGGTATCAACGGAGCTATTCTGATCACGACTAAGAAAGGTGTAAAAGGCAAACTGAAAGTAGCATACTCAAATAGTACGAACTTTGACCAGATCAGTTTCCTGCCGCAGCTTCAGGATAAGTACGGTTCGGGTTCGCACTATGCCACTTCATTTGGGGGCACTGGCTACAAGACCGATTATCTGGAGCGTATGAAAGACAACTGGCGACCATATGAGAACCAGCAGTATGGGGATGCCTTTGATGGATCGACCCGGATTCAGGGACGTACTGCCGAAGACGGCAGCCAGCTTATCATCCCTTACTCGGCTATCCCTGACGCACGCCGGAAAGCTTTCAACACGGGCGTATCGGTAAATAACCAGGTTAATTTCTCGGGTGGCGATGAAACCAGCTCGTTCTATATGTCAATTGAAAACCAGTCGATTGCGGGTATTGTACCTCATGACAAAAGCAATCGGACGGGTACTCGCCTATCTGCTACCAAAGAGTATGGGAAAGTGACAGCCAGTTTCAATGCGGCTTACACGCAGGCCAACTACGATCGTACTTCGTCGGATTTCTACAATGATGTACTGAACCAGCCTGCCAACTTACCGCTGGCCGATCTTCGTAACTGGCAAACCAATCCGCTGGCAAACCCGAACGGTTTTTATAATGACTATTATAACAACCCGTATTTCAACGCTGATAACCAACGCATGAAATACAAGGATGCTAACCTGAATGGTAACCTGAACATCAATTTCAAGCCTACTCCCTGGTTGTCGTTCAATGAGCGTCTGGGGGTCATGAACAACTCGCGTACGGGTAAGAATACAACGGGTAAATTCCTGTATTCGGACTGGGCCAAGACCAAGTCGTTCATCCCGGCGCCGTATTATCATGATGGTGATGGTACGGGAATCTATCGCGCCATTACCGATATTCTGGGTAGTGTTCTGGATTACTCAGGTACTGAGAACGTGATCAACAACGAATTCCAGATCAATCTGACCAAGGATTTCGGTCCGGTAACAACCAAATTGTTGTTGGGTAACAGCGTTTATCAGCGTACAACCAAGAACATTGCCATTGGGTCAAGTTCAATCGTTGTACCGGATGTGTATAACGTAGCTAACCGTCAGGGTGAATTGACCGGCGGAGAGATCCTTACCCAGGAACGTCGTATCGGGTATTATGCTGACTTAACCGCGAATTATAAGAACTGGCTGATTTTGAACGGATCGTTCCGTTTCGACCAGACATCGAAGTTCTATAAGCCGAGCCGTCCATCCAATTATTATTCGTATCCGTACTATGGGGCTGCGCTTTCGTTCATCGCAACGGATGCTTTCCCAAATATCCGGTCGTCGTTCCTGAACTACGCGAAGTTCCGGGCCAACTACAACAAAAATGCGAACGATAACATCCCGCTGTATGGTCTTGATCTGACCTATCCGAACGGCTCTGGCTTCCCCTACGGAAACACAGTTGGGTTGACAGTAGGCAACACCCTGCCCGATGCGAACCTGAAGCCAGAGGTCGTGTATTCGTCTGAAATTGGCGCTGAATTCCAGTTGCTAAACAACCGGATCAACATCGACGTATCGGCATATACGCAAACTTCCCAGGGCCAGGTAATTACGGTTCGTATTCCTAACTCGACGGGTTTCCAGAACCTGCTGATCAACGTGGGCGAAACCAAAAACTGGGGATATGAGGCTGAACTGAAATACCTGATTGCCCGGGGTAATAAATTCTCCTGGGATGCCAGTGTTCGGTATTCGTACAACGACAACAAAGTGGTCGATCTGTACCCAGGCGTTAATGAATTCCAGTACGGTGGATTCTCGTATGCCAACACGAACGTAATCAAAGACCTGCGTTTCCCTTACCTGAAAACGGATGGCTATCAATACGCTCCAGACGGTTCGGGCCGTGTGTTGGTAAATGCTACCACAGGGTATCCTTTGCGTAATACGCAGTTGTTAGGCCGGGGTGGGGTATTGCCACGGCACATTGCTGGTTTGGGATCGAAAATCGAATATGGTGATTTCGGCTTTACGTTCAACTTCGAATACCGGGGTGGCAACGTGATGTTCAGTGATTTAGGCCGTCAAATGACCTTTACCGGAACCGGTAAATGGACGGAAGACCGCGCTCCGCACATCTTCCCGAATTCGGCTTATTTAGGACCAGATGGAACTACGGTTGTACCGAACACGACGTTGAATGTTCGCGAAGCTGAGTATTCACTGTGGGTAGATAACTACCGGCTGATTTCGGAAAATTTCGTTACGCCAGCCTGGTTTATCAAACTCCGCGACATCAATCTGTCGTATCGGTTGCCACAGAGCCTGATCAACAAAACGAAAATTTTCTCGGGAGCCAGCATCGCCCTGTATGGCCGGAACCTGCTGACGATTGTTGATAAGCTCAACTACTACACCGATCCTGAGTTCAGCTATCAGGGTAACCCCTCCCCAGGTAGCCAGGCAACTTCGACACCTACGATGACTTCTGCTATTGGAACGGGTATCAACACCACAACCCAGACTCCTCCAGTACGGCAGTATGGCGTGAACATCAACCTCTCGTTTTAATTATCCCAACGATTGACTTGACATGAAATTAAAAACATTAGCAATAGCGGCTCTCATTGTCGCAGCAGGAACCAGTTGTGATACGAAGTCATTCCTGGATATCAACACCAACCCGAACCAGTTACCAACGGCATCACCAAGCTATGTGTTCACCAATGCCCTGAATACAACGGCAAGAAATATAGCCGGAAATAACGACGGGGGCGGTTCGAGCGAAATCGGTTTCTACTGGTCGGGCCAGTGGACACAAGGGAACGGGTACATTATCAATACTGCTCAGTTCGCTTATCAGTATACCAACGGGGATTTCAACTATTGGGACCCATACTTCGATAACCTGGAAGATTATCAGTATGTAATCAATAATGCGGATGCCAACAATCAGAAGTATCTGAAAGGCCCCTCGAAAGTGATGAAGGCCATGCTTTACCAACAACTGGTCGATATGTATGGCAACGTTCCATTTACTGATGCATTGAAAGCAACGGCTTCGCTGGCACCTAAATTCGATGATCAGAAAACGGTATACGAAGGGTTGATCTCTTTATTGGACGAAGCGATCGTTGATTTGAAAGCCAACCCGTTTGCCAGTGCCTTTACGGGTTCCGACATCGTTTTCAACGGCAATACGACCAAGTGGACTCAATTTGCCAACTCGCTCAAAATGCGGATTCTGATTCGTCAGACTAAAGTTTCGGGAAGAGATACATACATCAAAACCGAAATTAATAAGATTGTTACGGAAGGGTCTGGGTTCATTACCGGGGCTGAAGTAGGCATTGGTGGAACGTCGTTCTTCCTGGCTACGGCGGGTAAACTGAATCCAGTATATGATCGCTGGGGCTATGATGCCAACGGTGCCAAGCGGGCATTGAACAACTACCCGCGTTTGACAAAGTTCCTGATCGATAACCTGAAAGCATCGGGAGATACACTGCGGATGAAGCGAATTGCTTATGCAAATGGGGGAGAGAACTCAAGCACGCCAGGGGTTAGTACCCAGAAAGAAATTTCGGCTAACTATTCGGGTACCCCATTTGGGGTGAGTTCGGGGTATTTGCCTGCCAACACAACCTCGCTCGGACCGAGCCTGCTTGTAAAAGGTGAATACAACCGCCCGTATATTATTATGACGGCGTCTGAAGTGCAGTTCCTGCTGGCCGAAGCCAAACAACGCTATAGCGATGTAACGCTTCCTAACACAGCGAAGGCGTATTTCGAAGAGGGTATTCTGCAGTCGTTCCGGGTACTAGGGGCAAATACTGCCGGAGCAACTGCCTACAAAGGCAGTGGTATCCAGAACTACGACTGGGATGCATCGACCGATAAGTTGACGGCTATTGCTATCCAGAAGTGGATTTCGTTCGTAAACTTCAATGGCCTTGAAGCCTGGGCAGAATACCGTCGGACAAACCTGCCGGTTATTCCGCAAAGCATACAGGTACCGGAAGCGAACAAACGCCCACTGCGGTTCTTCTATCCGAACACGGAGTCGGGGTCAAACTCGGCCAATGTTACGGCCCAGGGAACAATCGATGTGTTCAGTACAAAATTGTTCTGGGATGTTGATTAAATTGCCTTAAGCCACGTCTATAAATAAAACAGGGAGGCCACCGATTCGGTGGCCTCCCTGTTTTATTTATAGACGTATTGGTCGAAGTAGGGGTTGGGTATGGTTGCTGAATCATAAAAAAAGCGGATCGATAAGATCGGTCCGCTTTCTGCATTACGCTTTATCCAACTATTAAAATTTACAATCCAACAAAAATTGCTTAAGCTGTACAGAAACTCTGGTTGGCTTTTTAGGCAAGTCTTCGTGGGCATTACCCTATAATCAGGGTGTAAATTTGTCAGGCAATTAAATGGCATTCCTTGTCCGATCATAGCAAACCTGTTGTAATGTATACTTTTCGGTATAAATATTAATTTTTCGGTAGGTAGCTACCCAGGTGTAATGGCAGTGACATAGGGTACTTAATTCCCTGAGTTAGTTTGCTGAGCCTGGTAAGTGAATGTATATGGCGGTTTTGTTACCTGTTGACGATGTACCGAAGGGTATAAACCTTTTGGATCTTTTCAGGTTATTTTATATAATCAGTTGACTCAGCGACATGAAAAATGAAGAGGACGTAAATCAGGAAAATGCCCAGATAACTGGCCGCTCAGAGGGGCCGTTCAGGTCGGATGATACTGATCAGGACCGGCCTGCAGAAGATAACCGCAACCGATACAGTCAGGAGAATTCAGCCAATGGTCTCGACAGTGAGCAGGTACGGGGTGGTCAGGATGGCCGCAACGATCGGGCTATCGGTAGTACGGACATGGACAGCAAGAACGGCGTGCTACGCATGGGTGATATGAGCAATAGCACCATGGAACTGACTGAAGAAGGAAAGAATGCAGCCGCTGCCGATGAAGTTAAAACAAACACGGCTATGGTTGATGTAACAACCCATGGCCCCGACGACTATGCATCGGATGATGAAGTGCCTGCCCCAAAAGCACAGGACGCGGCAAAACACCAGAATGATCCGAAAGAAAGTGAGGCCGGCGAAGAAACCCAATCCGAGCATGAAGCATCGCTGGCCGAAACGGGTACTGATCTGAATAACAAACCGGCTTATTAGTCGAAAGGATAACCAAGCCTTTTATAGCATTTTAGCGAGCCAGATGGTTTACATATGGCCCGCTCTCAGTTCTCAACACTAAACAAATCAACGTTATGAGCGTAAGTAGCAATTCCCGGAAAGAAAGTACAGAGTCTTTTGCGGCTCAGGCAATGCATAGTACCATGGGTACGCCACCTGCATTAGCCCAGTTGAACGATAAAAATCTGGATAATGAACTGCCGTCGCGTGTGGCGGGTAGCAGTGATACCGACGTGCCCGGTGATGTAGCTGAAGCAGAGGCTCTGGCTGCCGAAACGGACGATACCATCAGTACGGCTGAAATTGAGGAGTCCAAACGAGCTTCGTGGGGGCAGCCACCCGTCATGAATGATCAGGACAATCCTGAGTTAGCTGGCAACCCAGACGATCAGGCTGTTCCGGCTACCCGGGCAAACGAGCCTGAGCGGACGTTGGGCAATGCTTAAATCAATGAATACCGACTAGTCGTCAGGTCATTGGGGGTGTTCGTTCAGGATACCTCCACCGACTGACGACTAGTTGCTTTTTAACTTGTTTACGGTGTAGCAGACCAGGTGATTCATCAATTTCTTCTGCCCTGAATTGGCCTGTAAATCTCCCAGTGTCAGTTCATAAATACGGCCAGGCTTTAAGTCGGCCAGGGAAAGTGTAACGGTCTTGCGATCGTTGGAAAGGGAAACGGCAGTAACAGGAACGGATCGTACATCCATCTGCGGAGAGCCATATGCCTGATGATATTCGTAGTAATAGCTTCGAAATCGATACGTGGCTATGGCACGAGCCGTACTGTCGTCCAGAGGTTGAGTGAAGGTTAAAGTAAACCCTGTGGGTGTCAGTTTCATATGCATAAGATCGAGTGGAATATCCTTTCCCGTAGAGCCGCCTGTATAGCGTATCCGCTGAATGCCCCGAGACCCCAGCCAGCCGTGATCCGTTTGACCAAGGTATAGGCTTCCATCAGGTGCAAACGCCAGTCGATTAGTACCGATGCGTAAACGGACTCCATGACTGCCTCCCTGGTCGAAAAAGCGTATACAAGCCCCCTGCAATTGTCCATCTACTTCATCGGGCAGAATTCGTAACAGGTGTGGGAAGTCCATTTCACCAACAAACAGTTGATCCGTAAAGGGGCCAAATTTGCCACCGGTATTATCCAGAACGATCTGCGTAGGCGAGTGGGCCATCGACTCATGGGGGAAGGCAACACTCTCGACCGTTCGCATACTATCCAGCGTTTTAACCGATAAGGTTAAGGGGTCAATATCCGGAAAGCCATCCCGCCATACCAAACTGGCGGGATGGCCGTAGAACTTACCCGCTTCTACATGATAAAGTTTACTGGTGCCTAGCCAGTCTCCCTGATTATCGGTCACGAAAAGGCGGCCCTGGGCATCGAAGCCAATTCCATTGGGCGACCGGAATCCACTGGCAAATGGTTTAAGCTGGCCATCGGGTGTAAGTTGCATGACCCAGCCCCTGTAGGGAACACAGGCATACATACGACCCTGTCGACCAAGTGCATCGTATTGCCCCCGTACTTCGTCACGAACTCCTGCGCCATTGGAGGCCGTATTCAGGCTGACGTATATATTCCCCTTCGCATCGCGTACCGGCCCAAACGCAAACTCGTGATAGTTGCCCGACAGGCCATATTTATCCGTAAGCGTTTCGTAGGTATCGGCCACCCCATCGCCATCTGTATCGGTCAAACGGGTCAGCTCAGGACGCTGCACGACTATGAGTTGACGATTGTTCACCGCGATTACACCGAGTGGATCATGCAAGCCTTCAGCAAAGAGCTTCCAGGTTTTCGTTTTTGGCGTATACAGCATCACCTCACCCCGGTGGAAGCAGGCGGCCAACCGACCATCGGGCAGAAACCCCAGACCGCCCGTTTCAGCTACCAGCCCTGGCGGTGTATCGATCGTTTCAACCTCGTAATAATCCGAGATCGTATCGGCTGGCGCAACGAGTAGAAACGCGGAAAGCAGAAGAGATGCGAGCATGGGCGAGTAGCTAAGCGATTGATAGGGAGGTTATCTGTTCAGAAAATTAGATGCCAGCGTAGTTAGTTGGACAGGGTTATGGTAAATTGTTTCGTTCCGGCAGGTAATCGGAGTTCGCCATCACGAAACTGACCTATCGACGATTTTAACCGAATCCCTGGTTGACCAGCTGCTAAAAACGAGATGGTTTCCCGGGTTGGGCTTAGAGTAAATGAGCGAATAAGCCCCCGTCCGGTAGGTAGTGGTCTGATGCGTTCATAAATAGTAACCCCATTTACAATATACTGAAATTCGGGGTAACGATTCACTAAACGGTACCCTTTAAACTGGGGAGGCTGTTGATTGCCCAACCCAATTCGCCAGGGGAAGCTCCCTGTATCCCGGTAATAGATCTCACCTACAATTTTGGTGAGCCGCTGGCCTTTGCCTTCCCATTGATCGGTATTATCGACAAAGCCTCCTGACCAGGCATACCGCAGACGACATTGGCCCGCATCGAACACATACGATTGGCCACCTTCCGGGCCTGGCAAGCCAACTGCAATCGCTGCCGGGCCACAATCGGGCATAAACGTTCGGTAAACAGCGGGTAGCTTCAACGGATAGGGATGACCGGAGCCTGCCGATGGATGATGGGTGTGGCCTGTGTCAGCTAAACGTCCTGGATTAGGCAGGTTGACGTCCTGATCCGGGGGAGGGAGTCGTTTTGGCTCGTTTGTGGCATAGATCACACCATACATGATTGACCCATGCCCTGGATAGGTACAAACAAAAGGGAAGGCACCCTCTGTCAGGCTGACAACGAGTGAATCGGTAGTGCCCGGTTCAACGCTTTGGGTATGAGCCAGTACTTCAGCCATTTTGGGAACGTGGTGCTGTTCAGGGCCTTTAGGGCCAAGTGCCAGCGCAAATTCGACGACTCGCAAACGGGAATTAGGCCGGGTTACCACCAAATTATGAGCCATGTCGTCTTTATTCTGAAAAATAAGTTTCAGGCGCGTATTTGGACGGACTACCAACCGCTTCTGGTCGAATTGAAGCGCGTCGGTGGTTGTAACCGTAATCGTTGTATCCCGTTGCGCTTGGGCTGTCTGTGTGAGCAAAACCAAGCCTGCCAGAAGAAATGTATACATGCTACCAAAAGTAAGCAAAGTGATGGATAAGGGCTGCACTAGCGCTCGTTACCGGTCATGAGTCACATGGCCAGCAGGGTATCTACTGCCGGCGTGGGTAAACGCTTCCCGGACATAACCTCTTCTTCCATCAGATCAATCTGCTGTTGCATACCCGGCTGGGCGTAAAATTGCCCTTCCAGGCGTTGCCGCAGCAATGACCGAAACCAGGTACGTTGCTGTTCCTGTCGACGCCGACGCCAGTGGCCGTTTTCGGTCGTTAATTGCTGGTGTTCCTGAATGGTTTGCCATATCGTGGTTAAGCCTTCCTGGTTAACGGCCGAGCAGGTGAGTACGGGGGGAGCCCAGCCCGTGCCGGTAGGAGGAAACAGATGAAGCGCATTGCGATACTCTACCTGTGCGCGATTGGCAGCCGATCGATTGTCGCCGTCAGCTTTGGTAATGCAAAGGGCATCGGCCAATTCCATGATTCCCCGTTTCATTCCCTGTAATTCATCCCCTGCTCCAGCCAGCATCAGCAGCAGAAAAAAATCGACCATACCATGAACAACGGTTTCGGATTGCCCAACCCCAACGGTTTCGACCAGCACAATAGTGAAGCCGGCTGCTTCACAGAGCAGGATGGTCTCACGGGTACGATGCGCCACTCCACCCAGCGAATCGCCCGCTGGCGATGGCCGGATGTAGGCGCTGGCATTCATTGAGAGGGTTTCCATGCGAGTTTTATCACCCAGCAGGCTCCCGCCCGACCGTTGGCTGGTGGGGTCAATGGTCAATACGGCTAGTCGATGCCCCAGGTTCGCTAGATATTGGCCAAACCCTTCAATAAACGTACTTTTTCCCACACCAGGGACGCCCGTAATGCCTACTCGGATCGATCGGCCTGTGTGCGGTAAAACAGCCTCCAATACTTCCTGAGCGACCGCCTGATCGTCGGGCCGACGGCTCTCCACAAGCGTAATCGCCCGACTCAGTACCAGTCGGTCGCCCGCAAGAATGCCTTGCGTGTAAGAGTGGGCAGGCAGGCGTTGACGCATTCAGAGTAAAGGGTTGATAACAAGAAACCACATAGTCGGGCAAAGGGTTATCTCAGGTCGTCGGGGGTTGTGATCTTGATGTTTTCGTACGAGCCATCGATGAGTGTAATTGAGAAGCCAGCAAACTCCATCACACTGGCACAGTCCGTAAAAAAAGATTGCTCAGTTGCTTCAAACGCCTGCCTGAACAGATCAAGTTGAAACGTTTGGGGCGTTTGTACCAACCGATATTGATTCCGGTCGACCGACTGACTTTGGCCATCTGGATGTATAACCCGGACGGAGTCTTTTACCGGAACGCAGGTCACTGCCGACCCCGTCCGGGCTGCCGTATCGAAACTATTTCTTATGATTTCGGCTGATACAAACGGACGGACTCCATCATGTACGGCTACCAGGCCATTGGTCAGAGGCATGGCATTTAACCCGTTACGGACCGACTGAAAACGGGTTTTACCCCCATCAACTAGCTCGATTGCCGGGAAAAATTGATGTTGCTCACAGAGCGTTAGCCAGGTAGTCCGGTCACTTGCTGGTAAAACCAGCCTTATGTGTGAGGGTGGAACCACTTCCAGAAACCGTTCCAGCGTATGCTGGAGAATGGGCTTGCCCCGAAGCAGAAGAAATTGTTTGGGTATATCTGATTTCATCCGGCTGCCACTACCTCCGGCAACAATAATAGCATAGCGGTCAGCAACGGAATTTTTAGCCGGTTGGTCGTCGGTCATGGGAAAACGCAAAAAAAAGGGGCACTAAGGCCCCAAAAATACAAATGACTGACGACTAATACCTAATAGCCTACAGAATCAGCATGGCATCACCATAACTGAAGAAGCGGTATTTTTCTTTGATCGCGATCTGATACGCTTCTTTGATGAGTTCATG
This sequence comes from Spirosoma panaciterrae DSM 21099, assembly GCF_000374025.1. GTDB lineage: Bacteria > Bacteroidota > Bacteroidia > Cytophagales > Spirosomataceae > Spirosoma > Spirosoma panaciterrae. The sequence goes on along the minus strand of NZ_KB893173.1, from coordinate 119,921 downwards.
ACCCCCAAAGGCACTCGTCATCATAATCAGGATCGATTCAGGAAGATGCAGACTCGTTAGCAGTGAGTTGGCAATTTTAAAATCGTAAGGCGGGAATATGAACCGATCCGTCCAGCCTTCTATGGGCTTCAACCGGCTATTGGCCGATACCGACGATTCAATGGCTTTCAGAGAGGTTGTCCCCACTGCACAAACCCGTTTGCCAGCATCCAGTGCCGTATTCACAATCTGAGCCGATCCATCAGTGATCTTGAAGTTTTCAGAATCAGTTTTGTGTTTGGTAAGGTCTTCCACGTCGACCTGACGGAATGTGCCTAAGCCTACGTGCAGCGTAATCGGTGCAAAGTGAATCCCTTTGATCTCCATCCGCTTCATCATGGCACGGGTGAAATGAAGACCAGCCGTGGGAGCGGCTACGGCACCAATGTGCTGGGCAAAAACGGTCTGATAATCATCCCGATCGGCCGATTCTGCTTCCCGGTTCATAGCCCTCGGGATTGGGGTTTCGCCCAATTCGTCGATGGCTTTCATAAATTCCTCATGGTTGCCATCGAACAGAAAACGAATCGTACGCCCTCGTGAGGTCGTGTTATCGATCACTTCGGCAACCAGATCACTATCGCCAAAATACAGTTTATTGCCAACGCGAATTTTTCGGGCCGGATCGACCAGTACATCCCAAAGCTTCATTTCGCGATTGAGCTCACGGAGGAGAAACACTTCAATTTTAGCGCCGGTTTTTTCCTTGTTGCCATAAAGCCGTGCTGGAAATACCTTGGTATCATTGATTACCATCACGTCGCCATCATCAAAATAGCTGAGTATATCCGAAAACTGTTTGTGCTCAATTGTTTTAGTTTTCCGGTCAACGACCATCAGCCGCGATTCACCCCGCTCTACCGGGTATTTGGCAATAAGACTATCGGGTAAATCAAATTTGAATTCGGATAACTTCATAGTGTATCAGCACGGAACGAACGGTGCATTTTTGTAAAGGCCGCAAATATAGTGAAAAACCCGGAAAATTTACCATCTTCCGGGAGTTTTTCTTGTAAATATCCGAGAAATGATTAGTGCGTGGCTTCTTGCTGGTCTAATGGTTGTACCGAACCTTCGGTAGAAGTTACATGATTGCGATCTGAGATCGTAAATTTGGCCATCAGTTCGGGCGAAACTTCATTCGAGTAAGTTCCCTGTGCGGCAACAAAAACACCTTTCATCCCGTTGGAAGCCGTAATCGCATACAACGTCATTTCATCACCTGGATCGGAGGTGCCTTCGAACCGATAAAACTTATCGACGTGAAAATCCTCACTTTTTAATTTCGTCTGGGTACTTTTTTCTTCCAGAAAATCTTTTCGAGGGCCAAACTCATGTGTGTAGCCCTCGGTCCGAAGTTTATCCATGGCTTCGGTTAAGGTGGTCATGTGGTTCATAACGGTAGAGAATTAGTATAGGATTAAAACGCAAAACAGGCCGGATGGTTTTCGACAACGAAGTGCCCGGTTACGCCTTTTACTAAACATTACATATTATAAACCTATTAATTAGTCAGTATAGCACACACGAAATACAATCATGATAACTCGACCCTATTCGATTCCCACACTACTTTTAGTGGGCTTTAGCGTAGTGGCCTGTAATTCGACAGACCCGGAATTTAACGCACCAGTGATCCCGCAGCGGATCGACTTTTCGGCTACTCGTCAGTATCCTGAAGGGATTACCTACTCACCCACATTCGACAAGTTTCTGGTAAGCTCGATTACGCAGGGGAAAATTGGGACTGTCGATCAAAACGGGCGGTATGAAGAATTGATAACGGATGATAAGCAGTTGATTAGTAGCATTGGTATGAAGGTACGCAACGGCTTGCTGTATGTATGCAACGGAGATCAGGGCGTCTCGGATAAAAGTACACAGCAGACAGCACTTAAAACAGCAGGCCTGTTTGTCTACGACCTGGCTACAAAAGAGAAAGTCCGTCAGATTGATCTGGCCAGTCTGGTGCCTAATTCGAACCATTTTGCGAATGACATAGCCTTCGATGCCGACGGTAATGCCTATGTGACAGATTCATTTGCACCCGTAATTTACAAGGTATCAGCCAATTCGTCGCAGGCAGTGGTAGCTGTTACGTCGACCTTATTTTCGGGGGCACAAGGCATTAATTTAAATGGAATCGTGTACCATCCAGATAAATATCTGCTCGTTGTAAAATCTAACGAGGGTAAGTTATTCAAAGTAGAACTCGATGATAATACCATTACGGAAGTAACGGGCGTAAGCCTGCCGAACGGGGATGGTATGCTGCTCTACAACAATGATTTATATGTAGTAAACAGCCGGAATAAAGTGTCGCAGGTGCGAAGTACGGATGGTTGGAAAACGGCCTCAGTGGTTAAAACCGATGAGACGGGCTACGATCAGGCGACAACGAATGTGTTGGTTGGAGACAGGATTTATACCTTAAATGCCCGGATCGATGAGGTAAGTGCGGCTGCAGCGGCCAAAGACCCCAGCCGTCTGCAGGCCAACACGTATAGTATTCAGCAGTTTAAAGAGTAGGAGGGTTAAGGGCAGGGGGTGACATACCTTCCCTTCTGCCCTTAACCCATTGCCCATTAATCCGGCAGCACTTTAATCATGATGTCTTTGTAATACACTTTGCTCTTTGGGTCGTGACCTTGTAAGGCAACGGTCCCCATACTGAGCTTTTTGGGTTTAGACGATGTGCTGATGCTATCGGGTTCGGTGTAATCGTTGATCACTTTGTCATTAATTTTAATGATCACCTTTTTGCCATTTACGATGATGTGTTCAGTGTACCATTCATCATCTTTAACGAAAACCTCTTTCACATCCTGAACACCGTAGACACTTCCCGTTTTCCGCCAGTCGGTATGGGTCTGGTTGACCTGAATTTCGTACCCTTGCGCTGGCCATCCCGAGGGTTGATAGGCAGTATGAATAAACATACCTGAGTTGGAACCAGGCATTGTTTTGACACTGGCTTTCCACTCGAAGTTTTTGAAATTATGATTATGTACGGGGCCTTCATAAAAGAGGTGTGCCCGTGGGCCGTTGACCACAATAGCCCCATCCTGGATGGTAAATGTGCCGGGACTGTCTTCGGTGACTTTCCAGCCGTTGAAAGTCTTACCATCGAAGATACTAACCCAACCGTCGGCCGATGGACGAATGGTAAAACTTAAGCAGAAACCAAGTAGTAGCGTTGCTGCTAAAAAAGTCATGCGATTTTTCATACAAACAGGGCGGTTATGGTTGAGAGCAGCCCATCTATAAAAGCATAGTTTGCCCAAAAACTAACGACTTGCCCGTATTTCGGCAGGTTTTTAGAATAAATCCCTGTTTCAATGCGACCAAATAGCTTTATTCCATTGCGTTCATCATTTTTGTCCGCCAATTCGTTAGATTGGCAACCGAATCAACCAGACTATATCATGCGTAATTTCGTTCTGCTGGTCTTGGGGTTGGTCTTCGCTTCGTGTAAGCTCACCGTTCCCAGTGTATATGACGCTCAGTTTTCATCAACACCAACCGAAACACCCGTTATTCCCGGCCAGATCGATGAGGCTTCGGGAATGGTGGATAGCCGTACTCAACCCGGTAATATCTGGATCGAGCAGGATAGTGGCAACCCCAATGAACTGGCACTATTAGGCTACGATGGAAAAGTAAAAGGTAAGATTACCATACCGAACGCGACAAATCGCGATTGGGAAGATATATCGATTGGGCCGGGCCCGAAAGACGGAACCAATTACCTCTACATCGGTGATATTGGCGATAACAACGCGCAGTATTCAGGTTACGTAATTTATCGATTGCCGGAACCTTCATCCGTACAGGCTACGGTAACTGGGGTTGAACGGATAAACTTTCGGTATCCTGATGGCCCCCATGATGCCGAAGCCTTTTTTGTTGACCCGGGCACCAAAGATATTTACATCATCACCAAGCGGGAACAGAAAGTCAGGCTTTATAGCTTACCTTATCCGCAAAATATAAATGAAGTAACCGTAGCGACGGCCTTTGGCGAACTGCCTTCATTTGGGGGAGGAGGGCTTGCCAATTATGTAACCTCAGCGGCTATTTCACCAGATGGTAGCGAGCTGTTAGTACGTACGTATACGCAGATGTACTACTGGAAGCGTAGTAACGGCCAATCCATTGCAGATGCGTTGCAATACGGTACATCGCGTCAGCTAACGGTTCGGTTGGAGCCGCAGGGCGAAGCCGTCTGTTTCGATAAGGATAACAAAGGTTTTTTTACGATCAGCGAACGCGCCAGTGCTGCATCTGTAAATCTGTATTATTACGCCAGAAAATAATTATTAATGAGCGAAAGAATGAAGAGAGAAAGAGCGTGATATAGCTTGCGACAGCTTTTCGCTCTTTCACTCTTCATTCTTTCGCTCTTTTGTTCTCTCGCTTATGGATTCATCAATACTGATTATAGTTCTGAGTTTATCGGTACTGATTTCCTATGCCTTTGATTTATTCAGTAGTCGGTTCAAAACCCCGTCAGTCCTGTTGTTATTGCTGCTGGGTATGCTGACTAAGCAGGCTACCGACTATTTCAACGTACAGGTGCCTTACGTAGCTACCATCTTACCTACCCTGGGAACACTGGGCCTGATTTTGATCGTGCTGGAAGGGGGGCTCGATCTGGAACTTCATGCGGAGCGATTGAGTGTTATTCGACGAACGCTGCTGGCTTCGTTGATGGCTATCATTGGCGGTACTCTGCTGATGGCCAGTATGTTGTATCTGCTCCTGAACGATTCTTTTTATCACTGTCTGATTGCCGCACTGCCCTTTTCGATCGTTAGTAGTACCGTAACGGTACAGACCGTTGCCAAGCTAACGGGTGGGCAACAGGAGTATGCGGTTTATGAATCGGCCTTCGCGAGCATATTGGGGATTATGGCGTATAACTTTCTGTTGTTAAGCCGAAACTCACTAGTGGGAGCAGTCTGGTCGTTTACACGCGATACGCTGGCGATGGCGTTGATTTCGCTGGGATGTTGCTTTCTGCTTCTATACCTCATCAGCCGAATCAACCATCGCATCAAATTCCTGCCCATTATTTCGGTACTGTTTCTGGTGTATGCACTGGCCGAGATCAATCACCTCTCTTCATTGCTGCTCATTCTGATCTTTGGCCTGTTTCTGAACAATACAGACCTGTTTATTCGGGGACGGCTGAGCCAGATACTGAAGAATGATCTGTTCGAAAAAGAGCTTGACCAGCTTAAAAGCCTCGCTGCTGAAGGTGCTTTTGTCGTACGGACGTTCTTCTACCTGCTGCTGGGCTATGCGGCTGTACCCCGAAGTTTGATCGACGTCGATGCGCTGATTGTTAGTGTGTTGTTTGTCGGGGTGATTGTTGGCTGGCGTTGGGTTACCCTTCGCGTAACCTATCAGGGCGAGATGATCCCACTCCTCTGGATTGCGCCCCGGGGGCTTATCACGATTCTACTCTATCTGAATATTCCCGACGACCTCCGGCTGGTCGGCTTTCGGGAGGGCATCCCGGTTCTGGTCGTCGTCTTCTCGTCGTTGGTGGCAATGATGGGTATACTGAGCAATAAACGGTTGATGAATTATAAATTATAGGCCATCGTTGGTTAAATAATGCCAGAATTGCCAGAACGTCCGGGTTTTCAGATAGGCTAAATTCTGGTCATTGGCAAACGCTTCCCGTTCGAAACTGATGTTTCTGTAAGCCGTATAATGGTCACGGTATTGCCATCGGCGAATCAGGTATTCGACAACATACCAGACATAAAAAGGAAGGATTCCCAGTTCGGCCTGCTGCCGAAGATGTATTCGCTCATGATTAAGTAAGGTTGGCCCTGGGTTGGGCTGTTTTACTAAAATAAATGGGAACAGGGCCATACCGTCGGCCTGCATGGATCGAAAGCGAACGACAAACATAAAAGTACGTTTACGTATACCAAACAATGATAAGCACAAATGCATTCGAAACATTAAAAAGCACTTGGTTTAAGATGGGTACTTGTAAACATACCCCACCACAAATCGGCTAAAAGCACTATATGATGTCAATTCTGTTAATTCTCCTCTTTATAACCGGCTACATTCTGATCACGCTTGAGCATGCGATTCGGCTCAATAAAACAGCAACAGCGCTCATTACGGGTATCGTCTGCTGGACGGCCTATGCGTTGATGGGCGATAATAAGGACCTGGTCAGTGATCAGCTTAGCCATCATTTATCGACTATTTCCGAGATACTATTCTTCCTTCTGGGGGCCATGACCGTTGTTGAATTAATTGATGCGCATGACGGATTTACGCTCATAACGGACCGAATCGCGACCCGAAATATTCGTACTTTACTCTGGATCATTAGTCTACTATCTTTTTTTCTGTCGGCGCTGCTGGACAATCTGACTACAGCGATCGTAATGGTATCGGTAGCGCGTAAACTGGTACGGAATACCGAACAGCGTCATATTATGGCTGGCATGATAATCGTAGCCTCGAATGCGGGAGGGGCCTGGTCGCCAATTGGTGATGTGACAACCACAATGCTCTGGATTGGAGGACAGGTATCGACTCTGGCTATTGTTCGCGGTTTGTTTTTTCCCAGTCTTGTATCGATGGTCGTGCCATTGATTCTGCTGACCCGGTTGCAGCCTAAAGTAGAGATTAAATCTTCATCGCAGGGTATTAGCCGCCCGTATGTAACGCCAATTGCGCGTCGTGATCGTCGGGTCATGTTAGCTGTCGGGTTGGGCGGGATGTTATTTGTGCCAATTTTCAAGACCTTGACTCATTTGCCTCCCTACATGGGTATCATGCTGGTTTTAGGCTTTATTTGGGTAGTTTCGGAAGTATTGCATAGCGACAAAGACGAATCGGAACGAAAACGATTTACGGCCGCACATGCCCTAAGCCGAATCGATGTGCCGAGCATTCTGTTTTTTCTGGGCATATTATTGGCTGTAGGGGCTCTTGAATCAACGTCGATTCTACATACACTGGCCGAATCCCTAAACAACACCGTGGGCAATCTGGACGCGATTGTATTCCTGATCGGGATCGTTTCGGCAGTGGTCGATAATGTACCGATTGTAGCGGCTGCTATGGGTATGTACGATTTACAAACGTATCCGGTCGATGCTAAACTTTGGGAGTTTCTGGCCTATTGTGCGGGTACCGGGGGAAGTTTGCTGGTGATTGGTTCCGCTGCGGGTGTGGCCGTAATGGGTATGGAACACCTTTCATTTGGCTGGTATTTACGAAAAATTAGCTGGTTGGCGCTGATTGGTTATCTAACTGGCGCTTTGGTTTATCTGGCTGGGTTTGCACTCGCCGAATAATGCCGTAAAAATCTAAAAAGTTTTATCGGAAAAGCAGATGGGATACTTGATGCATACAGCTTCATGGGTTAACTTTGGTAGAAGAAAATGTAAACAATCATGAAAAAAACAGGACTTATTATAGCTTTTCTGCTGGGTTGGCAAACAGTACTGGCTCAATCGACGCCAACCGCTGAGGAAATCATGGATAAATACATTGCCGCCATTGGCGGGAAAGAAGCGCTGCTGAAAGTGACGGATCTGACCACCAATATGTCTTCGGAAATGAATGGAAACGCCATCATTATGACCCGGAAGCAGAAATTGCCCAATAAGTTCTCGATGGTGATTAATGCCAATGGCATGGAGGTGATGAAACAAACCAGCGATGGAGAGAAGGTGGTGATGGGTGGGATGCAGGGAAGCCGAACACTGGATGGGCCAATGGCCAAACAGATGATGGTTATGAATACGCTTTTTCCCGAGCTGTACTATGCCGAAAATGGGGTGAAAAGTACGGTAGTCGGTACAGAAAAAGTGGATGGTAAAGATACGTATAAGCTTAGTCATTCGACAGCCGATGGCGGAGCTACCTGGACGGATAACTTTGATACGACAACGGGCCTGAAAGTACAGTCGACGACCAAAACACAGCAGGGGGAGATGACGACTGCCTATTCCGATTATAAAGAAGCTAATGGGATCAAATTTCCGATGACCTTGCTGCAGCAATCACCACGCGGCCCAATGACCATGTCGGTCGATAACGTCAAGGTAAATAAAGGCCTGAAAGATTCGGATTTCAATACTGCACAGTGAAGAAATAGTCGCGACCTGCTGGAGGGATCAGAACTTATCAGGATTACACAAAACGGGCATTGCCAATGAAGAGCCAACCCCTCACTACATATTCTTAATGAAGGCTTCCAGAGCGTTCAGGTGATCGGTAAACGCCTGCTGGCCAGCCTGGGTAGCCGAATAAGTTGTATTGGGCTTGCGCCCAACAAACTGTTTCTGAACCAGTACATACCCTGCATCTTCCAGCGCACGAAGGTGCGTAGCGAGATTGCCATCGGTTAAACTAAGTAATTCTTTAAGCGCGTTGAAACTCATTGATTCATTGACCATCAGGACCGACATAATGCTCAGCCGCGCTTTGCTTTCAAAGGCTTTGTTAAACTGAGCCAGCAGGTCGTTCTTCATGTGGGGCACGTTCGTATTTATAATACATGGCTAAGCCGTAGGCAATATGCAACAGGCCGAACCCAACAGACCAGGTCAGCAGGTTATAGCCCGGCCAGAACAGAGAAAGTAAGCCGAGCGCAATTTCGCAATAGGCTAATGATTCAACGTCGCGCAGGGTGTATTTGCTCCCATTGAGCAGGGCCAGGCCATAAAAAATCAGTGTTGCCGGAAAAGATAGCCAAATCAGGTTATAATACAGTAACGCCAGACAAAATACACCGCCTGTGGCCAGCGGAACGATCATGGCCCACAGCAATCGTTTTGAGGGTTGATTCCATACGGTCGAACCCTGACGTCTGGCTTTGCGAACGGTGAAATACGTACCCGATGCCAGAGCCAGAGCCAATACCCCAATCGCCACCGTAACTAAAAACTGCCTGACGTCGTGTTGATTGACCGGATTGCCAGGTAGTGCATCGTAGGAGCCGATGGTCGTAAACAGACCTGTTCGCAGCCGTGTATAGACTATGGCCGCTCCGCCCAGCGCAATGAGCCCAGCCGATACGCCCGATAAGCCGCTCAGCGACAGGAATTTGGAAGAACGCTCCATTAATGTGCGGATCTCCGACAGGGTTTGCAGGTGTTCGCGGGATTCGTGCATGGCTACGTATAAGTCTGAAACGTAAGGATTCGGTACAGGAGATAGGGATTTTAAATATAACCTTTTCGTATAGAATCAGGCCAAAGTTGAGTCGAACGGAACAGGAAACCAGGGCTTGAGCCTATCTGACAGGCTTAGGTATTCATTGAACAGGTGGGTGCCAAAAATAAGCATACCGACGAGTATGGCAGCAATGACCAGGATCAGAACCGCGCCGGATGAAAGGTCTTTGATCGCTTTTATTTGCGGATGGATGCCGGGGGAAACGAAGTCGCATAATTTTTCGATAGCTGTGTTAAAAGCCTCTGCTGCCCACACCAGACCGATCTGGGTCAGGATAATGGTCCACTCTATGGGGGTGAGACGAAGCCAGAAACCACCAGCCAAAACCAGAACCGCTACCAATAAGTGTACTTTGGCATTGTTCTCGAAACGGAACAAGTCCAGAATACCCTGCCCGGCAAATCCAAAACTGCGGATGACCTTTCGAAAATCAATCATACCGCAAACATAGCATTAAAATAGCCGCACTTTGGTATGCACAAACTGTTGACCGTCCAACACATCGCCCATCAGCAATTCACCCTGGTATTGCAGGAACGGTTTTTTGAACGACTTAGGTAAGTCGAATACGAGTTGGGTCGTATCCGTATGCCCGGCTGATGTGATATACGTCTGCTGCCATCCAAATGGGTGTAGCACATTCAATTGCTGTTGAATATGGGGTTGATTCGTATAGGTATGGCCGTGGGTATCTATTATGAATGCTACCGAGTTCGTCCAGGGATGATCCACTCGTTTCGCCTGATTATTGACCTGTAAGGTGACAATCCAGAAGCGCCCGCGTGGTTTCGTTGTGCCGATGCTGTCCTGTACAAGTACGTGGGTAGCCGAATAAAAAAAATCATCGTGCCGAATGGGTTCGCCCAGGCTGATTTCTTTATCGGTGGTAGGCTGGCAGGCAATACTCAGAACGGCTACGGCTACAGCCAGGATGATCGGTTTCATGAAGGTAGATGAAGAGGTAACTAGCGCCCGAACAGTATCTATGCATTGTCGTCATGCTCTGCGTACCAGTAAAAAGCGATGTAGAGAGCGGCCAGAACGAAGCCATAGGCCAACGTAAGTTGTACACTCAACTGGTTCTGGCAGGCACGGGCTATGGCCCACGTAAGCGAGGAGGGCCGCGCCAGAATATCCCAGCTATTCCAACGACCAAACCGGCCCAAGTAAATTCCAAAGCCCGACAGGAGCTGACTGGTCATAATAACGGCCCAGGTGCATACGGTTCCAAGCATTGGCCGGAGCAGTCGGTGAACAATCAGAATGGAGTAAAGCCCGGTAAGTAAGCCGGTCAGGGCGAAAATGAAAATAGTCATCGTGTCGAACCAGAGCAAAGGATGGTCGATGTACTTGAGATGAAACAAGTCCGTAATGATGTAGGGGGCGTTGGGGAGAAAAACCAGCCAGAGCATCAGACCACCGATCAGAAGCCACGGACTTCGAAACCCAGCCGTGCGTAGATCGCGGAGGGTCAGCACGGTGCCAAGCGGAAACCAGGCCAGGGCCAGATTCCACGTGAGGGCAATAAAGAACCACCAGTTTCCGGTCAACACCCCACGGGCAACAACCAGACTCAGGCTCGTAGCGGTCAACAAGGCTAAAATGCGTAATCCTTTACCGGATCGGGCATCCCGATGCTCCCAAACACCAGGGCGGTAAGACGTAGAAAAATAAGTTTGCATATTTTTTAAAGTACTTTGTTTTGCAAAGTAAATGGTTTATTCACTTGCCAGTCAAGAAATTTGAAAAAAAATAACAGCCAGGCCGAAAAGGGGAGATGTCAGCCAGAGGATCGGCCTTCACGTCTGGCTTTGCGGCTTCCGCCTTTTCCCTTATTTTTACCAGATGACTTTTGACCAATTGCCCCCCCGTCGTCAGGAACAACTGATGGCATTTGACCGATTGCTGACGATCATGGATGAGTTGCGTGAACAATGCCCCTGGGATCGCAAACAAACGCTGGAGAGTCTGCGCCATCTGACCATCGAAGAGACCTACGAGCTTTCCGACGCCATTCTGGAAAATGACCTGCCCGAAATTCGTAAAGAGTTGGGGGATATTCAGTTGCATCTGGTTTTTTACGCCAAAATTGCCTCGGAATCCGGTGCTTTCGACATGGCCGACGTGTTGAACAGTGTTTGCGAGAAACTGATCAGCCGTCATCCGCATATTTACGGCAATGTTGTTGCCGAAACGGAAGAACAGGTAAAAGCCAACTGGGAGCAATTGAAACTAAAAGAGGGCAATACGTCGGTTCTGGGTGGGGTGCCTGGGTCGTTGCCTGCACTGGTGAAAGCGATGCGGATACAGGAGAAAGCGCGGGGAGCTGGATTTGACTGGGAGGAAAAGCAGCAGGTTTGGGAAAAAGTAGAAGAGGAAATGCAAGAGTTCAAGGCCGAGTTCAATGCCGAATCGAACGAAACCATCGACCCGCAACGAGCGGAAGGCGAGTTTGGGGATCTGCTGTTTTCGCTGGTCAATTATGCCCGCTTTATCGACATCAATCCGGAAACGGCGCTGGAGCGAACAAATAAAAAATTTATTAAGCGTTTTCAATACCTTGAGGAGCAGGCGCGGGCTGATGGTAAAAAGCTGATTGATATGAGCCTGGCCGAAATGGATGTGTACTGGAACGAAGCAAAAAGGCGCGGATAATACCGGATGTAGACGATATAATGTACCTTGCTACCCCTTACAGGCCCGACCACAGATGACCCACTGATTATGCGAATTGCGTTTATTACCGACATGCATCTCGATGCTGAAGGGGAGAACCCCCAGGGTGTTGATGTCCGTACCAATTTTTTGAATGCGCTGGCTTTTCTGGACGAGCTGAAGCCGAATTGTGTGGTGCTGGGTGGCGACATCTGCAATACGGAAGGCGACAGATCGATTTATGAATGGGTCGAAAATCAACTGAAGAAATTAATAATACCGTATTACATCATTCCGGGAAATCACGACGACGCTGCACTCATGGCAGACGTGTTTCATAAAGGGCATGACCTGCATGATGATGAGCTGTATTATGCCCTGCCGCTGGAAGGGCGCCCGGTATTGTTTCTGGATTCATCGAAAGGTGTATTTTCAGATGCGCAGTGGACCTGGCTGACGGACTATCTGACAGCCTTGCAGGACAATAACGTGGTCATTATGATGCACCATCCTCCGTTGCCTGCCGATGTACAGTTTATGGATGCCCGGTATCCCTTTCGGCAAAGTGATGAATTTCTGGCACTTGTGCAGAAGCTGCCCTGCCATGTGACCGTGATTTGCGGACATTATCATGTCGAGAAAGTAATTCAGCGAGGAAACATGCTGATTTTGCTATCCCCCTCAACGTTTTACCAGATGAAACAGGATACACCCGGATTTGCAATCGATAACTACCGGGTAGGCATACGGGAAATCAATCTGACGACGCATGGCACCATCAGCACGGTACACTACCTCTGACCTGGCTGACCTTCCGAAAAAAGTGTAAATTTGTTACTATATTTCATCAGACGCATCGTTAAAATCAATGATGCAACAAGTTTACATGTCTGTTGGTGAGTTCGCCCGAACCTGGATCTTTACGGCCGTACTTTTTTGGTTCGGCGTATCGCAAGCCTACGCACAAACTGAAGTAGAAACGGCAAAACGGTATATAGCTGCCAATGCCGGAACGCACAACCTGGCCGCAACTGACGTGTCTGGATCGATTGTGTCAAGTGCGTATCTGTCGCCCACAACGGGCTGGTATCACGTTTATTTTAGTCAGGCCTACCAGTCGGTCGAGATTTACAATCGGCTCATGAACGTGGTGCTGGTCGATAGTCAGGTGGCTTACCTGACACATAATTTCATACCCCGTATCGATTTCGTATCAAAAAAAGGGTCGCTAAAAGGGTTGATCAGCCCACTGAATGCCTTGCAGAAAGCGGTTGCCAATGTAGGCTTAACGCAGGTCAGTTTAACGGCAATTCGGGAGCTGATTACCACGAAACTAACCGATGGCACCCTCACTCAGAGCGTTTTTTCGATACCAGCCCTGTCAAATGAGCAGGTAAATGTAAAATTATACTGGCTGCCCGTCGAGACAGAGCAGAAGGGACAAAAACTGATTGACAAGCTGGCGCTCACCTGGAATGTTCGGTTTTTGACCAAGGATGCCCAGAGAGGCTGGAATATTCATGTCGATGCGGCATCGGGCGAAATCGTTCAGAAGATCGATGAAGTCATTCACTGTAACTTCGGCACTCCCCATCAGGCCGCTCACGCGTTATCAGCACCCGCTGGGCACGAACAAGTCCGCTATTTTGGCCAGGACAAGGTAAGGTTTACTGCCGACAGTTATACCGTTTTCGACTATCCGCTCGAAAGTCCTAATCATGGCTCCCGTACTGTTTCTGTAAGCCCTTATTCGCGTTTTGTGCCTGCCGGAACTGGCCCCAGCACCACCAACGGCTGGCATAATGACGGTACGACCAATTACCTGACCACTCGCGGAAACAACGTCTGGGCACAGGAGGATACGACCGATATCGACAGTATTGGGTACAGCCCGATTTCGGTAACCAGGGAATTCAATTACCCGTATACAAAAGGGTTGAACACAGCCGCCGGTAATCAGAATGCCGCGATCACCAATCTGTTTTACTGGAACAACCTGATTCATGATGTGTTATGGAAATTTGGCTTCGATGAACCCAGTGGTAATTTCCAGAACAATAACCGTGGACGAGGAGGGCTTGGGAATGACTTTGTGTACGCGGATGCACAGGACGGAGGGGGCACCAACAATGCGAACTTCTATCCTCCTCCCGATGGCATCAACGGACGGATGCAGATGTACCTCTGGAATGTTCCGGCTACGTACCAGGCAGATGGCGATTTTGACAATGGCATTATCTCGCATGAATACGGTCATGGCTGGTCTACCCGACTCACGGGCGGCCCCGCCAATTCGTCCTGTTTGCAGAACGCTGAACAGGGGGGCGAAGGCTGGAGCGATTATCTGGCACTCATGTTTACCACAAACTGGTCGTCGTTAAGTGCCAATGTCGCCAGTGCCAATATACCCCGGGGTATAGGGACCTATGCCATAGGGGAGCCAACCAATGGGCGGGGAATAAGGAACTATCCGTATTCCTACGATATGGCAAACGTGAACGGGGCTGTGACCTATGCCAAAGTGGGCGACGCCAATTACTCGATTCCGCACGGCATTGGCTCAATCTGGGCTACGATGTTATGGGACATGACCTGGGAAATTATCTTGCAGGATAACCAGATTACCCCGAACATCTACGATACCCCGACTAGTGTAACGGCGATGCGCGGGAATATTGCGGCTCTGAAACTGGTCAATGAAGGATTACGATTACAACCGTGTAGCCCGAGTTTTGTCCAGTCGAGAGACGCTATTTTGCAAGCCGACCAGCTCTTGTTTGGGGGGCGGTATCGGTGCGCAATCGGCCGGGCCTTTGCTCGTCGGGGCCTGGGGGCCAATGCATCCACCGGCGGTTCGTCCAACGACCGGACTGTGTTGGAAGATTATACACCGTTGGGTGGTAATACCCTGAGTTCGCCAACGCTACTTACGGTTTGTTCTGGAACGTCGTTTACCTATACCGCCACATCAAGTACAACAGGCGTAAGTTTTAGCTGGACACGCTCGGCTATTACCGGGATTAGCAATGCTACTGCCAGCGCCAATTCGGCCATAATCAACGAAACCCTGATCAATACGACCAATCAACCCCTTACGGTTCTCTATAACTTCGCACTGAACCCCAGTGGTTGTGTCGTTGGGGGCTTTCCCCAGTCCGTCAGTGTTGTGGTGAATCCTACCATCACGCCAACCGTGGGCTCCTATTCAGTATGTCAGAATGCGACGGTGCCATCTGGCGAAGGCCTCAAAGCCCCCAGACTAATTCTCAATTCGGTCAACGGGGCTTTATCGACTAGTTCGTCAACGTATGTGCGGGCATCCGGCGATAATGCCACCACCTATTCGGCCGGGTATACGGTATATTATCAATCGTTTACGTTTACTGCCCCGGCAAACGGATCGCTAACGGTTGGGATTTCGGACGCTACTCTGAGTGATGGGTTTAATGATACATATCTATCGCTCTACAAAGCTCCGTTCAATCCGGCCAGTCCGGCCACTAATTTTTTACATGGGGATGACGATAGTGGGCCCGGTTATCTGTCTCAATTAACCCATACGCTGGCGAAGGATACGACCTATGTACTGGTCGTGGCAACTTATTTTGGTGGAGTAACCGGAGCTTTTACCCTACAGGCCAGTGGTGCGGTCTTTAACGCTGGTCCACCTGCCTGGTTTACGGCGCCAACGGGTGGAACGCCGATTGCAACAGATACCCTGTTCAATCCGGTCGGATTGGCTGGGTCAGGTATTCCCAATACCGCAACAGCCGGTACAACCACGTTTTATCTAGCCCGAACCGATTACCCGGCCTGCCGGGTGGCTGCCCCATTTACGATACTAACCACCACTCCGCCTGTAGTATCCAGTACGACGATTACGTTGGGCAGCTCGGTTTCGCTGGTCGCGAGCGGGTGTTCCGGCGGAGGGAATACAGTAAGATGGTATCGAACCGCAGACGATAGTGAGGTGACCATGCCCATCTCACCGACTGTAACAACCGCCTACTACGCCCGTTGTGAACGAACAACCGGAACGAAACTATGTTTGAGCGATAAAAGCCAGAATGCTACGGTAACGGTGGTCTTGCCAACACCTGTTTATTCGGTTCAATCGGGCAACTGGAATGTGCCATCGACCTGGAATTGCAATTGCATACCAGATGGTACACGACTGGTTCAGATTATGGATGCACACACCGTAACGATTCCGAACGCGTACACAGGACTAGCCAAAGGGGTTCAGTTGTCGGGAACTGGCAAACTGATTATGCAGGGCACAGGCAAGTTGAATATGTTGAATTAACGGTCTGGAAAGCCGGAGCCCTCCAGACCGTTGATCCCTTATCGGGACGAGTAATTGGGAGCCTCTTTCTGAATCTGAATATCATGCGGGTGGCTTTCGCGAACCCCGGCTGATGTGATTTTCACGAACTTAGCCTGTTGCAGAGTCGGAATATCAGCGGCACCGCAGTAGCCCATACCGGCTTTCAGGCCACCAACCATCTGATAAACGATCTCGGCAACTTTGCCTTTGAACGGTACACGCCCTACGATACCTTCCGGTACGAGCTTCTTGATGTCGTCTTCGGCATCCTGGAAGTAGCGGTCTTTCGAACCTTCTTCCATGGCTTCAACGGACCCCATACCCCGGTAGGTCTTGAATCGGCGGCCTTCGTAAAGGACCACCTCGCCGGGCGCTTCTTCCGTTCCGGCCAGTAGTGAGCCGATCATAACGGTACTGGCTCCACCTGCAAGGGCTTTGGTAATATCGCCAGAGAAGCGAATGCCCCCGTCAGCAATAACGGGCACCCCAGTTCCCTGCAACGCTTTGGCTGATTCATAGACGGCTGTCAACTGCGGCATACCGATACCCGCAATGATGCGTGTGGTACAGATACTGCCCGGCCCTACGCCTACCTTCACGGCATCGGCTCCGGCATCGGCCAGAGCTTTGGCTCCATCGCCCGTAGCCACGTTTCCGGCAATGACTTCCAGGGCTGGAAACTTTTGTTTGATCTCGCGTACGGCGTCCAGAACCCCCTTCGAATGCCCATGGGCCGTATCGACACTGATGACGTCAACTCCGGCTTTAACCAGGGCTTCGATCCGGCGGTGGAGATCGGGCGTAACCCCAACAGCAGCCCCTACACGCAATCGGCCCAGTTCATCTTTGCAGGCATTGGGATGGCTCTTCTTTTTGAGAATGTCTTTGTAGGTAATCAGTCCAACCAGATAATAGTTGTCATCGACGATTGGCAACTTCTCGATGCGGTATTGTTGCAAAATACTCTCCGCTTCTTCCAGGGTCAGCCCCTGACGAGCCGTAACTAGCTTTTCGCGGGTCATAATATCGGTAACGGGCTTCGAGAGATCATTCTGGAAGCGCAGATCACGGTTGGTCAGAATCCCGATCAGTTTCCCATGGTCGTCGACGACTGGAATACCACCGATTTTGGATTCACGCATGATTTTATGGGCATCGCCGAGGGTTGCCGTTTCTGGCAGGGTAATCGGATCGATAATCATACCACTTTCCGAACGCTTTACCTTGCGAACCTGATCGGCCTGAGCTTCGATGCTCATGTTTTTGTGAATCATCCCAATACCTCCTTCCTGCGCCATAGCAATGGCCAGGGCCGATTCGGTAACCGTATCCATTGCCGCCGAAATAAGCGGGATGTTCAGTTGAATCTTGCGCGTAAGTTGGGTAATGGTGTTGGTATCGCGGGGGAGAACCTCCGAGTAGGAGGGCAGGAGCAGTACGTCGTCGTAGGTGAGAGCCTCGTAAAGGAACTTACTGGTATCTAAGCTCATGAGCAAATAAGCAGGTTGTGTTATTTGCCGGGTAAAATTACAAAAACTTTTCGATACTGGGCTATAAATTTTTAATTCTGTTTCAAAAAGAACCTGCTTCACTTAGTTGGAGCCTGGTAGGTGGTCCTTACAATCGGGTTGAATGATTAGCAATGTATACTAAGCCGGGTTCATATTTTCGTCAATATCCCTGTTGGTGTGAACCTAAATACAGAAAGCGCCTTGACGAGAGATCGGTGTACGGGTTCATACGGATGTTAAAGCGTTTGTCTTTTTTTAGAAGTCCGCTGTTTGCAATTGCCTGCGTTTAACATAGATTTGCGAATCATCATACGTAAGCGATTCGGGAGAATCAGATACCGCAATCGCCCAGGCTACAACACACCTAACCTGACTATGAGCCCGTCTCAACCCGAACCCCAACCCGGCGATTATTACGGGGTTATCTACAAAGGCAGTTTACTATGGCCACTTATTCTTCTGATCGCATTGGGCGTAGGTATCTGGCTGTTGATCCGCAGACGACGAAAATAAGAAACTTCAGACAACCCTATGAAGACAGTAGGGCTAACTCATTAACTAGTTACAAACCATTCTAACCATGAAACACCTGTTTACTTTATTCTTTATTATTGGGGTGTCATATTGTGTAATCGGACAAACGAATTACATAGCCACTTCACCACTTTCCTCAACACCATCAACGTTCAATACATTTGTCGGAGGTTATGCTGGCAATCTGACTATGACAGGGGCTCAAAATGTTTTTGTTGGCTATAGATCAGGCATAGCTAATGCCACTGGTGAGGTGAGCGTATTTTTAGGCTTTGGGGCAGGGGAAAATAATACGTCGGGTACTGCTAATACATTTTTAGGCTGGTCAGCAGGGAAGCAAAATAGCATAGGTTCCTATAATGTATATACTGGAGTAAACGCAGGAGCCAATAATTACGCAGGATCTGAAAATGTATTTAATGGGTTAAATGCTGGCTATACAAATTCATACGGCAGCAAAAATTCTTTTCTTGGCGCCTATGCAGGTTATTCTAATCAAACAGGCAACAATAACACATACATTGGTAAAAACGCTGGGTATTCTAACAAGGATGGTTATAGTAATGTATTTGTAGGTATATCGGCAGGTTATAATGCATCTGGAAACAATATTGTAGCTATTGGCGATTCAGCTGGCCATAATAATTCAAATTCCAGCAATGTTTATGTTGGCTCAAAGGCAGGTTTTTCAAACGGTAATGGTAATAATAATGCCTTCGTAGGTACTAATGCAGGGTATGGCAATACCACTGGCCAGGGCAATACATTCATGGGATCGGGAGCAGGACGCTTGAATGGGGGGAGTATCTTCAACACATTTGTTGGGTATAACTCAGCGTATCTTCGCCAAACGGGCAATGAAAACACATTTATAGGAACCCAGGCGGGTTTCAATTCTGCCTCAGGCAGAGATAACGTTTTGGTTGGCTTCAGTGCAGGCGCAGGGCAGGGGTCAGCAGCTAATACAGGTGACCATAATACATTTGTTGGTAGTTACTCTGGCTTACGAAATACCTCAGGTGCATATAATATCTTTATTGGGGATGGATCTGCCTATAACAATTCAACAGGTTCCAATAACATAATTATCGGTCCCTCTTCTGGAACGACCATCACTTCTAGTGACGACAACGTGCTAATGGGCTATAATTCCCAGGCCGAAGACGGACTGAAAAATGCTATCGCCATCGGTTCCAACTCACGTGTAGCTGTCAGTAACGCCATGATTCTGGGCAACGGGGTGAATGTGGGCATTGGCACCTCAGCGCCCACAGCCCGACTGGAAGTGGTCAGCGACAAACCCGACCACAGCGGCCTAAAACTAACGAACCTAACCAATCATAGTCCGGTTGCCCATTCTTCCGATCAGTTCTTAACGGTCGATGGCCAGGGCAACGTGGTCAAGGCACGCTACCAGCTCCGTATTCAGGATCCAGCCCAGTGGAGTGATAAAGTGTTTACACCAGGCTATTCGCTCAAATCCCTTCCGGCCGTGGAAGCCTATATCCAGCAGCATGGTCATTTACCCGGTGTTCCGTCTGCCCAGCAAGTAACAAATCAAGGTGTTGACCTGGTTACGTTTAATGCCACGCTGCTCGAAAAAATAGAAGAATTGACCTTGTACAGCATCCAGCAGACAAAAGCTAACCAGCAGCTAAAAGCGGAAGTGGATGAATTAAAAAGGTTGATGAAAACCCTTTCCAAGAAGAAGTAACCCAATTTAATTTCCAGATGAAATACAGCTTTACGATTCTTTTTGCCTTACTGTTTACCCATTCACTATTTGCTCAATTGTTTCGGGAAGTGGCCAAATCTAGATCATTTATTCCTGATGTTACGAATATTTTGGTTGGACCTGGAACGGGTGAACGCCTTTTAGATTATCCGGTAGCCAATACGTTCGTGGGGTATTATGCGGGCAATTATACAGTCTCTGGTTATGGTAATAACTTTTTAGGTTATAAGAGTGGCTATAATAACGACAGCGGGAATAATAATAACTTTATTGGCTATCAAGCGGGTTTTTCTAATGTCTCAGGAAGTCATAACAACTTTATTGGAATATTAGCTGGCTATAGCAACACTAAAGGGACTAGCAATATATTCATTGGAGCTGAATCGGGCTATTATAGTCTGGAGGGAGATTACAATATATTTGTCGGGAATGGGGCTGGTAGAAACAACATATATGGTAGTTATAATAACTTCATCGGAAATGGGGCGGGTAGCAGTAATTTCTCGGGTACTGAAAATAATTTCTTAGGAAACGTTGCCGGTTTTTCGAATACAACTGGGTATCACAATAATTTTATTGGCAGAAGTGCAGGACAAAGTAACACGACAGGAGGTAATAATAACTTTATAGGTAGCGGATCAGGGTATTCTAATACAACAGCCAAAGAAAATAACTTTTTTGGCTTCGAGGCTGGGCATTTTAATACCACTGGTGAATTCAATAACTTTTTTGGTGCCAATGCAGGCTATTCGAATAGTGTAGGAAATTCAAATATTTTCATTGGCGATAAAGCCGGTTTATTCAACTTTTCAGGGAGTAAAAACATCATCATCGGGCCCTTTTCGGGAACAGCCATTACCAGTACGGATAATAATGTGTTAATTGGCTATAACAGTCAGGCTGACAATGGTTTATTTAATGCTACAGCTCTTGGTGCCAACAGTCGGGTAACTGCCAGCAATGCACTAATCTTAGGGGATCAGGTTAACGTCGGAATTGGTACCTCAGCGCCAACAGCTCGTTTAGAAATCGTCAGTCAGTCCGAAAATACTAGTGGTCTTCGCCTAACAAGCCTAATAGATAATAGTCCAGTTGTCACGCAGACTGATCAGTTTCTCACCGTCGACCATCAGGGCAACGTGGTCAAGGCCCGCTACCAGCTCCGTATTCAGGATACGGCTCAGTGGAGTGATAAAGTGTTTAGACCGGGCTATTCGCTCAAATCACTTCCGGCCGTGGAAGCCTATATCCAGCAGCATGGTCATTTGCCGGACATGCCGTCGGCTGATGAGGTAGCTGAAAAAGGGGTGGACCTGGTTAAGATGAACGCGCTCCTGCTTCAGAAGATCGAGGAGTTGACGCTGCACACAATTGAACTTCAGAAGCAGGTTGATCAACTGAAAAATAAGAAGGATTTTGAAAGGTGAATAAAGTTAGTTTGATCATTGCATCTATTTTTCAACTTTCCCCAATAGCCAAATGCTGCCCTGTCGTGCTTCTTGGAGGGAGCGCAGCTTATTAAATTCTAGTTATAATTGGCTGGTAGTGTGGGCATTTTGTTATCTGCTCAGTAATTATGCCCCACGAACTCATTTGAATGGGTTACCAGAATGAAGATAGTAAACCCGGATTCACCTTGAAGTCCGGGTTTATTGTTGGCCTCTTACGTACACGACCGACCGCATAGGTCTGGCGACTCACCACCCGATAGGACCCGTATCGGGTAAAAGTTGAGGTCTATATTCCTCTAGGGCTCCTCCGCAACAGCCAGTAGCCATAACCGCTGATTCGAATTGCTGTGTTACCATTTGGCTATAATGATAATCTATTGTTTTCTGCTTGTATTGTTTGTCAATAGATTATACCGTTTACTCATTTTATTGACCTGCTTCCACGAGTGAGGGGTTAGCTTATAAAGTCAACTTTACGGTACATGAATAAATTAATTGTCATTCGGGGCACCTCTGCAACTGGGAATGTGGTAAGAATGTATTTGAACGTGGATGAGCACGAAGCCCTTCAGCAATTTTTAAAGCAGTTTACCTACGTATCCAGCGATATTATCGAATTCGACCACGAGCTACAGGTTGATACGCCTGAACCTTATTTACGCTTTAAAGCCGTTACCGACTCGGTCGATACCCAGCCCAAACCTTTTGCTGCTGGGCCAGCCAGTTTTCGGTTGCCCTGGAAATAACTTGCTGGACACCTACAACCGATAAATTCGTCTTGCTCAGAGGGCATTTGGCAGTTGGTCCGATCCGGCTTCGGATTGGCCGAAATGCGCTTATGTATTGCCTGGTTAGATGAAGCTATCCTGTTGATTTCAGAAGGGATTTACGGGCTCGCAGAAAATGAATAATCATCGGAAGTCCGACCTTGTTCCAGGCAGCGCAACGGGTTCCAGAAGGGATAACTTCATAGGGAAGTGAAGAGACTTTTGGGAATCCGTAAGCTGCCTGGGCTATGGTTGGTCCTGCCGTACAGGTTGGTCCCTAAACCTGCAAAAACAGGTTTATTAGTCAAGGTAACCCAAACAGTGCGGTTGGGCGGGGTAAGAGGCCTATGTTTTTATTTTACCGCGATACGAATCGATTTCCCGCCATCGCCCGCCGTAAACTGGCAATCACTGAATTTGGGAGCCGACATTTTGGGCCGGAAATTATTGCTGAAGCCATAGGGCTCTTTCGGAATCCCGAACAGGTTTTTGTCCAGTTTCCCATTGTTATTTTCATCGTGAAAAACCGCTACGGCATACTCTCCGGGATCGACGCTGAGGGTGGTCTGCACACTGCTACCTTGTATATCCAGTTTTTTCCCTTCTACAGGCTTGCCACTGGGGAATGATTCACCCGGTTTGAAGAGCGCAATAAAAACAGCCCCATTTTGCGACTTAAGGTTATGAACCTCAATCGTTAGCGTTGTCTTCTTAGGTGACGAAGGGGTGGTATGGGCCGTCAGATAAAGGCCGAAAAGTGAAAACCAAAGGAACATACAGTACGGTGTTTATGTAAAAACGGATTTATTTTGCATATATGATAGCCAAGCCCACACTTCCGCCAAAACGATGGATCACCAAACCGTACCCAAACCTGGCGGAATACGGAGAGACAATCGACGGATTAACGCAATCTCTGGGAATTAGTCCGGCGCTGGCGGCCTTATTGATACAACGGGGCGTAACTACCTTCAATGAAGCGCGTTTGTATTTTCGACCCGAACTGGCGCACCTCCACGATCCGTTCCTGATGAACGGCATGGACCGGGCTATTCGGCGGCTTCAACAGGCCATGAGTCCTGAACGGAGTGAGAAAATTCTGATCTACGGCGATTATGATGTGGATGGAACAACGTCGGTGGCACTGGTCTATGGATTTCTGAAAAACTATCATGCAAAGATAGATTATTACATCCCCGATCGCTACAAAGAGGGGTACGGGATTTCGAAACAGGGGGTTGAGTGGGCGGCTGAACAGGGCTTCTCGCTGATTATAGCCCTCGATTGTGGAGTCAAATCCGTTGACCGGGTGGCAGAAGCCAAAGCACTCGGGGTCGACTTTATCATCTGTGATCACCACCGCCCTGGTTCCGAATTGCCGGATGCGGTTGCCGTTCTGGACCCCAAACGCGACGATTGTGCTTATCCCTATAAAGAGCTAAGCGGCTGTGGCATAGGTTTTAAACTGCTGCAGGCCTACTGCATGGAAACAGGCATAGACGCCGAAGCACTTTACCCTTACCTGGATCTGGTGGCCGTGAGCATTGCCTCAGACATAGTACCGCTCACGGGCGAAAACCGGGTGATGGCCTATTATGGCCTGAAATACCTGAACGGGGCTCCCCGTACCGGATTGAAAGCGTTAATCAATGTAGCCGGGTTTACAAAAGGACAACTGGATATTTCTAACCTGGTCTTTGGGCTGGGACCACGCATCAATGCCGCAGGACGCATTCAACATGCCAAAGCGGCTGTGCAACTGCTGCTGGCTGAGTCTATGGGCGAAGCCGATGAGTTCGCGCTGGCAATCAATAAGCACAACAACAGCCGCCGGGAGTTCGATAGCAATATTACGGAGCAGGCACTGTCAATGATTCGGCAGAGCGAGGTGCTGAGCCGTGCCAAAAGTACGGTGTTATACAATGCCAACTGGCATAAGGGGGTCATTGGGATTGTGGCATCGCGCTGCATCGAGCATTTCCATCGGCCAACGATCATCCTGACCCAATCGAACGACAAAGCGGCCGGGTCGGCCCGCTCCGTACCGGGATTTGACGTGTACGAAGCCATTGAAGAGTGTTCCGATTTGCTGGAACAGTTTGGTGGGCATACGTTTGCGGCCGGAATGACCATGTCTCTGGATAATATTGAGCCGTTCCGACAAAAGTTCGAAGAGGTGGTAGCGCGAAAGATTAAAGAAGAGCACCTGATTCCGCTCATTGATATCGACCTGCCGCTCGACTTTAGCGATATTACCGATAAGCTGGTTCGCATCGTAAAGCAAATGGGACCTTTTGGACCGCATAACATGCATCCGATTTTCAAGACCGACGATGTGTATCTGACGGGGGAACCCTTCATCATGAAAGACAAACACCTGAAAATAACGGTGCGCCAGGGGCGGTCGGGGCATACGTTAACCGCTGTTGGTTTCGGATTAGCCCATGTTGCTGCGCATCTTCAACCCGGAAAACCCTTCTCAATTTGCTATCAGGTAGAGCACAACGTTTACAATGGCAACGTGTCTTTGCAGTTGATGCTGAAAGATGTTAAATACTAGCCGAATGCCATCGCGGTGAAGCATTCTTATTCAATGGCGCTAACGGCCGTTCGTTGCAGGCACATTTACTTTATTTTGCAGCATGGATGGCACTACCGCATCAAAATCTGTTTATAAGGCCCGGACAGCTACTCAGCTAATTTTTCTGGTTTGTGGGCTGGGTATGGCCAGTTGGGCGCCGATGGTTCCCTACGCGAAAGATCGATTGGCCTTAAACGACGCCAACCTGGGCCTACTATTACTGCTGTTGGGCGCCGGGGCCATGCTCATGATGCCTACTTCGGGGTGGCTGGTGAGTCGGTTTGGGAGTCGGATCATCATGATCGGTGCTGTTTTTTTGATGGCGCTTACGCTCCCGCTGCTGCTTATTCTTTCCGATACGACCGCCATGGCCATTACCCTGTTTTTGTTTGGTTCAGGCGTTGGGTCCGTCGATGTTGCCATGAATGCCCACGGTGTACAGGTGCAGAATCTGTTTGGAAGGCCCATTATGTCGTCCTTACATGGCCTGTTTAGTGTTGGCGGCCTGGTAGGTTCGCTGGGCCTGGGCTTTTTAATTAAGTTAGGC
This sequence comes from Spirosoma panaciterrae DSM 21099, assembly GCF_000374025.1. Classification (GTDB taxonomy): domain Bacteria; phylum Bacteroidota; class Bacteroidia; order Cytophagales; family Spirosomataceae; genus Spirosoma; species Spirosoma panaciterrae. The sequence continues at coordinate 94,549 of NZ_KB893173.1, read as the reverse complement.
ATTAACCCGGTCTATGCTATTGTCAGTATCGCTCTGCTGATGATCCTGATTGCGCTGACCCAGTACCAATTCTTATTTTCGGCCAATGCCGAACGGCAGGCTATAGCCCAGTTCGCCAGTGAAGCTGCGAAACCAGCCGAACCGGGACTTCGGTCTGCCTGGTTAGACAAGCGCGTCTTATTTTTAGGTATGATGTGTTTTGCCATTTTTCTGGCCGAGGGCGCCATCCTCGACTGGAGTGCCATTTTTCTGCGGGATGTCAGAGGGATTGCCCCTGAATTGGCCGGAGCGGGCTATGCGGCCTTCTCCATTGCTATGGCCGTTATGCGGTTGGTAGGGGATAAAATAGTGGCGCATTTCAACGGAAAAACGGTTGTTGTCGGGGGGAGTGTACTGGGGGCGTTGGGATTGACAATGGCGATCGTAAGTCCCTGGCTAGTGGGGGCGCTGGTTGGGTTTGTGTTGCTGGGTTTGGGCGCGGCCAATATCGTGCCGGTGTTTTTTAGCGCGGCTGGCCGGTTATCGGGTGTAACCGCAACGGTCAGTTTATCAGCCATTACAACGATGGGCTACACGGGGCTGCTGGCTGGTCCGGCTTTACTGGGTTTTATCGCCCAGTATTTCTCTTTAGCCGTTGCTTTAGGCTGCCTGGCCCTGTTATTGTTGATCGTGGCGCTGAGTTATGCTCTAAGCGGAAAGGCGAATTAACGGAGCAGCCTGGGACGACAAGTTGGCCCTGGATGACTGGTAAAGCTGACGACAAAACAGGTACTAGTCTTACCTGGACCGAGCTAAGAATTGCCCAAAGCGTCCTAATAAATGTTAATAATCCATACCAGAACTGCATCGTTGCCAAAAATGCTTGGCAGTACGTAGGAATAGCCCGACCTTTGTGGTCATGGCTGTATGTTTGCCGTAGTTCGGTTCAGGCCGTTTTGCTATTGTATTCGAATGATTCTCAGAACTGAAAATTTAATAAAGAAATACGGGTCCCGATTGGTCAACAATAACGTATCGTATCAGGTCGAAACGGGGGAGATTGTAGGGCTGCTCGGGCCCAATGGGGCGGGTAAAACTACCTCTTTTTACATGGCGGTAGGGCTGATCAAACCGAATAGCGGTAAGGTTTTTATCGATGATACCGATGTAACGGACTTACCCATGTACAAACGGGCGCGCCTGGGGCTAGGCTATCTGGCACAGGAGGCATCCGTCTTTCGCGATTTGTCGGTTGAAGAAAACATTCTGGCGGTACTCGAAATGACAAGTCTGCCCAAGCAACGCCAGAAAGAAAAAATGGAAGAGCTGCTCGAAGAATTCAGCCTGACACACGTACGCAAAAACAAAGGTAAAGTACTGTCGGGAGGAGAACGGCGTCGTACCGAAATCGCCCGTGCCCTGGCTGTCGACCCTAAATTTATCTTGCTGGACGAACCATTTGCCGGGGTCGACCCCATTGCCGTAGAAGATATTCAAAGTATCGTGGCAAAGCTGAAGCACCGAAACATTGGCATTCTGATCACCGATCACAACGTAAACGAAACGTTATCGATCACCGACCGGGCTTATTTGCTTTTTGAGGGTAAAATTCTGAAACAGGGCACAGCCGAAGAACTGGCCAATGATGAGCAGGTTCGGCGCTTATATCTGGGGCAGCATTTTGAGCTGAAACGGAAAATCTAACGTTGAAACGCTCGATGTACGACATCATAAAGCTCGCCAACGGTAAACGCATGAATGATTGGTTTATGACCAGTGCCAAACCACCAAAGGGCTGGCCAACCCTCTCCATCAAATAAATATTCGTTCGGTTGAAGGCCAAAAACACTTCTTAGGTCATTTTCATCATTGATCAATGAAATGCCAAAGTGTTTTTCAACCGCATCCAGAAGTTCAACCCCGTCATCTCCTGTAATACCTAATTCTTTTTCAAAAAGGGTTGTGGGTGAAATACTTTTTTTAGGAGAATAACCCGAAAATTCTCGAATAAAATCGGCAAACTGATCAAAATTTGGCGGTTCCATACGTCTATTACGGAAGCATTAAAAGCATTGAAAACGCTATCCCAGCACTTCTCGAAGAACAGGCAGTGATTTGACCTCACCGATTGAATCGATATGGATCTGATAGTAACCGACCAGCGCATCCAGCAACTCATTTCGGGCCGACCGGGAGAGCTTGATTGGGGTGCCAAGCGGTTGCCGAAGCATGGTGTTGAGGGCTATTTCCATTTCGGTATCGGGTAGAAATGGGTAGGAGTTTTCTCGGAGTTGATTTTCAAATTCGCGGGCCGATTCGGGGCCAAAGCCCAGAAAGAAAGAGAGTTTGAGTAAAAAGGCCAGGTGGAAATTCTCGAAGTGGGTACGGGCTGTTTCCAGGAAAAGGATTGAGTCGACCAGAAATCGGAACAACGCCGGATTCGGTGCCTCTTCTTTCAGGACCTTGTTCAATAGCTCGGTCACAAATAAGGCAATCGTCGACTTGCTGACATCGAAAGGAATACTCTGAAAGGGATAGCTTGTTTTAAGCTCCGATAGCCGGTGTAAATCGCGGTCGGGCTTATTGTAAACAACCATATCCAGTAAGGTCAGCGGCTGAAACAGAGCAATTTTGTTATTCTTGCTGCGGGCCGTTCGGACGCTATTGACCAGGTAACCCTGGAGGCCAAATTCTTCGGTGTAGATACGGGCAATAATGGAAGTTTCGCGGTAACGAATGTAGCTGAGGGCAATTCCCTGCGTTTTTTGCAGCATTGTAAGTTGACCGCCGAAGCGGTTGAGCATGATTCGACTAAGATAACTCTTTTTCTACGAAATTCCGGCCCAATCCCTAAATTTCGATCTGCCCCAGGCGAAGGCAACCGACCTGCCTGAGGCCAGTGCGTGTACACACTAACGTGACGGTACGGCAGTCCATTGGCTCGGATAAATAGTATACCATCACATAGTCAGTTAATCAACGATTGACGTATTAATTAATGGACGATTTCAGCCCGGTCGACCTGGGATCAGGTATACATTCAGCTATCCGATGGGCTGAACCCAATGAAGTAAAAGTAAAAACAATCGTACTTTGTAAAAATGAATTCACCTTTAGTCTATGAAACTGTATAAAACCCGTTCCGGCATCGTTGTAGAAAACGAAACAAAGTTTTACACCATGCCCGATGCTGATTGGGATGAACTGGTAAACCGGGATGATTTGCACGAGTTTTTGAATACGTTTACCGCCCTGCCAGCCATCTCCGACGAAGGTCAGGCCTGGATACAGGCTGGATTACTGGCTCCTATTGGCCGACAGGAGGTCTGGGCATCTGGGGTAACGTACCTGCGGAGCCGGAATGCCCGTATGGAAGAATCCAAAAAATCAGGGGGGGATAACTTCTACGATCGGGTTTATGATGCCGAACGGCCAGAATTATTCTTCAAAGCAACCCCCGAACGGGTGGTCGGGCCAGGAGCGAATGTCCGTATCCGTGCCGATTCAACCTGGAATGTTCCCGAACCCGAACTGACCCTGTTTATCACCTCGACCGGGAAAATAGTGGGGTATACCTGCGGCAATGACATGAGTTCGCGGAGTATAGAAGGCGAAAACCCACTTTATCTGCCACAGGCAAAATCCTACGATGGAAGCGCTGCCCTGGGCCCCTGTCTGTACGTCCCCGAATCGCCCATTTCGCCCGAATCGACCATCCGTCTGGAAATTGTTCGGAACGAGCAGGCTGTTTTTACCAATAGCATTGCCATTAGCCAGATGAAACGCCAGCATACTGAACTGGTTTCGTTTCTTTTTCGGGAGTGTTCTTTCAAAAACGGATGCTACCTCATGACCGGAACCGGCATTGTGCCTTCCGATGATTTTACCCTCAATTCGGGTGATGAAATCAGCATTACCATCGATGGCATTGGTACGCTTACCAACGTGGTCGAATAAAACGGAAGTTTTGTCGATTTGAGCGATTTATCGAAAAAAGGGTTTTGCGGAATTGACGAACTGTGCCAACAGATTCGTCAATTCCGCAAAACCCTTTTTTTAGGGGATCAAGCCAATAGCAATTCGCGATGGGACAACAAGCTATTCGGAAGCAATTACTTTGATGCCCTGTCTAACGTCCGCCACTTTTTCACGTAAAGCGTCCAGCGAATCGTCCATGACGGTTACGTGCCCCATTTTTCGAAACGGTTTGGTAATGGCTTTTCCGTAAAAGAACGGAAACACACCGGGCATGGCCAGCAAGGCTTCCAGCCCTTCGTACTGGGCCGGGCCTGTATGGCCGTCTTCGCCCAGCAGATTAATCATAGCAGCAGGCTGATAGGCAGCGGTATCACCTAACGGGTAATTTAGAATGGCCCGCCAGTGTTGCTCAAACTGCGAAGTGACATTGGCCCGGATCGTGTGGTGACCGCTATTGTGCGGCCGAGGGGCTACTTCATTAATCAGCACATTCCCCGCCTTATCAAGAAATAACTCGACGGCCAGCAATCCAACGATGCCAAATGCTTCAGCCGTTTGCCGGGCAATCGTTTGGGCTCGCTGATCAATCGCTTCGGAGATTTCGGCGGGGGCAAACAGGTACTCGACCAGGTTATGTTCGGGATGAAAGACCATCTCCACTGTCGGGAAGGTCTGGATGGCCCCCTGTTCATTTCGGGCCACAATGACCGCCAGTTCTTTTTCAAAGTCGACGGCTTTTTCCAGTACGCCCGGTGCATCGAACGCTTTGCCGACATCGGCAACGGACGCGATTCGCTGAACACCTCGCCCATCATACCCATCGCGACCGAGTTTGTGAAAAGCAGGTAGAAAATCGGGTTGCTGGATTTCCAGCATCGCTACGTCAGCCCGGTTCTCGGTCAGGATAAAGTCGGCGGTTGGGAGGTTGTGGTCCCGGTAAAATTGTTTCTGTAGTCGTTTATCCTGAATGGTTCGGATAACCGAAGGCTGCGGATACACACGTTTGCCTTCGCGTTCGAGGGCTTCCAGCGCTTCGACGTTGACGCGCTCAATTTCGATCGTAAGCACATCAACGGCTTGCCCGAATTGGTAGACTGTGTCGTAATCGGTAAGCGATCCCTGCACAAACTGGCTGCAAAGATGCCGACAGGGCGCTTCGGTATCGGGATCGAGAATATGAACGCGCAGATTCCAGTCAATAGCGGCTTGTAAAAGCATCAGGCCAAGCTGGCCCCCGCCAAGAATACCAATAGTAGGTGTCACGTTTAGTGAACGAGTGAAAGAGTGAATAAGTAGGCAAAGTTACTTGCTCACCCTTTCACTCGTTCACTCGTTCGCGCTTTTTCTAGTCTCTGCGCTTAATATCGCCACCACCCGACTCACTTTTCGAGAGTACTTTAGCCGAGCCGGAGTAATAAATATCGGCCCCACCGGAGGCTTTCATGGTCAGTTCCTGGTTAGCATTAACGTATACATCGGAGCCACCCGATGAATTGGCATTGCAAATATCGACGGTCAGTTTACGGGCATCCAGGTCAGCACCCCCAGAGCCGTGGGCATTGAGTGTCCGGGCAGAGCCTTGTAAAATCGCATCCGCTCCACCCGAGGCAGATACATTCAGTTCGTCGGCTTTGAGGTCCAGTTTTACATCCGAGCCGCCAGAAGCTTCCAGGTTTAAGTCATTGAACGACAGTCGGCCCTGCCCAAATACATCGGCCCCTCCCGACGCCTGTAAATTGCTCAACTGTTTGAAAGTTACGTAAGCTTTTACGTAGTTGTTACGCCCGAAATTCCAGCCGCTAAATCCTTTCCGTTCAATGTATAATTTCAGGGTTCCGTTTTTAACTTCGGTAATTACCCGATCTTCGTCAATGCCTTTTGCTTCGAGCGTTACTTTTTCCGAATTGCCCTGAGTCAGATAAACGTCGATGCCGCTGCTGACACTCAGGCCGCTGAAGCCCGAAACGGATCGGTCTTTTTTCCAGTCCTGAGCCTGGAGAGTAGACAGGCTGGTGCTTAAAAGAATCGTAGCGAAGAAGATGGTTTTCATTGGCAGTTTGTTTTTGGATTTTTGAAGAAGATGACAAAACTTTCGGCTGCGTTGCATCCCAACTCAAAAAAGATGTCCGATTTCAATGGTAGCTTTGTCCGTTACCGGACGGTGTTTGGTAAGTAACTATATCTAATTACTTATAAGTCAGATGACTATGACTTTGGCACGACGGTTGAGTAACGTAGAAAAACGCCATCGGGCGATCTCTTAACTGAACGAACATAATTTCAAAAGTAAACTAAATATGATTCAACTACGCAACGTCTCCAAGTTCTATCCGGCGGGTTTTGGCCGGGTGTATGTGTTGCGCAATATCAATCTCGACATTGCTCAGGGTGAGTTCGTTTCCATTATGGGGCCGTCGGGTTCAGGTAAATCCACTCTGCTGCATATTCTGGGATTATTGGAAGAACCTTCTGAAGGCGAATACTTCTTTGATGATCAGCCCGTACAGAAATTGTCGGAGAAACGCCGGACCGAACTGCACCGCACCCGGATCGGTTTCGTATTTCAGGCCTATCACCTGATTGATGAATTGACGGTTTATGAAAACATTGAAACTCCATTACTCTACAAGGGGCTGAGTGGCTCTGAACGGAAAAGCCGTGTGGCCGAATTGCTTGATCGCTTCAACATGGTGGCCAAGAAAGACCTGTTCCCATCGCAGTTATCGGGTGGACAGCAGCAGTTGGTGGGTATTGCCCGGGCGTTGGCTGCCGAGCCTTCCGTTATTTTTGCCGATGAACCCACGGGTAACTTACATTCTGACCAGGCCCGCGATATTATGGAGTTGTTTCGCGAACTGAATAAAAAAGATGGTGTAACCATTGTACAGGTCACTCACTCCGAAACGAATGCAGAATATGGTACACGTATCCTTCGTCTGAAAGATGGCTGGCTGGACGATTCAGCCGTGAAGTTGAGCGAACAGGAGGTGAAGTAACGCCAGCGTATCCGATGATGAGGTCGGTGCTGTCCAGAGACCGTTCACTTGCCGAAACCACTGAATTCCCATTACGTTCGTACAGAATATCGCTTCTGCCTGCCTGAGTGCTGTTGGTTGGAATGTGCCCTCCTGAATGGTGAGGCCTACAGGGGAGGCTAGCCTGAGCAGTTGCCGACGCAGAATGCCGTTGATGCAACCTGTTTCGAGCGAAGGCGTAAAAAGGGATTGCTGTTTAAGCCAGAATAGGTTAGAGGCTAAACATTCGGACAGGTTTCCGTTCGTATCGAGCAGAATGACCTCGTCGAGCCGATGCTGTTGTTTATACAGACCAGCTAGTACGTAGGGGAGGCTATTGATCGTCTTAAATAAAGAGACAGGCGATCCCGATAGCCGAAAGTCCTCATAGATGCCTACCCTTGCCTTTTCGCTTATTGAAAACGAGCTGCCTGGTTTGGTGGTAATGAGCAGATTAAACTGGTTTCGGGCTGGGGTATACAAGCCACCTGGCTGGCGCCAAACCTGAACTTTAATCCGGGCTGACTGATCGGTTAGTTTATTGACCGAAAGAAGCGTCTGAATATGTTGATGAACGGTTTCGGCGAAATGGGGTTCAGGCTGATTGAGTTGCAGGGCGGCCATGCCCGCAAGGAGCCGTTGCAGATGGTCGGCCCAGAACCAAAGCCGTTGATTCTCGTACCGAATTGTTTCAAAAAGACCGTCGCCGTACTGAAAAGCCCGGTCATTTGCCGACAGGCAAAAGTCAATCTCAGAAAGTACATCCGAATTATAAACCAGAAACATACTTAGTTTGCGCCGTTTATCCCAAAATGATAGTGGCACCGAAGGTAAGTTTGTAACATTGAACCATCAAAATTATGAGTATGCAGCGCGTGCTTTTTTTAGGAATTGGAATCGTTGGGTGTCTGCTAAACACCCGTCCGACGACCGTACAAGCGCAGAGCGCATCAACGGCTGTAACAGCGGGTACACCCCAAAAGGATACGCTACCTGTGCTGAATTTGCCGCAGTGTATTGAAATTGCCTTACAAAATAATATTACCGTTCGGCAGGGCCAGCTACAGGTTCAAAGCAGCAACCTGCAACTGAAGCAGTCAAAGTTTAATCAACTGCCTACCATCAACGGCTTTGCTTCCCAGGGATTTAGTGCCGGTCGGAATATTAACCCCGGTACGAACCAGTTTGTTGATGTAGCGGTTCGGTCCAACAACCTTCAGCTTTCCGGTTCGATGCCTATTTTTCAGGGGTATCAACTTCGAAATCTGATCCGTCAGAACCAGACGATTGTTCAGGCTACGGAAAAAGAACTGGCTGCTACTGAAAATAACGTTATCCTGAATGTGATTCAGCAGTATCTGAATGTACTGACAGGAGCCGAGCAGTTGAATGTGGCGCGTCGGCAGGCCGAAACGTCGCGTTTACAGGTCGATCGTACACAACGGCTGGTGAATGCAGGCTCGGCACCTGAAGCCAATCTGTATGAGATTAAAGCTACCCTGGCCAATGATGAACTGGCGATTGTAAACGCTCAGAATACCGTCGATCTGGCTAAACTGGCACTGCTTCAGGCCATGAACCAGCCAGGTGGGCAGCCGTTCGAAATCGAATACATCAAGCTACCCGATCCGCGTATCGAAGGCTATGAAGTATCGGCCCTGCAGGTGTATGAAAGCGCTTTGGCTACTCAGCCACAGGTTCTTGCAGCCGACTTGCGCACGCAGAGTGCTAAAATAGGCATTGATGTAGCTAAAGCCGGTCTTTACCCCCGGCTCACACTCAGCGGCAACCTGTCGACCTTATATTCTACCGTGGGGCTGCAACGGTTTATTGCGGATGGAACGACAAATGTAAATTCAACCAGTGCGCTGGTGACCCTGGGTGGGGTAACACAGCCTGTTACCATCAGCACAACGTCGCCGGGTGGGTACAACGAAACCTATCGTTTCTTTGAGCAATTGAGCAATAACCTGAACCGGGGCGTTTCGCTGAACCTCAACATTCCCATATTCACGAACCGTCAGTATCGAACGAATGTAACGAATGCCGTCATTCAGCAGCAAAATGCCCAACTGACCGCTGATAATACCCGTTTGCAGTTGCGTCAGCAAATTGAAACGGCGTATACCAACCTGTTGGCAGCTTCAAATCGGTACCGGGCTACCGAAGCATCCGTCGCTTCGCTGGAGCGAGCCTTTCAGGCATCAGAAAGCCGATTCAATGCAGGCGCGATCAACGCCGTCGATTATAGTCTGGCCAAACTTCGGCTCGACAATGCCCGTGCCCAATTGGTGCAGGCGAAATATGATTACGTTTTCCGGACGAAAATTTTAGATTTTTACCAAAATAAACCGCTTAGTTTTAATTAATGAGCGAAAGAGCGAACAGTTGAAAGAGTGATCTTTTCGAGTACAAACGCTTTTTCGCTCATTCATTCTTTCGCTCGTTCATTCATTATGAAGAAGAAATCAAACCGTATCTGGTGGATATTAGGTGGCGTACTTGTACTGATCATTGGTGGGCTGGTAGCAGCCAAACAATCCGGAATTATTGGAAAACCGAAAGCTACTGAAGTCGATTTTGCCTCCGTCAAGCGATTAAATGTCACGGAGCGGGTGAGTGCATCGGGCCGTGTACAGCCCCAGGTTGAAGTAAAAATCAGCCCGGATGTGTCGGGGGAGATCATTGGCCTGTATGTCAATGAAGGCGATCCTGTTAAAGCGGGGCAGCTCCTGTGCCGTATTCGCCCGGACAACTATGAATCCATGATGGCTCGGGCCAAAGCGACCGTCAATCAGAGCAAAGCGCAGTTAGAACAATCCAAAGCGTCGGTGGCCCAGTCGAGTGCTCGGCTGATTCGGTCAAAGGCCGACTACGAACGGAATAAAAAACTGTTTGCTGATAAGGTGATTTCATCGGCTGATCTGGAAACCAGCGAAGCCAACTACAACGTAGCCCAGCAGGAAGTGGAAGCGGCAAAAGCCAACGTGCGGGCCGCTCAGTTCAACATCCAGAGTGCAGAGGCCAATCTGCGCGATGCCAGCGAAAACCTTCGCAAAACCACCATCTATTCGCCTGTCAACGGAACCGTATCCAAGCTTAATATAGAATTGGGTGAGCGGGTTGTAGGAACTTCGCAAATGGCGGGTACTGAAATCATGCGCATTGCCAATCTGCAAAATATGGAGGTCCGGGTGAATGTCAACGAGAACGATATTGTCCGGGTAAATCTGGGCGATACGGCCGATATTGAAGTAGACTCATATACTACGGCGGGCCGCAAGTTTAAGGGGGTTGTGTATGAAATTGCCAATACGGCCAATGGAATGACCAGTTCGTCGGGCTCGGCGGCAGCCGCTTCAGTTTCGAGTGATGCCGTAACGGAATTTGAGGTAAAAGTAAAAATCCTTAATAACTCGTATGCTGATCTGCTGGCCGAGAAAGATAAAAAGGGCTATCCTTTCAAACCCGGCATGACGGCCTCGGTCGAAATTATTACTGATCGTAAAATGGGTGTACTGGCTGTGCCGATTGCGGCAGTTACCACACGGGGAGCCGATTCTACAGCTGTCGATACCGAAAAAATGGCGGATAACAGCAATGGCACCGTAGCGGAGAAGCCAGCCAGCCAGATCGAGAAGAAAGATAAGCCTAAAGAGATCGTCTTTGTCAATGTGGGAGGGAAAGCCAGGCAACGTGAAGTCAAAACCGGCATTAGCGACTTTGAAAATATTGAGGTTGTATCGGGCCTGAAACCAGGCGAACAGATTATTTCGGGGCCCTTCATCGCTGTCTCAAAAAAGCTTAAAGATGGTGAGTTAATCACGAAGCGAGATCCCAAAAAGAATAAGAAAAAAGAGGATAAAGAAGAGTAGTCAGAACCGGGATTTAACGAATTCGTGGATTTCAGAGATGTTGTTAGCCACTTCTGAGAAGCAGGCGAAACGAACAAAATCTGCGGAATCCACGAATCCGTTAAATCCCGGTTCTGATTTTATTTCTTTTCTTTACCCCATGAAAGTAACACAACCTGTACGGCTGACCATGGTGGGTGGAGGAAGTTGGGCCACGGCGCTCGTCAAAATCCTCTCCGAAAATAACGTCAATATAAAATGGTGGCTTCGCAAAGCCTCTGATGCGGAACACATTAAGAAATTTGGGCATAATCCAAGCTATCTGAGCGATGTACAGATCAATACGCGGAAGGTAAAAATTTGTACCAAAATCCGGGACGCCGTTCGTGATAGTGATTTTATTATTCTGGCCGTTCCGGCAGCTTTTGTCTCAGATGCCCTCAAAGGTTTAACTCCTGGTCATTTTGCTGGGAAATTTGTGATTTCGGCCATTAAAGGGATGATCCCCGAGGCTAATCAACTCGTTACCGATTGGGTCAGCGATCGGTACGGCGTTCCTGCTGAACGTATTTCAGTCATTGCCGGGCCATGCCATGCAGAGGAAGTGGCTCTTGAAAAACAATCATACCTGACCATCGCTTCACCCGATCCCACTTCGGCCCAGAAGGTGGCTGATTTGCTTCGCTGCCGGTTTGTACAGACCACTCCCGTCGATGATATCTATGGAATCGAGTACAGTGCGGTCATGAAGAATATTATAGCACTGGCTTGCGGCATTACGCATGGGCTAGGCTATGGCGATAACTTTCAGGCCGTTCTGGTTTCCAATGCCATGCAGGAAATTAAGCGATTTGTCGATGCCGTCTATCCCAAACACCGGGACTTGAGCGGTTCAGCCTATCTGGGTGACTTACTGGTGACCGCATACTCTCCCTTTAGCCGCAACCGAACCTTCGGAACATTAATTGGAAGAGGCTATACGATCCAGTCGGCTCAGGCCGAAATGAATATGATTGCCGAAGGGTATTACGCTGTGAAAAGTATACACGCCATTAACGAGAAATTTGGCGTCAATATGCCCATTACCAATGCTGTATACAACATCCTTTATGAACGGGCTGCCCCGACCCTAGAGATGAATGGATTAAAAGGTATGCTGATGTAGAGGAGTTGTGGGTGGCCTAATCTGTGTAGAAGCAAAAAGCCCCCTGACCTGTCAGAGGGCTTAATACCGTATATAGCGTTGTCGGTAAAAGTTACCGGCAGTTGTGCCTTAGCAAAAATTACTTCGCGCTATCTGCAGACATCGTCGAAGCCGAATCCGTAGCCATCGTAGAGTCTGTAGCTGCAGTAGAGTCAGACATCATAGTCGAGGTAGAATCGGTCGTAGTGGTCTCAGTTTCAGTTTTTTTCGAGCTGCAAGACGTAGCCAGGGCGATCATAGCCATGAAAAAGAAGGCAGATTTCGTGATTGCTTTCATAGTTTTGAGAAAGTTTTCGTTTAAGTGATTAATGATTAATGTCAACCTTAATACCCGATCGGGAAAAAGGTAACCCACTATTTTTTAAATTTTTTTTGGGTTACGTATCAGGCATTTTTGTATTAAGTAATGACTCGACTCAATGAAGGAAAGTAAGCACCCCGTATGGACTGATGAAGAGTTGCTTATGGGGTTGGCCAATGGCTCCGACGACGCGCTTGGGCAGTTGTATCGCCGGTACTTTCCAATGGTTATTCACCTGGTGATGACCAACACAGGTACTGAGGACGATGCGAAGGATATTTATCAGGAAGCGCTGATTGTCCTGTATGAAAAAGTGAGGAGTGGGTCGCTGGAGTTGCATTGCCAACTGAAAACGTACCTATATTCAGTAAGCAGGCGATTATGGCTTAAGCAACTGACGCAGCGGAGTCGATTTATGGTGCGCGATATTGAATCGCCTGTGTCGGACGACATGGCGCTGGAGCATCTGACGGATGACCTGTCTGTGCACGAAGAGCGCGACCGCCAGTTTGACCTGATGGCTGATTCGCTTGACCGGCTTGGTGAACCCTGCCGGACCTTGCTGGAGGACTTTTATATTCGGCATCTGAGCATGCAGGATATAACCGAAAAGTTTGGCTATACCAATGCCGACAATGCCAAAACGCAGAAGTACAAATGTCTGATGCGGTTGAAGCGGCTTTTCTTTTCGGAGTATAAACAGTAATAGGTTATACGGTTAAAGAGTTGTTGAGGTGCCTGCTAAATCAGTCCCTTCGCAGCTTGCAAACCCTATAACGTTTCAACCAGACAACTTTCTTTAGAAATGGACGAGGAAAGAGACATAGAAAACGCTTTGCATGCCTATGGGGAGCGAATCCGGTTTAAACAGCGGCTGGCGAAGATTCATGCGAACACCGATATGAAGGCTATGCGTCGGGCGGCAGATTCGTATCAATCCGGTCTGGAGCAGTCGGGGCAGATTCGTGAATTATGGAAAACCTACCGCACCACGCTGGCTGTAGCGGCATCGGCGGCTATCATAACCACATTCGGCTCTATTTTTCTATATCGGTCGTATCAGCAAAGTCATAAGCAGGAGCAGCAATATAGCCAGTTAAGCAAAGAGATTCAGGCCGTTAAGTCGTCGCAGCGGAAGCTATGGAGCGATCTGAACGGACGCGGACGGGCGTTAAGCCTGAATCCAGGTCAGGTAGCCGGCACGGGTTTCCTCATCACTGGTGATGGTTACTTTGTTACTAATAACCACATCATCCGGGATGCCGACTCGGTATATGTGCAAAGCAATAAAGGGGAAGTCTATAAGGCCAGGGTCGTATATGCCGATCAGCCGCATGATCTGGCTTTCCTGCAACTTTGCGACGATAGCGCCTTTCGCCCCTTACCGCCGGTACCGTATAGCTTCGATGCCCACTCGTCCGATTTGGGTGAGCGCGTTTATACACTGGGGTATCCGCGCGAAGAAATCGTGTATGGCGAAGGATATTTAAGTTCAGGTACTGGATACCGGGGCGATTCAACGGCTTATCAGGTGGCCATTGGCGTCAACCCAGGAAACTCGGGTGGGCCACTCCTGAATGAAAAAGGAGCCATAATCGGTATCATCAGTGGTAAGCAAACCACGTCGGAAGGGGTAAGTTTCGCGGTGAAAACAAACTACCTGCTCGAATCCCTGAATAGTATTCCTGCCGATTCACTAAAAGGGCAGCCTGTGCGGCTAAATCGAAAAAATACGCTGGCTACCTTATCCCGGAAGCAACAGATCAAGCGCATGCAGGACTATGTGTATCAGGTAAAAGTGTTTAAGCACAAAGAATAAAAAACGGCTGAGGGGACTAAACAATGCGATTCGGGTTTGAGTTATTGAAACGAAATAATAACTCAACAACCATGAAAAAGCTCACAATACTGACTGCCATGCTGCTTATGTCGACGGGTGTCGTCGTGTTCGGTCAGGATACGAAAGAAAAAGCAAAAGAAGCAGCCCACCAGGCGAAAGAAACAACCAAAGCTGCAGGGCGTAAAGTAGGCCGCGAAGCCGATAAAGCCGGTGACAAGATCTCGAAAGCAGCCAAAAACACGAAAGAAGACGTTAAAGATGGAACAGATAAAGCGCTCGATAAGGCCGACCGTAAAATGAAAAAGGCCGAGCGCAAACTGGATAAATCAAAATAAGAATGTAGTCGTGTTCGAAAACGGTGTTACCCTGAAAAGAAGTAACACCGTTTTTTATTCGGGTAGAGCGAACTTCAATCGGCGGTTGATGCGTTGTCTGAATAACTATTCTCATGGAGTTACTCATGAATTCATCTGTTTCGGTGCTGCTGTTTGGAGTTACCCGCGATCTGACGGGGCAGTCGAAGGTTTCGGTTCCCTTGTCTGAAGAAGCTCGTGTGGCCGATTTGCTTAGCCAATTGAATCAACAGTACCCGGCTTTGGCTGGTATTCGTTCGTTGTTGGTAGCTGTCAACGGTGAGTATGCTGAAACCGATCAGATCCTCCATATTAACGACGAAATCGCATTGATCCCTCCGGTTAGTGGAGGGTAATATGAACGAATGAAGCCCAAGCGAATTGAACCTTCGCGTGCTCGCTTCCACCTTTATCGTATGATTACACTTACTTCTGACCCGATTGATGTAGCTACAGCGCTGCATCATCTCCAATCTTCACAGGCTGGCGCTATTGATTTTTTTCTGGGCGTAGTTCGGGATAATACGCAGCAACGCCCTGTTGATCGACTGGAATACGAAGCCTACGACCGAATGGCAATCAGCGAAATGCAAAAAATTGCCGACCAGGCCCAGAACCAATGGCCAATTCTTCGATATACCATCATCCATCGGAAGGGTATTTTACAAGTCGGGGAAATTGCTGTGCTGATCGGGGTCGCTACTGCGCATCGGGCCGATGCCTTTGAGGCCTGTCGGTTCATTATCGATACCATCAAGCAAACTGTACCCATCTGGAAAAAAGAAGTGTTTACAGATGGTCAACAATGGGTGAATGCCCACCCTTAATATAATGCCAGCGGGAGTGTATGATAAGTGAAAATAGGCGTGACCAATAGCTATTACGCACTTCTCCTATGTATTATTTCAAAAGATAGGTTCCGACGATAGGGTAGTGGTCGGAATAAGTTGTGTAATTGATGGTCTCGAAGTTTAAGACAGACAATTTGGGGTCGTGAAACTGATGATCGATGCGGATAAATTTAGGTAGTCGATTATACGTAAAGCCGAAGCCTCGTCCGGCATCTTCAAAACTATTGGGCAATACCCGACGCATTCGTTCATAGACGACACTATACGGCGTATCGTTATGATCGCCGGTTACAATTACAGGATAAGGGCTTGCCCGAACATACTCCTCAACCCGTCGTACTTCATTATTTCGGTCGATAAAGCCCATACGAAGCGCACTTAACACACCCCGCGTTTCATGTTGAACGCCTTTCATTTCGTTCTGCCGCAGAACCCGACCTACCCGAATACCCATTGAATGCAGGTGTACATTGATGATACGTATGGTATCATTACCGATTTTGATATTCGCCCAAACCAGGCCATTGTGAGTTTCAAACACTTCTCGTCCTGAATCGACAATCGGAAATCGCGAGAATATAGCTACCCCAATGTCACCATTCGCTTTGTGACCTTCTTCAGGGTGTAACAAAGCGTTATAGGCATAACCCGCCTGACTGAACCGACTCAGCAGGTCATAGTCGGGGATATTGCTTTGGGTAAACGTTTCCTGGAAGCACTTGATGGGGGCATCGAAACGGATCACATAGTTTAGCATGCGCTGGGGCAACACCTTGTTTGAATTGAGCGCTGGGGTGTCGTTTACGCCAAATTCATTGAACTGATGAACATTATAGCTGAACACTTTTATTGGTGTACCCGGACTTTGGGGGGCTGTAGGCGAATGCCAGACAAACGTGCGGGCACCAAACAGAAAAATACCTAGTAGTATAACCAGGCCAGATAGCCAGCTTCGCCAAGGGCGCGTAGTAAGCCATAGACAGGTAACAACAAAATTCAGCCCCCAAACAATGGGAATACTAATCATGACCATACCTGCCGACCAGTGTTCAATCTGTAAACTATACAGAAGCCAATAAGCCAGACAGGTATATAAAGCCAGCATTAAATTGATCGACCACAACAACGACCGAAAGAAAAAGGAGATAAGTTGTCCGACCCGAGTTCGTATTGTCATATTATCGGCCTTGAGCGCGCCAGATAGCTAATTGATGGGCCAAAAATAAGATATTGCATTGGCAACGTATATAACCGAGTTCACTCTGTGTTTGCTAAACCCGCAAAAACCTATTATATTTGTGCATTAAAACCATATGGCATTGATTAAAAAAGGGAGTCGCACTCCCTTTTTTGTTAGCCCTACCTTATGGACGATAAAGCAAAAGTAACTGAACTGCTTCAGCCTTATTTGGCAAATGAGCGGTTGTATATTGTTGATTGCCAGATAGCTGGTCGGCAGGGTGGCCGGATTAAAGTAACCATCCTGCTGGATAGCGATGAGGGAATTACGATTGACGAGTGTGCCGAAATCAGCCGTAAATTAGGCGCACAAATGGATGAGATGAATTTTTTTGGCGAATCTCCCTTTGTACTGGAAGTTTCGTCACCGGGAGTCGATTTCCCACTAAAATTCAGGCGTCAGTACGTTCGAAACATAGGTCGCACATTGGTGGTGACATTGGCAGACGGGAAAACGCAGAAAGGAAAATTAATTTCGGTAGCCGACGATCATATCGTTTTGGCTATTGAACCGGAAAAAAAATCAAAAAGTAAAAAGAAAAAAGAAGCTGATTTAATAGCTGAAGTGACTCCGGTTGGTCCTACGCCGATCTCGTTTGAGCAGATTAAAAAAGCGAATGTAGAAATATCTTTTAAATAGTTTTCGGTTTGCTGTTTTCGGTTAGTTAGAAAATAATCAACAGCAGACAGTGAACTGAAAACAGTAGACTGAGAACAGAAAAATGACCAGTGGACTTTTAATTGAATCGTTTGCTGACTTTGCCCGGTCGAAAAATATCGACCGGCCTACGATGATCGCTATTCTGGAAGATGTTTTCCGGACAATGATTCGTAAAAAATTTGGCACCGACGAAAATTTCGACGTGATTATCAACGCCGAGAGCGGTGACCTCGAAATGTGGCGGACCCGCGAAATTGTGGATGATAATTCCGAAGATATCTGGGATTATGACAAAATTCCGCTTGCCGAAGCCCGTAAAATCCAGGACGACTTTGAGGTTGGCGAACAGGTGGCCGAAGAGGTTAAACTGGAGGATTTTGGCCGTCGGGTCGTGCAAACGGCTCGTCAGACGTTGATCCAGAAGATAAAGGACATGGAGAAAGAACTCCTTTATCAAAAGTACAAAGATCAGGTTGGCGATCTCGTCAGTGCCGAAGTGTATCAACTTCTGAAGCATGAAATTATTCTGGTCGACAGCGAAAACAATGAGTTAAGTCTGCCCCGAACAGAACAAATCTCGAAAGATCGCTACCGGAAAGGTGAAGCCGTAAAAGCAGTGATCAGTCGGGTCGATATGCTGAACGGTACACCTAAAATTGTTCTATCCCGAACATCACCAGTATTTTTGGAGCGCCTGTTTGAAATCGAAGTGCCTGAAATTTACGATGGTCTGATTTCAATCCGTAAAATTGTTCGGGAGCCAGGCGAACGCGCCAAGGTTGCCGTTGAATCCTACGACGACCGCATTGATCCGGTTGGGGCCTGCGTAGGGATGAAGGGGTCCCGTATCCACGGTATTGTGCGCGAACTGGGCAATGAAAATATTGATGTAATCAATTATACGGAAAACCTTGAACTACTCATTAGTCGTGCGTTAAGTCCGGCCAAGATCAGTTCGATGCAGATTGATCGCGACCATAAGCGGGTATCTGTTTTCCTAAAACCCGATCAGGTTTCTCTCGCGATCGGAAAAGGTGGGCAGAATATTAAGCTCGCTGGCCGGTTGGTGGATATGGAGATCGACGTATTCCGCGATAATGAAGGTCAGGAAGATGATGAAGACGTCGACTTAATGGAATTCTCCGATGAGATTGACGGTTGGATGATTGAGGAGCTTCGCAAAGTTGGTCTGGATACGGCTAAGAGCGTGCTGGCCTTAAGCAAAGAAGAACTCGTTCGCCGAACGGATCTGGAAGAAGATACTGTTGAGGAGATTGTTAATATTCTGAAACAGGAGTTTGAGTAAAGTTTGTAATTGTGATTGAAGGCTGGTTGCCAGCGTGGTGAGTAGTGAAAAACAGGCGTAATTTCCCCATCCTTATTCCTGATTCTACACTTTTCAGCCTTCATTCTTAAAATAAGGGATTTTAATTCCCCTAACTATTGTTCATACCATAGGAACAACCATTAAATTTGCCGAATATAGACCGAACGTATGGCAGAAGAAAAGTCAATGCGCCTGAGCCAAGTGGCAAAAATTCTCAACAAAGGACTTTCCTCTGTTGCGAGTAGTCTGTCTGCCAAAGGGTTTAAGGTTGAAGTAAATCCTAACACCAAAATCAACATGGAACAGTTGGAGGTGTTAGCGAAAGAGTACAAATCAACGGAACTCCTGAACGGAGCTCGCCGGACCGAATCGTCGGTTACCGTTGCCGAGCCACCGCGTTCTCGGGAGGAGGATGTCGTTGCCTGGCGTCGTGATGATGCCGGACGGCCACTAGTCGAAAAGAAACCCGAATCAACTTCGGCTGAATTACCTAAATCACCCGCTTCGGAACCTCGATCGGCGCCACAAACGGCTCAGACAGGTTTACCTGGACTGAAAGTGGTAGGTAAAATCGATTTGAATCCCAAACCAGCAACTCCTCCTGTGACCCAGGCAAAAGTGACGCCACCACAGGAAGTAAAGGCACCTGAAGTAAAAGTAGACGTAAAAGCACCTGAGCCGACTAAGCCTGTTGAGACACAGCCTCAGCCGACTAGTGTTGTTGCGCCTACACCTGAGCCATCAAAACCTGCTGTTGTTCAACCGCAGGCTGAAGTTGTAAAACCAGTGGAGACACCACCGGCTCCTGTTGTAGATGTGAAACCTACACCAACACCGGTACAAGTGGCTCCGCCCGTAAATACTCCGCCTAAGGAAACGTCTCCGGCTGTCGTAGAGCAACCGAAGGCAGAACCTGTATCGACGCCAGAAGTGAAAGTAGAGCCTGAGAAACCTGTTGTGAAGCCAGAGCCTCCTAAAGCTGCGCCTACACCTACACCACCTGTGCAGTCGAAACCAGAGCCTCCGCAGGCTAAACCGACGCCCACTCCTACAAATGATGAGGAAGAAGTCGTGCCTACTGAAACGATTCGGGCTGCCGGTAGCCATCAGCTCGGCGGTCTGAAGATCCTTGGTAAAATTGAGCTTCCTGTCAATAACCCTCGCCAGGGCCAGGGGGGCGGTAATAACAATAACGCTGATAAGAAAAAGCGCAAGCGGATTCGCGGTGGACGCGAAGGAGCGGTAGGTAGCACCTCACAGCCTCAACAGGGGCAAGGTGGTGGACCTAACAACCGGAACGACCGTGGTCCACGTGACGGTGACCGGGGACCGGCAAATCGGAACCCCAACGACCGGAATCAGAACGACCGGAACCAGGCGGGTGGTCAGCGTGATGGCAACCGTCAGCAGAATCAGGCAGGTGGTCAGCGCGACGGCAACCGACAGCCGAATCAGGCGGGTGGTCAGCGCGATGGCAATCGCCCACAGGCCCAGAATGCTGATACCGATCGGAACCAGGCACCCGCCAACCGGGCAGGGGGGCAGGGACAAGGCCAAAATGCGAATGCCAACCCCAACAACCGAAATCAGGGAGGTGGTCGCAGTAACGGTCGTGACCGGGATAGAGACCAGCGAGGTAATCGGGGTAATGACCGGAACAACAATCGCCGTGAAGCACCTACCCAGGCTGATGTTCGGAAAGCGATTCAGCAAACCAATGCCCGGATGCAGGGCAATACTCCAAACCGGGGAGCCGATCGTCGTCGCGACCGTCGGAATCAGCGGGAAGAAGATCGCCGTTTGCTAAGCGAACAGGAAGAACTGGAAGCAAAAACGCTGAAAGTTACCGAGTTCGTATCGGCCAACGATTTGGCATCGCTTATGGATGTGTCGATCAACGACGTCATTTCGGTTTGTTTGAACCTGGGTATGTTCGTGTCGATCAACCAACGGTTGGATGCGGAAGCGATAACGGTTATTGCGGATGAATTTGGCTATGATGTACAATTTGTATCTGCTGAAGACGAAACGGAAGCAGGTATTGATGTAGAAGCTGACGCTCCGGAAGATTTACAGCCACGTGCGCCCATTGTGACGATTATGGGTCACGTCGACCATGGTAAAACCTCGTTGCTTGACTACATCCGTCGGGCCAAGGTAGCCGCTGGTGAGGCTGGTGGTATTACCCAGCACATTGGGGCCTATAGTGTAAAAACTTCCGACGATCGGATGATTACCTTCCTGGATACACCAGGTCACGAAGCTTTTACGGCCATGCGGGCACGGGGAGCCAAGGTAACCGACGTCGTTATTATTGTGATTGCTGCTGACGACAGTGTGATGCCACAAACTCGTGAAGCGATCAATCACGCACAGGTGGCGGGGGTTCCCATTGTCTTTGCTTTCTCGAAAGTGGATAAGCCAGGGGCCGATGCTGAAAAGATTCGTACCGAGCTGGCCGCCATGAACTTCCTCGTCGAAGAGTGGGGTGGTAAATACCAGGCCCAGGAGATTTCGTCGAAGTCGGGTATGGGTGTTGACGACCTGCTTGAAAAAGTATTGCTCGAAGCCGAACTGCTCGAATTGAAAGCCAATCCCGATCGTCGGGCTTTGGGTACAGTAATCGAAGCATCGCTCGATAAAGGGCGCGGGTACGTTTCGACCGTACTGGTTGAAAATGGTACGCTTCGTCAAGGTGATGTCATGCTCGTAGGGGCTCATTATGGGCGTATTCGGGCAATGACCAACGACCGGGGTGAACGAATAAAAGAAGCTGGTCCGGCCACACCTGTACAGATACTTGGTCTGCCAGGAGCACCGCAGGCAGGGGATAAGTTTAACGTGATGGAAACGGAGCGCGAAGCCCGCGAAATTGCGAACAAACGCGAACAACTTCTGCGTGAGCAAACCTTACGAACCCGCAAACATATTACGTTGGAAGAGATCGGTCGTCGGAAGGCAATCGGTACCTTCAAGGAATTGAATGTGATCGTGAAAGGTGATGTGGACGGTTCGGTTGAAGCGCTGTCGGATTCGCTGCTACAACTGTCGACCGAAGAGGTACAGGTGAACATTATCCACAAAGCTGTCGGGCAGATTTCCGAATCGGATGTATTGCTGGCGTCGGCTTCGGATGCGGTCATCGTTGGCTTCCAGGTTCGGCCATCGTCGAGTGCGCGTAGACTAGCCGAGCAGGAGCAGATTGAAATCCGTCTCTACTCGATCATTTACGACGCTATCAACGAGGTGAAGGATGCCATGGAAGGCTTACTGGCACCAACCGTCGAAGAAGTGATTGTAGGCAACATCGAAGTTCGTGATGTATTCAAGATTAGTAAAGTTGGTACGGTAGCAGGTTGCTACGTAACCGAAGGTACGATCAAGCGGAATAACAAAATCCGAATCATTCGCGACTTCATTGTTATCCATACTGGTGAAATCAGTGCACTGAAACGATTCAAGGATGATGTCAACGAGGTGAAAACGGGCTACGAATGTGGCTTGAGTATCAGGAACTTCAACGATATTGAAGTTGGTGACATCATTGAAAGCTTTGAATTGAAAGAAGTGAAACGCACACTGTAGCTGAACCAGGATTTTTATGATTTAACTGACCAACTCTGATCAAATTGTTGATTTTCTATGAAAGCAAAATCAGCGATATTCAGTTAAATTACAAAAATTCCGGTTCAGAATCGCCCCAACTGGCTAAACCAGTTGGGGCTTTTTTTTGCCCGTTATTCAGTAGATAGCCAAATTTCTAATTTTGAGTAGAGTAGTCAATCATTTGTGACTGGGTAAGCGACGGAAAAATGTACTCCCCAGAAAATTGACAGAAACAGGTTTAGCGAAATGGGCCTTTAGAAACCGTTGGGTCACTTTTCTTGTTGTACTCGTTGGGCTGGCCTATCTTGAAGTAGGTTTATAGGATAGCCTGATCTGGCGTGGGTATGCTTCTGTTTTCAACTGGTTTCAGGTAGTCCCGCGCAGAACCGACAAAACGATTATGGCGCTGCTCGTACCCCTACTGGCATTGCTTCAAATGACCCATATTACGTGCTGGATGGTTTTATCTGGTGCGGTAACCAAAAATTATGACTATTCTTACCGTTAGTGACATTCATGGTCGAAGTGTTTGGAAGGAAATCAATACGGATAATTACGATCAAATTGTTTTCCTGGGTGATTACATTGACAGTTATGTATTTGACGATAAAGTAATTTACAACAACCTGATTGATATAATTGAGCTAAAGCGTACGCAGCCGGATAAAATCGTTCTACTCATTGGCAATCACGACGCTCAGTATTTACATTTCCCTCACTACCGTTGTTCCGGATTTCGGCCAGCAGCCCAACCTGCCCTGAGTGATGTGTTTGAAAAATATGAACGGTTATTTCAAATCGCTTATCAGCGTGGGGCCTATCTGTTTACCCACGCAGGGGTTACCAATCGCTGGCTGGCACATCTTCTGGAGAATACAGAAAATAATTCGCTAACTGTAACGCCAGACTATGATTTGGCTGAATTATTGAATGATGTTCATCAGCGGTCGATGTCGTGCCGAAATCTGTTGTTTGAAGTCGGGCCCCGGCGCGGTGGGTTTGATCCCGTCGGGGGGCCAATCTGGGCCGACCGTCAGGAAACTAAAGCCGATTACCTGGTTGGCTTCCACCAGATCGTAGGGCATACACCCATAAACGAGTTTACAACATTTGGCGATGCGGTTAGCTCAATTACGTATACGGATGTTTTGCAAACCAAACCAGCATTTTACGAAATCAGAATCCCTGATTAACTTAGGCTCAAAGAGCAATAGGCTTTGCAAATCGGCTTCCGAGAAAACGAAAGCCCTGTTGTAATTCGTTTAACCAATGAGGCCATGAACGACTTTCTCTGTTTCGTCTGAATGAATTTTCTATATCCTACCTTCCTGTTTGGCCTGATGGCCGTTTCGGTTCCGATCGCCATTCACCTGTTTAATTTCCGGCGAACCCGGCGGGTGTTTTTTACCAATGTAGCCTTACTACGGACGGTACAAACGGAGACAAAATCATTTCGACGGCTGAAGCACTGGCTCATACTGGCCTGCCGTTGTTTGTTCCTGATATGTCTGGTGCTGGCGTTTGCCCAGCCCTTTATTCCAAGTAAAAACAAACTGGGTCTATCGCGGCAGGGTGTAACAAGCTTATATGTCGATAATTCGTTCAGCATGCAGAACGAACGAAACACCAAACGGTACCTCGATATTGCGATCAGTAAACTGGACGAACTGCTTACGCTTTTCCGAAATGCTTCGTCATTGCAGTTGATCACCAACGATTTTTCGGCCGCCGAGCAGCAGGCCGGGACGGCTGAGGCTGTACGGGACCGTGTCACATCCATTCGGTTTGCGCATACACCCCGTACGTTGGAGACGGTCTATCGTCGTCAGCGAAACCTGCTTAGCTCGCTCAATCCAAGTGGGCGTAATCAGTTATTCTGGTTTTCCGATTTTCAGAAAAGTACAGTTGGGGATCTCTCACGGCTGAAAATTGATACCACCGACCGACTATTTATTGTGCCGCTGGATGCACAGTCTACCAAAAATGTCTATGTTGATTCTGTCTGGCTGAGTACGCCCTTTATTCGCGAATTGCAGAACAATAGTGTCAATGTCAAACTAAGTAATGCAGGACGTGAAAACGTAAAGAACCTGCCCATACGGCTTTATCTGGACGATGCACAAACCTCTACCGCGTCGGCTACGCTGGCTCCGGGCGGGTCGGCTGTTGTGTCGCTTAATTTCAACGTTACCTCGAAAGGGTTTCACCGGGGGCGTATCGTATTCGAAGATTTTCCGATTACGTTCGATAATCAATACTTTTTTGTGATCGAAGCATCGCCCGCTGTTCGGGTACTGCACTTGTTCGAACAAAAATCCAGTTCGCCCACCCGTTCGACTGATTATGTCGATGCGGTTTATTCAAATGATAGTCTGTTTGTCCGGCGGAGCTTCAACGCCCAGAACTTCGATGTCGGTCAATTGAAAGAAACCGATTTGGTGGTGCTGGAAGGCGTTTCAGAGGTAAGCGGAACCCTCCGGACCGAACTGGAACGGTTTGTCCGACAGGGGGGCAGTTTGGCAATTATTCCGCCCACTAACCCCAATGCGGCTTCCTACGAGCCGTTTCTGCGCACTTTAGGAATTGGCAGCATCCAGGTAACGGCCTCAACGGGTGGAGTGCCCTCTTCGTTGCCGGTAGCCGAGCCCGACCGACGAAATCCGTTCTTCCTCGATGTGTTTCAGCAGAGTTACCAGTCGGATCGACTCAATATGCCAACGGCGTCTCCAGTTTGGCGGTGGAGTTCAGGGGATCGCCTTTTGAGTCTTCGCGATGGTAGCCCCTTACTGACCCGTACAACAGTAGGTGGGCAAACAGGGAGGCAGGGGAGTGTATACCTACTGGCAAATCCGTTGTCGACAGCCTATGGTAATCTGGCCGAACACGCGCTCTTTGTTCCAGTGATGTATAAAATGGCGGCACTGAGCGTTCGTCCGCAACGGACGGCCTATTCGTTTGATGAGAACCTGATTACCATTCCCGTAGCGAATCCGTCGGAGAAAGCAGTCTATAAACTGAAACACGATAAGCTGGAAATCATCCCGATTCAACGGGTGGTTGGCAATCAATTGCTGCTCGAAAT
Source organism: Spirosoma panaciterrae DSM 21099 (assembly GCF_000374025.1). Lineage (GTDB taxonomy): Bacteria > Bacteroidota > Bacteroidia > Cytophagales > Spirosomataceae > Spirosoma > Spirosoma panaciterrae. Next base: position 69,260 of record NZ_KB893173.1, on the reverse strand, counting down.
GCCAAAGAGCAACGAACTGGCGACTGGTCAGGAAGTAGAATCAGGCTATTACGATTTGCAGTTGGATGGGAAAACTGAGCGGTTACTTGCGTTTAACCACGGTAATCAGGAATCGTCGATGGATTTTTATTCGGCTGATGAACTGCGACGGGCATTTGCTAATCAGCCGAATGTAGAAGTGTTCGATAGTATTCAGGATGGCGATTTTGTGCAGGTGCTGGAGCAGGAGAACCTGGGCAAAAGTTTGTGGAAATATTTTCTGCTGGCTGCATTGGGCTTTCTTCTTCTGGAAGTGGGGTTGGTTCGATTTATGAAAGGCTAATCTGCTTTGGCATTTGAGTCCAAACTTTGGCCCGGCAATTCAGGTAAATTTATACGCCCGCTATCTTTGCTGACTATGAAACTATTCGTTCGCCTTTTTGTAGTGCTGGTAGCCGTTGGTCTGCTGGCTATGACGGTTGCTAAGCCAACCCGTATCGTATTTTTCGGTGATTCCATCACTCAGGCTGGCGTTAAGCCCGGCGGGTATATTGACAAGTTAAAGTCCATGTTGCCATCCGATCAATATGAATTGATTGGCGCGGGGATCGGGGGAAATAAAATCTATGACCTCTTCCTGCGCATGGATGAGGATGTGATTGCCCAGAAGCCCGATGTTGTTGTTATTTGGGTTGGGGTAAACGATGTTTGGCATAAAGCTACGTCGGGAACGGGAACCGACCCCGACAAGTTTGTCCGGTTTTACGAAGCCGTAGTGAAGAAATTGCAGGCAGCTAACATCCGGGTCGTTTTGTGTACACCAGCGGCTATTGGTGAAAAAACGGACATGACCAACCAGCAGGATGGTGATCTAAATCAGTACAGTCAATTTATTCGTACTATTGCCAAACAGTATAACCTCCCGCTGGTCGACCTACGCAAAGCGTTCCTGGATTATAACCTCAAAAATAATCCTGAGAATAAGGATCGGGGAGTATTAACAACCGACCGTGTTCATCTCAACGATGCAGGTAATTTGTTCGTGGCCGAGCAAATGCAAAAAGTACTGACTGCTACGAAGTAATCCCTCTCTAAATCACACAAAAAAACGTGCTACAGCTCTAGATTGTGGCACGTTTTTTTTGTGTGATTTAGAGAGAGGATTCGGATACTTCTAGTGGGCAGCTGTTCTGGACGATAGTAATCTCCAAATGACTGTCAGGCGGAGGGACGGGTCTTAGCAATAAGTCATACAAACACCTGCGAACGTTGATCAGCCTTTGTAATGCATTTTGCCCCGGAAGAAGCCAATGAACCCCTGAAACACCAGCCTGAACGGATTTTGCCCCATGAATCCTGTGGTAATGCCGTATTTCACTTTCTCCCGTTCGGGCTCATAGGTGCCAAATAGCTTATCCCAGATGATGAGCGTACCCCCAAAATTCTTGTCGATATATTGGGCGTTGGAGCCGTGATGAACGCGGTGGTTGGATGGGGGTGAGTGTGTTGGTTTGGATCAGGGCCAGTACGGCCAGTTGGAAGAGAGTGTTGCGGTTCATGGGGCTATTGCGTTGATAATGTGTTTAATGGAGTTGTACTAAAACCGATACAAACATCACACATCCAAGCGCGACCATAGCTGGAAAAGTAGCCGAACTGAACAAAGTTGGGCATGAACTGAACCGGATAGTTTACTGCCGCTCTATCCAGTCCAGAAAAGGGGTTACTTTCAGATGGCTGACGACTGGTTTTTCGGCGGGCGTGCACAGCAGCGTCAGCGTAACTTTCCGGTTGGCACAGGGCTCAATAGCCCGAATGGCCCGGTGGTGTACGATCATCTGGCGGTTGATGCAAAAAAACTGCGCCGGGTCGAACAGGACATGCCTGCTGCAATTTGAGAAGTAATTCTTGAATTATCTTCGGCCAGGCAAATAACCATGTTTAGTCAATTCTTCCTTTGTTTCAACCGGAAATAGTATCCCATCGACCAGGAGGTAGTTCCGATTCGTTACCTGCCAGATGTTTTCGTGATCTAAGATTTTAATGGTAGACTGTGTAACCTCAGCCTTATTCGGATCGTCAGCACGAATCGGCTTGTCCAAAATTTTAAATGAGCTAATAGCTCTTGCTGGAAATAATCTCAAATAGGTTGGGGTTACTTTGCTCCTAGATCGGCCAGAGCTTTTTGGGCACGAACAGCTTTGGGGTTCATCTCCAGTATTTTCCTGTACATCTTAATTGCCTCCTGTCTTTTGCCAAGTGCAGTCAGAGCGGTGGCGTAGCTGTCATAGACATTACTACTGGCGGGAAATAACACCGTATTCAGGCGAAGAAGCTCTATACCCTGATTTTTAAAGCCGTTGTAGAACATGCCTAATCCGGCTCTATTCATTTCGCGCTCATCCAGGTAAAAGCGGGCAGTATCAGTCTTGATTTCATGAAACGTAGTCCAGGCTTCATCGATGCCGCTCTTGATTAGTGTTCGGCTGAACGCGTTGGCGATAGATAGTTTATCGGTTTGAGCGCTACCCCCATTTAACAAATGCAGCAGGCTCATGGCAGTAGTATGGGTACTCCGGTGGGTAACATTATTTAACACGATAACCGTCTGATTTTTTGTGACATTTCGTATGAACATCGTTACGGCACCGGGTTCGCCACCGCTATGAAATACGACTTTACCCAACGTGGTATCTTTGAGCACACACCATCCGAGTCCCTGATAGGCGCTAGTGTTTTTCCAACCGTTAGAGGCCAGTTCGCCATTGGTAAGCCTGGTGGGTTTGAACGCTTCATCGAGGGAGGCCTGGTTCAAGAGCGTTCCCCGGTATAAAGCGCGGTCAAAGTTCAGCAGATCGCTCGTTGTGCTAAACACATTGCCCATACCAATCAACCCATTCAGGTGCAACAGTTCTATATGGTTTTGCGGTAGTGAATCTGCCCGTTGAAGTATCCATGGAGCAAAATTCAGATAATCGTAGCCAACTGTTTTATCTGGCTCACTGACCTTGATCAGCGGGGTCGAAATATAGGAATGCAACATATTGGCCGGTATAAAGATGTGTTGCCTGAGGTAGTCCTGAAAGCGAAGCTTACTGACCCGTTCAACAACTAAAGCCAGAAGATTATAACCGCTATTGGAATAGCTCCAACGCTCGCCAGGCGCAAAACGATAGGCATCAGGGGCGTTGTTGATAGCGGCAGGAATATCGTTGATCTCAAATACTTTGCTGGTATCCTGAAAGTATGGTTTTTCCAGTATCTGATAATCGACCAGACCGGAGGTGTGCGTTAAGAGATGACGGATTGTGATGGCCTTGTTTGTAAGTTCGGGAATATACTTACGTACCGGATCGTCCAGCTTCAGCCGGTGTTTGTCTTTTAACTGCAAAATCGCTACCGAGGTAAACAATTTTGATACCGAGGCTAACTGAAACGACGAGTTTTGATTGTTTGGCCTACCGGTACGCGTGTTGGCTAAACCAATGGAGCGCTCGTATAGTACGTTTCCTTTCTCGGCCAGGAGGATATTTCCGGATAATTCATAATCCGCTATTCGTTTGGAAACAAGGCTGTCGATCCGCGCAAGACGATTTTGCCCGGTTGCCCGAACGTGGCTAAAAAGCACAAGCAGAAAAATTAGCTTCCACATAGATCTACTTTTGACTATCATGAATAGCCAAAAGTAGGTGGCCCTGCCCGAAGAAAATTGGATAGAATTAGCGTGCCATTCGGAGCAAGAAGTGTTTTGGCGGGTAGCCGGTGGCTTCCCGAAAGGCTCTGATGAAATGACTCTGGTCGAAAAAAGCGCAGGCATACGCAATTTCTGTTAGCGATTTTTGGGAAGAATTCATCAATTGCAGGGCCCGCTCTACTTTAAGCCTCCTTCGGTATTCACCCAGGTTACAGCCGAAATAGCGCATAAAATATTTTGATACGGTTACCGGATGTATATCAGCCGCTAAAGCAATTTGATCCAGAGATAGTTCTTTATCCCAATTATCCGAAAGCAATTGTTTTACCAGTGGTACCCACTTGGGTGGCGATTTCCTGATTGCGTTTAATTGAGGCTGAAGCACACTGAGAATCAAGTCATGGATGTTATCGGTAAGCGCCCTGTCGGAGAAATGAAGTTCCTTAACCAATTTAAGCATCAGCAGGGTGGCTCCGGGCGTTTGGGTCAACTCACTAAAATTGGCCTCCGTCAGCGCATAACGAACAAAGAAGGGCTGCTCTAGCTCCAAATTAATATTTTTACCGACATTACTGACCAGATTTGTTTGATGTTCTTCGCCCGCATGAACAAAAGAGAATTGTTCGATATTGGCATTTAGGCCAGAATGAGACTTTCTTCGAACAACCATTTGACCGACAAGCCCCAAACTCAAGTGGGCATTCTGATGGGTATGCATAAAGCTTACCGACTGATCACGGACATAGTCCGTCAAGCCAATAAGCAACCCGTTGGCTGATATTCTGTCGCTTACCGTGCCCTGATACTCCCCGGGTTGTAAATTCACCATTGATGACGACAAGAATTGATTGTAGGCATGGTTGCGTTTATTTAAATCCGCCGAAGTTACTGCTCATTTCGTTGAGCAGACCGTCAGCTTTCCAGATATCCTTTCTTGGCCTCATCCAGATCCATCTCGGTCAACAATCCCATCTGCCCTAACGCGGTCAAGCCTTCAACCGTGCGAAGTCGGGCCGGATCGTCGGCAGTAATCTCGTCGGTTTCCCCATAAACCACCTCATCAATAGCCTCTCGAAGTTGAAGCACATTTTCTAAAGCAAAGGGCGGCTGGCCCTCAACGTTTTGGTATGTAGATTCGCTGTTAGCAGTCTGTTTGTGTTTATGCATAGCAGATCGATTTAACTTCTTTCAGGAGATAACAACAAAAAGTCGTTTCAGTTAAGTGGAAAAGCGTTAAAAACTCAGTGAGTGAGGAGGGACGGTTCTAGTAAAACACCCGAAGTAGACCGAAACCCGTTGTTTGTCGCCCGTTGATTCATGGCCCTCAATGGCAGATTCACTTTACCCAAAAGGCATTTAAAGGTAGTCATTAATGAATTTAATTCATCTCAATATCCGATTGTGGCTTGTTCTGCGCTTGACGAATTTTGCCTCAGTATTGGACCCATTACGCACGGCTCGTAGCCGATTGCTTTCCTGAAGTATCAGCTAGTCGTGGGTAAAATTCAGGGCTAATCCCTAACCCTTCCTGTTTCCTTAACCTGTGTTTATGCTGTCGCTGCTGGGTCCGCTGGCTGCTTCAATAGACCTGCTTGCTCAGTATCAGCAGATATCAGGTCGAGTCGACCGGGTTTTCCTGATGGTAGCAGTGTTATTGGCCTTTTGGGGGCATGCTAGCCTTCAGACCTAAAGCTAGTGTTTAGTGCAGTAACTTACTTTTTTACCTTTCGTAGAGGCTAATAGTGTCACCATCAAATAGAATACCCCCAGATGCCACAGAGCATAGACTGAGTTGAGAGATGGTATAGGGGCTAAAGACGAATGAATGATACTGGCGTAACTATAACTGTCAACAACGGATTGAATTTGACATATTCTAACAAAGCCAGCTAAAACAGCTGAATCAAACATGGGGTTATAGGGCTGAATCAGATTCCTTTCTATGCAATTTGACCTCAAAAACCTCTTTCTACGTGATCTGGATTGGCTTATGGCCGTTGAGATAGTGATCAGAACGCTGATCATGTTTGTGCTCATTCTTGTCTTTCTACGACTGACGGGCAAGAAAGGAATCCGACAGTTATCCATTTTTGAGGTCGCGATTATTATTGGGCTAGGCTCAGCGGTTGGTGACCCCATGGTTAATGAGGACCAGGCTATTCTGCCTGCGTTTGTGGTCATTGTGACGATTCTGCTCTTCTATCGCCTGCTAACCTGGCTAACGGCACGACGAGAGCGTTTTGAACGACTTCTGGAAGGGGAGCCGTTGTATATCATTGAAGAAGGTAAGTTTGTTCTCCAGGCTCATTCCGATCATACATATGCCAAAGACGAGTTCTTCGCCGAAATGCGTCAGCAAAATATTGAACATGTCGGCCAGGTGCGCACAGCCATTCTGGAAACGAGTGGTAACGTAAGTTTTTACTATTATGCAGATGAAGATGTAAAGCCGGGATTACCCATACTGCCCAAAGTTTATCAGAACCGACAAAAAGAAATTCATCAGCCCGGGGCTTATGCGTGCACAGCTTGTGGTCAGGTTGAGGAAATTAACACTGCACAACACGTCTGCCCTCGCTGTCATCAGCAAGAATGGGTAGAAGCTATTCAAACTCTAAGAAAAACCTAACAGGCTGTTTCGGGCCAGAGGGTACCATTCCATAACCAATGAAGTCTTATCAACTTCATTCCAGGTTATACTTCTGCCAGAAACGAATAGATTTCTGCAAGGAGAAATCTGCATTAGATAGACAGGCTATAGATGCCCTAAATCCGATTGCCGGATAGTACCTTTTTACAAATTGGCCTACCCGGCATTCACCGGGCATCATAGCGTTATTGTCGTATCGGCAAATCAGTCAATAATTCAAGTCAGAGCTAATTCGCCGATACGACAAAAAATGTAAGTAGATTAACTGACCAGAAAATTAACCGCTTGCTTCAGCGTACGTTCATTCTGGCTTTCCGGATCCGTATAGGATCGTTCACCGACTTCAATGGTGAGCTGTTTACCCAGCAATTGTTTGGTATCCAGTTCCTTTCCTGACTCAACAGGTAATCCCACCTCTTCAAATAGACTAACAATGGCTGGCATACCAGCCTGAGATTCATAGAATCGGTGCGATATATAGCCCTCGTTGTTTTCAAAGCGGACGGCAAAAAAGGGGATACCTTTGTGTTCGCTTTTTCCCTCATCAATATGGGTAATGGTAACCATCTGGCGACCATCGGCTAAGAGTAATTTATCTTGCCCTTTTTCAACAGCAATTTTCATAACGTTATATTTTATTTGTATTATAAACTGGGCTAATTACCCAATTGTTTATGAAAAGTGGGCGAAAATGATGACTTAGCTATAGGCGTTTACTTTGATTGTATTTTAGTTGTAATGGTCTTGCCTGGTAGATTAGTGTCCAAAGGCCATGGTTGTGCCAGAATGTCAACTACATAAAGCAGGATATTTGTCAGTACGAGTCAGTAGGTTTCCCAAGGTAACTAGTCACAACTTGGGCTGATACTTGGGTAGTTTTGCTAATGGCAAAGAGTCGATGTACAGCCTGACTCAGACCATACATCGACTCTTATCCTACGAAATGGACTAATAGTTTTTGTCGGAACCGAAATTCAGAAAACGGCTATTGCCACTGCCACGACTCGGTTTATTTTGGGGCGCACTCGACTTGGACTGATAAGGTTTCGATTCGGAAGAGCGTCCGAAAGAACGATTTTTATCCAATTGCCCATCAGGCCGGTTCCCCTGACTCTTATTGCCAGACGAGGTAGACGGACGATTCGCCCGCTCATTTGGGCGTTGGCGGGTTTCCTGCCTGCTCTGACTCCCTGATCCATTTGGACGGTTTCCGGGCTGAGAATTTCGTCGGTTTTGCCCCTGCCGTTGGGCTGGAGCAGGGGTTACTGACGCAACAGCCAGGTCGAGTACATATGGGTGATCCGTAACGACAGGAACGTTTTTGCCAATCAGCTTATGGATATCTTTCAGATAAGCCGTCTCTTCAGAATCGCAAAAAGACAGCGCAATGCCATCATGGCCTGCCCGACCCGTTCGTCCGATTCGGTGTACATACGTTTCCGGGATATTAGGTAGTTCGTAATTGATGACATGAGACAGCTCATCCACATCGATACCACGGGCGGCAATGTCGGTAGCTACCAACACGCGCGTTTCACGACTTTTGAAATTTGAAAGGGCACGTTGCCGGGCGTTCTGGGATTTGTTTCCGTGGATGGCTTCAGCCTGAATCCCCGCTTTCAGCAAGTCTTTAGCCACCCGATCGGCTCCGTGTTTCGTACGGGCAAAGACCAACGCAGACCGAATGTTTCGATCGTTCAGGATGTGAACCAGTAGCTTTCGTTTGTCTTCTTTCCCCACAAAATACATAGCCTGCTGGATGGTATCGGCTGTTGATGAAACAGGTGTTACCTCAACTTTGGCTGGATTATGTAAAATCGTGTCGGCCAGTTTGGCCACATCAGGCGGCATTGTAGCCGAGAAAAATAATGATTGCCGCCGTTCGGGTAGTCGGGCGAGTACTTTTTTTACATCATGGATAAAGCCCATATCGAGCATGCGATCGGCTTCATCGAGAACAAAAAACTGCACATCACGAAGATTGATGAACCCCTGATTCATGAGGTCGAGCAAACGACCGGGGGTAGCGATCAGCACATCGATTCCCGCTTTTAAGGTATTAACCTGAGCGTGTTGCGAAACCCCGCCAAAAATAACGGCATGCCGTATGTTCAGGTGGCGGCCGTAGGCGGCAAAGCTTTCAGCGATCTGAATGGCCAACTCGCGGGTGGGTGTCAGAACCAGTGTTTTTATACGCCGATGCTCTTTGGTAGTTTTCGCCCGTTCGTCACTGAGTAGTTGCAGAATGGGGATAGCAAAAGCGGCTGTTTTACCTGTACCCGTTTGAGCGCAGCCCAATAAGTCCCGACGACGCAACAAAATGGGAATGGCCTGTTCCTGAATGGGGGTTGGGTTGGTATATCCTTCTTCAGCCAGTGCTTTCAGAATAGGATCTATTAATGATAAATCGGAAAATTGCATGAATTGGTTGGACGTCGGCAGGCTAGGAAACTTGATTTATGATAAGGTCAGCATCCAACGTCTTTATATAGTTATATGTTTAAAACTATAGCACGACAAATAAAGTGCCATTTCGTAACGGAATGCAAAAAAGACTATTCATAAATGCTGCCTGCGGTCTTTTCAACAAGCCCTTTGGGAAGCAGCCAGGCCATGAATTTGCCGGCTTTATTGAGAAACCCGGTAACGACTTCGGTCTGACCAGCTAAGGTAGCTTCAACAGCCTGACGGGCTACTGCCTGGGGTGTCATGTTTACTTTCTGGGCTGCCTTACGACCTTTCTCTCCAATTTGAGCCCGGTCAACAAAGTTGGTATCTGTGGAACCAGGGCATACGCAGGTAACCGATACGGATGACCGTTTTAATTCCTGATGTAGTCCCCGACTAAACTGAAGTACAAACGCTTTTGAGGCAGAATAGAGGCTAAGTCCTGGTACAGCCTGATAGGCGGCCGAACTACCAATGTTCAGAATATAGGCTTTGGGCTGCTGCCGCAAGGCTGGAAGGAACAGATAGGTTAGCTCAACCAGCACGGTCATATTTACAGCCATCATGTCCGTGTGTTCGGCCAGTGGATGTTTTTCGAAAGGGCCACTAAGTCCATAGCCTGCGTTGTTGACCAGCATCTGGATGGCATAGCCTTTTTGCTGACACCATGATACTACGTTCTGGGCAGCACCGGGGGCGGCAAGGTCTGCGGCCAGATAATCTGTTTTGATGCCGTACTCACTGGCAAGCTGCCGGGCGATTTCCCGAAGTAATGTTTCGGAGCGGGCAACCAGAAGCAGGTCAAATTTTTTTTGCGCTAGTTCGGTGGCAATGGCCAGGCCAATGCCCCGGCTGGCTCCTGTTATGAGGGCGTAGGCCATAAGAGTGGGGAGGTATGGAAAAAGGAAGAAGGGAAAAAGGAGAAAGTGACCGACCTAAGGCTTTCTCCTTTTTCCCTTCTTCCTTTTTCTTTCTTAAATATTGACTTTGGAAATGAAACGGTGATAGAACGGCGTTTTGCTGTTCTCATCTTTAGGCATGTACTTTCCAGTTACGACCGGCACATACATGACACGTCGACGGCTGGCTTCACCGAAGTAAGGCGACTGCTGCGCCCGGTGCCAAAGCCGTCCGTCGTGGACCGACAGGTCGCCCGCATTGATGTCGAAGCCAACTTCGTGCTTATCGGGCTCGTTGTCGACAAAATATTTTTTGCGGAAGAGCATTTTTAGAATTCCCTGCTTATGCGTACCCGGAATCACCCGAAGGCCACCACTTTCGTAAGGTGTCGAATTGAGGTGAATGCCCACGTTGAGCATCGGCATAATGCGTTGCCCCAGAAAAATGTCGCGCGGGCTATCGGTATGCCAGCCCATTTGCGAGAATTTGCTGTTGGGAGTACGAACGTAGTGGTTCAGAATGAGGCCATCTTTTTCAATTTCAGCAATGCGCCCCTCGTAAGGTTGTAGAAGGTCTACGACAGCCTGTAGGCGGGGGTCCTGCAAAAATTCATGGAGTGCTGTACTGTGCTGCGACAGGAAGCACATCCGCTGAATCATGGAATTTCCAGCCTCATCCTTACCAAATTTTAATGGAACGCCGTTTACCTTATCACGCCCTTCATCGAGCCATTGTTTTTCGATCCGCTCCGTTTCACTGATAAAAAGTTTAACTGTTTCGGGTTCAATGAAGTTACGAAATACAATGACACCATATTTGTTAAAAAACTGGCGTTGTTCTGGAGTGATAGATTCGCCTAACGTAAAGGGCGGTAAGTTTAATTTGCTCATATCGGTGGTTTACAAATCGGAGGTTCCGTAGTTGATGCCAACCCGTCGGCTGCCCCCTGTTGATTGGGCGCAGACTGTATCGGTTAATAAAAGCCCAAATCTACGAAATTTACAATTTTAGGATTACTTTGCCGCAATTTAATTAATGCGAGTTTAATTAACGGTTAATTCGATTACAGTGTCGGTTTTACTTGATAAAAGGTTGGTTTTGCTGTTAATCAGCCAATTAATGAGCCTGGGGCAAGCCCTTCGAGCCCAGCCCGATAGCATCCGTGTTCCTCGAGAACCCATTCCAAGTCAACTAATTCGTACCCGAAATACGCTGATTTTGCCTTTGGTAGCCCGTTCAATCGAAACCGACTGGTCTTTTGGCCTGGCGGGCTCATTCACGTTTCGGTTCAATAAGCACGATACCCTTACTCGTACGTCAAACACCCAGGCGCTGGCATTATACTCCCTTCGCAAGCAATTTATTGCGGCTGTGAATGGAACAACTTATTTTCCGGGCGAACGAATTATCCTAAATTATCAATTATCGTACAGCTATTTCCCCGATCGGTTCTGGGGGCTTGGAAAGGACGCGCCTGATGAGCATATGGAACCCTATACCTTCAAGCAATACTATATTTATCTGCATTTTCAGCGGAAGCTAAAGGAGCGTTTTTTCGCAGGACTCGTTTATGAATACCAGCGACTCCTGGATATAGATTATCAGTCGGGCGGCCTTTTCGACCAGTTGCAGGTGATTGGCCGCCAGCCCTATCACATCTCCGGGGCAGGGCTAAGTCTTACGTACGATTCGCGGAATAACGCATTTGCCCCTGATCGGGGAGGGTTTCTACAAGTTTACTTCAATCATTTTAACCCAATGTTCGGCTCAGATTTTCGATATACCAACTATGTCGTTGATTTTCGGCGGTTTCTGCCGATTTACCGACAGCATGTGCTGGCTATCCAGGCCTATGGTTTTTTTAATGGGGGCAAGACGCCCTTACGAAGCCTGGCCAGCTTTGGGGGTTCCAACAGCATGCGGGGCTTTTATGATGGACGCTATCGAAGCGAAGACCAGATCGTGGCTCAGGCCGAGTATCGGGTGCCGTTGTTCTGGCGATTGGGTGCGGTCGGTTTTTTTGGGGTGGGTAATGTAGGGGATAACCTGCGGGAACTGAATTTTCAGGAACTTAAATACTCGTTTGGCGGTGGGCTCCGACTGTCTCTGAATCAGAAAGAACGCTTAAATCTTCGTGTCGATTACGGTTGGGGTATTGGGCAAAGTGTATCGAACGGTTTATATTTTCAACTGGGAGAAGCATTTTAACCGAAGGCATTTGCGTGGCGACATTTTTTAATCATACAGGGCCATGAATAGTTTTCAGGGTACTTCGCAACCGCTTGAGCAAATGGCCATTCATGACCCCGTATGACTAAGCATGAATCGCTTCCAGAATTACTCCACACGCTTCCTGAATCTGGGCTTCCGTAATGATGAGCGGGGGGGCTATCCGCATGGAATTGTTACAAAATAAAAACCAGTCGGTAATAACCCCCAGCCCTTTCTGACTGTTGTCGATGGCACGATCGATAATGGGTTTTAACACGTCAAACGAATCGAATTCAACAGCCAGCATCAGGCCTTTACCGCGTATTTCCCGTATAGACGAATGGCTCAGCAACTGTCTGAATAGTTGTCCTTTGGCCTCTGCCTGTTCGTGTAACTTCTGCTCCTGTATAACCTGCAAGGTGGCTAATGAAGCGGCACACGAAACCGGGTGGCCACCAAAGGTGGTGATATGGCCCAGAATCGGATTGTTTTTAAACACACTCATCAATTCATCGGAGCTGATGAATGCCCCGATAGGCATACCTCCTCCCATACCTTTGGCACATAGCAGAATATCGGGAACAACCGAAACGCCCTCAAATGCCCAAAAAGTGCCTATGCGTCCGTAGCCGGTCTGAATCTCATCAAAAATAAGCAAGGCTCCCATTTCCGTACAACGCTGCCGAAGCGCCTGAAAATAGGCTGCTTCCGGCACACGAACACCTGCTTCGCCCGCAACTACTTCGATTATTACAGCCGCTGTTCGATGGGTAATTTGCTCAAGATCGGTCGGATTGCCGTGGCGGATGTGCCGAACATCGGGTAGGAGTGGGCGAAAATTACGTTTGAAATTTTCGTCGCCCGAAAGGGAAAGAGCACCCTGGGTTGAGCCGTGGTAGGCATTGAAGCAACTGATGAGTTCAGAACGGCCCGTATATCGCTTCGCCAGTTTCATAGCTCCTTCAACAGCTTCGGTTCCTGAGTTGGTGAAATATACGTTATTCAGACTCGGTGGCAAGGTTTGGCTTAAAGCCTGAGCCAACTGCGTCTGCGACGTTTGAATATATTCACCGTATACCATCAGGTGCATGTACTTATCCAACTGCTGATGGATGGCTTCCAATACGCGCGGATGCCGATGCCCTACGTTGCTCACCCCAATGCCTGAAATGAGGTCGATATAGCGTTTGCCGCTGGTTTCATATAAATAAATGCCTTCGGCCCGGTCGATTTCCAACCCTAACGGAAAATCGGAGGTCTGAGCTATATGCTGAAAAAATAATTGTCGGTGTGTAACCGTTTGCATAAGAAAATATCAACGCCAATTCTTCAACCTTAACGTCTACTGCTGTGAAAACAGTTCTATTTCTGCTATGCCTGTGTCCATTTATAGTGCAGGCACAATTCCTAAAAGTAACGCCTGAAGATACGTTCCGAAAACATTCTTACCTACTCATGCGGGATGGTTCAGTTGTTCGTGGACAAATTGTTCGACAGGACAGTTCCTTGATTACCGTTCGGGTACGTGGGGGCGATCTGTCTTATGTAGAGGCCGATCAGGTCGTGAAAATACTGGCAGAACGCCCGAAGGAAGAGCAGGCTGAAATGCATGAACGAATCGCTTCGGCCGTATTTCTGCTACGGGATGGCACCCGCCTGCCAGGCACCTTTGTCAAGCAGAATGAAACCATGATTACGGTCCGAAAGCCGAACGGTCAGTTAACCTACTTTGAGCCAGAGTTACTCGTTCGGGTCGATACGGTATGGAATGAGATGAGCCAAACCAGCCGCTCGAATCCAGATGGTTTTGTGAATCGGTTTTCTCCGTTTATGTTACTCAACCCTACGGCGATTAATGCTGAAAAAGGTCGATTTTATTACCGCAACACCTGGTTATATAATGCATTTGATTATGGGATTACCCGGTTCTGGAGTATAGGAGCAAGTTTTGTCACACCAATACCTTCGGTGGACCTGGATTCAGATGATCTTTTTTTCTACGAGGGCTTCCTGCCAACCACTTCCCGGTTATACACTAAACTCAGTGTGCCGTTAGGCAATAAGGTTCGGATGGGCCTGAATGTCATGTATCAGGATAAAAGTAAGTTAGGTTACTATACAAGGGGGCCTCTGACGTTCAATGCATTGGCTACATTTGGGAGTGCCCAGCGCAACGTGACGGCAGGATTTGGGTTTGTTGAACGTGGTAAACGACGATACTATTACGCCAACCCAATGTCGTATCCTTACTATCTGGATACGCCCATCGAAAATCAACTGTACATAACTATGGGCCTGATGCAGAAAGTATCGCCAAGTCTGACTGTGCTTAGTGACAATCGGGTTAATTTAGGGGACTATTCCTATTATCCGAACGATTTTGGGGAGCGGGTTTCTTTATCATTTGCGTTGCGGATCGATCGCCATCGGCATGCCTTCGATCTGGGGTTCTATAGCCAGATTTTCAGAGATGGGCTGAAATATAAAGAGCTGCCATTCCGAATGTTGCCCTATTTAAGTTATAACCTTTCGATCGGGCGTGAGTAGGCCGAGAGGAATCTGGCATTTCGTTTGTACAGGATAAGGAGAAATAAGCCATTCCTTTGCGTTAATCGAAGTCGATACATCTATTTCTGCTAATTTCGCCGTTATAGACTCGACAACCCATGCATTCATGACCCGTAACCCATCTGATCTACCCCCTTTTGCTCGTTCCTGGCCCCAGCTCTACGCTATCGTAATGGGTAGCCTGGTTGTCGAAATGCTTCTGTTTTATGGACTAATGCGCTGGTTATCATGAGTGTTCTTGATTGGAGCGTATTAGTGTTCACGCTGGTGGGTATCATTACCTACGGCATTGTACGGAGTCGGGGTAGCCGTAGTATGAACGATTACCTGCTGGCGGGTCATTCGCTGCCGTGGTATCACGTTGGGCTTTCGGTGATGGCTACCCAGGCCAGCGCCATTACGTTTTTGTCGGCACCGGGGCAGGGGTTTACCGACGGAATGCGGTTTGTGCAGTTCTATTTTGGGCTTCCACTGGCGATGGTGGTTTTGTCGGTAACCTTTGTGCCGATCTTTCATCGGCTGAAGATTTTTACGGCCTACGAGTTCCTGGAATCTCGCTTCGATACGCGGGTTCGCACCCTGACAGCGGGGCTGTTCTTACTCCAGCGGGGCTTATCGACGGGCTTATCGATTTATGCCCCTTCCATCATTCTGTCGACTATTCTGGGCTGGAATATCTACCTGACCAACTTGATAATGGGAGGCATTGTACTGGTATACACCGTTACAGGCGGTACCAAGGCAATATCCTATACGCACTTGCAGCAAATGGCGATTGTAACCTTTGCGATGGCGCTGGCGGGATACCTAACCGTAAAGCTGCTGCCTGACGGGATTGGCTTTGTGGATGCACTGCATGTAGCGGGTAAGGCAGGACGCATGAATCTGATCGACCTTAAATTCGATCCCAATAGCCGGTACAACATTTGGTCGGGACTGATTGGCGGTTTTTTTCTGCAACTGTCTTATTTCGGCACCGACCAGTCGCAGGTGGGGCGGTATTTGACGGGCGAAACCATCGGGCAAAGTCGACTCGGCCTGCTGATGAACGGCTTGTTGAAGGTGCCTATGCAATTTTTGATTCTGTTGGTGGGGGTACTGGTATTTGTATTTTACCAGTTCAATCCTTCGCCCATCTTTTTCAACAAACAGGAAACCGATCGATTAAAGCAGAGTGCCTACGCCCGCGAATACCAGCTTGCCGAAATCAAACATCAGAATCTGACCGCCCAGCGGCAGCGGGCAGTTCTGGATATGCAGGCGGCTCTGAAAACCGACGATCAGGCGGGGCAGGATGCGGCTGGAACGCGAATCCGTGAAACCGACGACGCATTGAAAGGGGTAAAGACTGACGTAACCAAGCTCATTAAAAAGGCTAACCCTGCGGCCGATACCAACGATGTGAATTATATATTTCTGCGTTTTGTACTGGACTACCTCCCGCACGGATTGATCGGGCTACTGATTGCCGTCATTTTTGTAGCTTCGATGGGGTCGATTGCTTCGGCTTACAATTCGCTGGCTTCCAGCACGGTAATCGATGTGTATAAACGCTTACTTCGACCCGACGGCGACGATACCTTTTATGTACAGGCATCGCGATGGGTTACTATTGGCTGGGGTATTTTCTGCATTATCGTGGCCCAGTTTGCCAATCAGTTTGGCAGTATGATCGAAGCCGTCAACATCCTGGGGTCTTTGTTTTACGGGGTTATTCTGGGGGTGTTTGTTGTCGCCTTTTACGTCAAAGCCATAGGGGGCAAGGCTACGTTCTGGGGAGCCATCATCGCTGAGGTTCTGGTTATTTTAAGCTGGTACTTCGACCTAACCGCTTTTCTCTGGCTCAACGCCATTGGTTGCCTGCTGGTTGTGGGGATTGCCTGGATATTGCAGCGTGTGTGGGGCCAATGAAGTATTCAGATAGATAAGAAAGAATTGAATGAGCGAATGCTAAGTTTTTGGGGTTAGTAAACAATTGGATCATGCAACAGCTATGCAGTTATTAAAAGCTCTAGGTACTGGTATACTGATATGCATATTAATTGTTCTCTTCTTTGTTATTCTAATTCTTATCGACTTGTGGTAGGTTCCCTATGAATAGTTAGGTTCTATACTCTATTCTCGGGTTTTGGATTACCATATCGGGACTTATACAATAGCTAGCGGCTATACAACACTGGGCCTGCTTGTGTCTCATTAAATACAGATTTACACTCCGTTTGTAAACCTGCAATAGTTGTATACCCCTTGCAAAGGGCTGTTCCTTGACAGTCATACAAGGTAGTTACCCCCCTGTCTGGGCCAGGAGTGATGTAAACGAGATAAACCGTTTGGTTTTTATAAGTAGCTTGCTGAATAGACAAACTCTGATCTTTAGTGGCTACTGTGTCGGCTACAATTGCCTTTAACCAATCTAGTTCTTCCAACGGGTTTGATACGTTACAGGACGGGGGAATATCTGACTGGCGACAATTGACTACCAGCGTGTAGAGAAGTAAGCAAAGGGTAGCCAGAAGGAGTATTTTCATAAGACAGCGATTTTATCCTATGACTTAACTTCTGAGGTAAGGGTTGGAATATGATACTATTCCCCGAAACAATCTTGAAAAAACTCAAGATGGCTTCGGCCTTTATTCCCTTTAATAAACTGAGTTATAAAACTGGTTTGGAAATCGTTCTAAACACAACTGCAGACCGGCCTGGTCTGCAGTTGTGTTTATCAAGAAAAATAAGGTTTGGCATTATGCCTTTTTCTTGCCTTTGCCTTTGATAGCAGGCAAGGCAGGAACTTTAGCGGTAAACTCCGAAATGCTTTTCTCAATGCCATCTTTGAAGAAAGGGAAAGCACCATCGTTGGACGATTGACCTAATGATAGTGCTTTTTGAGCTAGTGGTAGTGCTTCGGCATATTTGCCCATTTTGCCCAGAATTTGCGACTTTACATACAGATTCCGGTAGTTTTCGCCTGCCGCAATCGACTGATCGATCCAGCTTAACGACTGATCCAGATTGCGGCCTTTTGAGAGGTTATAGCTGGCGGCAGCCTGTAGTACGGCTGGATCATTGGGTTTTTCGGCAACAGCTTTATCGACGTTGGCCGCCGAATTAGCAGCGACATCTACTTTCAGATCAGCAACGGCTTTAATATTGGCCCAGATGAAATTCAGTTTGGCGGTGCTGTCAGTCACATCACTGAAGCCAATGGTAAAGGTTTCTACTTTCTCACTGTTTTCCATCGGGGTCAGGTTCACGCGTAGCGCATCTTCTTCCTGTTTGTACGATTGCTCCGTACTCGTCTTGTTTTTGCTGAAAATCAGCGTGGCGGAACCTTCTTCGGGAATCGATAGAACGGCGTAACTACCAGCCGCAAGGGTTTTACCATTGACCATTACATCCGTTGTGGTTGTAAACAGAGTAGGCGAATTGGCACCCGTCCGCCATACTTTTCCAAGCGGAACAAATGACGATGTAAAGGGCTGACGACCTTTCAGGCTTGGGCGCGAATACGTGATGGTCATATCGGTAGTGCCCACCGTTTGCATAACTGAGGCACCAGGGCTTGGAGAGGGCAATTTAATTTGAGCGGTGGCTAACTGAGCTGCCAGACAAAGGGTTACGGCTGTAAGCGTTAACTTGTGCATAATAGTCGATAGAGTATTGAAAAAACGGAAGCAAATTGCAGTTTTTACCGAACAAAAACAACGAATGTATCGTCAGCCGCTATTAAGTTTACTTTCTCATCATACACCAGCCGATGCCACAGAAAAGGCTATGACAGAGGCCACCGTGGCGTTTGTCAGGCAACATCCCGATTGCTTTGAGCGGTCGTTGCTGATTGGCCATATCACGGGTTCAGCGTGGATTGTTAGCCCCGACCGCAAGCAGACACTGTTACTTCATCACCGTAAACTAGACCGTTGGCTCCAACCCGGTGGGCACGCTGACGGTGATCCAGATGTAGCGGCTGTCGCCCTGAAAGAAGCTCAGGAAGAGACTGGACTGCAATCGGTCCGATTACTCAGCCCAGCTATTTTCGACGTGAATATACATACGATTCCCAAACGGGACGATGTGCCTGAACATCTACATTACGACATCCGATTTCTATTTGAAGCCGACCCTAAAGAACCGTTTGGCATTTCTGACGAAAGAACGAATATTCAATGGATTTCGCTCGAAAAGGTCGATTCGTTAACCGAATCTGAGTCAATCCTACGGTTATTGCGTAAGAAAATATAAAAACTAAAAACCTAGTAGTTATTTTAATCGTTTTTTAATCTGACGAGGTGTTAACTTTGTTGTACAACAAAACCAGAAAAAAACGATGAAATCGCTAACCTTTTTGCTTGTCGGCATCGGCATCCTGTCGATCGTCGGTCAGGCCAGAGCACAGACAAATCGGGATGATGGTCAGAAAAAACCGTTGAACAATCCTATGTATTCGACTGCCAACTACAAGCACCCCAATATGGCTGCAGCAGCGAGTCGATGGGAGAAAAAAACGGGGGTAGCGGTCCAGAAACCTGCGCCCTCGGATGCTCAGCTAGCTAACTATAAAAATCAGCACCCAGCCGTGCAGCCCGTTGGGGGCGTTTCGGTCGATCATACGCCAACGATGAGTCTGGCCGACAGGAACTACAAGATTCAACGGGTAAGTGAACCTCGCGAAGGATCGACCGCTACGGACTACATGGTTAAAAAACGCAATAAGAAGTCGGACAGTACCGCCGTAGGCGAGGATTAGGTATGACTGTATCTGCTTCAGAACGAACCGCCCGCAACCAGGTGGTTCGTTTTTTTATTCAAGCATGTTTCCAGAGAAGCAACTCACCGTTACCAACGGGTACTAAAGACGAATCAAGGCCGGGGATTTGCTGGACCAGGCTGGTAAATTCAGCGAGTTCGGCCTCGTGCGATACAGCATTATCGACTACGAGCAAACCCCCAGGCCGTAGAAGGCTGAGCAGTTGGTACAACCAGCCTGTATACTGACTCCGCTCAGAATCCAGAAAAATGAAATCCAGACTAGCGGGTGAACAGGCTGGCAGGTATGCTTCGGCCAGGGCCAAAATCTGCGTAATGACAACATCGACAGAAGCTTTTTGGAAATTCAGACGTGCCTGTTCGGCTTTCCAGGGGTCCATTTCGATAGTGGTTACGTGCCCACCTGTAGTGCGAACGGCATCGGCCAGCCAGATTGTCGAATAGCCATTTGATGTGCCGATTTCGAGAACCGCTTTGGCTTTTGTGGCTTTGATGAGAATAGCGAGGAATGGCCCCGTATCGGGGGTGATGTTGAGCATTCGTTCACGGCGCTGGGTTGCCTGCCGATCGTTGGTTTTACCAAATTGGGCCAGTTGATCCAGAAAATCGTGTAACGTTTGATCCATAAAGCTGACTGATTAGGTAAAATAGAACGAGCTGGTTAGCCAACCATCTGCGTTCTATTGATTTTGCGATTGTAGTATCTGCTCGTAAATCGTACGATTTTCGGCATCGAAGCAAACAAAGGTAACTTCCTGAATGGATGTTGGCTTTTCCAGAAATCTACTGACAGCGGCAATGGCTACCTCGGCTGCCTGGTCCTTTGGGTAACCATAAATGCCCGTGCTGATGTTCGGGAATGCAATTCGTTGAAGAGTATGCGCATCGGCAATTTCAAGCGATCGTCGGTAACAACTTGCCAGTAGGTCGGCTTCTCCATGCGCTCCTCCCCGCCAGACTGGACCTACCGCATGAATGATGTAAGTAGCTGGTAAACGAAACCCCTTGGTCAGTTTTGCTTCTCCAGTTTTACATCCGTTCAGCATTCGGCAGGCAAAGACCAGTTCGGGGCCTGACGCCCGATGAATGGCCCCATCTACCCCTCCGCCACCCAGTAAACTACTATTGGCTGCATTCACGATGGCATCAACGGCCAATTTCGTAATATCGCCCTGAACGATGTGTAAGGTTGGCATACGGAAAATTTAGGAGTTGTAGACAAGTGTTGCCAGTCGGCCGGTCAGCAAGTCAATCTTTAACCGCAAAACCACAAACTTTAGGTTACTGTTTTACCAGCTTCAGGGTTCGTTTTTTATCGCCCGCTACGAGGGTCATGATATAAACACCGGCGGATAAATTTAAATTAGGAAGGCGAAAAGCCGCTAGTCCAGGTGAAACATACCGATTTTGCCAGACGACCCGCCCGGTCAGGTTGGTCAGGGTAGCGTCGAGCGGAGTGTTCTCCTGAATTTCGCCCCACTGTACAGCCAGCGATTGACCATCGCTGAATGGATTTGGATAGACAAACAAGGCATTGTAGTCGCCGGAAAAGGACGAGGCCCGCTCGAAATTAGGAATGCCGTAGCCCAATTGATCGTTTGGCGTACCATATAGACTGCCAGATCGTCGGAGGGCATCGGTTACCTGAGCAGCCGTTAGGCGCGGGTGCGCCTGCCAGAATCCGGCTACCAGCCCGGCAATCAACGGTGTGGCAAATGATGTACCATTGCCCGATGCAATCGAACCCGTTGGATAGCCCACGGTTGTACCTAGCCCCTGGGCATCCAGATCAGGTTTGACCCGGCCATCGGCCGATGGGCCAAACGAACTAAAGGAGGCTCGCTGGCCTGTTGTGCCGACAGCGCCAATGGCTAGTACAGACGCAGCATCGGAGGGGGCCGAAAGATAATGCCAGCCATTGTTGCCTTCATTGCCAGCCGCTACCACAACCACCATTCCCGTTTCGGTAGCGATTTGGGCTGCCCGGCTGCTAAGTGCCGTTTTCCCATTCATATTCTGATAGGTATAACTGGTCGATGCATCGTCGAACTGTGTATATCCCAGAGAGGAACTAATGACATCGACCCCGGCACTATCGGCATATTCGGCACCAAATAGCCAGTTGGCTTCTTCAATCTGTCGTTCGCTGGCGGCATCTTCGGTGCGCAACAGGATAAATGAGGCTTTGTAGGCAGTGCCATAGAGCTGATTGTCGGCAGTGGCGGCAATTGCCGACAGACAGGACAACCCATGCGAGTCATCTTCGTAAACACTCGTCTCTTTTTTGACAAAATCGTAGGTGGCCAGCACGCGTTTTTCATCGAAAAGTGGTTTTAAAAAAGCCACCTTATTCGCGTTTTGAAATCCGGCGTCGAGCACTCCGATCAACATACCTTCACCGTGATAACCCTGCTGATGCATTTTGTCGACACCAATCTGGGTGATCTGAGCCAGGGATGAGCCATAGCTGAGGGGTTGTACATCCCCAAATTTGCCGGGCGTATCGACTTCATTCGCTGACGATAGAACTGAGTCTGCGACACTGATACGGGCATTGGCCAGCGAACGTCCAAACTCCAGACCTTTCACAAACGACAATTGCTGGATAGCCGTAAGGGTAGCCTCGCTGGCTTCGACCAGAACCGCATTGAGCCAGCGCGACGTAAACCAGATTTTGGCTCCGGTCTGTTGAAGCTGACTTAAGTAGCCAGGGTTAACGGGAAGGTCACGTTCTAAAACGGGGATATTCTGTTTCTGGCGACGCAGGATGGAGCGCTGCGATAAAAACTGATCTGGCTGATCAACCCGGTAAGGCGAATTGGCTTTGTCGCGTAGCAGAACCAGGTATTTTCGGGATTGGCCAAAGCTATCAGGGTGAGATAGTAAGAAAAGAAAGAGCAGTCCGGCTAGTTTAGTCAGTGCCGTACGATTGGATGCGGTAAATCTGTCGAGTGCCATAATCAATCTGTTGATGCCCAATGCAGGTTGGTGTAGCCGTACAAAACTGCACATGGGTTCGTTCCTTATACACTAATCCAACCCCTCGGGCGTATACATCGATCCGCTTATCCTGCGAAACCAGCGTGGAGTCATCCTGAGCGACGACGGTTGCCGTATCGTCGAATTGTTTAGCCAGTACGCGATAAGGCTGTCCGACGTTGCGGACTATGTACTCATCCGAATCCAAACCCGCAAGCTGATTACCGTTCCAACGTGATTGATCGCTGATTGGAAATAACAAGCTAACAAATTCTTTGCCGTTCTCAGAACGTATAGCCTGGTTATTGACTAACCGGACCGACCATACTGAGTCGGGTTGCCAAACCTGGGCCTCGTCGATTCGTTTATAGCGAATCAATCGGTAAGCCTGTTGCCCCGTCACATCCGAATAGGGTAGTCCAATCAGTTCCTTTAGCTGGTAAGTTCGCTGTAAAGGCGAGGTTGTTGCTGTATAGCGTTCTTCCTGTACGTCATATATCCAGTATCGACCCGTTTCGAGGGGGAAATACGCATAATCTGACGAAACAGGCTCCTGTAAAGCCGGTTGGCAGGAGATGGATAGAAGTACGGAAAAGAAGAGAAGGGCGTGTGTAATTAGATGGAAAGGCTTCATGGATGGAACGGATTAGGCATAATAGCCAGGCATTAGTTCGTCCGTAAAGGCATACCCCTCGTGTGTTCTCATGTACGATGCCAGCTGTTCGATAAAAGCAGTTGTGTAGGGGGGAAGCTGTTTGTTTTTCAACGTAGCCGCATACCAGGTACGCAGAATTCGCTGCTCCGTAACCCGAACCGTGACCAACTGCCCCGACTGGATGTAGGGTTTAATAACCCAGGTTGGCAGGACAGCTACTCCCAGCCCTGCCTTAACCATTTCCAGGATGGCTTCCGTCAGCGTAATCTTGTAGACTTTGGCAGGTCTACGGTGCTTGAAAAACATCATGAAATTGGCGCTTTCCTCGTCAGGTATGTTATACATGATGTAATTGTACTCAGCGAATTCGTCGATCTCGACCCAGCAACGCTGAGCCCAGGGATGGTCCGGAGCGACAACCGCGACAAACTCATCCTGAAAAAGTGGCGTATAGGCAAACTTTGGGTTTTCGTCACCTTCCGTAATGGCCACGTCAATTTTGTTAGTAAGCAGGTATTGATCAGCGGCATGAAAGGGGGCTTCCAGCTCAACCTTTACATCGACTTTGGGGTAAATGGTCTGGTATTCACGCAGAAAACCCGCCAGCCAATGGTAGGAAGTGTAACACTGAGTACACAGCCGCACTTCGCCCGATTCGGAGTCGGTGAGGCAACGGACTTTGGCTCGGGTTTCGGCAACTTCCAGAAGGATTTTTTCGGCTGCCTGCAACACCACCTCACCAGCCTGGGTAAGTAGCATCTGTTTTTTGTCGCGAATGAAAAGCTGCGTATTGAAATAGGTCTCAATTTCTTTCAACTGGTGGCTTAGAGCCGACTGGGTGAGGAACAGTCGATCAGCAGCCTTCGTCAGGTTACCACTGGAGGCAACCTCTTTCACCATTTGCAGATGCCGGATTTCCATGATGAGTAAAATTCATGATTTCTACAAAAATAATTCGCTTTATTCATGAATCAAAGTGCCTTACCTTTGGCAATAGGAACAGTAAATAACACCTGAAAGACGAAAAAAGCTATGAATCACACCAGTACCAAAACCGTTTCACCGCTACTGGTAATCAGTGCGTTTGCGGTTGTTTATATAGTTTGGGGGTCAACCTACTTTTTTATTCAGATGGCTATTCAGGATTTTCCACCGATGCTGATGGGCGCCATGCGATTTTTGGCGGCTGGCCTGCTGATGTTGCTATGGGGGGTCCTGAAAGGCGAGCCATTGGTGAATAAAAAAAGCCTGCTGAATTCAGCGATCGTTGGTGTATTATTACTGGTCGGAGGGAACGGGGCCGTCATATGGGTGGAACAGAGTTTGCCCAGTGCCCTGGTCGCCATCATGGTTTCATCAGCTCCACTTTGGTTTGTTCTGCTCGATAAACCCAACTGGAAAACGAATTTTAAAAGTCAGGCCACGCTGGCGGGCTTATTGATCGGCTTCGCCGGAGTGATTCTGTTGTTTAGTGAGCAGCTAGGTGATCTGTTTAGTGGCCATGCGGATTCGGCAAAAAATATAAGTATGCTTCTGCTGATTGGCGGTTCGATAGCCTGGTCGTCGGGGTCGCTGTATTCGAAGCACAATCCATCGGAGGGCGGGTCGACGGTCAATGTGGCCTGGCAGATGATTATAGCTGGGCTGGTGTTTTTACCCGCTAGCCTTCTCAATCAGGAATTTGAACAGGTTCAGTGGACACAGGTGCCCGTTCGTGCCTGGCTGGCGTTGGGGTATCTGATCCTGTTCGGATCGATCATTGCCTATAGTGCTTATGTTTGGCTCCTTCAGGTACGACCTGCTACACAGGTAAGTACGTATGCGTATGTGAATCCGGTGATTGCGGTTATTCTGGGTGTGTTGTTTGCCAATGAACCAATTTCCTGGGTCCAAATCGCTGGTTTAATTGTCATCTTAGGCAGCGTATTGCTAATCAATTTGCCCAAATACAGACAGGAGCGAGCTGCAAGGCAGGTAGAAGCTAAACGATTAGCCTTGTCGACAGATCGATAATCGAGGGCACTGGTTTCAAAGGACCGATTGCTCTGAACTGTGGAAAGTAGGGTTAAAAAATGCGGCTCCAGGCAAAGCGGATAATGACCAGAAGCGCAATGAATCCAACGGCAATATAGGTAAACGGGATATAGGTGACTGCGTAAATACGTGTTCGGTCGATGAACCACATAATCCCGATAATGGCGGCAATCAACGTCAGGAACCCCGACAGTTTGCCGAAGCCTGGGACATAGGCAAAGGGGATTTTTCGGCGGATGAGCATGAGCGTGGCAATCATGGTCAGTATGGGCAGGATCTGAAGGGCCAGGTTCATATCCCATACACTTTGCCGCTCGAACAGAAACAGGTAGATATTCAACGTTACGGCAAATACGCCTGGAATGCAGGCCAGGTACACAAGTACAGCATAAGCATACTTCCACTTAATAATTTCCTCGGCTGTGCTACCCGACCACAAATTCACCAAAAAAGCCCCTGTGGGAACAGCCATCAGGAGCACAAATAACAAAGCAGGCTGGCCCGAAATCGCCTGAAATACATCACGAAGGGTCATGGCAAGGAAATGATTGAGTGATTGAATGACTGAATGATTGAATAGAGGACTCATCTCCTATTCAATCATTCAGTCATTCGATCACTCAATCATTATTTAAGAGTCAACAGATAGCCGATGGTGAAATTAGCATCCCAGTCGAAAACGAACTGGTTGCAGCCGGTGGCGTCGGCAATGGCTTTGTACACGTTAAGGCCAGCTTTCGATTTGGCACTTTCCAGTTTATAAGCGGCTGGTGCATCCAGCACGGTATAGCGTTCTTTGCCTTTGCGCACTGATTTAGCCAATTCGAAAGGAACCCCACCGATGATAAAGCAGGTTTGACGGTGGTCGGATGGAACCTGTTTGGCTTTTGCCTTTACTTCATCGTACACGGTGGCATCACTCGTGCCTTCGCTGTAGTATTTTGAACCGTATGTTTCCAGAGCCTTGATGGAGCCTCCATCTTTCCACGAAATTTTCGTATTGCCGGAGCCAATGTCGGTAACAAACGAGTTGCCTTCGTACGATTCGGGCAGTACGGCGCGCAGGGCCAGACTTCCTTCCTGTTCGGGAGTTACCGTATTGACGAAGTAATTCAGGGATTTCAGCACCTTAATGATCTTCTGTGTGCCTTCGGCTTTAACAGCCCCTGAGCTTACCACAAAATGAATATTACGGCCACCAACCCCAAAGTCCAGCATTTTGCCGATATAACTTTTCAGGCCGGTCCGCACGTCATTGTCAGTAGCCATGTTTTCCAGTACGAGGCTATTGCCAAACTCAGCCTTTTCAAGTTTCCAGCGTTTCTGATCGTCGATCCGGACGACGAACGAGTTGAATCCACTGGCTCCCAGTTCAACCACCCCTTTCAGAACACCATTTTGAGGCTCAGGTGCGGTATACGAAAAATCCTTTTGAGGCTGAGCGCTACTGCTCGCTTCATCCGATGAACCGGATGAGGAAGCACTCGACTCGTCGATAGCCTCTTCGGCCGTTTTGTCGTCGGCACGGGGCATGGTCTGCGACTCCGTATATTCCTTGTCTTTGTCTTTCGACTGAAGCTTTTTCAGGGCATCGTTGCCACCAAAGTAACGGAAAGCGAAAAAGATGGCGGCCAAAATCAAGACCGTAATAAGCAGCCGACCGGCTACGGTTAAACGTTGCATAGGAATGTTAATTTTGACTGATTGAATGATAGAATGAGTGAATGGAAGAATGAGTGAATGGAAGAAGAGGCCATGTGCTGTATCGGGACATTCTATCATTCACTCATTCAAAATTGGCTATTAGTCCAGCAAATTCTTGTAACCGGCGTCTTTCTGCGGGGCAGGGCCGAGGTTTACGGTTTGGGGTGGCGCATCCAGTTGAACCATTTTGAACTCGCCTTTATTATAGGCTTCCAGCAGAGCCTGGCCTTTATCGGACAGGATACCATTCTGAATATCCACCCCGTTGATGAAGTCCATCGACAGGTCCATAGCTCGTTTCATTTCACCCAGTTTGTTACTCATGTCGTCCTGAATATACTCCATCGACTGGTCGAAATAGAATTTCTTGTCGGGGTCGCCCTTGAATAGGCTGACTGCCGTTTTCAGCGCGTTGGAACTCTCCTTCACGATCTGATATTCGGTTTCTTTCAGCCGGACCTTGATTTCGGTTTCCTTAATAATGTAGTCGGCGCTCTGGTTGACTTTTTCCATGAAAGCCAGTACCTGTTTCATGTTGCGTTGCAAGGGCAGCAGTTTCTCATTCATTTCCTGCAAACCCGCCCCTTCGATAGTGGCAAGCTGAGCCGCTTCACGCATGCCCGGCTTTTCGGTCATGGAATTGGCTTTATTGGCTTCCGCAAATTTCTGTTTGATGGCTTCGTTGTTTTCGTTGATCCGTTTGTTCAACTTCACCAACTGCCCGGCCAGGGTATTGATCTGCCCCTGCATTTTTTCGCGTTTATCTTTCAAATCCTGAATGTAGATTTTCATGATGGCGATCGGGTTGAGTTGAATTACTGTACCTGTCAGACTGCGCATCAGCGATTTGAACAGGAAGAAGACCGCCGTCCGAACATCTTTGCTGGTAAACAGGAAGATTAGCACACCCAACGCACCCAGCAGCAGCGACAATTCGAGTAGGTTTGAGGTCGCCCGGATCAGAAATTCCAGAATATCATTGAGGTGCCAGAGGCCAAAGCCAGCGATTCCGGCCAGCACAATCATGCCCAGTACCCCTTCGGGGCGGTTCCAGAACGATTTCTTTTCGGGGCCAGACCCACTACTCAGTTGAGAAAAATCAGGAGTTGCCATGTTTTCGAAGTATGATGTAAGATGTATAATGGAGGATGTATTGGGATAGGGTGTTTTGCCTACGCCATACATCCGACATCATCTGTTATTTTAAATACTGTGTCATTTTGGCGATATCGCCTTTAATCTGATCAACAAAGTGGGCAAACGTGGTTTCGTAATTCTGTTTATTCTGTGTGATTTTGCCTCCCTGCTCGGTAATTTCTCCACTGATACTGGTCAGTCGGGCCGTATTAGCGTCAATCTGTTTCTGAATCTCGATCAATTGTTTAGCCAGCGACTCGTTTTCCGTCTGCAGTCGTTTTTGCTCGTTTTGCAATCCACCAACACGTTCGGCCAGGGCTGCTTCCACACTTTTACCAAAGGCATCCCGATCTTTGCTGAGTGCTGCAATATAACCATTTGCCGTATTGGTCAAAGTGGCCATATCGGTACTTCCTCCCATTGCCTTAAAGCTGGCCCAGGCCGCCTGATACTGCTTATCTTCGGGTAATCCCAGGTTCGACAGGCTGCGTAAAGCTTCCCGAAACTCAAAATAGTCGGGGCCGGGCGGATTGTTCTGCGCCAGTACGGTTGCAAAGTGCTCGGCAAACTTTGAGTCGATAGAGCCTGTTGCTACTGGTTCTGGCGTTGGGGTTGCTGGAGCCGACTGGGTAGGAGCTGGCCGGGGTGAAGCGGGGCTAGTAGCCGGTGTGGAGCCCGTTGCTACCCCCGGTTCTTCTTCTTTAATGAAGAAACTCAGAATTTTACGCCCAATGGATTTATCAGAGTCTGGCATAGGAGTCAGTCAGTTAGTTGAAAGACAGAACAATGTTACAAGGTTCGACCGAATCCCACAATATCAGATTAGGCCGAACGGTTGCGGGAATGGGGAAATGGTCGTAGAACGGGTCGAATGTTAGCAAAGGTTTACGATTTACGGGTTTCGGTTTATGCTGCGTGTCGATTACTTCAACCACGCTTCCATGCGTTCCCGAAAGGTTTCGACTTTGGGTTTTGAAACGAGCTGGATGTACATATTGTAATCATTGTGCTCGTAATAATCCTGATGATACACCTCGGCCGGAAAAAATGCGTTGAACGGCTCAACCTGCGTGACTACTTTCCCTTTGTGGTGCCCAGACGCGGTTTCACGACGAATGGCGGCTTCGATTCGTGCTTTCTCATCGGGGGTACGATAGAAGATGGCCGATCGGTAATGTTTGCCTCTATCGGGCCCCTGCCGGTTGAGTTGAGTGGCATCGTGACCAGCGAAGAACGCATCGAGCAGCACGTCATACGAAATCACCTTAGGGTTATAGTAAACCTGAACAGTTTCGGCATGCCCGGTCTGGTCGGTGCTGACCTGCTCATAAGTTGGATAATCCAGGTCACCACCGGCATAGCCCGAAACCGCAATCCTGACCCCTTTTAGTGATTTCATTTCTTCCTGAATGGCCCAGAAACATCCTCCTGCGAACGTAGCTATTGCTTCACCGGGTTGTTGAGCAGGTAATTGGGCTGGATGTATATCGATGGTTGTATTGGCTGGTTTGTCGGTCGATTGTTGATGACAGGCCGATAGCTGGAGAGCCGCAAAAAGCAGTATAAAGCTGGAAGCTAATTTCATGATGGACTGGCTAGAGTCAATTAACAAAAAAGTGGGGGATGGGGTTATGGAACCGTCGATTTCGCCCCAACTGGTTAACTTTGCTCGGAGAACTACCCGAATTAAACAGGATAGACGTATATTTCCCAATCCAGCTTTCGACGTTTATGTCGCTGACAACCTTAGGGCTTGAATTGCCAACCGACCCACGCTGGGTCAACATTGCCGAAATGAACATTGGCGATATTTTGATCGATCATGCCTACTGCGAGCAGAAAGCGGCCTCATCGTGCATCTCGCTCATTGTCCAATACTCTGATAAAGAAGCAATTGTTGAAACACTGACACCCGTGGTGGCTGAAGAGTGGGGGCATTTCCAGCGGGTGCTGAAAGAACTCCGTAAACGAAATATTCCATTGGGACGGCAGCGCAAAGACGAGTACGTGAACCAATTGCGCAGCCGCCTTCGTCGACCCATTGGCGACCGGAATGAGCAGTTGATGGATAATCTGCTGATCAATGCGCTCATCGAAGCCCGGAGTTGTGAGCGATTCAAACTCCTGTCTGAAAACATTGCCGACGAAGGACTACAGAAGTTCTACCGGGAATTGATGATTTCGGAAGCGGGGCACTACCGCAATTTTATCGAATTGGCCGAAACCTATCTGCCGGCAGAGCGCGTTCGCCAGCGCTGGAAAGAATTTCTGGCTGTCGAAGCCGACATCATGGCTACCCTTGACGTACGGGGCGACCGGATGCATTGATTAGGACTTAAGCCAGCCGAGTACCAACCGCAAAATGCAGTAGTGGCACAGGAGCGAAAAAAAGATGGCAACCAGCCAGGTAACGACTAAAACAGGGTCAAAAGATTTGGTTCGATTCATGGTTACGGCTATCTGGTCATATAAAGAGCAGTTCGCATAAATTATACTTATTGATTTTTGTCATTAAGTAACACTAGGTGTATGCAAATTGTTGATTTTGGTCAGGTAATTACTGTACAAACTAATGTAGTCCCTAAATAGTAACCCTATTAACGAAACGAATTGCTGGCCTAGTGTAATTGTCAGCTTAGCTTAAATTGCTAGAACCGCAGGGCACCTCGTTCGCTTTTGGGTATTCAACTCCATCGGCAAAATTCATTTTATGGGGGCATCTGTAAGCCAACGGCTTATGGGTTTTGTGTTGGTTTTTCAGCAAATTGTCGGGCTGTTGGACTCGGAATCGGTCGATGGTGGGTTATCTTTACTAATGGGTTGCCTGGTTCAGCCCGTTATGTACGCACCGACTCATGACATTTCTTCAGCAAACGGCCCAGCGAATTTTTGAAACCCACGGCCCCAGCCTGAGCGATGTTTGGGTGATTTTACCTACCCGTAGGGCGGTTTCCGTTTTTCTGGACGAGCTGGCATCGCTCTCCGATCGGCCCTTCCTGGCTCCCCATGCACTGGCTGTCGATGATTTTATCACTCATGCCGCCGGGGTTCAATTGATCGATTCGGTAAGTTTGCTGTTTGAACTGTATGACGTCTTCAAAGTCATTGACCCACAGGTTGAGTTTGAGCAGTTTATTGGCTGGGCATCCGTGTTGCTGGCCGATTTTGATCGGATCGATCAGTACCTTATCGATACCCAGGAGTTATTTAGTTATTTGACGGCTGCCAAAGCGCTGGAGCGCTGGCAGGTCGATCGGCCCTCATCGGCGAAACCCCTCATCGAAACACCCGGTACGTCCCGCTATTTCAAACTGTTCGAAAATCTGCATATTGCTTATGCCAATCTCCATACCCGATTGGGTGAGCAGCGATTAGCCTATCGGGGGATGGCTTATCGAATCCTGGCGCAAAACGTTGATACGTTGATACGGGATAATCTGGCTTATGAGCGACTCTATTTTGTTGGGTTCAATGCGCTTAGCCGGGCTGAGGAGCAGATTATTCGGGTACTGATCGATGCGAAGAAAGCTGAACTGATCTGGGATGCTGATCAATACTACGTAGCCGACTGGCGGCAGGAGGCAGGTGAGTTTCTGCGAAGATACCGGGATAATGGCTGGTTTTTCTCCAAACAGAATCGGGAAGACCTGGCTCAGCTATCGGATAACCTGCTCAATTCCGAAAAGAACATTCGGATTGTTGGGGTGCCCAATGCCAGCATGCAGGCCAAAGTAGCCGGAAAAATTTACAGTGATTGGCAGGAGAGCCGGGCAAGAGGAGTCGGAACTAAAACCGCAATCGTACTGGCCGATGAAACGCTGCTAATCCCGGTTCTATATGCGCTGGACGAAAAAGTGACGGATCTGAACGTAACCATGGGGCTGTCGCTACGTTCGTCGCTGCTCTTTACACTCATCGATACGCTGTTCGAAATGCAGCGAACGGTGCATGACTTTCGGACGAAAGAGGGCCGGGTGTTTAAGTACCACCATCGGCATGTGGTGAAGCTGCTGAATCACCCGTTTGTCAAGCAGTATGAGCGCATTAAAGGGCTTATGTGGCCCGGTCAGCTACTTGAGTCGGGCGAGGAACTGCCTCCCGAACCCCTGTTTCAGTGGATGGCCAAAGAAATTGTTCAGAACCAGCGGGTCTATCTGACCGAGAGCGAACTCAGGATGCTGGGGCAGAACGACCCGCTCGTACAGGTTATGTTTGCTCGATGGCCTGAAAATGAACCCATGCAGGCTGTTCAGGTTTTTTACGAATTGGTCGAACGGCTTCGGGATGTATATCGGGTAAGTCAGGATGCTATCGAAATCGAGTACCTGTATCTGTTTTTTACCCTGCTCAAGCAACTCGAAACTACTCTCGAACGGCAAATGGAAGAGGGTAAGGGGCTGAAAGGGTCGCCTTCTTCCCAGACAACGGTTACCGTGCGAAGTTTTCGTACGTTTTTGTATGAGTTGATTCGGCAGACAAGTATTCCGTTTACCAGCGAAGGCAAGAGCCAGTTGCAGATTATGGGGATGCTTGAAACACGGGCGCTCGACTTTGATCGAGTGATTATCCTGTCGGTCAACGAAGGCGTTTTACCACAGGCTCGTCGGCTGAATTCATTGATTCCGTTCGATATTGCCGCTGAACTGAAACTGCCGACCTATCGGGAGCAGGAAGCCGTAATGGCCTACCACTTTTACCGACTTCTCCAGCGAGCGAGCGATATTGTGCTTTTGCATACCACATCAACGGATGCGTATGGAAGTAGTAAAGGTGAGCCAAGCCGTTTTATCCGTCAGCTCGAGCATGAACTCGTGCCTGCTTCTCAGGGGCGTATCCGGCTAAGTTACCCAGCGGTGCGCTTTGGTAAGGCTGGGGCGAGTACCGTGGCCGATCTGACCGATTTGCGTGTTCCTAAAACGGCCGCCATTCGCAAACAGCTTATTACCATGCTGACAACGAAAGGCCTGTATCCGTCTTACCTGAATCAGTTTATCAGCTGCTCCATGCGATTCTATTTCAGCCGGATCGTAAATATTGCCGAAGAAGAGGATATTGAGGAAAAGATGGGAGCTGCTGAGTTTGGAAGCTGGCTACACATGGTGCTGGAACGATTGGACAAAGAATACCGGCTGAAATCGCGACCTATCGACGAAGCTATAATCAGGCATCTGCTGGAAGAGGAATTTGCTATAGCAATGAAGGGGCGGGTAATCGAATCCGGTATGAACTTGCTGTTGTATGAACTGGCGCAAAAACTCATGCTCGATTTTCAGCGTGAACAGAACAAACTTACGGGCCTAACGGTGATTGCTACCGAACAGACACTGGAAACCCATCTGGATGTTCCTCTTGACAAGGGGGTGTCTATTCGGGTGCGCATTGCCGGAAAGGTTGACCGGATCGAACAATACGACGGACAGATTCGGATTGTCGATTACAAAACCGGCCGAGTCGATCTGGCTGATAAAACCCCACCCGATTTAACGGAAAAGTTATTGAAAGATGGGCGGGAAGAAAAAATGCGCCAGTTGTGGATGTATCGCTATCTGGCGCTCAAAAATATCAGCCAATGGGGGGGATTGCCTCGTGATAAAGCGAAAAAAGAGCTATTTCCGGCGGGTGGAATGCCGGTTGAAGCCGGGTTTTATTCGTTCCGTGATTTGAACGGTGGGTTTAAAACCAACCCGGTCCGATTCGGTGCCAACGATGAACCTGGTCAATACATTGCTGATTCGGAACACATTTTACAGCAGCTCATCCGGCAGATTCTGGACCTGAATGAGCCATTCCGAAAAACGGATCGGCTCGAAACCTGCCAATACTGTGACTTCAAGGGGATCTGTGGACGCTAATGTCGTGGTGGAATTGAAATTTGATAAAACCAACTGTGGCTAGCTTCAAATCAGTATTTGGTCAGTTCATCAGCCGTATTTAAAAACTGGTAAAGCAGGGGGCTAAAGCTCAAATTACTGAACGGATGTAAAAAGATCAACAGCCCGGCCACAACCATAAACTGGGTGTGGCCGGGCTGTTGATAGACAGGAGAACGGTGACTTATAAGGCTAGCTCTTTCTCTGTAACAATGGTCAGAACTTCGGGGTCTTTTAAGCGAACAGCTAATCCAAGCGTTTTGGGGACTTCGTAATGGAAATAGTATTTCATCGTATGAATCTTGCCTTCATAAAAAGCTAGTTCGTCGCCTTCGGGATTTTGGGTCAGAAGAGCCTGTTTGGCAACTAGTGCCTGCTTGAGCCACTGCCAGGCTATCACTACAATTCCAAAGAATTCGAGGAATAAAGTCGCATCGGATAGATACCGTTCTATGTTCCCCTGCTGGGCATAAGGCAGTAGGCTGGCTAATACGTCCTGAGTACGTTTTAGCTCATTGGTCAGCAGGTCGGCATAGGGTTTCAGGTCATCGTAGGTGCTGGCGACGCCTATGGTTTTGCTTATTTCGGCAAAGAGCAATTGGGGAGCTTTGCCACCTTTCATGGTCATTTTCCGGCCAAGCAGATCCTGAGCCTGTATGCCCGTTGTTCCCTCATAAATTGGCGTGATACGAATGTCGCGGTAAAGCTGCTCAACCGGGAAGTCTTCGGTAAAGCCATAACCGCCAAACGTTTGCAGGCTCTGGCTAACCGACTGTACGCCCATTTCAGAAGGAAAGGATTTTGCAACGGGCATCAACAAATCGAGGAGCAAAAAGGTGTTCTCTTTCTCTTCACCCTCCGTTACTTCATGGAGATCATAAAGTCGGGCGGCCTCAAGCAATAGGGACAGAGACCCTTCGGTAACCGCTTTCTGAAACAACAGCATCCGACGGACATCAGGGTGATTGATGATCGGGATTTGGGGAGAGTCCAGATGGTTTTTCTCATTCAAACGACGGCTTTGTGGGCGCTCTTTCGCATATTGAAGAGCCGCATAATAGGCCGCCGTCGCAATGGCAGTTGCTGTCATACCGACACCAATACGGGCTTCATTCATCATCTGGAACATGTAGGATAATCCCTGGTTAGGCTGCCCGACCAGATACCCGATGGTGTCGTCGTTCGAGCCCATAGTCAGGTGCATGGCCGGAACCCCTTTCTGTCCCATTTTATGGTAAACCCCGGTTGAGGTAACATCGTTGTCGACAAAATTACCCTGGTCGTCCAACCGATACTTAGGCACAACAAACAGGGAAATGCCTTTGGTACCTTTGGGCGCTCCATCGATCCGGGCCAGCATCAGGTGAATGATATTTTCAGAGGCATCATGGTCACCCGCCGAAATAAAAACCTTTTGCCCTTTGATCCGGTATACGCCCGACTGGCTAGTTGCCGTGGAATCGTTAGTGGTTAGTGGGGTGGCTGTTGTCGTAACATCTGACAGCGATGATCCGGCCTGAGGTTCTGTAAGCGCCATGGTGCCCTGCCAGGTTCCTGACAGCAAATTGGGCACATAAGTGTCGATTAAGGCAGGCGATCCAAATGAGGTGATGAGATGGGCGGCCCCCGAACTGAGTCCTGTGTACATCATACCGTTGTTGGCCGCCATCACAATAAAGCCGACGGAAGAACAGATCATCTCGGGCAATTGCTGACCTCCGTGCTCGAATGAGAATCCGGCACCAATGAGTCCGGCTTCGCCCATGGCTTTGAGGTACGCCTTAATCTGCGGATGTACCGTTACCCTGCCCTCTTTAAGTTCTGGCTGATTTTTATCGACTTCTTTCAGGTATGGGTACATTAGGGTGTCGGCAATGTAAGTTGCCGAGTCCAATACCATGTTAAACGTTTCACGGTCGTGGGCGCTGAAATAATCGTATTGGGTTAGTTCGTCTGCTTTAAATACTTCGAACAGTAAAAACTGAAGATTACGTTTACTAAAATAGGTAGTTGCCATGTTGGGCCTTCGGATTAGATAAATAGTCAGATAATTGACCATTGGCAGGGATAAAAATACCAACTTTTGGCCTACATTTTGTACCGTGGTCGAAAAACTATCGTTTACTGTAGACTGTTTATAAAAGACAGTTAAATTACTTACCAAGTTAACCATGAAAAAACTATTTGCAGTATTTGCACTCTTGCTGGCTACGGTTACGTGGGCACATGTTCAGGCTCAGGCACCGGCTAGCCCCAAAATGACCGCTGAAAGCCCCGACAAAAGCATTAAGGTTGTGTATGGACAGCCATCCAAAAAAGGGCGCGTCATCTTTGGCCCTGAAGGCTCAAGTAGCCTTGAAAAATATGGAAAAGTGTGGCGAACCGGAGCCAATGAAGCGACGGAAGTTACCTTTAAAAATGATGTGATGTTTGGTGGTAAAATGGTAAAGGCCGGTACCTATACACTCTTTACAATTCCAGGTGAGAAAGAGTGGAGTGTCATTTTGAACAGCCAGCTCGGCCAGTGGGGCGCGTACGATTACGATAAAATTAAAGGCAGCGATGTAGCGGCTATCAAAGTCCCTGTTTCGATGAATAAAACACCGATTGAAAAATTGACCATTACGCCAGCGAATAGCAGCATTGCTATTGCCTGGGATAACATGACCATTTCGGTGCCCGTTATGAAACATGGCTCCTAAAAACAGTCTGTCTGTGAAAAGGTTAATCAGTTTTTTGTAATGAAAACCCAGTTTTAAAAACTGGGTTTTTGCTTTTTACACAATAGCATACGGGTCAAAATAGCGTAACGGCTTAAGCTATTCGCTCGGTGGTTTTATGGTCGAAATGAATAATTTAATGAGTTGTCTTTAAGTAGGTATTGTTCAGAAAAGATAGGGCGGTCGATGCGCGCAGGTACGTTTAATAATTTTAATCGTTTTTTATAAAAAAAAGTGTTGTAAGTGATTAACAAACAAATGTTTATCACGTTATTTGCGATACCATCTAACCAGAACCCCGTATGATAAAACACTACTTACTGTATGTACTGCTCGGCCTGGCCGTACTACCTGTTTGTGGTCAGGGGGTAACTGACTATTATCGGTTGCCCGAAAACGGGCAGCAATACAAACGATTAATGAGTCGTTATGGAGGGCCGCAGATACGCGACCGCTGGTATGTATCTCTCGAAAGTTTCGTCCGGACGGACCGGGCACACCTCGATAATTCGTTGAATGGACTTATTCAGAGCGATCCGGTGGGTAAAGTAAACTGGGGTGTTTTATTGGGATGGGCCTACCACGAACGCTGGATGGTGGAAGGTGGCTATTCCCGTATGCCAATTCATTCACAAATGTCAATAAGTAATACAACCCCTGGGGTTTCATTTCGCTATTCAAATGATCAGAATGCGTTTGTACTGCGAGGTAAACATCTGCTCGTGTCGACCAGCAAGCCCTGGCTCCGATCAGGCTTCTGGTTAAGCGGAGGTATGTGGGTAGTACCCAACACAATCCAGCAGGATGGCGTTGTATCGATAACAACTGGCAAACGATACTCAGGCCGGTGGGAAGCTCCCGAAACGTTTCAACTGACTACACAGACCACAACAAACGCCCAAACGGCAACTCTGGCCGAACTCGGTGCTGAATACAATGTCCGCTTATCCAATGCAGTGGATTTGGGCTTGTCGGTTCGCAAAATATGGGGGCTGGCCAATTCGGTAACCACCGATGTAACGTATACCGCCAATCGTTCAGTTGCCCAACAGGCTCAGTTGCAGGGAGCAGGTTCAGGAATGAGTTATGGGGTTACACTGCGCTATAATTTTGCAGTCCGACGGGCCCTGTCAAATGTTCTGGAAGTTCAGGGGAAATCAAAGTCAAGTAAGATTCGCTAAGCAACGAACCAATCTATACTTATAGAAGTAGGCGGCCAGTAAAGCCGCCTTTTTTATGCATCCTGATTCTATTCCTTAATCTTTACGTAGATGAAACGTTTTGCTTTGTGGGTTTACCTGGTCACTATGTTAAGTGTGCAGGCCGCGTTGGCTGATGTCCGGTTACCCAATGTTTTTGGTTCGCACATGGTTCTTCAGCGCCGAAAGCCTGTACCGATCTGGGGCTGGGCCGATCCTGCCGAAAAAATTACCCTGACGTTCAACGGACAGACAAAAACAGCTAAGGCCGATAAAGAGGGTAAGTGGAAGCTTTTGCTTGACCCCATGGAAGCTGGTGGCCCGTACCAACTGATTGTAAAAGGAAAGAAAAATACACTT
Organism: Spirosoma panaciterrae DSM 21099; assembly: GCF_000374025.1. GTDB lineage: Bacteria > Bacteroidota > Bacteroidia > Cytophagales > Spirosomataceae > Spirosoma > Spirosoma panaciterrae. The sequence goes on along the minus strand of NZ_KB893173.1, from coordinate 31,388 downwards.
ACCTACGATGATGTAGTATTGGGTGAGGTTTGGATTTGCTCGGGGCAGTCGAATATGGAATGGCCACTACGGGCAGCCGCGAATGCAAAAACCGAAATTCCCGTTGCCAACTATCCGAATATCCGACAGCTTTTGGTGAAAAAAGATATGAGTCTGACGCCAAAAGACAATATAGAAGGCAATTGGGATGTTTGCACGCCCGAAACGGCCCCGAATTTTACGGCTGTCGGCTATTTTTTCGCCAAACAAATTCAGAAAGAGCTGAACGTTCCCATTGGTTTGATTAACACATCCTGGGGTGGCACTCACTCCGAAACCTGGACCAGCCGGGAGGCTCTTAACCAGCATGATGAACTACGACTGGTTGCCAGTAAACTTCCGGCTACTTATGAAGAGGTCATCAAAAGCGGCTCTGAGCGCACGCAGAAGCTCATTGCATTGCAACAGGGCGGCTTACCTACGGCTGCCGAAATTAGGACCTGGCCCGATCCTGCCCTAAATACATCGCAATGGAAGTGGATGGATGTACTGGGCGACTGGGAGTGGAAAGGATTGCCTACTCTGGATGGCGTTGTCTGGTTCCGTCGGGAGGTAGTCATTCCTGAAGGCAGTGATCTTAAACGAATGAAATTGCAATTCGGACCTGTCGACGATCAGGATTCTACGTACGTAAACGGTCAGCTTGTTGGATCGGGTAAAGGGACATCACCGAGGTCATATGCTATACCGGATGGGTTGCTGAAACCAGGTCGAAATGTGATTGCTGTGCGGGTACTGGATACGGGTGGAGCGGGTGGTTTGATGGGCGAAGCCGAACAACTTCGATTAGCGGGCGAGTCGGTGTTGATTCCATTGGCCGGAAACTGGCAGTATCGGATTGCTTCGGTGAGCGAATCGTCGTACAAACCAGGCCCCAACACCTACGCTACCCAGTTGTTCAATGCTATGCTGAATCCATTAATCCCATACGCCATTGCCGGAACCATCTGGTATCAGGGTGAATCAAACGCCGGACGGGCCTATCAGTATCGGAAATCGTTTCCGCTGATGATTCAGGACTGGCGGAAACATTGGGGGTATGACTTCCCCTTTTTGTTTGTGCAACTAGCCAGCTTCAATGCCTCGAATGGCGATAGCCGGAAAGGAAGCACATGGGCCGAATTGCGCGAAGCACAAACCCTGACGCTTCAATTACCCAATACGGGTATGGCGGTGACGGCCGACATTGGCGAACGGTCAGACATCCACCCGAAAAATAAGGAGGATGTAGGCAAGCGATTGGCCGCCGAAGCCATGCGAATCGCTTACCAGAAGTCGGGGATAAGTGCCGGCCCTATGTTTGATAAGCTGACCGTAAACGGCGATAAGGTTACGATTCGCTTTCAGAATGCAGGAGATGGTTTGGTGGTAAAGGATAAGTACGGCTATCTGAAAGGGTTTGAAGTGGCTGGTGCCGATCAGAAATTCTATTATGCGAAAGCCGATGTTCAGGGGAATACGGTGGTGGTGCATGCCGATTCGGTAACGACTCCCGTAGCCGTCCGATATGGCTGGGCCGACGACAACGGAGATGTGAATCTCTACAATCGGGAAGGTTTTCCGGCGGTACCATTTCGAACCGATACCTGGAAAGGAATTACCGAAGCCGCTAAATTTGGAGAACAATAAGTTCATCAATTTATACCCGATAACAAGCTATTCGTGTAGTTGCTGTTTTTTTGCTGGAAGTTATGCGTTTCTATATCTGTCGAATAGTACTAGGAGTTCTGTATTTGATGGCCACAAAGGTTATGGCTCAGGTTGAGTATGGTTACAGCCGTACCATTCGCATTTATGCGCCGAATTTTAAGCCATACAATGATGTGGAAGGCTCCCCATTTATACCCGGCGATAGTGTTCAGAACGGTTGGCTGGTATACGGTCAGAAGCGGGTAGCGGCTCGGCTGCGGTACAATAGCTATTCGGGCGAAGTCGAGTATGTAGAAGGCGGCAAAGTACTTACCCCGGTCAATTCGGTAGCTGAATTCGGTATTGTTACTGACGATACCCTGCGCTTTCGTAGAGGGTTTCCGTCAGTAGCCACCTGGTCGCCAATCGATTTTTATCAGCTCGTTTATGACGGCCGACAGACAAAGCTGCTTAAACGGATTGTATCGGTTGTCAAAACGAATACCGAGACTATGGCGAATGATTTTGGTAAGAAACGATTCGAACAGCATGAAGACTACTTTATCTGGACGGCATTGGCAAAACCATCCATAGATACGTACGTTGAAAAACTGTCGGACGGTGATATGAAATCCGTTGTTCTCAACAAAAAGTCATTGCTGAATACATTGCCACAAAAGGCCGATCAGATAAATGCGTATCTGACTGAGCAGAAAATAAAACTCAGGTCCTGGAAAGAGTTTGCTGGAGTGTTGAAATACCTGGATACGCTCTAATTCGAAACCAGGATTGGGTAGCTAATTGAAATAACCTGATTTTGTCGGATAAGCTGCTGACAAAATCAGGTTATTTCGGTAAATAGGGTAATTCTGGTTAAAGATCTTCCACCCGTTCCAGCATCAGAATAGACGATTGCGGAACGATGACATACTGCTCCCCTTCATATTGTACGTCAATGGCGTTGCGTTGCAGGTATATGGCCAGGTCGCCTTCCTGTGCCTGAAGGGGCATATATTTTACCTTTTCTTCGGTGTCTTTCCAAGGCTCATCTTCGGTTGGTACAGGAATTGGGTAACCTGGGCCTACTTTTATGACATAGCCAGCCTGTACCTGCTCTTTTTCCTGAACAGTAGGAGGTAAGTAAAGGCCACTGACGGTGCGGTCAGTAGGGTCTTTGGGTTTGATCAGTACGCGGTCCCCTACAACAATAAGGCGTTTTAATTGATTATCGGCAGTGATTCCAAGCATGTGTTTCAGTCAATAGAAGTCAGTCAATATCGGTTTCTGGGTATTGATTATCGGCAAAGGCAAAAATCGGGCAAGTTGCGTAAATGCGTCAAAATGTCAGCCAGCTTCAAAAAAAGCCAACCATCAGGGAACAGGATCATAGCCGTGCCCTCCCCAGGGGTGGCACCTGCCAATGCGTTTCAGGCCAAGCCAGGTACCTCGTATAGGCCCATGTTTACGAATGGCTTCAATCGTATATTGGGAGCAGGTTGGCGTATACCGGCAGGCATTAGGGAAATAAGGTGATACCACGGCCTGATAAACCCGAACCAGCCCAATTAAAAAAGATGTTATCATATACGCTTAAACAGTAAAACGGTCAAAAACTTTCCCGCAATATGTATCTTTGCCGCAGATCGTTAGTAGGTTTGCCGTTTTAGGTTTCGAGTTTACGATCGGCTGAGCGGCTGATTCGGTGATAATGAAAAACCTGAAACCCCTAATCTGAACCGTTTTTCTTTCTATGCTTCAATACATTATTTGGGAAGTTAATCCCGAAATTTTCCACATTGGTTCATTCTCGGTGCGTTGGTATGGCTTGCTGTTTGCACTGGGGTTTCTGATCGGTATGCAGATCATGAGCTACATCTATAAAAAAGAGCATAAGCCGGTTGCCGATACCGATACGCTGCTGATTTACATGGTAGTAGCTACTATCCTGGGTGCCCGAATTGGCCATTTTCTCTTTTATGAACCAGAAGTTTTACTGCATCATCCCTTAACCGTTATTACACCACCTTTTGCAGGACTGGCCAGTCATGGAGCTACGATTGGTATTCTGACCGGACTTTGGCTGTATTCGCGTCGGAAGCAAAGTCGGTTAACGAATCAGACCTTTTTGTGGGTGACCGACCGAATCGTTATTGTGGTGGCACTGGCTGGGGCATGCATTCGGTTTGGTAATCTGATGAACTCCGAAATTGTAGGGCGTCCAACCGATGTGCCCTGGGCCTTTGTCTTCATGAATAATAACGAATACGCCAAAATACCCCGCCATCCGGCTCAACTGTACGAATCGATTTCGTGTCTGATCCTGTTTTTCGTACTCTTGTGGTTCTGGAATCGAAGCAAGGAGCGTACTCCGCGAGGAAGCATGCTGGGTATTTTTCTGATCTGGGTGTTTAGCCTGCGGTTCTTCTACGAATATCTTAAAGAAAATCAGGTCGCTTTTGAAGACAACCTACCCTTAAATATGGGGCAGTGGTTGAGTATTCCGGCGGTATTGATGGGTGTTTATTTCCTGATTCGTAGCTACCGGACCCCCGTGGTTGTGCCTGATTCTGAAAAACCGAAGCCGATAGAATCCTGATTCCTGACGAGTTTGACCGTTGCAGCGATACGGCCGGAGTAGCACTCCGGCCGTATCGCTGTTTTTGTGCAATCGGTTACCTGACGCATTTTGAGCCGTATCGGAAATCTGTGTATTTTTGGAGATTACTGACTGTAAATCACACTTCATCTGTGAAATCAACACCGGGCATTTATTGCTACTTTTTCATTGCTTTAGTAGGTTATTTATCGACCAACACATTGCGGGCGCAGGTCCCTGGTCGTCAGATTCATTGGTCGTCCGATGGGAATGCATACATCACCCTGGAGCAGGGTGATGTAGTAAGGACAGACATTCGAACAGGTAGTAAAGCAGTACTTTTAGCCAAAGCTAAACTACAATGGCCCGGTCGTGGGCAGACGACCCCTTTTGCCGATTTTACCTTCTCCGACGATAGCAGCAATGTACTTCTTTTTACCAATACCGCTCGGGTCTGGCGCTACAACACGCGTGGAGATTATTATTTGGTAAATCGGGTATCGGGTGAGGTGCGGCAGCTTGGAAAGGGGCGGCCGTCACAATCACTAATGTATGCCAAACTGTCGCCCGATGGTCGAAACGTAGCGTATGTCAGCGAGCATAACCTGTTTGTGGAGGATGTAGCGACGGGTAAAATACGTCAACTTACAGCTGATGGAACCCGTAAACGCATCAACGGGACTTTCGACTGGGCCTATGAAGAAGAGTTTGGCTGCCGGGATGGTTTTCGGTGGAGTCCTGATAGCCAGTATATTGCTTATTGGCAGGTCGATGCCACCGGCATTCGCGACTACCTGATGCTCAACACGACCGACTCAGTGTATTCGCATGTTGTCCCGGTCGAATACCCCAAAGTAGGGGAGGCTCCGTCGCCAGCCCGGATTGGTATCGTATCTGTATCGGGAGGCTCCACCAACTGGCTGGCTATTCCGGGCGACCCACAGCAGCACTATTTACCCCGAATGGCGTGGACTCCGGATGGCAGCGCCCTGATCGTGCAGCAACTGAACCGCAAGCAAAATGAAAGTAAATTGCTGGTCTGTTCACGAACAGGACAGTCGATAACCCCGATCTATACCGAAACCGACAAAGCCTGGATCGACGCGAAAGATGATCCGGGAAGTTGGGAATGGGTAGAGGCAGGAAAAGCGTTTGTGTGGCTTTCGGAAAAAGATGGCTGGCAGCATCTGTACCGAATCAGTGCTGATGGAAAGAAAGAAACGTTATTGACACCGGGTTCGTATGATGTTGCCAGTATTAGTCATATCGATGAGCCAGCCAATCTGATTTACTTTATTGCATCGCCACAGAATACCAATCAGCGGTATCTGTACCGTGCCCGGCTGGATGGAAAAGGGAAAGCCGAACGGGTAACCCCCGCTGATTTGACGGGTACGAACAGCTATGTCATATCTCCCAATGGCCGACTGGCTCAGCATACGTTTACCAATTACCAGACCCAGCCCTTTCGTGTGTGGGTGACCCTGCCTGACCATAAACCTGTAAATGGTTCGAATGGCCTGAAGATCAATACGACTCCGAAGCCTAACGTTAACTTTTTTACCGTCACGACCGAGGATGGCGTAACGTTGGACGGCTGGATGGCAAAACCCTTAGATTTTGACAGCACCAAAAAATATCCGGTTGTTTTTTACGTCTATGGCGAACCGGCCAGTAGTACAGTAAATGATGTATTTTCGGTAGGGCAAAATCGGCTTTTCAATGGCGATATGGCCAAAGCAGGTTACCTCTATGTAGCACTCGATAATCGGGGGACACCTAATCTGAAAGGGGCTGCCTGGCGCAAGTCGATTTATCGGCAAATTGGTCGTCTCAACATCCGGGATCAGGCCATGGGGGCCAAAAAACTGCTGAGCCAGCATGCCTACATGGATACCAGCCGGGTCGCCGTATGGGGATGGAGTGGGGGAGGTTCCACAACCCTGCATCTGCTTTTTCAGTATCCCGACATCTATAAAACGGGGATTGCCATTGCGGCCGTTGGGAATCAGTTGTTTTATGATAACATTTATCAGGAACGGTACATGGGGTTACCGCAGGAGAACCGCGAGGATTTCGTGAATGGATCGCCGGTGACCTATGCCAAAAATTTGCGGGGAAATCTATTGTATATTCATGGCACTGGCGACGATAATGTGCATTACGACAACGCTGAGGTGCTCATCAACGAACTGGTGAAATACAATAAGCAGTTTCAGGTAATGCCTTATCCCAACCGAACGCATAGCATTTCGGAGGGCCCCGGTACCAACCTGCACTTACGAACCCTGTATACCAATTACCTGCTGAAATACTGCCCTCCCGGTCCTCGTTGAGGCAATGAACTGGAAAGTTCCGGATGAAGCATTGGTATTTAGGAGGGTGGTTTTCAGAAAAGGATGATACATGCAACAAACTACGATTAATCGTTCAATACTATTCCGGCTGCTGATGTTCGGCCCACTCCTTTTGCCGCTCTTTTCATCGGCGCAGCGTATGGAATTTACGCACGATGATACGCTGCGTGGGTCGATTACGCCCGAAAGAGCCTGGTGGGATCTTACCTTTTACCACCTTAAGGTTCGTGTACAGCCTACTGATAGTACGCTGATCGGTTCAACAACGATAAGGTATCGAGTGCTGAAGGCTAATAAGGTTATGCAGGTTGATCTGCAACGACCACTACGCATAACCCGTGTGGAGCAGGATGGCAAACCGTTATCCGTTCGGCAGGATGGCAATGCCTGGTTTGTGACGCTGTCGAAACCGCAGACGCCGGGAAAAAACGAATCGATTACGGTGCACTATTCGGGCAAGCCACGCGTGGCCAAACGTCCACCCTGGGATGGGGGGATGGTCTGGAAACACGATAAAGCGGGCAACTGGTTTATCGCTACAGCCTGCCAAGGATTGGGAGCCAGCGCGTGGTGGCCCTGCAAAGACCATATGTACGATGAGCCTGACTCGATGGCAATCAGTGTAACCGTGCCCGAAGATCTGACGGATGTATCGAATGGACGACTTCGGCAGGTAACGACCAACCCCGATCACACCCGCACCTTTGATTGGTATGTGCAGAATCCCATCAACAACTATGGAGTCAATCTGAACATCGCACGTTATGCGCATTGGGAAGAAACGTACGCGGGTGAAAAAGGACCACTTTCCCTGAATTACTATGTATTGCCCGAGCATCTGGATTCGGCAAAAGTACAGTTTCAGCAGGTGCCTAAAATGTTGAAAGCGTTCGAATACTGGTTCGGGCCCTATCCATTTTATGCAGATGGCTATAAACTGGTCGAGACCCCTTACCTGGGCATGGAACATCAAAGTTCGGTAACCTACGGTAACCATTTTCGAAATGGTTATTTAGGGCGTGACCTATCCAGAACGGGCTGGGGCTTAAAATGGGATTTTATTATCGTTCATGAATCAGGTCATGAGTGGTTTGCCAACAACATAACCTACAAGGATATTGCCGATATGTGGATTCATGAGAGCTTTACCAATTATTCGGAGAACCTATTTACCGAATACTACTACGGTAAAGACGCTGGGGCGCAGTATGTAGTCGGCTGTCGGGCCAACATCCGCAACGACCGACCGATCATCGGTATTTACAACGTCAACTACGAAGGCTCGGCAGATATGTACTACAAAGGCGGAAACATGCTCCATATGATCCGGCAACTGGTTGGCGACGATGCGAAATGGCGGCAGCTCCTGCGGGGTATGAACAAAACCTTTTACCATCAGACGGTGACGAGTGCTCAGATTGAACAATACATGATTCAACAAACGGGATTGAATCTGAAGCCGGTTTTTGATCAGTATCTGCGCGATGTTCGCATTCCCGTACTCGAATACAAACTGGTGGCCGGAGGAGTGCAATACCGATGGGCAAACTGCATTGCCGGATTTTCGATGCCGGTTCGGGTGTGTTACAATGAAACCGGACCCTTTCAGCAGCTACAACCAACTACGCAGTGGAAAACGATTTCGGTCAAAGAAATTACTTCGCTGTTGCCCGATTCAAACTACTATGTAAACTGTAAGCGTGTTGAGTAGGTGTAATCAGACGAGTACAAACAACTGGACAGACAATAGCGGGTTAATTCTGGATTAAATCCGAATTACGTTTACTCAATAGATTCGCTTTCGTATTGGTTAAAACCGTAGCTTTCTGTTCATTAAACCTTTACCCCATTCTTATCTATTTTGACTATGAAAATAAATCGACATTGGTTATGGGCCGGATTGCTGCCGGTGATGTTGGTGGTGGGTTGTGGCGGAAGTAAAGAAAAAGAGGAAGAAGAAAAAAAAGATGACGAGTCAGTTTCGGCAATAGGAGCCGTTGGGGCCCTAAAAGAAATGGCATCGAAGGCGGAAGAGTTGCAGAAAAACGGACCTGTCGAAACCGTCGATTTCCGTAAGTTGAAAGAGCTACTCCCGGCTGATGCCGATGGACTACCTCGTAAAGAAGCTACCGGGGAGAAAAATGGCGCGGCAGGCATGGTAATTTCAACGGCCAATGGGAAATATTCGAACGACGACGGTAGTGAAAGCATCGAACTATCCATTGTCGATGGAGGAGGGTCGGCCATGATGATTGGTCTGGCCGCCTGGTCGATGGTCGAAATTGATAAGGAAACCGACAATGGGTATGAAAAAACAAGTACGATGGGCGATAATAAGTCGTATGAGAAGTACGATAACGCCAGCAAAGATGGGGAAATAAACGTGCTCGTAAATAAACGATTTATTGTCTCGGCAAAAGGACATGGGGTGAGTATGGATAAGCTGAAATCGGTTCTCGAAGACCTCGATCTCGATAAGGTGGGTGCCCTCAAATAAGGTATCACTTGTATTATACAAATCAAAAAGGGTAGGTTTGATTCGCGTCAACCTACCCTTTTTGTATCCTATATGCCTGGAGCGAATTTTACTCAAACTGCTCGTAGAGTAATTTCCGATCTACCTTTTCGGGAAGTGGGCCCTGACGGGTCAGCTTCATTTTGGCTAAAACGGCTCCCGCATGCGCACAATTGCCAGGGGCGTACCCATCCAGGTAAGCTGTCAGAAAACCAGCCCAGTACGCATCGCCCGCACCCGTTACATCGACAACATCGATTTTTTTGCCTGGAATACGAGCCTGTTTGGCCCCTCCATCATATGAAACCAGACTGCCATCAGCGCCCAAGGTCATGCAGATCATGGGCGCGCCCATCTGGTGAAAGTCCTGAATGACTTTTTCCGGTGACTGACGCTCACCGTAAAGCCGTTCTGCATCGTCTTCACTAACTTTTACCAGTGCGCCAGCCGCAAAATAGTCTGCCAAAACCCGCCAGGCCTGCTGACGGTCGGGCCAGATGGTCGGAGCATAGTTGGCGTCGATACTAACCTGACAGCCTGCCTTTTGTGCCCGCCGTGCGGCATCGACAATCACCTCCTGAGCTGGTTGACGGCTGAGGGCAAAACAGGTGGTATGAAAGAGCTGAGTTTGAGCCAGGAGTGAGTCAGGAATCTGTTCGGAGCGAAGTTGGCAGTCAGCGTGGCGGTATGCCACAAAATCGGGCGTACCAGCTGTGCGCGATACGACCACGATGGTGGTCGGCTCAAGCGGGTCGGCAGTAATGAACTGCGTATCGACTCCCGATTCTTTAATTTCGCGGGTAAGGTATTTGCCAATACTGTCGTTGCCAACACAGGCTACCAGGGCCACTTTATTGTTAAGACGAGCCATGTTGGCAGCCATATTGGCTGGACTGCCACCCTGATATCGGCGAAAGTCCTGGGCATCGACCAGATTAGTAGATACGTGATGACCAATGAAGTCGGCCAGGAGTTCGCCAACGGAAAGCAGTGCGTAAGGGCGGTCGGGGGAGTTCATGTCAGTGATTGACGGAATACGAGTTACGATTAATTGGAAGTGCGAATATGGCAGTCGTTGCCAATAATTGGTAATCCGTCCCCCATTTCGTACGCTATTTTAGTTGCCACCCGGTTCAATGGGGAAGGCCGCTTCCTCGCTCCGCCGATTCTCTTTCACCAGAAAACAGGCTCCGGCGGCCAGCAATAGACACACACCGGCCAGAGCTAAAGCATTTCGTGGGTCATTGTTCAGCAACGTCGGATAAAAGAATCGCACCGTCAGGTTGTTAACGATCTGCGGCACAACGATAAAGCCATTGAAAATACCCATATAAACCCCCATGCGTTCGGCCGGAACGGAACTGGACAACAATACATAGGGCATGGACAGAATCGAACCCCAGGCCAGACCCACCAGGGTCATACCCACAAAGAAGATGTACTTATCGTTGGAGAGTAACATCGACAGAAAACCCAGGCCTCCGATGGTCAGGAAAACAGCATGGGTAGCCCGTCGGCCAATCCGTTCGGCAATAGCTGGCAGGAAGAACGAAATCGTAAAGCAACCGACGTTGAACATAGCGAAACAGATATTTCCCCATTCGGTACCTTCCTGAAAACCCGGCGACTCAGCGGTGGGGGCGTTGAAGGCATGTCGGGCTACGGCCAGCGTCAGGTATTGCCACATGAGCGGCAAAGCGAACCAGGTGAAGAATTTGACCCACCACAACTGCTTCATGGTTTTGGGCATTTCTTTGAAAGCATGGAATATTTCTGAAAAAGCCCCCCCAATACCGCTGCCTTCTTTTTTCATCCGCTCAAACTCCTTCATGTCGTCGGGCGGATATTCGTCAGTCGTATACACCGTCCAGATCACCGCCAGCAAAACAGCAAGTCCGCCCAGATAGAAGGGGTATTTAATGCTATTGGGGATAACGTTGACCGCAACGGCAGCAGTAGTTGTTAGCCCAAGCAGCCGGAAAATGGTGGGCATCAGGTTGGCCAGCGTTTGGCCGAAACCGACAAAAAAACTTTGTACGGCAAACCCTAAATCCCGTTGCTGATCGTTTAATTTATCGCCGATGAATGCGCGAAAAGGTTCCTGGGTAATGTTAAGCCCTGTGTCCAGAATCCACATCAAACTAGCTGCCATCCAGAGAGCTGACGAGTTGGGCATCAGAAAAAGAGCTAGGCTGGTTACGATGGCACCGATCAGGAAAAACGGTTTACGACGCCCCCAGCGCGACGACCAGGTACGATCGCTAATGGAGCCGATAATGGGTTGTACAATCAGTCCGGTAATTGGTCCGGCCAGCCAGAGTATAGGGATGTTTGCTTCGTCGGCCTGTAAATAGCGAAAAATAGGACTCATATTGGCCTGTTGAAGACCAAACCCATATTGAATGCCAAAAAAGCCAAAGCTCATGTTCCAGATTTGCCAGAAACTTAGGTTTGGTTTAGCCTTTGTGGAGGATTTTTGAACAGTTCCCGTTTGCATCGATTGTAGTATCTTTAAAGAATCATCATAGGTGTTCGCTCACGCGCTAGCAATTATACATAGCTATTTGCAGGATATGGAGATATTCTTGTCTTATTTTTTTGAAAAGACGTATTTTTGAGAATGATTCCCAAAATGTGGCCGTCCGTTATGCAGGTCGTAGCGGTGTTTCTGATGTCTTTTCAATTTGCTTTCGCTGATTCGGCGACCGATTCGACACAGACAGTCGTGATACGTTCCATCACCCTTAAAGGTAATTACCGTACGAAAGATCGGATCGTGACCCGCGAAATGACGCTGCACGTTGGAGATTCTGTTCGTTTGGCCGACTTACCGGACCGCATCGCCTGGGATCAGCGAAACATTAATAATACAACCCTGTTTATAACGGTCGATATAACCACATCGCTTACACCCTCGTCGGACCCGATCACACCCGCACAACTTGACCTGACGGTGACGATGAAAGAGCGTTGGTATTTCATCGCTTACCCGGTTTTCGATCTGGCCGATCGTAATTTCAATGAGTGGTGGTACGACCGGGGGCGTGATTTTAGCCGGGTAATCTATGGAGGGCGACTGAGTTATCGAAACGTAACGGGAACCAATGATCGGCTCCAGATAGCCATTGAACGAGGGTTTCTGCAACGTACTGTATTGTCGTATGCCACACCATACATCGACAAGGCTCAAAAGATTGGCTTGCGGGCCGATCTGGTTTACGTGACCAATAAAGAAATTCCGTACCGGACCCAGTTCGATAAATGGGTGTATGCCAAGTCAGAAGATGTCCTGCGTGAACGGGCTTACGCGACTGTGATTCTGACGCATCGCCGGGGACTTTATCATTACCATACCCTCAATGCCACCTATACCCGAAATACCATCGCTGATACCATTGCCAAACTAAACCCCGATTATTTTCTGTACGGACAAACCACCCAGCACTACTCGTCACTAGGCTACAGCTATCGATACGACCGACGCGACAACATCGTATATCCGTTGCAGGGAACGCTATTTGTGGGTGGACTGACGGCATCGGGTTTATTGCCCAGCGATAACTTTCGATTTCTGGATGTATCTGCATCCATTACCCGTTATTGGCCGTTGGGCGGCAAATTCTACGGTGCGGTCAATTTCCGGGGACGCTCCACCTGGCCGAACCATCAGCCCTATTACAACCTGCGGGGACTCGGCAATTCGAGCGATATGATTCGGGGTTATGAGTTATATGTGATTGATGGACAGCGGACGGCTATCTGGCGAAATAGTCTACGGTATCAATTATTCAATGTGCGCAAGCAACTAAACTGGCTCCACGTTCGCCAGTTCAATACCGTTCCGATAGCGGCCTATCTGACTGCTTTTGGCGATGCGGGTTATGTACATAGTACCGTAGCCGAACAGTACCAGAGTCGCCTGGCTAATAAGCTATTGGCCGGAACGGGGTTGAGCCTCGATGTAGTTACATTCTACAATCTGGTACTTCGGTTCAGTGGTACCATCAATGCACAGGGCACCACCGGATTTTTCTTCAATCTGGCACAGGAGCTGTAGGTCAGGCCGCTCATCAATCCCCGGCTCCAATCCAGTCTCACCGTAACCAATCATCCGATTTTCGATACACGGAAATCAGGTCACGCTATACATTTGACGCGTCAATCCGACAGTCAAACCCCTACACCAATGTAGACCTAATGTCTTCATTCTTCGCTTGCTAGAGGAGTCGTTCGACTCCAGGCGCTTTCCGATTTTATTTCTTAACCATTTATCATTGTTTCATTCATGGAATTTTTACCACTTGTATCCACATGGGGCTGGGTTGCCCTACTTTTTATGGCTGTTGTACTCTATAAATGGGTACTTCGCTTCCTGTTCGGGATGGTCATTGTCCCCGAAGACCGAATTGGTCTGGTAACGAAAAAATACGTATTGGTGGGTGCCGAAAAAGGCTTGCCAGATGGGCGAATCATTGCTACCAAAGGCGAAGCCGGGTATCAGGCGCAGACCCTGGCTCCGGGTTTATATTGGTGGATGTGGCCCTGGCAGTATGGGATAACGATGCAGCCGTTTACGGTTATTCCTGAAGGAAAAATTGGCCTTGTCCTTTCCAACGATGGGGCTGAGCTACCAACCGGTAATATTCTGGCGCGTCGTGTCGATTGTGATAACTTTCAGGATACCGAGCGCTTTCTGGCCACTGGAGGCCAAAAAGGTCGTCAAACGGCTTTGTTGACACCCGGTACATACCGGATCAATACCTTCGCGTTTACGATAACCATCGCCGACATGACCGTTATACGTGAAAACATGGTTGGTATTATTACCACGCTCGACGGCGCTCCTTTACAGCCGGGGCAGATTGCCGGTAAAACCATAGAGGGTCATAACAACTTCCAGGACGTCGACAGCTTCCTTAAATATGGCGGTAATCGGGGGCTTCAGCCACAGGTTGTGCTGGCGGGTTCCTATTATATCAACCCCTGGGCCGTGCAGATCGAAGAAATACCGATGACCGAGGTAGCCATTGGGCATGTGGGTGTCGTGATTTCCTACATTGGTGAAGATGGCGAAGACCTCACAGGCGAATCATTCAAACATGGCAACATTGTACGTAAAGGCTTTCGGGGTGTCTGGATGGAGCCGCTGGGGCCGGGCAAATATCCGATCAACACATACACCATGAAAGTGGAAGGCGTACCGACAACGAACCTGGTCCTCAACTGGGCCAATGCCCGAACGGAGGCCCACGCCCTCGACCGAAACCTGTCGACCATTACGGTACGCTCGAAAGATGGGTTCCCCTTTAACCTTGATGTCGCGCAGATCATCCACATCCCATCGGCCGAGGCTCCGAAAGTGATCGCCCGCTTTGGCAGTATGACCAACCTGGTATCGCAGGTACTGGAGCCAACCATTGGTAACTACTTTCGTAACTCAGCGCAGGATTCCGATGTGATTGCCTTCCTGAGCACCCGGAAAGAGCGGCAGGAGGCCGCCCGCGAACATATCCGTGCGGTACTGGAAGTATATAACGTGAACGCGGTCGATACACTGATTGGTGATATTGTGCCGCCCGATAGCCTGATGAAAACCCTCACCGACCGGAAGATTGCGCAGGAGGAGGAAAAAACCTACGAAACGCAGCGGATGGCGCAGGAGAAACGGCAGGGCATGGAACGCGAAACGGCTTTGGCCGATATTCAGCGCGAAGTGGTGAAAGCTCAGCAAAGTGTCGAAATTGCCCAGCGGACGGCCGATGCCGCCGTGAAAAAATCGGAAGGGGAGGCCAGAAGTCTGAAATTGCAGGTGGCTGCCGAAGCGGAAGCTACCAAAGTGAGAGCCGAAGCAAATGCCGAGGCCCGTCGTCGTCAGGCTGGCGCCGATGCGGAGGCTACCAAACTTACCGCCGATGCTGAAGCTGAGCGTATTGCCAAAACGGGGAATGCCGAAGCTGAGAAAATCCTGGCAATTGGCCGTTCGACTGCTGAAGCCTATGAATTGCAGGTACGGGCAATGGGCGACGATAACTTTACCCGCTTCAAAATCACCGAAGAGATTGGCAAAGGCCAGATTCGCATCATACCCGATATTGTCATCAACGGTGCAGGCAATAGCTCCGAGGGCTCTCTGAATGGGCTGATGGGACTACAACTGCTGGAGCAAATAGAAGAGCGCAAAACGGGAAAGGTTACCAAAATTGTGGATGTGACCAAAGCCGTAGAGCCGAAAGCAGGGGATAAATAAACAGTCGGTATGGGATTAAAAGTGTAAAGGCACCTTCGTGTTCAAACTTTTAACCCCATACCGATACGCTTTTTGCTACCTTTGTGGTATCCTTCACCCAAGGCTGTCTATGAGCCAACCTGTACCCAAAAAAGAAGCCGCAAAGAAACCCCCTTCGCCCTTGTTGGGTTTGCTAAAACCCTATTCCAGAACGATTTTTTTACTGATCTTCCTGGCGCTGGCCAGCAACGGAATCAACCTGGTGTTGCCGATGATTATCGCACACGCGATTGATGGGTATAATGCAGGCCATTACGTGCTGAAAACAACGCTGGTTCAGTTTATGGGGGCCGCATTGGTTGTTTTTCTGTTTACCTACCTCCAGAGCATTGTCCAAACTCGGGCCTCAGAACGGGTTGCTAAAGACCTTCGAACGAAACTAGCCGATAAAATCTCACGACAGAGCTTTACCTACATTCAGGAAGCGAACCCGGCCAAACTGCTTACCAATCTGACTTCAGATATCGACTCCGTCAAAACGTTTGTTTCGCAGGCCATTGTATCCATTGTATCATCGCTTTGCATCATTGTCGGAGCGAGTATTCTGCTCATTAACATCAACTGGCAACTGGGCCTGGCTGTACTGTCGATTGTTCCTATCATTGGGGTCACGTTTTTTCTGGTCCTCAAAAAAGTTCGTGTCCTGTTCATCAAAAGCCGCGAGGTAATCGACTGGCTCAACAAGGTCATCAACGAAAGCATTCTGGGATCAGCCCTGATTCGGGTGATTCATTCACAACAACTGGAATACGACAAGTTTCTGGCTGCCAACACCCAGGCAAAGGATTTAGGAATTGGTATTCTTCGGTTATTTGCCGGACTCATCCCCGTAATTACGTTCACGGCCAACATGGCTGCGCTTACGATTCTGGTGCTGGGTGGCCATTTTGTGATAACAGAGCAGATGTCTCTGGGCGATTTTGCGGCTTTCAACAGCTACCTGGCTCTACTTATTTTTCCAATCATCCTCATTGGGTTCATGAGTAACGTTATTGCTCAGGCTTCGGCTTCGTACATGCGGGTGAATCAGGTGTTGCAGGCTCCCGAAACAGCGAAGAGTGGGACCATGGATGTGGCATTGAAAGGCGATGTGGCGCTTCAGAACGTATCGATCAACTACGGAGAAAAGCCAGTTTTGAAAGCGGTTTCGTTTGCGGTCAGGGCAGGAACGCGAACCGCTATCGTAGGGCCAACGGCTGCGGGTAAGAG
Organism: Spirosoma panaciterrae DSM 21099; assembly: GCF_000374025.1. Taxonomy (GTDB): domain Bacteria; phylum Bacteroidota; class Bacteroidia; order Cytophagales; family Spirosomataceae; genus Spirosoma; species Spirosoma panaciterrae. Next base: position 14,757 of record NZ_KB893173.1, on the reverse strand, counting down.
CCAGCTCTTGTTTCTGTTGACGGGCCTGATCAAACCCACATCGGGTCAGGTGCTGTTTGATGGGCAACCAATTGACGACTACAACGAAGACGCCTTTCATCAGCAGGTTGGATTTGTCTTTCAGGACAGTATTATCTTCAATATGAGCCTGCGCGAGAACATAGCTTTTAACGAAACGGTTACAGAAGCCTCCATGAGCCGAGCCATAGCCACGGCCGAATTACAGGATTTTGTTGATTCGTTGCCCGATAAACTCGAAACCATTGTGTCGGAGCGGGGGAATAGCCTGTCGGGGGGGCAGAAGCAGCGGATTATGCTGGCTCGCGCGTTGGCACTCAACCCGAAAGTACTCCTCCTGGATGATTTTACCGCGCGGGTCGATACCAGTACCGAGCAGAAAATTCTGGCCAATGTGCAGCAAAATTACCCGGGTATGACCCTGATTTCGGTGACGCAAAAGATTGCTTCCATTGCGCATTATGAGCAGATTATTTTACTGATGGAAGGCGAAATTGTCGATCAGGGTACGCATACCCAACTGATGGCCACTAGCCCCGAATACGTTCAGATTTATCAGTCGCAGCGGAGCACCAACCAGTATGAACTACGATCTTAATCAGTTTGTCGGGCAGAAGGAAGAGAAAAATGCCACGACAAAAGCCCTCCGCAAGCTCCTGTCTTTCATCAATGATGAGCGTCAGACGCTGCTCCTGGCTTTTGCGGCTATTGTAATCAATTCAAGCCTGAACCTGCTGGGTCCGGTATTGATCGGCCGGGCTGTAGACACCTACGTTCGGGCAAAACAATTTCATGGGTTACTGGTATACGGTAGTATTTTACTGGCGATGTATGCCTGTACGCTCGGAACCAGCTATGTACAGACCCGGCTCATGGGGGGCGTAGGACAGCGGATGCTGTTCAAACTACGAAACGCTGTGTTCAGTAAATTGCAGGAATTGCCCGTCGCATTTTTTAATCAGAATAAAGCCGGGGATTTAATTTCGCGCATCAATAACGACACTGATAAGCTAAATCAGTTTTTCTCCCAGTCGCTGATGAATTTTGTGGGAAGTATCGTGACCATGATTGGTGCTGGACTCTTCCTGCTCTTTATTGATTTACCACTGGGAGCGGCTGCTCTGGCACCTGCCATTCTGATCTGGTTGTTTACCCAGATTACGTCACCCTGGGTGAAGCGGAAAAACGCGGCCAGCCTGAAAACGGTGGGCGGTATGAGTGCCGAAATTCAGGAAAGCCTGACTAATTTTAAGGTAATCATTGCCTTTAACCGACGCGATTATTTTCGCAAACGGTTTGAAGAGGCCAATGAAGAGAATTATCAGGCTGCGATAGGGGCAGGGATCGCCAATACTATTTTTCTGCCCGTATATGGCTTTGTGGCTAGTATGGGGCAAGTGGTGGTGCTCACCTTTGGCATCTATCTGATCTCGACCGATCGATTTACCATCGGATTGCTGATTAGCTTTTTATCGTACGTAACCCATTTTTATAACCCCCTCCGGCAATTGGCCGCCTTATGGGCCAGCTTTCAGGTGGCAATGGCGGGTTGGGACCGCATTTCGTACTTGCTGACCATGCAATCGAACCTGCCGACGATTGAAAACCCACTGACCCTACCAATCACATCCCTGCTGTCGTTTCAGAACGTTTCGTTTAGCTATCCCAATGGCCATGAAGTACTGCATTCCATCAGCTTTACTCTCGAACGGGGAAAGACCTACGCCCTGGTAGGGCCAACGGGGGGCGGCAAAACCACAACCGCTTCGCTCATTGCCCGACTGTATGACCCAACCAGCGGAACCGTATTGCTCAATGGTAAAGATATACGGGCTTATACCGCTGAAGAGCGGACGCAGAAGATCGGGTTTATTTTACAGGAGCCGTTTTTGTTTACGGGTACCGTTCGCGACAATATCCTGTATGGCAATGAAGCATATCGGCAATATACCAACGAGCAATTGATCGACGTAATCCGACAAGCCAATCTGGAGGGGTTGCTGGAACGATTCGATGAAGGACTGGAAACGAAAGTACAGTCGACCGGCGATTCGATTAGCCTGGGACAAAAACAATTGATCGCGTTCATCCGGGCCGTTTTACGCAATCCCGAATTGCTCATTCTGGACGAAGCCACTGCCAATATTGACACGGTTACCGAACAATTGCTGGAAGAAATACTAAAAAACCTGCCCGAATCCACCACCCGAATCATCATTGCCCACCGGCTGAACACCATTGAAAGTGCCGACGAAATTTTCTTCATCAACTCTGGAGAAATGATCCGTGCGGGTTCGTTTGGCGATGCCGTCGACATGTTGTTGCAGGGTAAACGGGTCAGTTAAGAAAATGCGGGTGGCAACCCGTTCGGTAAAAACCATGGACGCGGGTTGCCACCTGCGCTACATCTATGAAACAAACTACGCTACTTCTCCTCTTCAGTTTAGCCTTCGTACTCAGTCAGCAGGCTTGCAAAAATGGCAAACAGACAAATACCCAAACTGCCGATACAACAACGGCTTCTGTTCCATCGGCTAACGGGACCGACGTGGTTATCACCGATCACCTGGCCGAGTTAGGACTGACGGCCGACAGCGATTGGCGCGGTATCAATCTGGGAGATGATTTTGAGAAGGTGAAGGGAATGGAGAAAGGTGAACCCTTCGAAAGTGATGATGACCATATCGGATACACCATTGAGTTTAAAAACCTTGAATCGGCTGATATGCTCTACTATCAAACGGCCAAAAAAGTATCGGCCATCGATGTAGACTTATTTCTGAACAATCGGGAATCGGTAAGTGCCTATCAGAAAGAGCTGGAAGCCTATTTCACGGCCCGTTACGGAGCCCCGAAGCCAGGTAAAGAAGGTAGTCAGTGGATTAGTGGCCATGGGGTTGTGGCCACCATGAGCGACGTATCGAAAGGTAAAGATTTCGGTCTGAAAATCAAGCTGGCTCTTACCAATGCGGCCGCCACCGCTTCCGTAAAGTAAGGTAGTTAGCCAGAGAACGGGATCACTTATAATACCCCCACACTTCACGCGATGTAATGCCGGGTTTTGAGATGGTGGTTTTAACCGTGAATTCGTCCAGTACCGTCTTGCCGCTCAGGCGATCGTCGGAGAGTTGATTAACCGGAATATGGGGTTCGCTCGACTCTTTGGTGTTGGTGAGGATAAAGGTAACGGGCAAAACATATGTGCCTCGTAAGTCGGGGTTGACCGGGGGCATTTTTTCCAGTGTATTCCTGACGAGTATATCGAACCGGAAACCGGCATTCTCGGGGCTCAAAATGGTTACGTTTTTTATATTTCCCTGATTATCGATGTCAAAACCCGCATAAACCCGTCCGTATATACCCTGACTTTGTGCATAGCTCGGATAGGTGATCTTTTGATGAAGCACTTGCGTAAAGGTCAGATTCCCCATCAAAGGTGATTTGGTCGTACGGTCGGCAGCCATCAAATTGTCGTAGTAATCCAGAATTGGGATGAGGACTTCCGGTGTTAGCGGCTTGTCGGGTAATTGGGCCTTTATCCTGTCGGTTTGTTCATACAAAACGGCCAGTATAGAATTGGGCTTGGCCAGATTGACCAACTCCGGTTTGGCTTCTCCTTTCTGAATGTAATAATCAGTTTTGGTGATGTACGCGCCAAGCGTATAGATATCCTTGCTATAACTATCGAGCCGGGTATTGGCTCTGAGTTGCCGACTAATGCCTTTGAGTAGTTTGGTGGGGCCGTCGGACAGCACCATTAAGTAAGGCCGAAAAGTAGTAGCCGATATAGTGCCCTGAGGATGAATAAAACGATCCGAATTTATAGTAAACGTTTCCGGGGTGATAATCTGAACGGCTGAATCGCCTGGGAAGCGATAAAGTACCTGATTGTTGACCACATTATAGGCTAGTTCGGCATCTATCTGTTTCCCATGTTTATCTAAAAGAACCGTGCCGGGCTGCCAGATTGGAAAGGTTAAAAATGGGCTACCCTGGTAGGTCGTTTGCGTTCGGGCACCGGCGTTGACACCGCTTGAGTAGGTTTCAAACGTCGTAAAAAGCTGCCCATTGTCGTTCTGATAAACAGTGAACTGCCCGAAGGCATTACTTACCCATACAGTGAATAGGAGAAAAAGAATTGGGAGCTTCATAGGAGTAGATAGAAAGATGGCTCAAGTAAGCAAATGGTATTTATCGAACAAAATATTGGGCGTATTTTATTTGTGCCATTCCAAAATTAACTTTAAAAGAATAGTAAGTTGGGTTGTTATCCTACTTCCCTGACGAAACTAGGGAAGTAGCTGCGATTGCGATGTATCCCGAAAATGGATGAGAATGTCGAATCGTCCGGTAAGGGCAGCAATACTGTAATACTGCTCAGCACGGGACTCATTAAAACCGGATCCTGTTTCAAATAATGGATGATTTGCCCCTAACCAGCTTGTTAGCGAAGGAGCTAATCCCGATTGATTTACCTTGAATATAAAATTGGGATACTGAGCTTTGCCCAATAAGTAATTGTAGGATGTTTTTACATCCGCCGTATGTACTGATAATTGGGTCAACGGTGTATCACTTTTCGATGCATCACGGACCGTAAACGTACCATTGGTTAGCAAGGTGCAGACCGTTAGATACTTGTCTTTTAACTTTTGTTTTAAATAGCCACCCATGGAAGGTTGGCTGCAATTGCCATACGTTAGTGTCGAAATGTGGTAATTATGCGCCCATAAGCTTAGCTTGCCCGTATTCATTCTGGTTAAGAGCCACTGTACATTTTCGGCCATGTACATATCTCGTTTAATGGTGGCATTGCAAGCATCACCAGCTATAATATTCGCCTGTTGGATCAGGACACGGGCAGCCTGTCGGGCAATTTCATAATCGGTACGCCCCCCTGCCGATACCCATTGACTCTCATTGGTAATAAACAGATTATACAAGCCGGGTAACCGTTGGGTATATTGGGCACGAACCGAGTCGGTAGCCGTACTTTTCGTGGTAAGGGTGTATAAATTAGCTGTGGTGTCAACTTTAGATACCAGGCCCGGCTCCACTTTGTAAAAAAACTCACGGATCAATGGGAACTCATCGTCCGCATACTGGCAATCAAAACCGTAGAAAGACAGTTGTTGACTGGCTGGTTTTCCGGTATTGTAATCCTTCATCCATTGTAGTAATTCGCGTACCTCATCAGTTGACCAAGTCCAGAAGTACATGCTTTTTGCTGCCTGGGCAGCCGTGCTCAGGTTAGTTGTTTGGCCATGTATATATCGATTCACGATAACCGAACGACCAAAATTGGCTTCAAAGGCAATGGCCTGAAATCCATGTTTTTGTACTAAATATCGAAACAGTCGGTCTTTCATCTGAAAAAACTCCCTTGTGCCATGGGTGCCTTCGCCCATCCCGACTACCTGCGCGTTTGCCAGGGCCGTATCGAGCGGAGCCAACTCTGAAAAATCGCGTTCCGGATCAGCATCCTGAATTGGGGCTATTGCCTTGTTCAAGGCTTGTACTATGGCAATCTGATCGGTCGATAAATCCTTAAGTAAATCTTCCTCAGATGGTTTGCAACAAATACACAAGGTGCAAAAACTCAGCAGTAAGAAACAACGGATGGAGTAGGATAGACAGTTCATCAATGCCTAAATAAGAGAAAATGGCCCGATAATAAACCCTATATAATATCGCTGTAGTGAGAAGCTCAATTGGCCGTCAGCGAAACATCATCGAAATAGACAGTACCTGTAGTTTGGGGTAGATAAATCAGATAAACGGAAATATAATCGGCAGTACCAGGATACGAATCTAGGGTAACAGCATACTCCTTAAAAGCTCCGGTTCCATTAATAACTGTTTTGCCTTGTGAAGTTGTAAAGAATACCATATTGGACTTGCCATTTACGATTTGATCACCTCGTATGACCAGTGAAACGCCTTGCCCTGCCAGGTTATCCGTTTTGATTTTGGCCTTTAAGGTAAGCTTATCACCCACCTTAAGCGTCTGGGGGAAGAACTGCTGTACGAACATATAAAAAGTAGAGTCGTTTTTAACGCTTGTACAACTAGCCTTTATTGAATGAGTGCCCGATGTGGCGGCTTCTAGGGTATAGGCATTTGTATAGCCATTTGGGTTACTAGTCAGATTATAGCCAAAATAGGGCACCCAGTCTTGCCAAGGGTAAGATTCCATATCACCGTTTTTAACAAGATTGACAGGCGCTTGTGGGGTTGCCTCTTCTTTTTTGCAAGCGTTGAACAGGAGTGTGATACTCAGTAGAGTAATTAGCAGGATAGTGGGTTTCATACGAATATACATTTGGATGTAGATAAATTTTCAGGTGGCTAAATTATACAAATGATTACTTGTATTTAAAAAATTCAATTAAATAGCTATTAATTTAAATTTCTTGCCAGAAAGAGCTATGTTCTGAGACTATTGATCGTGATAGAGAAGGTATAAAGTTGCCGTATTCCGATGGGACTGTTCATTAAGTATTAATCTACAACCAGCACCGAATGAATGGTTAGTTGCGGAACAGTCACGGTAGCGATACCATTGGCATACTGAACGGCTAATTGCCGATTTTCAGGTTGTTGTATAATTCGTCTGGGTTTGTGATCGGTGCGTATACGTACAGTGAGGTTGGTGAGGGGAGGCACCTCGTCGTAGGTGAATACCTGCGGATCGGCATGGCGGCCCCCGGTATTGATCAGGTTTACGGTGAGCCGATTGCGTTGTTGTCCCAGAACGACATGGACAAGATGGGAGCCACTCACCTCGACGAGCGGATTAGGTAGGAGAGGTTTGGCCAGAGAGGCTATAAAATCGCGCAGTCCAGGCGACTGATGAATGCGATAATCGGCACTTACGTCAGCATAGATCGCTGTAAGCTTTCCTTTTCCATACGGGGTTTCAGATGCGACTACACCACCAACCAGTTCGTTGGCTTCTGAGGCCAGAAATCGACCGATCGGTTGAGCCGTTTTGTTTATGGGCCGAATGGGTAGGAAAGGGCCACTGAGCATCAGAGTCTTACCGTTCAGTAAAATGGTTTTAGGCGGGCCCGACGTTTGAATGGCTCCTGGCGTTACACCCAGTTCGTTGGCAAACTGTTGGGTGTTGCGGGCGCCTACAATAAGCAAATGGCCCCCTTGCTGGGTATAGTCGAGCAAGGCCCGTCGAAAAGCTGGGTTAAGTGAATCCTGCTGGGACACCACAATGAGCGGATACTGGCTCATACGCCCCTGCAAATGCTGCTCCGACAGAACTTCAACAGGAAACTGGGCATCGAGCAGGGCGGTCAACACACCATTGATGCGCTGTGTCTGGCCATTGCCGAAAAGGGACTGATTATAGTTCCGGACAGTCGTGTTCGCATAGACAACTGCCACCTGAGGAATGGGCGTAGACCCCTCGCAAAACGGTTGTCGGGCTCGAACGAAACGGCTAAGTTCGGCCATGACGGGTAAGGAACGCAGGGGGATAGCGCCAGTATTGCTTTGTTGGTAATAGGCCTGAAATCCGCCACCCAGCGAAAGAATCTGAGCCGCATCCTGCATCAGGTGGACAGCCGTTTTCTGGTCTCCCTGTCGATTGGGGGTAAAACTGTACCAGAAGCTCCACGACATAATATCCCAGGGCTTTTTATAGAGTTGGCTCTGGGCTGCCAGAATCCGTCCTTCCAGCGCTGCCGAATTAACGCTGTTTCCCGGGGTCAGGTCGCCCGAAAGAAAATTGACGTTCGTAGTGATGGGCTCGGGCATCATGGATGAATAAGCCCAATTGGAGGCAATGCGGAATGTGGGATGTTTCTGATGGACGTTATCTATATATCGACCCAGATACTTCACGAACGAACGACGCGCAAACTCTCGAAAGGCTTCATAACCAGGGTCTTTGCTGGAACGGGGGACGGTAGTAATTCCGGTTTCTTCACGGAAACGCTGAAGTGCCGTCGGTGAGTAATCAAGGACGGTAGCCCAGCATTCGCCATCGACCCAAACACCATCGGCCCCGTAGCTGGCCAGCTCGTTCAGTTGAGGAATCAGGAGCGAATCGGCATACGGGCCATGAACCGAAGTTTTCGATTTGTCGATAGAGCCATCAGCTTTCACCACAGCCCAGTTTGGGTGCTTCTCGATAGCCGCAACATCAAATACACCCGAATAATGCAGATATAAATCCACACCATGTTTGCGGGTCACGGTTCGGTAAAAGGCAAGTGGATCTCCCGTAATGTGGCGAGCCGATGTAGCCGTAGGTACCTTTGAGGGGTAGCTGCTGATACCTGGATGACCTTTGCAGTCAACCTGGATAAAATCGGGCTTAATGGCCGTCAGAAGCGAGTCAAGCGATTTCTCGGAGAGGTTCCTGCCAATGGTGGTATCGTTTTCCGTAGCGTGGAAATCGAAATGCATACCAAAATAGCGTCGGAGGGGTCGGGGCGACTGCGCAACCGACTGAAGGCTGTAAAGTGTGAAAAACAGTACCCAAATGGCTCTCATACGAAAATCGATTTACGTAACGTCAGGGAAGTACATGGGTTGGTGTGGTATCCCGAAAATGAAGTAGTACATCGAAACTACCCTTCATGAGACATACATACAATATGCGTCCGCAGGAAACCAGTCGAAGGTGACGGAACATTCCTTGAGATCACTGGTACCAGTAGCCCCGGCAAGGCGTGATAGAAGCGAGGGAGCGGAGTTCATGATAGTTGTAAAAAATGCAGATAATTAGGCAGTGAAGATTGATTGATTCAATAACTACTTTGGGTACTTAAGGTCAATTAAATCTTAGTTAATTTCGATTTTTGTGAACTTCCTTGCTACGATTCGACAACTGGTTGAGGGGTATAACTAAAAATACCCCGGCCAGCCGACCGGGGTATTTTTAGTTATCGAGGTAATAACGAATTATACTTTGTATACCCATCCGAACTGATCGGTAATCTTACCCGTCCGTAAATCGGTCAGGTAATTTTTGACCCGAACGGCAAACGAATTTTCTGGCGCGAATTCCGGTAGCATATAATCTTTGCCATTGTAGCCGATGAGCGAGTAAGGCGATACGACTACGGCCGTCCCCGCACCAAATGCTTCGGTCAATCGCCCGGTTTCAATGCCACTGATTATTTCTTCAATCGATACCCGACGTTCTTCAACAGGTACATCCCAACTGCGGGCAATCTGGATGATGGTATCGCGGGTAACGCCTTTCAGAATTGAGTCGGATGTGGCAGGGGTAACGAGTTTCCCGTCGATCACAAACATAATGTTCATCGTACCCGATTCTTCAATGTATTTGTGTTCGCGGGCATCGGTCCAGATCAACTGATCGTAACCCTGCTGTTGAGCCAGCATGGTTGGGTACATCGAACCAGCGTAGTTGCCAGCGCATTTGGCATAACCAACTCCACCCGGGGCCGAACGAATGTATTCGGTTTCCACTTTCAGTTTGGGAGGATTGGTATAATAAGCCCCTACAGGACCCGTGAAAATGCAGAATCGATAGGTTTTTGATGGAGCCACGCCCAGGTAGGTATCAGTGGCAAACATGAACGGCCGAATATACAGCGAGCTATCGGGCGTGTTCGGCACCCAGCCTGCATCGATCCGCAGCAGCGCTTCCAGACCACCCATAAACACCTCTTCGGTCAGCGTAGCCATGCACATCCGACGAGCCGATTCGTTCATCCGCTCAAAGTTGGCGTGTGGCCGAAACATCAACACCTCGCCAGCTTCATTTTTAAATGCTTTCAGACCTTCAAAAATCGACTGACCATAATGTAGTGACGACAGAGCAGGGCTTAGCGTGAAATTGTCGAATGGCACAATCATCTGGTTCTGCCATTCACCATTGACGAAATCGGCCACGAACATGTGGTCCGAAAAATGTTTTCCGAAAGGCAGATGGTTAAAATCTACCTCCTGAAGGCGGGAGCTTTCCGCTTTCCGCAATTCAATTTGCAATACGTCCGTCGTCATAACAGCTTGTGGTTAATGAGTTAGCCTGCTGAAGATCAGGCTTCGGCAAAGCTAAAAAATAAGATCGACTAAATTTAGTTGTCAAGACAACTTTTTTTTCATCGAATGAAAAAGTTAAACTTTTGGCTTCCAGATAACCTCTTCGGAACTCAATTCCTGTGCCATTTTCCGGCCCAGAACAAATAAATAATCAGATAATCGATTGATATACTGGAGCACCCGTTCGTCTACCGGCGATTGTTCGTGCAGGGTAATGACCAGTCGTTCGGCCCGCCGGCAAACGGTTCGGGCCAGATGACAGAACGAAACGGCCTGATGACCACCCGGCAGAATAAAGGCACGCAATTCCGGTAGTTCGGCATCCATATTGTCCATCGCTAGTTCAAGCACCTGAATATCGTCAGCAGTTATACTAGGTATAGGTCGTTTGGAGGCCTTTTCGGGATCGGTAGCCAGTTCAGCCCCCATCGTAAATAACCGATCCTGTATGTCCTTCAAGATGTCTTTTCGACTCTCATTCACAGGCTGATCGCGAACCAGACCCAGCCAGGCGTTCAGTTCATCGATGGTTCCATAGGTGTCAATCCGTAAATCAGCCTTACTGACCCGGCGGCCTCCAATTAGTCCGGTCTGGCCTTTGTCTCCCGTTTTTGTGTAAATCTTCATCAGTGATTAAAGCGTGAAAATATGCATGAGCAAATGAGCGGACATTGGCGAGTCTGAAGGATTTGCCAGGGAATAAATGGGTTGACTGCTACCAGCATCCGAAGATAGTTCTACGAATCGAGTGGGCGAAACTAACGGATTTCACCCATTCCAGCCGTACCTTTGCCCCCTGATTTTAACGAGTCGATTAAAGAGGTTGGGTTAGTTGTCCTTTCGCTCTATCGCTCTTTCACTCTTTTACATGAAAGCAGGTACTTTTTTTGTCCGAACGTGGCGCATTCTGTCTATAATCGGATTTGTCGGTTCATTATTTGCCAGTTATATCTCGTATCCTGAAGAAGTAGCGGTCCGATTCGATGACCTCAAACAGCCCATTCAGACCATAAATCGAGAAACGATCTTCTACCTTTCGGTCGCCATCTTTCTTATTGCCAATACGGTTTTAAGAGCCATTTCAAAACTGTTTCTACGCGTGCCCACTGCTCAGATTCCTGTGCCCGCAGGCGTATGGGCAAGTCACCGTCCGTTGCTTAACGAGATTTTTACCAACTGGTTTTTTGCGCTGATCGCTGCCATTAATACAATCCTGGCGATGGGTTTGTTTGTTCTGTCGCTGGTAAACCGCGCTGACCGGAGCCTGCAACCGTTCGACTATGCCTGGTTGCTACCCCTCAGCACAGTTATTTTGATTGCTGTACTGGCAGGATTACCCGTGCGTTTGTTCATGAAACCCGGCAATGATGACTGAATCGAATGAATGGCTGTTGAGCCAATTCCAGTATGATCTGCCCGATGAGCGAATTGCTCGGTTTCCATTGGCACAGCGCGATGCCTCAAAACTTCTCGTTTACCGAAAAGGGCAAATAAGTCATGAGACCTTTGCCAACTTACCTGCATTGTTGCCAAAGGGAAGCTTTCTGGTTTTCAATAATACCAAAGTTATTCCGGCCCGATTGTATTTTACAAAACCGACCGGCTCAGTAATCGAGTTGTTTCTTTTAAGCCCATTTCCTGGCGATTTACCCATTAGCCAGTCAATGGAAATGACCGGATCGGCAATCTGGCAGGGGATGATCGGCAATCGTAAACGCTGGAAGCGGGACGAAACGTTGGTTTTGCAACTGCCCGGAAAAGGGGAACAACAGGGTATCGACATGTCAGTTTCCTGGTACGACTACGACCAGTCATTGGTCAGATTAAGCTGGCAACCGGCTGACCTGACATTTGCCCAGGTCATACAGAACGCTGGAGAAATTCCGCTACCACCCTACCTGAAACGTGACCCCACAGAGGCCGATCGAGATACCTACCAAACGGTTTATTCAAAACAGGAAGGAGCGGTAGCTGCGCCAACAGCCGGGCTGCATTTTACGGCTGCTGTATTTGATAATCTGCTTAAGCAGGGAATCGATCATGATTATCTAGCCCTGCATGTAGGAGCAGGCACTTTTCAGCCGATCAAAACAGAGGATGTCCGGCAGCATCATATGCACACTGAGCAGGTTGTGTATACCCGGCAAAACCTGCAAACGCTGCTTCAACATCTGGAAACGATTATTCCTGTAGGTACCACCTCAATGCGGGCGCTGGAAAGTTTGTACTGGATGGGGGCCAGGTTGATTCATCAGGAGTCGGAACCGTTCTTTCTGGATCAGCAGTATGCGTATCAACTCCCAGCATCAGATCAGCCGTCGGTAGAGGCATCGTTAACGGCTGTATGGCAGTATATGCTTGAAAGAAACCAGGAATCACTCGTGGCCCACACAGGTATTTACATCACACCTGGTTATAAACTTAAACTGTGCAAAGGGATTATTACGAACTTTCATCAACCTGGTTCGACACTCATTCTGCTCATTGCTGCCCTAATCGGTGATGACTGGAAGAAGGTTTACAACGAAGCGCTGCAAAACGACTATCGATTTCTGAGTTACGGTGATTCATCGCTGCTTTTACCATAAAAAATTAACTTTGCGATTCTTAAAGAGTGATAAAGCGAAAGAGCGAAAGAGTGAAAGAGCGAACAGTTTTCGCGTCAGCCACTCTTTCGCTCTTTCACTCATTCACTCTTTCACTCTTTGACAATTATGAATTTTATCGAAGAACTGCGCTGGCGTGGCATGTTGCACGACATGACCCCCGGCACCGAAGAACAATTACAAAAAGGAATGACGGCTGGTTATATCGGTTTCGACCCTACGGCAGCCTCACTGCACATTGGTAACCTGGCTACGATCATGCTGCTGGTACACCTACAGCGGGCAGGGCATAAACCATTCGCACTGGTAGGTGGAGCTACCGGAATGATCGGTGATCCATCAGGCCGCTCGACGGAACGAGATTATCTGTCAGAAGAAACATTACGTCGAAATCAGGAAGGAATCCGGGCGCAACTGACTCGGTTTCTGAATTTTGATTCTGGCGAAAATGCCGCCGAAATGGTCAACAATTATGATTGGTTTAAGGAATTGTCGTTTCTGGACTTTCTACGGGAAGCAGGGCAGCACATTACCGTAAATTATATGGTAGCCAAGGATTCGGTAAAAAAACGGTTGGAAACCGGACTGTCGTTTATGGAATTCTCTTACCAGCTATTGCAAGGGTACGATTTTTACTGGCTTTACAAAAACAAAGGTGTTCGCCTGCAAATGGGTGGTTCAGACCAGTGGGGCAATATAACAACGGGTACCGAACTGATCCGACGCAAAGAAAGTGGGTCAGCGGATCCTTCTGTAGAACATCTGGCCTATGCACTCACAACCCCGTTGATCACAAAAGCAGATGGAACTAAGTTTGGTAAATCGGCCGGGGGCAACGTATGGCTTGATCCTGCCATGACCTCCCCTTATCAGTTCTACCAATTTTGGCTCAATGCAACGGATGATGATTGTCCAAGGCTAATCCGGGTGTTTACGTTGTTACCTAAGGAGGAAATAGAAGAGTTGGAACGACAGCATGCCGAAGCTCCCCATTTGCGAATTTTACAAAAGGCCATCGCTAAAGACGTCACCATTCGGGTTCATTCGCAGGCTGGTTATGAGCTGGCTGTAAAAGCCTCAGAGGTTCTATTTGGAAAGGCTACACTCGATACCTTACGTTCCATTGAATCGGATGAGTTCGACGTTATCTTTGAAGGGGTACCACAAACCGAGATCACGGCCGATGAATTAGCCGATTGCAAGGATATCACCGATCTACTTTCGGTGGCTAGCCGGGGCGAAGTATATGCCTCGAAAGGAGAAGCTCGTCGAGCGATTACACAAAACGCGGTCAGTCTGAATAAAATAAAAGTGTCCGATCCTGCGGCTCCTGTAGCGTTAGAATGGCTGCAAGAGCGATATGTTCTGGTCTCAAAGGGCAAGAAAAATCATCTTTTGAAAAAAGTTTAAAAATTTTATTTCTACTAACTGGCTGATATTGGGGTACTTGCCAAATAATGTTTGGTGGGCGCCCCAATTATTTTAGAATGAGGTCTTGACAAGGGTGAAAAAGCTCCCTACCTTTGCAGTCCCAAATCGAAAGAAATGGCGCTGATCAAATAGGCAAACACCTGGCAGTCAGTGAGTTAAGTGCAAACCCCTGAAAATCAAGTCAAAAAAATATTTTCAGATTTCACTTGACAAACCGCAAAAAGTCTCGTACCTTTGCACTCCCAAACATCGAGAAGCACACAAAACAACTTCTCACCACGCTTCGACCAACGGGTCTGGCGCCAAGTTCTTTGACAAACTGACAGCACAACAAGGACTCAACCTGGGGACGTTCGCGTCCCGGTTGAACAACATCGTGGAAGCTGGTCTTTCACACAATTATTTACGATGGAGAGTTTGATCCTGGCTCAGGATGAACGCTAGCGGCAGGCCTAATACATGCAAGTCGAACGGGCCGCAAGGTCAGTGGCAAACGGGTGCGTAACGCGTAAGCAACCTGCCTCAAACTGGGGGATAGCCCGGCGAAAGCTGGGGTAAACCCGCACGGTCCCAAGGAGTCACCTGGTTTTTTGGGTAAACATTTATGGGTTTGAGAGGGGCTTGCGTCTGATTAGCTAGTTGGCGGGGTAACGGCTCACCAAGGCGATGA
>NZ_KB893172.1:492878-814240 GCF_000374025.1 Spirosoma panaciterrae DSM 21099 | reverse complement strand
GTTGATGTGTTCAAAGTAGTCGGCCTTTTTCCACTGGTCAAAATAATAGTATACGGCTTGCCAGTGCGGAAAGCTAGGCGGCAGGTTTCGCCATTGACAGCCGGTGCGTAACATCCAGAAGATGGCATCCATGACGGCACGTAATTGGTGTTTACGCTTGCGTTGAAGGTTAAAAAAAGGCGAAATTGCTGCCCACTGGTAGTCGGTCAGTGGTTGCCACTGCTTAGTCATTACTTTGTTTCTTGGTCGATACAAAGTTGACTCGACTACCAGTCCTTATCAATTCCCCAACAAGCTCTTAACCGAAGCAAAGTCATCGACAGCAAACTCGTGTAAGCAATGGTGAGCAGTTGCCCCAGATGTTCGCCCAACACAACGCCACCGTATTGGTGAATAGCCGTAAAAACCACTTCGATAGCCTTTTGGGTAGATGGATCGGTAGTCTGAACATAGTGCGATGCCAAAACAGGCACCACAAACGGCCAGCGTAACAAACCTACAATTTGAACAATGCCCGAGACAACGCCCAGGGTAGTCGCCCATCGGAAACCAGGCTCCTGAGACTCCAGTTTCTGGCCAATAAGTACGTACGCTTGCAACAGAAGAAAACCACTGATCGCAAAGAGCCACCAAACAAAAATCAGCACCCTTCCGCCCGCATGAAAGCGGGTAAGAATAATACCGGGTTCGTAACGTAGCACATTCGGATAATCGAAGAGTATGGTCAGAATTGTGTAGGGAACAATGACCAGGATAACGCCAGAAATAAGTAGATTACTGATAAATCGATTTGCAGGAAATAGAGCCGTTTTCATTTGTATACGATTGATTGACGATACAAAGTTGGCTGAGCGACCAGGCTTATCTCCTGGACAAATGTCTATAACGTTCAAACTCTCTATTTCTGTTAACTTAGTAACACAGCTCACGTATAAGTCTTCCAAACAGAAATCACATGAAAAACTCCGCAAGAATCGGGTTTTTCGGCAGGGCGATTCTGGCGACTTTTGTTCAGGCAAAAACGCAAATACAATGACAACCAACAGCACCTATCAGCAAATTGCCCGTGCCATTGAGCATCTGACCGCTACGTATCAACAGCAACCTTCGCTCAGTGAACTGGCCCGTGAGGCTAATCTGAGTGAGTTTCACTTTCAGCGCCTGTTTACTGAATGGGCGGGCGTTAGTCCAAAGAAGTTCAGCCAGTACCTGACCCTCGAACATGCCAAAGCCCAACTCCGAGAAGGCGCTGCCCTCTCTGAAGCGGCCTACGGATCGGGCTTATCGGGAACGGGCCGCCTGCACGACTTATTCGTTAGTATCGAAGGCGTTACACCGGGCCAGTTCAAGCAGGCTGGTTCCGGTTTGCAACTTAGGTACGGTGTGTTCGATAGCCCATTCGGAGCTTATGTACTGGGAGTCATCAACGGCAAACTCGCGCTGTTACATTTTCTAGACGAAGCCAGTGAGCCAGAAGTCATCCTGAAATCGGCCTGGCCCGAAGCCTCAGTGAGCCACGATCCCGAAGCCGTCCAGGGCTTTGCCGACCAGATTTTTCCTGTTGCAGGTGTGCCTAATCCCGTTGTAAACACCCCAATACCTGTATTGCTGCGTGGGTCAGCGTTTCAGCTAAAGGTATGGGAAGCTTTACTGAAAATACCCGAAGGTCGTTTGGCCAGTTACGATCAGATTGCCGACGCCATCGGGCAACCAATGGCGTCGCGGGCAGTCGGAACGGCCATTGGGTCTAACCCAATCGGCTACCTGATTCCCTGTCATCGGGTCATAAGGAAAACCGGGCTTTTCGGGGGATATCGTTGGGGAGCCGAACGTAAACAGGCCATGCTGGGCTGGGAAGCCGCTCGCGTAAACGGATAAATTATGAGTAAACATAAAGGCACAGGGAACACAGAGTCTTTATTGCTATTCCTCCGGTTCTCTGTGCCTCTGTGTTTAAAAAATCAATCTTCCATGAATCAGGATAAAATTGACTGGCCAACCTGTCAGAACACGCTCTCCCAAACAGGTTTTGCCGTATTGCCTCCACTATTATCACCAGACGAATGTGTGCGTTTAGCAACACTCTTTGATGCACCGAACTTGTACCGAAAAACGGTAATTATGGAGCGGCACGGCTATGGCAGTGGCAAATACAACTATTTTAACTACCCCCTGCCTCCTGTGGTCGACCAGCTTCGCCATGACCTGTTTAGCCAACTGGCTCCTGTGGCCAACGACTGGAATACTAAACTGGGTATAGCCTTGCGCTACCCTACTGACCTCGATGAGTGGCTGGCGATCTGCCACGAAGCTGGACAAATCAAGCCCACCCCTCTTATTCTGAAATACGGTGCCGGCGACTGGAACGCCCTTCATCAGGATATGTACGGCGAATTGTATTTCCCGTTTCAGGCAGTTTTGTTCCTAAGTCGGCCTGGCCAGGATTACACAGGCGGAGAGTTTGTGATGCTGGAACAACGGCCCCGTATGCAGTCGAAACCCATTGTTTTGCAACCCGAACAAGGGCAAGTGGTTGTATTTACCACAAAATACCGACCAGCCAAAGGCACTCGCGGTTATTACCGACTGACAATGCGACATGGCGTTAGTGAAGTTCGGACGGGAACACGCATCAATATTGGGCTTATTTTTCACGATGCGGCATGATCCGTCATCTCGATCTGGGTCCAACTCCTTTTGCCCGACTCCGCGCTTTAGTTATCAGAAAACAAAACAGGACCATCGGTCTGAGTGGGCATCGCCCTGGCAAGCTCTACGGTCGGCTGGGTTGTCGGGCAGGTAAGCGCATGAAGCCCGAAAACCGGGTATTTTTTCGAGATGAGCACGAAGCCCTCGCGGCCGGGTATCGCCCCTGCGCCGTGTGCATGCCCGAAGCTTACAAAGCCTGGAAAGTAGCTTCCTCCACACATAAATCCCCCTGAATTGGCGTATAGAGCCTTATTCAGGGGGATTTATGCCTTTATGCAGGGTTCTGTCTTTACGCAAACGGACAGTCGAACCAACTGCTTTTATCACAACAGATCGATTGCGATCATGAACAGGTGAAGGACGAGGCTAATGGCAAAGCCCGAAAAAATGTATCGGACGGGTAAAGCAGACAATACAGGAACCAGCACCCCTAAAAAACAAAGCATGCTAACCAGAAACTGCCAATCTCCTCCGCCAAAGTTGGCCATGATCAGCAACAGTACCGGCGACAGAATGCAGCCCTGAATAGCCAAGGCGCCGACAGCCCAGCCAAAGCGATAAAATTCGGCTTCAGAAACGAATTTTTTAACGGATGAAACCCATGAAGTATCGGTGGTTGTGTTATAGTCGGGAGTTGTATGAGTTGTGAGCGTTGCCATGATTTTGTGTGTTTGAATTACTCTACAAATCACGGCAAGACTGTCCGGAACCTACATGACGTTTGTCAGGACCGAAATTGACTTTTGTTAGGTAATCCCTATAAACACAAAGACCGCCTGTAGAAAAGCGGTCTTTGTCCAAAAATTCAACTGAGTATCCTCAATAGCGAATCTCCCAATAGGGGTTATTATGGGCAACCATTTGCTCGGCGATGTATTGGCTGATCACTTTATTATACGCAGCGTCGTCAATTTTCTTCCCTTTCACTTTAGGTAGCTTAAGGTCGTTAGGCGTCAGAGGACGGAACGTAACGTTCGTTGCTTCTATGATCACCGTTCCATCATCGATATTCAGTTCCAGAATCAGGCCGGGCAATCCACACATCCGTTCGGGACCCGCCGAAACCGGAATATCCTGTGCAAACCAGGCCGTAATTTTCTGGTTCTTAATAGGGTCTTCCGTTTCCGCTTTCATGCAGATAAAGCCTGCGACTTCTTTGATCTGGTTGCCGATTTTCCAGACGGGTGCATGGACCGAATCTTCAACAACGTAGGTTTTACCCAGCATTTCGATGATATCCGTCTTCTTATCCTTTTCAAAGTTTCGGTACAGATCCAGTTCATACTGACGCCACGAGTAGCCACCCTCTTCCGGTTCCGTACTAAAATAGGTGTACAGACTTTCGTTGGCGTTAAAGGCCATCTTCATTTTTGTGCCTTTGTTGTTCTCCTCCCAGTTCTTCCGTAGCTGCGTCTGACGATCCTTTTGTTCCTGATTCAGGAACGTCAGTCTATTGATCATCTTACTCCAGTAGTCTTTACGGACATACGTTACCATACCTTCCGTTTTCTGGGCCATAGCCATCGAACTGACCATCAGGCATAGTAATAGGGCTAGTTTCTTCATAATAGATATGTGCGTTTAGAAGCGATTAAGATCAATAATAATCACGGCGCATTTTCGCCTGAACACCCCGCATGTTGTATGTAAAGCTCAGCATAAAATACCGGGCCAGCGACTGAATCCGTTCGGTGCTGGTGTAGTTCTGCCCTGCATACTGCGATACCACCACGTTGCGGTTGAGCAGATCGAAGCCCGACAACCGGACCTCGGCTTTTTTCGCCTTCCCAACAATACGATAGATGGATGAACTTAACAACGGAATCTGCTGATTGAAGTTCAGTTTCTCGTTCTTGTAGGCGTTGTAGTTCAGCGTCGTGTTTAGGTAGAGGCCACCAGGCAATTTCAGGTTTAGATCCCCCCGAATGCTGTTGTTATAAATGGTCTGGTTCTGTGTTGTGTTGATCGAATATTTCGTATTGGTGATGCTCATATTGGCATTGCCGTAAAAGGTGATCCACTCTTTAGGAGTCAACTCCAGCCGGACACCAAACGAGTAATTCTGGTTGTTTGTCTCGTTCAGCACTTCATTAATCCGCGTTAGATTGTGGCCCAAATTCAACGAGGTATTCAGGTTAAGCGTTGCCTTCGTTTTCTTCAGTGGGAAGCCGAAATAGATATTAGACCCCAGATTTTTACCCCCCGTCAGGTTCTCAGGCATCGTCGTTGTAATCAGGGTTTTGGGGTCAACAATCTGGCTATACACGATCTGGTTCACAAAATAAGTCGTGTAAATATTCGTCCATAAATTAATGAAGCTACCTGGGTTAAAGTAGTTGTATGAAGCACTCAGATTATGACCCAGTTGGGGAAGCAGATTCGGATTACCACGGGTAATGGCCAGTGGGTTGCTGTTGCTCGTTACCGGCTGTAAATCGCGCGAGGATGGTATCTGTACCCCTACATCATAATTGGCGCCCAGGTATCGGTTATTTTTCAAATCGAAGTTGAGCGAGACGTTCGGAATCACAGTCGTGAATGTCCGGTTGATGGGTTGAAGCGGCTGGCTCTGGTCACGGGCAAACTTCCCATCAAGCTGAAATTGCTGCCCTGCTACCCCGGCCGATATATTGAGCCCTTTATACGAATAGCGCACACTACTCCCCAGGCGGTTGAACAGATAATTGTTCTTATAGTACAAACTCAGGGAATCAATTCGTCGGCGGCTGTCGTCCAGGTTTGCCACATCGCGATCAACTTCATCGTAGCGAAGATTAAAGTTATAGAACGTCTCCCAGAAGAACTTTTTGGCGAACGGCTCTACATAGAGCAGGTTAGCCTTGTATTGGTTGCTGATCGAGTTTGTTCCCTGATCCTGATTGAGCACCCGCAACATGTCGTTCACACTGGTAGCCTGATAGAATTCGTTCCGGGCTTTCAGGAGTAAATCGCCATCATTTTTATTCATCTGAAACGTAGCACTGGCGCCAAAGTTGCGCCCCTTCTTTTTGAATTTCAGCCGATACAGCAACGTATTGGCTATCGCAAACTGGTTTACCGATGAATTATTCGTCGACTGGCTATACGTTGTTGGAAGCTCAGCGCTGTTTGCTACGCTCTGAAACACGCGTTGCTGACTTTGCAGGTTGCTGCTGTTAAGGCCAAACCGGCTGTTACTGATTATCAGCAACGTTTGCATGGAATCAAGCTGCTTTTCCAACCGGAAGCTAATCCGGTGGTTCGTGGTCAGATTCGACTGGCTGCTGGTATCCGTTTTCCGCAAATTGGTTGAACCGGGCAGGTAACTTTTATTTTCCCGAAGTGCGTCCAGATTCAACCGGGTCTGGTTGAAGTAATAGCTGGTACTCAGTTTGGTTTTCTTGGTGTCGTAGTTATAGTTAAGCCCCCCTGCTGTATTTTTGGTAAAGCCCCGGCCATTGCCTCCACTGATCGGAATGGTCAGACTTTCATTGTCATCGCCGAAGTACAGGTAGCGATTAGAGCCACTGAATCCGAAGTCGGCATTGTCGTTCCAGTTAAATGAGTTACTTCCTCTAAAATCCTGATAGTCATTGAAGGAAAGCCCTTGCTGGTTGGTATTATTGCCGAGCAGTAAGGCTGAAAACTGTTGTTTACTGTCGAATTTATTGTAACTCCCTTTGCCTTCAAACCGGGTCGATACGTTATTGGAAGCGGGCCCGGCTCCGGCCGTCAATTTCCCAAAACCACCTTTTTTAAATTCTTCTTTCAGTTGCAGGTTAACGGTTTTTTCTTTCTTGCCATCATCAACGCCCGTCATTTTGGCCTGTTCGGTTTTATCATTAAACACCTGCACTTTGGTGATGGCTTCGGCCTGTAGGTTCTTGGTCGCCAACTTCGGATCATCCCCGAAAAAGCTTTTGCCATCGACCGTTACTTTCTTCACCTCCTGCCCCTGAGCCCGAATATTACCATCCTGGTCGACCTGAACACCCGGCAGTTTCCGTAACAAATCTTCGACCGTTGACCCCGGCGGTACCTTAAACGAACTGGCATTGTATTCGATGGTATCGCCTTTGATCGTCAGGGGAGCTTTTGCCGTTCGAACCACCACTTCCATCAACTCACGGGTAATCGGCTTGAGTTTTAACGGGCCTAAATCCATGACCGGCTCACCCGCATGCTTAATCAGTTGATTGTACGGAATTAACCCCACAAACGAGATTTTCAGAATATACGTACCCGCTTTTATATTCTTAAAAGTAAACGCTCCGTTATCGCCTGTCCGCGTGAAGTTGACCATCGACGAATCTTTGGCACTGAGCAGCATAACGGTCGAAGAAGGTAGTGGAGCCGAAGCGGTGTCTACTGCACGGCCCTGAAGTGTAAAGCGGGTTGCAGCCGGTGGGCTTTGCGCATAAAGCGAAGCCGTGAGCAGGCATAGTAAGGCCAGCAGGGAAAGGTTTCTCATGGATTATAGAATAGAAGATAATAGGATAATGAGAGCAAATATAAAAATCAGTTAATAGGTTAGTTACGGCCTTAAGGAATTTTAACTAATTTTTTAGTAAATTAACTATTTTTATAGGAATAAGCTCAATACGATGTTCAACAAAGCGAAAGAGCTTTATCCTGACAAAAGGTTGCATCCCTTGATTAGTGAAGAGCAAAAACAGGGATAAAATGCATAAAAGCAGATGGGTTTATTGATTAAACGGTAGCAAATCGCTCAATCACCTCCCGGATAGCCCTCGCTTTCAACAGGCATTCTTCCCATTCCTGCACAGGATCGGCATCGTAGGTAATGGCACTGCCTACTGAGAAAGACGCATACCGATTTTGTGCATTGTACAGAAGCGTACGGATAACGACACTGAAATCAAAATCGCCCTCCGGCGTAACAAAACCAATAGCGCCCGAATAAACCCCGCGCCTACTGACTTCCAGTTCATCGATCAGTTCCATAGCCCGGATTTTGGGGGCTCCGGTCATACTACCCATTGGAAACGCCTGACGAATAGCCTTCGCCCAGCTTACATCGTCCCGCAAGGTTGCCGAAACCGTCGAAATCATCTGGTACACGTGCTGAAAGCCGTAAATGCCAAACAATTCATCAACGTGTACTGATCCGGTTTGGGCACTGCGAGCCAGATCGTTACGCACCAGATCAACAATCATAAGGTTTTCAGCCCGCTCTTTTTCCGATTGCAGCAGCTCAGTCCGCAGGGTGTTGTCTTCGTCTGGTGTTTTCCCCCGTCGGATGGTGCCTTTTATGGGCTGTGACAAAATTTTCTGCCCTTCTTTCTTCAGAAAACGTTCGGGCGATGCGCCCATAACGTACCGGTCGCCCAGTTTCAGAAAGTTTGAAAAAGGCATGGGCGACCGTTGATTCAGCGCACGATAGATGGCTAATGGGTCCAGATCGATGGCTTCGGCAAAAAACTCAATGCAGTAGTTTAGCTCATACACATCCCCAGCCAGAATATGCCGCTGAATACGCTCCACATTGGCCAGATACTCTTCATAAGATACCCGGCATCGAACAGCCGGAGAAGCAGCCAATGGAGGCTCATGATCGGCAGGCGGCTGAACAGCTACGATTTGTTCCCACAGTGCCTGGGCATCGCCATTCCCCCGAATAAGCACATAGTTGGCCCCTTCTGCCGAGGTTTCAAAATCGATAATCCAGGAAGGCTCAACGAAATACACCTCCGGGAATCCCAGCCGATCCGGGTTCCGGCTTTTCAGGGCTTCAAGCTGGTTTTTCAGGTCATATCCCCAATAACCTACCAGAAAAGAGGGTTGCCTGCTATGGGCATCGGCTAAGGTCTGGAACGCATCCGGGTTGGCGAACGAAATGACCCGTTCCGCCCCGATAAAAAGTCGGTTGGGAAACGGGTCATTCGGATAAACTATATCGTTATTGGTTAAATAGGCAACGAAACCAACCGAATTCTTAGGTTGGTCAACGGCCCAGGCCAATGCCTGCCAACGAATGGAGTGAATGTCGTCAACGTCTATACGCAGGGCATTCATAGCTTACTGACGTAACAACCGAACGTCAATAGCAATGTCTTTTCCTTCGGCATTCTGACCAATTGAAAATTCAACTTCATCGTCGACCTGTAATTCATTGAAGTCGGTATCGACCAGGCTGGTATAGTGGAAAAACAGGTTGTTGGGCGGATAATTCACAAACCCATAGCCTGTTTTGAGGCTACGAATGGTGCTGATCTTACGGCCTTCCGGGTCATTATCAGCCACATTGTAATTAGGCTCTATCGACGAATCATAGTCATAGTCACTTTCCATCGACAGTGAGCCACCGTAGCTCATACCGTTCGTATAGCTATTGCTATTCCCATTTCCGTTCACGGTCGAGAACGTGGGGCGTGGTGTTTGTTTGACAAACAAATTCTGGATCACCATATCGTTCCGACGGCTGCGGTCATCAATGATGCCATGCATCGCCACCGGATAAGACACCTCTTCGAGCAAATCCTGCGATGTGCGGGTCACCTGTTTCTCGCCCTGCTCATTGAGGAATTCAAAATCCCAGCTAAGCACCATGATCCGGGAGCCCAGCGTATTGAGTTTTCGAATAAGGGGAACATAATCCCCATCGGACGTGATCAAGACAACAACATCGAATTTCTTATACTGAGCCAGTTCAAAAGCTTCGAGAGCGAGCCACACATCGATTCCTTTTTCCTGCCGGTAGCCCTGATACGTTTTTACGGGCAGGTAGTGGGTTACGACCCCTTCCGACATGAGAATATCGTCGAACAGCCGATCATAAAAAAGTTGATTTCCGCGTTGATTAGCCTCATGGGCATTCAGCCTACCGCGAAAATAGTGTGCATCTACAATCTGACACAGACGCTCGTTCACCCCTTCTTCCTCTGCTACCTGACGACGAATAAACGCGTGCAGCCCTGAAATACTAATACGGCTACGACGTTCGTGCGAATAATTATAGTAGTTGCTTACATGTAGAAAATAATTACCGTCATAGAAAACCCCAATACGGGTTAATCTGGATTCTGCTGGCATGCTGTACTTAAATGTTTATAATTGTATGATTATGTAAGAGAAAAATTCTTTTAATTATCCTTTTATTGGGGCTGATTGGTGGTATATGGACGCTATAACTACGAAAAAAACGACTTATCAATTTCTATTTTAATCGTATTCGGTAATACTCAAAAACAAGTTACTCAATTATTAAGCACTACACTTTATTGTATAGACTTTACTAGGTGTTGTAAGTAACAAAGAAAAAGGGGAATCAGTGCGGGAAAGATCAATATTGTATAAAGACTACTCTGCAAACATAATAATTTTTTAAATGCATTCTACCCTACCCCTATCTTTGCCTGTTCATTCCTGGGTACTATGCAAAAAATATTATTTATTGACCGTGACGGTACACTCATTATTGAGCCTCAGCCCGATCAGCAGGTGGATTCCTTAGCCAAACTGGATTATATGCCGAAAGCCATTTCGGCTATGCGTAAAATCGCTGAAGACACAGAATTTCAACTGGTTATGGTAACAAACCAGGATGGTCTCGGCACTGATTCTTTCCCTGAAGATACGTTCTGGCCTGCCCATACCAAAATGCTGGACACCTTCGCCGGAGAAAATGTCCAGTTTAAGGCCGTTCATATTGACCGCCACTTCCCGAGTGACAATTCCCCCACGCGAAAACCAGGAATCGGGATGCTGATAGACTATTTCTCAGCCGATTATGACCTGGCCAACAGTTTTGTGATTGGTGACCGGCTCACGGATGTCCAACTCGCCATCAATCTCGGAGCAAAAGCGATCCTGTTCCTGCCCCCCAATGGCCTAGCTACAGTGCAGACTGCTGATGTATCAGGTATGACCCCAGCCATGCAGGAAGCCATTGTACTGACTACTGACGATTGGGATCAGATTTACGAATTCCTGCGCTTACCAGCCCGTACTGCTTCGGTTGAGCGGAACACCAAAGAAACCCAGATTCGTGTCGATCTTAACCTCGACGGCACTGGTAAGGCCGACATTCACACGGGGCTGGGCTTCTTCGATCATATGCTCGACCAGGTTGCCAAACATTCGGGCGCCAACCTGACCATTCGTGTCAACGGCGATCTGCATATCGACGAGCATCATACCATCGAAGATACGGCACTGGCCCTTGGCGAAGCTTACCGTCGCGCTCTGGGCGATAAGCGGGGCATTAGTCGATATGGTTTTTTATTACCTATGGATGAGGCACTGGCTCAGGTAGGTATTGATTTTTCGGGCCGTCCGTGGCTTGTCTGGGAGGCCGAATTCCGACGTGAAAAAATTGGCGATATGCCGACCGAAATGTTTTTTCATTTCTTCAAATCCTTCTCCGACACAGCACTTTGCAACCTGAATATCAAGGTTGAAGGCGACAATGAGCATCACAAAATTGAAGCGATTTTTAAAGCCTTTGCCAAAGCCATTAAAATGGCCGTCCGACGCGACATTAAAGAACTGGACAACCTGCCCAGCACGAAGGGGGTCCTGTAACTAAGTTCGACGTTGGCAAACGAACTTCAAACTAATTAATTACTTTTGCATCTGAATTCAACCGAACATCGACATGGATTTATCAACTCCTTTGACCATTCTGTTCTACGTCGTCCTGCTGACCGCTTCGTTCATTACGGGCCGGTGGCTGGAGCGTAATGACCGGAAGTATTAATTTCAGTCGAAATACATCAATCACCAGATCGCAGTTCTTTCGATACGAATAGCCGCGATCTGGTGATTGATGTATTTCGACGATCGACTATTATGCTCAGTGCCCTTGCACGCTGGTTGTTTAAAGTTGCCGGATGGCAATTGGTAGGCAACGTTACTAATCTCCCCAAAGCCATTTGGGTGGTTGCTCCCCATACCACCAACTGGGACTTTTTTGTGGGCCTTGGTGCTCGGGCCGCCACTCGTATCTGGATTCAATACCTTGCCAAAAGTTCGTTATTTACCTGGTACTCAGGCTGGCTCTTCCGGGCCCTGGGCGGTAAACCTGTTTACCGGGATCGATCGCATAATCTGGTCGATGCCATCGTCGATGTTTTTGATCAGAACACCTACTTACACATTTGCATTGCCCCGGAAGGAACCCGCAGTAATGTCAAAAAGCTAAAAACCGGCTTTTATTTTATTGCGCTGCAGGCAAACGTCCCTTTGATTCTTACAGGCTTCGATTGGCCCCGTAAGCAGGTCATTTTCAGCGAGCCAGTCTACGTCACGGGCAATTATGAGGCCGATATGGTCGTTTTTTACGAGTTCTTCTCAAACATTCACGGCATCAAAAAAGACTGGCTAAAAGAGTGGGAAGAAACGGGTATTATTAGCCACTGACGGATCGGGCGCTATGCCCCATGTGCCTTAACTCAGCCGATCTTTAAAGCTTTCGTAACCGTAGGTTCTCACGAGCTGGAATGTTTCGCCCTCTTTCCATATCCCAATAGACGGCAGATTTACGCCATTGAAGGTGGTCGTTTTGACCATTGTATAATGAATCATGTCGTCAAACACGATTTTGTCACCTACCTGCAAAGGTGCATCAAACGAATAATCCCCCATAAAGTCGCCCGCCAGACAGGTCATCCCCCCCAGTCGGTAAGTAGGTTTCCCGGCAACAGGCTCATGATAGGCATGTATAATTCGGGGTTTATAGGGCATTTCGAGCGTATCGGGCATATGAGCCGCAAACGACGTGTCGAGAATCGCGACATGAATTCCCTGGCTATCGAGTACATCCAACACCGTCGATACCAGCACCCCCGTTTGCCAGGCAATGGCCGAACCCGGTTCCAGAATCACATCGACATTGTATTTCTGCCGGAAGGCTGTCAGCAAACCAACCAGATGTGCGGTATCGTATCCTTCGCGGGTCATCAGATGGCCTCCGCCAAAATTGACCCATTTTGCCTGATGCAGGAGATCGCTAAAACGCGCTTCAAGGGCCTCGAGCGTCCGTTCGAGAGTGAAAGAATCGTTTTCGCAGAGGGTATGAAAATGAAGTCCTTCCAGTCCGTCGGGTAGCTGATCGGGCAACTGGTCGCGGGTAGCGCCCAGCCGCGAACCAGGCACGCAGGGGTTATACATCTCCGTGGCGACTTCGGAATATTGCGGATTGACACGGATGCCGCACGACACCCTCCCAACGGCCCGACCCTTAAACCGTTCCCATTGACTCCACGAATTGAATGTGAGGTGGCTGCTACGTTCTACGACTTCATCGAACTCATCGTCGCGATAAGCGGGTATGTAGGTATGCGCTTTCACGCCCATGTAGTCGTTGACGAGTTTGATTTCGTTAAGTGAACTAGCCGTTGCTCCACTCAGGTATTCGTGTACTAATGGGAAAGCGCTGTACATCGAAAATCCCTTCAGAGCCAGAATAATAGTTACGCCAGCCGCTTTCTGAACGGAGTCGATGAGTTCAAGATTTCGACGGAGTTTGGCTTCTTCCAGAATAAAACAGGGCGATGGAATCGCAGGATCGGCCAGATGTTGCAGCAGGTTTGTATTCATGCCACAAAGGTAGGCAATGGCAAATGAATGTCATTTACGTTTGTATGAATCCATTCCAAAACCAATTGGCAAGTTATACTTTACCCGGATCGGCTTTCCTGATTGGCTCCCAGGTTCCCAGCAGGGCATGGCCTGAACAGCCCGAAGTGCTTCTTCGTCGCACCCGTAGCCAAGTCCCTTCAGTAGCTGAATATCCCTCAGATTGCCATCCCTTTCGACAATAAACGATACGAAGACCCGACCTTTCAGCTTTGCTTTTTGAGCCTCTGCCGGGTAGTGTACCATCGCCTGTAGATAATTTGTCAATCCTTTATATCCACCCGGAAACTCAGGAAATTTTTCCACAATGGTATAAACCGTCGTATCGATGTTGGCTCTCGTTTGAGCCAGTACATTCGATGGCGCAAGCAAAACAATGCTGGCTATTACAAGCCCGGAAATAAGATAACGCATAGCTCAGACCCAAAAGCCTCATTCGAGTGTAAAGGCAATCGGCAAATTAAATTTGACCCGTACGGCCCGGCCCGACTGCTTGCCTGGTTTCCAGTGAGGCATTTTCTGCATAACCCGTATGGCCTCTTCATCGCAGCCAAAACCAATACCTTTCAGTACGTGTATATCGGTCAGGCTACCGTCGGTATTGACCACAAAACTGACATATACCCTTCCTGAAACTCCAGCCGATGCAGCCGCACGCGGGTAGTTCAGATTTTTACCGAGGAAGTTCCTGAGCGCTTCGATCCCACCAGGATATTCGGGCTGCTGTTCGACCGTAACAAAGGGGGTTTCGGGAGCCGTTTCCACCTCAACGGCCTTTTCCTGAATGGTTGGTGCAGACGCTTCCGGTGCCAGTATCACCTCTTCGGCACCCGTCCCTTCGGCCGTTTCTGTACCCGATGTAGCGTCTTTTAATTGCTCGGTCGTGGGAGGTAGGTTCTCATCAATCACCTCATCTTCAGGCTTAACCTCAGGAGGCAAATTGCGGACGGTGTTTACGGCCGGAGCGGGTTCCGTTTTGGGCAAAGCTACCGGAGGCTCTTCCACGTTATCGGGTAATTTCATGACATCAGCCGTAATCATGACCTCATGATCTGAGACTACCGATTTGGGCCAGAAGTGATCGTACAGGGTAGGCCCGGCCAATCCGGCTAAAAATAAACCGACTCCCAATCCTAATGCACGGCTGAGAGTCGGTCGGTATTGCTGGCGCAGTACAAATGCACCATAGGCCTGATTACGGGCCTGAAAAATAATGTCGTCGTAAGTAGGTGCGACAGGCAGAAACGTATTGGAGCGAAGCATAGCAGTAACTGGTTGGTTTACCGCTTAGATGTCCGTACGCGCTGTATTCCACAATCCGATCAGAAACTATCGTATTTCTGAACAAGCTGAATGGCGTCATTTTCGGCCTTAAAATGCAAATCGGCCTGCTTTACGTACGCTTTCAGTTCATCTTTATGATCGCCCAGGGCCTCAATCAATGATTTGTCAGAGAGCTTCACCTTCTCCAGGGTTTGGTCGGGCTTTAGGAGGTAGTAGGAGATCACATCGCGAAATTCGTCATAGCGAACATTGTTCGAGTAGGGGTTTTTGTAATCGGCCTGTTTAAACGCCTTGACAATCCGTTTCAGCAAGGCCGATTTTCCCTGATAGAGCACCAGAAAGTACCCTTCTTTCAGGAGTTCATCGCTGGTTTTGGCGGTTGGTATATGCCGAAATACGTACAGTTGTCCATCGCCATTTTTCAGTTGAAACGACTTTACCTGATCGACGTTGACGATGATCGAATCATTTCCGGCCCAAGTCCGCAACAGAATCAGATGCTGGCGGTAGGCATCGAACTTAATCGGCACATTTTTATAATGCTGCCCGGCGACCATTTCGATCTGGCCTTTATTCCATTCGGGCAGAAAATACGGTGTTCCACGCAGCCCTTCGTACCGATGATCGATGGTGTTGACCATGGTGTAGGGCCCTGCACCGACAATCTGGCTAGTCGATTGATAGGTTTCGTAGCCATTCCGCTGGGCATTGGGGTTGTATTGCGACTGATCGACTGGCTTCGTTTTCGTCGAATCAGGCTTTTGAGCATATACGCTTACCAGAGAAGTGATGGACAGTGCAAAAAGTAACAGACGTTTCATAGGATGCGTGGTTTAGAAATAGTTTGTCAAGTAACGAAAAATCCCGCCTTCATGTATGGCGGGATTTTTCGATTTTAAGAATTTTTAATCAGGCTGGATACTCGTGGGGCAGTGGAATATCGATCCGTTCGTTTACGGGTAAGCCCTGTTTGTTCATTTGCTCGATAAACGGATCGGGGTCAAGCTCTTCGCAGTTCCAGACACCGGGTTTCATCCAGACACCCGTCAGCATGAGCATAGCACCGATCATGGCTGGCACGCCAGTTGTGTAACTAACGGCCTGCCCCCGAACTTCTTTATAAGTCTCGGCATGATCGCAGTTGTTCCAGATAAAATACGTACGCTCATTACCATCTTTCACGCCTTTGATCTGGCAACCAATGCTGGTTTGGCCGGTGTAGTTTTCGCCCAGTGAATCAGGGGCAGGTAATACGGCCTTCAGGAACTCAAGCGGTACAATGTCCATGCCCTGAAACTTGATCGGGTCGATCCGGGTCATGCCTACATTCTGCAATACTTCCAGGTGGGTCAGATACGCCTGTCCGAAGGTCATCCAGAAGCGGGCGCGTTTCAGCGTTGGAAAATTTTTCACCAACGATTCCAGCTCCTCGTGGTAAAGCACGTACGACTCCTTGGGCCCAATACCCGGATAATCGATGGGCTTATGAATACTCATGGCCGGAATTTCTACCCACTCTCCATTTTCCCAGTAGCGACCAGGCTGGGTAATCTCCCGGATATTAATTTCCGGATTAAAATTGGTCGCAAATGCCTTACCGTGGTTCCCTGCATTGCAGTCGACAATATCGAGGTAGTCCATCCGGTCGAAATAATGCTTGGCGGCATAGGCCGTAAATACCTGCGTAGCGCCGGGATCAAAGCCACACCCGAGCAACGCCATCAGGCCAGCCTGCTCGAAACGCTCTTTATAAGCCCATTGCCAGCTATACTCAAATTTGGCCACGTCTTTAGGCTCGTAGTTGGCCGTATCCATATAGTGCACACCCGCTTCCAGACAGGCGTCCATGATGGGCAAATCCTGATAGGGTAATGCCACATTGATAACCAGCACCGGGTTGAACGACCGAATCAGGGCTACTGTTTCGGCTACTACATCGGCATCGACCTGCGCCGTTTGAATCGTTACACCGTGCATTTCCTGAATCTCGGCTGCGATCCGGTCGCATTTTGCCTTGGTACGGCTAGCCAGCATAATACTGGTAAATACGTGGCTGTTCATGGCGCACTTATGCGCTACCACGCTGCCAACACCACCCGCCCCAATAATGAGCACCTTTGCCATCTATCTGAATCTAAAAGTTTGTGTGTTTCGTTTTCGGCTGCAAAGATAGGTAAAGCCGGGAAGGGTTGCATTCTTTTACCTCTGATCCTTACACTCGAAAAGTTCAAGAAATCACGTAAAAGTTATGTTCCTCTAACAAATACTTAGTATATTTGTTAAGTAGACAAATAATCACTCCCTAATTACTCGCGTCATGAAATTTGTTTCTTCCACAGGTTCTCCCGATTCATTCGAACTGGCCATTGTTGGGTATGGTAACGTCACCACTACTTGGCGGGACCGCAATCGACTTCAATGCCGTTTTTCAACATTCTGGCGGCAAAAGGCCGATACCCGGTCGGCTCTGCTGCAAACCTGGGAAGTAAAACGGCTATTAGTTGGTTTGCGCTCCTTGTGGGCCAAAGCTTCCAATCACATTACGCTGAACTTCTCTCAGCCTGGTTTCAGTGTCGAAGCCAAAGCCCTTTCCAACGATGAGTATCGGCTGCAAATTCAGCTTAACCATGAGCTTACCCCAGCCTGGCATACGTACCCCGATTTTCCGATGGAGATGGATATTCTTCTGAATCGAAATCAGCTTCAGGAAGCCATTCAGGACTTGTCGGGCCAGGTTGATACGTACCCAGAACGGTAGTCCATACCCGGTTTAGCAGCTTATTGGAAAACCATTTACTCATTTTTTCACCTTTTCAGGCATGTGCAGCCAAGTTTGCTTTGCTGCCATACTGGTATAGTGTAGAGAGGACTATCACTCCGTTTGTCAATCATTTTGGCCTTTATTTTTATTTTTAGTGTCACTATTGGTTGACAACCTCAACGGTTATATTCATATTTGTAGCTACAGTAGATTTGCTACCATTTTAGCAGACTATTTAACTCCCTAAGCATACAAACGCATATAACTGAATCCTCTTTAAACATAAAACGACCCAATCGTATGAAAGTCGTCAAGCGAAGAAATCGCCAGATGACCATGGAACGTATCCTGCGCGCCATGGGAGAAGTAATGGCTGAACGCGGTACCGAAAAAGCAGGTATTAACGCCGTTGCTGAGCGTGCCGGAGTCAACAAAGTGTTAATCTACCGCTATTTCGGTGGCTGGAATGGCTTATTGGAAGCCTACGTACATCGTGGGTTTTTCCTCTCCATGTTTAATGATAAGTTTCTGGATTCAGTACCAGACAATCTGGCTCCAGAAGCCCGCAGCAAAGCCTGGTCAGAATACACCATTCAATTCATGCGCGAATTTCGGAATCGGAAATCGTCTCAGGAGTTGATTCGCTGGGAAATGGCGAATGGAGAAACCGAGCTGGCTCGTCGGCTGGCCGATTTCCGTGACCAGTCGTACAAAACGATGGTGAGCAAACTGGCTCCATATGCAGCCTTTGATCCGATTGCCATCACCAGTTTAATGGTTGCTGCTGTGACCCATCTGGTTCTGACCAGCAATCACCGCGATCACATCGGCGATATCGACCTGCGCTCAGATGCAGGTTGGGAACGTCTGGAGACCGCCATTCGCCGGATTTACTCCAGCCTGAATATTGCGCTTGATCGTGAAAACGCGAAAGAAGCAAAGTAATGTATGATGTATGATGTATGATGTATGATGTATGATGTATTAACCACATACATCATACATCATACATCATACATCATACATTACTTACTGTTCATCAATTCCTCGATTTCTTCGGCTTCCAGGGGAATATTCGCCATTAAATCGATGTTCCCGGATTCGGTTAGGAGCACATTGTTTTCAAGTCGAATGCCGAGCTTTTCTTCACGTATATAGATACCCGGCTCCACAGTAAAGACCATTCCGGGTTCCATTCGTCGGTATTTATTACCTACGTCATGTACATCCAGCCCCAAAAAGTGTGACGTCCCGTGCATGAAGTACTTTTTGTAGAGGGGAGCCTCCGGGTCCTGTTTCTCTACGGCAGTCCGATCCAGCAAGCCCAGGCCAATCAATTCCGATTCCATGATCTTGCCTACTTCCCGGTGATAGTCGTCCCATAAATTACCAGGCCGGAGCATCTGTTTGGCCTCTTTCAACACCCGCAATACCGCATCGTACACCGCCCGTTGCCGCTCGGTAAAGCGCCCATTTACCGGGACCGAACGGGTCATATCGGCATTATAATTGGCATATTCAGCACCAATGTCGAGCAATACAATGTCGCCATCCTGGCATTGCTGGCTATTGTCGACGTAATGCAGCACACAGGCGTTGGAACCCGATGCAATAATTGGGCTGTAGGCCGACCCACGCGAGCGGTTTTTGAGATACTCATGCATCATTTCGGCCTCGATTTCATACTCCCAAACTCCCGGCTTGATGAATTTAAGCAGCCGCCGG
Organism: Spirosoma panaciterrae DSM 21099; assembly: GCF_000374025.1. Lineage (GTDB taxonomy): Bacteria > Bacteroidota > Bacteroidia > Cytophagales > Spirosomataceae > Spirosoma > Spirosoma panaciterrae. Next base: position 795,183 of record NZ_KB893172.1, on the reverse strand, counting down.
AACATTGTATCGGTAATGTCGATCGCCTTTTGAATAAGGGGAACCTCCAGCGGTTGCTTGATGGCGCGCAGGTAATGCATTAATGGGGCAAGCCGCTCCAGATGATGTAATGGGTACTTCCGCTTAAACTCATCGATAAATCGGGCCTCCCGGGTTTGCACCTCGATACCTGCCCGGGTATGCTCGTTCGTATTCAGGTACACCCGTTCGGCTTCAAAGACCATCTGGATAAACACCTGTTCAAACTGGTGCGTCCAGTAGATTTGCTTTTGAGGTATGCCTGTCACCTGTTCGGCTTCGGCTTTGGTCAGTTTGTGCCCTTCCCAGATTTCGATCAGCTCGCTGGTTTCACGCAGGAAAAGTACTTCGCGAAATTTGGGATCAGGATGTTCGGGAAATAGTACCAACTGAGTCTCTTCCTGATCGACTCCCGTCAGGTAAAACAAATCGCTGTTTTGTCGGAAGCCCATCGTACCATCGGCATTGGTGGGCATGATGTCGTTGGCATTTAAAACGACTAATGATTTAGGCTTCAGCAGTTGGGTAAGCCGCTGGCGATTCTGACTAAAAAGCTGCTTATCGATTGGTAAATAACGCATACGGCAGACCGTGTAGACTTAGTTATTTTTGATTATATTGCAAAGAAACTCAAAACCCAGAACAGTTTTGGCGTGTTTGTGAGTTATCAATTTATTTGGTCTCGCCGAAGGGAGGCCGTGCGTTTTCTGACCTAAACAAATCATGATTCTACGCCTAACCGCGTTTTTCTGCCTGTTTATCCATCTGGCACAGGCGCAGCCAAACGAGGGCCACTCCGAAGCACCTAAATACTGGGTTCTGCTTCGCGATAAGGACCTTTCTACGGCTCCTGCTTTGTCGCCCCAGGCGATGACTCAACGACAACAGCAGCATATCCCCCTCGATGAAACCGATCTGGCCGTATCACGAACTTACCTGACGGCCTTAAAACAGGCCGGGATTAAACCCGTTTGTCAATCGCGCTGGTTAAACGCCGTATCGGTCAGGCTTACCAACGCTCAGTATGCTCAGGTGATGGCCATGCCATTTGTAAAAGGTATTCAGGCCATTGACCCAGCCCTTGTGATCACCAGCCTTGAGGTGCCTTCGAAGCTGCAAATGGCCCCGGTTATGACCCAGATTCAGGCTCCGAACTTTGCCCAGGCAGGACTGACGGGTCGTTTCATCAACATCGGGGTGATCGACGCAGGCTTCTTTGGCGCCGATTCGGCCAGTTCGTTAAAACATGTATTTGAACGGCAGGGCGTTAAGCAGGTACGTGATTACGTCAATGAGAAAAAAACACAGAACAACCTGTTGCGTACGCTCGAAACCATGTCCGATTTTCATGGCACCGAAGTGATGGCAGCCATTGCGGGTAGCGATCCGACCGAAAACATTCAGTTTGGCCTAGCTACCGACGCTACGTTTTATCTGGCCCGAACCGACCAGGGCAACCGCGAATACCGGGGCGAAGAAGATAACTGGGTGGCCGCAATGGAATGGATGGATAGCTTAGGCGTACGATTGATTAATACCTCGCTGGGCTATGCCAAAGGCATGAGCAACCCGAAAGAAAACTACGAGCCCAGCCAGATGGACGGCCACACGAGCCTGATCAGCCGGGCGGCTCAGATTGCAGCCGATAAAAAGGGAATTCTTATTGTGGTATCGGCCGGAAACGAAGGGGATGACCGATCCTGGCGTATTATCAGCACACCTGCCGATGCTCAGGGCGTACTGGCCATTGGCGCTACCAACAGTCGACTCTGGAACCGGATTGGCTACAGTAGCATTGGCCCCGAAAATCTTCCGTATCTAAAACCCAATGTTTCCTGCTTTTCACTCTATGGCACTTCGCTTTCGGCACCGGTTATTACGGGTTTTGCGGCTTGTATCATGCAGGCCAATCCGAAGCTGACGAATAAGCAGGTCATGGAAATTATCGAAAAATCGTCGCACCTGTACCCCTACGGCAACAATTACGTAGGCTATGGTGTACCACAGGCCTCAAGAGCATTGGCTTTACTTCGTAATCAGGAACTGCCCGCTACCGCCCGATCAATCAAGGCCAGTGGTAAAACATTTCATTTGCCCGTTGACGGCAGCGAAGCCACGGTATCCGTCTTCCACAAAAAAGATGCGACCCATGTGTTGCAGCAGGAAGCCGCCAAAGTCAATAATGGTCAGTTGACGCTGCGCCGGTCGTCCGGTGAAAAACAGACGACCATTGATCTGAAAAAAGAGGTGGTAGAGGTCATCTGGGAATAGCCGCCTTAGTATGAAGAAAAATTAATTTCCGTTTCAGACAGACCTTATTTGGGGTCTGTAGGTTTGCTTCCGTAATCAACCAGTAATAAACAACTGAACATGGAAACGAACACAAAACTAATGGCTCTGGCTATTCTGGCAGCCTCCCTAACCGCCCCCCTTTCATACGCTCAACAAGTAGCCCCTACCCCGCCCGAACCACCCGTTCCGGGAATCGCACTCAATGACCCTCAACCTGGACCAGATCAGCCTGGCCGACCTGGTCCAGGGAAGCATGGCCGACATCCGGGCGACTTCCGCGGTCAACGGGGTCCGGGTCAGGAACCTCAGGCCCATGGCCTTACTTCGCTCACAACGGTGTCGGGTACAGTGGGGCAATGGATCGCCAACGATGATTCTGTGCTGGATGGATTCACCATCGGAACGGGCTCGGCAGCCACTACAGTCAAATTCCCTTCGCACCTGGGCAAACAGATTCAGCAAGCCATCAAACCAGGCAGCTCAGTGAGTGTAACGGGGTATTCGGATACAACCCCCAGAGGGGAAACTGTTTTCCTACTCAATAGCCTCACAGCTGGAAAATCGACCGTTACGCATACGCCCCCAACCCAGCCTGCTACCCCGCCCGAACCACCAGCCCTTACCACAGCTACCGGCAAAATTGCAGACTACCGAATGGATCGCGAAGGTCGGGTAAATGGGTTTGTACTGGACGATAAAACGATCGTGACCATCCCTCCGCATGTGGCTTACCAGCTTACCAATCTGGCTAAGAAAGGGAACACCATATCCGTTCAGGGCTACCCAAAATCATTGCGCGAAGGGCAGGTACAACTGGAAAAACTCAATATCCTGCGAGCGTCAGTACTGACCATCAATGGACAACAATATCTGGTTAGATAAAATAAAGAGCGGAAGAGTGAATGAGCGAAAGAGCGATTGTTCAGACCACTCATCCGCTCTTTCACTCATTCACTCTTCCGCTCTTTATTACTGTGAAAATTCTAGTCATCGAAGACGAGCGTAAGTTGGCCCGGTTTATAAAACAGGGGCTGGAGCAGAATGGTCATGTTGCCGACTTGACGCACTCCGGCTCTGAAGGACTCGACTATGTAGCCAGCGGTCTGTATGATCTGGTCCTGCTTGATCTGATGCTACCTGGTCAGACCGGCTTCGAAGTGTTGCAAAATCTACGCGCCTTTGGGCTAACGGTTCCGGTCATGATTTTATCGGCCCTGAGCGATCCCGAAAAAGTGGTGCAGGGGCTCGATCTGGGCGCTGTAGACTACCTCCGTAAACCCTTTGATTTCAATGAACTCCTGGCCCGAATCCGGGTACTTCAACGCCGGACAGCCACCAGCGACAATGTGGTATTGCGCGTGGCCGATCTGGAAATGCGCCTGGTTACCCATGAGGTTTTTAAGAATAACGAACGGCTCGACTTGACCAATCGGGAGTTTGCCCTGCTTGAATTACTCCTTCGTCGGTCGGGGCAATTGGTTACCAAAACAGAAATCGCAGAGAAAGTATGGTCGGCAGATTTCGATATGGGCAGTAATGTGATCGAAGTCCATATTTATCAGCTTCGGAAAAAGCTGGATGCAGTGGGTAAAGCGGGTTTGATCGAAACCATTATTGGCCGGGGCTATCGGCTCAAAACGGCATGAGTCTACGTAGTCGGATTGTGCTGGCCGTCACCGTAGTGTTTGCCACTGTAAGCCTGCTGGCGGGTTGGCTAATGCTCAATCGGGCCGAAAAAAGCCTGCAAACCGCCTTTGACCGAACCCTGCAAACCCGAGCCGACTGGCTACTCTCGCTCATTAGTGTCGACCCAGTCGTGTTGCCCCTCCCTACCGACCGGGAGCGAATGCTGGTCAGCTATGAAACCTATGGCCATACACGCGAATTGTTCCGCAGTCCGGGTTTCCCCAATACATTCCGACGGGGTCACCATCAGCCCGGCTTTTCGTACTCCTATCGGTCTGTAACAACCCAAACAAGTAGCAACCCCTTGCCAGAGGGACGGGTTTTATTGACGCTGGCCGTGCCCGATGCCTCTCTTCAACAGGATATACACCAACTTCGCTGGCTCTTTGGCATCGGCTGGTTAATGAGCCTATTGCTGGCTTTTGGAGCGGGATATGGGGTAGCAGGCTGGCTTCTTCGACCCATTCAGAGCATTGTTGAGCAGGCCAACGCGATCAGTACCACTGGCAACAACAGCCGTATTCAACTGCCCAGCAGTCAGGACGAGCTCTATCAACTGACCGATACATTGAACCAGATGCTGGCCCGCATTCAGGAAAATGTTGAGCTGCAACGTAATTTCTTTGGTGCAGCCGCCCACGAATTACGCACGCCATTGAGCATAATGAAAACGGGTCTGGAAGTGACACTGGGAAATGGCCAACTTGATGCAACGGCAAACGCTTTTCTAACCGGACAATTGGACGAGGTCAGTCGGTTAGCCCGGCTTATCGATGAATTTTTAGTACTCAGTCGACCAGATGTTCATACGCAACCGCTTAATCTGGTGTCGATCAATTTATCGACTTTACTGACGAACTGTCTGACTCAGCTACGTGTAATAGCCAGCGATTATGAAGTAACTCCCCGCCTTGATTTACCAGCGACTACCGAAACAAATGTCCAAACTGACGCTGTCAAACTGGAACATATTCTGCTTAATCTGATCGAAAATGCAATTAAATACGCTGTAGCAACTCATGACATTACCATTCGGCTCCAGCGCACAGGAGCCAACTGGCAACTCGATATACAAAATCAGACGGTTCGGGAAAGTGGCCCTACGCTCGACCTGACGCAAGCCTATTTTCGGGCCGATCCACTCAAAGAAGGCCATGGTTTGGGACTTTGGATAAGCCATCGCCTAACAACCTTACTCCATGGTGAGTTACATCTAAACTGGCAGAATTTCACATTTACCAGCACCTTAATTTTGCCAGTCGAATCTAAAAAGTAAGTTATCATTTACTCATGAAGGCACTTTATTGCATCCTGCTTTTAACGTTATCGAACGTATTTATGACGCTGGCCTGGTATGGTCACCTCCAATTCAAACAGTACCCAATCATAGCCAAGCTATCGCTCTTTGGCGTGATTATGCTTAGCTGGGGGCTGGCTTTTTTCGAATATATTTTTCAGGTTCCGGCCAACCGCATCGGCTCCAACGAAACGGGTGGCCCCTTTTCTCTTTTCGAGTTAAAAACCATCCAGGAAGCCGTATCGCTGACGGTTTTCACCCTCATCACGGTTTTTCTGTTTAAAACCGATAAACTGGCCTGGAATCATCTGGTAGGGTTTGCCTTCATCGTTGTGGCGGTATTCTTCATTTTCAAAAAATGGTAAATCCAACCTAGGCTGTGGCTTCATGGCTAGCCTGGTGCTGATCAACAAAGCATCGGCTAGCCGTGACTACCGTTTACTTTCAGCCTGTAAACGGGTAATCAATGCTATTTTTCGCTAATATGGCTCAGTATAGCGGCTCGTCGATGAGAACACAAGGTCTACCTGAAGGCTACTGGTGTAGACGCCCTGTAGTGGGTTAACAGGAAATAGCGTTGAGAAAACCGGCTACTAAACTAGAGGTATTCGTCTTTATTCAGATAGCTTCTGACATAATCGGCAATGCCTTCTTCGAGGGAACAGAATGGCCTATCGTAACCAATAGACCGGAGTTTGGACATATTGGCCTGCGTAAAATACTGATACTTGTCGCGAATGTCGGCAGGAGTGTCGATAAAGTCGATCTGAGGTTCGAGCCCCAGGGCATAAAATGTATTTTTGGCCAGATCGAGAAAAGTGCGGGCTTTGCCGCTACCCAGGTTATAGATGCCTGAATTCCGTCGATGGTGCATCAGAAACGAACACACCTCAACCAGGTCTTTCACGTATACAAAATCGCGCATCTGTTCACCATCCGCAAAATCGGGATTATGTGACCGGAATAATTTCATCCGCCCCGACTGTTTGATCTGGTTGAATGCGTGAAAAATAACCGATGCCATCCGGCCTTTGTGGTATTCATTTGGGCCATATACGTTGAAGAATTTCAGACCAGCCCAAAAGAAAGGTTTGCGTTCCTGCTCCAGCGCCCAAATGTCAAATTCATTTTTCGAGTCGCCGTAGGGATTCAGCGGTTTTAATTGCGGAATCAGGGATTCATTATCATCATAACCTAACTCGCCCATTCCATACGTAGCGGCCGATGAAGCGTATACCAGCGGAATCTGGTACTCAATACACCGATTCCAGATCTGCTTGGAATACTCGACATTCAGATGCTCGAAAATATGGCGGTCAAATTCCGTTGTATCCGTACGGGCACCGATGTGAAAAATGAACTCTACTTCCTGATAATTCTGGTCCAGCCAATCAAAAAAAGCTTCCCGATCTACACGTTCCTGAATTCGTTTTCCAGCCAGATTTGCTTCTTTTTCCGGGTATGAAAAATCATCGACCGCAATAATAAAATTGAAGTTTTCCTGATTTAACTTGCTGATTAAACAACTTCCGATAAAACCGGCGGCTCCCGTAACTATAATCATAAAGTGGTAGTCGTAAACGTGTTTATATTGGCAATTAGATGGATGTCAGCCTTAATGAAGTGAAATTGGCTGTAAAGATACATCTTTTCTATTGGACAATTGACTATCGGATTCGTTGATTAAATTGTATTTTTCAAATATGAAATCTTTTTAAATGTCAATCTAACACTTATACAAACCCCGGTATGTTTTTATAAGGCAAGTTCGATTCGTATTTTTGCTGATTCATTTAAACATGGGCGTTTCTGGCAACCGCCCCATATAAACCAGAACTATGGTATATATCAATCGAATTGAGCATTTTAATGCGGCTCACCGGCTGCATAATCCAGCGTGGTCGGAGGAGCGAAATCAGGAAGTTTTTGGTCCCTGTGCGAATGCAAACTGGCACGGCCATAATTTCGAACTCATTGTAACCGTGAAGGGGGAACCCGATCCCGATACGGGTTTTGTGATCGACCTGAAAGTACTGGGCGATATTATTCGCCGGGAAGTTATTGATAAAGTAGATCACAAAAATCTGAACCTCGACGTCGATTTTATGCAAGGCAAAATGGCGAGTTGTGAAATTCTGGTGATGGAAATCTGGAAAATTCTCGAACGAGCCCTGGCCCCCGTAACCGAAGCGCACCTGCATCAGATCCGGCTCATCGAAACGCCCAAAAACTCGGTCGATTACTTCGGCGAATAAGCTTTACCTGTCATTAGTAGTCACTACTGGTCATTCATAGTCATTTATCGTTTTTGTGACATGAACGACTAGTATTGACCAGTAGTGACTTTGAATGACCAGTAATGACGTATTACTTAATTGCAGGCGAACGATCGGGCGATTTACACGGCGCCAACCTGATTCGGGCCATTCGTCGTCATGATTCAGCGGCCACCTTTCGAGCCTACGGCGGTGAGCAGATGGAAGAGGCCGGTGCAAAGCTTGTTCGGCATTACCGCGACATGGCCTTTATGGGGTTTCTGGAGGTGGTTAAAAACCTCGGAACCATTCGCCGGATCATGCGCGAATGTCAGGCTGATTTGCTGGCACACCGCCCCGATGTACTGATTCTTATCGATTATGCCGGTTTCAATCTCCGTATGGCCCGTTTTGCCAAACAACACGGCATTCGGGTTTTTTACTACATTTCGCCGAAGGTATGGGCCTGGAATCAGCGTCGGGCGTTGAAAATCAAAGCCAGTGTCGATCGGCTGTTTACGATTCTGCCGTTCGAAACCGATTTCTTTGCTAACTACGATTACCGGGTCGATTATGTTGGCAATCCGCTCCTGGATGCGCTGGCCGATTTCCAGCCAGATCCAGGTTTCCGACAAAAAGCGGGGCTGGACGAACGCCCTGTTATTGCGCTTTTGCCTGGGAGCCGTCGTCAGGAAATTACGTCCATTCTACCCACTATGCTTCAGGCAACCCGGCAATTTCCAGCGTATCAGTTCGTGGTCGGTACGGTCAGCAATTTGCCTGACTCTTTATATGATCGGCTATTAGTCGACTATCCAACGATTAAACGCGTAAACGATGCCGCCTACGACCTGCTCCATGTGTCGGTAGCGGCCCTGGTGACCTCAGGAACCGCTACGCTCGAAACAGCGCTGCTAACCATTCCGCAGGTGGTTTGCTACAAAACCACGGGTATTTCGTATGCCATTGCCAAACGGCTTATTGCCGTACCGTTTATCTCACTCGTTAATCTGATTGCCGGGTACGAAGTTGTTAAAGAACTGATCCAAAACGACCTGACACCCGAACGAATCACGACCGAATTGAAGCAGATTTTACCGGGAGGAGCCAAACGGGCAGAGCAACTGGCAGGCTATACCGCTATTCAGGCAAAAATGGGCAGCGCCGGTGCATCCGAACGGGCAGGTCAGTTAATGGTTGACGCATTACGATAACCTCTCACCTACTTGCCCATCCAGTATTTAAAATCGCTGACTTTTTCGCGACTCACGAGCGCTTCTTTATCAAAAACGGGCCGCAGGGTCAGTGCCAGTCGATTCCCAAAATAGGGTTGGATCTGATCGACAGCCTGATGCGTCACGATAACGCCCCGGTTGATCCGAAAGAAACGGGACGGATCCAGCGCATCGGCAATTTCGTCCAGTGTATAATCGACCAGGAATTTCTGGCCCGTGTGCATGGTAAAGAAGCTGTACCGATCTTCGGTGAAAAAATACGCGATGTCGGTCACCTCAACCGATAGCATCCGTTGCCCCTGCCGAACCAGAAACCGCTGACGATAATCGCGGGTCGATTGGTTCTGAAGTTGCTGCAGGAGCTTTTCAATATTCAGACCGGGCGAAACTGCCGACCGACTACGCAAATCCTCATACTTCTGAAGGCTGCGCTGTAGGTCGTCGCGCTGGATAGGCTTCAACAGGTAATCGATGCTATTGACTTTAAACGCCTGAAGCGCGTACTCGTCGTAAGACGTTGTAAAAATGACGGTACTTTTTACTGTGGTCCGCTCAAAAATTTCGAAGCTTTGCCCATCGGCCAGTTCGATATCCAGAAAAATCAAATCGGGGTCAGGCTGTCCGGTTGCCCGGAGGTTTTCGAGCCAGGCTACTGTATCGTCGATACTAGCCGTTATGCCCGTTACGGTCAATGTCGGGGCTACTTCCTGCAATAATTTCTGAAGTTTGCGAACCGCTAATTCTTCATCTTCAACGATCAGAGCGTTCATGCGTTTGTGTGTTTTTTCGCCAGCAGCGGTAATGTTATCGTAAAATAGTCAGGTCCCGTTTCTATCGTAGGCACCGGGCAGGCCAGTAGTTCGTATTTCGCCTGAATGTTGTTCAAGCCAACCTGAGTGGACTCCATCTTCGCCGTCTCGGCCCGGCTGGTTTTCTTCTGAAGGTTGTTTCGTACCACAAGGTTTCCCTGGTCGGTCGTCAGAATGTCGATGCATAAAGGTCGACTTGCCAGAATGACATTATGCTTCACCGCATTTTCGACCAGTAGCTGCAGGGTCAGTGGTGGAAGCAGATACTGCCGATAGGGTTCGGCGACCTGTACGTTCAATTGCAGACCATCGCCATGCCGGGTTTTCAGCAAATGAAAATACGAGTCAATAAAGGCAAGTTCGTCGTCGAGCGGGGTCAACTCATCGGCTTCATCACCAGTCGATGTTTGAAGACTGAACAGCGACTTTGCCCCCGCCAGATTGGTAGACCGGTAACTGGTAGTTGCCGATACACTGGAACGTTGGTTGGTTTGAAGCATGTAGCGATATACGCGGGCCATTTGATCGACAAACTGCTCGGCCCGTTTGGGCTCTTCGGCAATCAGCGACGACAGGGAGTTCAAGCTATTGAACAGAAAGTGCGGATTGACCTGACTTCGCAAGCCCTGCAACTGCCCCCGCAGGTTTTCTTTCTTCAGTTTTTCCTTATTCATCTGGTACTGCTGCCAGCGGTATATCGAATAGGAGGTTTCGTAGATACCTACCAGCAGGAAAATGGCCACCAGATCAAAACCGAATACGGTAGGTACGGTTTCGTACGTCAACTGCGAATTGAACGGTCGAAATCGGATAAACAACCAGGTGTATACCGTCAGAAAACCAGCCGAAAGACTAATAAAAGCCAGACAGAGCAGGCCAGCCCTCAGGAGTGTCTGGCTTAATTCGGGATAGCGTCGGGCTATGGCATCCGCAACCCAATCGTGGCTGATAAACGCGATCGTCGACAGAAGCCAGACAAACAGGGTCGCTCCCAGAAACGTGCCCAGATGCTGTAGGTATGCCTCACCAACCAGGAAGTAGGTAATTAGTGGAACGAACCACGGCATCAGCCACACATACGCCCACCCGCCCCGCGTCGTCAGGCGTAGCCAACGGCGCGCACGGTCAAAATAGGTTGTGGTACGTGTGGACATTAATCGGGTACTTTATGTGTCGATGAAGGTAAAGATACGGCGCTAAGCAGCGCCAATACCAGGTTACTTTGTACCAATTGGCTATAAAATGTTGTGAATTGCAGAAAAGAGCTTACATGCTGACCTGCCGGTTTGCTGCAAGACCAGCGTGCTCGGCTGGCTTTCGTTTTTTTTCATACCAGATTAGGGGTTAATAAAGGAATTTCGACCCGAAACTGTTTGTCATCCACGTCTACCCTGATGGGTTTCTCCGTCAATAAACGGTATTTGGCCGTCAGACTTCCTAAGCCCGGTCCACCCGTTTCCAGCCGGACCGATCGCAGCTGTCGATTGTTGGTTACCTGAACCCAGCCCGAATCTGTAATCGAAATAGCAATACAAAGCGGGTTTGTAGCCGCCATCGCATTAAATTTAATGGCGTTATCGACCAGCGTTTGTACACTAAGTGTGGGCAATGTATAGGCGGCATATCCATTATTCAGCAGGGAGGGTAGAGTAATCTGAAGGCTCGGCCCATACCGAACAGCCAACAGGTCGGTATAGGCCTGAATGAAATTCAATTCAGCCTGGAGGGTGGCCAGTTCTCCAACGTTTCTGGCCGCTGGCTGCCCATTACGCCGATCAGCCTGTAGCATATAGCGGTATACAACGGCCAGCTTATCGACAAATCGCTCGGCCTGTTGAGGCTCTTCATGAATCAACACCGATAGCGAGTTGAGCGCATTGAACAAAAAGTGAGGATTCAACTGCCCTTTAAGGGTATCGTACTGATGCTGAAGGGCTACCCGCTGCAACTGCTCACTTTCAGTCATGTCCTGTTTCCAGCGGGCATATGTATAAAATAAGCCGAGGGCTACACACAGAAACACATCGAAAATACCACCTAACAGCCAAATGGGCCGAACAGCAGCCCAGCTAAACTGTACTCCCGTTACTGGAACCAGGCTATAGACCCACACATCGAAAATAGCCAGCCCAACCGTTAGGCTTAACACACTGATCAACATCACCAGGGAACGCCGAATGGTCTGGTGGGCTGCCGGATAGCGTCGTATGGCCCACCAGACCGTACGTGTCAGGGTAATAATCGAAAGCCAGTACAAGCCAAACACAAGGCCGGTGCCAGCAAGAAACCTCGCCGGGTCGCTGAAATACGAAGGGCCAATAAAGTAGTAATTACCAATTGGAAACAGAACAGGCATCATCAGCAGATGATACCACCACTCGTATTTAGAAAAAAGTTTCGGTCGACAGATAGGCACTAGTTACAGGCTATCAGCTCGTAAAGCAAGCCGAAGCACATAGTCGAAGTTGGTCAATACCCGGTAAACCTTTGGGTCAGCGCTGCACGAATTGTTAAAAATGTTGGATGAACTGCAAAAAAACGTGTATGAACTGTTTCAGGCCTTTCGAAAGGCTATACATTACCGGCCAACTGTAGAAAGATTTCTACAGTCAGCACTTAACCGATACCTAAATGGTCATAAGCACGGACTGACAATCCATGTATATTCGCCACAATCTATTAATTTAGTAGTTTGTATGGTCATCTATAGATACTGGCCCTTCCTGTCCATGCTCCAAACTGGTTACCAGCGCCTGACTTCCTTTTTTTCGAAATGGGAGCTTTGGTATCATGCCTTAGTAATGCCAATCCTGTTTCCCGTTGGGCTTTATTATTTAATAGGGCCGGGGTTTCTGTCCGATTGGCGGGTCTTTGTAGCCGGACTGCTGATTGGCAGTCTCAATTATGGGCTGTCCGTTTTTGTATTGACCTTATTGGTACGCCAGATCATTGCCTGGTTTCCCGACGTAAAGCAGACGGTTGCCCGAACCCTGGTCATGCTGGGTCTGGTTTTGATTCTTACTGCCTTAATTACTACAGCCGCCCTGTTTCAGTTTAGTCTGATTCCCTGGTTTGGTACGCGATTCGACTGGCCCACGATTCGTGCTTTATTTTTACTGGATGTCGTTTTCGATATTTTCCTCTGCATTACCCTCAATGCTTTTTATGCGTATCGGCAGTGGTCAAACGACCAGACCGAGAATGAACAGCTACGGCAGGCCACGTATCAGAACCAGCTCGACGCGCTGAAAATGCAGATCAACCCGCATTTTCTGTTTAACAGCCTAACGTCGCTCTCATCGCTGATTGGTGAAAACCGCCAGCAGGCCAGTCAGTTTGTTGACGAGCTTTCGAAGGTCTATCGCTACCTTTTGCAGGCCAATCACCATGAGCTGGTGCTTCTCCAACAGGAACTGGATTTCATCAGGAGTTATGGCAACCTGCTCCAGACCCGCTACGGAGCCAGTTTACAGATTTCGTATCAGATTGATAGCAACTATCTCGACGCTAGTTTACCGGCCTTAACTCTACAGGCATTAATCGACAACGCCATGAAACACAATAGCATGGCGGCCAGTCACCCTTTACGCATTCACATACAGACAACCCCTGAAGGCAAATTACTGGTTCAGAATAACTTACAACACAAAACCAATAAGATTGAACAAATACAGGCCCGCCTGACAAACCTGGTAAACCGATACCGTTCGCTGGGCCATGGCGACCTGATGATTGAAGAAACCAGCACGCATTTTGGGGTTCTGATTCCTTTGGTAACGCATTCCGTAGACGCTATAGGGTAGGCCCATAAAACCTTACTGGGTTCATCAAACAGCAGCGTATATTCTTCTGTCCAATGAACCCAGTAAGGTTTTCTGTATTGCCCCGTCAATTAATTAGACGGTCGGGTAACGATAATGTAATCCTGATAAAAGGAGGTGCCCGACTTCCCCTGAATTCGGATCCGGTTGCTGCCTGCGTTCAATGAAATCGTCAGACTATACATTCGTTTTCCTCCATCGGTTCCTTCCAGCGGAAAATCAATCCCTGTTCCTGAATTTATGATTATAGTCCCCAGACCAGGCGTTTGCGAGTTGGTCTGATAACGTATGGTCAGTGTGTAGTTGGAGGCCGTAGTCGGCACATCAGAAATGGCATACAATAAATAATCACTGCCAGCCGTATAGGGTCCACGCACATTATTATCGCCCGGTGCTCCCGAATAGGTCCCCGTTCCGGCGGCATCTTCGGCCTGTATTTTTCGGGAAAAGGGGGGAACTGTATTTCCCCCAGGTTTAATCAGTGGAGGGCGAGTCCCTGCGGGAATCACAGCGCCATTGTCGAGCGTGAGGGTAAATCCTCCGGCGCTGGCAGCCGCTTCGAAGGCCGCTTGCCCGGCACTGTTGAGTGGATACACATCGGTGTCGCGTGTGGTGGTTGCCTGATAAATTTCCTGCCCATCGCTGGTGCGACGGATTCGTACTAGCTGCGTACCAATTGCCATAATAAGGTGCTTAATGTAGGTGCTGGTGGATTTGAAACCTGTGCTCTAGACACAGAGGGATTGCGAATAAATTAAAAAAGGAATTGAACGGTGTTGAATAAAGCCAGCTTGCTGCCCTGCAGATTCACCTCAATCATCACATTGGGGACCGGGTTGAGAATCACCGTCTCGTAGCTGTGCTTACCCCGGCTGGGATCGAAGACCCATACGTCGACTGCGTTTTCCTTGATGCGATACATCGCATCGGGACGACCCCGACGAGCATTGGGCGTGTTGACATACGGCCCGTCGAAGGCCGAAGCATGTTCCAGAATGGTGGTGCCGTCGGTCTTGGGTTCGACCCACACCCCACTGTCCTTGAACTGATAGCGGCAGTACTGCCAGGGGGTGCCTTCGGTGCGGGCACACTGGGCGTAGTAGTAGGCGGCTTCGAAGCCCGCATCGTGCCAGCGGCAGGGNTCGGTTGGGTAGCCNGCCGAGGTGATNGGGGCCGGGGTGTTGGCCACTTTGGGCTGCCAGGTCCAGGTGCCACTGGCTGCATTCGGGTCACCTGCTTTCACCTCATTGGGGTTAGTACCGAACTGGTCGTACTGACTTCGGACGTCGAAGACCATGTAGCCGATGGTGCGGCAGAAGCCAATGCAGAAGATGTTGCCTACCTGCCAGTCGTAGTCTACCTGCGGATGTCGGTCAGTTTTTAGCGTTCCTAACGTACCAACCGTACGGCTATACTGATAGCCCGTATGCAAGTTGCCGTCATTGGGGTCCAGGGCTTCAATTTTCCCCCAGTCGAGGTAGATTAGCTTGGAGGGGGCAATGCCGGGTCGGGTCTCATCCATACCCTTGGCCATCACTTCGGCCGCAAACGCTTTGTTGTAATACCGGCTGGCGTAGTCGGGCGTATCGGCATAGTGCTTGATGATGGCCCCCACCCCCTTATTTCTCAAAATGGAGAAATAGCTACAGGTTTGCCGGGCACCATCTACCGACAGGATTTTACTTTTAAAAAGGGGCGCGTTGGGCATGGTGTTGCCTCCTCCAGGCACCTGGTAGTTCCAGGGATCGCCATTGTAGTTGGCCGTACCACCATAAGTACCAAAATCCCGGTAGGGAATGCCCAGCGAGTTGAGGGTAGGATCAGCATATTTTCGTCTGCGGGCTTCGTACCAGGCCGAGTACTGGGGAGCGGTTTCCGGCATACCATAGGCGCCTTCCTGAATCTCGTTGGCCTCAAAGAGGGCGCAGGGAATGGTGTTGCTGGCCCGGTTGATGTCGTCGGTGCTGAGGCTTTTTCCGGGGTAGGATCCGGCTTCGGTTCCGGTATAGGGTCCGGGGGCACCGGGGATGGCCAGGTTGATGCTGTGTGTCCAGTTTACCCGTTGACTACCGCCAACATTCGTATCCATGGCAGCGACCACGCCCCCCCTGCGCGCAGACACGACACTATCGGAAGTTGTATCGAAGCGTTTGCGCACAATTGTAAAGATCCGGTTATCGGGTATGGTAAATGAAGGCGCATCTTTCGAACCGCGCGACTGCCAGATGTCGGTTGGGGCCAGCCAGGATGGTCGTGTCACCCGATAGGGCAAAATGGACGAATCGGTGGGAGACGGATCGGTACCCAGAAACAATTGTACGAACGCTCTTCGTGTCCAATTGAAGGGATGGTCGGTATTCCACGCAATAGCCAGTTGAATCGAGATACTATCTCCCGGCCTGAAGTCATAGGTGGTGGGCAGGCTCTTAACAGCGGGCATTCCCCCTATAAAGTAAAACGTAGACTCGCCAGGATTCAGCGAAAACTGGGCTGCATTTACGATACGGGCTTTGCCGTTGTTCCATTCAACAACTGGCGTAAACAGACTAGGATTGGCGACTATTGTTTGAACCGGAATCGTACCAACGGGTGTAAAATCAGCATTAGCAGCCGACACATAGGTGTCATAAACAATAGATTCGGGGGTAAATTCACTATTTAAAGCTGTTACAGATGTATCATTGGCCATATGTCGTCCTACTATTGAAAAAGAGGTACATCAATCCTGATAACCCTCCAAAAGACAAAAATTAGGCCAAATGCACATTTCCCCATAAACCTCTGATACGCAACCCATTGCCACCACAAACCTTTCTTTTCTGATTGCCGGGCTATACTAGGTGCCAGTTTCTGCCACCAGCCTGCCGGACGAATTGACTCCAACAGCCTGCAAACGGTTCCTGCTTCGTTTTCAACGAGACAGCCCGTATAAACGACACTTCATGCTGAAACCGGGTGTCGTTCTCAAAAAATAGTCTCTATTTGCAAGCCTAACCATCCGATCTGGTTAGTCAGTTGATCATGATTCAGTCCGTTGCGGCTATATATCGTCGTTTACCGCACATTCGTCCCCAGACGCAATGGCATTTTCTGCTGTTATTCCCCTGGTTCATTCCTCTGCTGACCTACTGGGTCATCGGGGAGCAATACTGGTCTGACCTAAGGACGTTTATTACGGCTACGGCCCTCAATCTGACCATTGCAGGCACCTGTCTGTTTACGCTGGATCAGCTTACTCAGCGCGTAATTCGTCGGTATCCCGATCTGGATCAAACCTGGCAGCGAGTCTGGCGCTTGTTAACGGCTTTTATGCTGGTAACCCCCTGTTTTGTTTTTGGTACGATTGGCCTTTACGGCCATTTTCACCTGTTTGGCTACACCTACGATGCTACCGTGTTACCGATTAGCCGAATCGCTCTGATCAACATCCTGGCCAATCTGTTGTCGGTAAGTATTGACGAAAGCACCTATTCACTGAAAAAATGGCGGGAGAATACATTCGAAAAGGAACAGTTGAAGAAAATCAATATTCAGAGTCAGTTGGAAAGCCTGAAGAGCCAGGTAAATCCTCATTTTCTGTTCAATAGCCTGAATACCCTGTCGTCGCTGATTGACGACGATCCCGAAAAAGCGGAAGAATTTGTTGATCAGATGGCGAATGTATATCGGTATCTGCTCCAGACCAACGCTGGTTCACTAACGACGCTGCAAACGGAACTGGCGTTTATTCAGTCCTACTTCCACCTGCTCAAAACCCGCTACGGAGCCGGTATTTTTTTAAGCATCGATGTCGCTGCCCAATACACCAGCTTTATGCTTCCTCCGCTTACGCTGCAGATGCTGGTCGAAAATGCCGTCAAACACAATGTGATTCTGGCCAGTAAACCCTTGGCCATCAGCATCAAAACCACCGATGATGGGCAACTTCTGGTTTTGAACAACCTTCAGCGAAAAACCGGCCGGGTACTCTCCAATCAGGTTGGCCTGTCGAACATAACCGCCAAATACCGGCTCCTTACGCACACCTCCCCCGTTGTTTCCGACGATGGCCATTACTTCATGGTGCGTCTGCCCCTACTCAGCCCGGCAAGAACGGTCTAGCCTGACCGGAACCTTACCGAATTATCCCTGATGCCCACCCAACAAAACCGTTTGAAGTGGGTTATCCCGTACACAACAAAACAACCATGAAGTATGCCAAGAGGAGACAAATCGGCTTATACCGACAAGCAAAAACGGCAGGCCGAACACATCGAAGAAGGGTATGAAGATCGGGGCGTATCGCCCGAAGAAGCCGAACGCCGGGCCTGGGCAACAGTCAACAAAACATCGGGCGGAGGCAAGAAAAGCGGATCAGGACGCGGCCATCACTAAACGGCTTTCAAACAGTACCTTTTTATGAAACCAACAACCAGAAAAGCCCCGGCTATCGACTTGCCGGGGCTTTTGCCACTACTACCTTAACGTCCGATGTGGATAGGGTCTTACTGATTATTTCGTTGCCGAGATGGTAAACACTTCACCCGTGCCATCTTCACCTTCCACACTCAGTTTATTTCCGTTTATCTTGGCAATCACGTTGTTGTTGTACTGTAACTCGACGGTTCCGCCATTTTCTACAACCGACACATTGCTGGCGGCATCATCGGCGTATACCGCATTGTTCGATTTCAGCAGCAGGTTCATTTTGATCGATACCGTCGTGGCTGACTGGCGGGTTACGGCAATCGTCCCTTTCAGATTGGTTTCGCTGGCCGGATAGGTTTGTCCACCGGTCGTCAATTCAGAGAAGGTATACGTACCGGCTACGCGAGCACCCAGATCAGGGTTGAGATCGGTACCCGATTTTTTACAGGCCGATAAAGAAGCGACAAACAGAATCGCCAGAATCGTAAAGAAGCGGAAAGAGAATCGTGTGTTCATAGTATTTGTTGTTTTTGGTTATAAGAGGCTTTTATGTGCCGGTTGCTGCCGGTTTGATGATACAAAGGTGGCCGATGGGTAGCGCCTGCCGAAGTAGCTTGTGCATCAACTGTAAAAAGAGGAGTCTCAACAGGAAAAACGGCCGAATGAAGCGAACGAAGAGCAACCGCTTGCTTTTTCAATTTCAGATCGGCAACAGCCAATGCCGGATACGCAACCCGACGCCAAAGCATACGTAACCGAATAACGTATTTTTGAAAATTGCCCCCATAAATTTGTCAACGTCTGTTCGTGTTTCAGCTATAAATCATTAACTTTCCTGACCCGAAAATGAACAGACATTAATTGATAGTGCGTACAACTCGTTTCTACACCGCTTTCCAACATCTTCAACCATTCATTAGCCAATATCTGGCCGATCCTGTCTTTTCGCGGGATCACTTTCTTCCGTCAGTGAGCCGAAGTCGTTCAGTCATAAATCGAGCGACGAAGCACCAGACTGACCTTTCCCACTGGTTCAT
Organism: Spirosoma panaciterrae DSM 21099; assembly: GCF_000374025.1. Classification (GTDB taxonomy): domain Bacteria; phylum Bacteroidota; class Bacteroidia; order Cytophagales; family Spirosomataceae; genus Spirosoma; species Spirosoma panaciterrae. Next base: position 776,326 of record NZ_KB893172.1, on the reverse strand, counting down.
GGCGCTGCTGGGAACCAATACAGGCAGGTTTGCTGAAACGAACGACCAACGCTGAGCCTGCTTATGAATACTACTGGCTCCGACCTGCTTGATGAACTCAACAAGCTGATTGATCAGCGACTCGAAGATCCGTCATTCTCCCTGGAGACTATTTGTCAGCATCTGGGGGTGAGTCGTTCGCAACTTTACCGGATCATCAAAGATGAGACGCAACTCTCCACGACGCGCTATTTACGAAAACGCAGACTATTAAAAACCAGAGAATTACTCCTCGAAACCGACCTGCGTATTTCGGAAATCTGCGACCGCGTCGGCCTCACAAGTCCACAGAACCTGAGCACCTATTTTGCCGAAGAGTTTGGGCTCTCCCCTACCGAATTCCGAAAAAACCATCGTCCCGAAGCCGCTGAGTTCCTAACGGCTCCTACCGACGTCCCTGCGCCCGATTCGCCCGTACCGACGCTGCCAGACGCTACCCAGGCCCCCATGGGTCGGATCAGAAGCCCCCGCTGGAAGCTATGGCTGGGCGCTGGACTGGGTTTGCTCATCCTGATTGTGCTGGGCATTTACGGACTGAAGCAGACTGACCCAACACCCCTCTCTGAAGGCCCGGCCATCAACTCACTGGCCCTGCTGCCGTTTGTGAACCTGGGCGATGCCGAAAGCGGCCCAGCCTGCGAAGGCGTTATGGACGAAATTTATGCCTCCGTGGCCTTGCTGAAAAACCTGACTGTAATTGCCCGATCTTCGTCGGATCAATACCGTAACACCCCAAAAACGGGCTGGCAGATTGGCGACGAGCTTCACGTGGCCCATTTACTGAAAGGAAGTGTGCTGAAAACGGGCCGTCAACTCCAGGTAAAACTCGAACTCGTTGGCACTCAGGACGACATCCGGGAGTGGCAGAAGGTGTATAAGGGCGACTATGCCACGCTGTTTTCGATGACCGATCAGATGGTGCGGGACGTGACCGCCCAACTGAACCAGCTAGTTGGTTCAGCCCGGCCTCCATCGGTTGGGGCCTCCTCTGCCGACTCGCTGACTGGAAGTGTTGCGCTGGCCCGCCAACCGGCCCGAACCCGCAATCTGGCGGCCTATAACCTGTTTTTGCAGGGCCGTCAGTTGGTAGTCGAACGCACCCATTCGGGGCTGACCCAAAGCCTCAAACGCTTTGATGAAGCCCTGCAACTGGACTCGACCTTTGCCGAGGCTTATGCCTACAAAGCCACCGCCTATATGTTGCTGTGGGTTCTGAACTATGCCGATGCCAAAGCTACGTATGGCCCCGCCGAGCAGGCTGCCCTGACGGCCATTCGGCTCGACCCTTCCAACAGCACCGCTTACGGAGCCCTGGGGTCACTCTATCACAACAGCTACCAGTGGAAAGCCGCCGAAAATGCCTTTCGGATCGGGCTTCAGCATAGCCCCAACGACGCCCAGCTTTTATACTGGTACGGTTTGCTACTGCGGTCGGTAGGTCGCCTGCCCGAAGCCGTGCGCTATAGCCAGCGGGCCATTGAACTGGACCCCTTGTACCCGGTTATGCTAACAGGCCATATCATCAATTGTGTTTTTCTGGGGGATAAAGCCAAAGCGCAGGCGGCTATACGCAGTGGCGAAGGCTTCTTCGACAAAGCCTTTATCTATTACCTGGGTAAAGGGTACTATTACCTCGGTCAGGGCGATTACAGCCAGGCCTATGCCAACTTCAACACCCTGCACCAGCTTAATCCGGCCTACAAAAACTACGAATCCGCAGCTATGTTTTGCCAGGCCCGGCAAGGCAAGCGCACCGAGGCCCTGGCCTGGTTAACCCATCTTCCCAACACACCCCGCGCCGATTATGACCGGGCGGTCGTGTTTGCCGGTCTGGCCGAGAAGGATAGCTGCCTGCACTACCTCAAAAAAGCCGCCGACGGAGGCTTCTATCACCGGGACATGAAACTGAGTCCACTCTTTAAACCCTACCGAAATCACCCCATCTTCCGGGCTATCCTGCACCAGTACCAACTCAACTAAGCAGTCTATTTGGTACACAAATGCACCAATACACGAAGTTTTTTTCGGGTATGCACCAATACTAAACGTTTTTGAACGAATAGCTAACGCCTTTTTTTTCTCCCCCCCCGAATTTGGCAGCACCCAATTAGCCCATCGTTGCTGCCATGTCACTTCGCTTTTTGACTCCCTTTTTACTAGCTCTGGGGCTAACGGCCTGTGGTGAGTTAGCCCCGCCCGACCTGCGCCGGGCACAGACCATTAACCTCCAGCTCACCCGCTCCGTACACGCCTGCATCAACCGGCAAGACTGGCCGAGTCTGGATAAACTCTTTGCCCCCCGGATACGCTACCGGGGCCGGGCGCTGGGGGCCGCCGAACAGGAAATGCCCCGCTCCAACTTTCTCACTCAGTACCGTCAGGTATTACGGATCAACCAACCGGGTCAATTTACCCTGCGGCAACTCTATTCGGCCGGGGCCTACCATGTGGTTGTCGAAGGGTTGACCACCAAGCCTGATACGGCTTATCCCATTTGCCTGATCTATACCATCGAACACCACCAGATCAGCCGGGTGTGTGCTTACTAAACGGACCCGCGTTCACGACTGATTTTACTCTTATTTCTAATTACTTACCAATTCCCAACTACTCGCATGAACACGTTACAATCGGTTTGTCAAAGAGCCCTGTTTTGTCTGGCCTTCTGCCTACTTGGTTTCTTTTTTTCGACGCGCACGGCCCGAAGTCAGGTCCTGCAACTAACAGCTACCACGACCAGCCAGACGGGTACTGTCGGCAGCTATACCGTCCCTTCTGGTGGGCTATACAAGTATCGTATCACCGCCAAAGGTGCTCAGGGTGGAAACTCATTTTCGTATAGTGGTGGTAAGGGAGCAACTATGCAGGGGGATTTTGTGTTGCAATCGGACCAGATAATCCAGGCTAATGCAGGGGCACCAGGAGGGAATACTAAGGCTCTATATTCAATGGGAGGAGGAGGAGGAGGAGGGTCTGGTGCTAAACTACAAGATGGTGCTGTACTGCTGGTTGCTGGTGCTGGTGGAGGAGCTGGGAGGTCTATTGGTGGCAGTGGCACTGTAAGTAATAACGGTAGTGGTGGAGGAAGTGGGTTTGCTCCTGGTGGGGGTGGGTTTAGTGGCAGTGGTAGTGGTTATGATAGTCCTGGAGGAGGGGGTGGTTTTAATGGCTTTGGTGGTAGTGGTGTTGGTAGTGGTGGCGGTAATGGGGGGGGTGGTTTTGGTGGTGGTGGTGGTGGCGATAGCGATAGAGGAGGTGGTGGCGGTGGGGGCTATAGTGGTGGTACCGGTGGCGGTTATGGTAGTAGCGGTAATGGGGGTGGCTCCATCAACTACGGCACCAATCAGGCTAACACGGGCGGAGCTAATGATGCCGGAGGGCAGGTTCTGATCGAACTCATCGGTCCAGCAGCCGCTTTTGCCCCCACCCTCACCGCTACCCAGCCCGCCTGTGGTTCCTTCACCGGTAGGCTCAGCATCGATCTGACGGGCGATTTCAATAACAGCACTAATAGTGTGGAGTACGCGATCGTGACGGGTGATTCGTTCAGTGGTAGCCCAGCCTTTACTACCATCACTTCCGAACCTCTTGCCGTCACCAGTGGTACCGGCATCTCGGCCGCTCCCGGTGGCAGCACCTACACCGTTCGGGTTCGGCTTATCTACAACCCCACTATTTTCTACGACTATACGTATATACTAACTCCTCCGCCCACTCGCCTGTACGTAAACGCCAATGCCAGTGGCAACAATACCGGCCTGAGCTGGAACAACGCCTTCACCGACCTGCAAAGTGCCCTCAGATACACCAACAACCAATGCCTGACCGAAATCTGGGTGGCCCAGGGCATCTACAAACCGGATAGTTTCTTCCGGATGCTAAACGGGGTGGCCATCTACGGCGGATTTGGCGGCTATGAAAACAACCTCTCCGACCGACCCAATGTCAACCCGGTGAGCGGAAGCCCGGCCAACTCGACGCTTGTGGGCGCCACTGGCTCCATCATCTTTAACTCCGATGGCACTACCAGCTCCGCCGTCCTGGATGGATTCGTCATTACTGGTGGAAAGGCTACTTTCGGGGGCGCCATGTACAATCAAGCCACTGCCGCCGGACAGGTCTGTAGCCCCACCATCCGCAACTGTGCCTTTCTGAATAACTCAGCCGATCAGGGTGGGGCCATCCACAATTACGGCTCAGGCAACAGTAGTCCCACCCTGGTCAATTGTCTGTTTCAGAACAACTCGGCCTCGAACCAGGGCGGGGCCATCTATAATCTTGGTTTGGGCAACAGCAGTCCCTCACTCATCAACTGCCTGTTTCTTAGCAACTCGGCCTCCGAACAAGGCGGGGCTATCTACAATAATGGGGCTCTAGGCACTAGCAGCCCTACCCTGACCAACTGTAGCTTCGTGGCTAATTCCGCCAAGGGGGGCGGGGCCATCTATAATTTTGGCACCAGCGGCAACAGCAGTCCCCTACTGACCAACTGCTCGTTTCTCCAAAACGCAAGCACCAGCGACGGGGGAGCGATCGTGAATTATGGCCTGGCAGGCAAAAGCAGCCCGGTGCTGACCAACTGCTCGTTTCTGTCCAATTCGGCCACGAGCCAGGGGGGCGCCCTGATCACCTATGGCACTGCAGGGGTAGCGACCCCCAGCCTGACCAACTGTGTGCTATTTGGCAATGGCGGCAGCAAGTCGATCTACAATGAGAGCGGCTCCCTGACGGCCAGCTACAGTCTGTTGGACAACACGGTCACCGGCTACAGCAATGGGGGCAATAATCTCACCACCACCACCTCGCCCTTTGCCTCCACCACCAGCGTGGCCCTGAGTGCCTGCTCACCCGCCATCGATGCGGGGCTCAACTCGGCCAGTGGCCTGAGCGGAATCACCACCGACCTGGACGGCAAGCCCCGCTTTTACAACAATGGTCGCATCGACATGGGGGCGGTGGAATTTCAGGGGGCCCCCTTCGCCGTGTCGGCGGGCTCATCCCTACCCCAGGCCAATGTGGGGGTGACCGTGAGCCTGACGGCCAGTGGAGCCACATCCTACCAGTGGACAGCCCCAGCCACCGCACCCCTCACCGGCCCCGCCAACGCGTCGATCACTTCATCCAGCCTCACCACCGCTGGTCTCCAGACCTTTACCGTCGTGGGTACCTCGGGCGTCTGCTCCCAGACCGCCCTCGTCAGCCTCACCGCCCTGACCGGACCCGACCTCTCCCCCCTGCTCCAACTGCCCAGCGGGGGCTTCGCTCCCAATCAGACCAAAGCCCTGCTCGTCCAGATCCAGGAAGTCAATGGGGGCACGGCCAGCGGTCCCATCCTGATCACCATCACCGTGCCCAGTGGCTACTCCATCAGCTTCGACAACACCCTGACCAGCATCGANCTNGGGGGNAGCCCCACCCCCGTGCTCAACGCCAAATGGCAGATCAGCAGCTCGGNGGGCAGCCAGCAGNTGCGGCTGAGTCTGACNAGTGGGGAGTCGGTGAGCCCCCATTCGACGATGAATCTGGGGGTGTGGGTCAGTCGNACCACGGCCAATACGGGCAGTTTTTCCAACATCACGGTGAATGTGGCNGATGACAGCAGTGGCAGCTATGATGTGAACCGACTCAACAACATCTACGCCCGCATCATCAACGGCCTGTAAGCCAGCGGGAGGGGTCGCAGACGATGGGATCCTGGCTTGTAGATCCTAAACCGTACGCTTCGGGTATGCACCCCTACCAAACGCTTTTGACCCAATAGCTAACGCCTTTCCTGGTGGCTGCGGCCAATTTAGTGGCATCCAATAAGCCCCTTGTTACGACCATGTCTTCTCAGTGTTCAACGCGCTTGTCAACCGTATCCAATCCATCTTATCTGCTTATGTTCTTTCAACGCTTTACTTCCATCCTCCCATCGACTCAGGCCCAGCCGTGGACGACTCCCGGGCCGCTTTCTAATGACCGATCCGCCCTGGCCCGCTGGCTGGGCAGCCTTTTACTGGTACTAGCCCTGGTGATACTGGCGGTTCCAACCGCAAGGGGCCAATGTTTCACCACCGCCACCAATTTCGCGGTAGGCGACAGGCCTTATTCGGTAGCGGTGGGGGATTTCAACGCCGACGGCAAGCCCGACCTGGCCGTCGCTAATCGGGAATCCAACACCGTTTCGGTGCTGCTGGGTCAGGGTAACGGGAGCTTTGCTACCGCCACCAACTTCGACGTAGGTAGTAAGCCGCATTCGGTAGCGGTGGGGGATTTCAACGCCGATGGCAAACCCGACCTGGCCGTCGCCAATAATATTTCCTCTACCGTTTCGGTGCTACTGGGCCAGGGTAACGGGAGCTTTGCGGCTGCCACCAACTTTTCGGTGGGCAGTGGTCCTCAATCGGTAGCGGTGGGGGATTTCAACGCCGACGGCAAGCCCGACCTGGCCACTGCTAATCAGTCTTCTAGCAATGTCTCGGTGCTGCTGGGTCAGGGTAACGGGAGCTTTGCGGCCGCCACCAACTTTTTGGTGGACAGCAGTAGGCCTAATTCAGTAGCGGTGGGGGATTTCAACGCCGACGGCAAGGCAGACCTGGCCACCGCTAATTACGGCTCCAACGACGTCTCGGTGCTGCTGGGCCAGGGCAACGGCAGCTTTGCGGCCGCCACCAAATTCACGGTGGGCAGTTTTCCTTATTCAGTAGCGGTGGGGGATTTCAATGCCGACGGCAAGCCCGACCTGGCCGTCGCTAATATTTTTTCCAGCAAGGTTTCGGTGATACTGGGCCAGGGTAACGGGAGCTTTGGGGCTGCCACCAATTTCGCGGTGGGCAATACTCCTGAATCGGTAGCGGTGGGGGATTTCAACGCCGACGGCAAGCCCGATCTGGCCGTCGCTAATTACGGTTCCAATAACGTCTCGGTGCTGCTGGGCCAGGGCAACGGCAGCTTTGCGGCCGCCACCAACTTCGACGTAGACAGTGGTCCTTCTTCGGTAGCAGTGGGCGACTTCAACGCCGATGGCCAGCCCGATCTGGCCACCGCTAATAACGTTTCCGATAATGTCTCGGTGCTGACCAACACGCTGGTGTCGGTGGTAAGCCAGCCCCCCAGCAGCTCAGCGGTCTGCGTAGGCAGTCCCGTCAGTGCGTCCGTCAGCGTATCGGGATCCGTCACCAGCTATCAGTGGTACAAAGATGGCGCCGTGCTCGCCAGCCAGACCTCGGCCACTCTGAGCTTATCGGCCGTCCAGACCACCGATCAGGGCAGCTACTCCGTGGTGGTCACCGGAGCCTGCAACAGCCTGACCAGCACGACCTTCAGCCTGACCGTCAGCTCACCCCCTTCGGTGAGCCTGACCAACAATGGCCCCCTCACCTGTAGCCAGCCCTCGATCACCCTCTCCGCTACCCCTGGAGCCGCCACCTACCAGTTTGGATCAGGCGCTACTCAGCAGGGAGGCAACGCAGGCAACTCCGCCACCGTAGCCACACCAGGCATCTACTCCCTGACCGCTCTCAGCAGCAGCGGCTGTTCGGCCACGGCCGCCACCACCGTCACCTCCACGGCCAACCTCTCCCTCGCAGCCGGGGCCTCCCTGCCCCAGGCCAATGTGGGAGTCACCCTCAGCCTGACGGCCTCTGGGGCCACCGCCTACCAGTGGACTGCCCCCTCCTCCGCACCCCTCACCGGCCCCGCCAACGCAGCCATCACCTCGGCCAGCCTCACCACCGCGGGCATCCAGACCTTTACCGTGGTGGGTACCTCGGGCGTCTGCTCCCAGACTGCCCTCGTCAGCCTCACCGCCCTGACCGGACCCGACCTATCCCCCCTGCTCCAACTGCCCAGCGGGGGCTTCGCCACCGACCAGACCAAAGCCCTGCTCGTTCAGATCCAGGAAGTCAATGGGGGCACGGCCAGCGGCCCCATCCTGATCACCATCACCGTGCCCAGTGGCTACTCCATCAGCTTCGACAACACCCTGACCAGCATCGANCTGGGGGGAAGCCCCACCCCCGTGCTCAACGCCAAATGGCAGATCAGCAGCTCGGCGGGCCCCCAGCAGCTGCGGCTGAGTCTGATTAGTGGGGAGTCGGTGAGCCCCCATTCGACGATGAATCTGGGGGTGTGGGTCAGTCGCACCACGGCCAATACGGGCAGTTTTTCCAACATCACCGTGAATGTGGCTGATGACAGCGGGGGCAGCTATGATGTGAACCGACTCAACAACATCTACGCCCGCATCATCAACGGACTCTAACTACCGATGTACCTATACCCCTGCCTGCTACCAACCGCCCAGCCGATCATGGTAGCAGGCAACCCGTACCCAGCCCATGACCTGCACAACCCGTCTTAACGCTTAAGCGATGAAACCCAATGTATACCGCTCCGCCAAAGGAGCCCAGTTCCGAACCGCGCCCGCTAAAATTCTGTACCTGATGGGCGACATTAACTATTGCCGGATTTATCTCAACAACGGCCAAACGGTGCTTATGTCGCGTACCCTCAAATGGTACGCAGCCCGCTTGCCGGGCTTCACCCGCATTCATAAGCGCGCCCTGATCAACCCCACCTATGCCCGCGCTCTGCAGCTATCGGTGCCCGTCAGCCGCTATGGCTATGTGTGCATGGACGATCAGGCGGTGCTGCCCATTGCCCGTCGTCGGCTCGCCCTAATTCAGCAAGAGTTGGCGCATCTGCCCGTCCAGAAACTAGCCTATCGCTTGACCACCAATCGCTAAGCCCCGCTTTTCACCGAACCCATACACTCATAACCTGCCCCACCAACCCGACCTCTTTCCTACTGACTATATCCTTTAATCAACCGGACCCAATCCATCTCGTCTGCTTATGTTCTTTCAACGCTTTCCTTCCATGATCCCATCGGCTCAGGCCCAGCCGTGGACGACTCCCGGGCCGCTTTCTTATGGCCGATCCCCTCTGGCCCATTGGCTGGGTAGCCTTTTGTTGGTATTAGCCCTGGGGATGCTGGCGGTTCCGGCCGCCCAAGCCCAATGTTTCGCTCCTTCTACTACCCTGACGGTGGGAAGTAATGCTTATTCAGTAGCGGTGGGGGATTTCAACGCCGACGGCAAGCCCGACCTGGCCGTTGCTAATTCTGGTTCCAACAATGTCTCGGTGCTGCTAGGCCAGGGCAACGGCAGCTTTGCCGTCGCCACCAACTTCGCGGTGGGCACGAGGCCTAGTTCGGTAGCGGTGGGGGATTTCAACGCCGACGGCAAGCCCGACCTGGCCACCGTTAATAACGGTTCCGACAACGTCTCGGTGCTGCTAGGCCAGGGTAACGGCAGCTTTGCGGCCGCCACCAACTTCGCCGTAAGCAATCTACCTCAATCGGTAGCGGTGGGCGATTTTAACGCCGACGGCAAGCCCGACCTGGCCACTGCTAATCAGTCTTCTAGCAATGTCTCGGTGTTGCTGGGTCAGGGTAACGGTAGCTTTGCGGCCGCCACCAACTTTTTGGTGGACAGCAGTATTCCTCGTTCGGTAGCGGTGGGGGATTTCAACGCCGACGGCAAGGCAGACCTGGCCACCGCGAATTACGGTTCCAACGACGTCTCGGTGCTGCTGGGCCAGGGTAACGGCAGCTTTGCGGCCGCCACCAAATTCACGGTGGGCAGTTTTCCTTATTCAGTAGTGGTGGGGGATTTCAATGCCGACGGCAAGCCGGATCTGGCCGTCGCTAATTACTTTTCCAGCAAGGTTTCGGTGATACTGGGCCAGGGCAACGGGAGCTTTGCGGCCGCCACCAATTTCGCGGTGGGCAATACTCCTTCTTCGGTAGCGGTGGGGGATTTCAACGCCGACGGCAAGCCCGATCTAGCCACCGCGAATAACGGTTCCAATAACGTCTCGGTGCTGCTGGGCCAGGGCAACGGGAGCTTTGCGGCCGCCACCAACTTCGCCGTAGGCAATCTACCTCAATCGGTAGCGGTGGGCGACTTCAACGCCGACGGCCAGCCCGATCTGGCCACCGCTAATCTTCTCTCCAGCAACGTTTCGGTGCTGATTAACACGCTGGTGTCGGTGGTAAGCCAGCCCCCCAGCAGCTCAGCGGTCTGCGTAGGCAGCCCCGTCAGTGCGTCCGTCAGCGTATCGGGATCTGTCAGTAGCTATCAGTGGTACAAAGATGGCGCCGTGCTCGCCAGCCAGACCTCGGCCACCCTGAGCTTATCGGCCGCTCAGACCACCGATCAGGGCAGCTACTCCCTGGTGGTCACCGGAGCCTGCAACAGTCTGACCAGTACGGCCTTCAGCCTGACCGTCAACGTTCCAGCAAGTGCCACTATCGCTTATGCAGGTTCACCGTTCTTTACCAACCATGGGCCCGTAGCGGTTACCCAGACGGGTACCGCTAGCGGCACCTATACCGCCAGTCCGTCCGGCTTGAGCCTCAATGCGAATACAGGCCAGATCACGCCCACCAGCAGTACACCTGGTAATTATACAGTCACCTACACCCTCCCTGCCGTGGAGGGATGCCCACAGTTTACCACGACAGCTAGTGTCAGAATTCAGCAGCAACTACCTGATTCCGATGGCGATGGAGTTCCTGATGCGTCTGATAACTGTCCGTCCGTTGCCAACCCATTGCAGGAAGACGCTGATGGAGATGGGGTTGGGGATGTCTGCGATAACTGTCCTTCAGTTGCCAATCGCAATCAGGCGGATTCCGATCATGATGGCATCGGTGATGTTTGTGATCTATGTCCTAATGGCCCGGTTTCGTTGACCATTGGAACCATACCTGCCATTTGTGCCAGTACCAGGGTAACCATACCCTATAGCAATGCCCAGCAAAGCCCCAATCAATACTCGGTTCGGGTAGGCTCAAGTCAGGCCATGCCGAATTTTGTAGCTATTACCAATGCCACATTGGGACCAAACTCGTTTTCTATCAGCATCCCGGCCAATACCAGTCCGGGTACCTATAATTTTATATTGACGGTTCAGAACGGCAGTTGTACATCGGCTGATTTGCCCTTTTCGCTGACGATAAATGCATCGGTAGGGAGCATCGTCCAGCCTATTTCAGGTACGACTGTGTGCGTGGGCGGAGCCGCCACCGCCAGTATCAGCGTATCGGGCAGCGTCAGTAGCTATCAGTGGTACAAAGATGGCGCTTTAGTGAGCGGTCAGACCTCAGCCACCCTGAGCTTATCGGCCGCTCAGACCACCGATCAGGGCAGCTACTCCGTGGTGGTCACCGGAGCCTGCAACAGCCTGACCAGTACAGCCTTCAGCCTAACGGTCAGCTCGCCCCCCTCGGTGAGCCTGACCAACAATGGCCCCCTCACCTGTAGCCAGCCCTCGGTCACCCTCTCCGCTACCCCTGGAGCCGCCACCTACCAGTTTGGACCAGGCGCTTCTCAGCAGGGAGGCAACTCAGGCAACTCCGCCACGGTCAACACACCGGGCATCTACTCCCTGACCGCTCTCAGCAGCAGCGGCTGTTCGGCCCTGGCCTCCACCACCGTCACCAGCGACACGGACCCGCCCTCGGCCAACATCAGCCCCAGTTCAGCCATACTGACCTGTGCCACGCCCAGTGTGAGCCTGACAGCGACGGGTACTGGCACCTACCGATGGGAGGATAACTCCAGTAATGCCGTGCGTACGGTGAGCAGTCCGGGAACTTACTCGGTGAGGGTGACGGGCAGCAACGGCTGTACGGCTACGGCCAGCACCACTGTTAGCAGCAACACCGATCTGACTCCCCCTACCTTACGGGCCAGCGCCACATCCAGCGTCAACCAGCCCATCTCCGTGACGGCCAGTGGCTGCTCAGGCACCCTCAACTGGAATATCCAGGGCGGCAGTGGCTCGGCCAGTGGGACGGTCTATACCCTCTCGGCGGTGGGCAGCTATACCCTGGCCGCCAGTTGCACCCTCAACAGTTGCACCAGCCCCGCCAGCAGCCCACTCAGCCTGACCATTCTGGCTCCGGCTGCGGTGAGCGGCACCAAAACCGTTTTGGGCGAGTTCACCCCCGGCAGCCTCGTCACCTACACCCTGACCCTGAACAACACCGGGGCAAGTACCCAGAACGACAACCCCGGCGATGAACTGACCGACACCCTGCCAGCCTCGCTCAGCCTGCTTTCGGCCAGTGCCACCAGCGGCAGTGTCCAGCCTACTCCCACCACCAACACGGTCACCTGGAACGGTAGCCTGGGGCCCGGCGGCTCGGTCTCCATTACCATCACTGCCCGTATTCTTACCGGTACGGCTGGCCAAACCGTCTCCAATCAGGCCCGCATCGCTTACGACAGCGACGGCAACAATACCAACGACGCTTCGGCCAAAACCGATGATCCGGGGGTGGGAGGCAGCGCCGATGCCACGAGTTTCGTGGTGGGTTGCCCCCCGCTGTCGGTGAGTCTTGGGCAAAACGGACCCTTGACCTGCACCCAGACCAGTGTTACCCTGACGGCCAGCTCAGGGGGCGATACATACCAGTTCAGTGCAGGAGCTAGTCAGCCTGGGGGTAGTTCAGCTAACGCGGCTACGGTCAGCAGTCCGGGGGTCTACACCGTCACACTCATCACCAGTAGCGGCTGTTCGGCTACGGCCAGCACCACTGTTAGCAGCAACACCGAGCTGACTCCCCCTACCTTACGGGCCAGCGCCACATCCAGCGTCAACCAGCCCATCTCCGTGACGGCCACCGGCTGCTCGGGCACCCTCAACTGGAATATCCAGGGCGGCAGTGGCTCGGCCAGTGGGGCGGTCTATACCCTCTCGGCAGTGGGCAGCTATACCCTGGCCGTCAGTTGCACCCTCAACAGTTGCACCAGCCCCGCCAGCAGCCCACTCAGCCTGACCATTCTGGCTCCCTCACCCACCTTTGCCATTACCGGCGTCAATCTGATCAGTTGCCAACCCACCCCTAACGGGCAGCGGATGATCACATTCAACCCTGTGTACAGTGGACTCACTGGCGAAAAGATCGTGCTGGCCATCGCCTACGACAACTTTATCTCCCTTCAGCCCGGGCCCTACACCCTGACGGTGCCCACCACCCAGCCCATCCTGACGCTCATCGCTCAGCAGGGTGGCAAGACGGCCTTCTTCAACTACCGCTGGCTGGAGGCCTGCCAGGCTGGACCCTCCAACCAGCCGCCCACCACCACGGGCATTTCCCCCCAGAACGCCCTGAAAGGGCAAGCCTATACCCTGAGTCTGACCAGCTACTTCGCCGACCCCCAAGCCCAGCCGCTTTCCTTTCAGAGTTCACCCCTGCCAGCGGGCCTGAGCCGCACGGGTGGGGTCATCAGTGGGGTGCCCTCCATGACAGGCAGCTTCCCCCTGTCGGTGACGGCCAGCGATCCCCAGGGCCAGTGGGTCAGCAGCAGCTTTGTTCTCACCATCACCGATCCGACCCAGCCCAACCGGGCTCCCACCACCACCGGCATTGGCTCTCGCACAGTCGTGGTGGGGCAGCCATTCAGCTTAGGGCTGCCCCCCTACTTTGCCGACCCGGATGGGGAGTCGCTGGTGTATCGGGTGGCGGGTTTGCCTGCCACCCTGAGCCTGACGGGCGGGATCATCAGCGGGGTGCCCTCCACCACGGGCAGCTATCCGGTGAGCGTGACGGCAGTGGACCCCGGTGGCTTGTTTGTGGTGACGGGTTTCGGGCTGACGGTTCGCAGCACCGCGCCGGTGACTCAGCCCTTTGCCCTGGTGAGTGTGAGCACCCAGGGGTGTCAGAATCTGGGGGGTACCCAGCGCCGGGTGACATTCCTACCCCAGTATACGGGGCTCACCGGGGAGGGGATCGTGCTGGCCATGACCAACGGCTACATCACCAGTCAGGCGGGCCCCTACAGTCAGGTTCTCTCGACGGATCAGCCCTTGCTAACCCTGATTGCCAGGCAGGGAAGTGTGACCTCGGTTTACAATTACAACTGGGTCTCGGCCTGTAGTGGAGGGGGGCGAGTTGGGGCCCTGGACGCGGGGGACGGCCTGCAGGTGCTGGTGCTGGGCAACCCGGTGGAGAGCGATCAGGTGGCGTTGCAGATCCGGGGCATTAGCGGTAGCTGGGTAGCGGTCGTTCTGCTGGACACGCAGGGTAAAACGCACCACCAGCAACGCCTGGACAATCCCAATCCAGTCGAACAGCTACGGGTGGACTTGCCAGCGGGCAAAGGCTTACAGTTGATTCAGGTGCGCACCCCTACCCAGCACCAGACCGTCAAAGTGATCCGAAACTAAAGCCTGTCCATCGTATCTGCCGACAAGGGGAGCGGGTTACCAGACCCCTGATCAGGCATCTGGTAAGCCGCTCCCCTTGTCGTTCCAGCTTCTATCGGCCCGTGGTGAAGCTGGAGGTCCGCCGGGTTGGGCGGATTACGGTCGTCTCCATACCCAGCAATCGGGAGCGCTGGGCGCTGAAAATTGTGCGAAGTTGTCGTGTTGTTGTCATGGTCTTTGTTGTTTTTGGTTTTTAGAGGAAGGTAAACGAAGTGATTAAAATTTAGCGGTTAAGCCCAGTTTTACAGCTGATACACCATAACCGACTTCAGCAAATGCACCAACTTTGGGGCTGAACATAAAGCGGGAACCCAAATGCAGGCCTACCCAAACGCCACTGTTGTAGCCGCCATAGTAATAGTAATCGGAGTAGCCTGAACCCGCATACCGGAATCCGAGCGATGCGCCAATATACGGATCGAAGCTGCTGGACTGTACATTCAGGGCTTCGCCGAGGTGATACGACCCACGGGCCCCGAAATACACGAAGTTATACCCGCTGGAGTAGTAGTAATTGTAGTGGTAGTAATCGATGGAGCCGCCAATCGAAAAGTTGTTTTTCACATCGGCTTCAACCGATACGCCCACCGGAAAACCACCCCCGTAGTAGGTTGCCAGTCCGAGCCCCAGGTTCACATACACGTTCTTGTGTCCACGTGAGTAGGTGGTGCGGGGTCGTACCGGAGCCGAGTGCGCTACGGGTTGGGGGCGTGTTTCGGCGGGTCGAGCGACCGGGGCTTCCTGTGCAGGGGCAGCCGCCTGTACGGGTTGTTGCTGGGGGCGGGCCGTTGCCGGGGCAGCGGCTGGCCGGGTTGCCGGGCTGCTGGCTGGGCGGCTGGCCGACGAATACGGACGCGCTGCCGGTTTGGTAGCTGTACGGCGAACGGGCTGCTGAGCCAGTACCGAAGAAGCCGAAAGGAGAATAGCCAGGGCCAGGCTGGCCAATTGAGTAGTCGTTTTCATGAGTCGTTGTTGTTTATGATTTTCTCTGAGGAACGATACAAACCTACAACCGCCCACCCCTGCCTGCCAGCGTCTACTGCCTGAACTGCGAAAAGAGCCCCCTGAACTGTACCGGAAGGTCTTTGAAGCGGTCTCGCTCCCGATGTGTTTATGCCGAAGCGGTTCGGCCTTTTGCCCGCAAAACAGGCAACCATTCATCGTAGCGTTTGGGCATATTTAGCCCTCTTCTTGTGCCTGCAACCGATCAATAGTTGAGATTAAATGAATACAGGTTGGTTTTCGTATCTTTGTTTACCCTCTTGAGAACCAACTAGAATCAATGACATACGAAGCCTGGTCTCCGCTCTTTCTGGGCATGGTACTCGCCATGCTTTTGGCCAATTCGGTGCAATGGTTTATGTACCGGGAGCGTATCTACGGCATTTATTCGGTATACACGCTGATCTGGGCAGTCTACTTCACCATCAACCACTTCTCGCTGCCGTACAATATTTCCAACTTTTATAAGCTGATTCTCTCCTACTCTGGCTACATCCTTTACCTGGAGTTGGCTAAGATCTTTCTCAATCTGAAAGATCGGCCTAAATTTCTCCGGTGGGTTGTGGTTGTTCAGGGAATGCTGGTGGCCTACTGCGTCGTAAAAACCTACATTTATCTGTTTACGAATTTCTGGCAGACCAAACTTCATACGATTCTGCTTCAGCCCGTTCGCTTTGCCCTGCTATCGGTTGGCGCGTATATCGTGTACTCGTTTTTCCGGTCAAAAGATGTTGTGGCCCGTTTTTTTGTAGCCGGTACGGCTTCTCTCCTGGTGAACCACGCCATTACAACGTTGTTGCTGATCCGTTCGCCCAATATTAGTGTCGACCTGCCCTTCTGGCAACATCCTGATCTGTTTATTCAGACGGGCGTTGTGCTTGATTTAATCTTTTTTTCGTTAGGGATTTCGTATCGGCACCGACGGGAAGCCGTCAATAAAGCCGTTCTGGAAAAAGATCTGGAACGAGAGCGGGAACAACACCACCGCGAATTTCTGGAGGCCGACCTGGCGCTGCGGAAAATGCAGCAGGAAAAAACGGAGATGCAAATGCGGGCTCTGCAAAGCCAGATCAACCCGCACTTTCTGTTCAATGGGCTCAATACACTTTCTTCGCTGATCGATGAAAACCCGGGTCAGGCGGGTGAATTTGTCGATGAACTTTCGAAGGTATATCGCTATTTATTGCGCAGTAACGAGGCTGAACTGACTACGCTGGGCGTTGAACTGAGTTTTATCAACTCGTATTTCCACCTGCTCAAAACGCGGTTTGGCGGTTCTGTGCATCTGGATGTTGCGATTCAGGAAACGTACAATGACGCCCTGCTCCCTCCTCTTACGTTACAGCTCTTGGTCGAAAACGCGGTCAAGCATAATGTTGTGCTTCGCCAAACACCCCTGCATATCCGCATCCGCACAACCACAGACCAACAACTGATCGTAGAAAACACGTTGCAACGGAAAACCATCCGGGTCGAATCGAACGGGGTGGGTCTGTCCAATATTGCCGATAAGTATAAGCTACTAAACCAGCCTGCGCCACGCATTGAAGAGCAGAATGGCTGGTTTCGGGTTACACTCCCGTTGCTGATGCCGCAATCCGTTATCGAATCCTGAAAAAAAAACCTGCGCGCAAAGGCCCGCAGGTTTTTATTAGACAGCTAAAGGTGTACTGCCAAAGCAGTTACTCAAGTAAAAGTACGTATTTTTTCCTGGACTGCCAAAGAATCATCGGCGCCCTGCGGTTTACTTCTTCACAAACTCACGGTGGTATGCAGCCCGGTATAATTCTTCTTCGGGCAGGCTTTTGAAATAATCGTATGTAATACGTAACCCCTCTGCCCGTGACACCTTTGGCTCCCATCCCAGAATGGCTTTTGCCTTGGTAATATCGGGCTGGCGCTGCTTCGGATCATCTTTCGGTAAGTCTTTAAAGATGAGTTGCTGGTTGGTTCCGGTTAGCTTGATAATTTCCTCGCCAAACTCCCGGATGGTAATTTCGGAGGGGTTTCCGATGTTGACCGGATAGGCATAGTCGCTCAGCAGCAATCGGTAAATTCCTTCGACCAGATCATCAACATAGCAGAAGGAACGCGTCTGACTACCATCGCCGAAAACGGTCAGATCTTCCCCGCGCAATGCCTGCCCGATAAATGCCGGTAACACCCGCCCGTCGTTCAGGCGCATACGTGGCCCATAGGTGTTGAAAATCCGAACAATACGGGTTTCCAGTCCGTGGTATGTATGGTAAGCCATGGTCATGGCTTCCTGAAACCGCTTCGCTTCGTCGTACACCCCCCGAGGACCGACCGGGTTCACATTACCCCAGTATTCTTCATTCTGGGGGTGCACCGTAGGGTCGCCGTAAACTTCCGAAGTGGAGGCAATCAGCACCCGGGCATTTTTTACCCGCGCCAACCCTAAACAGTTGTGAATACCCAGCGATCCCACTTTCAGGGTCTGAATGGGAATTTTAAGGTAATCAATGGGGCTGGCTGGCGAAGCAAAATGCAGAATGTAGTCCAGTTGACCCGGTACGTGGATGAACTTGGATACATCGTGGTGATAGAACTCGAAATTGGGCAGGTGAAACAGATGCTCGATGTTGCGGATGTCCCCGGTGATGAGGTTATCCATGGCAATCACATGATAGCCTTCCTTAATAAACCGATCGCAAAGGTGCGATCCCAGAAATCCGGCCCCGCCGGTGATCAGTACACGCTTCATTAAAGTTTGGTTTGTGAAATGAGTGGATAGATCCATATCGGCAGATTTCCCGCAGACGCTGATTTACCAGCACACAACTACTTTAAACTCGTATGTTAAAAACTCAGACTACGTAAAACGGAAATACCCAATTGATCCCCAACGACACGCGTTTGGTCCAAATTGTGGTACAAAAATAGAATACATCGCATACGATTGAGTACAAATACTACCGTATGCGATGTATAAATAATGAAATAGTCGTTAAACCTTCTGCTCGACCGGCGCCAGGATCGGCTCGCGCCCTACGGAATAATAGGTGTAATTCTGCTCCCGAATCTGGTCAAGCTCATACACGTTCCGTCCGTCGAAAATCACTTTATTTTTCAGAAGCAGGTTCATCTTCTCGAAATCGGGGGTGCGGAACAGCGGCCATTCGGTAATAATGACGAGCGCATCGGCATCGTCGAGGGCCGCGTATTGGGTATGTGCATAGGTAACCGCATTACCGATCTGCTCGCGGACGTTGTCCATTGCTTCAGGGTCATACACCGTAACTTTAGCCCCTGCCTCCAGCAAAGCCCGAATGTTATCCAGCGCGGGCGCTTCCCGAATATCATCGGTATACGGTTTGAAGGCCAGCCCCCAAACGGCAATGGTCTTTCCTTTCAGATCCCCACCAAAGTGATTCAGAATGAGCGGCACTAACTTCGTTTTCTGTAGGTAGTTCACCTCCATAACCGATTTCAACACCTTGAAATCGTAGTCGAAATCCTTAGCGGTTTTGGCCAGTGCCTGCACATCTTTAGGGAAGCAGCTACCGCCATAACCGATACCGGCAAACAGGAAGCGCTTACCAATCCGGCTGTCGGTACCGATGCCTCGACGAATATCATCGACATTGGCCCCGGCCCGTTCGCACAGGTTCGCAATTTCATTCATGAAGGTAATTTTCGTAGCCAGAAACGCGTTGGCCGCGTATTTGGTCATTTCGGCCGACCGCTCGTCCATAAAAATAACGGGGTTGCCCTGACGCACCAGAGGTGCATACAGCTTATTCATGACCGCTTTCGCCCGCTCCGATTTCGTACCGATCACGACCCGATCGGGCTTCATAAAGTCTTCTACGGCAACGCCTTCCCGCAGGAATTCGGGGTTCGAAACGACATCGAAATCAACCTTGGCGTTATCGGCAATATGAGCGTGCACTTTCTCGGCTGTTCCTACGGGTACCGTACTCTTATCAACAATAACCGCATATTGACTCAGGATTGGCCCTAAATCGCTGGCCACTTTCAGAATATACTTCAGATCGGCCGAACCATCTTCGCCCGGAGGGGTTGGCAGCGCCAGGAAGATCACTTCAGCCCCTTTTATGCCTTCTTCCAGGTCCGTAGTGAACGACAGGCGTCCTTCTTCAACGTTGCGGTGAAATAACGTTTCCAAGCCCGGTTCATAAATAGGGACAATGCCGTTATTCAACTTCTCGACTTTTCTACTATCAATGTCAACACAAGTAACCTGATTGCCGGTTTCAGCAAAACATGTTCCGGTAACAAGACCTACGTATCCGGTTCCTACAACTGCTAATTTCATAAAGTATAGTTAGCTAATTTTTGACAATGCTTTATAGACGTTTTGTTGATGTCTGTTGTCACAAAAATAGGAGTTTTTCAATAACTGACCCTACTCTTTGCCTAATAGTGATTAATCGGCAAATCAGCGACCCAGAACCAACGGCCTCCCAAAGGCTCATTTCTTGAATTGTCAATTTGACACTATAAAAAAATAAAAAGTATCCATTAGTATACGAATATATGTTTTCATAAATCAATTTACGTAAAAATAAAGAATATATAACTATAAGGTAACATATAGGGTAATTCTTAAAAAGACTTGGAATTGTGCCATATTGTCCCTAAATTTCTACTTAATCGCTTCATCAGGCGACTTTTATTTATGACGAACGAAATTGTAGAAAATCAAGAATTAATATCCCAATCCATCCGTGAACTGAGCGAGCGACTTATTCGCCCCAACAGTCGCCAGTGGGACGAAGATCAGCATTTTCCGGCCGATCTGTTTCGTCAACTGGGCGATCAGGGACTCATGGGCATGCTGGTGCCCGAGTTATACGGTGGAGCCGGACTGGGCTATCGTGACTATGTAACGGCCATTGTTGAGCTATCGCGTGTCGATGGAGCCGTTGGGTTATCGATGGCTGCTCACAACTCGCTGTGCACGAATCATATCCTGTTGTTTGGCAACGAAACCCAGAAACAAACTTATCTACCTCGTCTGGCCACCGGCGAATGGCTTGGTGCCTGGGGGCTAACCGAACCCAATACGGGTTCTGATGCGGCCAATATGCGCACAACGGCCGTCCAGGATGGCGATCATTGGATACTGAACGGGGCCAAAAACTTTATCACGCACGGCAAAAGCAGTGATGTCGCCGTAGTGATAGCGCGTACAGGTTCGCCAAATACCCAGCATAATGCAACAGCCTTTGTGGTAGAGCGAGGTACGCCCGGTTTTTCGGGTGGTCGTAAAGAGGATAAGCTGGGCATGCGTGCTTCCGAAACCGCCGAGATGCTGTTTGAGGATTGCCGCATTCCCGACAGTCAGCGGCTAGGCGACGTAGGCGACGGGTTTGTTCAGTCGCTGAAAGTGCTGGATGGTGGCCGAATTTCCATTGCAGCGCTGAGTTTGGGAATTGCTATAGGTGCCTACGAAGCAGCGCTGACCTATGCCAAAGAGCGCGAACAATTTGGGCAACCCATTGCTAATTTTCAGGGAATAAGTTTTAAACTGGCTGATATGGCTACCGACATCGAAGCGGCCAAATTACTCACCTATCAGGCTGCCGATCTGAAAGATTCCGGAAAACCCGTCACCAAAGAGTCGGCTATGGCCAAGCTATTTGCGTCGGAAACGGCCGTACGGGTGGCCAACGAAGCCGTACAGATTTTTGGTGGGTATGGTTATACAAAAGATTTTCCGGTGGAGAAATTTTACCGGGATGCCAAACTATGCACCATTGGCGAAGGTACCAGCGAAATACAAAAAATCGTGATTTCGAGGCAGATCCTAAAATAAGGAAAGGGAGAAGGGACGAACGGAGAAAGGCATGCAGTAGCAAAATCCTTTTTGTGTTCGTCCCTTCTCCCTTTTCCGTCTATCTAGACCGTACTGCTCCGGCCCTTAATCAAGGCAGCAATACCCAGAATAATCACAGCGCCTACGAAGGCCGTCAGAATCTGATCGATAATACCACCATCGCGGCCAAATATCCAGCCACCGACAAATCCCCCGGCGATACCGAGCAGGATTTCAGCAAATAATGAAAACGAAAACCGTCTGAACACGAGGTCGGCCAGCCACCCGGCTACCGCACCGACTAAAATTGACACTAAGATTCCCATGACTTTTATCGTTGAGTGAACACTAGTAGTTTGTAAAAACAGCTATATAACTCACCCCTCAACAATTTGTTCATATTTCAACCCAATCACGGCCAGCATTCGGCCAGTAGTACCGTTTTCGACCCGGTAAGAAAAGTAATCCCGATTGTCGATAACAGTTGAGAATGAGGATGTTTCGACCTGTTTTTCCGGGACACCGAAATTGACCAGTAAGTGTGCATTGGCCTTTTTCAGATCGATAAAACTTTTTCCGGTATTCGCGTCTTCCCGCTTGAACGCTGACTCAAACTGTTCAGCTACTTCCGGACCGACTTCAAAGGAACATTCGTCGATGCATGTTCCGATATAGGCAAAACAATCAGTGGCTCTGGTCCCAAACTGGTCCTGCATACGGGTCAGGGTTCTGGATACAATTTTTCCTGCCGTACCGCGCCACCCTGCATGAACAGCCGCAACAGCCTTCTGCCTGGCATCGTAAATCAGAATAGGTACACAATCGGCAACGGTTACGCCAACCAGAAGCCCTGGCTTATTCGTGATGAGGGCATCATAGCCTTCGTATCGTCCGGCCTCAGTAGCATACAGGATTTCTGTGCCATGTACCTGATACGACGACGCAAATGGATAGGTACTGGCCCCAATTGCAGCGAAGAAACGGCGTCGGTTTTCTTCCACATTGGCGGGTTCATCGGCGGTATTGATGCCCAGGTTGAGCGACGAAAAGGGAGCCGGACTAACACCCCCATGCCGGGTACTTTCGGCAGCAATGAGGTCTTCAAATCCGGTAAATAAAGCAGGTACGCGGCAGGGAGCTTCAGAATTCAAGAGTGATGAGGCCATATACAAACAGATTGCCAAACAAAATTGCAAGCTAACCACCAGCAATCCAACAGGGCCGTTTGCTCAATGCCCCCCATTTTCCAACCACTCATCCAATCGGGCAACCGTTCCAGTAGTTTGCATTACATAGTACCATCCACAGCCTATATCTTTGTTTCACCAATCGGGAATAACCCCGACCTGCTTAGAACAACAACATAAACAACATACTACTATGAAAACGCTCGTTAAAACCTTCGCTTTAGCCCTTTCGCTGGGTCTTGTTTCTACAGTTGCTACGTTTGCCGAAACCAATCCGGGCACAAAAGCGACTCAGGCAGCTACGTTCAAAACCGGCATTTACACGACGGTAAGCGGCAAACTCAATGTGGCCCTCGACAAAGAAAAAGGGGGACCTGTCGACATTCGCCTGAAAAGCGCCGATGGCCGTGTCCTGTATAACTACCGCTTGGGCAAAAAAGAAGAATCGTATCGGACTCAATTAAATCTGAATGATCTGGAAGACGGCGTATACCAACTGGAAGTGACCAACGGCGTGGAAACCACAACCCAGACGGTCAAACTATCAACCCACAAACCATCTATTGTGAACCGGGTCGTTGCTGTACAATAATCCCCCTCATCAGCATTCAGATAGACAATAGCCCTCATCAGAAGAGTTAGCTTCTTCTGATGAGGGCTATCCTTTACAGATGATACTGCCATTTGTGGAGCCGCTACAAGCCACTCAACATCTTCGCTTTAATATCCCGATCGGCCCATGCTGACGCCTGCACCAATACCACCTGCGTTTGCTGTGCTTGCGTCGTTAATCGTTGACTTACCTGTGCCTTATGCAAGCCCGCCAATGCCCAGGCATTACGTGGAAATACCGTTAGGTCGGCCCGATAAACGGCTTCGGCTTCCGGGTATCGTTTTGCTTTCAGCAACATAGCGCCCAGGTTATGCCGTACCGAAAAGAACCAGTCGGGTGGCTCGTTATAATTCAGCCTATCCTCCAGCGTAACGGCTTCACGGAGTAAAGCTATGGCTGGTGTCAGTTGCCCTTCGGTCGCCAGGATTTCGCCCTTCAGTACCCGATGGGCAATTGCCAGAATAGCACTCATCTGGTTGATACCTCCCGTTGTGAGCTTTGGTATATCAGGATCAGCAGTTGCTTTCTCAAACTGTTGAAGTTCAGTTTTCGCCTGCATAAGCTGCTGTTTACCAAGCAGAGCCATTCCCCGTGCGTAATGCCGAATGGCAGTAGGATACGGTAACCGGATCGTATCGGTCTGGCTCATTTTCAGCACATCGTCCCAGTCGGTAAACTTAAGTGCTACATGGTACGGAATGGTGTAATAATGCTGAAGCATACTCCAGCCCGAATCGGCCATGAGTGATTTCTTTGTGTACTCAGCCATCTTTTGTGCCGAACGCATGGCCCATTTACGGTTTCCTTCCAGCGTGGCCGTAGCCACCAGCAAATGGTAATTATGCGGAAAATACGACAGCGGGAAAATACCCTGTGCATAGCACCCTCTCAAATACGCACTATCTACAGCTACGGCTTTCTGATTACTGACGGAGCCTTCATGATACTTGCCCGTGCGGATGTAAATATGCGAAGGCATATGCACCAGATGGCTGGACCTGGGCGCTACTTTACTCAGAATTGCTGCGCTTTTCAGCGCGCGCTCTGGGGTTTGCGAGGCCTCAACCGCGTGAATGTATAAGTGATGGAGTGTGCTGTGGTCGGGATAACGAGCCAGCAATCCCTCGAGGCTTGCTACGATCTCGGGCGTCCAGGGTTTAGGTCGACCATCTTTCTCCCACAAATCCCAGGGATGCAGGTCCATTATCGATTCGGCATACAGGGCTGCCACATCAGCATCTTCCTGAAAACGCTCATGCACCTGTTTCATAGCCTGTGAATACGCAACATCGTACGGTCGGCGATCCACGACGGGTTGTGCCGGATAGCGTTTGGCAAGGGCGGCAATCAGTGCTTTTTCTTTCTCGTTACAACCCGTTGCGTAGTTGACAGCCTTTTGGATGGCGGCATAAGCTCGTTCATAATTATCCGATTCCATACCCGCGTTGTAGTTGGGCCCCAGCACATAACTAAACCCCCAGTACGCCATTGCGCAGGAAGAATCAAGGCGGGTAGCTTCGTAGAACGAACGGGCGGCTTCGGCATGGTTGAACCCTCCGGCCAGCATAAGCCCCTGATCGAAATAGCGCTGAACTTCCTTATGCCGGGTTGTAATGGGGAAATGCAGGTTCCCTAACCCTTCGAACAACGGAGCCCTCTTTCCTGAACTATACCAGGCCTTATCGGTTGGGAGCGTTCGGCAGATAACCTGGGCAATCGATTGATTGTCGGTAGCCTTCTGACCAGGCTGGCAAGCCATAATCAGCCTGGTCAGGCCCAGACACACAAGCAGTTCTAATCGGTTTTTATTCATGGTCTGAGGAAAGTGAGGGCAATCGTACTGCGCAATCGGCACTCGGGTCAATACAAATTCCCGAACCGTTTTCCAGTTAGGTTTCAGAAATCACGCCATTTCGTACGGGCATAGAGACTCGTTGAGAACATGACTTCTGATTAGCTGTGCTTCTCTGATTCGGTTAAAGCAACGTCACCTATACCCGGCACTGAGAAAAATTCAGTATCCGTTTACTTACGATCCTTTGCAATCATTTCAATTTATTAAATGAATATGATATTTTAGTCTATTCGTTTCATAAATAGTCATTTACCCAACGTTATAGACCAATTAATACACACCATTTTATGGCAAGAGTATCGTTGAGGTTGTCAAAAAACCTATTCATTCTACTTGTTATAATTACATGTTTTCATCCCGAAAACTCCTATTGTCAAGCCATCCTTCGTCAGCTTGCTCAGACGAACCCCGCCAATCGGGTAGTGATTACCCTAAATTATTTTGATACCTCCTATACGGCGCTTACCAATCAGACAGTTGCTTTCGCCCGGCTGGACCAATTTGATTCGCTTGGGCGGCTGGTACATGATCAGCCGTTGCGACGGTACGTCCGCTTTATCCGGGACACCTACGCCAAAAATGGCGACAAGCTAAGTACCCCCCAGAAAGCCGCACTTTTTGTTCGGGCAGCCAATGAAGCCGAAGAGGAGGGCGACGAGCAGATGACCGGGGTGTGTGAACACTTTGCCGGAGAATATTATTTTTTGGCCGAAACCTATGGGCATGCCTTCGAGTATCTGCTATCAGCCAACAGTCGGTTTCGAAAACTCGGTTATGCAACCGTACCCGCCATTAGCCGCTACCTGTATGAGCTAGGGCTAATTTATTATCATTTCAAGGAGTACGGCAAAGCGATTGAGATGTTTCAGGAATCGGCCCGCTACCCGGCTTTCAATCCGAGTCTGGCCCTCCAGGTCCACAATGCACTAGGCTTGTCGTATCTAAAAATCAGCCAGTTACAAAATTCCACGGATGTTAAACGAGCCGAACTGAGTTTTCAGAAGGCCCTACAGGTTGCCCGAACCCATAAAGACCTAGCCAACCAGGCAAATATCTATGGTAACCTGTCTAAAATTTACCTGCATCAGCGACGACTCTCACCGGCTATTGCAGCCCTGAAATTCGACTATGCGCTACACCTGAACGCCGAAAAAGGTGACCTGCCCGATCAGGCGGCCTTAAGCCTGGCCCGAGCCTATCTACTACAGCATCAACTGGATAGCTGTGCTTATTTTCTGACTGAATCGGCGAATTTTTTTCAACGTAATCAGGGAGCGAATCTGTTTGGCGAAAATCTGAAAAACGAAAACTACCGGCGTATGTACTGCGACATAGCCCGTCAGTATTATCAGAGCGTCAATAACCTGCCGAAAGCCTATTGGTATCTCGATAGCATGGCCCGGCTCGATGAGCAAATCAACAAACGGTATAATTCGGAGCAAATTTCGCTGGTTGAGCAGAAACTATTGATTCAGAAGCATCAACTGGAAGTCGCAGGGATACGGGCCAAGCACGACGAACAGCAATTCCGGGTCTGGGCAATTGCCACGATGCTGGTGATTACCTCGGCTCTGTTTTTTCGGCTCTACCAGCTTACCCAGCGACGGCGACGGCAGGAAGCACTGGCCAATACCGAGCGGGAAAAGCGCTTACAGCTAGAAAAGCAACGGGCCGTTGATGAGCTGGAGCGGGCTCGTACAGATTTAGCAGTTTTTATGGAAAACCTTCGCCAGAAGGACTCGCTCATCGATACCATCAACGCAGACCTGGAACGACTTCCCCAACCAACTGGTAAATCCGGCCAGGTAATGCTCGATCTACAGCACAACCTGATCAATGCCAGCCTGCTTACCAACGAGGACTGGGATGAGTTTCGGCGACGTTTTGAGCGGGTATTTCCGTATTTTTTCACCCAGCTCCACGCGCAATTCAAAAACCTGACCCCGGCCGAAGAACGGTTACTGGCCCTCTCCAGACTTAAGATCGACACCCGTCAGATGAGCCGTATGCTCGGCATTTCGCCCAGCTCGGTACGTACCACTAAGTACCGATTGCGCAAACGCCTGGGCATTGATGGGCAATCGCAACTAGGGGAACTGCTCGACGCCTGAGGTACACCCCAAATAATTATTTTCAACCAACTGACAGACAAACACTTACCTATTTGTCTATGCGTTTGTCTATGCCCTAAAAACGCATGTAGCCGCGTATATGATGCAATTTTAATGAACGTATGTTCCCGAACAGGAGGAACCTACCTCATTGACTTTCCCAAAAACGCCTGCAAGTATCCTATCAATTGTTATGAAAACATACGCTCTACCAACCTTAACCCGCTGGTTTTTCTGTTTTTTTCTGCTTCTCCACACAAGCTTATCGGTCAGTAGCCTGGCGCAGACCGTAACACAATCCTACACCACCACGGGTTACTATTCCTATACCGTTCCGGCAGGTGGCCCCTTTAGTGTAACCCTGACAACCAAGGGGGGCGATGGGGCTGATGGAGGCTCTTATTATATTAACCCTGGAGGAAGTGGCTCCAAAATGGTATCGACCACTACCATTCAGAGTGGAGATCAACTCATTTTTATAGTAGGTGAAAGTGGCTATAATATGAAAAATGGGGGAGCCGGGGGCGGGGGCGGGGGTACAGCCATTGTACTCAACCAGGGCAACATACTAACATTACTAATGGCGAGTGGTGGTGGTGGTGGTGGCAGTTTGGACAGAGACGAACTGGGGGGCGGTGGGCAGGGCCTGGGAGGGCCTGCTGGCGGATTGGGGGGCAATCAGGAAAATGCGCCATACACAATTGGTGGCGGGGGCGGAGGAGGATTTGCCGGGCCTGGCACAGATGGCATAGCTGGAGCTAACAGCTATTACCCTGGGCGTGGGGGTGGTCAGGCGCGTTTAACAGCCATTAGTCCAGGAGGGATTGAAAGGACTGGTAATAGAAATGGAGGCCAAGGCTTTGGCGGAGGGGGATCAGCACATACCTACGGATCATCTGGTGGTGGAGGTGGTGGTTATGGTGGCGGAAATGGCAGTCCATCAACAAGCCAGTCTAACTCAAGGGCTCAGGGTGGTTACTCATATGGCAATGGAACCATTACCCTCGGAGTAGATGGGGGTGGTACGCAAGCAGACGGTTTTGCTACGATTCAGTTTGCAGCCAATTCCATCAAAGCTACTCTCAAGTCAACTCCTATTACCAGTTGCTTGGGGCAAACCGTCTCGATCCCTGGCTCCATTACCGCTACCGGAAACTGGACCCTGCAACTCTCCGACGGCGCTACCGTTTCGGGGACCAATAGCGGCACGTTTGCTGTAGCCGTTTCCCCTACATTATCAACCACTTACACTATCACTTCAGCTGCTTATGCCAATAGCTTAGCACAACCAGCCAACCTCACCGGCAGCACTATCGTCAAGATTGTAGCCCCGGCTAACCGGCTCTATGTGAAAGCCAATGCCACTGGGGCCAATACCGGGTCCTCCTGGACTGACGCCTTTACCAACCTGCAGGATGCGCTCAACTACGGATGTACATCCGCCCTCACCGAAATATGGGTTGCCAGAGGAACCTATAAACCTGGCACCACACGTGCCGCCAGTTTCGCTATGCTACCCGGCGTCAAAATCTACGGAGGCTTCGAGGGTGCAGAATCGGACCTTAGTCAACGACCGGCTATTGACCCCATGAATGGTGCCCCCTCCAGTTCCACCCTCTCCGGCGACCTGGGCCAGGCAGGTAGAGCCTATCATGTTGTGTATAACCCCAGTAGCCTGAGTCTGACCGCTTCGGCTCAGCTTGACGGCTTCGTTATCACCGGTGGCAATGCCAATGGTCAGCTCGACAATCAGTACTATGGAGGAGGAATGTATAACGATGGCAACGGGAGCGGGAAATTCTGTAGCCCGACTATTGCCAACTGTTTGTTTGTCAACAACCAAACCAGTGCATTTGGCGGGGCCATCTACAACGGAGGAACCCTCGGTGGATTGGCCAGCCCTACCCTCATCAATTGTGCCTTCGTTAGCAATACAGCTCAGATGGGTGGCGCCATCTACAACGACGGGGTTCAGGGAGTATCCAGCCCCCGGATTACCAATTGTTTTTTCGGCAATAATCAGGTTTCGGCATTTGGTGGGGCCCTTTACAATGAAGGACGATCCGGAAATTCCAGTCCTGCACTGGTCAACTGCGGATTTCTCAACAACTCGGCAGGTACAGGCAACGGCGGGGCTCTTTCGAATAGTGGAGCATTTGGCGTTTGCCTCCCCACCTTCACCAATTGCTCTTTCCAGGGCAACACGGCGAATTTGGGAGCACTGATGATTAACTCCGGTGTCGACGGTAACTGCACTCCCCAACTCACCAACTGCATTATTTTCAATCAGGGGGGAAGCAACGCTATTTATAACAGCTTTTCCTCTGCCTCGCTGCTCTATTCACTCGTTGAACCAACGGTAACCGGCTATACAACAGACCCCAGTAACCTCACCGTTACCAGCAATCCCTTTAGTTCTACAACTAGCCTGACTCTCAACGCCTGTACACCTGCCATCAATGCCGGGCTCAGTTCGGCGTCAGGTATTAACGGGATCACTACCGATCTGGCCAATAACGCCCGCATCGTGGGAGCGGCTGTCGACATGGGGGCTTATGAGTTTCAGGGTGATCCCAGTTTCCCCATTGCCTTTACCCAACAGCCGCCCTCGGCATCAGCCGTCTGTGCGGGTAGTGCTCTCCGTATTCCGACCAGTCTGACCGGTAGTGAACCCATTACCTATCAGTGGTTTAAGAATGGGGCTTCGTTAGGCAGTGCCCAAATCGCCAGCACTCTTTCGTTAACCAGTCTGCAAACCACTGATGCGGGGAGTTACTCGCTGGTCGCCATCGGGGTTTGCAACTCCCTCACCAGTAGTACCTTCAGCCTGACAGTGAATACCATTACGGCTGCTATTCTCAATCCGGGGCCGGGAAGTTTGACCCTCTCGTGTGGCAGCTCTACCGTCAGTCTGACAGCCACAGGCGGTACTACTTACCAATGGGACGACGCTTCTACCCAGCCTGTGCGTGTATTCTCGCAGGCCAGTTCGTACTCTGTCATTGTCTCGTCGGCGCTGGGATGCTCGGCTACGGCTTCGGTGACCGTCTTCTTCCGGAATACCCTCAATCCGAGCGCGATGACGTTCACACCGATGGCTCCCGTCGGCTCGGTAATCAATCTGACAGCCTCGGGCGGTAACGCTTACCAGTGGACATCGCCAACCTCCGCTTCCTTTACAACCGCCAACAGCAATGCCAATATATCGGCCCGACTCCTGGCAGCAGGCCCACAGACCTTTACCGTAGTTGTAACCCTGGGAGCCTGTCAGCAAACCCGAACCGTCAGTGTAACGGCCACCAACGGCCCCGACCTATCCCCTATCATTTATCTGCCCGATGCCAACTTTAGTCCCGGTCCGAGTGCCAAACAATTCCTGGTCCGCGTTTATGAAGTCGGCTGGCTTCCCACTGCACCTAGTAGCATTACCATCACCCTGACCGCTCCGTCGGGTTACTCGATGAGTTTTGATGCCAGCCAGACCTCGATCAATGTCTCCGGGGGCGATGCGAATCCGGTAACCGTCAACAATAGTGACTGGGAGATAATCAATACGATCGACAACCAGCAGTTGACGTTACGGGCCCGATCGGGGGTGTATATTCGGGGAGGCAGTCAATCGGTACTGGGCTTAACCTTGGTGCGCACTACGGCCAACACAGGGAGCGTTTCAAATCTGACGGTCAACGTGGCAAACGACAGTAGTGGGCAGTATGATCGACTCAGCACCAACAATATCTACGCCCGCATCCTGAATGGACTTTAGCTTCCTCCAGGCAAGGCAGGCAGCATACTAGCTGTCAAAATCACACCTGGGCAATTTCCTTGTTCAACTAAACATTTTGCGCCAACGAACTCTATTCGTTGGCGCAAAATGAGTTATCCGTTTTGATAAACAGCCGCAAATTCTTTCGCGAAATCGTCCAGTTTGACCTTACCCAACCTTGGCTTGTGCTGGTTGTAATCGTCCATCAAGGCTCCACTGTGCAAGCTCTCCCCTAATTCCACAAAATTTTCGATGATATGCGCAGGCAGCCCCCGTTGCTTCATGCCTTCTTTCATTTGCTCGCTGGTCAGCACGAGCCATGCCAAATCGGGTTTACCAATGGCTGCACCTAATTCCTGCGCAATTTTACTGGCCGTTCGTTCATCGCTGGCTACGTAGCGTATGGCTTGGCCTGTGGCAGGCTTCAGAAGCTCTTCCGCAGCAACAGCTGCAATATCAACTGGCGAAACCAGTGCCATCGTGTCGTCACCACCGTAGTTGGCTCCTATGTATCCGGCTCCTTTTATCATGCCGATAAAACTGAACAGATTGTAATAGAAATACCCTGCCCGCAAATGCGTAATGGCAACGTCTGCCAGTTGATTCAGTATAATTTCGGCATGGTGAGCACCAAGAATAAATCCTGTGTCTTTCGTCAGATGCGCTCCATAACTACTCAGCAGCACCACTCGTTTTATGCCCGTATGCTGAATAGCCTGTGCGTAGTTCTGGCTGACCCGGCGATAATAGGCTACCACATCTGTCTCGGCATAGTTGGGCGGTATCATCGCAAATACGGCATCGGCTCCTGTAAAGGTTGTTTTCAGGAAATCGACATCGTCTACAGAGCCAATAGCGGCCTTTGCTCCCAGCGTTTCGATGGTTTCCTGTCTGTCGGGTTGGCTACTGATTACCGTTACGACATGCCCTTTCTGGACTAACTCTTCGGTCAATGGTTTGCCGATATGACCCAGCGAACCGGTTATGACAATGTTCATTTTTTTGTGCTTTTGTTTCTACACAAAAGTCGAACTAACCCAACCGGGTCTTGTAGCCGAATCTTAGGTTGTTGTAGCCATTTCATTCAGGGTGAAGGCTCAGTTGAACGATTGGCGAAATTCTAATGGGGAAAGGGTTGTTTTGTTCTTGAACAATTTGCTGAACGACTGCGAATGCTCGAATCCTAATTCGAAGGCAATTTCACTAACCGACAAATCAGTTGTCGACAGTTTTTCTTTGGCTTTTTCAATCAGCCTGTTGTGGATATGCTGCTGCGTACTCTGCCCGGTCAGTACTTTCAGCAACGTACTCAGGTAATTGGGCGATACGTTCAACGCGTCGGAAATGGCCTGAACGGTGGGCAAGCCCTTTGTAATCAACGCATCACTATTAAAATAGTCGATCAGAAGACTTTCCAGCCGATCGAGCAGTTTGTGGTTCGTAATTTTTCGGGTGATAAACTGCCGATGATAAAACCGATCGGCATACGACAGCAGGAGTTCGAGCTGAGCAATGATGATGCTCTGGCTGAACTGGTCAATATTGGCATGATACTCCTGCTGAATATTTTGCAGAATACCAGCAATGATCAGTTCTTCTTTTTCCGAAAGGAATAGGGCTTCATTGACCGAATAATCGAAGTATTCGTACTGCCTGATCGTTTTGGCCAAGGACGTATTCCATAAAAAGTCGGGATGAATAAGTAACAGCAAGCCCGATTGGAGCAGAGTTCCGTTACCATCTTTACCCGCGTCGATGCTAAACACCTGACCGGGCGACATAAAGGTCATTAACCCCTCATCAAAATCATATTCCTGCTGCCCGTATTTCATCTTACCATTGAAATTCCGTTTTAGCGCAATGGAATAAAAATCAAATACTAAACTAGTGGGTTCGTAGGCATGCAGTTGTTTTAATAAGGCAACATCAACCACACTGATCAGGGGATGCTCTGGCTTGGGCAATCCCCTAAACTGATGAAATTCAGCAATCGTTTTAATTCGACACAGTCCTGCTTTTACCATAGCTCAATATACTCAATCCCGGCGGCAAACTACTTCGTACCAGCCAATCAACAAAGAAATAAGCTACAGCAGCCAAATCTGTATCCAAATACTGAATTGTTGTAGCCATTTCGTAGGAGAGCCACCGTTAACGCAATAACCAGCAACGTCATCGTTCAAACGGGTGGGATTGGGGCTTTCGACAATCGGCTCCAGGCTACGAATGCGGCCATGAGGGCAAAAACAACATTAGCGCCTATAACCGAACCCTCGCCCCGTACCAGGTGAAAAATACTGGCGCAGACCATTTGAACAACGATTCCACAAGCGGCTACGACTGTAAGGCTCGGCCAGATACGTAGTAAGGAAGGCAAAAGCACCCCTATTGCCCCTAAAAGGTCAAGAACACCGATCGCTTTTACCAGAACTGTTGGAATCTGACCCGTCCAGGGCCACATAGCCGCTAGTTTGTCGATGGGCTGAAACAATTTCATCCAGGCTGCCCAGATAAAACTGGCCGCCAGTACGGTCTGAACGATCCACAGCACGCTGTGAAGGACGCGTGCTGTCTTTTTGGGAGTTACCATGCTACAGAGATTTTATATGAATGGAACAAAAGTATCCTCCCTTACCTTCTGCCTGAAAATGCTATCCCTATCGGCCGTTACTAGCCATCAGGATAGTAACGCAGCAACAGAAACCCCAAAAACGATATGCTGACCGGAGAAGGTTGCCCCAAATCGATACGCTCGATCAACGATACGTTGGAAGCTGTGGAAGGCAAATGGAAACTGATGATATTATTCGCTCTGTCTTCTGGTCCCAAACGGTTTACGCAGTTGGCGAAAGAGGTGACTGGGATTACGGACAAAACCCTGTCAAAAGAATTGAAAAGTCTGGAGGAGAATAAACTCGTAAAACGGGATGTATACGATACCTTCCCGCCCAGGGTCGAATACTCCATCACCGCCCACGGGTTATCGCTCGAAAACGTGGTTGAGGCCCTGCATTACTGGGGGATGGCTCATCGCCGGGAAATTATTGGTAAATGATAAAGGCTATGTGTGGCGCAGGCGCCTACGGGTTTTCCCAGTGTTTCGAAGGCTACAGGTCTAATTTATTGGTAGTTAGTTTATCTGCTAATTACTTATTTTTCAAGAAAATCCACCGTTTAATCAATCTTTTACGGTGAATTTTCGTTACCTATTAATACAGCCTTTCTACTGATCTGGCGGTCGGTCAGAAAGGTCTTATCTTATGGGTAATTGAAAAATGCTGGCTCTAGTTAGAGTCAGCGTTTTTTGTTTGTGAAGGGTGCTATCAGGGCCATTTGCTCTCCAAATTGCGCTGGGATCTCATTGGAGCGATATGGGCATAACAAACCCCTTACCAGAAAATCTGATAAGGGGATTTTGATTACTAGGGGCTTTAAAACTCGTATTGGTATTACAAATGTAGCCGCTGAAAGAGGGGGCGAAATAACCAATGTCATGCCCTGGGCTGATTATCATCAGTGTTGGTCAGCAGCCATGGCCTTGCAAAGGATTTTCGATCATGAGGATCTGTCCACTTTGTCCGGCAGCGAACAGCCTTTGTCCACAAGCGGACAGAAGTGAAAAATGGCACAAAGCCTAACATTCTGATTATCAGAAACATCTTCTAATTGGCACAGGCTTTGGATTAAATAGGGCATACCAGTAAACAACATCCTTAAACGCTAAACACAGCAACTACCATGTTACCACTACTGAATACCCTGACCGCTTCTATCCTATTGAGTGCTTCTACTCTGTTCAACCCAACCACGCCCAAAACGCTCTCGTTCGACGCCAGCGCCTACGTGACCGTCAACCATGAAATTCGGGTGGCTGTCCAGAAATCGACCGATATGCCGGTAGTCGTCCTGCTTAAGAACAAGAACAACAAAGTGCTCTATGAGCAAAGCATTGGCCGGAAAGAAGCTAAATATGCCATCAAACTGAATGTGGATGAGCTGGCCGATGGCGAGTATGAACTGGAAATCAAATCGTCGGAAGGCAGCATCACCAAACAGGTCAATGTATCGACTCAGGCTGTTCAGCAAACCGGCCGCACTATTGCCATGCAATAAGTGCCGACAACCCGACGTATCCTGGAACCCGGCGCAAGTCGGGTTTTATGTTTACCGACGGTTCTGTAGCTGTCGCAGTACGGCTCGTAATTCATTGGGCTTACGCATGTAGGGCGACAGGTCGAATAAGGCAACTTTACGAAATTCGACCGGATGGCTTTCGCTTTGCAAGGAAATAGAACCTTCGCGGATAAGTTGTCCATCTTTTTTGACAGCCGAATCGTAATGGATCACATTGCCCCCGCCAATCTGCGGCTTTTCGTACGAGAGTACGGTATCTCCCTCAACGATGTGCTTCACGAGCGAATCGCCCAATACCAGCGCTTCGGCATGAACCCATTGATCCCCGGCATAGGTTTTTGAGTTTGAATCGATGCAATGGGGCGTAAATAATTTTCCATTCATCACCACATTCGTACCAGGCGTACATAAGTTTGCGGTGTGCCGCTCGTGCTTTCCATCGCCCCCCAAAAGTTGCATTTCCAGCGAGATCGGAAAATCCTGCTTTAGCCCCATCGTTTCGGGAGCCTGCCCGTGCAGCATAGCCCCGCTATTGCGAATTGCCCAGCCAGGGCCACCTTTCACCTGATCGCCCACGAACCGATATTCGACCACCAATAGGTACGCCGAAAAAGGTTTTTTATAAAAAATGTGGCCATATTGTTCATCAAAAGCCGTATACTGGTCATACCGAACAACCAGTTTACCCTCTTCGACCCGAAAGGTATTGCCATAGTTGTCGTTCAGCGGGTGGCCAGCTATTTTCACAGACCAGTCTGTCAGGTCTTTTCCGTTGAAGAGCTGAATCCAGCGATCAGCCAGTTTGGTTTTGGCAGACTGAGCCATACACCCAGTGGCCATGAGCCATATACAAATCGGGAAGAGTACTTGTCGCATAGGCGCTTTGTTCGGTTCGTACAAACGATTCCTGTCCAAAAAAGAACAAGGTAGACGAAATTGTCTGGTTTTTTCCATAAAATAATCATGAACCTGGTAATCCCTTTTAGTTGATCAACTACACTATGACTTTTCAACGCGCAACGCTCAACGATCTGGACGAATGGCTACAACTGGCTCTGGCGCTCTGGCCTGATTCTGATTCGGATGAGATGCGGTGGCTATTGACCACCATTCAGCAATCAGCGAAAGAAGACGGCTTTCTGGTACGGAATGACCAGGGGTTAGCTATTGGCTTTATGAATCTGTCTTTACGAAACGACTACGTACCGGGGGCGACCCAAACACCCGTTGCCTTCTTGGAAGGCATTTATGTAGAGCCTGCGTATCAGCATCAGGGAATTGGTCAACTGCTTATTCAACAGGCGGAACAGTGGGCCAAGGAGAAGGGCTGTACCGAACTCGCTTCCGACGTACAACTTTCAAATTCGACTGGCGAAGCGTTTCACATCAAAGCTGGTTTTGAGGAAGTAGAACGCGTCATTCAGTTCATCAAAACACTACAATAGCTTTCGCATCGATCGAACCATAGTCCTGCCAGCGTGGAATGCTGCCGAAACGGAGTTATCAGGTGTCTGAAACAGTACGCTCGCTTCGCATTAGCTACGGTCTGTATCGATAAAAGTGTTTTTCCTGAAAAACCCTGAATCGCTCATGAGGCCATCAACTGTTCATGGTTCATTATGATGGGTTCAACCGTTAAAAATAGCGGTTGGCTCTATCGGCCCATCGACACCATTCGGCCACAAATTACCTTTGTATCAACCAATTACAAACAACACATACCAATGAAAACGAACTTATTACATATCAACCGTCCTCCTCGTCCCCGAATCGTTGAAGTAGGCGGGCCAGTCGTTGGGTTACGCGGACGTACTGTGTATCGGATGCGTGTCCGCTAAATGTCAACCTACCTCAAACCTGAACGCACCGCAGGGCCACCGACGCCGAAGTAGACCAAAAGCAACTATTGACTTTGGTCTGCTTCGGCGTTTCTACGGATTCAGCCAGTACTGTTCCGTATTTATGATTGTAAACGGAGTAGGAACTACTGTTTTGCGCGTAAAAGGCGCTTCATCAAAAACGTACGGACAGGTTCGTCATACCGTTTTAAGCATACATAAGCCAATAGCACAGACCCTACCACAAGCCCTGCGGCACCGGGTAACGATTGTTCGAAAGTGAGGTGTTTGTTCTTTACCCAGGCATAGTACAGATAGATAAAAGGATAATGGACCATGTATAGCGGGTAAGAAATGTCGCCTAAAAAGGTACAGAACCGGGTAGCTACTTTGTCCATCGCCTTTCCCGACGCCCCCAGATAAACCAGTGCCGGAAAAATAAGAACCACACAGAGGGCGTCATATATACCGTTCTGCCACAGGATATCGCTACCACCGATTCGGGGCATGGCCGACACGCTAACAATAGCCAGACTACCGATCCAGAACGCCCCTTTTACAGGAACAGGTCTGAACAGGCGGGATAGCAGAAGCCCGGCTGGAAAAGAAAATAGAAGACGCAGCGACCCACCAATCATATTTTCTTCGGTCAGTGAAAACCCAACGCAGATGTCGCCAAGTGGCCCCCAAATGGCAAAGGCAGCCAATCCGCAGCCAGCCAGTAAAACAACCCGCGCAAGAGCCGTGGTCGACAGTTTGCGGAGATAGAACGCATAAAGAATATTGCCGATGTATTCAAAGAACAACGACCAGCTCGGCCCATTCAGCGGGTACATTTCACCAACGCCCCGAATCTCAACGTCCGGCGTGGCCGGAATCAACAGAGCATTCAGGATGGTAGCTGACAATAACCCAGTTATCGATACTTTTGAAACGTCCCAGGCATCGCACCCCTGAAAATAGAACATACCGGCCCCGATCAGCGCGCCCATCACAACCATCGGATGCAGGCGAATAAACCGACGTTTAATAAAATCGCCAATCGTCATTGTATTCCAGCGGTCGTCGTACGCGTAGCCGACAACAAAACCAGACAGGATAAAGAAAAAATCGACAGCCAGATAGCCGTGGTTGATTCGCTGATCTACATGACTGGTGGCAAAGGCTTCAAATACATGAAAACAGACAACGGTTAAGGCCGCCACACCCCGTAATCCGTCGAGTATGGGGTAATGCGGTTTGGAATCCGCCAATGCAGCGATTGAGGCTTGGGCTTTTACCATTAATGATCAATAAATCGTAGCAAATAGTCAGGAAAAGGTGCGGGGCTGTGGCACCTTCAGGTTGATTGCCGGCTGGGTCAATGTAGCCGCAAATCCGGCCAGCTGTTGCGAGCCAGAATTCCGCGTAGGCTCTTCCATTATTCAACATGCGCCCTCTACGAATCAGACGCCAGGGAACAACCGTTGACCCGTCGGTGACAGCCGAAAATTACCCTGGCAAGTAGGCATTAGTAGCTTAACGGCAAAAACGAGTCGGGCCCTTGCCGGAATCGAATCTGAGGAATTGTTACCGTTTCATACCAGTACGACCGTAGCTGCTCAACATACGTTTTCCAGGCGGCATAGGTAAACGGTTTATTGGTAAATGCATTCGCTCCCCGCAGATACGACTCCCGTGCCTTCGTCTCTTCCAGACTGGCCGACAGGACAATCACTGGTACGAGTTGCCCGAAAGGTTGTTCGCGCAGCAGGGATAGAAAATCAAAGCCTGTGGAATCTGTTTTAAGGTCAATATCCAGCAATACCAACCGAAACACTTCCTTATCTACGTTGGCAAGAAAGGCAACGGCCTCCGTGTAATTACGG
This sequence comes from Spirosoma panaciterrae DSM 21099, assembly GCF_000374025.1. Taxonomy (GTDB): domain Bacteria; phylum Bacteroidota; class Bacteroidia; order Cytophagales; family Spirosomataceae; genus Spirosoma; species Spirosoma panaciterrae. The sequence continues at coordinate 737,848 of NZ_KB893172.1, read as the reverse complement.
GCATGGGCTATGGTAGCCTCTGGGAAAACACGCTCAGCAACACGCTTTAAGATATCAGCAATTGCAGCGTCGTCGTCAACTAAAAGAATTGGGAATGAAACGAACATACACAGGCTTATAAAAGCAAAAATAACAAATAAAATAGTTATACCAGAATGTATAACAACGACTACACCGTATTGCCTATGGATTATCACTTCTGTTACGTCTACTCTGACGGCTCGCTTCGGGATGATTTTAGTCAATATGCGCTCCGAATAAACTGGCTTTCACTAGCTTAGATCGTTATTCACGAATCTATTACTGCCATGCGCACAAACCGGGTACGCTATCCCAATCCCTGGCCCTTTATGCTGCTGCTTTTCTTTGCGCTGCTCCTGATGACCTCTAAAAAAATCTGGAATTACCGGGGCACCTACCGGACGATTTATCAATCCGCTTCGGCGCGTTCTTACTGATTTTTCTCAGTGGTCAGCTACCATCCTGGCGAACCAGCCGATCCGATCACTAGGGGAGTAAGGGTAATAAGACCGTAAAAAACTCCTCTTCTTCCCGGATTTCGATTTCGGTTTGCGTCAGCATTCGGTACTTGGCCGAGATGTTGGCTAACCCGACGCCATTGCTGGCGTTACGCACATTTTTACGCTGAAGATTATTACGTACCCGCAGGTGTCCGTTTTGAGTTGTGTCGATTTCAATCAGTAAAGGGCGGCTAGATAATACTACATTATGTTTCACCGCATTTTCGACCAGCAATTGAAGCGTCAGAGGAGGAAGTGAGTGGTCGAGGTAGTCTTGTGGTACCTGCGTACGAATCGAAAGCCCCTCTCCATGCCGCGTTTGAAGCAGGTGTGCGTACGACTCAATGAAGGCCAGCTCGGTGCTTAATAAAACCAGTTCGCGTTCGTTGGCCTGGAGCAGGTACCGATACATACTCGACAGTTCATCGACAAACTGGCTCGCCTGCACCGGCGACTCTTCAATCAGGGCCGACAAGGCATTCAGGGAATTAAATAAAAAATGGGGATTGACCTGGCTTTTCAGTGAGTTGAATCGAGTTTGCCACTGTATCTTAATCAGTTCTTCTTTTTCCCGCTGGATGTGCCGCCATTGATCCAGAATGTACCAGCCTTCATATATGCTGAAATAAACGCCGTGATAAAATAACTGAATCCCGAACGAATTAAGATAATCGACCGTACCCAGCCACCAGCCTGGCCGTGAGCCCAGCAGTATATGTAAACCGTACCGTGAAAATACCGCTGCGTTTACCATCACAGGCGTCAGCAACAACCACAGCCACAGGCGCTGTCGGGTGCGTTCCAGCCCAGGCAGGCGCTCCTGCGTTTCGGTAATAACCCATCGGTTCAACTGCCAGAAAGCCCAGCCTGCTCCTAACCCAACCAGAGTCGACTGAATGAGCGCTGTGGTGTTTGATGTTAACCAGAATGATGATCGGAAAAAGAGGTTTCCGAACATAAACAAACCAATCGGACCAAGCCATCGCAGTTGGGTGTCCTTTACCGATGTCATGCTCCCAGGCCCTCCCGGACCATCTTACCCTTCCGGAACGAATGTCCATTATCCAGAATCCATTCCCGATCCCACCACCCTGATGCAGAGCCTCGCTCGTTTGAGGCATAGAGAAAGAAGCGGGTTCGTGCCGATGCCGTAACCGAACAGGTAGATTTAGGTAGCAGAGGGTTCATATTCATGAAAGGCACAGCAAACTAATGAGTAATCTTCTCTCCACCAAGATCATACACCCGTAAATCCCGAATTGCTTATTAACCGTAACAAATTGGTTTAGCAGGGCTGACTCTCAAAGAAATCTTACAATATACAAACAAAATAGTATACGAACATACATCACATACTTCTTCCCAATGGCCAGCCGCCAGCAGGACAGTAAAAGAACTTTTAGGCGCTTGACCCCCGCTTTGCTTAACCCTTTCCCTGATCAGGCAGTTACTACGCACACAACGTTCGAAAAACTTTTACCTACTCGTCATGGAACTTCTGGTCCTTTTGCTGTACGGACTGGCACTGCTACTCTTGTTTATCTACAATTGTGGCCAGTTGAGCCTGATTTTTATCTATTTGCGGTCGGAGAAAAAGCGTCGGCAGGCTATTTTTCTGAATAAGCCGGGGCCAGTCGACGACCTGCCGCGTGTAACGGTTCAGTTGCCCATCTACAATGAGCTATATGTGGTGGAACGGTTGCTGGATGCGGTGGCCCAACTGCAATATCCCCGGCATAAGCTTGATATTCAACTGCTGGACGACTCTACCGATGAAACGGTTGATCTGGTAGCTCAAAAAGTAGCAAAACTGACCGCCAGCGGGTTCGATGTTCAACAGATACGACGAACCGACCGAACAGGTTTCAAAGCAGGCGCCCTGGCCAACGGACTTGCTACGGCCAAAGGTGAATTCATCGCTATTTTCGATGCCGACTTTGTACCTGACCCGGACTTTCTGCTGAAAACGATACCGCACTTCCAGGATCCTCAGGTAGCCATTGTACAAACCCGGTGGGAACATCTCAATGAAGAGTTTTCGCTGATGACTCAGTTGCAGGCATTCGGACTCAATGCCCACTTCACCGTCGAGCAAAGCGGCCGTGATGCGGCTGGTTTACTGGCCAACTTCAACGGGACCGGAGGGGTATGGCGCAAACTGGCTATTATCGATGCCGGAGGCTGGCAAAGCGATACGCTTACGGAAGATCTGGACCTGAGCTACCGAGCGCAACTGAAAGGCTGGAAGTTCGTATATCGTGAAGATATTGGCTCACCGGCCGAGCTTCCAGTAGCCATGAATGCCCTCAAATCGCAACAGTACCGCTGGATGAAAGGAGCCGCCGAGTGTGCCCGAAAACTGATTGGCCGGGTTCTGCGAAGCCCGGATTTGTCCCTTTGGATAAAACTACACGCTCTCTTTCACCTTTTTAGCAGCGCTACCTTCATTCTGGTGCTTCTATTGAGCGTTCTGAGTGTACCCCTGCTTTACATTCGTAGCCAGCACCCTGAGTGGGAGCAGGTCTTTTTCATCATCGGCCTGTTTCAGGTAAGTCTGCTTATTCTGATTACGTTCTATGGCATCCCATTCTGGTTGCTCAAACCAACGGCCCGCGCCAAATTTTTCTGGTATTTCCCGATGTATTCATCCCTGATGATGGGCCTCTCCCTTCACAATACCATTGCCGTCATCGAAGGATACATGGGCCGAAAGACACCGTTCGTACGTACACCCAAATTCAATGTTCGTCATGCAACAGATGGCTGGAAAAAGAATAAATACCTGAACCGACAACTAAGCTGGCTGACACTGGCTGAAGGCGCTTTGGCCATTTATTTCCTGACCGGCCTGGCACTGGGCATTTACACCGCCGACTTTCGCATGTTTTTTCTGCACATACTGCTTGTCATGGGCTTTGGTATGGTCTTCTTGTATTCTTTATCGCAGGCTGGTCGTCGCCCTAAACCCATTTAGCGCCAGCGTTTTTCTCGCCACAAACCATATCGCGCATTACATCAGCTTGATCGTAGCCTCTTTAAACAGACTGATTAACTGCTGCAATAATTTGCTTTTCACATCCGCTTCGGTATAAATACTTTTGATCCATACCCGAACCGTTAATTCGACGGTATCGCCCCCAACAGCTGTAACCAGTAGTTCTGGCGGACGGTTCGGAATGGTGCCCTCCTGCTGCGCTACAGCTTTGGTCACGATTTCGCTAACGGCTTTCAGGTCGGTTTCCAGATTCACTTTCAGCGTAAATTCGGTTTTCAGATAGGTATCGCTGGATGTCCAGTTAACGAGCCGGTTTGACAGCAGATCCCCGTTGGGAATTACAACCTCCGAACCTTGCACAGTAATCATTTTACTCGATCGAATCCCAATATCGCGGATACGGCCTTTTTTGTCTGCTATTTCGATATAATCGCCGATCTGAAAGGGCTTTTCGAAAATCAGAATAATGCCCGATACAAAATTGCTGACGATGTTTTGCATACCCAACCCAATCCCAACACTCAGCGCTCCGAGTACCACCGTCAGTTTATCGACCGATAGGCCCGAAGCCGCAAAAGCCAGCAGGACCCCGGCAATGACAATTACCAGACGGGTTAAGGCGAGTACCGAACTAACCTGATCAAGCTGTCCATCTGAATTGGGGAGCTTACTCTCGCCAAAGAAAAGGCCGATGTTTTTTTGCAACAGGCTGGATAGGTAGATAATCAGCGCAAACGAAAGTACACTACTGAGGGTAAAGGTGATGCTCCCAAACGTGCGCGGACGGGTCAGTATATGGCTAAAGAAGTTATAAATACTGTCGGCAATGCCCAGATTGATACAAAACACAAGCAGCCATAAGCCCACAGCCAGCACAACCAGCCCTTTTTTGAACGACCGGCGCGTATGACTCACATTGACCCGTGAGAAAATTCCACCTGAACAGGCACTCAGCTTAATCTGGAGTTCGAGTGCTTCCAGCACTACGTTGATAAAAACACCCAGCCCCGTAATCTGAACCAGTCCTATAACGCCTGTAATGCTAAACAACTTGGCCAGACTGATCCGGCCAAACACGTTGAGCAAAATGGCCAACCCCTGCAATACCAGATATAGTTTCACGACCGGCCGGATAATGCGTTCACTCAGGTAACGCCGATGCAGCCGCCTGGAGAAGACGATACCAACGTACAAAAAGGTAGCATTCAATACAATGAGCCAAAGCCGCATAAACAACGTGTCGCCAATGAGGGTGCTGGAAATGAGCAGCAACACATAAAGCGTAGCGTTCAGGAGCCACATACTAAGATCATGCCCTGAGAATCGCTTCCAGAGATGAATGGTTAGCACAATCAGCAGCAAAAACTGCGTAATTTCAATGTAGATAGCAGGCGATTCCGGTTCAAAGAGCGGGGTTAGATTGAGCAGTACAATCAGTGAGGCTACCAGAGGCACTGGCATCAGGTTATCGAACTGCATCGGTCCGATCTTCTGGCGCATCAACGATGTATTGGCTTTTTTGTAATTCGTAAAAACCCAGGCAAAAAACAGGCCCGTCAGCAGGAGCAGCAAAAACCGATTATCCCAGGTTGAGGCAAAAAAATACTTCAGGATTTTATCCTGTCCCTGATAGCTCGATTTCAGGATCGCCTGCACATTCCCGATTGTAAACGTAGCGGGCGCATCCCACAGATACGGTGACTCCTTCAGTAGCGCATTTTCATTCGATTTCTGCCAACGGTCGTTGATAGACGTCTGCAAGTTGCTGATGTTCAGGTAAGTACCTGATACATCTGCCAATAGGCGGCTCACCGTATCGAGCCGGATGGTTGTACGCGTACCGGCTTCCTGAAGCTGTAGCCGGATATCGGTCAACTGCCCCACATATAATTTTTTGTCGGTCGAATCATTGGCGGCCACCACCAGTAACGAATCACTACTCAGCCCCAGGACCTGATCGAGTCGGTTTTGCAAATCATTGTTCGACTTGGAAAGGGAGGTCCGCCAGGTAGCCAGTCGGTCCATCGCACCATTCAGGATCAGGCTATAATTGGCTAGGGTCTTGGCATCAACGGTATTTCTGTGGTTGCGCAAATCGGCAGCAATCGGCGCAATATTTCCTTTTACATCGTCAAGTCCTGCCCGTATACGGGCAATGCCATAGCCTTTTTTATCGGCCGCCCGTATCTCTGTGATAATCGACTGAGCCCGCTGGATTTTAAATAATAAGGTATCCGGTATGGTTTGGACTGGCGTAGCTTCCTGTGTACGGGCAGAATCCTGTGCAGGCAAAACAGATACGCTGGCAACAACATACAGGCTTACCAGCAACAGCCTGTTCAGAACATTTACGACTCTTTTCATACAGTACTATTCATCGTCGATTTCCGCTAGGTGGCACCTGGTTTCGACGATTATGGGCTTCATTCAACCAGATGCTCTTGTTTTATTAACCCGATAAATCGATTCCTGTTCGATCAGAGTCGTACACCCTCTCTTTTACAGCCTTCCGGATTGCCACGCGTTTTCGAAGCATGGATCAGCCCGAGAGCCGTAGGCAAGCGATCTGTATTGGGAGCGATTCACGTCTGGCAGAAAGCGATTCCTCTAGTAGGGTGTAGCAGGTTCAGGAACCGGGCGACGTACATTCCGGATATACAAAAGAGGCTGTGAAATAACCTGCAATTTATGCTGCGGATTGTATAGAGTATCCCCATTTCCCCTACTACCATTGGGAGAAATGGGGATACTCTATACAATCCATCTGTACTTCGCGTCTCTGGGGTTAACAATCAGGTTATGGCTTTAAAATCGTACCGTCGTTCTTACGGACCGTCCAGCGCGACTTGGTGCCGATGGGGTACTTGGCGGCTTCTTTTTCGTTAATGTCAATTCCCAGTCCCGGCGTTTCGTTGATCTGGTAATACCCATTTTTAATCGTTGGGCAACCCGGAAACACCTCCTTCACCTTATCGCTGAACATCTGCGACTCCTGAATCCCGAAATTCCAGACGGCGATGTCGATGTTGTTGTTGGCGGCATGCCCTACAGGTGAGGTATCGCCGGGACCATGCCACGCTGTGCGCACATTGAACCATTCGCCCAACCGAGCCACTTTCATGGCGGGTGTAATGCCCCCAATCTGCGAAATGTGGATGCGAATAAAGTCGAACAGGTGGTTGGCCATCGGCTCTTTGAACTCGTTGATGTTGTTGAACAACTCGCCCATTGCAATCGGTACAGCCGTCGTCTGCCGCAGTTGCTTAAACCAGTTCATATTTTCGGGCGAGAATGGATCTTCAATGAAATAAGGCCGATATTCTTCCAGCCCTTTGATCATATTGATGGCATCAATGGGTTCAGTCAGCTCATGCATATCGTGGAGGAGTTGTACATCGTCACCACAACGTTTGCGCACGACGTCGAACATCTTGGGGACCCGTTTTAGATAGGTTTTCTGATCCGAGAAATCGTCCGTTTCGCGGCCATAGCCAGCCGTTTTGAAATCGGGCTTTAATTCCTGCATAGCCCCTACCCCCCCGTATCCCCCCTGCTGAATGCGAACATGCCGGAACCCCATCGCCATATATTCCTGCACTTTATCGGCAATTGCCTCGGGGGTAGGGCCGCTGGCATGGGTGTAGGTATCGACCGCAATCCGGCTCTTTCCGCCCAGTAGCTGATAAACCGGCATGTTGGCCCGTTTGCCTTTGATGTCCCAGAGCGCCTGATCGAGTCCAGAGAGGGCGTTGTTCAGTACCGGGCCGTTTCGCCAGTAGGAACTTACGTAGGCCGACTGCCACATATCCTCAATGTTGTCAACATCCTTACCCACGCAAAACTCATTCAGGTAGATATTGACGGCCGGAATCACGACATGCGCGCGCTGGGTAAATGTAGCACAGCCTACCCCATACAAACCCGGCTCCGACGTTTCGACCTTCACAATCACCAGATTCGGCCCACCGGGCGCGGTTGTAATAGCCCGGACGTTTTTGATGGTGACGGGGGCAACGCCTTTGGCATAGGTAGGGGTTTGGTAGGTTTCGGCTCGGGCCTGGGGGCTATCGAACAGGCCCAGAATCCCAGCTGCCGACCCTAATCCAGCCAGCTTTAATGCATTCCGTCGGCTGGTTTCCAACGCTTTCTCTGATTGATTCATATTGGCGATATAGTTAAGGGGATGGTTTGAACAACGTATGCCCAATTGCTCCGGGCCGAACGTCACTATGTTTTTCTCAGTATCAGCGGGGCTTCTGGGTTCCGATTAGTTGACGTAATACTGATAGGCGATTTGCCAACTGAACGTCTGACCGGGTTCAATTTTGATGGTAATATACGGTTCAGGGCTTACCGTAGTCGATGATGACCAATATACCATGCGGGAGATTTCCCGGTCACCGACCACATTTACACCAGCACCCGTTTTGGTATTGTCGACCGTGATGTTGTACCGCATCGATTGCCCATTTGTCAGGTTCGGATAATAAACACTTTCGCCTTTGGCCAACTCATTCAGGTACAGAAGTTGCCCGTCCTGAAAGTGAACTCGGTCCGTAACCCCTTTACCCCCATCGGACGATAACGCTGAAATCGGGAATTTGACGGTGTACCCCGGCCCTGTTGGCTGCTGATCGATGACAAAAAAATTGTGGTTGTACGTCGTGGTTTCGATGGGGCGTTTACCTGTATTTTTCAGGCTATGCGCAATAATGAGTTCCGGCTTATTTCTGGTTAGTTTCAGGGTCTTCCGGTATTCGTAAGCGTAGGCTGTATCGGCCAGATTATGAACAAACTGCACCTGATCGGTTTTCCGGGTTATGGTCCACGTTCCCGGATTCGCAATTGGGTAATAGACAAATGGATTATATGGTTTTTCGTCGGGTCGGGTCAGACTTCCAACGCCAATTTTAACGAATGTACCTTCTGGTTTTGCAGCGGCATAGCCCAACGGGCCAAACTCTTCAACAGGGCCCATAATGGCATCGTGCAGCGTAGGCGTATAGGTATCGAACCACTTGCCATGATAGGTATGTCCTTTATATTCCAGGGTTTCCACTACCCCCGCCCAGTCGAAGCGCGTTCCCCGATAGTACCCCTTATCGGCATCGGGCAGGTAGAGCTTCGCCCGTACCAATCCATTGCTGATTTCTGCTTTGGGAACGTCGATTGCAGGACGCATACCGATCGATAAAACGCCCATCAAACAGCAAAGTGTGAACGAGTACCGCAACGGCCGTCGAATGCGTGCCGCAACAGATACAGAACGGGTGATCTTCATAATAATCCGGCTCTATTTCCCGGAAAAAGGACGAAATTCGGCCGACTTACTTATGAGCGGTTTAGCAAACTTCCGCCTGTATGTCGCGTTCGGTTCTATGCTTCCGGGCGTATTCGGATGGTGATACCCCATGAACCTGCTGAAAGGACTTTCGGAAATACTTGACATCTTCCAGCCCAACCAAGGCGCATACTTCTGAAATGCGAAGCTGGCTCGAAGCAAGCAACTGAGCGGCCCGTTTCATCCGAACATCGTTGATAAACTCCACTACCGACTGGCCCGTAATGCTTTTGATGCGTCGATAAAACACGGATCGGCTCATGGCCATTTCCTTGACTAACTCCAGTACCGAAAATTCAGGTTCGGCCAGATTCTTTTCAACGATGCTCATGGCCGTTTCCAGAAATACCTTGTCGGCATCAGGAATCAACACTTCGGTAGGCTCCAGCAGGATTTTCTGCTGATAGTACTGGCGCAGTTTCAGCCGATTATGCACCAGCGTATTCACTTTGGCAATGAGCAGATCAGGGTTGAACGGCTTACTGATGTATTCGTCGGCGCCGGTTTCCAACCCTTCAATTTCATGCACAACCGCCACCCGTGCCGTGAGCAACACGACCGGAATATGCAGCGTTTTCGGATGCTGTTTAATTTTTTTGCAAAGATCCAGGCCGTCGCTGCGCGGCATCATAATATCGCTGATAATTACATCCGGCATCAGTTGCAGGGCCTGCTCCCAGCCATCAATGCCATCGACAGCCGTAAATACCTCAAATTTAGCAGCAAACAAATGGTTGATATACTGCCGCACATCACTGTTATCTTCTACAACCAGCAAACGCAATGGCGCGGATACCAGATTGGTCGTTGCGATGGCGACATCATCGATAAACGACTCAGGATGTACCGATAAGGCTGGGACTGGCGCATCCTGAGCCAGGTCGGAAGTCGCCAGGTGGTCTTTACCAAATGGCAGTCGGATAACAAATGTGGTCCCCTGCCCTACCTGACTGGTCAGCGACACTTCACCCCCATGGCGTTCGATAAACTGTTTTACCAGCGATAAGCCAATACCTGTTCCAACTACCCGCATATTGGCCGTATGCGACGCCTGATAATACAGATCAAAAATACGGCTGAGTTCTTCTGGCTTGATGCCGATTCCTTCGTCACGAACAGTGATGTTCAGGTAATTGGTCTGAAGTTTCTGTTGTTGAAAACGGGCGGGTTGATTCACATCACCCACAACCTGAATGCTCAAATGGACCCTATTCCCCGCCGACGTATATTTCAGAGCGTTAGAGAGTACATTAATGACCGCCACTTCGAGTTTGCTCCGGTCGAAGTAGAGCAGGACGGGTTCGGGGAGGGTGTCGATGGTGTAGTGAATCTGCTGCTCTTCAGCTTTAAGCTTAAACATCAGGAATAGTTCGACCAGAAACGAAACCGCATCGCTTCTGACTGCCTGAAGCGGTATATGCTGCGATTCCATTTTGCGGAAATCCAGCAATTGATTGATTAACGACAGCAATCGGCGGGTTTGCTGATGCACCAGCAGGACCTTATCTTTCATTCCATTGAATTTCCAGGCCGATGCCGCCAGTTCTTCCATCGGCCCCAGAATCAGTGTCAGGGGCGTACGTAGCTCGTGCGATACGTTGGTAAAAAATTCCAGTTTCAGATCGCTCAGTTCTTTCTCTTTTTCGTACTGGAAGTGTTCGAAAGCAATCTTGTTTTTCAGGGCCTGCTGCTGCAACAGAACCCGTCGGGCCAGTAGCAATGCTCCACCGATTAGCAGGGTATACAACGAATATGCCCACCAGGTTTTCCACCAGGGCGGCAAAATGGTCAACCGAAGGGTAGCCGGATGGTGCGTCCATTGCCCTTCGCCATTTTCGGCCTTCACCTGGAAGAGATAACTCCCGGCAGGCAGGTTGGCAAAACTGGCCGTTCGCTGACCCGGAGCGAGTTGTACCCAATTGTCGTTATACCCAACCAGTTGATAAGCATAGCGGTGCTTTTTAGGGTTGGCAAAGTTTAACCCAACAAACGAAATGGAGAAGTCGTTTTCAGCCGCTTTTATCTGAAGGGTTTGGGCCTTGTTGAGCGGTTTCTGAATCAGAACCCGTCCGTTGACAGGCTCTCCTACCCCAATCGGCTGATTAGCAATCGACAATCCGGTAATCCGAACAAAAGGCGGATATGGATTAGCCTGAATAGCCCGGGGTTGCAGGTAAGTGATGCCGTTGATACCGCCGAAATAAAGCGTCTCATCTTTCGATTTACAGGCAGCTCCTACTTTGAATGAATTGCTCTGTACGCCATCCACAACGTTGTATCGAATAACCTGATGCGTTTCTGGCTTCACGCGAATCAGTCCTTCGCTGCCCAGCCACAGGTTCCCCTGGCTATCTTCGATGATACTCTCTACATCACTATCGGGTAGCCAGGCCGTACAGGGTCGAATCTCTTCTTTCCCCGATTTGGTTTTCACAATCTGATGAAGTCCCCCGCCAATAGTCCCTACCCATAAGACGCCCCGCCGGTCTTTCAGTAAAGGCCAGGCATAATTTACCCGTAGGCTGGCCGCATTGCGCGTATCGTGTTTGAACTGGTGCAGTAACTCCAACCGATCGGGCCACACGCGCAGTTTCAGCACTCCGGCATCCTGCGTACTGGCCCAAAGCACATTTTCATCAGAGTCATACAGCAAAAATGTAAACCGATCGGTAGGAAGCGGGCTATTCCGCTGCGTATACCGGGCCACTATCTGCCCATCGGGGTTCATTCGGCTAAGGCCATCTGTAAACGAAGCCATCCACAGTGTACCGAATTTATCTTCCGTAATACTTTCTATCTGATGGTAAAACCCATCATGATGCGGGTAGCTTTTGATCATCTCCTGCCCATTCTGTCGACGGATTGAAATTAACCCTTCGTAACGAGCGCTAAACCAAAGTGTGCCCTTCGAATCCTGAAAAATGCAGGACACGTCCATTCCGGTAACATTGCCTGGCAAATGCCGATCAAAATAATTTCGGTAGGTTTTGGCCTTCAGGTCATAACTGGAAATTCCATTGCGTGTGGTAATCCAGAGCAAACCTTTATCGTCTTCTTTATACAGCGCATTGATGTAATTATTGGCCAGCGTGGGGTGTTCACTTAACCGCCGACTCAGATGGCCGAACGGTTTTTGACGAAGGTCGATCTTGTTTAAGCCTCCTGCCGATGCCGCCAGCCAAAGCACCTGAAACCGATCTTCGAAAATGCAGTGGACCCGCCCCGAGTTGATACTGTTCGGCTCAGCATCCATCGGCAGATAGGTCGTAACTGCTTCTGTGAAGACGGGGGCCTTACCCGCCGAAAGCTGAACCGGAACCATGGAAAGACCAAAGTCGCTCCCTACCCACAACCGACCAAACGAATCTTTATGCAGACAGCCAATGCTCCGAAAGGTTTGGGGCAGCACATAGGGTTTAGCCAGATGTTTCGTGCGCAGACTATCACTCGAAACCCAAAGAACATGCGTATTGGTACCTATCCACAGGCCATCCGTATGGTCGAGCGCTAAAGCCAGCACATGAGCGTTGGTAAAGGGGTTGGCCAGCGCAGCAGTCGCTGTCGGTTGATTGATGGACGTGACAAAAAGGCCCTCATTGTAGGTAGCAATCCAGACGTGCCCAGCCGGATCGATGGTCAGGTCAGTAATCTCAGTTCGTACGGATTTGACATCCCTTAGCTTAACCCGGCTTAACCCCTGCAACTGTCCTTCCTGATTGGCCCGGAGAACAAATAAGCCGTGCTGTTGGGTACCCACCCAGATTGCTCCCCTGCGATCAGCGGCCAAAGCGGTTATTTCCGACTGATTCAACGTTTGTACCAATGAGCGGCTGGCTGGTGGTATTAATTCAGACGTCAACCGTACAAACCGATCCTGATTTGGATTGTACACATTGAGTCCTCCCCCTTCGGTCCCGGCCCACAGCACGCCCTGAGGACTCACATGCAACGTTCGGACCCGATTATTCGACAAGCCATTCTCGTTATCGATCGGGAGCAGATAATGCTTTATTTCATAACCATCATACCGATTCACCCCTTTATTGGTGGCAATCCAGATAAAGCCCTGCTGATCCTGCACAACAGCCATAGCATCGCTATGGGATAAGCCCTCATTGACGGTTAGGTGTTCAAAACGAAAAGGGCTCGGGTCGGTCTGGGCATACCCGGACGGCCCAAGAACGAGATTAAAAAAGGTGGTAATCAGGATAAAGTAAAGTCCTTTCATAACCATCAGGGGTGTATCAGTTTGGGGGATAATACTTAATCGGCAAAAGCTAGAACGAGTATACGCAACGTGTGCCTCGTCGCACAAAAGTATTGAGCAATAAAGCGAAAAATGCTACTTTTTCTATAATTAATCAACCAATTACGAAAGCGCCATATGTTACTGATAGTGTAAATCTTTTTCTAAAAAGACGAGTACCCGACCAATTTACCCCCCTATTTCGAACAATCAGCCCCCTATTAATTGTGTTTTGCCAACATATTTTTGCAATACGATCATTTCAACGGCAAACTGAACATAGCTGAGCAAAATTATTCCAGTCAACTATCTATTCTGCTTCCAGTTAGACCACATTCCTTTCGCGAGTAAGCGAAAGTTTCATGACTCACTATTCATAAGCAATACTAATAAGCTTTACTAAAGAGGGCAATTCTGCTTACTATAGGCACCCTGATCGCAGACCGTTACACCATCACTCTATCCGCTATATTAACCAGTTTACATTATCCATTTTTTAATTAAAATTTATGCAAAAACCATGTACACGCCAGAAGGTCTTCTTAGTACGAAGGAGTACCTTCCAAAGGAACGCGGCATTAACCCTACGCCCTGCGTTTCGTTCTCTGCTTCTGTTCTGTATGCTTTTGTCTACCGCAGCCTTTGCTCAAACAAGAGTAAGCGGAAAGGTCACTGATGCACAGGGGTTAGCTTTGCCAGGGGTAAGTATTGTGGTAAAAGGAACAACGACAGGTACTGTTTCAGCAGCCGATGGAGCCTATTCGCTGAATGTCCCTAACAGGACCGCAACACTGGTATTTTCCTACATTGGTTTTGTAAGTCAGGAAATACCGCTTAACAACCGGAGCGAAATCAGTATCAGCATGGCCTCCGACGACAAAATGCTGAACGAAGTCGTTGTGGTAGGGTATGGCGAACAAAAGAAAGAGACCGTCACGGGGTCTGTAGCCACTGTAAAAGGCAATGATCTGGTTAAATCACCGGCGGTCAACCTAACCAACTCGATTGCTGGCCGGATGCCGGGCGTTATTGCCACCAACGCCAGCGGGGAACCGGGATATGACGGCTCAACCATTCGGATTCGTGGTACAAACTCGCTCGGAAACAACGATGCCTTGATCGTTATCGACGGTGTACCTGCCCGGGCGGGTGGTATTGACCGAATAAACCCTGCCGACATCGAGAGTATCTCTGTTCTGAAAGATGCTTCAGCAGCTATTTACGGGTCGCGGGCTGCTAACGGGGTTATTCTGGTAACCACCAAGCATGGTAAAACAGGAAAGCCTGAATTATCGTATAGCTTCAACCAGGGATGGGCACAACCCACAGTGATCCCGAAGATGGCCTCAGCGGCTGAGTATGCTCAGTTGAACAACGAGATCAACCTGTACAACCTGCCTGCTCAATACTGGAAAGACGCTAATGCCGCTTTTAATACAACGGGTAGCTACACTCGCCCCGACAATGGCGCCATTGCCAAAGCGGCCTACACACCCGACGAAATCAAGAAGTATCAGGACGGGTCCGATCCCTGGAAATATCCGAATACCGACTGGTTTGGTGCTGCGTTGAAAAACTGGTCGCCCCAGTCGCGGCATACGCTCCAGTTGTCGGGCGGTGGCGAAAACATCAAATACCTCGCATCGGCCAACTACCAGAATCAGGATGGATATTACAAAAACTCGGCAACGGGCTACAAGCAGTACGATTTCCGGTTGAATCTGGATGCCAAGATCAGCAAGCACATCAGCACGGTTATTGGCGTCGTTGGTCGTCAGGAGAATCGTAATTTCCCAACGGTTGGTGCGGGTGCTATTTTCCGGATGCTGATGCGGGGTTATCCGAACAAACCTGCTTTCTGGCCAAACGGATTACCCGCTCCCGATATTGAGAACGGTCAGCAGCCCGTACTGGTTACGACCAATGCTACGGGTTACGACAAAGACACCCGCTATTACCTGCAAAGCAATGCCAGCGTAAACATCACCAACCCCTGGATTCCAGGTTTAAAACTCACCGGTAGTGTCGCGCTGGACAAATACCTGCAGGAAGGCAAAACCTGGCAAACCCCCTGGTATGTCTATAGCTGGGATTACACTTCCTACGATGCCAACAACCAGCCGCTTCTTCAAAAGGTAGCGAAAGGCCCTGCCCAAGCCACCTTGAACCAGTATACCAACGACCAGTTCAACTCGCTGCTGTCGGGTATTCTATCCTACGATCACACGTTTGGCGGTAACCATGCCATTACGCTGCTGGCCGGTATCACCAAAGAGCAATCAAACTCGAACGGTTTCTCCGCTTTCCGGAAATACTTTGCTTCGACTGCCATCGACCAACTGTTTGCAGGTGGTAGCGCCGAGAAAAACAGCAATACGACCGCTGCCTGGGAACGTGCCCGGATGAGCTATTTCGGTCGTGCCGCATACAACTACAAAGAAAAATATCTGGCCGAATTCCTGTGGCGGTACGATGGTTCGTATATGTTCCCATCAAACAGCCGCTGGGGCTTCTTCCCGGGCGTATCGGCCGGCTGGCGGATTTCGGAAGAGAATTTCTTCAAGAAAAGCCTGTCTGCTATCAGTTCCCTCAAACTGCGGGCATCGTGGGGGCAGTTGGGGAACGACCAGGTGTATTTCAATGGCGCCCTGCGTGAATACGATTACCTGCCAACTTACGCCTATGGTGATGTCGTGAACTCCAACTGGGGATATGTTATCGGGAATCAGGTAGCGCAAACCCTGTACGAAAACGGCGTACCCAATACCACGCTGACCTGGGAAGTTGCCAACAATACCGACATTGGTCTGGAAGGATCGGCTCTGAACGGCAAGATTTTCTTCGAATTCGATGTATTCCTGAACAAACGCTCGAACATCCTCTGGCGCAAAAGTGCTTCTATCCCACAAACGACGGGGGCTACTTTACCGGCTACCAACATTGGGAAGGTTACCAACCGGGGGTACGAGTTCCGCGTAGGCTACAATGGCCAGGTTGGCGAAGTAAAATACTCAGTTAGCGTGAACGGTGGCTATGCCAAAAACGAAATCACCTTCTGGGACGAAACACCCGGTGCGCCTGAATGGCAACGTTCGACTGGCAAGCCTATTCCAAGCAACGTAAACGATCCGAACCAAGCCAACGGTACACTGCTGTATCAGTACGACGGTATTTTCACCTCACAGGCCGACATCGATGCCAACAAGCTTGACTATAGCGGTGTAGGGGCTAGCGTACTGCGTCCAGGTGACATGAAGCTGAAAGACATCAATGGCGATGGGAAAATCAACGGTGACGACCGCGTTCGGGCCGACCGCAATAACCAGCCTCGATTCCAGGGCGGTTTTTCAGGTAACCTGCGTTGGAAGAACTTCGATTTCAGCGTTCTCTTACAGGCTTCGACCGGTGGACAGATCTTCCTGCAAACCGAATCAGGCACGATCGGTAACTTCCTGAAATGGAGCTACGATCACCGCTGGACAGTCGATAACCCAAGCTCGACCGACCCCCGCATTGTTGACCGCAGCAACCAGTACTTCTCGAACGGAACCAGCTACTGGCTCAAAAGCACCGATTACATCCGTCTGAAAAACGTTGAACTGGGCTATACCCTTCCAGCTACGTTTGCCAATAAAATCGGGCTGAACAATCTGCGGGTGTATGTGAACGGGTTGAACCTGGCTACCTACTCGCCATCGATGAAAGGTCTGTTCGATCCTGAATCAACCAGCGGTAGCGCTCAATACTATCCGCAAGCCCGGATTATCAACACCGGTTTGTCTGTCAGTTTCTAAACGAATTTGAACCACATTATGAACTATATCATTAAATGTCTGTCCTTCTGCCTGCTGTTAGGTGTTACGCTGGCAGCCTGCAATCAGGATTTCCTCAATACAAAGCCACTCGATAAGGTATCGGGTGACGCCGTCTGGTCCGACCAGGCTCTTGCCGACGCATTTGTTACCGACGTTTATAACGGCCTGCGGGATGGCGTTCTGGACCAGATGAGTTTCGACTGCCAGACCGACAACGCCCTGTACAGCTTCGGCAAGCAGGATGTCAACGAAGCCAACGTAAGTCCTTCCAATTTGGGAACGATAAAAAATACGATGGAATGGAGCGCTATGTATCAGCGCATCCGGGCAGCTAATATTGCGCTGGCAAACCTGAACAAGCCTAAGTTCGATAACAGCAGCGGTGTTGCTGATCGGATGAAGGGGGAAATGTATTTCCTGCGTGGCTATTTTTACAACCAGCTCCTGCGGTATTATGGGGGTGTACCCATTATTAAAAATGCGTATACGCTGAACGAAGCTGATTTTGGCATTGCCCGAAATACGTATGAAGAGTGCGTTAACGCGATTGTCAGCGACCTCGATTCGGCGTCTATCCTGCTGAAAGGCAAAACCCTGGCCGCCGGACGCGCTACGCAGGGAGCTGCTCTGGCACTAAAAGCCCGTGTATTGATGTATGCTGCCAGCGACCTGCACGACATCCCAACGGCTAAAACCAAATCAACGGTTATTGCCAGCTTTGACAAGCCTGAGTTACTTGGCTATGTCAGTGGCGACCGGGCTGCTCGCTGGCAGAAAGCCAAAGACGCTGCCAAAGCGGT
The DNA here is from genome assembly GCF_000374025.1 of Spirosoma panaciterrae DSM 21099. GTDB lineage: Bacteria > Bacteroidota > Bacteroidia > Cytophagales > Spirosomataceae > Spirosoma > Spirosoma panaciterrae. The sequence continues at coordinate 720,130 of NZ_KB893172.1, read as the reverse complement.
AATCGACCTCAACCAGTATGGCTACAAGCTGAACCTGACCGCTCCCGTTACGGCTGCTGAAGGTCAGCAGAACTACATCAACATGTATCTGTCGCGGAATGGTGGTGAAGCCGATGGTATTTTCCTGAAATATTACATCCGTGCTTCGTTCGACGACTGGGGTTCCTGGTATCCACGAAACAACATGCCCAACGGCTATCACGGCTGGACATCCAGCGAACCAACCCAGCAACTGGTTGATAGCTATGAAATGATGGACGGCACGAAATTCGACTGGAAAAACCCAACCCATGCCGCTGCGCCTTACGAAAACCGCGACCCACGGTTCTACGCATCTATTCTGTATGATGGTGCACAATGGAAGCCCCGCACACCCGATGGAGCCGGCATCGATCCAGCCGGTCAGATTCAGACGGGCTTCTACGAAGTCGGAACGGGCGGTGGCACCACGACGCCTTACGCAGGCCTGGACACACGGAACAGCACCATTGAAAACTGGAATGGTACCTGGACAGGCTACGCCATCCGTAAGTTTATGGACCCCGATCCAACCCTGGTCGACATGAACATCCGTCAGGAAGTTCCTTCGATTCAAATCCGGTTCACGGAAGTGGTTCTCAACTATGCCGAGGCTTGTCTGGCACTGGGCCAGGAAACAGAAGCCAAAACCTGGATCAACCGGGTACGTTTCCGGGTGGGGATGCCCGCCATTACCGAATCAGGCTCAGCTCTGGTAGCTCGTTATCAGAACGAACGGAACATCGAAATGCTCTTCGAAGATCAGCGTTTCTACGACGTTCGTCGCTGGATGATTGCGCCAACGGCATTAGGCAGCCAGGCCAAGATTATTGTGATCACGGGTAAACTGAAACCGGGTAAAACCGTCACGACGTATAAGTATAATAAAGACAATTACAATTATACGTACAGCGTGCAGGATCTGGGAACGGGTAAAGAGAACCGGAAGTGGAACGACAAAATCTACTTCCTGCCCATCAGCCGTGACGAAATCAACCGGAACAATAAGCTCGTGCAAAATCCGGGGTATAATTAATGTTGAATGATTGAATTGTTGAATGATTGAATAAGTTCACTTGTCAATCATTCAACAATTCAATCATTCAATCATTATCTATCTGACTATTCCTGGAAAAACGGCTGTGCAAGTGCAGATGAAAAATGCCAGCGCTTACGAGTGCTGGCATTTTTCATTTATTTTAGGGTGAAAGCGCTCAAGAGCTATCAAGATTGGTCGGGAGTAGTAAACGACGAAAACGATGTTTGATTGCTTCTGACTAACCTTGACCACCTTTAACTTTACCTGACCATTCATAAACTTCATTACGTGAAAACCGCTATTTCTTTAGGACTCCTGTTCGGAATCATTTGTCTGACGGGCTGCCAGCATTCCGATTCAACGAGTACCGCTGGTTCCGACGGACCACCGCTGTTTACCTCCTTAACACCTGAGCAAACCGGGATTACGTTTGCGAATAACCTGACAGAAGGACTCAACACCAACGTACTCATGTATGAGTACTTCTACAATGGGGGCGGTGTAGCGGTGGGCGATCTGAATGGCGATGGGCTGGACGACATCTATTTCAGCGGTAATATGGTGCCCAACCAATTGTACCTGAATAAAGGTCAGATGAAGTTTACGGATGTGACGGCTGCCGCTGGCGTGGCCGGACGCGAAGGTCCCTGGCGAACGGGCGTGTCGATGGCGGATGTCAATGGAGATGGTCGGCTCGATTTATTCGTATGTTATTCGGGCAGTTTACCTCCTCAAAAACGAATCCCGCAGTTGTTTATCAATGAAGGGCCTGATGCTCAGGGCATACCACACTTTTCGGAACAAACTGCGCAATGGGGCCTGGACCACCCCGGTCAGACGACCCAGGGCACTTTTTTCGACTACGACCGCGACGGTGACCTGGACTTGTTTCTGCTGAACCATAACCCTCGCCTGTTGCCCGTACTCGACCCTGGCCCTACGGCCGCTCTGCTGAAACAAAGTAATCCCGAAATTGGCGTTCGGCTCCTGCGGAATGCCGGAAACCACTTTGAAGATGTTACCGAAAAATCGGGGCTGAGCAGTTCCGTGCTCAGTTATGGCCTGGGGCTGGGCGTTTCGGACCTGAACGGCGATGGCTGGCCCGATCTCTACATTTCCAACGACTACACCATTCCTGATTACCTGTACATCAACAACCACAACGGCCGTGGCGACGGACCGTACTTTACCAACCAGCTCAGCAACAGCATCCGGCATACCTCCCACTTCTCGATGGGTAACGATGTCGCCGATGTCAACAACGACGCCCTACCCGATATTCTGACCCTCGATATGTTGCCGGAAGATAACCGTCGGCAAAAACTGTTGATGGCTCCCGACAACTACGAAAAATTCGACCTCGCTGTATCCTCCGGTTTTTACTACCAGCATATGCGGAATATGCTGCAACTGAATGAAGGGCAATGGGGGATGGTGAAAGGGCATGGCGTAAAAAACAACCTTCTACCCTCTGCCCCATCTCCTATCCCCCTTTTCTCCGAAACGGGCCAGCTGGCGGGGATTTCGAATACAGACTGGAGTTGGTCGCCCCTACTGGCCGATTATGACAACGATGGCTGGAAAGACCTTTATGTGACAAACGGTTACGTACGCGACTACACCAATCAGGATTTCCTGAAATTCATGACCGATTTCATGCAGAACCGCCCGGCCAACTTCAGCCGTGAAGATGTACTGGAACTGGTTCACAAAATCCCGTCGTCAAATGTACCGAACTATATGTTTCGCAACCGGGGCGGTGATTCATCGGGTGAGGTAACCTTTGCCAATGTCGGAGCCGCTTGGGGACTTACCCAAACGTCCAACAGCACCGGAGCCGCCTATGCCGATCTGGACAACGATGGCGATCTGGATCTGGTCGTCAACAACACCAATCAACCCGCTTTCATTTTCCAGAACGAAGCCAATGCCGAACGGAAACACCATTACCTGTCTATAAAACTAGTCGGGGCCGGAGCTAATACACACGGCATTGGCGCAAAAGTAACTGTCTATCAGGCTGGTCGCCAGCAATACGTGGAGCAGATGCCCATACGCGGTTATCAGTCCAGCATGTCGCCCCGGCTGCATGTAGGTTTAGGTACGAACCCCACCATCGACTCGGTTCGAATTATCTGGCCAATGGGCAAAAGCCAACTGCTCAAAGGCGTAAAAGCCGACCAGATCCTAACCCTTCAGGAAAAAGATGCCGGAGTGGGCTCACCCGTCAATCCGCCTACCCGTCCACTCTTTCAGGAAACCGCTTCGCCCATTCAGTTTACGGATGCCGTCAACCGAACCAACGATTTCAAACGGCAGATTCTGCTGGTCAACGCCCAGTCGTTCAATGGGCCATGCATGACCAAAGCCGATGTCAATGGCGATGGGCTGGAAGATGTGTTTATTGGCGGCAGCGGCAATCAGGCCGGAGCACTGTTCATTCAGCAGGCGGGCAATACGTTTCGGCAGACTGCACAACCCGCTTTTACTGCCGATAAAGGGGGCATGGATACCGACGCGCTTTTCTTCGATGCCAACGCTGATGGCCATCCTGACCTTTACGTGTGCCGGGGTGGGTATGGCGATGTACTACCCGGTGATCCTCGCCTACAGGATCGGCTATATCTGAACGACGGCAAGGGCAATTTTACCAAAAGTCCGAATGCCCTGCCTACCATGCTCAGCAGCAAGAGTTGTGTACGGGCAACGGATATCAACGGCGACGGCAAACCCGATTTGTTTGTCGGTGGTCGGGTAGTGCCGGGTCGCTATCCAGAAACTCCTCAAAGTTACCTGCTTATCAACGATGGCACGGGACATTTTACCGATCAAACCGCCCAACTGGCCCCCATGCTTTCCACAATCGGGATGGTTACTGATGCAGCCTGGGTCGATCTGAATGCCGACCGGAAAGCCGAACTGGTGCTCGTTGGCGAATGGATGCCGATTACGGTACTGAGTCGGAACGGCAATCAGTTCAGCGATCAAACCAACACCTACTTCGACAAAGAGTACCGGGGCTGGTGGAATAAACTACTGGTCGATGACCTCAATGGCGACGGGCGAGCCGATCTGCTGGTAGGCAATCAGGGCTTAAATACCCAATGTCGTGCCAGCGATACCGAACCTGCCGAACTGATCTACAAAGACTTCGACAACAACGGTAAAATCGACCCGATTCTCTGCCTGTATGTGCAAGGCAAAAGCTACCCCCACGCCACCCGCGACGAACTCCTCGACCAGCTAGGTATGCTACGTGCCCGATTCACCAACTACGAAAGCTACTCCAACGCCACACTGACGGATGTATTCAAGAAGGAAGAGCTGGCCGATGCACCTAAACTGACGGCCAATGAGCTAAAAACAAGCTGTTTTATCAGCACTTCTGGCGGAAAACTGGTCGAAAAACCATTGCCGCTGGCGGCTCAGATTTCGCCTGTATTTACAATTACCTCCCTGGACTACAATCAGGATGGGCATAAAGACCTGCTGCTTTGCGGCAATACCTCACAGGTGCGTCTGCGTTTCGGGCGAGCCGATGCTAATTATGGCCTCTTGCTGACAGGCGATGGCAAAGGTGGTTTTCAGGCGGTTCCACAATCAAAATCCGGCTTCCAACTGACAGGCGATGTACGATCCGTACTACCAATCGGAAACAAGCTGCTATTCGGGATCAATCAGCAGGCCGTACGGGCTTATCAAGTAACTGAAAATCTAAAAAAATAGAACGTCGGTCATTTTACGCCCGTATTTTGACCATTTGTTCCCCGTTCTGTTCTGTTTTACGATCATAAGTTTACACTAGCAACGACACACGCATTACTCCGCTTGACCACACCGGGCTACGCTGGTAGCCTGCACGGTCTGAACAGGTTGTATGTTTTGTTAGGTTAGGTTTGAAACTAGAAAGCAGGCTCTGATCAGGGCCTGCTTTTTTTAGTGGAGTGGCTGGCCTTATCGACCAAATCGGTATGCCGTCGTCAGACCAACGAATTGCTCATTGTGCCGCATGGTTTCCGCTTCCCGCTGCTTATAGGTATACATGATCTGAAATGTCCAGCGGGGTGGCGAAAACACAAGCCCAATGTCGTGCCGATAGCCCCAATGCCGAAGCGGGGATAAAATGGCGCCAGCATCGTTGGTAAAATAGCCCCCCTGTACGGTTGCGTTATAGAACTGGTACTGATAAGCAGGCTGCACAAACACATACAATTCTGTAAGCGCAGGCGATCCTTCCCGACCAACACGGGCATCGAACGCTGACGACTGATCGGGACGGGTAAAACGCCCGGCTCGAAACAGGAATCCTGCCGATGCATTAGTAAACGTATTGCCAACCGTTAGCTGCGATAGACTATGCAAATCAAATCGGGATTTACGCCACGACGCACGAAGTAACTCATGCCAGTACTGCCCTTGCAGGTTAACGCCAACTTCATTGTGAATCTGATAGTTCCAGCCTTTGGGATGCAGTAACCCAAACGTTTTATGGATAAAAATCTGAGTTTGTTCGGCCAGTGAGTTCTTCCCAATCGTACCTACCGCCAGTGTGGTTTTCAGTACATGCCCCTTTTTATAATAAAATGTCAGACTCTTTTGCAGAAATAAATACCCGGCAAATGGCCGATCCATCAAATCTTTCGTCGTTTTCGGTGTCACGAACTCAGGCGTAAAGATCATCTGTCCCGCCTGATACTGACCAACTATTTTTGAAAGTTTGCTCGTTTCAAGGATGCGATCATTGAACCGAGCAGGTAAATAATTAAGCGTGACGAATAAGCCATTGGTATAATAGCCGTCGTGCAGATTCAGACAATAGTTATCATTGTCGGATGTGACTTTCAACTCGAACGGATGCTGCTGGCCGTAACACCTGCCTACCCAAAGGATCAGAAAAAAGAATCGCAGCAGTCGGTTCATCCAGTCAATCATCACGAGGAGGCATTAAATCGTTAAACAGCCAGGTTCTGGTTTCCTACTTGTCGAAACCTCAGAACGCTCGTCTGCAATACAATCACTTAGGCCGTATCTCTCCTACTCTTTTGTATGAGCCATTTTTCTGCGCTAATTTAACTGGGCATACAGATCGGTGAGACACCGTTTAGATAGTCTGTTCAGCCTGTTTCCGCATGGCAAACTTCAAATTAGTCATTTTCGATTTCGATGGCACACTGGCCAATTCGTTCCCGTTCTTTCGGCAGGCGTTCAATACGCTGGCCGACATCTATCAGTTTAAGCGGATTACCCCTGAAGAGGTTGATGAGGTCCGGGGTCTTACCGTGCGCCAGATGATGAAACACGTTGGTATGCCAGCCTGGAAAATGCCCTTTGTGGCCCGTACGTTTATTCGATTGATGGGAGACAGCATCAATCAAATTCAACTGTTCGAAGGTATCGCTGATTTGCTAAAGCAACTTGCCAGTCAGGGTGTTCAGCTAGCCATTGTCAGTTCCAATTCGGAAGAAAATATCCGTCGTGTGCTTGGAACAGAAAGCGCATCGCTGATCCGTTATTATCGGTGCGGAACGGCTGTTTTTGGCAAATCCAGTCAATTCAGGAAAGTGGCAGCTAAAAGTGGTATTGCGCCCCAGAACATACTTTGTATAGGAGACGAAGTTCGGGACCTGGAAGCCGCCCGCAAGGAACACATGGCCTTTGGTGCCGTAGCCTGGGGGTTTACGCGAACCGATATTTTTAACACTTACTCGGACATCGAACGATTCCATACCGTCGATGATATTTTCCACGCTGTGTGCGGCAAACGCGCATCTACTTAAAGTCTGTTAGATAAAACCGCGAGGGCGCGAAGACGCAAAGAATTAACTTTCCCTTGCGTCTTCGCGCCCTCGCGGTTCAGCCCTAATAGCATCGAACTTCCATCAGAGCAGCCGGAACGGTTTTAGTCTCGCCGTTGCCATTTACGCGTTTCAAATGAATGGTCAGGCTGGTTGTTACAATAGCAGGATCGAAACGGATGGTATTACGACTCTGGTGATTATTGGTTGCGGTCAAAATACGCTCCTGCCGGTCGTTTTGAAGAACAGATTGACGGTCAGGCTAATCCCCGTAATCCAAAGCGTTGTCCGGCTGGTTAGCCGTTTCGAAAATAAAGCCCATAGTGGCGGAGCCAGCAACGGCCCACCCGAAATTGACGAAATACTCAGCACCACTTCGACGATACCCCCCGCTGCCGGAACCAGTAAAGCGATGCCAATCATGCCCAGCCCAAATACCCACGATGAACCCCGCGACACCCGAAATCCAGATCACCGGACTAATGAGGTATAAGCCTGCAAACAGAAATGCCACTTTTCGGGCCGATTTAGGGGTATCGACGCTGGTGTATCGCTGCACAAAGGTCCAGTTGCCACCGATGTAACAGATGTGATAGATGACGAACGCGACCACAAAACCGAAGGTATATTCGCCATTCAGCAGATCGAAAAAGCCGTCGGGTACTTGCTTGGTGAAACTATCGAAACCACCTACTTTCTCCAGCGACAAAGGGAATAGAATAAACACCGCTGCCGACAGAACCACGAACTGCAAAATATCGGTGACCATTACGGCCCAAAGCCCTCCCGGCCGTACAGGCAATCATGAATAGTCCCAGTCCGATAGTACAGGGCATCAACGGCAGGTTGAGCGACGAGCTAACCAGCTTGGCAACCGGGTACAATACCGAACCTTTAATAAACAGCGAAACCAATGACAATGACGGTGGTATCGATGGTAGAATTCAGTTTTATGTACTTTTGTGCAAAATATTTATACTTGTGCAGTACCCATCCTATTCATTTAATCAGACAGACGATACTACTCAGTTTTTCTTCGAAAGCATTGGTCCAAAAGGTCTGATTCAGAAAGCGGTTATTTTCAGTCTGATCAGTTCTCCAGACATTTATAATTTGGCTTTGGGTGATGTTAAACCCGCTACCACTGAAATCGACGACCAATCAGTCAGCGACAATGGCGATATGCCGGTTATTTTAGCTACTATATTCCAAATCACTCACCTATTTTTGTCTGACCATCCAGCATCCACTGTCTTATTCAGAGGCAATTCTCCATCCAGAAATCGGCTTTATCGTATGGCTATTAACCGGGCCAGAGAGGAACTCTTGACTTATTTTGTTATGTTTGGCTACTATCATGCTTCATGGGAGGGATTTCAATCTAACCGTCCTTATGAAGCCTTCCTGATTCGAAAAAAATGAGTATACCAGCAATAAATACAGCCATGAATGCGACCAAAGTACCAACACCTCCCAGGATTGTGCCGAAGCGAATGCTAAAAGCTAAAGACGGTCGAGAGCCGTTTGCGGACAAGATTGCCGCTGATAAAGCCTTTATCGAACGAGTTGGCCTCCCGGAAGAACTCAGGCAACCCGAATAACTGGTTGTGATTGTGTCCAAGCTCATATTCGTTTTTGGAGGTAGTCAAAAATAGAACCGCACCGTTGGCACGGTCCATGCCGTACTTACCAACCTATAATTCCTTATTGTCGAGCGTCATCACCTCGATGCCAAATGCGGGTAACTGCTTTTTCATTAGCTTCCCATTTTTAGCAGTCACTGTAAAATCGCTGGCTTGTGCCCGATTATTCAGCAGGACCACAAACAGTTTACCACTCTGTACGGATTTCGCCAGGATGTAATCGACGGATGGATTGTCGACCGTAACCAGATTTTCGTCGATGACCAGATTCGCTTTTTCACCATTTACTGTGCCTGGGGCAAACCCATACGTTTGATGCGGACCTACTTTTGGCGTCACAAACCCGCGTGGAAACGTCACCTTCCCTCCCGACCGTAATTCGGCTTCAGCCATCAGATAATCGGTTAGCCAGCCAACCTGCCACCAGGCATGGTGTGGATAAGGGCCTGCTCCCCGATTCATGGCATTCCAGTAATAGGAAGCTACGCTCGTTTTCGCATCCACAAAGGCGTCGCGGCCAATGGCGCCCGCCCGCGCCATATCAGCAAAGATCGGTTCTTTTGTGAGGGCATACATCCGAATAAACAAGCCCGCATGGCTACACAACTGAATTGGGCCCGCCCGGTTGGCCGATCCGAAAATACCGCCATGTTCAAAACTCAACCCCGTCTGACTGATTTCCCAGTCCTCACGCTGCACGCCATTGACGGTTTTTATGGTCTGATTGGCAATGGGATGGGTGTAGATCGACGTGGTGTATATTTTGGCGGCTTTGATGGCTCCATCCCGATAGCGGGCCTCTTTGGTCAGGTCATATAAATCCAGCAGTGCCTGCGCTGATTGTCCTGTAGCAAAATCGGGTGCGTAGCGGGCATCCCCACAAACGCCCAGAAAGCGGCCCGTTTCAATAGCATGTTTCAAAAACCAGTCGGCTCCTTTTCGGGCGGCAGTCAGGTATTTCGGATCGTTCAGCAACCGATACGCTACGATCAGCCCATAAAACGTCGGGCGTACATCCTGAATGTCTTTAAACATCTCCTTTTCCGTATGTCGGTCATACGCAACGGCCCAATGTCCATCGGGTTTTTGCCAGTCCATCAATCGTTCGGCTCCGAAGCGTAGACGCTCTTTCAATTCGGCATTGGTAGGCTCAAACAGGAGCATATTACCCATATCGAGCATGGTATAGTAGGTTAGCGCAATCGGTTCGACCACTTCGCCCCACTCCTCCACAAACTTTTTGGATTTGGCTAAATAGTACTGGCCTTCTACGGCTCCCTTAAAAAAGTTATTTCCCGTTTCCTGCTGAACCAGTTTGAAATTCAGCGCATACGGCAGCACATTTTGGGTCAACAGCGGATCTTTGGTAGCATTAGCCAGCATCCACATAGCTCCATAATCGGAGTTCTTCATGGCGTCCTTGTTGGAGCCGACGACGCCACCCAGATAGGATTGCGCCCCAATCTTTTTACCGTCAAACTCTTCAATGTTCCACATTGACGTTTTAGGGTCGGTCAGGTAGTGGTGCATTTTCTGGATGCGGTCGGTCAGCGATTGCCTGCTTTGTCGTAAGGCCAGCGTTTCCTTGAACCGAAAGATGTCATACACCGCGTGATTCAGAGCTTTGAACCAGTCGCCATCCGTCAGGCTATACCGAAAGGTGTAGGTTACAGGCTCTCCCGCTTTCAGGGCTGACTTCGGCTCACCCAGAATCGGATAGTACAGGGTTGGTGAGAGTTGGGCCTTGCGGTTCATATGTGATAGACCAATGTTCCAGGTCGTCTGCGTACTTTTATCGACCGCCCAGGGATCGCGGGCTAGGCTGGGGTCAGGAATAACCGAAAGCGTAATCCCGTTTTTACCCGTCAGCATGGGGCAGAGTGTACTGGCACATCGTTCCCGGTAAATGGCAGGCAAAGTCGGGATTCCGTGCCCGTAGGCATAAGCCAGCGCGAAGTTTTTCTGAAATGCATTGCCCTGAAAATAACCCGGCACCGTAGCCCAGGCCAGATTCTGCTCAGTCAGCGTAGCCAGCGTCGGGCTTGCCAGTGAGAAAAAACCATCTTTTTTGGGCGTCACGGTCTGTTTGACGATAACGTCTGTGCCAAACTTCGAATCCAATGACCATTCTGTACGAATGGTCGCGACGTCGGTCTCCTGCTGAAATTGAAGGCGGTTTTTCCCCGTTTGTTTCGCTTCTTCCGGAAAGAAAAAGTAAGCCTGGCCTGCCCGGTTCAGCGATACCGGATTGGTACTCTCGGCCCACTGTGATTCCTGGTAATGGTATTTTGGCCCAGGAAACACCTCACCTGCACTGTCTCGAAAGGTCGTATCGGGCTTATCAGACGGTTTTTCAGCGGCATAGAGTAGTGTATTTTCGCCCGAAGGAGTCGCTACATTTACCCAGCCTGTCCCTTTCCGAACCGATACCTGTCCAATCGTCCAGCCATTAGCTGAATTCTTCCAGACGATTTTTACCTGCTCGTTGGTCAGTGATACCGTTTGTCCCGACTGTGCATTCACCGTCAGGCTAACCAGCCAGCACAAAACCCCAACCGCATTCGTCAACTTGTTAGACATTGATTACTAATTTATAAGACTGCCTTTTAACCTTCCCAACTTTCGACCCATCACCGTGGGTTGTATCCCCATAGCCCACTTATACGGTAGCCAAAGCCATCCGGTCGAGTAGTCTGTGTCCCACAGCCCAACGTGATAAGATGTCCCCCTTCATTCCTTTACTCTTTATTTCCCGTCCAGATTTTGTTTCAGTTGGCGTTTGGCTTATCCTGCCGTATTGAAAATAGTTGTTTTTAACCCTAATCGGGGGCTTTCAGAAGAGGCTATTCTCCATACAAATTAGCGAACATCCATACCCGTCTGGTTCAGGATAGACCTATAAGTTAGCGGGTTGATTATGACCTGTACCAGGCCATTCGTCGAGACAGGGAACCGATAGGGCTGCCATCCTGGTAATGCCCCAAAGCGATACCCGATACGGTATTTGTGTTGATGGTAATCCCTCCTGATTGAAGTAGTGAGGTCGAAATGGATGGCTTGAAATGAGCGCTTCCCTGAAAATGACTTTTTGCTAGTCCGTTCCTTTCCCAACGAAGCCTGATGAGTTGGGCAAACAGGCTGTCACAACTGTTTATCAAGTAATTGATGGTCAATGATGATCGCCCTGAATCGAAAATAATCGTGCGGCCTTCCCGACTAATTGTTCGCGGCTCGACGGTTGCTTAATCAATTTATATATATCTACTGTTATTCAGGCCAATAAACCTTTTAAAAAACATTTAACGCCTTCCAAAATTGGCATGGTATATGATATGAACACACCAAATATTTCCTCTGTATACCCATATCTGAACACTCATGAATACTACTCAACCCGATTCTGTTTGGAGCATTATCGACTCGGCCATTACGACTCAACGGGTCATTCAAATCAAACAGAATAAAAATTGGCGAACCCTGGAGCCGTATCTGTTCGGGTTTCCCAAAGAAGGTCGAAAGCAGCTAACCATCTATGGCTACTGCCTGGACATTGTGCCCGATGCCCACACGCCAAGTCGATGGCAAATGGTCGAACTGGAAAATGTTGAGGAAATCGAACTCACCAATTACTGGTTTCAGCCTCGTGCCGATTATACCGGCCAAGCCGATCTGATGCAAACGATTTTCTGTCAGCTAATCGAACAAAAGAAACGGCGTAAAAAACGATTGAACAAGCCTGCCGTAATCCCCTACTCCGCTAATTGATCTGCCTTGTATAACCATCACGCAGCTAGCTGGAATACAACAGAGAGCGGGGTTTGCCTGTACCGGTTCCTGAGTAAAAGGCCGTTTACTATACCATAAATTCCCTTACGGTCTGGTATTTTACAAGGCTGTCAAAACTCCGTACCGAAAGGGAGCTTCGTGGGCGGTGGTTGGTATAGACCCGCTTTACATAGGTGCATTTTTCAATGCTCGCCGATCGGCCACAACCGTTCTGGCAGCCCTATTGGTAAGTTGCATTTTAGGAGCGCCCGTACCGACGGTAAACACACCGTACCGAAAAGTTTTTTTGGCCGGAGCCAGCTCTGAATTTTTGTACTGCTGTTGACGATCGACCAGACGGTTCCCGGCCAGAAACAGGACACCCATTATGAAATACGGAAATAAGGACTTCATGGTGATACTTGATTGAGCAGTGGTTAAATGAGGTTAGCGCAACAAAGCTACAACACTACCTGCCGCTCGAAAGCCCAAGTGTATATCTGGTGAATTTTACCCGATAAACGGTGGATTTTGGTGTATGTGGAGCATAGTCTGAAATCCACGAGGCCATCTATTAGCCGTTTTAACTGACTTAGGGCAGACTTCGGCACCCTTAGAACCCGTCCATCCGTATCCAGATGGACGAACGGCTTCACATTAACGTGTATTTTTACGCCTGCAATCTATTTTTATCCTGCTTCCTTCAGCGACCTGGTGGCCTTTTTAGAACAGCTCTCCTTACTCATCATTTATGCAGGCATTGTTCAGGGTGTGTTTGTTACGTTGCTGCTGAACAACCGCAACGTTCAGGCAAACCGGGCCAATATATTCCTCTCGATCCTGCTCCTGGCCATGTCGTTCAGTGTGCTGCACACCACGTTTGCCGGGCGGGTTGTTAGCCATTTTTCGATTAAGTCCTACGCCCTGGGCGATCCTAGTTTTTTTCTGATTGCGCCCTTGCTCTGGCTATACGTTCAGGAACTGACCGACCATCGTGTGCGGCTGTCCGTTGGGACGGTGGCTCATTTTATCCCGTTTCTGATTGCCATTTTTTTCGCACTCCTGCTGAAAAGTCTTCCCCCTACCCCTTCGCTGACCAACTATCTGGTCGGTCAACGGTCATGGCGATCTGGTCTGTTCTGGGCCTGTATGGTCGTTCAGTTTTCGGTCTACCTGTTTTTCATACATAAACGGTGGCTTACGTATCAGAAGCAGATTGAGCAGGAAGTATCGAACAAGGAACATGTAAGCATTGCCTGGGTTCGGTTCTTTATGGGGGTTTTCCTGGGTATCAACCTCTTTTTTCTGCTTATTCTGCTGAATGTGATTCATCATGGCACGATGTTCTGGTCGGCCCGAACGATTGCCGTCATCCTTTCGCTCTCTGTGTTTGCATTAGGCTACAAAGGCATTCTTCAGAGGAGCATTTTTACTATTTCATCCACCCATACTCCGCAAGAGCCTCTCACCTCGTCTCGCGAAGCCGACCCAACGCCCGCTAAAAAACCTGACCAACAACTGGTTGATCGGCTCCTTCACTATATGGACAATGAAAAACCTTACCTCGATCCCGAATTGACATTGAGCGATCTGGCCAAACAGCTCTCAATCAGCCGAAGTATGCTCTCCCAGTTGATTAACGAAGGACTGGGCGATAATTTCTACAACTTCGTCAATAAGTACCGGGTCGAACAGGTAAAGGCGTTCATGACCGATCCGGCAATGAAGCATTTCAACCTGCTGGGCCTGGCGATGGAAGCGGGTTTCAAATCCAAATCGACATTCAACCTCATCTTCAAACGATTTACCGGACTTACCCCCAGCGAGTATAGCAAAGTGATGACTGATTGATTTGGTGTTTTTTTGCGTCAGCCATTCAATCATTCAACATTAACTACGTCCAACAGGATTTAGCCAGACGATTGCCGTGACATTGTTTGCGAGAATTGCCTCAAAAACAACGAACAAGGTGCACCACAAAACCGTCATTGAACTTACAGGCGTAACCAAATCCTTTACGCTGGCATCAGGTACATTTCAGGCCTTAAAGCAGGTATCGCTGGGTATTCCAGCCGGTCAGTTAGTAGCCATAACCGGAAAATCGGGTAGTGGCAAATCGACGTTGCTCAACCTCATGACCGGCATCGACAAACCCACTACGGGAAGTATAACCGTCAATACGGTTCGGATCGATAAGCTTTCCGAAAGTGCGCTGGCTTCCTGGCGTGGTCGGAATATCGGGGTCGTATTTCAGTTCTTTCAGCTTCTGCCCACGCTGACCATTCTGGAAAATGTAATGCTGCCTATGGACTTCTGCGACAGCTACCCAAAAGCTGAGCGTAAAAATCGGGCCCTTCAATTGCTCGACCAGGTAGGCATCTCCGATCAGGCCAACAAGTTTCCATCAGCCCTATCGGGTGGTCAACAACAGCGGGCAGCTATTGCCCGCGCCCTGGCCAACGACCCTCCGATTCTTGTAGCCGATGAACCAACTGGCAATCTGGATTCGCAAACCGCTTCTGCTATTTTTCAACTTTTTGCCAAACTGACCCAGTCTGGCAAAACAGTGATCGTGGTTACGCACGAAAAAGAATTTTCAGCCTGGTTCGAGCATAGCATTGCCATTTCGGACGGAGTAATTGAATAACCACAGAGACCCAGGAAAGCTAATGGATGGATAGCTACGCTATGGATTCCAGGCTCCTGTGTCGCAACAAAAAACAAATATGAGAATCAGCTATATAAAGATCCTGCGGGACCTTGGGTCCGACTATGCAAAAAACAGTATGCTGGTGCTGTCGATTGCGATTGGCCTATTTGGCGTTGGCTGTATACTAGGCAGCTATTCGGTACTGAACCGGGAAATGACCAGCAATTATACCAGCACGTTACCGGCATCGGCCACCATCGAACTCGATGATTCCATTCCGCGTAGCCTGATCGATAGTGTGAAACGGTTGCCCGGTATCAAAGAAGCCGACCGACGGGCCACACTGCTGGCCCGAATGAAGGTCAACGGTCGCTGGTATCCGCTGCTGCTTTTTGTTATGGATCGCTTCGACAATCTCCGAATCAGCAAATTCCATCCTGTGTCGGGCGCAACAGAACCGACATTAGGTACAATGCTGGTCGAGCGAACAGCCCTAAGCATGATGGCCGCCCAGGAAGGCGCTCTGATAACCATAAAAACGCAGCAGGGCAGTCCGAAATCGGTACACATTACAGGAACCGTTCATGATCCTGCACTGGCTCCAGCCTGGCAGGAACAGGCTGGTTACGGCTACATCTCGCTGGAAACGCTGCACTGGCTGGGCGAAACCCAATCGTTCAACCAACTTAAAATCCAGGTTGCTTCGGAGGTTGATTCCGTTCCGGGCATCACCAGGCAAGCTCAAACGGTTTCGGCCTGGCTGGCGAAAAAAGGCTACAAGGTGGGCGAAATTCAGGTACCGCCCCCAAATCGGCACCCGCACCAAAGTCAGATGAGTTCGATCATGACCATTTTTATCGTGTTCAGCTATCTGATTTTATTCCTCGGCTCTATCCTCGTTGCAACATCGGTAGCCACACTCATGGTCAAACAGGTTCGTCAGATTGGTGTCATGAAAACCATCGGAGCTACGTCTGGTCAGCTTGCGCGGCTTTACCTGTTTATGACCCTCGTTCTGTGCGTGGTTGCACTTGTGATTGGTATACCCCTTAGCCGAATAGCCGCTTCGGTTCTATACACCCGCATTGCCAATCTGCTCAATCTCGAACTAACCGACACGCACATACCCAACTGGGTTCCTCTGTTGCAAATTCTGACGGGTATCCTGATTCCTCTGCTAGTGGTTGCCTTTCCGGTTATTCGGGGAAGTCGTTTGCCCGTACGGCAGGCGCTCGACAATTATGGAGTATCGCAGTCGGGGCAAACAGGCTCAACGTGGCTTACTCAATTGCTCTCGATTCGTTTCCTGGGCGAAACCGTCCTGCTTTCGTTGCGGAATGTGTTTCGGCAACGAACCCGACTTACCATGACGCTTAGCCTCCTGGCGGCTGGTGGTGCTCTGTTTATGACAGCCCTTAACCTTTCGTCGGCATGGGATACCAACCTCCAACGGATCTACACCCAGCGATTATACGACCTCGAAATCCGACTCACCCATCCTGCGCAGGTCGAAGAAGCCATCGCGCAACTAAAGAAGCAACCGAGCGTACACCAGCTCGAAGCCGGTTATGTTGCCCCGGCATCGATTACCCGAAGCGGCTCCTTTGCCGTCACTCACACCTACCCCGATAAGGGACATGGCAGCTTTACGATTCAGGCTTTACCGGTCCCAACCAAACTATTGAACCCTACACTGACCGCAGGCCATTGGCTACAAAGCCAGGCGGCAAACGATGTTGTTCTGAACCAGTTAGCCCGCAAAAAAGAGCAGAAAATCGGCGACCAACTGATACTGACCATCGGTGGTAAACCAACCACCTGGCGAATTGTCGGCTTTACCGAGGATGTCGGTTCCCCAGCCACAGCCTATGTTTCTGCAGAAGTCTTTTTAAAGATTATTCCCCCCATTGAGCGAACGACCATGCTCCGTATGGCTTTTTCCAGCCGCGACAGAGCTTACGTGAAACCGAAAATAAACGAAGTCGAAAATCAGCTTGAGCAAACGGGCATCGCTGTTCGGTCGAGTGTGCCGGTTTGGCTGTTGCATAATGCCATAGCGGCCCATATGCGGATTCTGGTGAACTCCCTACTGGCTATGGCGCTTCTGATGGCACTGGTTGGCACGCTTGGACTCCTTTCTACCATGAGCCTGAATGTGCTGGAACGAACCCGTGAAATTGGGGTCATGCGGGCCATTGGCGCAACCCCTTCACGCATACGCCGACTGGTTGTATGGGAGGGTTTAGCCATCGGCGGAATCAGCCTGATTCCAGGCTTTATCCTATCGCTATTGCTGTCTACGTATCTTGGCCGTTTCATTGGTCATCTGGCTTTCCGTACGCCGTTGAGCCTGACCATTTCGCCCCTTGCGTGTGCAATCTGGGTTTGTATTGTTGTGATGGGCTCCTATCTGGCAACCCTTTACCCGGCCCAACGCGCCAATCGACTTACTACGCGCGAAGCGCTGGCTTATGAATAAACTGGGAGCAACAGCCATATACGCTGAAACTGACGTGGATAATTTCGTGAGAGCGTGGTTTGCATTAACTTTGGTAATGTGTCCAATACACAAGGATCCAAACGACAATCTGACATGAAAAAGCACTTCGTCTTCCTCTTGCTTCTCCTTCTGACAAGCCATCTGAGCCAGTCGCAAACGCCTACCATTGGCCCTGAGCAGGGTTCGCTGATGATTGTGGGAGGTGGCGCTATGGGGCCTGAACTCTGGAACAAATTCGTTGAACTGGCGGGTGGCCCCGACAAAGCTGACATTATCATTATCCCAACAGCCGGAGAGGATTCTGCCGCCAGTAGCGCCCCCCGCGAAAAAGAGAAACTCATGAGCCTGGGTGTCAAAACCATTACCATCCTGCACACCCGCGACCCAAAAGTAGCCAATCAGGAATCGTTTGTGGCCCCTATTCGCAAAGCGACCGGCATCTGGTTTGTAGGCGGACGCCACTGGCGACTGGCCGATTCATACCTGAACACGCTGGCGCATAAAGAATTCAACGCGCTACTCAGTCGGGGAGGCATCATCGGCGGCACATCGGCCGGGGCTACCATTCAGGGCTCGTTTATGGTCCGGGGCGACACCAAAGGAAACTCGATCATGGTTGGCGATCATACGCAGGGGCTGGATTTCATCCACAACGTCACCATCGACCAGCATGTCATGCGCCGAAATCGCCAGTTCGACCTGATCGATGTGATCAAAGCCCGGCCTGAACTCCTCGGCATCGGTATCGACGAAGGAACGGCTATACTCGTCCAGAAAAATACGTTTGAAGTAATGGGAGCATCGTATGTAGGCATTTACGAGGCCAATCAGATTGCCAGCAGTTCCAAATACCCATCGGGCATGAATAGTACCGGAGGGCCGTTCTACTACCTGAGCAAAGGCCAGAAGTTCGATCTGAAAACGCGTAAGGTCATACCAACACAACCCACACGCACCAACGAGCCAGCAAAATAAAATTTGTCAAGCGTGGTCAGAAGGGGTCAAGAGTAGTCAGGTATTGTCAAGCGTGGTCAGGAGTAATAGAACAACCCCTGACCACGCTTGACAATACCTGACTACTCTTGACTACTATACCAGTACCGTTTTCAGGAGCTGTTCCAGAATGAGTCGTCCGTCGGTATTGCCAAGAACGGAGTCGGCAGCCCGTTCGGGGTGGGGCATCATACCGAAAACATTCTTGGCCTTGTTCGTAACTCCGGCTATATTTTCCAAACTACCGTTCGGATTGGCGGATTCAGCGATTGCCCCGTTTTCATCGCAGTACCGAAACAGAACCTGATCGTTATCATTCAGTGCCTTCAACGTATCGGCATCGGCAAAATAACGGCCATCGCCATGCGCAATTGGGATTTTGTAAGCCGCCTTATCCAGCCCAGCCGTTAGCAGGGCATCTTTTGATTCGGGCTTGAGATAAATATTTTTGCAGACATATTTCTGACTGCTATTCTGAAGCAATACTCCCGGCACTAGCCGCGCTTCGGCCAAAATCTGAAACCCATTACAAATACCCATCAGATACCCACCCCGATTGGCATGGGCAATCACTTCGTTCATGATGGGCGAGAAGCGCGCAACAGCCCCTGTACGCAGATAATCACCGTAGGAGAAACCACCGGGCAGAAGGATAAAATCACAGCCTTGCAGATCATGATCTTTATGCCAGAGCTTGACCACCTCCTGGTCCATCAATTTCAGAACATCGACAGCATCCTGATCACAGTTCGAGCCAGGAAAAACAACAACACCAAATTTCATAATGGCGAAAGAGCGAAAGTGTGAAAGAGCGAAAGTTCGGTCTATTGACACAATGAAACAGGAATAGTGACCGAATCGCACTTTCACTCTTTCACTTTTTCGCTCTTTGACAAAGGTACGGACTTTACTTCACTTCAACAGCGGTTCCGCTGTTAGAAACCGCTTTCCCTCGCTCAAACGTGAGGTCGATACGGCCCAGATTAATACCTGCAAAACCAACCTGGTTGATCCAGACCGGCTGACCACTTAGGTTGTTGACAGCCACAGGGGCATCCAGAAAAGTATGCGTATGCCCGCCAATGATGAGGTCAATATTCCGGCTTTTAGCCGCCAATACGTTATCCGACACGGTGGCATCGTTGTATTTGAAGCCAAGATGCGACAGACAAACGACATAGTCGCACTTCTTATCGTTCCGAAGCTGGGTAGCCATATCATTCCCGATCTCGACCGGATCGAGGTACTTCGTTTCCTTATACGCATCTTTCGGAATCAGTCCGGCGGGCTGAATACCCAGGCCAAAAACTCCTATGCGGATACCCTCTTTATCAAAAAGTTTATAGGGCATGGTTTTACCATCCATGACCGTGTTTTTGAAATCGTAATTGGCGATCAGCAAGGGAAAGCTTGCCTTGCCAAACTGGGTCACCATATTATCGATTCCTCCGTCGAAATCGTGGTTGCCGATGGTCCCGGCATCGTACCCCAGCTTATTCATAGCCAGAATTTCGGGTTCACCTTTGTATAGATTGAAGTAAGGTGTGCCCTGAAAAATATCACCCGCATCGAACAGCAGTACGTTGCTTTGTTCCTGGCGGATTTTTTGAATCAGCGTAGCCCGACGGGCCACGCCACCTTTTCCGGCGTTACGGCTCCCATCCATCGGAAATGGATCCAGCCGACTATGAACGTCGTTGGTATGCAGTATGGTAAGCGCCGTCGGCTTTCGATGTCCCGTACTAGCCAGCACATCGGGGGCAACCGAACCAACGACGGCGGCTGTCCCCAGCAGTTTCAGAAACTGACGTCTATTCGATGCTAATGCGTCCATCCGTTGTGGGGGTTAGAGGTTGCCCGGTCTTGCCCCGCTGGCGAACATAATCGATCAGGGCATCACGGATTAAGTAGCTTATATCTTCGCGTTTAACGGCCTTTGTCAGAAAATCGGCATTATCGCCCCCGTTGGCAATGTAGTCGCTTAGGGCCAGGGTATACGTTTCGTTGGGTTGCAGGGTACGGCCGTTGGTAAACGTAACCGATTGTACCTGTTTATTGTGCAGGCTTACCTTAACGCCCCCCATAACCAGACCATGCCCATCCGCAAAATGGTTCAGAAACTGCCGGAGCATATCGCCCGTGAGGGTTAGCACAACCAACTGATTGTCAAACGGCATAACCCCAAAAACGGATCCGGTTGTAATAGCCCCTTTGGGTAAATTGTCCCGAATACCTCCGTAGTTGAGATGGGAACAATCGATCGGTTTACCGTATCGTTGCGATGCCTGCTGAAGAAGGGCGTCTGTAAGCAGATCATTCAGCGGCCCCTCCGGCAATTTTTTTTCGATGGGAGCTGTCGAGGTAGCCAGCACCTCGTTCATCGTTTGGTCGAGCTTCTGCCGATAGGGCTGTAGAAAGCTGTTGACCCCGGGATCCGACGCGGCCGCCAGTGAATCGACGCCGATTCGGTTGGCCGTTCGGTTGGTTAGATGATACCCCGACTGGCAGGCCGATAAGATGGCCACCGTCAGGACAAGAACGTATTTTTTCATAGGCATCTGCAAGTTCGGAAACTCTTGCTTATCCTGCATTAAGAAATTGTTTTTTAGTTCTTTGATTTGGGATGCAAAGTCAGCCCTGGCCGTGCGTAAGGCCAGGATCGAAGCGTCAGATTGTTCGTCCTGGCAAGGTAATGGTCGTTGGTTCGGGCCTGTAACTCACCTTTCGGACACGGCCGAAGCCGCCCAGGCCAATTTGCAGATTGATGAGACCACCCGAAAAAGGTTTTGCATCAAGAATTGGGCTATACGACAGTTTGGTACGTATAAACCAGAAACTTACTTCAGTACGATCATTTTTGGGTGCGTTGTTACCGAGTTTTATATCAAAGGCTAAACCGGCTGTAGGAGCATGGCTCAGCAAGGATAGCCCCTGGTAACGTTCATCTTTCCGGTCGCGGGGCGACAGATCAACTAAAAGATACCCCAGGTACGGAATAATCCGGGTTCGCGGACCGTCGTGCACAATTCGACCCAACCCCGCTTCGAACAACATAGGACTGATGGGCATATCTTTTTCCCAGATCTGATTCTGATGTGAAAAGCCTTGCCGTAACGTGCCATTATACAGCGTGGGGTGCAACATCAGCATGGTGCGCTGGAAGGCAATATCGATCCCAAACACAACGCCCCCGGCCGAACCAATGGTTTGCGCCAAAGGGCCGGTTGCCAATACGCCACCACCACCAAAAAAGACGCCATATCCTATTTTTGACGCACGATACGTAGTGACCAGATCGGGGGTATCGTGCAGCCGTTGAACCACCTGTTTCTCCCAGCGGAGCAGCGCTTCCTGATCATCGCCCCCTCCCGTTTCGGCCCGAAACAGATTGACCTCCGCACCTAACTCCGAATTGGTCAGGTACTCGATTTGTCGGGCCTGTTGCTTGAATCGACGATCGGCGCCCAGTGCAATGAGTTTGGCCTTCATCAGACGGGTATGCACCTCCACCAGATCGAACAGAACCTGATTATAGGCTAATGTCCGTTCATTCCGAGCCGTTTCCGACACCCAGGACAGATTACGGAACATCAGGCAAAACGCTTCGACAGCCGGTTGGCCCCAAAGCGAGGTAGGCCGAACCTCATAGCCGATCTGGTAATAAAACTCCGAGCCGCCTAAACCCGGCTGCGTAGGTGAATGAAAATCGGACAATTCCAGCCGACGGGTCGCACTCCAGTGCAGTGTGTCGATAGTCACCTGCCCCGAAGCGAGTAAGGGAAACAACAACAGTACAGGGAGCAGACGTTTCATCATCAGTAAAGTGAAGACAGCGCGTAAATTTAGAAATAAGTACTTTATTATAAAGCGATTAGCCGCAATTCAAACCTGTATAAAGTACATAAACCGAATGCCCATCCAGGAAGTTTTCCCGATACAGTACCGACGGCCTGACAACAACCGAATTGTACGTTATTTCTCTGCTTCAATACTAACAAAAAGAAAGGAGAAAAGGGAGGAAGGCGAAAAGAGAGCAACGGATTTTGTGCCCTTTCTTTCCCCTTTCTCCCTTTTCTCCTTCTTATTCCTACTCCTTAATAACGATACATTTCCGACTTGAACGGCCCAGCCACCGATACGCCAATGTAATCGGCCTGCTCCTGCTCAAGCGGCTCCAGTTTAGCCCCTACGTGAGCCAGGTGTAAAGCGGCTACTTTTTCGTCAAGGATTTTCGGCAATACGTATACCTTGTTCTCGTACTTGTCGGAGTTGAGCCACAGTTCGATCTGAGCCAGTGTCTGGTTCGAGAACGAGCACGACATGACAAAGCTGGGGTGCCCCATGGCACAGCCCAGATTCACCAGACGGCCTTCGGCCAGCACGATCACTTCTTTGCCATCTATTTCGTACATATCGACTTGTGGCTTAATCGGGCTCTTGCTATGACCGTAGTTTTCGTTCAACCAGGCCATATCGATTTCGTTATCGAAGTGCCCAATGTTACAAACAACGGCCTTGTCTTTCATGGCTTTGAAGTGACGGCCTTTGATAATGTTAACGTTGCCGGTTGCCGTTACGAAAATCTGCGCACGGGTAGCGGCTTCATCCATCGTAACCACTTCATAGCCATCCATAGCTGCCTGCAACGCGCAGATTGGGTCGATTTCGGTTACCAGAACCCGGCAGCCCGCTCCACGCAGCGATTCGGCCGAGCCTTTACCTACGTCACCATAACCAGCCACAACGGCCACTTTACCAGCCAGCATCAAATCCGTAGCCCGGCGGATGGCATCGACCAGCGACTCACGGCAGCCATATTTGTTGTCGAATTTCGACTTGGTTACCGAATCATTCACATTGATCGAAGGCAGGTGCAGCGTACCATTTTTCATACGCTCATACAAGCGGTGAACCCCCGTCGTTGTTTCTTCCGAAAGGCCTTTAATACCCTGAATCAGTTCAGGATACACGTCAAATACCATGTTGGTCAGGTCGCCACCATCGTCCAGAATCATGTTGAGTGGCTTCCGGTCTTCGCCAAAGAACAGGGTTTGCTCAATGCACCAGTTGAACTCCTCTTCGTTCATTCCCTTCCAGGCATAAACCGGAATACCAGCCGCAGCAATGGCCGCAGCCGCGTGATCCTGCGTCGAGAAAATATTACAGGACGACCAGGTTACATCGGCTCCCAGTTCAACCAGCGTTTCGATCAGAACGGCGGTCTGGATCGTCATGTGCAGACAACCAGCAATGCGGGCTCCCTGGAGCGGTTTCGTCGGGCCATACTCAGCACGAAGGGCCATCAGACCAGGCATTTCGGCTTCGGCAAGCCGGATCTCCTTGCGGCCCCACTCGGCCAGCGCAATGTCCTTAACTTTGTAAGGAACGTAAGTTGATGTTTGCATATAGGTTTACGACCGGAATTCGGTCTAATTACGAAGAATACGATTCAATAGATTATATTCCCTCTCCGCGATGGTTGATTTCTTAATAAAGTGCAAAAATAAGAACCATTTTGAAGAATCACTATTCCTGAGTCAACAGATTAGCCAACACCTGATTTAACGGCAGGTGGTTGCAGAGTGGCTTACCGACATGGCCAACCAATACATTGTCTTATTTATGAAAACTTCATTTGTATACGCCTGACAAATCGAGAGCAATAATGGACACGATTTCGATTATTACCTATTCTCCCGAATTCCAGCCTGATTTCAAACGGCTCAACCTCGAATGGATTTCGCGCTATTTTGCGGTTGAGGCTCATGATGTAGAGCAATTGGATCATCCCGAAATCCATGTATTACCCAGAAACGGTCAGATTTTTCTGGCCCAACTGGATAATCAGATCGTGGGCTGTGTGGCTATGGTCAATACTGGAGCACCGGAACAGGGAAACGCTGAATTTGAACTAGCGAAAATGGCCGTTTCGCCAACGGTGCAGGGCAAAGGCATCGGGAAAAAGCTGTGCCTGGCCGCCATCGACTATGCCCGTCAGCTCGGAGTCAGAACCATCTGGCTCGAATCGAACCGGATGCTGACCCCAGCGTTGACGATGTACGCCAGCGTAGGCTTTCGTGAAGTACCGAGCGTACCAACTCCCTACGCCCGAGCCGATATTCGGATGGAAATGCGTTTATGACTTTCCTATTCCGGGCTGACGCATATGGACACATCAGCCCGGAATATTCGCTATTTCTGAGCGGTTTGTCCTGGCCAGACGTAGTCGAAACTCTTATTGATAGGGGCTTCGAAATAGTTAACTTTCAGGTAGTCGAGCCGTTTTTTGTGCGCATCCAGCCGTTGCTTAAAATCGTCGATATTTTTAGCGCTGCCGGGTGTCCAGGCCGTTTCGGCAACGGCCAGTAAGCGAGGATACGCCATGTATTCCACGTAATGCGTTGTGGGCATGTACTCCGACCAGATATTGGCTTGCACGCCCAGAACGTGTTTTGCCTGATCGGTCGTAAGACTATCCGTAACGGAAGGATTGAAACTATATACTTTTTCGAGCGGCAACAAACCACCGATGGCTACGGGTTGCGTTTTAGGGTCCGTCTGGTAATAATCCAGATAGCAATAGGTAGTTGGGCTCATGATGACATCATGATTTTGCCGGGCGGCTGCAATACCGCCGTTCACTCCGCGCCAGCTCATAACGGTTGCATTGGGCGAAAGACCACCTTCCAGAATTTCATCCCAGCCAATGATCCGCCGTCCTTTCGAGGTAACGAATTTGTCGATGCGCCGAATAAAATAGCTTTGTAGTTCGTGTTCGTCTTTCAGGCCCTCTTTCTTCATCAAATCCTGGCAGAATTTGCTCTGTTTCCACTCCGTTTTGGGGCATTCGTCGCCACCAATATGAATGTACTGGCTCGGAAACAGGTCCATTACTTCCGTCAATACATTTTCCAGGAATGTGAACGTTTCCTCCCGTGGAAACAACACCTGATCGTGAACGCCCCAGGTCCCCGTAACGGGTATAACCCGGTCGGGATTGGCCCCTAGCTCGGGATAAACGGACAGAACGGCTACTGAATGACCTGGCATTTCGATTTCAGGAATCACGGTTATAAACCGTTCTTTCGCATATTTCACCACATCCCGTACTTCATCCTGCGTATAAAAACCACCGTATGGCTTATCACTGTATTTACGGTCGCGGTAATGGCCTACCATGGTACGGGGGCGGATTGATGCGAACCGGGTCAGTTCCGGGTACTTCTTAATCTCAATGCGCCAGCCCTGATCTTCGGTCAGGTGCCAGTGAAACACATTCATTTTGTGCAGGGCCAGCAGGTCGATGTATTTTTTGATAAACGACACTGGGTAAAAATGCCGCCCTACATCGAGCATGGAACCGCGATACCCGTAGCGGGGCTGATCTTCGACCAGACAGGCAGGCACCGTCCAGGTCACCCCTTCCACTTTGGTTGGGCTAAATACAGCAGCCGGCATCAACTGCATGAGCGACTGAACGCCATAGAAAAAGCCCTGCGGCTGAGCAGCCGTAATCAGAATCTGTTTGGGCGACACATCGAGGGTGTATCCTTCAGCCCCTAAAACAGCATCTTTTGTCTGGACAAAAGCGATTCCTTTAGCCGCTTTTCCGGTTGTAATTACGGGGGTTCTCCCGATCGATTTCCCTAGTTGATCGGCCAGCATCTGAGCGATCTGACGCACCTCGGGGCTGGTCGACTGAACTGAAATGGTCGGTTTGGCGGGCAGGGTATAGCTTCCATTGTGTTCCTCCAGCCGAACGGGTTTCGGGATGATGGCATAGGTTGCCTTTTGCGCATACAGTCCGTGTAGTACCGCCAGGGTAGCCACCAGACAGAAGAGCCTTTTTTTCATTGGTAACGAATTTAAGGGTTTCTTACAAAGGTACATGAGGTTTCGGCAGATGCGCTACTCAATCCTCAAACGAATTACGCGGTACGTTCCCAGTCGACTGGGAACGTACCGCGTAATTCGTTTGAACCAGCCGCCATTCCGATTCAGGTAGGCACACTGGTTAAAAAAACTATTTCAAATACGGTTTCAGTACCTTTTGCCAGCGCTCGTAGCCTGCCGGAAGCATATGCAGACTATCGGCCCGAAACAGTTCAGGAACGGGCTGCCCATTTTTCAATAGCATCACCGGCCGGATATCGACAAACTGAGCGTTTCGCTGTTTTTCCAGATACCCTTTGATCAGGCGATTGGCGGCATCCATCTCCGGAAAATATTTCCGACGCGACGGGCTGGGTTTCAGCGAAATGAATGTAAAGGTTGTGTTAGGCAATTTCTGCCGGACGTGCTCGAACAGTGTAACCAGGCGTTCATACACTTCCTGTCCGGTCTTCCCAGCCGCTACATCGTTTTCGCCCGCATATACCACCACCTGTTTTGGGTTGTAGGGCGTAATGACCCGATCGGCATAGTAGATCACGTCGCTCAACTGCGATCCACCGAAACCGCGCTGCAATACGGGTTTATTCGGAAAATAACTGGTAAGATTTTCCCATAGCCGGATTGACGAACTCCCCGTAAAGACAATGGAATTTCGGGGCGCAGGCGTAGTTTTATCCGCCTGCTCAAACGCCCGAATCTCCGATTCAAACGCATGTTCCTGTGCAAACAGACAGATTGGTAAAAGGACAAAAAGAAGAAGTTGGGTGAGTCGATTAGTCATTGGTTATGCAATCCAGAATCTAAAGGTATCAATAAGGACCCAGGCATCTTTTACTTTTTCAAGTATCACTAATTCGCCACGCCCGCAGGTTCCACCACAAACAAAACTTCCGAAAAATAGTGCTTTTGTTTTATCTATGTTATAGGAAATTTTCGAGAGCCTGAAAAGGTAGTACATTCTCTCTTTGTCTTGGTGCTCGATGAGCGACCGTTTACGAAACTGAGAGAGCAGTTGAATGGGATAGTGAACCACCAATTTTGCCGGAACCAATACCTGCTGTTGCCCTAAGCTTGACCGTTTAAACTCCTCAAAGACAGAATACCATTCTGACGCTTGCACCTTGTGGCAACAAGCTGTATCATTCAGATAGTGACAGCGATCTGCCCGCCCAGCCAGGATTGACCAGTTCACTTTTGGATGGATGTCGCGCGGAGCTATCCCGGTCGAATCATCAATAATCATTGCCCCCGCAGAAGGCACATTTTTATAGAATGCAAATTCATTAAGGTAAGCTGAGTAAACTGCATAATCATCGCTGGTAAGGCCAATCGATGGCTTTTCCCAACAACAGATACTGGCAATCAGCATACTTAGCAATAAGATACGCGTATAAGTAGCCATTCTATTTCAGGTTAAAATCTCCCGTTAATAGATGACCACAGCAGGGTTTTCCATAAAACGCTACCTTAAAATTGCGACTCAGTATAAGCAGAACACCTATTCAAAAAGAAATACGCCCTCCTGAGTTGATCACTAACGTACCGTTTTCTGTTAACTGCCTGGCCTGAACGGCCTGATTGACCGTTACCTGGTGCCCGACCGAAAGCGTAACGGAATCATACTTGCCTGGTACACAGCTACAGTTCCAGGTACTGGCATTTGACCAGTTTCCATCCTGAACGCTGGCAATACGGCCATAAACTGTCACACTGGTCGATGATGAACATCCGAGGGCTGTACCCGTCACAGAATAAACGCCAGACGTAGTAATCCCGATCGAAGCGGTTGCGGCACTGGTCGACCAAAGATAGGTAGTAGCCCCCGAAGCCGTCAGGGTAGTCGTTTGTCCACCTGTAATGGTCAAACTGGGGTTGGCTGTAATGGTCAGGCTGGGAACAGGATTGACCACCAGAGTAACGCTGGCTGTCGGGCTGCTCGATCCATCGGTAGCCGTAACCGCAATCGTATAGGTTGTGGGCGTGTTGACCGTCGGAGCCGTAAAGGAGACTGAAGCTCCGGTAGCCGACAAGCCTGCTGGTTGGCTGGTCCAGGTATAGGACGACGGCGTAAAATTGGCGGCTGTTGCTGTCAGGCTAAACAGCGCTCCCGAACAAGCTGCGGCAGGACTGGCCGGGTTGATCCGCACGATGGCAGGGCCTGCCACCTTTCGCACCCGCTGGTTATCGGTATCGGCAATGTAGAGATTATCATTTCCATCCACGGCTATGTTTAGTGGGTTGGCCAGACTAGCAGCCGTAGCCGGGCCACCATCTCCACTAAAGCCATAAAACTCATTTCCGGCGACCGTTGTAATAGTACCATTGGTCGATACTTTTCGAACACGGTTGTTCTGTGTATCGGCAATATAAAGATTACCATGCGTATCAATGATCACATCGGCAGGGTTGGCCAGGTTAGCGGCCGTGGCAAGTCCATTGTCGCCACCAAATCCAAACGTACCGTTTCCGGCTACGGTCGTAATACTACCTGCTGGGGTTACCTTGCGGATTCGATGGTTCCCCTGGTCGGCAATGTAGAGGTTCCCGCTACCATCCACCGCTACGCCAGCCGGATAGTTCAACTTAGCGGCTGTAGCCGATCCGCCATCGCCACTATAACCGGCAGTACCAGTCCCCGCCACGGTCGTAATACTACCCGCTGGGGTTACCTTACGAACCCGATTATTCTGTGAATCAGCGATGTATAGATTACCACTCCCATCGACAACTACCCCCGCCGGAAAATTCAGGCCAGCTCCTGTAGCGGCTCCGCCATCCCCACTGAATGCAGCCGAGCCAGTACCGGCAACGGTCGTAATACTTCCCGCTGGGGTTACTTTACGCACCCGGTTATTCCCCTGATCGGCAATGTACAGATTTCCACTGCCATCGATGGCCACGCCAGCCGCGTTGGCCAGGCTGGCACCCGTAGCCACTCCCCCATCGCCACTAAACCCATACGTACCATTCCCCGCAACAGTCATGATACTACCCGGAGTCGATACTTTTCGAATACGCTGGTTTTGCTGATCGGCAATGTAGAGGTTCCCACTGCCATCGATAGCCAGCCCGAACGGGTTCGACAGACTGGCCGCCGTCGCTAATCCACCATCCCCACCATAGTTGATGGTGCCATTCCCGGCTACAGTCGATATGATCCCACTTGTCGATACACCACGTACCCGATTGTTCTGTGTATCGGCAATGTAAAGCTTGCCGCTCCCATCAACGACTACCCCACCAGGCGAATACAAATTCGACGTTGTCGCTGTAGCTCCATCGCCATTATATCCGGCCGTACCATCACCCGCAACGGTGCTGATGATCCCCCCATTCGTTACCATTCGAATACGATGGTTACTGGCATCTGCGATGTAGAGATTGCCACTCCCATCGATGGTTACTCCAAATGGGTTATTCAGACTAGCGGTAAGGGCCACGCTGCCATCGCCCCCAAAACCTGCGGTGCCGTTTCCGGCAACGGTGCTAATGATGCCCGTGGTCAATACTTTACGAATCCGATTATTCTGAGAGTCGGCAATGTACAGATTCCCACTACCATCGACCGCAATTTCGGTTGGGCTGTTGAGTTTAGCGGCCGTCGCCGAACTGCCATCGCCCCCAAAACCTGCCGTAGCACTACCCGCTACCGTTGTAATCGTACCCGACAAATCAACTTTTCGGATACGATGGTTTTGCTGGTCGGCAATGTACAAGTTCCCGCTTGCATCCAGCGCTACCCCGGTGGGGTTGGCTAAGGTAGCCAGGGTAGCCTGAGCGCCATCGCCACTAAAACCCGCTGTCCCATTCCCGGCAACCGTTGTAATGCTGCCCGCCGGTGTTACTTTACGGACACGGTTATTTTGTGAATCAGCGATGTAAACATTCCCGCTCCCGTCAACAACGACACCCGCCGGATTGGCTAAACTGGCTGAAGTCGCCTGACCACCATCCCCCCCAGAACCATAGCTGCCATTTCCGGCTACGGTTGTGATGATACCTGAAACGGATACTTTCCGGATTCGATGATTGCCCTTGTCAGCGATATAGAGGTTCCCGCTCCCATCGAGGGCGACACTAAACGGGCTCGATACGTTAGCCCCCGTCGCTAATCCGCCATCGCCTTTTAGCGAAGAACCCGCTATCGTCGTGATAGTCTGAGCCGCAAGCTGGGTATAAATCGAAACAAATGTGACACTTAATACCAGTCGGAGAACATAGGTAAGGAGAGGAGCCTTCATTATGAAAAAGGATTGAGTAGAGCGAGTTAGTCTATTCTACTAACTCCACAATCCATATTCACTAGCAAAATTTATACCTAATTATCAACCATTTATCATTAATCGACTGAATACATGGGCTTATTGCCTGAAATGTGTTAAAGCGATAAAGCCGACCAAAGGCCGTATTGATATAACCGCTTAAATAAACGGCACAACCGACTCCAGGCTCATTCCCCGAGATCCTTTCACCAGAATGTGTGTATCGGTCATGGGATGGTCCATCAGCCAGTTATGCAGCGAGAATTTATCGGGAAAATAAAAGGCCTGGGGCAGATACGCCAGGGCAAACTTCATGTCTTTACCCGCCAGAATCACCCGCTCGAACTTTCCCTCCGCAATCAGCTTGCCCAACGCGGCATGTTCGGCTTCGCTCTCATCACCCAGTTCGTACATATCGCCCAAAATCACAGCTTTATGCATGGCTGGCATAGTCGCAAACTGACGAATGGCAGCCGCCATCGAGCTGGGATTGGCATTATAGGCATCAAGCAGGATGGTATTCGTTCCTTTCGTAACTACCTGCGAGCGGTTGTTGGTCGGGTTATAATCAGCAACAGCCCGGTTAGCGTCGTCGGGAGTTATCCCGAAATAATCACCGATGGCCAGAGCCGCCAGCATATTCTCGAAGTTGTAACGGCCGGGCAAATGGGTCGTAACCTCCTGCCCGGTGGCATCCCGGTAAATAACAACGGGCGATTCCTGGATTAGCTCAATTGGTTCACTTGCCGAGTCGGCGGTAGAGGCTTCGGCTGCCGGGTAAAAAATGACTTGGGCAAAGGTCGTTTCGGAACGATAGGTTTTGAGTCGGTCGCGATACAGGGCGGTCAGGATTTTATCGCGCGAGTTGATAAACACCGTCTGGCCATGCTCCATCAGATAGTCATACAGTTCGCCTTTTCCTTTTTTTACGCCTTCAAACCCACCAAATCCTTCCAGATGAGCTTTCCCCACGTTGGTGATCAGGCCATGCGTCGGTTGGGCAATGGAGCAAAGCAGTTCGATTTCTTTCTGGTGGTTAGCCCCCATTTCGACCACAGCCATCTCATATTGTTCATTGATAGCCAACAGGGTAAGCGGCACACCAATGTGGTTGTTGAGATTCCCGACTGTAGCATAGGTCCGGTACTTTTTCGACAACACGCCCGCAATCAGTTCTTTCGTGGTTGTTTTTCCATTCGACCCCGTCAGGCCAATTACCGGAAACGTAAACGTTTGCCGATGGTGCCGGGCCAGATCCTGCAAAGCCGTCAGCGTATCGGCCACGAGCAGACACGAACCTGCCAGCGACACACGGTCGGCTACGTCGGCATCATCGACCAAAGCATACCGGGCTCCCGAAGCCAGCGCCTGCTCAGCAAACTGATTCCCATCGAATTTGTCTCCTTTCAGCGCCACAAACAGACAGCCGGGCGTAATTCGACGCGTATCCGTAGAAATAGCGGTACATTCCAAAAATTTCTGATAGAGTTGTTCAGTGGATACCATGCCGATAGACTTAAATAGATGCTTCGTTCGTTGTTTTCGTGAATTGGCTGATATACTGAACTCAGCCGGTTTGCAAAGGCCCAAAATTAGATGAAAAAGCTATTTACGCTTTGTTTTTTGATGCTTCCCTATTTTATCCATGCCCAGTCGGGTGGTAAAATTGGGTTTCGGTACGATCAGACTCCGACGGTTAGTGTAAACGGAAAACCCTTGCTAAACCCCTGGGCAGGCGGACTCAATTCGGCCCAATACTCAACCATTCGGCTGAACAACGATGCCCGCGATGATTTGGTCGTATTCGATCGGAGTACGGGGAAGGTCAATACGTTTGTTGCCATCGACAACCCAACCGGCAGCGGCATCGCCTGGCGGTACGCGCCCGAATACGAAACGGCTTTCCCGATCAATGTATATAGCTGGCTGCTACTAGCCGACTACGATGGCGACGGCCGAAAGGATGTGTTTGCTGCCAGTTCGGCCGGGGTGCAGGTGCTGCATAACGAATCGCAGAATGGGCAGGTGGTGTTTAAAGCAGCAGCCAATCCACTTCTGACAGTTGGCCTGAGTGGGCTCCGTATCCCGATCTATGTCGCTGGTACCGATATTCCGGCCATTACGGACTTCGACGACGATGGAGACATCGATATTATTACGTTCGATTCGGACGGAAACATCCTGGCCTATCAGCAAAACATGAGCGTTGAGCGAACGGGGGCCAAAGGACTTGATTTTCAGCGGATGGGCAATACCTGCTGGGGCCACTTCCGGAAAGAGTTCTGCAATGATTTTACGTTTGGCTTTCAATGCGACGACAATGTCGGTGGCCGGGTAGCGGCTTCGTCAGGCACCCAAAATGCCAGGCTCGCTAAACCCCTGCATACAGGCAATACCCTTACCGTTGTCGATACAGATGGCGACGGGCATAAAGATCTGTTGTTTGGCTTTGTAAGTTGTGAAAATATTGCCCGGCTGAAAAACGCAGGTCCCAACAACGACAAAGCCAATTTTGTGAGTTACGACAGTCTGTTTCCAGCGGCTGCTCCCATTCTGTTCCCGGCTTTTCCGGCTACCTATTGGGAAGATGTGGATGGTGATGGACAGAAAGATTTACTGGCGTCGCCCAATGTAACCTCCAACGATGGGTTTGCCTTCGATTTTCGGGCATCGAACTGGTTTTATAAGAACACAGGCACCACCCAAAAACCCGTCTTTCAACTGATTCAGAAAGATTTTCTGCAAAACGACATGCTCGACCTGGGCGGACGGGCGGCCCCTGCCCTGGCCGATCTGGATGGCGATGGCGACCTGGATATGCTGGTCGGGTTTGGCGGTGTTGGCTTAGGCAGCAGCTACCGGGCCGGTATATGGCAGTTTGAAAACAAAGGCACCTTACAGAACCCAGCCTTTGCGCTGGTTACAACCGATTACCTGGGGATGTCTAAATCCCTGACGCTGACCAATACGGTTCCTTCTTTTGCCGATGTGGATGGAAATGGCAGTATGGACCTGATTCTGACGGGAGTAGGGACCAGTGCCCTCGAAATCCGGGTACTCCTCAACACAGCCGCGAAAGGCTCGGCTGTTCAGTATACGCTGGCGAGTGCCGTGCGCTGGCCTAAACCAGATGTCGTAGGCCCCTATGATTTGCTGACCGTAACTGACGTGGATCGGGATGGGAAAGTAGATATGCTGATCAGTCTTTACAATCTGGGAACCATCCTTTACTACCGAAACACCGGGACGGCCACGGCTCCATCGTTCCAGTTACAAAGCCAAACATTTGGTGGCTTTACCAACGATGATTACACCTATGCCAAGGCTCGCTCGCTGGTAGTAGCCGATCTGAATGGAGATCAGATAAACGAACTGATAGCAGCCGCCGACAACGGCACTGTCCGGGTTTACCAATTCCCCGAAAAACCTGACCAGTCGCTCACCCTGATCGACTCATTAGCCTCCATTGGCGTACCGGGAAAAGGGTTGATTGCCACGGTCGGGGATCTGGATGGCGATCAGCTTCCAGACCTGATTCTGGGCAGCGTGTCGGGCGGATTGCGCTACCTGAAAAATACGTCTCAGAAAGTGGTCATTACCGGCACGACCGACGAACCAACTGGTCCCTGGGCATTTCCGAATCCAACCGATCGCTATCTGACCGTACGCCCACCCTTTGCCGGGCGGGTGGAGCTACTTTCCTTGTCGGGACAAACCATGTTGCCCGTACAGCCCGTAGCAATTGATGCCGATACGGTACTGGACCTGGGCAACCTGCCCGATGGCAACTATCTCCTCCGGCTAACAGGAGACAATCGTCCGGCTCAGGTTCAGAAAATTGTTGTCTGGAAATAAATCCAAACTCTTTTTTTCCTAACTAGTTAAAGAATAATCACGAATGGTCATCCTGACTTACCCTTTCTAACCAGTAACACGACTATGGAAAATACAGACAATGCCGATATGCAGAGCCCTAACCAGGCTATGGGCAATTCGATGAAGGGTGTATCGCCCCAACACAATGATCTGCCACCCAACGATGAAAGTGACGACACGGCTATCTATACAGGACTGGGAGTCAACAATCAGCCCGACATCATGAATCCCGGCGATGAAGAAGCCTCCGACACGGTACTACATACAGATACTGCCACCGCCCGACACGCTACCGATGCAGTGTCGAACGATGCTGAGGACGATGAGTTCATGAATGACTTTGCCAATTCTGACCTCTCCGACGACGACATCGACGAGCAAATCATTGAGCTGGCCGAGGAAGAAGATGAGGGAAATGAACGTTATTAGCAGCCCCTTTTCACCCTAATAAGCACTAAAAAAGCCGTCAGAATTATTCCCTGACGGCTTTTTTAGTGTCACTGATTTACCAGACTTTATCTGAACTACTGGTTCGTTATTTTACGCGCCTGATCACCAGCGGAACGCATGAAGTAGGTGGACAATTACAAACCGTTTGCCCCAGCAATACCGTCTCGTCCCGATAACAACCCAATCCATTGGTGATTCGGATCGTGTACGACTGCCCCGCCACCGATGCCGGATTGGGTAGGTTAGCTACGAGTATACCATTCTCAGGTACAGGGGCAGACGATCCACCCGCTATTATCTGAGCCGAGTTGAAGCTACTTCCTACGGATACCTGGTAGAAATAGTGGGTCGTATCACCTATGCTCAATGTCCAGTTGCTTATCACAATAGCCCCAGTCGCATTGGTCGTATTCGTGGCCGTATTGCAGCTTGGCTTCTGTGCAACAGCCTGATAAACGGCTACCGAATCCTCCACAATTACTGTTGGACAACAGGAGCCATCAGGGCACTGACCAATCACTTCCCCATTAGCAACGACGGAGTAACTACCTGCCTGTGTAGCGGTGTAGGAGCTTGCCGTAGCCCCCTGAATAGCTACCCCATTACGATACCACTGATACGTACCTAAACCTGACGTAGTACTCAATTCGACGGCGTATTGACTGCCTTTACACACATGAATAGGCGCCGGACAGGTGTAGGTACAGCTAGCAGGGGCGCTATACGTTGCGCTGGCCGAAATGCCCCCGGTGAGTGTAGCAACAACCGTATGCAACGTAGCATCCGATGCTCCTGTCACACTAAAGGATGCGGTCGTCTGACCGGCCGTTAACGTCTGGCTACCGATCAGGGCGCCCTTGTCGGTCAGCGTAAGGGTCGAACCGGCCACCACATTACTCAACGACACCGTAGCCGTAGCCGAGTAGTTGTTAGTTGCACCGTTACAGACCGGACTGCCCACTACAACTGCCAGAGCAGGGGCAGCTATTGTACACGATGCCGGAGCGGTGTAGGTTGATGTAGCCGTTGAACAACCGGGCAAACTGGCGGTAATCGTATGTGTACCTCCATCCGAAATCAACCCGTTGAATGCCGCTATGACGGTGGCCGAGTTGGCAGTGGTCGTAGCAAAGGTCAGGCTCTGTCCCGCTGTCGAAACCGTCAGCACACCCGCTGTCGAATTGGTCAACTGAATCACCGCTGTAGCCGAATAGGTGTTGGTGGCACTGGCACAGATACCCGCCGTAGTTGCTGCACTGATACTACACACTGGAGCGATTGAACAGGAAGTCGGAGCACTATAGGTTGTCGTTGTGGACGAACAGCCCGACAAAATTGCCGTTACAGTATGTAAACTTCCATTCGAAGTTAAACCATTGAATACGGCCTTAGCCGTCGTTGTCCCATTAGAAGCAGCTACCGCAAACGTCAAACTAGCAACCCCGTCACTGACTACCAACGTACCAGCGGTAGGATTATTCATGGTCACCGTTACTGTGTTGGAGAACGTATTGGTGGCACTGGCACAAAGACCTGGCGTAGCCACCGCACTTACGGAACATACCGGAGCCACAGAACACGAAGCAGGGGCCGTATACGTCGTTGAAGCTGCTCCACAGGCCGTAGCACTGCTGGTAACGGTTACTGTATGAATAGCTCCATCACTTTGCAACGTCGTATAACTAAACGTAATCGACGTAGTACCCGCAGCAGCTGTCAATGACCGTACATAGCTGCCATCGGTCAGGGTTAGCGTCTGACTTTCGGGGCTATTGGTAATTGCAATGGTACCCGACAGTACATACAGATTGGTAACCGGATTACAGTTCGATCCCGAAGCCGTTACCGACAAGTCGCAGGCAGGGGCTACTGAGCAGCTAGCCGGAGCTGTATAAGTCGCCGTGGTGCTGGAACAACCGGGCAGACTAGCTGTGATGGTGTGAGACGAACCATCCGAAATCAATCCATTGAAAATACCCACATAGGTAGCCGAACTCACGGCTGTGGTGGCAAAGGTCAGGCTCTGCGACCCGGTCGAAACCGTCAGCACACCCGCCGTCGGATTGCTCAACTGAACCACCGCTGTAGCCGAGTACGTATTCGTCGCACTGGCACAGATGCCTGCGGTTACTACGGCACTAATCGAGCAAACAGGAGCGATTGAGCAGGACGCTGGAGCCGCATAGGTCGTCGTATTTGTCGAACACCCTGGCAGGCTTGCCGTTACCGTATGCGTCGTTCCATCAGAAATTAACCCATTGAATGTCGCTGTAAAGGTATTTTGAGCGTTGGCCGTCGTCGAGAACGTCAGCGTTTGCCCTCCGTCACTCACCGACAAAGTCCCCGCTGTTGGATTGGTTACGGTCACCACCACAGTCGATGAGTATGTATTCGTCGCCGTTTGACACAGACCCGCTGTAGCCACGGCACTTAGGGAACATACCGGAGCCACGGAGCAACTGGCCGGAGCCGTAAAGCTGGCCGTTGTGGTTCCGCAGCCGGGTAAACTAATCGTAGCTAGATGCGACGCTCCATCCGAAACCAACCCATTGATGATAGCCGTAAATGTTCCCGTATTGGCTGCCAGTGTCTGACTGATGGGCGTTGCCGATGGAAGGCTGACGGTAATGGTTTCCGCTGGAGCATTACTCAGACTGACGACCACGGTAGCCGAGTAAGTATTGGTGGCACTGGCACAGATGCCCGCTGTGGCTACAGCACTGATCGAGCAGACGGGGGCCACGGAGCAGGAAGCCGGTGCGGTATAGGTATTGCTAACTGGAGAGCAGGCTCCATCCGAATACGTTGCAGTTACGGTATATACTTGTCCATCGCTAACCAGTCCTGAATAACTGAAGGTACCCGATGCGTTACCGCCGAGTAAGGTCAGGCTACGGGGCGAGAAAGCTCCCGAACTGATGGTAAGTGTACCACTGGTAGGCACATTGGTGGTCGTCAGGGTTCCTGACAGCACATAGCTATTAGTTGCAGACTGACATAGGTCCGGAGTAAGCGTCAAGGCTAGTCCGCAGGGGGCAACCGTGCAGGAAGCAGGTGCTGAATAGGTAGTCGTTGCGGTGCCGCAACCGGGCAGACTCACCACTACCGTATGCGAACCCGTACCGGACGCCAGCCCCGTCAGCGAGTAGGCGACCGATGTGGCGCTGGCCCCTACACTGACCGTTGTCGATTGGGTTCCGTCGGTAACGGTAGCCGTCCCCCCACTGGTGTTGGTCAGGCTGATCGTCCCATTGACCGTGTATTGGTTTGTAGAACTATTGCAGGCCGTTGGTGTCGCTGTTGCAGCAACATCACAAGCGGTACAACTATAGGTATACACAACCGTAGCCCACGCAAAAGCCTTGGTTCTTTGAGCAGCGATTATATTTCCCCCACCACCTGAAATACTAAATCCATTCAGGGTGTTTGCCAATAAAGAAATATTGCCGCTTCCTGTGAACTGAGCCAGATCAGCTACCGCCGAATAGCTATTGCTGCCCGAGGCTGTGAACGATTGAGGAGCCCACACATAAATATCATCATCAGTTGTCGGATCACCCGTTGCGGTCGTTACCCAGCGAGGGTCCAGACGGGGGTCAATGTAGATGTCATCTTGAAGTGGACTAAGCCAGGAAGACATCCCCTCCAGGGTCGATATATTTGATCCACTGCCGTAGGGAGCATCGCCGGGATAAGTACCCTGTGCCGTTACTGTAATACCCGCAGGCAACGTTACAAATCCGGTAGTGGTATTAGGCAGCAAAGCATCTGCAATTTGAGCGCCATTCAGGGAAATAAATGCATCGCCATTCACGGTAGCCTTAAAAGTCTGCGGATTAACCGCTGCATTTTCGAACAGGAAGTTGGTCGCTTCAGCCACTTTGTAAGTCAGCACGACACCCGTCAGCGTGCGCTTTCCACCCCCATCATCAAACTTAGACAAAAGCAAGGGCACATCCGTAAGCTCGGTGGTCTGGAAGGGTGTCTGGTAGGTATAGGTGACCGACACGGGTGTACTACCTACACAGGCTATTGCGGCACAGGTACCAGGATCGACAACTGTTACCTGAGTGGTACAGGTAACGTTATTGACATCGGTGATCGTCAGCGTAATATTTCCCTTCCCTGCCGTTCCAATAGCAGTACGAAATGGGGTAGGATATGCATAACTCAGGGCGGTAAACGAACTACCATCCGATAGGGTCAGTGGAATGGAGTTACCTGCCTGCATGGCCGTAACGGTAAATCGACTAGCCTGTACGGCATTGTACGGCGTAAGAACGAACGTAATATAGTCATCCGTAGTAGTGTCCAGGGTTCCATTCGAATTACAAGTAGCCTGAGCAGTAGCCGAGATCGAGCAGACAGCAGCAATTGTACACGTTGCCGGAGCCGTGTAGGCAGCCGTTGCGGTGCCACACCCCGGCAGGCTTACCACAACTGTGTGCGAACCCGTGCCCGAAGTTAGTCCCGTCAGCGAGTAAGCAACGGAAGTGGCGCTGGCCCCTACACTAACCGTTGTCGACTGGGTTCCGTCGGTAATGGTAGCGATACCTCCACTGGTGTTGGTCAGGCTGATCGTGCCACTAACGGAGTACTGATTAGTCGTTGGGTTACAGGTTGTTGGGATAGCCGTTGCGGTCAACGAGCAAACGGCCGGACACGTAATGTCTGAGCACAAAAACGCCAGGCCTTTCGCCCGTTGCAACGATGTCTGCGAATTGTCGTATGGAATATAAACACTGGCCGATGAAGTAGCAGGATTTATCTGGTACACACAAGCCGTTGTTGCACCTGACCCTACATACACGTCATTGTCAGGACCCAGTGCAATGGCCCAAAGCGGACTATCAGGCGCTCCCGCAGTAGCAGCCGGAGCCGATGTACTAATACTACTACCGATTAAATTACCCGTACCCCCATCCCGATGTTCGATACTATTATTATTAACGACCCACAGACTTCCATCTGAGTCTACGGTAACTCCCACGAACAGGTCGGGAAACTTAGTCTGATTAGCCAGCGTGCTATTCACACTCAGGGTAGCCGGATTGAGCGATAGAATCCGGGTTGTCGAGTTGGTGGCTCCTCCATTCAGAAAATCGGTCGGATTCCAGCCTGTTGTGACATACACGTTTCCATTAGTCGGACTTACACCAACTCCCCATAGGTAATCGGTTGTCAATCCGAATGAACTATTCGACGCAAAACTGGTATAGGTAGTCGGAATACCCGTACTGACATCATATTTGTATAACCCCTTTTGAGCGGCTACAAATAGGTTATTGCCTGCAGGGTCGACAGCTATACCTAACGCATAATCAGAAGGCAGATTGATCGTACCCTGTAAACCATTACTGGTATAAACGCTTATTTCGCTCCCTCCTGTAGTAGCAATGTATACCTTCTTATGAACGACATCCACCGTTACCCCTTCTGAAGAATTGGTGGAAAAACCTGGACTACAGCCATTTGTAGAATACGTAGGGGAGTTGACCATACTACCCGTATAGGGGAAGTCGAAGATATGCAGACTGCCCGACGTAGCTCCAACGGGATAATCGGCTACCAGAAGATACTGTTCACCCGTGCAGGTAGACTGGGCCTGTACCGACCTGCCCGGTAAAACCACTAATAAAAATAGGCTTATTACGGCCAACGCCCCCCGTGCGTAGTGGCTAATGGGGTCTGAAATTACTTCCTTCAGGCAATGAAGTTGTCTAATAAGGGAGTGGGGGGCCTTCCCGATTGAACTGCAGGTAGACATACTTTGCATAACTAAAAGTTAAATGATGCAGGAAACTCTAACGTTAAATACAGAGAGCCTCCAACTAACTTCTAGGTTTGCAAATGGTATACCAGCAGTGGACAATTCAGGACTATTTAGAAATATTATCCACTCATTAGTTACTTTTTCAAATACTAATTAATTAATTTTTTATATTATTAACATAATATACCCTACAATCCATTATCGTTAATTTCAATAAATGAACTACCAGCATGCTCAATTACTATGCCAGACAAAGACAAAACGGACACGTTAATTACCAAAAATAAAATGTTCGTATACTAATATGTTCGACTACCAGTTTGCCCGACGTAGCTTCTCAGGTTGAAGCACCCGAATACCGGCCCCCGTAATCTCGATCAGGCCGTCGTGCTTGAATTCGCTTAGGGTACGGATCAACGACTCGGTGGCAGTACCAATTACCGATGCCAGATCATCGCGGGAGAGTTGAATCGGCGGAGCAGGCTCGCCATTGGGCAGGGGTTCCTGCAAACGTAAGAGCGCATTGGCTACGCGCCGACGCAACGAACTATACGCCATGCCCAGTAGCTGGTCTTCCCGATCGCTGATTCGCCCAGCCAGCATCCGCACAAACTCCCGCCCTACTTCAGGATGCACGGTCAGCAAATGGCGGAAGTCTTCTTTGGGGATGTAAATCAGTTCGGAGTCATCGAGTGTCAGAGCCGATTCGGTGTAGGGCTTTTCTTCAAGCAGGGCCAGATCGCCAAAAAAATCACCGACTCCGTAAATGCCGGTCACCAACTCTTTTCCATCGTTGTTGGTCCGAATGGTTTTTACACGGCCACTTTTCAGGAAGTAGAGCCGGGTGGGCTCATCCCCTTCGGTATACACAAACTGTTTTTTGGCAACAAAATGCGGTTTACGATCAATAGACAGCCGTTGAAGCCCTTCTACCGCACTTACATCGTCCAGAAACTCGTTAAAACCCTCCTGCTTGAGGTTATAGCTCTCCGATCGGATCTTAGAAAACCGATTCAGCCGTCCCTCAACGGCACTGAGCAATTCCGATTCGTCGAACGGTTTGGTCAGGTAGTCGTCGGCCCCTAGTTCCATCCCTTTACGGAAATCTGTACGCTCCGATTTAGCCGTCAAAAAAATAAACGGTATACTCGCCAGTTCAGGATTCTTGTTGACAATATGCAAAACGCCATACCCATCGAGTACGGGCATCATAATGTCGCAAATAATCAGATCCGGCCGCACAGCGAGCGCCATCTCTACCCCAACTTTACCATTGTTGGCAGTCTGTACTGTATATCCGGCCAGCTCCAGAATTTCAGCGGTGTTTTCCCGGATATCGTCATTATCTTCAATCAGCAGAATGGTTTTCATAGGGAAATGTAATCGTTACAGTAGTGCCTTCGCCTAACTGACTGGTCAGTACAATAGTACCACCCAGCAATTCGAGGTATTTGGCAACAATATGAAGTCCGAGGCCCGTACCCGCAAAATTGGTGGCGTTCTTGGCCCGGAAAAAACGTTCAAATAAATGCTTCTGGTCATCAGCCGAAATACCAATTCCCTGGTCGCGAATAGTCAGTTGAAACGCGGTTTCGTTGCAAATAGCATCCAGGTCAATGCGCTGATTTTCTGTCGAATACTTTATCGCATTCGACAACAGGTTGACAACTATCTTACGCAGCAGAGAGGGGTCGCTCCGGATCAGTTTCGGGCAGTTGACCTGCATCTGAATCCGCTGCCCGGCTTTCAGCATATCCTGCAAATCAGTGACCACCTCGTTGATCAAACCGGCTAGTTCTACCCACGACCAATTGGCCTCCAGACGGCCTTCCTCCAATCGGCCGACCGACAGAAACTCTTCCAGAATGGTATTGAGATGATAGACCGACGCTTTGATCCGTTGAATGTGCCGGATTCGTTTATCCTGCTGCTCGGTAGCGGGGTATTTTTCAATGAGTGAGGCCGAGGTCAGAATAGCACTCAGTGGAGTTCGGAACTCATGCGACGCCATCGACACAAAGCGCGATTTCAACTCCCCCAGTTCCCGCTCTACCGCCAAGGCTTTGGCGAGTTCATCTTTCGACTGCTCTAGCTGATGAAGCGTTGCCATGAGGGCATGCGTTCGATCAACCACCTTTTGTTCCAGCTCGGCATTGAGTTGTTCGATCCGGGCTTTCTGAGCCAGCAGGGTCAGGTCGGCCTCTTTTTTGGCCGTAATGTCGATGATATAGGCGACGGTCAGCAGGACCGTTGCCCGATAAAAATAACTCAGACTGATTTCAGCCGGGAATATTGTATTGTCTTTGCGTTTGGCATACAGATCCCGCCCATGCCCCATAGAACGCACCTGGGGATGGGCGTTGAAGGAGGCCCGTAGCTCGGCATGACGAGGAGCAACCGGACCAGGCACCAGCGCGTCGATGGATAGGCCGGTCATTTCTTCCTTCGTATACCCAAACAACGTGTGGGCATGCCGATTGGATGATACGATACGCCCTTGCTCATCCGAAACAATTATGCCGATGGTGGCGTGGGTGAAAACGGCCTCAAACGAGTCGTCGAACATGATAAAGATTCTGTTAATAACCACCTGCCTACAGGTGGCTCAGTCAATACATCAGCAGGGTTTCTGCCGGTCAGATGTATACAACCTGACAAAAATTACTTCCAGGTGCAAAGTAAATGGCTGGCAGACGCAGCCGACTGATTTTAATCAGTTGGGATACTGATCTGTATCACCTCCGGCCGAAGCGAAAAAAGGCACCTTTGAGGTATTAATTGGCTCAATGTCATGGTACCTTACTCATCCCTGGTAACGACCGTTCCACAAGTTCCTGTGTTGTTGGTGTTTACGTCGTCCTCAACGGCGCAACGGACTGACGTGGATCAGCTTCTGGATAAAATGCGTTCGGTGCTATACCCGAATGTACAAATCATGCGGGTGAACGAAAGCAGTCATCCCGAAGTCGTACGCAGTTTTGGCATAACGTCTTTGCCTGCGTTTGTCTTACTAAAGCGGGGCCTGGAGCTATGGCGTTATGCAGGGCCCGTCGATCATCCCGATCTTTTCAATCAGTTAGAACTTCAGTTGATCCAGACTTCCACCAACTAGTCATTAGCGCAAGCCCTCATGAACTCAACAACGAATTCGACCCATCAGCCCGTAACTACCGCATCCTGCCACCAGGAACACCAACACTGGCAACACATTATCCATCAGCAGGCCGAAGAGATTCGTCAGCTTCGGGCGCTGTTGCTCGACGTGATGAACCACTACAACAGCCGAAGCCTTCGCCACGATGCCGTTGATTACTTCGAAGACCTGAGCCATCTGCAGGCCAAGCTGGATCAGCTCAATCGGAATCTGATCTGTACAGGCACCGATTGCCCGCCCATCCGGCAAACGCTCAGTTGCTCCGATACGCATTTCGGGCTATCGGCCACGATTGAGCGCCACACGACCGCTTTCATGCATGAATTTACGCGGGTGAAAGATGGCTGTCTTCAATTTTTGTCGGGCATGATGAGCCTGAATATGTTATAGATTTGGTGGCAACACGAGCCGGTCGTATACTTGCTGTGATCTTTGCTTCGCACAATGTACGACCGGCTTCATCAGCATATTTCGCGTCTGGTTAGCCTGACCGACGATGAGTTTGCCTTTCTGAAAACCCTCTTCATTCCCAAGAAACTTCGCCGGAAGCACGATCTGCTCCAGGCAGGTGACGTCTGTAAATCGATTGCCTTTGTTGAAAAAGGGCTCCTAAAAGCGTATACTGTTGATGCAAAGGGAGTTGAGCATATCCTTCAGTTTGCCCCCGAAGACTGGTGGATATCGGATCTGTATAGCTACCTTACGGGTGAGCCCTCCGACACCCA
Source organism: Spirosoma panaciterrae DSM 21099 (assembly GCF_000374025.1). Classification (GTDB taxonomy): domain Bacteria; phylum Bacteroidota; class Bacteroidia; order Cytophagales; family Spirosomataceae; genus Spirosoma; species Spirosoma panaciterrae. The sequence goes on along the minus strand of NZ_KB893172.1, from coordinate 675,594 downwards.
GATCGATGCGCTGGAAGATTCGGAACTACTACTTCTGGAACGGGGCAACATGGATATAATGGTAGAAAATATCCCAAAAATGGAGCGATTTTTCCGAATCACGCTTCAGAATAATTACATAGCCTCGCAACGCCGGATCAAAAGCGCGCTAAGCCAGTCGGCCGAAGAAAAGTACGCGGATTTTATCCATCGATACCCCGACATCGTACAGCGCGTTCCTCAACACATGATTGCTTCCTATCTGGGCATCACCCCCGCTTTTCTGAGCCGGATTCGGGGCCGTAAGGCACATCCTGATTGATTTCCATTGACCTAGTACAACGTTTTTTCTTGTCCTAAGCCATCGTTTCCAGCCGTGGTGTAGTGGTAATTTTGTTCGGTCAACCGATCGAAACGAACTGACAACGGATCATTATGAAGCCAACGATCGCCATTATTGGACTAGGAAATGCGGGCTCTTTATTGGCCACCCGACTGGCAGGGCATTCGTACCGATTGCTTCTTTTCGATCAGGATCGATCGAAAGCGCAGGCATTGAGGGAAACCCTCTTGCAGACTGTACATTCGGTCGATGCGGAAGCCATGGACTGCAAGGTGACGGCCTGTTGGGAAGCCGATCTATTGGTACTGGCGGTTTCTGAGGCCAGGAAGAAAGTAGTAGCTGAGCAGATTCGGCAGGTGGCTACCTGCAAAATTGTGATCAGCCTCGCAACCCTTTCCAGGGCGGACCAATCCGGTGCGCATTTGAGCGGGGCCGTCCAGCAGTGGCTTCCCGATTCAAAGCTTGTCAACGTATGGCTAGCGCCTGCTGAAGATGCTCATTTACCCGACAGCGCCTTTCTTTCGGGCACGCATGAGGGCGCCCTGGCTGTTGTTTCGGAATTACTAACCGTTGCCGCTCTGACACCGATTGAGGTCGAAGACTGGTCGGCTTAACTAAAACCCTTCGCCATGAAGCGAGATCACTTTTTAAAGACGATTTTAACCGGGGCCATTACCATGAATAGCTTATCTGATTTTAAAAAATTCACCGCTGACCTGGACGAAAAAGGGCCGCTGATGCCGGTGTTGTTCGTTGGTCATGGGTCGCCCATGAACGGGATCGAAGACAATGAATTTAGCCGTCGATGGACGAAAATAGCCACTGAAATTCCGACGCCAACGGCTGTACTGGTTGTGTCGGCACACTGGTTCAGCCGGGGCACGAAAATTACAGCAATGGATTTTCCGGAAACCATCCACGACTTTGGCGGATTTCCGCAAGCCTTGTTCGATGTGCAGTATCCGGCTCCCGGCAATCCGGCATTGGCCCGGGAAACCGCGTCGCTGATACATTCGGCTCAGGTAGAACTGGCGCACGACTGGGGGCTCGATCACGGCACCTGGACCATTGTTCGGCATATGTATCCCGACGCCAAGATTCCCGTTCTGCAACTGAGTATCGATTTCACGAAAGGTACCCAATTCCACTATGATCTGGCTCGGGAACTGTACACACTTCGTAAGAAAGGGGTCCTGATTATGGGCAGTGGCAACATGGTTCATAATCTGCGGATGGTGGCCTGGGATAAGATGAACGTACCCAACTACGGCTACGACTGGGCGCTATTGCTGAATGATCGCTTCAAGCAACTCATCAGCGATGGTGACACCAAACCGCTAATCAACTACAATCTGCTGGGTCGGGAAGCAGCTCTGGCCATCCCCACACCCGAGCACTATCTACCACTGCTGTATACGCTTGGCCTGAAAGGCAGCAACGATTCGGTATCCTTCTTCAACGACCGGGCCGTAGCCGGTTCGCTGACGATGACCTCGGTTAGGCTGGGCTAGGGGCAAGGGGCCACGGATGGCTCGGGTGGCAGGGATTGTTCAGGAGCCGTACGATACAGCCTTACTATTCCGAGCTATCCCTGCTCCCCGCATTATGCCCCTGCTATCCGGGCAACCCCTGCCATCCCTGCCCCCCGCACCCTGCTCTACAACCCCTGCCCGCCGGATACTTCGATCCGTTGCGCGTTGATCCATCGGGCTTCGTCGGTACAGAGGAAAGCGACAACGCCCCCAATATCGTCGGGAAGACCAACGCGGCCAAGGGCTGTCCGGCTGGCGATCTGCGCATTGATTTCTTTGTTGTCACGCACGCGGCCACCGCCGAAATCCGTTTCGATAGCACCCGGTGCCACCACATTCACCGCAATACGTCGGGGCCCTAACTCAAGCGCCATATACCGCGACAGTACTTCGATGGCGCCTTTCATCGACCCATAGGCCGACGAGCCCGGATAGGTCATGCGGGCCAGTCCCGACGAAATATTGATGATGCGGCCACCGTCGTTGATGAAAGGCAACGCTTTCTGGCTCAGAAAGAACACCCCTTTGTAATGAATATTCAGGGCTGCGTCGAATTGTTCCTCAGTGGTTTCGGCAAAAGCGCCATAGAGAGCTGTTCCGGCATTGTTGATCAAAAAATCAAAATGGTCGGTGGCGAAGGTTTCCTGCAACACATTCTTTAATTGCCCGAAAAATGCATTGAAGCTTTTGACATCCCCCGCATTGAGTTGTAGGGAGGCAGCTTTTTGACCCGTCTTTTCTATTTCAGCGACAACGGCATTTGCTTCAGCCTGTTGGGTATGATACGTCAGAATAACGTCGATTCCTTTTTGGGCAAGGCTCAACGCCATGTTTTTACCTAATCCACGGCTTCCGCCGGTTACTAATGCAATTTTATTTGTGCTCATCGTTTCTGATTGTTTTGATGAGACAAAGGTATATCAACGCATAAGGCAAGCGTTTGCGCGAATCAATCCGAAGTTTGTAAAATTCAAATCAGAGGCTCAGGCCCGGAAAGCTAGTGGCGCCAGAGAGGTCTGTTTTTTGAAAAAGTTGGAGAAGTGGGCGACTTCTTCAAAACCCAGGCTGTAGGCAATCTCAGAAATGTTCCAGTCCGTTTGCTTCAACAGAATTTTGGCTTCCTGAACAATCCGGCTGCTAATCAGGTCGGTAGTTGTTTTGCCCGTGTTTTCCTTGAGCACTTTATTCAAATGGTTGACATGAACCGCAAGCCTATCGGCAAAATCTTTGGCTGTCCGTAAACTGATTTTCTGCTGGGGCGATTCGATTGGAAACTGACGTTCAAGTAGTTCCATAAACAACGACGAAACCCGGGCCGAAGCGGTGTGGGCCGGGTATAAAGCCGTGGCAGGCTGGAGTTTCTGACCGTAGTGGATCAATTCGATAACGTAGTTTCGCAGCAAATCATACTTATACGCATAATCGGACGAGATTTCCTTATACATCTTTCGAAAGATGTACAGCAGATCGTCTATGTGCTCATCCGACAATTGAAAGACAGGATAACCCCCTGGTTTATATATTGGCAACTCATCCAGCACAATTCCGCTTTTAGGCTGAATGAGAAAATCGGCCGTAAAAATGCAGAAATAGCCCGACAGCCCTTCCTCCTGCGGAATCCAGTGATACGGAATTTTGGGGGTCGCAAACAGAAGGGCACTCGTTTCAATATCAATTACCTTGTCGGCGTATTCGGCTTTGCTTCGTCCGCGAATCAGGCTGATTTTGTAATAAGCCCGCCGATTGTATGGCATCAGACGCGGGTTCTTCTTCACGTTTGCATGCACTTCTTCAATATTGAAGACATTGAAGTGCCCAATTTCTTTATTAAGATCGTCGGGGATGAGGGTCGCAATTTCTTTATAAAAGCCTTCCAGTGTGGTCGTCTCCATTCGCTTTCTACTTTGTAAAAATCAAATATAGACCTTTTGACTGCGAGGTGCAAGAATCGGAGTGTAAGGTGCTCATCGAGCCAGGTCCATTAACAACGACAGATTGACGCCGACACGCTGTTGGGATCGTCCATCACTGACCCCTCGAAAATTATAGTACCAAACGGGTGAGAGCTGACCAACAAAACGCTTATGCTGGTATTGAATTCCCGAACCCAGCACAAAATTCTGAAACACACTCGATGGCTGGCGAACCTCGAAAGCGGTATGATGCTCAGCGCCCTGGTACATACTTTCAAAGCGAACCGATTCATATACCGACAGGTTCAGGAGCGTACCCAACGAAAAAAACAACGACCACTGCCTGCGTAACGGCAGATAATAATTCAACCTGGCCGGAAGTTGTAACGCCGTCGTTTGAATATCGATATCATCGAGCCGATCATACTGGCCGGGCAGATACGCTTTGTATTTCTGAGCAAAGTCCTGTCCGGTCTGCCTATTGAAATCAGTATCGTGGTCACTACGCTCGGCCCCGTATCGACTGATTTGCAAGCCTGTCGATACACTTAGCGAATGGAAAAGGAAGAATTCGGCCGAGGGTCCAATGCCCCAGGAGGGCCCGGACGCCATTCCGGTTGTTAGTCCCAGCCGTGGCCGGAACGCAGCCAGCGAAAATGTAGGTTTCACCGATTGAGTCGAGGTCGTATGGGTAGTGGGCCGCTTAGCCGCTGGTATTTCCCGATCCAGTTTTTTAGGTTGTTCGAACACCGAATCGGCGCGAATCGAAGGGCTCACTACCGAATCATGCTTTACGAAAGCCAGTGAAGTAAGCTGTTCCTGAGCGACCCCATTCGCCTGTTCTGGCGATTGTTGACTTACCGATGGAATCGTCGAAAGTTCACCGACTGGCTTTGCCGGTCCCGATTCGTACTGCATACCAGCTACTATCGACTGGTTTTTTCGATCCGAAACTAACCTGGGCAACGTTGGCCTTTTCCGGCTCGGTTCTGCTGATCTCAACGCCGATGTCCAGGCAGGCGTTTCGCTCAAGTGCAAACCAGGTCGTGTCGGGTCAGGCGTTTCGGTCGGCGCGTAATTAGATGCAGCGAGCCCAGGACGCTCATAATGTTCTACAATCCGTTTGACGACATAAACCGTATCCCGCCGGACGGGCATGGCTATACGATCAGTCAATTGAATCTGGGCCGTCTGTTTAGCGAGCGTATTGATTCGTTCATGCAATTGGGTTAATTCCTGTTTTTGATCATACCACAGATACAGTACACTAACTAAGCTTAGCGTAGCGAACGTGCCAAAGGCCCAGCCTCCATATTGGCTAAACCAATGTACAAACCAGGGAACTGGCAATCGGCCCCGAATACGCTCCCAACCCTGTGGTGCTGGCAACGGCCGATAGGTTTCCAGTCGTTTTTTTAGTCGTTTATCAAACTGTTCGTCAGACATATAACAGATTCCGTTGATCGTGTAGCACCCATCCATTCCTGAAGTTTCAGACGGGCTTTTAACAAGTTGGATCGGGATGTACTTTCCTGAATGCCCAGCATCCGGGCAATTTCAGGATGCGTATACCCATCAATTACCGACAGCGAGAAAACCGCCCGGTAGGTAGGTGGCAATCGCTGTACAAGTTCCATAATTTCATCGGCGCTCATCTGTTCCAGAACGCTATCTTCATAGGGCACATCGAATCCGACTTCCAGATCAGTCATGTTCATGCGGGACTGGTAACGCCGAAAATAATCGATTGCCGTATGTACCATCACCGTCCTGAACCAGGCTTCGAAGGGCTGTTCCGGGTCGTAATACGCTATTTTATGGAAGATACGCACGAAGCCATCATCCGTCATCTCCTCGGCCTCTTCCTGACTGGATGCATAGCGCATACAGATATTTTTAGCCAACCCATAATAGGCTTCATACAGTTGCCGCTGCGCCGACTGGCGGTTCTGGCAGCACCCCTGAATGACCGAAGCCAGGTCCAATGATTTCGAACGTCGTTTAAAAAGCACAGTGGGGTGGTTTACGGTTTTGTACCCGTTACGCCGATGAGCCACCAAAACGTTGCTAAAAAAAGTTTTCGCGTCAGGCAGCGGTTGGCAAACTCGCTTCCGTATGTGATAATAAAGGGCTGTCCCGCTCCACAAGATCGGATACATCAGTCCCCGACTCACTCTATGACAACGATTCAGAAAAAAGAAGAGGCCATCGACCGACTGGCGTTTTTAAAACAATTGGGTCTGAGCGGTGCTGCACTTGTAGCATTCTGCTGTAGCGGTACGCTTTCGTCCTGTAAATCCAACGAGGTTAGTCCGGCAGCACCCGCTAGTGCCACCGACATCACCCTGGACCTTACCACCGGCACTTATGCGGGACTAACCACCGTTGGCGGTTATGCGTATACGGGCAGCATTCTGGTCGCGCACATCAAAAACGGCAGCTACATTGCCCTCTCGAAAGTTTGCACCCACGAGGGGTCTACCGTTCAATACCGCTCCAATTCCGACTCCATTTACTGCCCCAATCACGGCGCTACCTTCGATACTTCGGGTGTGGTTACGGGTGGTCCAGCCCGTCAGTCGTTAACCCAGTATAAAGCTACCCTCAGCAGCGACGGGAAGAGCCTGCGCATTACCAACTAAGCGCCCATGAAAAAACTTCTGTTGCTGTCTCTTCTGTTCTGTGGGCTGCGTGCCGTTGCTCAGGACACCACTCAGGTATTGCGCCCCGTTCCTATGGCGACCGATACGGCATCGGCCGACAAACTACTGGCCGATCTGGTCGATACCGCAGCGGCCCAACCGTTGCTTCCTGATAAAATGTTACTTACCCAGCGTATTTTCTGGGGGCCGAAGGGTCTGCTTCGTGCGACGAATATTGCCCCACTTACGCCCGAAGGCCGGGAGAAAGAGTTGAAAATCCGGCGATCCATGCTGGTAGCTCACCAGGTTATGGGCTTTGTTACATTGGCAGGATTTGTGGTTCAGGGTATACTAGGCGCTAAACTGTACAATGCCCAGGGTGATTCGTATCGGCGGCTGCGCGAGGCCCACGAAACAGCCGCTACCCTGATTAATGTATCGTATGGAGCCACCGCCCTGCTATCGCTGACAGCTCCGCCGAAAATGCTGTCGAATCGAAAAGGCTTCAGCGGGCTCAAGCTTCATAAGTATCTGGCACTCGTACATCTGACCGGGATGGTCGCTACCAATGTGCTGGCCGGGATGATCAATCACGACCCATCCTTAAAACCGTATCACCGGGCCGTGGCCTATACCACGTTTGGCGCGTTTGCAACCTCCATCATCGCCATAAAATTCTAACAATCTCATGAATGAGCATCCAATGTTTGCCTGGCTGGCCGCTTTCATGCTGGTCAACCTACTGGTGGCGGCCACGACCGACACCCGGAAGCTGATGGCCGACAAAAAAGCATCAGTCGTTACCTATACCATGCACCACCCGCTCCATACCTGGGATGGGGTAAGCCACGACATCAACGGGGTAATCCTGTACGATGAACTCAGTAAGCAGATCAACAGCGTCGCCATTGCGATCAAAGTAGCTTCGTTCGATAGCAAAGACAGCAACCGGGACTCCCACGCCATCGAAGTTCTCGACGGTATCCGCTACCCCAACGTGACGTACGTCAGTCAATCGGTGCAGATAAAACCCGACGGTAGCCTCACCGCTCCCGGCAAACTGACATTTCATGGGGTAACCCGACCGATTACGTTGACCGGCACCTGGAAAAACGAGCATTCCGAGCTGATGATAACGGGCAAATTTGAGATCAACATGACGGATTTCAACATTGAACAACCCTCGCTCTTAGGCATGAAAACCGACGACGCCATCAAAATGGCCTTCACGGCCAGCTTTCATTGATCCGTGTCTGGCGGCCGTCAGTAGTGTTTTACAGCTAGGGATGCCCCTACAGCCTATGGCAGTTGATGCAGGCTGGCCGAAACAGGATCGTGTGCATCGAGTTTCGGCCAGCCTGCATCGTCTTTACTCACTTCGCAAACTCTTCACCGGATTTACCAGCGCGGCTTTGATGCTATGGAAACTAATCGTTGCGATGGCAATCAGCACAGCCGACACGCCCACCAACACAAAAACCCAGGGGCTTATGTTGATTCGATAAGCATAGCTCGAAAGCCATTTGTCCATGCCAAACCAGGCCAATGGAATCGCAATGGCAAGTGCGATCAGAACCAGTTTGACAAAATCGCGCGACAGCACAACGATAATGCCCGGAATGCTGGCCCCCATCACCTTACGGATACCAATTTCTTTGGTGCGCTGCTCAATGACGATTAACGCTATCGCAAACAACCCAATACACGACAGCAGAATAGCGACCCCCGACGCCAGACTAAACACCCGCGACAGCATCTCCTCACTTTGGTACCAGGCATCGACGTTCTCATCCAGAAACGAACCCATAAACTCCGACTGGGGGGCTATTTCTTTCCAGACCTGCTTCATCCGGTCCATCGAACTGGCCAGACTTTGGGGCGATACCCGTACAAAAATGTACCGAATTGGTTCAGCATGAGCAATGTGTATGGTGATCGGTCTGTTCTGATCGGCCAGCGAGTAGAGATGAAAATCAGGAACCACACCAATAATCTGAGTTTGGGCTCCCGATGTATCGGCATCATCGTGGTAGAACGAGCCAACGGGATTTTTTTCGCCCAGCAGCTTCGCCATACTGGCCGTAACAACGACCCGGTTTACTGAATCGGCAGCATAGGCTGGATTAAAATCCCGCCCAGCCAGCAGCTTCATATTCAATGTTTTGAAGTAGTCATAATCGACGAGCAGCAGGTCGGAGCTTATTTCCCGGCCTTTGAAGGTAAACCCAACGCTGCTTCGCGAACTCACCCGGTCTTTTCCCCGACCCAGATTGATGTCAGTGCCCGTTATGGCCAGCACCGTAGGGTCCGACGCCAGTACATTTCGCATCCGTTGCAGTACCTGCCTCCCGTTCACCTGATTGCCCACCGGAATACTGATGACCTGCTCTTTCTGAAAACCTAGCGGCTGCTCACGCAGAAAATCGACCTGCTGCAGGGCAATGATGGTGGCACAGGCCAGCAAACTCGACAGTGAGAACTGGGTCACGATCAGCGAATTGCGCAGAAAGCCCGGTCGTTTGAGCGAGATTTTCCCTTTCAGGACTTCGACTGGCTTAAAGGCCGCCATCTGCCAGGCCGGATACCCGCCCGCCAATAGGGTAACCAGCGCAAATATCCCTACAATAAGCCCTATAAAACCAGGCTGAACCAGATGGTGTAATGCCAATCGGGTTTGAAAAGAAGCATTGAACACGGGCAGAAGCAGGTAGGCCAGCAATAATCCAATGCTGAAACCAGCCAGGCAAATCAGGGTCGACTCGCTCCATATCTGGACAAAAAGCTGCGTTTTCAGCGCCCCCAGCGATTTACGAACCCCTACTTCCCGCGCCCGCATAAACGACCGGGCAATGCTCAGATTGATAAAGTTGATGCAGGCAATCAGGAGAATAAAAAAAGCAATGCCCAGCAACACATAAATCATGGCGACGGGTGCCCCTCTGCCATCAATCTCCCGGTCAAAATGTACATTGGCTAGTTTCTGCAAGCGTATAGCGAATAGATCCCCCCGGTTGTCGGGCTTGGCGCCTTTCTTTTTCAGGTTGTCCAGACTTTGAGCCATGTATTTCTGGGCGAAAGGTTTCAGTCGTGCTTCAAATGTGGCCTGACTAACCTGAGCCGGTAATTTGAGAAATACCCGATGTGAATTGTCGTACCAACTCTGTTTTCGTGCCTGATAATTCGGCATATTTTCGACACGGACCAGTGCATCGAACTGAATCGACGAGTTGTAGGGTGGCGTTGCCAGCACACCACTTACGATGTACTGCTTCTGATCGCCATTGCTGCCCACCAATAGCGTTTTTCCCATCGGGTCGTCGGTTCCAAATACCGCCTTGGCCATGTCTTCGCTAATCACGATACTGCTCAGATCGTGCAAGGCGCTGGTACGGCTTCCTTTGATCATCGGAAATGAAAACATCGTCAGAAAATCCGGATCGGTCAGCGTAATCAGCTTGTCGTAGTAATTGCCTTTGTATTCGACCAGACTTTTCCGGCCCTGAACCACCTGGGCTCCGGCTTCCAGTTCGGGGAAATCAGCTTTTAACGCGGGCAGTAACGCCAGGGGCATGGTGCCCGATTTGCTGGGTTTTTCAGGGTCGTTCGAGAAAAAATAGGTTTGAAAAAGCTGGTCGCCATCCTCGTGAAACGAATCGAAGGTGAGTTGCAAATAGCTCGTCAGGAACAAAAACGTACAGATACAGAAGGCTACCGCCAGCCCAACCACGTTGATGGCGACATGACCTTTACTTCGCCAGAGTGTACGCAGCGCAATTTTGAGATAATTCGATACCATAGACGGATGGAGTGATGAGGGTTGTGGGTATTCACTTGACTGTGAACGTCGGCACCGAACGAAGGGAGGAACAGCCGAAATTACATTCAGCACGTATCGCAAACTAGCCTGTGGCTCACCCGCCCGCTGATACCAGTAGGTGTAGAGTTCGTCCAGATCGCCCTGTACTTCTTCCAGGGTTTCGGATGGATGTAGCCAGATCAGTAGCTGCTCAACCCAGCGCGGTGGTGATCGACGCATAGTACTAAATCATTAGTCTATATTTTATCGTACAAATCAATTGCCAGAAATAAAAACAGTCTTATACTGGCTAAAAAAGCCTTTTACGCCATCATGCTCAGGTTGAGCCTGTCCGTAAGCGGACAGGTTTCGTCCCGAAGCGGACAGGGGCAGCAACCCCTATTAATTGACTTTTATGAAGTCGACTTCCTGTTTGGGGGCTTCGCTGGTCAGAGGGGGTACGCCCAAAATCTCATGCATATTTCGGCGAATGGTCTGGGCGATCTGGTTAAGGGGAAGGTCGTTGCAATCCAGACCGAATGGTTCTTCGATTTCGTCGCCAATCATCTCAATCCCGATCAATGCATAGGCAGCCAGGGTAGTGGCCGGTATGGCAAAATACCCATACGATTTTACCAGAACGAACGGAATCAGCAACACATAGACCGTAATGAATAGCTTAATAAAAAAGCTATATGAGAACGGAATCGGTGTTTTTTTGATGCGTTCGCAGGCCCCGGTTATGTCGAGCAATGCCTGATGATAGAGCCGAATCGTGATCAGGTCGGCATCGTTCACAAGATTGTCCTGACGCAATGCCTGGGTCCGGCGAAGGATCAACGCAGCAATCCGACTCGGAACGTGAGTATATTGAGATAATGATTGACCTTCATTGCCATTGTCCGTATCATCCAGTTCGGCAAAATCTACACCAGCCCGTAAATGGCCTTTCAGTGCCAGCGCAAAGTTGGACAGGGAACGGGCGAAATAGGTACGGTTGGCGGTAGCCTCGTCGGGCAGCAGCGAATCGAGCAAAACGGCCAGGTTTCGGCTATAATTGACCAGGGCTCCCCATTGCCGACGACCCTCCCAGAACCGATCATAGGCGGTATTGGTACGAAAAACCAGCAGTAAGCTGAGGGTGATGCCCAATAGGGAAAACAGGGTACCGTCGAAGGGTAAGTGAACATCTATAACGTGCTGATCGACCAGCGTGAGCAAAACTCCGTAAACACTGACAAAGCCCACCCGCCGTAACAAGACCTGAATGCTATAACTCGTATGGAAATGCCGTAGGGCGCCTGCCCAATCTTTAGCCTGATAAATGATCACGGATTCTAATGGAAGAAGGTTAAGTCGTAATATACTCACGTAGCCGAAAACTCAGCTCGCTTTCCTCTGAAAAGCGTTTCGAAAGATTAGTGAATGGCCAGTAAATTCCAGGGTATACCTCGCCCCTACTCAAGCACTTTCTTCAGAACGGCTACACTTTGTTCCAGTTCATCGTCGGTACTCGACGCAAAGCCTAACCGTGTGCCGTTGAGCTGTTGACCCGGCGGATTATGGAAGGTCCCACTAGCCATCGATAGCCCCTGCCGACTCGCCCGAAGGGCCAGCGCATCCATATCGATGGATGAATCGAAAGTTGTCCAGACGGCCATTCCACCATCGGGTTTCGTAAACTGAACTACATCCTTCAGTTCGGTTGAGAGCAAATCACAAAAATGGTCTCGTCGGGTATGGTAGGCCCGGAGCGATTTCCGGAAATGGCGTTTCAGATCACCCGTTTTAAACAACTGTCCGATGGCAAATTCGAGCATGGGGTCGCCCTGTCGGTCAATGATGCGTCGGAGTTGAGCCAGCGCATCGATCAAGGCTGTTGGTGCTACGACGTACCCGATGCGAAAAGCGGGCGCCACCGATTTGGTCAACGATCCCACATAAACGACCATGCCCCGCTGATCGGCACTGGCCAGCGGCAATATCGGTCGACTGAGGTAATGAAAATCATAGTCGTAATCATCTTCCAGAATCGCAAACCCATACTGTTCAGCCAGTTGCAGCAACCTCACCCGTCGATCAGCGCGTAAGGTTACGGTTGTCGGGTAATGATGATGGGGAGTCACAAAGACCATCCGGATGGGCCGGGCGACGCTTTGCTGTTTCTGACAGAGATCGGCCAGTGCATCTACATCCATACCATGCTGATCGACGGGAACGGTTTGGATCGCCCCCCCCGTTTTGCGAATGTTTATGGTGGCCCCGAACCAGGTCGTTTCGCCCGTTACGACCACATCACCAGCCTGCAGAAGCGTCTGACAGGTCAGGTGCAGGCCCATGATGCTCCCCCGCGTAATCAGGATGTTATCTGGTTTGGTACGCAGCCCACGAGTTTCGTTCAGGTAGTTCGACAGTTGTTCCCGCAAAAGTGGATGCCCTTTGGTATCGGCATAGCCAAAGTGTTGCTGCGGATTGCCCCATCGAAAATACGAACGGTAAGCGCGACCTAATTCTTCCATCGGTGCCAGCCGAATATCGGGAAAACCATCGTCCAGATGAAGCCCTGCCGAATAGGTTAACAAAGGCCGAACTAGCAGTAGGTTTGTTTCGAATGAGTATCCGGGTCTATCGAGCGATGAATCGGCAACAGCTACGGGCTGATTAGGCAGCAGCGGTAGTGGCTTTAGGTCGGTAAAATGCGTCGCTACATACGTGCCACTCCCCGACCGACTTTCGAGCCATCCCTGCGCCATTCCTTCCTCGTAGGCCGCTACAATGGTCTGGCGATTCAACTGGAGCCAGTCAGCCAGTTGGCGCGTACCCGGTAGTCGTTGCCCCGGTGCCAGTGTACCCGCCCGTATGAGTTGCCCCAGTTGATTACTCAGTTGCACAAACACCGGCGTTGTCGAGGCTTTATCGATTTGAACAAGGGATTTGAACGGCAGCATAACCGGACTAGTACGATTCTAAAAACTGGACGAGATCAATAGTCCGGTAAAGAACGACATTTGTTTCGAAAAAGTAATGTAGATAGCTGACGTTCCAGTCCCTCGTCGGCTCTGTTTTTAACCATGCGGACAAGAGGCTGGAACCCCAGCCCGGCCGCTTTACTTATATGCAAACTAACCGCACAACACCCAGCCGCCTAGCAAAACGCGCTCAGTATGATGAAGCCACCATTCATCCGATTCTGGACGAAGCTCTGTTTTGCACAGTCAGTTACGCCATTGATGGACAACCGATGGCGATCCCTACCGCTTTTGCGCGGAAAGATGATAAACTTTACATTCACGGATCGGTAGGTAGTCATTTTATCCGAAGCATCGAACGGGGAGCGCCCGTTTGCATAACGGTGATGCTGGCCGATGGGCTGGTACTGGCCAAGTCGGCCTTTCATCACTCGGTCAATTACCGCTCGGTTGTCATTTTTGCCAATGCCGAAAAAGTGACCGACGAAGCCGAACGGATGGAAGCCCTGGCACTCATCACCGACCACCTGATTCCGGGTCGCTGGGAAGACCTCCGCCCGACTACCGATAGCGAAATGCGTAAAACCACCGTGCTGTCGTTCGCGCTGAATGAGGCATCGGCTAAACTTCGAACGGGTGGCCCCAACGATGATCCTGAAGATGAGCAATTACCTACCTGGGCAGGTGTTGTACCCCTGAAAATCGTTCGTCAGACCCCCATCCCTAAAGAGGGTGATGCACTCCTGCCATTACCCGATTATCTTGTGTAATACTTATCCGGGCCAGGTTCCGGCTTGGCCCAGACACTTCTTATGCTACCCATCAACGAATTACTGCTATTTAGTTTAGCGGCTCTGGGGCTTGTCTTAACACCCGGCCCGAACATGATTTACCTGATCTCCCGCTCCATCACCCAGGGCCGACGGGCGGGCATTGTGTCATTGGCTGGTGTATTAACAGGATTCTGGGTGCATATTCTGCTGGTTTCGGCAGGCCTTACCGCCATTTTTATGGCGATTCCTATTGTTTATGAGCTTCTGCGATGGCTGGGTGTTGGCTATCTTTTGTATCTGGCCTGGGAAGCTATTAAACCGGGAAGCGTTTCTCCATTTGAGGTCAAAAACGTCGTTGGCACTTCCTCCCACGATTCCACAGGAAAGCTTTTCCGAATGGGGTTTCTGACCAATGTGCTCAATCCAAAAGTGGCGGTATTTTATGTATCCTTCTTTCCGCAATTCACCCGCCCTGAGTATGGCTCGTTATGGACGCAGAATGTTCAGTTAGGCATTACCCAACTGCTCATCAGCGCGACCGTCAATCTACTAATTGTCTTGTCGGCAGCTCGGATGGCCCGTTGGTTTCAAGCTCGTCCGTCTTATATTAAGCTCCAGAAATGGCTGATGGCCAGTATTTTGACTAGCCTTGCCGTTCGGATGGCTATTGATAAAGGGAAATGAGTTATCTCAGCAAATCAGAATCGTGTATGACTCAACTAACCAACATCTTGTTTTCGCCCGAAGATGGCGTTCGTCAACTCAAAACGGTTTCTACCGAATTTGTCGAATTATTCCGGCATGGTAGCTTGGTGGTTGAATACTACAAGCCTGATCGGATCGACAAGCAGCAACCTCATGAGCGCGATGAGGTGTATGTGATCACCTCGGGTAACGGTACATTCGATTATGCAGGTCGTAAAATGTCTGTAAAATCGGGCGACCTGCTTTTCGTTCCGGCGGGGGTAGAACACCGATTCGAGAATTTTACCGATGATTTTGCCACCTGGGTATTATTTTATGGCCCTATTGGTGGCGAAAAAAATAACTAGTCATTTGATCGTCGTACAGGGGTTATTGATGGCCATTCAATTGTCACTAATGGTTAACCGAATCATACTGAATGACTACCAAAAAACAACCTAACAACCACTGAATGACCATTGTTATGGCGAAACAACATCAATACGAAATCAAGACTACCTGGACGGGAAACACCGGCGAGGGCACCAGTGGTTATCGGGGATACGAACGATCGCATGTGATCTCGGCAGCCAACAAGCCCGACATTCCCGGTTCATCGGACCCGGCTTTTCGGGGCGATAAAACCCGCTATAACCCGGAAGAATTATTAGTGGCTTCCCTATCTACCTGCCATATGCTCTGGTATCTGCATGTATGTACGGATGCAGGCGTTGTGGTAGTCGACTATACCGATACGGCTAAAGGTACGATGGTCGAAACCGCCGATGGAGGAGGCCATTTTACGGAGGTTACATTGTATCCGTCGGTCGTGGTGGCCGATGCGTCGATGGTTGAGAAAGCCAATGCGCTTCATCAAAAGGCCAATCAGCTTTGCTTCATTGCCAATTCCTGTAATTTCCCGGTTCATCACCAGCCAACCTGTCGCGCCGTAAACCCATAAATCATCCCAATGACTATCCGTCCGTTTACCCAGGCGATATTGATCCACGTCTGGCAATTTTTTCGGAAGAATGTGCCTACAGCCTTCGGAGAAAACGAACAGGACGAACTCAATCACACCTCCCAATCAGCAGGCCGCTACAGGATCATTCCGTTTGCCGAGGTAATTCATACGAACCACTTGCTGGTTCTGTCTTTCTTTGGCGCTCTTAAATGGGTTCAGTCGATCGATCAGATGATAGAATCGTTTGCCCACTTTGCGGCTTTGCTTGAGCAGCACATGATGCCAACCGCTAACGGGTGTATAGCCTCGCCAGGCGGTCTGGTTCAAATATGAAAAGAACTCCTCCTGATAGGCTTTATTAAACGTGTAAGTGCGATAAATAGGCTTTGTTCCTGTAAAATGAATCACATACGGATCGGCTTCATCGCTTTGTGCGTAGGCGTTCCAACGCCTATCGAGTTCGAACCACTGATTCGCCAGAACAACATTCAACCCATACTGATCAGCAAATACCGCATATTTGGCATTCTGCGCGAGGCATGTCAGTACCCGCTCAGTGATGTGCTGCTTTCGCCAGCGAATGGGATCAATCACCAACAATCCCGAATTAAAAATGGGAGTTTGCGGATGTAAACCCAGTTCACGATAATTTTGGTAGCCTCCCCATGAGCTACTAATCAATTCGGCCCGATCGCGTACAGCCCCCAGCAGTTTATCCCCCAGATCGATTGTCCATAAGGCGGTAATGTCCTGGTGAGCAATCATATCTACATCCAGATACACAACTCTGGTTAGGTGCTGCGGAATAAAAAACGGGATAAACAGCCGAACATAGACATTTAGAGGAAACGTAGACTGGTCGATGGGCAAAGCCATACCGGCTGGCACGGCTTCATCGATGGTTAACCAATGTACGTTAAAAACCGCTGGATTTATAGACTGTAGCAGTTTCTCCCGGTTTGCCGAATCGATACCATCATTGACCAGATAAAGATCAAATTGAGCAGGTGCTGACAGGTTGATTTCAATCGATTTGAGTAACGCGGCTACTAAGAGGACAAACCTATTGTCGCAAATAGTAACAAGCGGTAGAGGTTGATTCGATGACATGCGTGGATCAGGTTACTATGTAAGGCAATCAGCAGCGCATCGGCATGTAGATGTTTAATACTCTTTATCAGATCAAACAACCAGAATTATCTTTTGCGCTAGCATTCATCTGTTAGACCCCCGATTCCAGAAATAGATACTTTATATTTACTAAAAGGCATAAGCAGGCACAATGCCATATGGATTACCAAGGCGAAGTAGTCATCTTACACTCTCAGCCACTCCCTACTCTATTCGGGCTGATGGTAAACCAGCACAGGAACGTCCGACTTCTCGATCAGCGACGCAACAGGATTGGGATGCAACAGCTTATCCAGAAAACCGCCTTGCTGGTATAACTGAATAACAAACAGATCGGCATGAACGGTATCGAGCTTATCGTCAGTTACAATCAGCAACTCAGCTCCAAAGGCATCTACCAGCGATTCGGTCTGGTCTTCTACCCGTGCCCGCGTTGTTTGTGGTTGCATGGCGTATACGATCGTACGCACCTGCACGGGCCGAATAGCCTCACCCTGGTCCGTAGTTGGCACGATCAATACGGGGCATCGGGCTTCGCTGGCCACATCGGAAACGGCACTTCCAGCCAGCCGGTCGAAGAAGGTGCTTAAATCACTTCGGCCCATCACGATTAAATCGGCCGAGTGCTCACGAGCGGCTTCCAGAATACTGTCGTCCACCAACCCAATTCGCCAGTCTGCCTCAACCGACAACCCGTCAGCCCGTAATGTATTGGCCAGTTCATTCAGTCGCTGTCGGCTTAAATCTTCCAGTTCCACGGCAGCCACAGCGCCCAGCCCCGGATCACTAATACCGCCAACCGTTGGAAAGGTGGTATCGGGAACCATAGGTTGATAAACATGCAGCAAGATGACCGTAGCCCCCGTTTTATGGGCAAACAGTCGCACCCATTCCTGAGCAGCTATCGTATTGGTTGAAAAGTCGGTAGGGAAAAGCAGGTTTGTCATAGAATGGTCGGTTTACTGTTTACAGTAGTTTGTAAGACGAACAGTTCAGTAAACAGTAAACCGTATACTATAAACTATGTTCAACGTTTTCCTGTCAGATTGGCCCCGTTGGTATCATCGCCGTTTAGCTTTTGAATGGCCATGAGTTGCTGCATGGTTTTTTCCATACCGTCGGTCGATCCATCCAGGAAAATGACATTACCTTTTCCATTTTCGGCAAAATGCTTGATCGCTTCCGTCCAGATCGAGAACAGAATCAGCGACGCATCCAGTTTAGCTTCGTTCATTACCCGCGCTGATTCGGCCATCCCTTTGGCCACTTCTTCACGGAATAGAGCCACCCCCTGCCCACGCAGTTGTGAAGCTGTTTTTTCAGCTTCGGCCGAAATTTGAATGGCGTTTCCTTCGGCCTGAGCGGCTTTGGTCTTGGTAATCAATAAAGCCTGTCCTTCGTTTTCGGCAGCGGCTTTGAGGTTCGACGAGGCTACCACCTGCGCCATCGAGCGCATGATAACTTCATCAAACGCGATGTCGTTTAGTTGCAGATCGATCAGGTGATACCCCCAGCTTTCGAGCAGGGTGTCGAGTTGGGCTTTTACGTGTTCGATGATTTCGGAACGTAGCCCCAGAATTTCCGACTGCCGTTTGGTCGCCACAAAACTGCGGATCGATCCTTCGATAGTCCGAATCAATGCCTGCATAAACGAGGCTTCATCGATAAACTTAAACGCTACGTTCTTGATGGTTTCTTCGGCCTGATTCAGTACCGAATAGACCAGCATGGCTTTGAAATTGACATTGGCCTGATCGGAGGTGATGGCCTGGAACGCCAGTTCGACGGATCGGTTCTGAATGGAAATACGGCGGTAGATAAATTCGATAAACGGGATTTTGAAATTCAGACCCGGCGTCATAACACGGGTGTACTTCCCAAAAACCGTAACAACAGCCACCGTACCCTGGCGGACAATCACTACCGAAAGATAAAGGACGATAATCGCCAGAATAAACAGCACTAACAGAAAGTCCATGTAAAGGTGAAAAAGGGGTTAGACAAAAAACGGATTCCGTCTCAATGTACGGAATCCGTTGATGTTGTGTGCAAACTATTGCTCAAACGGTAAGCCCTAATGGCCGGCTGCCAGCGCATATTCATCTGCGTTTTTATGGCGAAAATAGACCATCATGGCCATGCCAAAGCCCGTCAGTGCAAGCATGGCGCCAACCCACATGGGTGAGGTATAGCCCATTCCGGCCGCAATGGGCAACCCACCCAGATACGCCCCCAGTGCATTACCCATGTTGAAGCCAGCCTGACTTACCGACGAAGCCAGCATTTCGGACCCATTGGACGCCCGAATCATCAGAATCTGAATTGGCGCCCCCAGCGAAAAGGCAATAGCGCCCGTCACAAACGTCATAATCAGTAACGGAACTTTGAAAGGAGCCACAAAATAGACAATCGTCAGTGAAAGCACCATCAGCAGCAGAAACAATGCCGTGGCTTTACTGGGCGAAATTAAATCGGCGGTGCGTCCTGCAATCAGGTTTCCGACAGCCATACCCAGCCCCGCCAGCACCAGAATCCAGGTGATCTGGCTGCTTTCAAAACCCGCAACTTCGGTCAGCAAGGGAGCAATGTAGCTGAACCAGGCAAACAGCCCACCCGTACCGATAGCCGTAATACCCAGAATCAGCCAGGGTTCTACGTAAGTGAATAATTTCAGGTCTTTCCGTAGGTTCGATTCGCCCACTACCGGCATAGCCGGAAGCAATTTATAGATGCTGGCCATCGTAACCAGCCCAACACCGGCAATGATCAGAAACGTAATTCGCCAGCTCAGGGTATGCCCAATGTACGTTCCGAGCGGAACCCCAATGATATTCGCGACAGTAAGTCCGGCAAACATCATCGAAATGGCCTGCGCTTCTTTACCACGCCCCGCCAACCGACTGGCTACTACGGCTCCAACGCCAAAGAAAGCACCGTGGGGTAGGCCCGACAGCAGCCGCGTAATCATCATGGTTTGGTAGTTCGGGGCAAAGGACGAAAGCGCATTACAGAACGTAAACAGCGCCATAAGGCCCAGCAGAATCTTTTTGGGCGGGTAGTTTCCGGCAATACCGACCAGCAAGGGAGCCCCCAGCACCACACCCAGCGCGTAGGCCGAAATCAGGTGACCCGCCGTAGGGATCGAAATATGTAACGAAGTGGCAATATCAGGCAGAATCCCCATCATTACGAACTCAGTCATACCGATTCCGAAGCCTCCGATGGAGAGAGGCAATAAGCTTTTTTTCATTTTGCAGCGTTCTATTTTCTAACAGCTCGTGAGTATGTCATCTTAAAAAAACTCACACAACTACCCGCACAGCGAACAGTATACTATCAGGCAAATAGAAAAAGTACAAAATCGTTCCTCAGCCTACGAATGTTCAAATTTATTGGTCAGTGAATCCAATTATGAGACCGTAATAGAACCCAGATTTTTATGATCGTTATGATTGATTAAGCCTTACCTCAAAAACTCCGTTTTCTGAGCGTCAACAATATGCATTTTAGTTTTTAGCCACTCGTTTCCCCGGCATATCACGGCCATTCTGATGAAGAATCAGTTGATCGATTTCGCCCTTTTCGTTCCGAACAAACGACACCTTGGCCTCCACGACTTTCAGGTAAAATTTGGTCTGGGATTCGGGGAAAAGTTCAAATCGCTGCTGCCCGGTTGCCTGGCCAAACAACTTGTTTCCCTCGCGTGTGATGACTATAGCAAAGGTCGGAGCTAGTTGATACGTTCCTACATACGATTCCAGCGTGGCTTCGTCCACAGTTGCGTCTTTGGGAGCGTCTACGATTTCGCCTAACTCCTTCAGTTTGTCGATACCGCCCGTGTTGCGGGGGTTAAGCTCCAGCGATTTTTTGTAATCCCGAATGGCAGCCGCTTTATCACCCAGTTTCATATAGGCTTCGCCCCGACTGTCATACACATTGAACGATTGCGGAAACGACTCTACGTTAAGCGTAAACACGTTAATGGCTTGCTGTACCTTGCCATCACCCAGTAGTTCGTACCCCAGACCGTTTAGTTCGTTTTCGCTCAGGCTATAGGCTTTATCGGCCTTCAGGGCCATAAATGTAGCTCGCAACTTATCGAGCGGATCAGTCAAAGCGGGTTGACGTAATGCGTCGGCAATCGGTTTTTTAGGGGCTTCAACAGGCTGATCGTAGAGAATGTTCAGGATATTTTTCCGAATACTTCCCAGCGGTGCACCACCTGTATTGTTCAGCAGTACCACCAGCTGTTTATCTTTAGGTATCCGACTAATGATGGTGTTGAAGCCATTGATTCCTCCCGTGTGTTCGAGCAGGAGCAGACTGTCTTTCAGCGAGCCAATTTTTGCTTTACTCACTCCCCATCCATAGGCGTAATGGCTCAGGAATGGCGTAAACATGACCGTTTTCGACTTGGCCGACAGCAGTTTTTCGGTATACAGGGCCTGATCCCAGCGGTACAAATCGTCTACAGTAGAATACATCGACCCAGCCGCGTAGGGAATCGTCATGTCCAGGTACGGGGCATTCACATAACTACCTCCCCGTTTTTCGTAGCCCGATGCCCGTTTCGGAATAATTGGGTCGGCCAGGTCATAGCCCGTGTTCAGCAGTTGCAGGGGTTTCAGTATGTTTTCCTGCAACACATCAGCATAGGATTTCCCCGTCACTTTCTCGATGATAACGCCCAGCAGGAAGTAGCCTGAGTTATCGTACGAAAACGTTGAACCCGGCTCAAATTCGAGTGGCATATCGGAGAACTTCTTCACAAAGGCATCGGGCGTATACGGGTCACGGCTCATCTTCTCAAAAAACCCAGGAAACCCCGTATAACTCGGGATACCGGATGTATGGGTCAACAAATGGTGAATTGTCACTTTATCACCCGTTGCTTTCGGGTATTCGGGTACATAATCGGTCACTTTCCCGTCGAGCTTGATCTTTCCTTTTTCGACCAGTTGCATGATCAGCATCGACGTAAACTGCTTGGTGATGGAACCAAGCCGGAATTTGGTATCGGGCGTATTCGGAATATTCCACTCCATGTTGGCCATTCCGTAGCCTTTTTTGAAAATTACCTTACCCTGTTCAGCCACCAATACCGTTCCGTTGAACTGGCGATTGGCTACGTATTGTTTGATCAAAGCATCGATTTTGTCAGCTTTTTGCTGGGCCACTACGGGCAAGCTTACCAGTAGAACAATTGCGATCAGGAGCTGAATAGGCAGAAGCTTCGTTTGGTGTTTCATATAATTTGGGCGGGTACGTGAAGGCCCCCCAAAATAGTCTTTTTATACGTGTCGACCTCGGTGCGGTTATTTTTCGGCAATAAAAAACCTGCTCTAACACAGAGATTAAAGCAGGTTTTGTTTTCGTTAAAGCAATAGCTAGTGTGCCAGCAGCCAGTTTTCACCTACGCCGATGCCGGTTTCCATCCGAACAGCCATAGGGATGGCGTTTTTCATGATGTCGTCAACGTGCACACGGAGCAGGTCGATTTCGTCGCGGTGGGCATCGAATACCAATTCGTCATGAACAGTTAGGATCATTTTGGATTTTAGGCGCTCCTGTAGCATAAACTCGTGAATCCGAATCATGGCTATCTTGAGCATATCGGCAGCACTTCCCTGAATGGGCGCATTGACGGCATTTCGTTCGGCAAACATCCGGTCGGTCTGGTTGCGGGAATTAATATCGCGCAGGTACCGTCGACGCCCCAGAATCGTTTCGGCATAACCGAATCCGCGTGCTTTTTCGATGCACTGATCGATGTAATCCTTGACGGCCGGAAAACCCGCAAAATACTCTTCGATGATCTGAGCCGCTTCTTTGCGCGGAATCTTTAACCGTTGCGACAGACCGAACGACGAAATACCGTAAATAATCCCGAAGTTGATCGTTTTGGCCTTCCGGCGCATGTCGCTCGTCACCTCGTCTAAACCTACATGGAAGACCTTACTGGCCGTTTGGGTGTGAATATCAACACCATTGTTGAACGCATCCAGCATGGTCTTATCACCACTGAAAGCCGCCATGATCCGCAATTCAATCTGCGAATAGTCGGCCGACATAATCAGAAACTCCGGTCCACGCGGCACAAACGCCTTTCGAATTTCCTGTCCACGTGGCGTACGGATTGGGATGTTTTGCAGGTTCGGGTTCACTGACGATAAGCGCCCCGTGGCCGCTACTGCCTGGTTAAAGGAGGTATGTATTCGGCCAGTCCGTTTGCTAATCAAGGTCGGCAACACATCGACGTAGGTATTTTTGAGCTTGATCAGTTCGCGATAGTCCAGAATCTTCCGGGCAATCTCGTGTTCCACTTCCAGCTTCGACAGGATTTCTTCGCCCGTAGCGTACTGGCCTGTTTTAGTTTTTTTAGCGTTCTTATCGAGCTTCAGCTTCTCAAACAGGACTTCGCCCAACTGTTTCGGCGACCCAATATTAAACGGATCACCGGCAATATCGAAGATTTCCTGCTGCACCTGCCGCATATCCGTTTCCAGCGTTGCCGACAGGTCGGCCAGGGCATTGGTATCAATCGTTACGCCTTCCAGTTCCAGATCGGTCAGCACCCGAACGAGTGGCATTTCGACCTGATCGAACAGCTTATGCAGGTTGTCTTTTTCAAGCCGGGGGGCAAAGGTTTCTTTCAGTTGCAGGGTAATGTCGGCATCTTCAGCGGCATAATCAACCACTTTCTGGACGTCTACTTCCCGCATGGTAAGCTGGCCTTTACCTTTTTTGCCAATCAGCGATTCGATCTCGACCGGGCTATAGTTCAGGTACGTCATCGCCATCATGTCCATGTTATGGCGCATTTCGGGCTCGATGAGGTAGTGGGCAATCATGGTATCGAACAGTTTACCCTGTACGTCCACACCGTACTTTTTCAGCATCAGCAGGTCATATTTCAGGTTTTGCCCAATCTTGCCGATAGCTGGGTTCTCTAGAACTGGTTTAAACTGATCGACAATAGCCTGGGCTTCGGCCCGATCTTCGGGTACGGGTACATAGAAAGCCTCACCTGTGCGGTAGGCAAAAGATAACCCAACCAGGTCGGCCTCCACAGGGTCGATAGCGGTCGTTTCCGAATCGAAACAGATGCTTTCCTGAAGACTTAAATAATGTACCAGACTGGCCCGTAGCTCAGGAGTATCGACTAATCGGTAATCGTGTTTGACCGACAGAATCGTTTTTCGGCGTTCGGGTTGATTCTCATCCAGTTCGTAGTCGGGATACACATCCAGATAGGCGGGTTCTTCCGTCACCTCCGCACCGGGCTTATCATCCGTCGTAATGGTCTCGGTAACCTTGGCTGGTGTAGCTTCTGAGCCTGATGCGACCGGCACCTTAACCGACGTTCGTCTTCCCTTCTCCTGTTTGGGTAGATCCGATGTGGTTTTACTATCAAAATCAAACGGCAAATCATCCGCTCCCGA
Organism: Spirosoma panaciterrae DSM 21099; assembly: GCF_000374025.1. Lineage (GTDB taxonomy): Bacteria > Bacteroidota > Bacteroidia > Cytophagales > Spirosomataceae > Spirosoma > Spirosoma panaciterrae. The sequence goes on along the minus strand of NZ_KB893172.1, from coordinate 651,426 downwards.
TGGATTTACCGCACTCATATTAGGAAACGGCAGAAACGCAGGGCGGTCCGGTGAATCGAACAGATTCATCTGACCCGGGTTCCCAGTGGCTTTGAAGGCAGCAGGTAACGGTTTTTCATCGTAATCCCCTCCCAGCAACCGGGTTTTCATCTGCCGGAATTCCAGCTCATCAAGCAAAGCCGACAATTTCGGTTTGTCGTATTCCGTATGTCGGAGCTTGTCCTCATCGAAGTCGACAGGAACGTCCAGATGAATGGTAGCGAGTTGTTTCGACAGCAAGCCTTGCTGGGCAAAGTTGACAACGTTTTCTTTTTGTTTACCTTTCAGTTGATCGGCGTTGGCAATCAGGTTTTCAATCGATCCGAAATCGGCAATAAGCTTCTGCGCTGTTTTCTCGCCAATGCCTGGAATACCGGGAATATTATCGACCGAATCACCCATAAGGCCGAGCATATCCGTCACCTGCTCGATCCGTTCGATCTGCCATCGGTCCAGCACGTCCTGCACACCCAGCTTTTCGGCTGGTTTTCCCATGAAAGCAGGCTTGTAAATATGAATATGCTCCTCGACCAACTGGCCGTAGTCTTTATCGGGCGTCATCATGTATACCTCGAAATCGGCCAGTGCCGCCTTTTTGGCAATGGTACCGATAATATCGTCGGCTTCGTACCCCTCCAGAATCAGAATCGGGATATGCATGGCCTCCACGATCCGTTTGATATACGGCATGGCTACACTAATATCCTCTGGCTGCGACTGACGGGTGGCCTTATACAACGGAAACTGCTCATGCCGGAAGGTCTTTTTGGCCGAATCGAAGGCGACACCGATATGGGTAGGTTTTTCTTTGGTTAGTACCTCGATCATGGCGTTCATAAAGCCGAACACAGCGGAGGTATTGACACCCCTCGACGAAATCCGGGGTGCTTTATTAAAGGCAAAATGAGCGCGGTAAATCAATGCCAGCGCGTCTAATAAAAAGAGTTTTTTCTGTGGTTTGGCCATTCGACAGGGATCACAAATCAATTCACCAAAGGTCGAAAGTCTTACGGATAATCACGCGCTTTCGAGTAAACAAATTGATGAATTCAGGCGAGAAATTACGTACTCATAAAACACCTTCCGGCGGATTTTGATTCCGCCAAAAGCAAACGAGCCGCCCAAATTGAGCGGCTCATTTCATAACGCGAACAGCCTATCGGAAGGCTGTAACAAGGCATTACTGAGGTAATAACAATCGGTCGATGATATGCACTACACCGTTGGTAGCGGTAATATCGGGCCCCGTAATATTGGATGCCGTGCCTCCATTTCCTTTACCCGTTACGGTCAAGGCCGTTGTGCTGATACCAGCCGTAATCGTCCCACCCTGCAAAGTTGACAGGCTGGAACCGTTGGTGATCAGCGGTGTATAGGTGCGACCACCGATCAGATGATAACTCAGAATATTGGTCAGGGCCGGAACGGTAGCCTTCGCAATAGCGGCCGAATCAAAGCCAACCGCTTTGAAGGCGGCATCGGTAGGCGCGAAAACAGTGATCGGCCCAGTGGCTGTCAACGAACTCACGGCCCCCGTTTTGGCCACCGCAGCCTGAAGCAATTTAAACGACGCCGAAGGAATCAGGAGTGGAATATTCTGAATCGTGGCCACAACATTACCAAAAGCAGGTGGTATCAACACCCGATCAATGGCATAAACCACCCCGTTACTGGCCTGGCCGTCGGCCTGCAAAATATGCGCTCCATTAACCGAAATCGTACTAGATGTGACGGATGTGGTAGTCGAAGAGGCCGACGTTACTTTCGAAATATAGACAGGTGCGCCAGACAGCGTTTGTTGTGGTGAATTTATGCCTACCGGCAGATCGGCGGAGGCTAGTCGGGTGTTGAGTACGTGGTATTGAAGAATGGTTTTTATCAGGTCTGTCGGAGCAGCGTTAATGGCATTGACATCACTGTATCCCAGCAATTTAAAGGCGGCATCGGTAGGCGCAAATACGGTATAGGTTCCGGCCTGATTCAGCGTAGCATCAAACCCAGCCTTGGCAACAGCCGCTTTCAGCAAGGTAAACTGACTGCCCGTACTTATCAATTCATTGATGGTCGAAAGCGTCGGAGGGTTGCTGTCGTCTTTTTTGCAGGATGAAAAGAAAATGGTCAGAACGATGGTGAAGGTGCCTAATAAGCCCCAGCTTCGCAGAAAGGGTGCCTGCCGTTGCATGCGCATGATTGATTTGGAATTGGTGAATATGATCAAAACAGGGTATTCGTATTCAAAGAACGACAATCCACTAGTTTTGTTTGGTAGCCAGTTATTGATTATAACCGTTTTATAATTGCTTTGTACTACAGAAGCGAGGAGTAAGAATGGCTGACGCATCAACAGGTTTTGTGCGTGAGCCATTCTCGCTCCTCACTCCTCGCTTCTAATGACTAACGACTACAGAAAATGCCTCAACCAAAATTTGCCCGCGAATCCTTGACGGTGATGACCGAAATGGTTTTGCCCAATGATACCAATACCTTAAACAATCTGATGGGCGGGCGGCTGCTACACTTCATGGACATTGCCGCAGCCATTGCGGCTCAAAAGCATTCCAATCGTATTGTGGTGACGGCTTCGGTCGATAACGTTTCGTTTTCGGAACCGATCCGACTGGGCAATATCGTTACCATGAAAGCGCAGGTGACCCGTGCTTTCAGTTCGTCGATGGAGGTATTTATCGAAGTATGGGCCGAAGACATTCCAGCCGGGATTCGAGTCAGCACCAACAGCGCGTTTTATACCTTCGTAGCTGTCGACCAGAGCGGCCGCCCCATCGAAGTACCCGCTGTAATTCCTGAAACCGATGATGAGAAATCCCGCTATGAAAGTGCGCTCCGCCGACGGCAGCTCCGGCTGGTTCTGGCCGGGCGTATGAATCCACAGGATGCTACGGAGTTAAGGGAGTTTCTTAGAGTCTGAACCGGGATTTATGTGATTTAACTGACTGACTTTGATTTTTCTAACAGCCTTCGAAGAAGGCATAATCAAAGTCAGTCAGTTAAATCACATAAATCCCGGTTCAGACTAGTTAGCCAGTCGAAGCGACTGCCAGGCAACCATTTGCCACTGCCCGCCTTTTTTTACGTAGACGGATAGATAACGGAGGTGATTATTGATTTCATTGCCATTGCTGGTGGCTTTGAGCAAACATACACCATTAATAACGGCCGTGTTGCCGTAAATGCGTGCGTTTTGTTCTTCTATGTCAATGGCGCGGTAAACCGTTTTTCCACTCCGAATCGACTCAACAAATGAAGCTTTGGTATCCGAGGCACCGCTTGAGTGGTTATAAACCAAATCATTGGCTAGTACACGATCCAGAACCGTCATATCCTTATCGATCTGGGCCGTAAACCGTTTCTTTTCAGTATCGATAACGGCCTTTTCATCAGCCGATACGGCTTTGGTAGTCGTTGAGGTAGTCGCAGCAGCCGATGGCGCTACGGGGGCTTGTGCCCATAGGCAATGGAAACAAACTGCTAAACAAAAACTTAAAATGTATTTCATAGCGAATAGTCGATCGGTTAAAACGGATTGGTTCGTTTCCCTTCAAAGGATCCCCCCCGGCGATTCTACCGTCTTCCCCGAGCTGCATAAAAAAACCGGCCATTGGCCGGTTTGTAATCGGGTATCCGATGGCTCCAATCATTTCATGGTGCCCGTAACGTCTCCTCGTTTGGTGAGCGTCACTCCGAGTTGAACGGTTTCGGCTGTTGTATTCAACGTAAACGTTTTCTCTTTTACCACAAACTGCCCCTGCGCTACATATTGAGCGTCGTAGGTTTTACCACCAAAGGCAAGCGGTTCACTGGTTTTATTCACAATCGTAAACGTATCATTGGTCAATTCGGCCGTAAGGGTCTGTTTAGTAGCCCCATTGAAGAGCATATCCAGCGTAACCTGATTGGCTTCCTGTGCTTTAGATACGGTAACCTGTACAGTCCCGACTTCAGGATCACCGGCAGGCAGCGTATTATTTATGTACAGGGTTGATCGGTAGTTTCCCGTATACACCCCCTGGTATTGATCGCGGGGATCAACCACGTCAGTACCTCCATTTTTTTTACAGGATGTGGCCAGAAAACCAATAGCGAATAAGGCTATTAACGTAGTGCAAAAGGATCGAACGGCGTAGCGAGTAGCCATGATAATAAAATTATAGTGATGGGTTTGTTCACAGCTTTTCTATCAAACGCTGTGCCATGTTTTTTAGGTATAAACAGGCCTAAAAAGTGTGAATTTACGGACAATTTTAAGATTATAGCCCACGTGTATCAACGATCACTAAGAATGAATGGGCCACTGTAGACCGTTTCAATAGACATTTTTATACGATCAGCGTTATCTTATTAAAACCATCTGTACAACGATGAAAACGGCCCTATCCATCACGCTTTTTCTGGTAAGCACCCTGTTTACGAATTGCCGGAAGTCGGCGAACGATCCGCAAATGGCTGTGTGCCAACCACCTGCAACCTTGGTAGCCAAGGCTCCCTGCGAGAGCGGCTACCCAGGTGCCCTACTGATCGCTTCTGAGTATCAGGGCAACGCGTCCAATCAACTTATCTACGACATTTATGTCCAGAAAGACACGCTCGCTAATGATCTGACCAAAAGCACGTATAAAAACGCGTCCAATGAGCGGATTATCATCTCCGAAACCATACTCCAAAATGCCCCCAAATTCGTTGTTCAGGTCTCTATCAACTGCAGTGGCAAAGACGCCCCATCTCAATTGTTCGCGTTTGTGAAACGCCCCACAGCCAGTACAGGCTGCTACGTATGGGCCTTACAGAAACAATAATCTGGCCGCCCTTTTCACTCAACAAGGGTATTATTTACGCGCACATTTTTGAGTGTAAAGCCCCAGACAAGGCGTTTGTCGATGGCGGTATTTTTACTTTCTACGTTGACATTTTCAAAAGTAAAGTTGGTCAGTTTGTCGTTTTCGGAGATCGCCACATCAAAAAACGTATCACACGTCAGCTCGATATTTTTGAGGGTTATGTGATCGGAATACGAGATTGGTATGTCTTTACGGCCCTGTAAGTCAAAAAACTGTGTCCAGGGTTTTGCATACAGCAGACTATGGGCCTGCCCTTTTATATTTTCTACGGTGATGTATTCATAAAGCTGTGGCGTATCGGGCCGCATCTTAAGCCACAACACCCGACTGGCTTCACGGACATGGCAGTTGCGCATGAGGATGTTCCGGTTGTGAATGGCCTCACTGCCGCAGGTCAGGGCCGAATGGCAAAATCCAAACTCACAATCTTCAATGATAATGTTGGTATTAGCGCCATTGTTTGGTACCTGGTCGGCCCAGGGGCCTTTGCCCCCTTTGAGCGCAATCGCATCATCGTTTACCGACATATAACAGTCTTTGATGAGCACATTCGTACAGGCATCAATGTCAATCGCATCGGTACTTGGGGCTTTTACAGGCTTGTAGGGCGAATAAATATGAGCATTTAACACTTTCACGTTCTGGCACTGGTAGTAATGGCTCGTCCAGAAACCTGCATTGTGCAGCTTGACATCCTGCACCTGTACGTTATTACATTTCCAGATAAATACCAACCGAGGACGCGACACTTCCAGATTGGTGCAGTTCGGGTTTTCTTTGCGTCTGTCCCAGAAAGCCTCCCAGAACCGCAATCCATTGCCATCAATTTTGCCTTTTCCAGCGATGGTAAAGCCATTGACCTGATAGGCATTGACTAGAGCGGCAAAATAATCCAGGCTTTGCCCTTCCATTCGGGATGGCAGTTTCGGATAGTCGTCAATGTTGTTGGACCCTTTCAGAACCGCCCCCTCGGATACGTACAAGTGCGTTTTGGGTTTGAAGAAGAGCGCTCCACTCATAAAGGTTCCCTTCGGTATCACCACCACCCCTCCTCCCCGTTGAGCGGCTGCATCGATAGCCTTCTGAATCGCGCCGGTCTGAACCAGCGTACTGTCCGATTTTACGCCATAGTCTGTAATCACATACGCTTTTCCAAGCTGCGCAATGGATACTTTTTTTACCGTCCTGAACCAGTTGCTTATTACGGTCCCGTCAGGAAAAGCTTCTTTGCCGGGTGTTTGAGCCACATTCCGTGTACTTCCGATAAGGGTAAAGGCGAGTACAACCAGTAGTTTTTTCATAACGAATCTGTTCTGTCCGTACGACCTACGGCTTTTCAAGCTGCAAGATGCACAGCCTTACTGAATCAGCCATCCTGCACTTTCGGGTAGCTTATCATAATGGTTGTAGGGTGAGATAGCTAGCCCTTGTGTTTTACGAATGCAGATGAATACCAAAGTGCTTGCTGAAAGGTACATAGAGATTGTATGTAAAAATAGGTACTTTGGGTAATCCTTTACGAAACTTAAACCCTCAATTATATATTTCAATCATGTCCCACCAAACTCAACCTAATTTATTTTCCTACGCAACCAGTGAACTATCGCAGGACGCATTTATTTGTTGGTTAGCTGCTTGGGCTGATCCAATATTTGGAGGCTTTGAGCTACATCAAATCGCTCGTGAATTCCTACTCTCTCTCATTCATAAGCATAAGACAAATTACACTCTGGAAAAGATTCAAACAGTTACGGTACTACGTCAGGTTGAAAAATTAGATATACTCATTGAAATCAATAAGGACAATAGCTATGAAAAACTGGCCATTTTGATTGAAGATAAGACTCATACTGACCACCATTCAGGTCAATTGGGTCGTTATTATGATAATGCAAAAAAGGATTATACTGTAGAGCAGATAATACCCATTTATTTCAAAACTGGTTATCAGTCAAAATTTGACGTAGGACAGTATAAAACGTACCTACGAAAAGAATTTTTAGAGCTTTTACAAGTAGGTAAGTCAACGATTAAAAACGCCATTTACTGCGATTTCCTTTCCCACTTGGAAAACATGGAATATGCTGTTAATCAATATTCAAACACAAGTCTGTCTGATTGGAGCGACAATGATTGGCGAGGTTTCTTCATGCAGATATATAATAGCCGCGAGCAATTTTATACTATTGGCGAAGATGACAGAGCCAATTGGAATTACGTAGCAAATCCAGCCGGGGGCTTTTTCGGCTTCTGGTGGTATTTTAAACCTCTTCAAAACGAATTATACACACCATATTTACAGTTAGAGAACAATTCTCTATGTTTCAAGATTGAAGTCAATGACGAAACAAAGCGCTCAATGGCTCGTGAAAAAGCATTCCAGAAATTAATGGCCGCAGCTATTCAGCTCAATAGTATTCGAGTCGAACGACCTAAGCGTATGGGCAATGGCCGATATATGACCGTTATGCGTTGGGATGGTGATTATCGACAGAAACGAAACGGCCTTCTTGACTTTCAAGAGACATTAGAAAACCTGAAAAAAGCCCAAGAGGTTCTAGATAAAACATTTCCACAATGACCATTCCTCCCAACCTCTCCCCCACTGCTTTTTGGGATGTGGATATAAAGAAACTGGAGTATGAAACCAATGCCCGGTTTATTATTGAAAAGGTCATGAACTACGGACTCTGGGCTGATATCCTTGAAATCCTGCGCTATTACGGTCATGAACGAGTAAAAACAGAGGTGATGCAAGCTGCCTATTTAAAGAAGAAGTCGCTATCATTCTGCTGCGCTATTTTTGATCTCAACCCCCAACAGTTCCGATGCTACACCCGTCAACAGTCGAGCCAGATACCCTGGAATTACTAAAGCGGCTTATGAGCCTGCCCTTTCTCGAGCAGTTTGCTTTGGCTGGTGGTACAAATTTAGCTTTACAATTCGGCCATCGTCTGTCCATTGACATTGACTTATTTACAAACCAGTCTTTTCCTGAACAAGAGATTTTTGATGAGCTATTAGCCGTATTCCCTACCTTGATTAAAACGGATGAAGGCCGTAATACGCTCAGTTTATTTATAGAAGGCGTTAAAGTTGATCTTCTGGCTCATCGTTATCCATTGCTTAAACCTTTTACATTCGATGAAGGCATACGTTTCTGGTCGGTTGAAGATGTTATTGCCATGAAGTTAGGGGCAGTTAGTGGGCGGGGAGCAAAAAAGGATTTTTGGGATATAGCCGAACTGCTTAACCACTTTGCTTTGACGGATATTCTCCAGTTTTTTGTAGCTAAATATCCGAATAGCGACCCCGGCTATGTGATTCGTTCACTCACCTATTTTGACGATGCAGAGCCACAGGCAGACCCTGTTACCGTAAAAGCCATCACATGGTCGCAAGTGAAAGACAAAGTCCTACAAGCTGTTCGCTCTTTAGTATAATTTGACAAGAACGCTTATCAGAATCAGACGCTTATCAGAACCTGCCCAAAAATCCTTACGTTTCTTCGTCACTCTCCCCGTCAGATTGCCTATTTTTACCAAAGGAACAAAATCAGTTTATCCTTAAATTTGATAAATCCCGCCGGGTTGCCGGTGCTATTCAACTATGCAATTCTCCCATCTCCACTGCCATACCCAATACTCCCTGCTCGACGGTCAGGCCGACATTAAAAAGCTGATCAAGAAGGCAAAAGCCGACAACATGCCTGCGGTAGCCATCACCGACCACGGCAATATGTTTGGGGTGTTCGAGTTTGTGGCTGAAGCCAGTAAGCAGGGCATCAAACCAATCGTCGGGTGTGAGTTTTATGTAGTGGACGACCATACGCGCAAACAGTTTACCAAAGAGCAAAAAGATATTCGCTATCACCAGTTGTTATTGGCGAAGAGTCCACAGGGCTACAAAAATCTGGTAAAACTCTGCTCGCTGGGCTATATGGAGGGTCTCTATGGTAAATATCCTCGCGTAACCAAGGCGCTGATTGATCAGTATAAAGAAGGGCTCATTGCCACCACCTGTTGCATTGGGGCCATCGTACCGAAAACGATCCTGAAAAAAGGGGAAGAAGCGGGTGAAGCCGAATTCAAGTGGTGGCTCGATCGCTTCGGCGAAGACTATTACGTCGAATTACAACGTCACGAAATTCCTGATCAGATCAAAGCCAACGAGGTACTGGTCAAGTTTGCCCGAAAATACAACGTCAAGATCATTGCGTCGAACGATTCGCACTATGTAGACCGCGACGATTGGGTGGCCCACGATATTCTGCTGTGCGTGAATACGGGTGAAAAACAGAGTACGCCGTCGATGAAGGAATTCAACGACGACGAGGCTATGCCTAAAAACACCCGCTTTGCGTTCTTCTCCGATCAATTCTATTTCAAGAATACCCAGGAGATGAGTACGTTGTTTCATGATCTGCCCGAAGCCATCGACAATACCAACGAGATTGTCGATAAGGTCGAGATCCTGAAACTCAAGCGGGATATTCTGCTGCCCAACTTCCCGATTCCGCAGGAGTTTCAGCTCCATGCCGATGATGTGGCCAACCAGTGGGAATACCTCAAACACTTAACCTACGAAGGGGCCCGAAAGCGATATGGCGAAATTGAAAGCCATGTCCAGGAACGCCTTGACTTTGAGCTGTTCACCATCAAAACGATGGGATTTGCCGGTTACTTTCTCATCGTATCGGACTTCATTAAAGCCGGTCGCGATCTGGGGGTAATGGTCGGTCCAGGCCGGGGGAGTGCGGCTGGGAGTGCCGTGGCCTATTGCATCGGTATTACGAACATCGACCCGATCAAATACGACTTGCTGTTCGAGCGGTTCCTTAACCCCGACCGGAAGTCGATGCCCGATATCGATACCGACTTTGACGATGAAGGTCGGCAACGGGTTATCGACTATGTAGTCGACAAGTATGGGAAACAGCAGGTAGCGGCTATTGTCACCTATGGTACGATGGCTGCTAAATCAGCGATCAAGGACGTAGGCCGGGTGATGGACTTACCCCTTCCCGATGCCAATGCACTGGCCAAGCTAGTTCCCGACAAGCCGACCTACAACATGACCCTCAAACGAATCTTTGAGGACCCAATAGACGGGCCGGGCGGATTGGCGAGCGTGATTCAGCCTGAAGAGGTCGAGAATGTGAAGCGGATGCGGGCTCTCGAATCTGGTGATCAGAACGTAGGTCGGTCGATGAAACTGATCGATACAGAAAAGGTTCAGAACGTATTGCAGCAAGCGCGTCGACTGGAAGGAACCGTACGAAACACGGGCGTTCATGCCGCCGGGATCATCATTGCTCCCGATGATCTGTCGAACATCGTTCCGGTATCAACATCAAAAGATACCAACCTGATTATCACCCAATATGAGGGGAAAGTAATTGAAGATGCGGGGGTTATCAAGATGGACTTTCTGGGTCTGAGAAACCTCACCATCATCAAAGAATGCCTGCGGCTTATCAGGCAAAACTATGGCGGCTTTGTCATCAACGGAGTAGAAACTGACATTGACGACATTCCACTCGACGATCCAAAAGTGTACGAACTGTTCCAGCGGGGCGAAACTAACGCCATTTTCCAGTTCGAATCCGACGGAATGAAGAAATACATGAAGGATCTCAAGCCTGACCGTTTTGAGGACCTCATTGCGATGAACGCCCTGTATCGCCCTGGCCCGATTCAGTACATTCCGACGTTTATCAACCGGAAGCATGGCCGCGAGCAGGTTGTTTATGACCTTCCTGAAATGGAGGAGTACCTGGCCGAAACCTTCGGGATTGCGACTTATCAGGAGCAGATCATGTTGCTGTCGCAGAAATTGGCCAACTTCACCAAAGGCGATGCCGACGTGCTGCGGAAAGCCATGGGGAAGAAGGACCGGGCCACACTCGATAAGATGAAGAGTAAGTTTATGGACGGCTGCGGAGCCAATAAGCTTCCTCTTAAAACGTGCGAAAAAGTCTGGACCGACTGGGAGGCCTTTGCTTCGTACGCGTTCAATAAGTCGCACTCGACCTGTTACGCTTTCGTAGCTTATCAAACCGCTTACCTCAAGACATATTACAAAGCCGAGTACATGGCGGCCGTCTTGACGAGCTGTCTGGGCAACATCGAAAAAATTACCTTCTTCCTCGAAGAGTGTAAGAATATTGGCATCCCCGTACTTGGCCCCGACGTAAACGAATCCGAGCGGGTATTTGGCGTAAACAAAAAGGGAGAAATCCGGTTTGGCCTCGGCGGTATTAAAGGGGCTGGCGATGCGGCAGTAGAAGCCATCATCGAAGAACGCAAAGCCGGCGGATCGTTTAAAGATATTTTCGATTTCGCCATTCGGGTCAATCTCCGCACTGTCAACAAGAAAACCCTCGAATCGCTCGCTTATGCGGGAGCGTTCGATGCCTTAGATGAATACCATCGGGCGCAGTATTTCGAGATTCCGGTCGGGGAAACCAGTGCGTATCTGGAGAAAATTATCCGTTACGCCAACAATTACCACGCTGAGAAAGCCGCAGCCCAGCAATCACTATTTGGCGCTTTAACAGGTGGCGGACCCATGTTACCCCGCCCTAAACCGCCAGTAGTACCTGAATGGAATCAGATCGAAAAGCTGAAATTCGAGAAAGATGTGGTTGGGTTCTATATCACCGGCCACCCGCTGGATGAATTCAAACTCGAACTGGAAGGGTTTTGCAATTGCACACTCGACAAAATTTACGAAGTCAAGGCTCCCGAAATTAAAGTGGCGGGTATTGTATCGGCCCTGCAAACGAAAATTGCCAAAAACGGTAATCCCTTCTGTATCTTCAAGATTGAGGATTACAGTACCTCCATCGAGATGGCCCTTTTTGGCGATGATTACGTTCGGCTTGGCCAGTATATTGAAGTCGGGCGGTTTCTGCACATTACAGGTAAAACGCAGAACCGCTGGAATTCCGAGAATCTGGAGTTCAAACCCATCACCATCCGGCTATTGAGCGAAATGCGCGAAAAATTCTGCAAGGAAGTCCGCGTATCTCTAACGCTGGATTCGGTGAATGCCCAGTTAATCAGTCAGATCAATGAATTGGTTAATGCGCATCCAGGTACATGCTCCCTATCGCTCAATGTAATTGATCCCGACGAACGAATCGAGGTCAGTTTACAGGCACGAACCCTGAAGGTCTTCCCGGCTAACACCTTCCTGCGAGCACTGGAAGCCATGGACGGGGTGACGTGCAAGGTGGCGTAAAAACTTTAAGTAAGGTCATCTTTTAGTATGGTTTTAATTAAATCAACTTCCTGCTGAATTCTAAATTCTCTTTTTTGATTGCTCATGTAGTGTGTAAATTGACTACTTAATACTACAGGGACTTTTAACGTTTTGTAATGGACTACGATTACATTAGGTGTGTCGGTACTTTCAACAGTAAATTGAGAGAATAATCTATTTAGCAGTTTAGAACGTTTTGTAAAGAATCGAGTTACTTCTCCATTAGCGGCAATAATAATTCGAGGAGCTTGAATTACAAGCAACTCAAAAAAAAGCCGGATCTGATCTGCGGCAAATTCTCGCTGCTCTAGCTGCGTAATTAATTGCGTAAACTCATGTTGTACTGACTGGCGAAGCTGAAATAGATCCGCTTGCTCCCAAGGCATATTAAGTAATTGTGCCGTCTGACGATGTCTATCAAAATACCTTAAACTATCGTGATGTAAACGTTGAATTTCCTGAAAGTCAGATATTTTTGAGCGAATTGTAAGAATATCGAATCTAAAAAAATTATCAACGTCATTATTAGTCATGAGACTATCAGCAAAACGAGAGCCTTGTAGAACTCGGCGAATATGTTGAGCATTATAAGATGGATTTATACCCACAAACAGTAAAGAATTGACATTCGGCTCAGGATAAATCATCGGGACAATCATTGATTTATCCTGAGCAGACCATTGTTCAAATAATAGATTGTGCCATTCATTTAATAAAGGCGAAGAGCGTTCATAATTTTGCTTCATATTTAATATTCGGTTTTGATAGATCTATTTTAATAAAAAAACGGTAGTGCGATGGATAAAGTAGCAAAATATCGGCAAATCATCGAAGAGCTTTTACATGAGTATGCTTCTGTTAAAGGAAGCCTGACACCTGGTATTAAATCGCAGCCCATTATTGACCGTCCAAACAATCATTATCAACTTTTGAGAACAGGCTGGCATAATAATCGATTTGTGTATACCATACTCTTCCATTTCGATATCATCGACAGTACGGTTTGGATTCAGCAGAATAATACTGATATTTTAATAGCTGATGAATTAATTAGTCGGGGAGTCGAAAAGGGGGATATTATCTTAGGATTCATATCTGAACAAGCACGCCAGCACAGTAAGTTAATCACAGCTTAAATTAGTTGTAGCTTAACTCTGCGAGCACTGGAAGCCATGGACGGGGTCGTGTGCAAGATTCGGAACTAATCGGGCTGAAAACGGTTTATGTGGGAGAAACAAGTTAAACTAATAAACTATTTTCACTCATGGCAGCAGGATCACTTGCCGTAGAAGCAACCGACGCGAACTTCAACGAACTCATAAATTCTGATAAACCTGTTTTAGTAGACTTCTGGGCTGAATGGTGCGGTCCCTGTCGGATGGTGGGCCCGGTTGTTGAACAACTCGCCAGCGAATACGAAGGGAAAGCCGTTGTCGCCAAAATGGACGTAGACCAGCATTCGCAGGTTCCAGCCAAATTTGGTATCCGTAGCATCCCAACGCTGATGATTTTCAAAAACGGTCAGTTAGTCGATAAAGTAATCGGTGCTGTTCCCAAGAACGTACTGGAGCAAAAACTGCAAGGTGCTCTGGAGCCCGCAGCGATATAATTAGAAGAGGAGAAAAGGGAAGAGGGGGAAGAAAGGGAGTAAGTGGTATGATCCATCCTCCCTTTCTTCCCCCTCTTCCCTTTTTCTCCTTTTTTATACCAGCATCCGCATCGGGTCTTCGAGGAGTTGCTTCACCGTTTGCAGGAAAGCCGCCCCCGTAGCACCATCTACTACACGGTGGTCACAGGAAAGCGTCACTTTCATCACATTAGTTGGTTTAGCCACTTCGCCTTCGAATTTCACGGTCTGCTTGATCGTACCAATGGCCAGAATGCAGGAATCTGGTGGATTGATGATGGCCGTAAATTCGTCGATGCCAAACATACCCAGGTTCGAGATCGAGAACGTGCTCCCCTCCCAGTCTTTGGGCTGTAGTTTTTTATCTTTTGCTTTACCAGCCAGATCTTTCACTTCGCCCGAAATGGTCGACAGCGTTTTCTGATCGGCATTACGAATGACCGGCACCAGCAGCCCTTCATCGACGGCTACTGCAACCCCAATATTAACATACTTATACTTACGGATTTTATCGCCCAGCCACGACGAGTTCACGTTGGGGTGTTGTTTCAATGCCAAAGCAGCCGCTTTGATCACGAAATCGTTGAACGACACTTTTACGGGGCTTACGGTGTTGACGGTTCCACGCAGTTCCATCGCCTTGTCCATGTTGATTTCCATGGTCAGGTAGAAATGCGGAGCCGTGAACAGACTTTCACTCAGGCGACGAGCAATGGTTTTCCGCATCTGGCTAACCGGAATATCCTCGTACTCGCCCCCTGCTGGCGTTGGTACAGACGGAGCAGCAGGCGCTGGAGCCGCAGCCGGTGCGGAAGCAGGCTGTGCCGCTGGTTGAGCAGGTGCAGGCTTGGCAGCCGGAGCAGTTCCGGGAGTAAAGGCTTCTACATCGCTTTTCACGATACGGCCTTCGGGGCCAGTTCCATGAACCTGCGACAGATTGATCCCTTTATCGGCCGCAATCGCTTTGGCTAATGGAGATGCCTTAATCCGACCATTTGAATCGGCTACATCACCAGCCCCCCCTGCCTGCGACAGATCTGTATCGGCATTGGCGGGTACACTGGCCTGCGGATTTTGTTGAGCGGTAGCGCTTCCTCCTTCGCCCGTTGCGGCTGGGGCAGGCGAACCACCGCCTTCCAGCAGTACTTTGAAGTTGGCTCCTTTTTCACCAACAACGGCAATAACATCGTCAACAGCAACTGACGATCCTTCTTTTACGCCAATATAGAGCAACGTTCCCTCTTCGTAGGCTTCAAGGTCCATCGTTGCCTTATCGGTTTCAACTTCGGCCAGTACATCGCCCGATTTCACGGTATCGCCCTCTTTTTTATGCCAGGCTACGATGGTTCCCTCGGTCATGGTATCGCTCATCTTCGGCATGCGTATAACCGAAGCATTCACTTTCTCGGCTGGAGCGGCCGAAACCGCCTTCTGGTCGGGCAGGCTGGTAGTTGCTTCGTTGCTGGCACTGTTGGCCGGAGCAGGCGCTGGAGCCGGACTAGGGGCTGGAGCCGACTGCTGGCTTCCCCCACTGGACCCGTTGAGTAATGCTTTATAATCTTCACCTTCTGCACCAATAACGGCCAGTACGCCATCGACGGGAACAGATGCTCCTTTTTCAACACCAATATAGAGCAGGGTACCTTCCTCATACGATTCAAGGTCCATCGTTGCCTTATCGGTCTCAACTTCGGCCAATATATCGCCGGACTTTACTTTATCGCCCACTTTCTTGTGCCACTCCGCAATGACGCCTTCGGTCATGGTGTCGCTCATTTTGGGCATTCGAATTAATTCAGCCATAATTTAGCTATGTGTATATCGGGTTATACGAAACGATCGGCCGTGCTGGAGCGTACGTTCAGCGCCCCAGTTCAAGGTCAAAATTAAGGGAAAGCAGGAAAGGAAAAAAGGAAATGAAAGGAGGAAGGGGAAGAAAGGGAGAAAAGGGACAAAAGGGGTATAGAAAGCATCCCTTTTCTCCCTTTCTTCCCCTTCCTCCCTCTACTCCTTTTATTCATTCTACCCAAAGCACCAATCCTTTTAAATAGCCTCCTTCAGGATGAAATAAACTAACAGGATGGTCGGCAGGCTGACTCAAATGGTGGAGTACACGAACCTGTCGGCCCGCTTCGATGGCAGCCGCTACGATCGTATTATAAAACAGTTCGCGGTCGACTACCTGCGAGCAGGAGAAGGTAAATAAGATTCCTCCCTGAGCTACGCGTCGAAATCCTTCGGCATTCAGTCGTTTATACCCTTGCACAGCACGGTGCCGAGCAGACAGGCTCTTGGCAAACGCTGGTGGGTCGAGTACCACTACATCATACTGGTGATCGTGGCCTTTCAGATAGTGCATGACATCTTCCGCAAAAGCTTCGTGGGGGCTGTCTTCACCGAAATTGGCCACTACGTTTCGATTTGTCAGGTCAATTGCTTTCTGCGATACATCGACCGAATGCACGGAACTAGCTCCTGCCTTGAGAGCATATACCGAAAACCCACCTGAATAGCAGAACGCATTCAATACTTTTTTACCGTGTGCGTATTGCGCCAGCAAAGCCCGATTGTCGCGCTGATCCAGAAAAAAACCCGTTTTCTGCCCCGTTATCCAGTCGACCAGAAAGGTATTGCCATTTTCCAGAACCGGATGCGGTACGGGTGTTCGTCCATATAAATAGCCGTTGGTAACGGTAGCCCCATACTCGTCGGGTAAGGTATCGGCGCTTTTATCATAAACCGCTTTCAGTTCATCGCCGAAAACGACTTTGAGCGCTTCGGTAATTAAATCCCGCTCCCGGTGCATCCCAATCGAGTGGGCCTGCAGCACAATCACCCCATTGTACATATCCAGGATAAGGCCCGTACAGCCATCGCCTTCACCGTGAACGAGTCGGTAACAATTTGTATCACCCGTCACAATCGTTTGGCGAATGCTCCGAATATGCGTTAATTTCCTGGTCCAGTAATCAACATCTGGCACGATGGGTCCACCGGCTGTGGCACCGAATGAAAACAGCCGAACAGCAATACTACCATCATGGTAATGCCCTGTAGCCAGATAGCGCTGCTTATTATCGTATATTTCAACGACATCGCCATCTGCCACATGCCCTTCATAGCGGCTAATGGCCCGTGAAAACACCCAGGGGTGAAACCGACGAACCGCTTCATCGCGCCCAGGCTGCAAATAAATTTTGGAAAAATTCATGCACAAAGATAAAGAGCGAAAGAGTGAAAGAGCGAACGAGTGAAACCGTCAACATTTTTTTCACCCTTTCGCTCTTTCACTCTTTCGCTCTTTTTTTTCTCATCTTTACAACTCAAACCTGCAAAATCATTTTTCAACCTATGCAACGACGTAGTTTCCTTAAGCAATCCGGCCTTCTTACGGCGGGTGCTTTGACCCTTAACCAGACCGACCTATTCGCTAACGCTCCTGCCAAGATCATTAATCCGTTTGGCGCTCAATTATACAGCGTCCGTGATGTAATGCCTAAAGATCCCAAAGGCGTTATGACGCAACTGGCGCAGATGGGCTATAAACAATTCGAAAGCTACAGTGGTCCACAAGGCTTTTTGTGGGGCATGCAACCAAAGGAGATTAAGTCATTTCTTGATGGGCTGGGCGTAAAAATGGTAAGTACCCACTTCAATTACCGAGCCGAAGTCGACAAGCCGGACCAGCTTAAGAAAAGCATTGAAATGGCACATGATGCCGGACTGACCTACCTGCTTTGTCCATTTTATGGCCCACAAAAAACCTGGGACGAGTGGAAAAAAGTAGCTGATCAATTCAATACAGTTGGTGAAGAAGTCAAAAAAGCGGGGCTGAAATTCGGGTACCACAACCACGACTATTCGTTCCGCCCACTCGACGGTAAACTTCCTCAGGATTTCCTGCTGGACAATACCGATCCTAAGTATGTGATGTTTGAACTGGATTTGTGCTGGATCGATGTAGCGGGCGTAAACACCGAAGAGCACCTCAAAAAGTATGGCAAACGCTACGAACTCTGCCACGTAAAAGATTATACGGTAAAAGATGGCAAGCCCGTCCAGAACGACCTTGGCAAAGGCAATGTCGACTTTAAAAAGACTCTGCGCATTGCCATGAACAGTGGCATTAAATACTTCCTGGTCGAGCAGGAGCAATATCCTGAATCATCGATCATCAGTATGAAAAATGACGCAGAGTATATGAAGCAACTCAGTGTCTGAACCAGGATTTATATGATTTAACTGACCGACTGTGATTATGCTTTCGAAGAAAGCTACGATAAAATCATAGTCGGTCAATCAAATCATATAAATCCCAGTTCAATTTTCCTCCCTTGCAGAAAACAGCCGTTTTAGCCAGTTTTTCTTCTCTTCTACTTCTTCTTTCTGCTCATCGTCGGTCAATTGATATTTGACCAGAGCCTTCAAATCGGGTTGACCTGCATCGACCCAACAGGTGTACCAGAAATCACCGACCATCTTCACCGACGCCCGCATCTGCCGCTCCACCTGCCCTTTTAGGTGTTCGTGATAGCGTCTGGAAAAACCGGCCGAATAAACTTTGGTCGTAACACCGTTCCGTTCTTCAAAACCAAACTTCTGCGTTTCGCCCACTTCATCGGTTAACTGCCGTTCAAAACGTAGTACAGAGTCCAGAGCTGCATTTGCTTTAAAAACCGCCCGCCAGGCCGCTTTTTGTGGCGAATACAGGTACTCCGCCTGCCCCGTCAGAAAATCATAATCGATACTGAACAGTTCCGGCAACCGAGACTCCCAGAACCCATGTATCCCCTGCTGATTTGTTAGCTGACCATTATAATTATGCGTTGTATGCAAGGGTACATTGGCATCGGCAATATAATGACCCAAATCGGCCGCAACTCGTAAAATCCGACGAACATTCCGCTCTTTAAAGGCTTCGGTCAACTGGTATTTTGTGAGTTGAATCTGCCACGGAACAATGCCGTGTAAAGCCAGTGTGTCGGCCCCATACCGATCGGTAGCCTCCTTATAAAAGCGCGGTAGCGTAGCCGTAGTCGTATCTGAGTAAGCATCCAGATCGATGAAATGACGGGGTGCTTCGCCAACCACAGCATATCTGCGTTTATCAGGATTTACGGCATTGTCGCTCAGGTAGGTTATGTACTTTTTAAAGAATGGCATCATATCCGTTGGCAAGGTAAAAACAGCCAGTCTATTGATCTGCTGGTGGGCATAAAAACCCCACACTGGCCGCTTTTGGGGCGTTTTTTTCAGTACGATGGGGGTACCGCTCACTAAACTCGCCAAAAAAATATTGGACAGGATACACAACCAAATAATTCTATAGTACATTTGGTAAAACATGGTACTTTACAGCGAAAAATAGTAACTATTCAATTAAAGCTCCATGTTATTCAAAACAAAATTTCGAAAAACAGAAAAATATCGAATAATCATGAATGCTAAATCAAGAGGGTACGCCCTTGTCGTTGTGTTGATGTGTGCGTTTGCTTTAACAATCTACGGTGCTTACTCACCTGCGCGAAAAGCCCAGAAACAGCAAATTGTGTGCATAAAATTTAAAAAAGGGGTCGAATCTCAAGCTGTTGAACAGCATATGAACGGTTTTGCGGCTCTAAAACATGAAATTCCACAGATCGTCAATTACACCTCTGGAAAGACAATTATGCCCAATCAGGCGGTTTCTGATTATGACGTAGTACATTATCTTACGTTTCAATCGGAAGGTGATATAAAAACTTTTGAAAAAAGTGAAGCCTACAAACAGTTCGTGGCCGAGAACCAGGGAATCTGGGAAAAAACGTTGATTGTCAACGCTGATATTCGTCCCTAACAATTGGACAAAGCAAAGAAATTCGGCTGGTACGCTTGGTTGTTCCAGCCGAATTTCTTATTTTTGCGCCCTCATATCGCGACAACGATCTCATTTATATACCAATGGCAAACCATAAGTCATCAAAAAAAGCAATCCGGTCGAGTGCCAAGAAGCGGCTCCAGAACCGTTATCAGCATGTAACCACCCGGAACATGGTGAAAAAACTCCGTGCAACTACCGACCACGCTATGGCCGTTGAGCTGTTCAAATCGGTTTCGTCGGCACTGGACAAACTCGCCAAACGGAACATCATCCATCGGAACAAAGCAGCCAATAACAAGTCGAAACTGGCTCGTTTGGTGAACAGCCTGAAAGCTGCCAACGCTTAATTCCATCGGACCTATCCAGATTCTCTGGATTCTATCGATTCGTTTTATGCCATTGATAGAGTAGAGAATCCAGAGGACCTATCCAACTTCATTTAGAACCTTACCTATTTGTGGGTAAGGTTTTTTTGTGCATTTTGTCGACGAAAAATACGCCGTAACATACTTGCACGAATGAACTACGAAAATTCCGGCACCATTCAAAGCTGGGCTGAAGAAGACCGCCCACGCGAAAAGCTGATGCTAAAAGGGAAAGCGGCCCTATCAGAAGCCGAACTGATCGCTATATTGATTAACTCAGGTACGGTAGATCTGACAGCCGTTGATGTCGCTAAAATTATTCTGAAAAGCGTCAACAACAACCTCAACGATTTAGCAAGACTGAGCATTAAAGACCTGTCGAAATTTCGGGGTATTGGCGAAGCAAAGGCCATCAGTATTGTAGCCGCCCTTGAACTGGGCCGTCGGCGTAAAGAACAGGATCGTCCCCAACGGGCTCGCGTAACCTGCTCCCGCGATGCTTACAATGAAATGATTCCACACCTGATCGACAAACCGCACGAAGAGTTCTGGATTTTGCTGATGAACCGGGCCAATGAGATTCTCCGGCCTGTACAAATTAGTTCGGGGGGTATATCGGGGACGGTAGCCGATCCCAAGATCATTTTCAAGCAGGCCATCGAGTATCTAGCTTCATCGATTATCCTGTTCCATAATCACCCTTCCGGCAACCTCATGCCCTCTCAGGCCGATAAGGACCTGACCCGAAAGCTAAAGGATGCCGGGCGAATTCTGGACATTCCGGTACTGGACCATCTGATTTTCACTGACAAAGCCTATTACAGCTTTGCCGACGAGGGTATATTATAAATTCATTTGGTTATCATTGACCGGGAGCAAAAGCGATTAATGTAATGACTATAAGTTTAGCCCTCGCATCACGTCATTACGACTCAACTCGCGAATATCACCGGATTGCATGCCTTCGGCTGTCAGCCTTTCGATAGCCCAACGGACTAGTCGAAGTGTGGGATAGCCAACCGAAGCGGTCATTTTGCGCACCTGCCGATTTTTACCTTCATGCAGCGAAATGGATAACCAGGATGTGGGAATGTTTGCCCGGTATCGAATTGGTGGATTTCGTTCCGGTAATGCTGGTTCGGAAATAACGTGAGCGTTGGCAGGCAGCGTGTGGTACGGTTTCCCATCTACCGAAATCGTTACGCCTTGCGTTAGTTGAGCACACGCCTGTTCGGTAAGCGCCCCATCTACCTGTACGTAATACGTTCGATTATGCCGAAACTTCGGATTCAATAGCCGATGGTTCAATTGCTTATCACTGGTCAGGAGCAGTAAACCTTCGCTATCGGCATCGAGCCGCCCTACTGGATACACATCTTTCGGAAACGCAAAGTCCAGATCGGCCAGCGTAGGCTTATCACCCTCCCGCGAAAACTGCGAGAGCATGAGGTAAGGTTTGTAGATGAGGTAATACATGATTTAAAAGAGCGAAAGAGTGAAAGAGCGAATGGCTGACGCAGGCCATTTTTCGCTCTTTCACTCTTTCACTCTTTCGCTCATTGATAACCACACTGGACAGTGATCGGCATGGACGGCGTCGGGGAGCATCTGACAATCGAGAATTTGATCGCGGAGGTTGTCGGTTAACGATGCATAATCGATACGCCAGCCCTTGTTATTACCCCGCGCGCCCGCCCGATAGCTCCACCAACTGTAGGCAACCTTGTCGGGATTTTTAAAGCGGAATCCATCGGTCATACCGGAACCAAACCAGCTATCCATCCAGGCCCGCTCTTCGGGCAAAAACCCGGTTGTATTTTTATTCCGAACCGGATCATGAATGTCGATGGCGTTGTGCGCAATGTTGTAATCACCAACAACGATCAGTTTAGGCCGCGTTTTACGTAGGGTATCGATATACGTATAGAAATCGGTCAGGAATTCCATCTTCACACCCTGCCGAATCTCACCCGATGTGCCTGAGGGGAAATAACAGTTCAGCAAGGTCAGATCGCCAAAATCAGTACGAAGAATCCGGCCTTCGCAGTCGTACACAGGCAATCCACAACCCAACACAACATTGGTAGGCGCAATTTTCGAGAACGTTGCTACTCCAGAATAACCTTTCTTCTCGGCGGCATGCCAGTGGTATTGATAACCCAACTCTTCAAATGGCTTCAGGTCAACCACATCGGCAGTGGCTTTCACTTCCTGAAAACAGAGAATATCGAACGATTGAGTAGCCAGCCAGTCGATCAGACCATTGCGCATAGCCGCCCGGATACCATTTAAGTTATAGGATATAAGTTGCATTGAAAGAAGGAGAAAAGGCTAAGAATCAGCCAATTTATCTTGCTTTTTAACGGCGTCAATGATTTCATCGATCATCAAAATATCATTCAAATCCTTTGTACGACGAGCCAATATCTTTGCCTCCCGAAGATCATTTATGTGTAAAAAGTAAATCGTATACCCTCAATATCACTATCTTCATAACCAAAAGCCGAAATAGCTTTTAAAAATCGGTCTCTATTCTCATTTGTGGGTCGAAGCCAATATCCGCATCTTAGGTAAATCGAATAGCTCCATTCAGAATTAGTGCCAACCCACCGATCAGGATATACTCTACCTTCTCGACATCAGCCGCTACAACAAACTCAAGAAATTCGGTACTATCTACATCCATGAGGGCTTTTCCAGCGTGATTCGTTTGGGTAATTGTTCTGGATTTCCTAGCAGTCCGTAATACATACGTCTGAGCTTAATGTAAACAGCCCAACGTTCCTCAGGCGTCATCATAGCATTTTCTCGTACCTGGTCTTTATGGGGACCATTCAAGTCTGTATAAAAGCTAATCCGCCTTCTCTTTTCCATATATAATAGCAAACTGAAAGAAGGTAAAAAGGGAGGAACGAAACGAAGCAAAATAGTACAGTCAAACCCTTCCTCTCCTCCCCTTTCTCCTTTTTATAAATTCCCAGCAACCAATTCGCCTTCCTTGGCCTGCGTTCTCTGTTTATCGGTAAACAACAGTACAAACAGAATCAGGACAACAGCCGCAATACCCGCTGGAACCAGCCATACGTTTAGCCAGTCTTTGGTGCCATCGGGTCGGGTGTACATGTCCAATACAATGCCCGAAATTTTGGAACCAATGCCCATGCCGATGCCGTAAGTAGCCAGCGAGATCAACCCCTGGGCCGACGATTTAATTTTTTCACCGGCCTTATTATCGGTATAAATCTGCCCGGTAACGAAGAAGAAATCGTAACAGACACCGTGTAGCACAATCGCCAGGTAAAGCATCCACTCCGACGACACATCACCGTATCCAAAGCAGATGAACCGAATAATCCAGGCAATCAGGCCAACAATCAACATTTTCTTCACACCCAACCGAGTATACGCCAGCGGGATGAGCAACATAAAAATCACTTCCGACGCCTGGCCCAGCGACATTTTGTTCTCTACATTCTGCATCCCCCCATCCGTCAGCGAGGGGTTGGCCATAGCGTAATAGAACGAAAGTGGGATACAGATCAATACCGACGACAGGAAGAAGATAGCAAATGACCGATCTTTAAACAGCTTGAACGCATCTAGACCTAGTATCTGCGAAAACGAGGTAGAGGTAGTAGCTTTCGGTGGCGTATCGGGCAGGAAGAAGGCAAGCACACCCAGGATAGCCGCTGAATACATTGACAATTGAAAAATCGTAACCTTATCGCCAAAACCATAGTAGCCCACAATGTTGGTTACGATAATCCAGGCTACTGTACCCAATACCCGTATACCAGGAAATTCATTTTCGGGGCTGCTCATTTGCTGCATGGCAATGGACGAGGTCAACGCCAGTGTAGGGGCAAACGTAAGGCAATAGGCCAGGATCAGGTAGAAAAACTGCCCGGGATCGGTATTCTGGGTAATAAAATATAAAACGACTGCACCCAGCAGATTCAGAACGCCCAGCACCTTCTGAGCCGCAAAGTAGCGGTCGGCAATCATCCCAACGAAGAAAGGCGCAATAATCATTGCCAGCGAAAAGGCAGCATACGCATTACCAACCTGATCGCCAGTAGCATGTAATTGGGTTAAAAGGTATTTACTCATTTGACCGTACCAGGCTCCCCATACAAAAAACTGGAGAAACATCATGACGGAAAGTTTGACGCGGGTCGTAGGCGACATTGTCTGTTTTACTAGTTAAGGTTTCAACCGATGAAGGTAGCCAACAGCCGTCAGCCCTGCAAGCCGATAGACCGCGAAAGTTGCCGACTGTGCAATAATGTATCCATTTCTCGTTTGTTATAACGAAACTCGTACGCACTTTCTGCACCAGAGGTCTACCTTTGGTGTAACTTCTGACTAAACTAGTAGATGAAAACACAACTGAAAACCCTTATTGCCCTGGTGGCGTTTCCGGCCTTAACCTTCGCCCAGACAGCCGATGAAGTGATCGATAAAAACATTGCGGCTTTAGGCGGAGCCGACAAATTGGCCGCCGTCAAAACGTTGCAGTATGATCAGAGCCTGAGCATAGCAGGTATGGATCTGTCGGGCAAATCGTCCATCGTTGTTGGTAAGTCGATGCGTCAGGATATTTCTGTTATGGGCCAACAAATTACAAATGTTGTTGACGGCGATAAAGGCTGGACCATTAACCCCATGCAGGGCGGCTCAACCCCGACGGCCCTTCCTGAGGATCAGGTGAAAATTCAGAAAGGAAATACCAGTGTGATGGGAGCTGACCTTCTAGTAGCCAAAACGCAAAAATATCCGGTTGAATTGGTCGGAAAGGAAAAACAGGGCGAAAAGGATGTTTATAATCTGAAAGTGACCCGCCCCGAAGGCGTTGCCAATTATTACGTTGATGCGTCGACCTATCAAATTACCGGCATGAAAGCCACCGTCAATGTACAAGGCCAATCGGGTGATATAAAACTTAAATACGGCGGCTATAAAACCATTGAAGGACTTACCGTGCCAACCACTATTGACATGGAAACACCAGGTGCCCCCGGCCCGATCACAATCACCATATCTAATATTGTTTTCAACCCAACCATCGATCCGTCAACCTTTGCTATGCCTAAGTAAAGCAACCGTATTCAGAGTTCATTACCCAGTACCCAAAGAGACGTATCAAATGCGTCTCTTTTTTATTACTCCAAATATTCATCGGCACATTTTCGGCTTTGCCATAGCAAATGTCGATATTTGAGAATCATCAACCTGATTCTTATGAGATCATTAAAACTACTCACAACCTCCAGTTATACCTTAACGCTATTGCTGGGCGTAACAACTGTACTGGCACAGAATTTATCGGGGTTCACCCCCACCCGCCAGACGACCCAGCTCAAGCTTGAATCGGAGTTTAAGACCAAACAATCGTCGGCTGCGTTTAAGAACCATCTTGAAAAACTGAGCAGTGTTCCGCACATTACGGGCACGAAGGAGAACGAGCAGGTACGCGACTACATTGCCGAAACCATGCGCAAAGCAGGTTGGCAGGTTGATATTTACCCACACGATGTACTATTACCCAAAGGGCCGGGTGAGATTGCCGTTGAACTCGTAGAGCCGATCCGCCAGCCACTAAACATCCGGGAGTACCTTTTCAAAGAAGATAAATACAGCACCGACCCACGCCTGACTCCCGGTTACAATGCCTGGTCGGGTTCGGGCGATGTAACGGCCGAAGTTGTGTACGCGAATTACGGCCGTAAGGAGGATTTTGAGCAACTGAAAGCAATGGGCATTTCGGTGGCGGGCAAGATCGTACTGGCTCGTTACGGTGGAAATTTTCGGGGTTATAAGGCGCAGTGGGCACAGGCTTCGGGAGCCATTGGCGTTATCATTTTCACCGACCCGGCCGATTCAGGCTATATGCGTGGGCTTACCTTTCCCGAAGGCCCTTACTATAGCGAAAGTGTAATTCAGCGTGGCTCATTACTCACCACACCCTACACAGGTGATCCATTGACACCGGGCGAACCAGCCTTGCCTATGGACGCTAAAAATACCCCCAAACGACTCGATCAGAAAGATGTAGCTTTTCACAAAATTCCCGTTACACCCCTCCCCTATGGCTCAGCCACCGAAATCCTGAAACGCATGACAGGCCTCAGACCTGTTCCGGCAGGCTGGCAGGGCGGTTTGCCCTACACCTATCGGCTCGAAGGGGGCAGTGACCTGAAAGTGCGGCTGATGGTCAAACAGGAAAAAACCATCCAGCGAATTTATCAGGTAGTTGGCACACTCACTGGGGCTGAATTTCCTGACGAATGGATCATTGCCGGCTGTCATTACGACGCCTGGTCGTACGGGGCCACAGATCCCAACTCGGGCACGGCTATGCTGCTCAGCATGACCGAATCGCTCGGAAAGCTGGCAAAAGCCGGGCAACGACCACGGCGCACAATCAAAGTCTGCCACTGGGATGCCGAAGAACCGGGTGTGATTGGTTCGGCCGAATGGAGCGAACAGTTTCGCGATGAACTGACCCAGAAAGCAGTAGCCTATATGAACTACGATGCCGCTGTTTCGGGACGTCGATTTGGGGCCAGTGCATCGCCCTCGATGAAGAAGCTGATTATTGAGGCTACCCAGTCAGTCCAGTACCCTGACTCGAACCAAACCGTTTATCAGCACTGGCTAGGCCATACAGCGGCTGGCAATCCTACTCGGGTCACAGGTTCCTCGGCTCCGGCCACGCAGGCTGGAGAGCCAACAATTGGCAATCTAGGAGGTGGCTCCGATCACATTGCGCCTTACATGCACATTGGCATTCCGGCACTCAGCGCGGGAACAGAGGGTCCTACGCTGTATCATTCGCAATACGACGACCTGTACTTCTACGACAAATTTGCCGATCCAACGTACAAAATGGGACCGATGATGGAACAGGTTGTCGGCACTATGACCCTTCGCCTTGCCAATGCCGATCTGGTGCCTTATGACCTGGCCCGGTATCCGGCTGATCTGGAAGTCCATTTAAAAGCTGCCGAAAAAGCCATTCAGACGTATGCACCGACCTATTCAATAGCTCCCTTATTGACTGCCGTTGCTGATCTGAAAAAGAATGCGGACGCCTGCGAAACGGCTCGGCAAACCTACCTGAAGTCGGGCCGTACTGATAAACTAGTGGAGCTAAACAAAGAGTTACGCATGCTGGAACGATCGTTTATTGATCCCAAAGGCAACGCATTTGGCAGCTGGTATCGTTCGTTGTACGCATCTTCCGACCCTTACAGTGGTTACGCATCCTGGATGTTACCAGGGCTCCTTTACGAAGCATCGCTGAAATCTACAGCTAATTTGCCTGATCTGGAAGCACGCTATAAAAAGGCCATCCAAACGCTCAGCGATAAGCTATTGGTAATTTCACAAGGGATGGGTTCTCCTGCCAGTGTAGGAAGTGGTAAATAACTGTATAAAAAACTGATTTATATATCAGAAATATTGCTCCATCATTCGAAGTTTATCTGATACCCTCTGCTCCCCAAAGCCATGAAATGCCCTCTAATGATAGACCTCCATGTTTAGAGCATTGTATTCGTATATCCATCCCAATTTACATACATCATCAGTAGTCAGATAAATCAGTTTATTTGAACCACCTGAACGAGCAAGCTCGCTTGATTTAAATAGTGTCGGAGTAATTTTGGAGCTTTTTATAATTTTTTACGATATATCCTCTTAAAACCTCATTCGGAGATATGAGAGGATATATCGTAAAAACAGGTTTGAACTCAATTCGTATACTTGGCTTATCCTTTACACTATGATGCAAGAGCGGGCGAACCAAGAGTCAAGTTATCCAAAGTAACCCGGTAACTGATAGGTATTACACCCAAGTACTACCAAAGCCATCGGTGCTAGAGCCAGTCTTTAAGGTTAATTTACGGATATTACCCAACACCTTCAGCTTAGGACTCAGATAAGACTTCTTCACTGGGCAAATAGGCCCATTTATTTTTTTTGATTGCATGATTGAATGATTTAATACTATTGAACCACTAGCCGATACTGACGCGACTGCCCTCGCTCCTCAACGGTTAACAAATACGCTCCTGCCGATAAATGGCCAGATGACCGTAATAACAAATTACCCGACTCAACGCCTACTTTCTGCAAAGGTACCATCTGACCATTAACCCCATAGAGCTTCACTGAGGCAGTTTGCGGTTCATCTAAGCTGAGAGTAAAAAGCTCTCCGGTGGTCATTGGGTTAGGCCACACGCTGTACGGTACATCGCGTAGTATAACGGATACGGCTGGGAACGTGGTGCGTTGCCCACTTAGGTCGGCTTGAGTAAGTCGGTAGTAGCTAATGCCCCGAATAGGCTTCTGGTCAATAAAAGTATAGCGGCTTATAGCCTGGATATCACCTGACACATCCGTTATCTGACCAACACTTTCAAACTGTCGCAAGTCTGTACTTCGTTCAATGTAAAAGGCCTTGTTACTGTTTTCCCAGGCTGTAGACCAATTGAGCTGTATAGTATTGTTGTCTAGCGTTTTGGCTGAGAAGGAAACCAGACTGACAGGCAATGTAGAAATATTTGCTATCATGATTGTGCCGACATCATTAACAATGTCGCCCGATACTGCTGCAAATACACCATTACCAAAGGTTATCGAAGTCCAGGGATCTGCCGGCGCTCCAGGGCAAGCGGTCCAGGTAGTACCATTGGTTGAGATCATTACCTGAGTAGCAGCCGTATTACCAGAAACAGCAATAAATAATCCGCTTCAGTAGGTTACTGAAATTGCTCCTATCGTTCCTGCTGTTGTATGACTCCAGGTAATGCCATCGGTCGAAGTTATTACATCCCCTTCAGCAGAAACGACGACAAACTTTCCTCCACCATAAGTTACTTCAGTCCAAGTTGGCGATACCGGAACAGTTACATCGGTCCAGGTAATCCCATCGGAAGAAGTCATTACCCCTCCATCAGTACCAACAGCGACAAATTTCCCCCCACCATAACTTACTGAGTGGAAAGCATGCGCCTGCGTACTTGCGGTTGTAACATTAGTCCAAGTAGTTCCATCTGGCGAGGTCACTATATCACCCGTAGTACTAACGGCAACAAACTTCCCTCCCCCATAAGCTATGGAGACCCAAAAAGCGGATACAGAGACTGATCCAAGTGACCAGTTAATACCATCGGATGACGTCATTATCTGGTCACTTGGATCGGCAGCAACAGCGACAAACTTTCCTCCACCATAGGCAACTGAGTTCCAGTCATAGGAGCCAGCCGCCGTTCGATTGGTCCATGTACTGCCATTAGGTGAGGTTTGTACAACCCCCTGACCAACCGCAACAAACAAGCCCCCGCCATAGGTTACATCATTAATGAAACTGCTGTTAGCAGGCGTTGGCTTCGTCTAGGTTGGGCAGGATTGGGCGTCCGTAGACCGATAGCTACCTAGCAATAAAACAGGTAAAAGCCAACCAACTAATGATGACTTACGTGTTAAGCAGATTAACTGCCTATTGAAAGTGCATAAAATTTTTATCATAATTCAACTTGTCATTTAAGCATATATATCTTATCAGTGACAAATATATATATTTGTTTGTTTTATGAGTATATAATATAATCTACTAAAAATTTTTTATCTATACTTAATATATTAAAGATTGAAATTTTCGTGGCAACAAAGCCTAACTTGATTAACAACTAAATACTTCATTAGCAATTCAGTCGTAGGCATCGAAGTAGATTATTCTTTACCTGCTCAAGGAGTTCCCCGGCTACTGGATCAGTGGAGCTTGGCGCAGATACGCCAAACGGTGGATGAGTGGTTAATCGAATACAATACAGAGTGACCTCATTAGGCATTGAAGTTCATGAAACCCGTCGAATATCGACAGGCTGACCTCCAGCCAAAACTGATCCTCCAAACGGGGTAAGGACAAGTGGGCCGTTTAGGATGCTTTTGTCTGTTGTTGGAAAGTAAAGTAGAACGACCGTCCTTTTTCAGCGGCCTTTTTAGATAGATTATCTTGAAAAAAAGGTGGCTCCCCTTCTTGAAGCCACCTTTCTCACTTTCCATTTAAGTCATGCTGCCACAGCCACTTATCTTACAAAGATATACATTGGTTACACGCATCAATCAACTCGATATAGAGCACAAAATACAAAGCGCTTTTTCGGAGAATTGTCCTAATATCAAAGACTTCTTCTAGCCATAGAACCCATACTCTCAAGCTCCAACCTGTAGATTCGAAGTCATTTTGGGAGGATACCCACAACTGTGTAGAGTCCAAAAAGAGATTTCATCCTCTCTATAATTATGAGGTAGGCTTGATTGAATGCATCAAGATTGCCCAATACAGCAAGGCGTTCAAAAGCATTGATTATACTATAGCAAATGCATCGATTTACTCACCAATCAGACGGCTTTAGACGTTGGTTTAGCGTGTTCGGGCCTCAGGACGACTACATCGCGAACCACACCGCCAGAGTTGATTTTATCGACCATCTTATCCAGCAAAGGGCCAGCCCATTCAGGAATGTATTTATCGGTGGTCTGGATCATCACCTTAGGAAAATCATATAAGGATCGACCCAGTCCAAACTGAACGGCGCAACGCTTCATGGCGTCGCTAATGCCGCCTTTTACAGGTTCAACAGTTGTACGGCTGGCCCCATCAGTTTTCCGGACGATTTCGCCACCGGGCAGAACGACCGTGATCGTACAGAGGAAACCACCATCGATTTCCTTGATTTCGTTTTGCCAGCCCGCCCAGCCAAACTGTTCGTCGAATCGCTGCATCACACAACGGTTGGTGATATACGGAACGACCACTATTTTCTGGCCATCTTTGGTCTGGCTCTGCACGCGCCACTCAATTTCCTGCACCGTCAGTGGCGCATTTAAAACGGCTAAATCCATTTTGATTGTTGTTTACTTGTTTTACTCCACTAACTTCAGCAACTCATTCAGTTTCAGCAGTGCTTCGATGGGCGTGAGCCGATTGACGTCGATAGCCCTAAGTTTTTCCTTGATGGCTTCTGATCTCGGATCGCCCGATTCGATGATGCGCAGGGCCAGTTCGCGCTCCTGGGGTACGGCCTCCCGTATTTTCTCCCGGTTCGTTTCGCGTCCGTGCGAGGATTCGAGTTGTTTTAAGATTTCATTGGCGCGGCTTACCACCTGTGCAGGCATACCAGCCATTTGGGCCACGTGAATCCCGAAACTGTGCTCCGAGCCGCCCTCCTTCAGCTTACGCAGGAAAATGACCTTATTACCCATCTCCTTCACCGCTACATTGTAGTTTTTGATGCGGTGATTATCCGTAGCCAGATCGTTCAGTTCGTGGTAGTGGGTGGCAAACAGAGTCTTGGGCCGACAGTCGGTTTTATTATGCAGGTATTCGGTGATGGCCCAGGCGATCGATACACCATCGTAGGTGCTCGTACCACGCCCGATTTCGTCCATCAACACCAGGCTTCGCTCGCTCAGGTTATTCAGAATACTGGCCGTTTCGGTCATCTCGACCATGAACGTACTTTCGCCCCTCGATAGGTTATCGCTGGCTCCCACCCGCGTAAAAATCTTGTCGATGATGCCGATCTCGGCCAACGAGGCAGGAACAAAGCTACCCGACTGCGCCATCAGTACGATCAGGGCTGTTTGCCGCAGCAAGGCTGATTTCCCCGCCATATTGGGGCCCGTAATGATAATGATTTGCTGGGTTTCGTCATCCAGATAAATATCGTTGGGAATGTAAGGTTCGCCCGGAGGTAATTGCTGCTCAACGACCGGATGTCGACCATCTCGGATGTTCAACACCTTACTTTCATTGATCTGCGGACGAACATATCGGTTTTTGACCGCTATCCGGGCAAACGACGCCAGTACATCCAGTACCGACAGAACACGGGCATTTTGCTGAATAGCGCCAACATATTCGCCAGCCGCCATCACCATCTCGTTGAACATTCGGGCTTCGATCTGAAAAATCTGTTCCTCGGCGTTCAGGATTTTATCTTCGTATTCCTTCAGTTCGGGGGTAATATACCGTTCGGCATTTACCAGGGTTTGCTTCCGAATCCAGTCGTCAGGTACTCGACTCTTGTGCGCGTGTGTCACTTCAAGGTAATACCCAAACACTTTATTATAGGCCACCTTGAGCGAGCCAATGCCCGTTCGTTCTACCTCACGCTCTTGCAGTTGCAACAGGTAATCTTTCCCCGAATACGCAATCGCCGTCAATTCATCCAGCTCTGCATTTATTCCGGGTTTAATCATACCGCCCTGGTTCGAAAGCGTCGGCGGGTCTTCGCGCAGTTCGGCTTCAATCCGGTCGAGCAGAAACGCTACGGGATTAAGCTGATCCGCGTATTTTTTCAGCGAAGGCGACTCGGTCTGGCTGAGGGCGGTAATCAATAATTCTTTGATTGGTAAAACGTGTTGCAGCGACCGCTTCAGTTGGAGTAGTTCGCGCGGATTGATCCGTCGAACGGCCACTTTTGAGACCAGCCGCTCCAGATCGCCAATCTGTCGTAAGTGATTTACCAGCGTGTCGGTCAGGTCGAGTTCGTTCACCAATAACTCAACCATGCTGAGCCGCTCATCGATCAGAGCTTTCTCTTTCAGGGGAAGGCTCAACCATTTACGAAGCAGCCGGGCGCCCATTGGCGTAACGGTCTGATCAAGAATTTGAATGAGCGGAACGCCCCCTTCCTGCTGTGCTGTTGTCAGTTCAAGGTTTCGGATGGTAAATCGGTCGAGCCAAACGTAGCGATCTTCTTCGAGTCGGGTTACTCGGGTAATATGCTGAAGGTCTTTATGCTCCGTTTCATTCAGGTAGTGGAGAATTACCCCGGCCGCTATAATCCCGTCGGGTAATCCTTCAATGCCGAATCCTTTCAGGGAGGTAGTCTGAAAATGCTGTTTCAGAAAATTATAGCCGAAATCGTAGGTAAAGGCCCAGTCTTCGAGCGTAAAGGTGTGAAACTTATCGCCAAACAAAGCCCCAAACTCCTGCCGATTGCGCTTGCAATAAAGTACTTCCGACGGATTGAAACTTTGAAGTAGTTTATCGACATAAGCCGCATTCCCCTGCGAGGCCAGAAACTCGCCTGTCGAAATATCCAGAAACGATACGCCAAACTGTTCATCCGAATGGCCTGCCCCACCTTTTCCAAAATGAACGGCTGCCAGGTAGTTATTCCGTCGGGTATCGAGTACGTTGTCGTTGAATGAAACACCGGGTGTTACCAGCTCGGTAACCCCACGTCGAACAATCCCTTTGGCGAGTGCCGGGTCCTCCAACTGGTCGCAAATGGCTACACGTTCGCCCGCCCGAACCAGCTTGGGCAAGTGTGTATCCAGCGAATGATGGGGAAAGCCAGCCAGCTCTTCATTAGAGCCTCCATTGTTGCGTTTGGTAAGCGTAATACCCAGAATCTTACTGGTTTTTACCGCATCTTCGCCGAAAGTTTCGTAGAAATCACCGACCCGAAAAAGCAGCAGGGCACCGGGATATTTGGCTTTGATCTGGTTGTATTGGCGGTTGAGAGGAGTTTCGTTCTTCTTCGTTTGTGGCTTTGCGGCATTAGCGGTTTTCACTGATTTCCGTCGGATTGTACTAAACAAATCTACTGATTTTTGAGGATAAAACCACATAGTAAGCATTCTCTCTTGGACATAGATTCTGATTATTTATATTCCCATATTGTCCTACTACCAATTGACCATCACCTATATGCCTTCGTATTTAAATAGCTCTTATTCGGTTGCTGATATTTTAGCAATTCTTGACGAGGCTGATTTTAATGACCCTTATAATAATTTCTTCAATCTTGAGCACCCCTATGTTTACACTGCTGGTAGTTCTTTGACTTTATTTGCCAACGACGAACATTGGGCAATTGTCTTTGAAAAGTCGGGCTTCTCTCCAAGGTCGGGCTATCCAGGTATTGAATTATACTATTTTGGCAATTGTCTGATAAATCTCGACAAAGCTGGAGCTTATAATCAGTTCACTCATAACGTAAAATATATACCTCTTATCGACCCTGAAACCGTATGTGATATTACGGAAGGCGAGGGACACTTAAATAGCTCCGTCAAAAGTATTAAGATTCATGGGAATCTTGTTCCGGTAAACCAAAATCCAAAAGATTATGAAAGACTAGGCATTATGGTCAATAATTTTGAAAACCCCCACAAATTAATTGATTACCGTAGCCTAGTACGGTATTTAGCAGATACAAATTCAGAAAGTCTTCTCGCTCCTGAATACAAACTACGGATGTGTTTACCCGATAATCTTCCTCGTATTATACGGATTAACAAATGGCATCATAAGCAGTACCTTCCCCAGTTTAAGGAGGGAATAAAGCCAAGCGACTATGAAACCTATCGGATGATTGCAGATGTACTTGTAACTAAAAATCCAGCTTGCTGGAAACCCACCTTACCGCCCAACAATGATTGGCGTAATTGGCCAGAAGCTGGCAGGCTTTAACCATATTCTTGATTCTTGCTTTTGTTTTTTTATATTCCTTGTACGCAAAAGCGAATTTCATTGCGCATTCAACCCAACCCATTTCTAATCAATCATTTAATACAAAACCTTTTCCAAAACCTGCTTCAAAAAGTACATTGAGCATAGTAGTTGAAAGTTCTATTTGCCCCCGTTCGAGCCGGGCGATCAGGCTTTTCTTCGTACCCGTTTTATGGGCTAATTCTTCTTGGGTTAGTTTAGCCAGACGGCGCTCTTCTTTAAGCATTTCGGCAATCATAAAAGCGCGGGCTTCTTCTTCGAATTGCTTACGACCAGCCGTTCCTTTAGGCCCATACTGGCCAGTAAAATGCTCGTCGATATTTGCCAAAACAGGTTTATCAGCCATAGCTCCCAAGTTACTTCTTCTTTTTATCACTAAAATACTGAGTCATCAATTTCTCCGCCAGTTCAAGCTCGCTCTTAGGTGTCTTCTGCGATTTTTTCTGAAATCCGTTGTAGAGAATTATTAACCTACCTTCATCAAAACAAGCAAATATGCGATAGATGTTCCCCTGCACTTCCACGCGTATTTCATAAAGCCCTGTACTTCCTTCAATATGTTTTAAAAATCTCTCTGGTATTCGATCTACATGTTGTAATAGGTAAAGAACATAGTCAATTTTCTTCTGAACTATTGACGGCTGAAGTGTGTAAAATTCATCAAAATAATGCTTATATCGAAAAAGTATCCTAATTGACTCTTCCATCGACAAAGCTAATTATTTCTCACCTTGTTACGTTCTTTGCCATAAAAATTACGTTTGAATCCAATCTATGCATCCCCGAAAACTCTCACTCGATGAATTGAACCGCCTGTCGGTCGATGACTTCAAACAAGCCGAAAAATTCTCATATTGCCTCATTCTGGACGATATACGCAGCCTCAACAATGTGGGTTCAGTGTTTAGAACAGCCGATGCGTTCCGGGCTGAAAAACTCTACCTCTGCGGCATCACAGGCCAGCCTCCTCACCGGGATATTACCAAAACAGCGTTGGGCGCTACGGAGTCGGTAGATTGGCAGTATACAGCCGACATTGTCAGCCTAATTCAGCAATTGCGCATGGATGGCTGGCTTATCGTGGCTGTTGAGCAGGCCGAAGGCAGCGTACTGTTAAATGATTTTTCCCCACTTATAAACAAACCGTACGCTTTTGTGTTGGGTAATGAGGTAACGGGCGTTCGGGATGAAGTTATACAACTGGCCGATATTGTATTGGAAATCCCCCAATTCGGTACAAAGCATTCGCTCAACATTGCCGTTACAGCAGGTATTATCTGCTGGGATTTCCTGCAAAAAAGTCGGTAAAAACTTAACATTCATGTTTTGACTGTCCCGGAAATTCCGTATTTATTTGTACATTTTTACTCTACCAAGTCATATGGCAAACAAAACCCTGAAAACGAAGCAGAAGTCGCTGGCTTCCGAAATCGTAAGCACGATTGAAACCAAACTCAGTGAAGCCGGTGAAGCCACCAAAAAAATGAAAAAGTCCATCGAGAAATCGGCGGACAAACTGGCCAAGAAGCTCGCCAAATTGATGCACAAAGCAGAAAAGAAAGCCGCAAAGCCAGCTAAAAAAGCAAAGAAGACGGCTACAAAAGCGAAAAAGAAACTGGTTAAAGCCGAACAGAAAGTTGAACAAACCGCAGCAAAAGCCGTTGACACGGTAGCCAAAACAACAACGGCAGCAGCCGCCAAAACAACGAAGCCAGCCGCCAAACCAGCCACCGCCAAAACCGCACCTGCCAAAAGCCCACGGACAACGCAGCCTAAGGCTACAGCTTCCAGCTCGCCAGCCCCAGCCGAACCCGTAGCTGATAATGCTTAATTTGCCTCGTTATTTTATACTGTAACATAAAAAGCCCACCTGTCGTGGGCTTTTTATGTTAAAAACTATTGCTTTTTAGGGTATTTTGTTGTGACATTTACATAACTGCGTCGTCCATGTATCACTATTGGATTTTGCCTTTTACTAATCCATAAAAGGAGTTCAGCAGTATGCCGCCACGTTCAACCGCTTATCTGCTGATTGCGACTGCCAGTTTGCTCGTACTTCTCCTGGTCGGCTTACTATATGGCAGTTGGTCATCAGCCCATGAAAACCCGCAAACTATGAATTCAGTTTTAGAGGGAGCGACTTTACTTACGCTGTTTCTGGTGTTGCAGGGACTCATTGGCTTCACGATCTGGTGGTTTTTACGCCAACGCCAACAACCGCCCGCTCAAACCGAGGTTTTGCACTCTATTGTTCATGAATTTCAGACGCCCATTTCGGCCATTCGCATGGCCGTCGATATTCTGGATTCTCCTATTGCCCGAAATCATCCAGAACGCACTGAAAAATACGTTCGGATAATCCGGGAGGAAACCGAGCGGTTACAGCATCAGGTCGAAACCATGCTGACCCTGGCGCGGGCCGACCGCAATACGCTGGTATTAAATCCAGAACCCGTTCATTTACAGCATTTGCTTCGATCGGTAGCTGAGCGGCATGGTGACTATTTAACCCTACAACTGGTAGCCAAAGACACCTATATTCTGGCAGATCGGCTGCATTTAACCAATGTACTGTATAATCTGCTGGACAATGCCATCAAATACAGCGCAGATGACCCGGTTATCACCTTGCTTACCAAGACGGATACGGATGGACTGACGATCACCATTAAGGACAAGGGGGTCGGTATTCCTCCTAAGTTGGTGGCTAATATCTTCCAGCCCTTTTTTCGGGTTCATGACCGGAATCAACCCAGTGTCAAAGGGTTTGGTCTGGGCTTGAGCTATGTACAGCGAATTGTACAGGCACACAACTGGAGTATCTGGGTAAAAAGTGCCGTTGGGCAGGGCAGTGAGTTCATGATTCAGGTGCCCCCGAAATCAATTTTGCCTTCAACAGAGCAGGGATAGGAAAAAGCTCTCTAAAGAGCAGTTTCTATATAAAGTGGGCTAATGCCGGTTTCTGGTGCATTAGCCCACTTCAACTTCAAAAACTATTTAGCGTTGACAGCCTGGGCCGCCTTCGTTACTTTCATTACACCGTTCATAATACGCCAGTGGCCTGGGAATGTACACACAAACGGATAATCGCCGGGTGTAGCAGGAGCAGTAAATTTCAGGCGATATGTTTGATCGGGGTTCACTAACGGCGTAGCAACAATAACCTGCGGAATCGACGGCACGTAATTCTTTTCAGCCCCGTCTTTTGCCGTTATGAGCTTGTCGGCAGCCGCTCCAATGATTTCCATGCTCTTCGGCTTGCCAATCACCAGATTATGCTGCATGGCATCGGGATTCTCCAGAACAATTTCAACCTGTTTACCCGCTGTAACCGTAAACTCCTTCTTATCATACCGCATCTCTTCGCGCACGGTCTTGAGCCGAACAACTTCTACATTCGGGTCGACAGGCTCGGCTTTGGTGATTCCCCACAATTCATACAGGCGGCTCAGGCGGCTGCTGTTGTCGGCAGATACTGAGCTGTTCAGACTCGCCAGGAACGATTTATCAGCTTCCTGAACAGTAGCTTTTTGACGGGGATTCCAGCCTTCAGACACGCCTTTTACAATGGCCTCTTTTTGAGTAGCATCCAGCTTTTGTGTCTGTTTCAGTAAGGCAATTACGTCATCGATAGGTGCTACAGACGCATAGCTACGTATGGCCCGTTCCAGCGCATAAGCACTCAGGCTCTGGGGAGCACGATAGGTTAGGGCTACCGTAGCGTTATTGTTCTGCTCATTACTTTCTGCAATTTTATTCTCCCGGTCGAGCATGGCTGTAATGGTGTACTGGCCTGCCCGCTCGAACTGAACCGCCATATCTCCTACCCAGGGCCCATTGTTCGATTTGCTGATGGTAACGGTTTCGCCGGGTTTGATACCTGTGTTGTGCGTTACACTGACAAAATCAATTTTAGGTCCATCAAGAGCCCCTTTAGGCCCCTCGATCCGAACCGATAGCGGAATCGGAGTTCCATCCGGAATAGCGACACCCCCTGCATTCATCACATCCACAAACAACATGGCTCGCTCCCGAACCGAAGGGGACTCGGGCGTTGTCCGAATTGCCTTAATCACCAGATCGGGTTTATCGCTGGCTGAGGCTGTTATTGTAGCTGGCTGGCTGGCGGCTGTTACCCCAGCGTGGTCGTGATGATTCATATCGTGCCCCTGCTGGCTATGTCCGGCCTCCGAAGTGGCCAACTGAGCCAGATAGGTTTTCAGCAACCGCCCATCGTTTGCCGTCAGCGCACAGGCGAATGCATCGGGCAACCAACGGTCATTCGCTTCGGTTGCTTTTGCAAGACGAGTCAGAATTACCTTATCTACTTCGGAGGACGACGGTGCCTGTGACAACGCCAGTAAGGCATTCAATACAACCAGGGGCTCTTGATCCTGAAGCAGGTTATTCTGCAGAATGGCCTGAGCAGCCTCAGAAACAGGCATCACCTGAATGGCCGCTTTACGAACTGCCGAAGCGGGATGCTTCAGCGCACCGACTGTGGCCTGCATTACCTCGGGCTGGCTCCCTGCACCAAGCCCCTGCAAGGTCCACAAGGCGTGAATAGCCGCCGGATTGTTGCCAATCTCGTCCAACGACTGGTCGTTTACCAGAGCAACGAGTTTTGGCACAACGTCTTTGTTTGCCCGCTCAATCAGCAGCCGCTGGGCCGTCATCCGCCAGAACATATTCGTATTTTTCAGGGCAGCAATCAGTTCGTCCGGGCGATCCTTGCTCAACGCCATTGGCGTGTAGGCAGGTGCATTTTTGTAAGCAACCCGGTAAATCCGCCCGTGAGTAAAATCACGTAGGGGGGTCTCATAGGCATTCCCCGAACCATTCGAAGCACCTTTGGGCGTCGGATTATGCTGGATAATGAAGCTGTACCAGTCAACCACCCACACGGCACCATCGGGCCCTACTTCGGCAAAGACCGGCGCAAACCACTCATCGGCCCCCGCCATCAGGTTAAATCCATCCACGTCTTCGTAGTCGGTGCCTGACTTTTTCATCACATTCTGGTGCAGAATATGCCCGGTCGGCTCCGATACAAAGGCCACTTTATTCCAATACGGTTGTGGGAATGCCCGGGCCGTATAAAAATTATGGCCTGCCGCTGCCGTGAACCCACCGAACACATCCACCTGTCTTACCTTAGGCGTAATGGGTTTCATGTCTTTATGGGTATCGGTGCTGCGGCTGCCATTTTCGCGCAGGTGCGGGGCACCGTGAAAATATTGATTCGGGATAGCCATGTACCAACCGTGCGAGTTGTTGGCGGTCGACCCGAAAATGTCGCCGGTTTCGGTAAAGCCTAGCCCCCAGGTATTGTTGGAGGTAGCCGTCACATATTCGAGTTTCGACCCATCGGGCTTAAACCGGAAGAAGCCCTGACTAAACTTGACACTATCGGCTCCGAACTTGCCCTTAAAGCCCGAATACCCAACGCTCCCCCAAATCCAGTTGTCGAAACCATAGTGCAGGTTGCTCGGGCCAGCATGCGTATCGAAGGTACCAAAGCCTGTAAAGAGAATTTTCTTGACATCAGCCTTATCATCGCCATTCGTATCCTGCAAAAACAGCATGTGTGGGGCCTGCGACACATATAGCCCACCATTGGCAAATACCATCCCGGTCGGTATACTAAGACCCTCGGCAAAATTGGTGAACTTATCGGCCTTCCCATCTTTATCGGTATCCTCACAGATAACGATGTAATCGGAGCCGCCTTCAGGCTTTCGCTCGTTTGGGTAATCTTTGGTAATCAGCACAAACAATCGACCGCGTTCATCCCAACTCATGGCAATCGGGTGCATTACGTTAGGCTCATGGGCAAACAGTTCGAGCGTAAAATCGACAGGCACCTGAATGTGCTTCATCGACTCTTCGGGCGAGAGTGGCTCCTGTTCTAACTGCGCACCAGGTCGCTTTTCGTAGTTTGGCAGGTTGGCTTCATGGTAGGCAAATGGCTGGGGTTTCAGGTCGTCATGCAATTTCTTTACCTTGTCGCCTACCGCCCACAGAATACCCCGCTCCAGCAACTGCTGAAAACCGGGCTGGCTCCAGGTGCGTTCATCGTGCCCATAAGCGGTATAAAATACCCGGCCTTTGCCGTACTGTCGTGTCCAGGTGTAGGGTTCTTCGGTTTGCCCTGGCTTATCCTTGGCCTGATCGGCCTTGATGTCCCGTACGGCCAGCACATTATTATCGGCCTGTAGATGACTGTGCAGATAGGTTTCGTCGTAGGCTTTGAACGATGGCAGGCCCGCTACAATCGGATTGTTGGGCTGCGTAAAACGCGTCTGGATGGTATCCATCCGATGCCGCCAGAACTGACCGCCCACGACTTTATCGACGTATTCCGCCGAATTTCGAAAACAATACGACGCACAGTGAACCGGAATCAGTCCGTGGCCTGACGATACATACGCCAGTAAGGCCTGTTCCTGCGGTTTGGGAATACTATCCCAGTTGGCAAAAATCAACAGCCCGTCGTACTTGTTCAGGTTATCGGTATTCAGGTCTTCAAGCTTATCGGTATAGGTAATGTTGATACCTTTATCGCCAAGAGCCGCCATCAATTGAGGCACACGCTCGCTTGGTCGATGGTGGCCGTTGTCGCCCAGAAACAGGATTTCGGTCCGGCGTGGGCGGTCATTACCCGATGCTCCGCCAGTCTGTCGAACAGAAGTTTGTGAGCCCGATTGGCGAGCGCACTGGGCAAGAGCCAGTACGACCCCAACAGCGATGAGTAGTTTTTTCATGTTAACCACAGAGATAACGGAGGCTAACAAGGAGGGCACGGATCAACGATATGCTCCGTGCTTCCCTCCGTTATCTCCGTGTTTAATCGTTATACGTTTTTGAAATCAGGCAATTGAATGAGCTTGCCTCCCTGTAGCGCCGACTCGTGCGCCAAAATTCCCACGCTGGTCCAGTTGGCCGACTGAGCCGCGTTGGGGAATGGGTCGCGGTCTTCAATAATGGCCGATACAAATTCATGCACCATA
Organism: Spirosoma panaciterrae DSM 21099; assembly: GCF_000374025.1. Taxonomy (GTDB): domain Bacteria; phylum Bacteroidota; class Bacteroidia; order Cytophagales; family Spirosomataceae; genus Spirosoma; species Spirosoma panaciterrae. The sequence goes on along the minus strand of NZ_KB893172.1, from coordinate 609,870 downwards.
TGCGGGTGCGATCCACCATGACCGCCCCCCTGGGTAAACGAAAGGTGTTGCTGCTCGTCGGCATCATAAACGCCTTTGGTTGTAAATCGCTGGATGGGTTCGGGCAGGTAATGCGCATAATCAGGAACCGTTACCTTCTCCGGAATTTCCGGTTCCGGTTTTTTGGCCGTATGAATGACCGGAAGTTCTTCCTCGATCAACTGCCATTCAAACGATTTCTTATCGCCGTATACTTCAAAACTTTCCCGATACTGCCGCGCTACATCGAACAACGACCGATAGACGTAGGCCGATAAATCGCTGTCTTTAAATTTAATATGTGCCGACTCGACGGCAAAGGGCGAATTGTGAATCTTGGCCAGTTCTTCCCGAATTGTTCCCGATCCAAAACAGGACACATAATCGGCTTCGAGTTTGAGTAAACCAGCCACGGGGCCTACGCAGTGCGTAGCATAATGCATAGGAGGCAAACCTGGCCAGTAATCGGGCCAGCCGTCCATATCCTGTTGATGGCTGGCTTTCAGAAACTGAACTTTTCCCAGTTCTCCTTTTTCGTACAGTTCCTTCACAAACAGAAACTCGCGGCTATACACCACCGTTTCCATCATCATGTATTTTTTGCCCGTCTCTTTGGTAGCCTTCACAATTTCCATACAATCTTCTACACTCGTTGCCATCGGCACGGTACAGGCAACATGCTTACCGGCCCGCAGGGCTTTCAGGCTTTGCTCAGCATGATTCGGTATGGGAGAGTTGATGTGTACAGCATCGACAGCCGGATCGGCCAGCAGTTCATCAAAACTGCTATACCGTTTTTCAATACCGTACGCATCCCCAATCTTGTTCAGACTGTCGACGTTACGCTGGCAGATGGCGTACATCGTAGCGTTCGGATGCCGCTGGTAGATTGGAATAAATTCGGCCCCAAATCCAAGGCCCACAATAGCGATGTTTAACATATTTAAAGAGCGAAAGAATGCAAAGAGTGAACGAGTGACGTAGAGAATTCGGAGTAAAAAGCTGTTCAGACCGGAACACTCTTTCGTCCTTTTGCTCGTTCACTCTTTATAAATTTTAGTCCATCTACGGCCAATTGCTCCGGCGAATCGAACATGGGCCGGAAAATATGCGTAGCGGCTGCGAGTTCAGGCGGATTCGGACCAAAGGCTTCGATAGCCATGGGCCCTGTATAGCCTACCTCATCCAGCACAGCGAATACTTCGTTGAAATTGATATGCCCCTGCCCTGGCGTAGAGCGATCGTTTTCCGAAATCTGAATATGAACCAGATACGGAGCGCACTTACGTAAGGCGTCGGCTATGTTTTTCTCCTCCATATTGGCATGGAATGTATCGAAGGCAGCCTTGCAATTCGGGTGATTGACATCGTTCACGTAACGAACCAGTTCGTCGGCGCAGGTCAGCAGATACGTCTCAAAGCGATTCAGGTATTCCATAGCCAGTATCACGCCTTTGGTTTGTGCATACTCGGCTACTTCTCGCATGCCCGTCACCGACCAGTTCCACTCGGCCTGAGTGGCGGGCTTGCCTGTGAATGTTTTGAAGCCTGCATAAAATGGGCCCATCAGAATCGTGGCTCCTACAGCGGCTGCACAATCGACAATTTGCTTTAAGTATGCAACCCCAGCCTGTCGTACAGCATCATTAGGACTGATGAGACTGTATTCCGAACTGCAAAGTGTACATGCCTGAACTTCTAAGCCTAACTCGGCCAGTTGTTGCCCTAAACGCTGCCATTTTTCCAGCTTGACGTCATTGATCGGAATCTCGACAAAATCAAATCCACTCGTTTTCAGGAACGACAGTGTATCGGACAAATCTTCGTCCATTGTCATTGTCCAGACAAACAAGTTCATTCCTAGCTTATTCATATTTGGTCTGTAAAAATTTACACAAACTTATTCAGTAACGAAAAGTTTATCTCCGCTTTTATTAGCCAATTATGACTCTATTTTTACATAGATCAGAAAAAATGGGCAACATTTGTGTTAAAAAAGGAACAATGAAATGAAACAGCCCTTACGCAAAGACCTGGAACCCGTTGCGGCTTCATTCATCGTCAAAGAATTGGTTGAATCCCATTTCGACCCCAACTGGCACTTTCATCCACATTACCAGTTGTTTCTGGTCGAGGAGGGTACGGGCACTCGATTTATAGGTGATTCAATTAAACCATTTGGCCCTGGCGATCTGGTTTTTCTGGGCCCCAACCTACCGCACCTCTGGCGAAGCGATCAGGCCTATTTCAGCAAACAGCCGGGACTGATTACCAAAGGCATAGTGATTTATTTTGCCGACGATTTTCTGGGAAATGATTTTTTCAAAAAACAGGAAATGAATCTGCTTCGCCAGCTACTCAACCATGCCCGGCAAGGCCTTGAATGGACGGGACCTACTCACTCGTATGCTGAAACGGCGCTTCGAAACCTGGCAACGCAAGCTGTAGGGTTTGAGCGGATATTGAATCTGCTGACGTTGCTCAACCGCTTGTCGCAGGCAACCGACTATCGATTCCTGACAAGCTCAGGCTACACCAACACTGTAAAACCATCCGAAACTGACCGAATGCAGCTCGTCCATGATTATGTACTGGATCATTTCCCGGATGAAATTAGTCTGGACACCGTCTCTGATCTGGCCGGAATGACTCCCCCAGCCTTCTGTCGGTATTTTAAAGCACGCGCTAATAAAACCTTTTCCGAATTTGTATCGGAGGTACGGATTGGTCATGCCTGTAAATTACTCATGGCAGGTAAGCTGAACATAACCCAGATCAGTTTCGAGAGTGGGTTTCGAACGCTCTCGAATTTCAACCGACAGTTTAAGTTCATCACCGGCCAAACGCCTTCGTCGTATGTGAGAACTTACCGGGACCTATAATTAGTATACATTATGTGTTTTTTTGTTACTTTTCGGATCTATGAAACCTCGCTACCAATCGCCTTCCAACTCATGGGGAAGCTTACACACTATTTTAAAGAGCAAGAGGATCCATTTTTCCAGAAAGGTCAGCGTTTGGGCTTTACGCTCGGTCTCGAAAGTGGCAAAAAAGAAGGATTAGAAGAAGGCAAAAGTGAAGGGCTAAAAGAAGGAAAAAAGCAAGGATTAGAAGAAGGGAAAAAGCAGGGGAAGCGGCTAATTATTTTAAATCTGCTTACTCAAACCAACTTTTCAGTAGCTGAAATCGCCCAGTTAGCGGATGTATCTGACTCTTTCGTAGAGGAAATAAAAAAAGAAATGGGTGCATAATCTACACACCCATTTGGGAAATTTATACTGATTCGGTTGAAAACTAGTACACCGTTGTGGTTCCTACAGTTTGCCGAACGTTGACACCTTCCAGAATAAAGGAAACCAAATCGTCATTCAACCGATCTTTTTCAGTCATGAACAAGCCGTGTGGCGCCCCATCGTACACAATATACTGGGCCGTTGGCAGTGCATTAGCCGTCCGTTCACCTGATGCCTCGATGGGGACCGTTTTGTCCGAATCCCCATGAATTACCAGGGCCGGAACCTGAATCTGAGCCAGATCATCCCGAAAATCGGTCATGGCAAATGCCTTCGCACATTCTACCGTAGCCCGCTGTGAAGCGACATAAGCCCTGGCAAAATCGCCGTCCAGATGGGCCTGACTAACGGGTTTACTAATCAGATTGACTCCGTAAAACTGTTTGCCGAAGGTTTGCAGGAAATCGGCCCGGTCTTTTTGAAGGCCGTCCAGAATTTCGTCAAACACACTCTGATCTACCCCATCTGGATTATCATCGGTTTTGAGCAAATAAGGGGTTACTGCACTCACAAAAGCCACTTTCGCCACTCGGGCTCCGCCATGCCGACTCATATAGCGGGCCACTTCGCCACCACCCATCGAAAAGCCGACCAAAGTCACATTTTTGAGATCTAATTCATCGAGTACCGCTTTCAGATCATCAGCCATCGTATCATAATCATACCCATCCCAGGGCTGCGACGATTTACCAAAGCCGCGCCGATCATAAGTGACAACCCGTATGCCGTGCGCAGGTAGTTCGGCCAATTGATAATCCCACATTTCATGGCCTAGTGGCCACCCATGAATTAAAACCACTGGGGTGCCAGAGCCTAAATCCTGATAGAAAAGTTTAACGTCATTGCCGGACGAATCCGTACCTGCTTTGATGTAGCTCATAACGTGATCGAATTTGTTGAGTTGATCGATTAATTTACTAGAGAACTAACTACAGGTACGAAGAATAGTTTGTCTCAGATTTTTGTTCAGTCGATTTTCAGCAACACCTTACCCAATGGCCATGAACGTATCTCTAGGCGAACCGATTTATAACAACACCGCCTGAAAAACCTCGTCCAGACGAGTTACAGGCTTGACACTGATTTTGTACTCTTTTGTGTCGAGCCCTTTCATGTTGTATTTGGAAATGAATATTTTCTTAAAGCCCAGCTTTTCGGCTTCGGCAATGCGGGATTCAATCCGGCTGACAGCCCGTACTTCTCCACCCAGACCGACTTCAGCCGCGAACGCTACGGAGGGCGGAATGGCAATATCTTCGTAGCTGGATACGACTGCCGCACAAACGGCTAAATCGATGGCAGGGTCTTCGACGCGCAACCCACCCGCAATGTTCAAAAATACATCCTGCTGGCCCAGCCGAAATCCTCCACGTTTCTCCAAAACGGCCAGGAGCATATTCAATCGTTTGGCATCGAATCCAGTACTACTGCGCTGAGGAGTACCATAAGTTGCCACACTCACCAGTGCCTGCGTTTCGATCATTAATGGTCGATTCCCCTCCAGCATTGAGCCGATAGTAACCCCACTCAAGGCTTCATCCCGTTGCGAAATCAGAATTTCGGACGGATTGGTTACCTGGCGGAGTCCTGTACCCAGCATTTCATAAATCCCCAATTCATCGGTGCTGCCAAAGCGGTTTTTGGTGGTTCGCAAAATCCGGTACGTGGTATGACGATCCCCTTCAAACGTCAGGACTGTATCGACCATGTGCTCAAGCACTTTAGGCCCAGCCAGCGAACCTTCTTTGGTAATATGGCCAATCATAAATACAGGTACCGCACTTTCTTTGGCGTACTTCATCAGCTCGGCCGTACACTCACGCACCTGCGAAACACTACCCGCTCCCGACTCAACCAATGACGACTGCATCGTCTGAATGGAATCGATGATCAGAACATCCGGCTCAAAATGTTCCACTACCCGGAAGATGTTCTGCGTGGACGTTTCCGACATCACATGGCAATCACTGGTAGGGGCGTCGAGTCGTTCGGCACGCATTTTTATTTGCTGCTCACTTTCCTCACCCGATACATACAACACGCGCATTCCCGCTAAACTAAGCGCAATCTGAAGCAACAGAGTCGATTTGCCAATACCTGGCTCGCCCCCAATCAGCACCAGCGAACCTGGAACAATCCCCCCACCTAATACCCGATTCAGCTCAATATCGGTGGTACGTACACGCGGTTGCTCTTCATAATTAATGGCGTGAATTGCTTTGGGTTTAGCAGCTACTTTAATGTTGCCAGGACCCGACGAAGGGCTGCGCCAGTTGCCTTTTTCAGGTTCGTCTTTCTGTACGAGTTCTTCAACAAACGTATTCCATTCACCACAGGACGGGCAACGTCCGAGCCACTTGGCAGACTGAAGACCACAACTCTGACAGAAATAGGTGGTTTTTAACTTGGCCATCTTTGAGATAACGATAAACAATAGAGCCTACTCAGCGGTTGGATAACGTAAGCTGATTAAACCTTTTCGGTAGCAATTTATCCAACCCGCACCGGGAATTTTTGGGGATAACTGCCTACTAATGTCAACGCCATTCACTCAAAATTAGTTGGCTTTTGTACCGGAATAAACCGATTTCCGTTAATCAGACAGTACAATCATTTTACAACCAGCTATGAACAAAATCCTGCTTTTCGTTTCACTGACTCTACTGCCCGCCTGCGTGTTTGCACAGGGCTTTCAATTCGGCATTAAGGGGGGCGTCAACCTCACCAAACTCAGCTTTGGCAACTTCGTATCAACCGGAACCAACGCCAATGGATCGCCTAGTGTAAGTGTGGATGGCCAAACCTTTCGCAACAACCTGAATGCGAGCCTGGACAGCCGCACTGGCACATCCTTCGGCGTTTACGCTCGTATTGGCAGCAATCTCTTTATTCAGCCCGAACTTCTGTATTCAACGCGTGCCGGTTCATTCGACGTAATCCGGAATGGGCAAACAGAAACGGTTACGGTGAAGACAACAACGTTTGATGTGCCGGTTCTGTTAGGTATAAAAGGGGGACCTATTCGGGTGGTAGCTGGTCCCGTTGCTTCTTTTCGTGTGAATGACAATCAATCACTCGGACAAGCCGTTAAGCAATACACCAATGGAACCCTGAATGATGCCTGGTCGCAGGCCTATTACGGCTACCAGGTTGGCGGTGGACTGGATATTGGCTCCTTCGGGCTCGACGTTCGCTATCAGGGTAACATCACCGACATTGCCCAAATAAAAGACAACTCATCGCAGTTCAGTCAGGGTATGAAAACCTGGCAAATCACCCTCGCATTTAAAATTATCTAATCCTCATCGTATGCTGAAGGGTAATGCCTTTAGCGATATAAAAACAAACCGTTGCTGTCCGCCCGATTGGGTTTGCAGCAACGGTTGTTTTTTTCAATTAACCCACTAAATACGTACAGTCTTCAGTCGACCATGGCCTATTGACGAGGGTCGATGTTTTAATTATACAGTCGGTGCCAGTACTGGGCCAGTTGCTGCGAAATGTCTTTCATGCGCCGACGAGAAATAGCGACTTCACGGCCATCGGCCAGCCGGACCTGACGATCCCGATTGAAGATGTTCCGTTGCACATACGCCAGATTGACGATATAGGATTTATGGATACGCAGAAACATCGAAGCGTCTAAAGTCTTCTCAAATTCTTTGAGTGTTTTTGACACCAGGAACCGCTTGCGATCGCGTGTATAGAGAAATGTATAGTTACCTTCTCCCTGGAGGCACAAAATATCATCGACCGAAATAAAAATGGTTCGGTTCAGATAAGGCAACGCGATACGTTGTGCACTACGCTGGTATGAAGCGGGGAACTGGGGAACAACGGGAATCGGTTGAACGGACGAGAATAAATTAGCTTCCATGATAGAGAGTGTTTTGGTTCGTGTTCTAAGTGATTACTGACGAAGCAAAACTACCTGATGGTTCCCGCCCGGGAAAGAAATAGCCTGATCTACAAGGGCGGCAAAAAGCCATAACCAATTGCAAATCAGGCTATTACGAGACGTTCTCGTATATTATTCAAGTGAATGTACTCAGAGCATTGCGTAAAACTACGTAGTTGGGAACTATGTGAATTGCCCTATAATCAATCGGGAAATCCCACACCTACCTACTTAAACTAAAGCGACGGGCTGAAAATCCCGAATTCGATCCATAAACATCTGCGCCCGCCGACGAGAGATTTTAACCTGCTGGCCGTCTGTCAGCTCAAGCTCCCCTTCTTTCTTAACAAAGAACTTACGGACAAAACCAAGGTTCACAATACAGGACTTGTGGACCCGAACAAATGCCTGCCCTTCGAGCATGATTTCGTATTCTTTTAATGTGCGCGATACCAACATTTTAGTTCCATCTTTGAGGAAGAACTTGGTATAGTTTCCACACCCTTCAAGTCTAACTATTTCGTCAGTAGAGACCGTGCGTTTCCGATCATAAAATGGAATGAGTAATTTCTGCAGACAGTTCGAATCGGCAATTTTTTCCACACTATTGTGGAAACCTCTGGACACTGTGTCAAAAAGGGAATCATTAGCGAATGCATTCATAGCTGTTTGATCGGGTGTTTAATAATGGTTATATAGAGGCTGACATTCAGAAACTTACCAATTTTATATCCGCATCGGCGCCACTGGTTAACCTGCCTTCTCTGTCGAATCAATGTACAAGAATCAGTCCTACTTACTAGAATTAACGTATATTCATAAAATAATTCTATAACCAATTGTCAATCAACACATATAACCATTCACTCAACAAAACATCAATAATCTCCCTCCTGTTCACATCTTGGTAACACCCAAATTTGACAGGTTCCGGACCGATTCCGTCATGAGCTTAGCAGACAGATTGGGCTGCTCTTCTTTGTTTTCCCTACCTTTGTACCAGCGAATGGCTAAATGAGTAACCTATGCTGGATAAAGTAAAAGACCTATACCAGGAGATTGATCACTATATCGTTAGCTCACCAGAGCAATTAGAGCAGTTTCGGATGCGTTTTATCAGCCGCAAAGGCGTAATAACCGAACTGTTTGAACACCTCAAAACCGTTCCACAAGCCGACCGCCGGGCTGTTGGTCAGGAATTGAACGGGTTAAAAAATCTGGCTCAGGAACGTTTCGATTCATTCAGTCAGCTCATAGATGAGCAGCGGTCTGCCGCCAACAATGCCCCTCCGGTCGATCTGACATTACCAACGATCCCTAATCTGACGGGCACTCAGCACCCGCTCACGCTGGTTCGGCAACGCATCATTCAAATTTTTGAGCGCATTGGCTTCAACGTAGCCGACGGGCCTGAAATTGAAACAGACTGGTATAACTTTGGGGCGCTCAATTTCCCCGACAATCACCCTGCCCGCGATATGCAGGATACGTTCTTTATCGAGAAATCGGAAAATGGCTCCCCTTCCTCCGATGTCTTGTTAAGAACCCATACCTCCAATGTACAAATCCGTCTGATGGAGCGACAGAAACCGGGCACGGCCTTCCAGCCTATCCGGTCGATTATGCCCGGACGGGTTTATCGAAACGAAACCATTTCGGCCCGGGCGCACTGTATGTTTCATCAGGTCGAAGGTATTTATATTGACCGGAATGTAGGGTTCAAAGACCTGAAAGATACACTTTACCACTTCGTAAAAGAGATGTTCGAGCCAGGTACGCAAATTCGCTTCCGGCCCTCCTACTTTCCTTTTACCGAGCCGAGTGCCGAGATCGACATTTCGTGTCAGATCTGCGGAGGCAAGGGCTGTAATATCTGTAAGCATTCAGGCTGGGTTGAAATTGCCGGTTCGGGCATGGTCGACCCACAGGTAATTGCCAACTGCGGCATCGATCCCGAAGAATACACGGGCTTTGCCTTCGGCATGGGTATCGAACGCATCACCCAGCTAAAATACGTTGTAAACGATTTACGACTATACACCGAAAACGACGTTCGTTTCCTCCGTCAGTTTGAAGGACTTTAAATGCAATGATTGAATGACAGAATGATTGAATGATTGAATCGACGGGCGTAGGCCTTTTATTCATTCGATCATTCCGCTATTCAATCATTCAATCATTATCTATATGTCTCCCATTCGTCTTTCTGATCTGGCCTTCACGCTCGAAGCTGTTCTCGATGAAGCTTTCGGTCAGAAAGCCATGTGGGTAGTCGCCGAAACGAGCGATATAAAAAATTATCCAGATCGGGGCTATTGTTTTCTGACACTGGTAGAGCGTGACTCCGCGAGTCGTGAGACGGTGGCAAAACTGGAGGCCTGCATCTGGCGACGGAATTACCATACAATTGGTGATTTTGAACGGGAAACGGGGGTAGCCTTCGCCCGAAATATTCAGTTACTGCTGTTGGTATCGGTTGCGTTCAATCCCGTATATGGGTTACGACTCGAAATTCTGAAAATCGATCCGTCGTACACACTCGGCAACCTCGAACGCGAACGACAGGCTGTACTGGACTCACTTGTTAAAAATCACCCCGATCTGGTCTGGCTCGAAGCAGGGCATTACATCACCGCTAACCAGCTTTTGCCACGCCCAGCCGTTATTCAGCGAATAGCCCTGATCGCAGCCCCCAATTCAGACGGCTGGCGGGACTTCCGGCACGAACTGGCTCAGAATATGCTCGGGTACGACTTTGTGGTGGATGAGTATCTGACGCAGGTGCAGGGGCAGGGAGCCGAACGGGCCATTTGTGGGCAACTAGAACGTATCCGACTCAGTGGGGTTCCATACGATGCCGTTGTAATGGTGCGGGGTGGAGGCTCACAACTCGATTTTGGTTCGTTCGATACCTATCTAATGGGCCATACCGTAGCTGGGTTTGAGATACCTATTCTGGCTGGTATTGGCCATGAGCGCAATGTGAGTATTACCGATCTGCTCTGCCATCAGAGTGTAAAAACACCAACCAAAGCGGCTGCTTTCCTGATTGAACACAATCGGCAATTTGAAGAAAGCTGTCTGCAACTTCGTGAACGGCTACGGCTCCTGGTTCAGGATGCCATGCTGTCTGCGCGGGAGAATCTGGATCGTGAAATCGAACGGTTACGGTTTGTGAGTCAGACTTATTTTCGGGAGCGCCATACCGACCTTACTGAAAAGGCGGTTACTCTACGCCACCTCGACCCATCGAATGTATTACGCCGGGGCTACGCACTCCTGCTTCGTAATGGGCGAATCATTACCCAGGCTAGTCATATCCAACCCGCCGAAACCCTTCAGGTACAGATGTACGACGGAACACGAACGATTAACGTAGTAGAGTAATAAAGACCTGAAAATAGACCGGGCCAATACAGCTCAGGATCAACTCTGCTAGTTTATGAGTCTATAACTTTCCAACGCTATAGCAATGACGTATCAGGATGCTTACGACCAACTGACAACATTGGTCTACGAAATTGAAAATGAACAGGTCCCTCTGGATGAGCTTCCTGCCAAAATCCGGCTGGCCACTGAACTGATTACATTCTGCCAGGAACGGCTTCGGGCTGTAGAAACGGAGTACCAGGAAGTTATCGAAAAGTTACCTAAGCGATAAATTAGGATTTTTATTATAAGGTCGTATGTAACCTTTGCTAAACCTTGCCTAATTTTATCCCCTGTGAAAAATAGAAGGCACTTTATGCCCGGGATCGGTTGTGATGAATGAAGAAGTGTCTAATTACCGCCTGATTGAGTCTGTTGAAAATATGAATTTATTCGCCAATATAACGAATGTATTAAGTTCGGATGTTCTGTCGCGCATAGCAACGTATATCGACGAACCACCTGCTAAAACGACCAAAGCCGTCAACGGTCTTGTTTATACGATCGTTGGAGGATTGATGAAGCGTACTACTAGCGAAATAGGTGTTAATCAACTGTATAATCATATTCAAAAAGGTCGGTTCGATGGATCGCTGACCGAAAATCTGGCGGCTGTTCTACGTGACCCAACGCTAACGAATACCCTGATCATGCAGGGCAACGACGTGATTAGTCACTTGTTGCCAGCAATGAAAAGTTCGATTGGCAACATGATTTCGGGCTATGCGGGCATCCGCAATTCGTCGGCGATTGCGTTGCTGGGCTTGATTACGTCCCTGGTTCTTCATGTGCTGGGAAAGCAGGTCAAGGATCAAAAACTGGATGCCGATGGGCTGGCCGCTTCGCTGTTTACCGAGCGCGAAACGCTGGTCAATGCGGTACCGGAGGATTTTATGCCCCAACTGGTCGAGAAAGTCGGCCTGCATCAGGTGGTAGCTGGGCTAGCAATGCCAGCCCGACGGGCAACCGATTCGGCTGGCCGGTCAACCGCAACGGCCACTCGGCCAGCCGTCAGCTATGAGCCTGTAGATGAGTCGGATGGAGAGAACGAAACCTTAACAAAATGGGGAGTGGGCGCCCTTATTGCTGTAGCACTCGGTGTTGGCGGTTACTATCTCTATCAAAACACGCAGCGTTATTCGGACGGACAGGAACAGGTGAACGATGTGACGACCATTACCAGCGATACCGTTCAGGCTGATACAGTGGCCCGATCGCTGGCCGTTCCTATTGACTCTTCGACCAAAACACCGCCTAAATCGACTTCGGTAGCGGCCATTACCACAGCAGCCCCTTCAACAACGGTTGCCGCTTCTGGCGACCTGACCAGCCGAATGGCTCCTTATCTGGGCAATGCCGCTTTACCTAAAGGGCGAACTTTCCCGATCACCTCCATTACATTCCCACCGGGTTCATTTTCACTGACCCCTGGTTCAGAGGCTGGTATTGCGGAATTGACTACCCTTTTGAAAACCTATCCTCGTCTACAGGTTCAATTGGTAGGGTATGCCAATGATGCCAAAGGAGACATGACCAATAAAAGCCTGTCGTTCAAGCGGGTAGTCGAAATTAAGCATCGATTGATGGCCGCTGGTATTGATTATATGCGACTCGATGCAATTGGCCGTGGAACGGGCGTTTCCAAAGCAGACACCTCGAGCGTTCCCAAGCCAACCCTACGCAAGATCGATCTGAAAGTAGTGGTCAAATAGTGGCTTCAACAAGCCAATCAGATTATGTCAAAATGCCTTCCTATGGTTATGGGAAGGCATTTTGATTTCCCCCCTATTCCAGTAACTCTAAAGAATTTCTCTCCGCTTTCTCCAAACAACTTCACTCAGCCACAGTTCATAACCCATAGTGACTAACTAATAAACTGTTATGAACACACAAACAGGAAGAACCGCTCTGATTACAGGTGCCTCTAGTGGGATCGGTCAGGAAATTGCCAAACTGTTTGCTCAGGATGGCTATAATCTAGTGTTGGTAGGCCGTAGCGACGAGAAACTGGACCGACTGGCGGAAGTTTTTAAAAATAACTATGGTACCCAGCAAATAACCGTAATTGGCAAAGACTTAGCCACTGAAGATGCGGCTCAGGATGTATATGATCAGGTTAAGGCAAAAGGTATAACCGTCGATGCGCTGGTCAATGATGCGGGGGTTGGTCTGTATGGCCTATTCGCCACAGACACCGACTGGGAGCGGGAGAAAGCCATGATTCACCTCAATGTGCTCACGCTTACGCAGATGACCAAGCTGTTTTTGTACGATATGCTATCGCGGAACGAAGGCAAGATTCTGAATCTGGCGTCGATCGTTTCGATTACCCCTAATCCAATGATGGCAGTATATGCCGGTACAAAAGCCTACGTCTATAATTTTACCCAATCGCTCATCAACGAGTTGAAGGATACCAATGTAACGGTTACCGCCCTTCTGCCAAATGCCACCGATACCGATTTCTTCCACAAAGCAGGAGCTGACAACACCAAAGTTACCGACGAAGTGCAAGATCCGCTGATGGTGGCAAAAGCCGGCTATGATGCCTTAATGGCTGGTAAACACAAGGTTATTCCGGGTGGCCTGAAAAATAAATCGTACGAAATCCTTGCCTATGTAGCTCCTCAGGAAACACTGGCGGCTGTGATGCGGAACAAAATGGCGCAGAAACCCGAACCGCAGGAAACTGAAAAATCGTCGGCAGCCACATGGGGAATTGGCTTCGGCATTGCTGTTCTGGCGGGTATTGCCTTAGGGGTTGCCTATGCAAACTCGAACGCCATTGATCGGGCCAAATATCGGTACAAGGCCAAATCCTTGGGCGACACCATTTCTGATGCGCTCTCATCCGTAACCGACAATGTAGTCGACTCGTTGGTGGATGCGTATAAATCTACGAAGAGCAAAGCCGAAAAGATCGTTGCCCGGGAAACCGAGCTGGTCGAAGACGAAGTAGGCGCATAATCACGTAAAAGGCACTGCCAAACCTACCTAAAGTCATGAAGAACTCATCATTCTGGCGCATTGCTACGGCCGTTGTGGCTGTAGGCAGTATTCTCTACACAACCGTTCTGAGCAACCGTTCTGGCTCACAAGCCAACGCAAGCGACGAAGATGATGACGAGCCCAGTGGCTCCGAATATGAATACGATGTACCACCCGAGTACCAGCACGTTTTTGAGAAGAACAGTATCGTTCCGGCCGGGTGGGCTTTCGGGGTAGTCTGGTCAACCATATACACGGGCTTAACGGCGCTCTCCGTACACCAGGCCCTGCCAACCCAGGAACGAAACCCTCGGTATATACAGGCTTTACCCTGGTGGTGGGCGAGTTGGGCTCTTAATGCCCTGTTTGGCCGGTTTTTCTCCGAAAATGACCCGCAGAGCATTGTCATTTCTGACCTGACAACCAAATTCAACCTGCCTGCCGCTCTGGCCCTTCACCAGAGCCTGGAGATTGGCAAAACCGATGTCCCCTCGCCAGAGAAATACCTGCGAATTCCCGTCAGCCTGTATGCAGGCTGGCTTACGGCCGCTACGGTAGTGGGTACGCCCAATACCCTTTTGACGCTGGGTCTTTGGCATTCCGACAAAAAACGGGATGACGCTATCGCTTCTGGTATCTTAAGTGCTACTGCTGGGGCTGGGTATCTGATTGGTCGTCGGCTAAACGATCCGTGGTACATGCTCCCCTTTGTGGCTGGCTTTTCGGGCATTGCCAGTCGCCAGTGGAACAAACATCCCCTGGTTGGCTGGACAGCCGCCACGCTGGCGGCAGCCTATGTCGGCTTTCTGACCTACTGGCTTCCCAAAGGGAAATTTCACGACTACGAACGGATCGTGATTCAGGATGCAGAAGCCGAAGTGCTGGCAGGCCCTGTCGAAACAAGCGAGCCTGTTCAGGCAGCAATTGCCCGTGAGCGTACAAAACCGATTGAGATTGAGGAAATAAACTAAGCTTTATTCAACAGAGAGCCAAAAAGCCATTCCGATTGGGGTGGCTTTTTGGCTATTTCCTGTTTTAGGCCCAAAACCGTTTATTGTCATTTTGACCGAAAAACGATCAGAAAAAGCTAAAAACAAGCCAAAATGTCCGAAAAAACACCTCGGCCCGCGATTTGTTAGATAAGCATATAGCGTGAAGGTTGAAGAATAGAGACTGAGCGATCTGGCTTATTCTTCAGAATTTACTCTAAACTCTTCACTCCTTAACGGTCATGGATTTTAAGAATTACACCATCAAAGCACAGGAGGTCGTACAGAAGGCGTCGGAAATTGCCCTCGGAAACGGCCAGCAAGCCATTGAAACAGGTCACCTGCTCCAGGCGATCCTGTCGGAAGACGAAAATGTGATCGGGTTTATTACCAAGAAATTGGGAATCAATCTACCGAATACGACCAGCGCTTTACAGGCCATCCTGACTACCTATCCGAAGGTATCGGGCGGGAATGGAAGCGTATACCTCAGCAACGATACAGCCGCAGCCCTTGCCAAAGCCAGTACGATCACCAAAGAATTCGGCGACGAATTTGTTAGCGTCGAACTGATGCTGTTGGGACTTATGGCAGGGAAAGACCAAATTGCAACGTTATTGAAAGATGCCGGTTTCAACGAAAAACAAGTGAAATCGGCCATCAACGAACTTAGAAAAGGAAACTCAGTGAAAGATCAGAACGCTGAAGCAAAATATCAATCGTTAGAGCGGTACAGCATTAACCTGAATGAACGAGCGCGTACGGGCAAAATCGACCCCGTAATCGGTCGTGATGAAGAGATCCGTCGGGTGCTGCAAATTCTGAGCCGCCGTACCAAAAACAACCCGATTCTGCTTGGTGAACCCGGTGTTGGTAAAACCGCCATTGTGGAAGGGTTGGCCCAACGCATTGTGTCGGGCGATGTACCTGAAAACCTGAAATCGAAAACCATTGTCTCGCTCGACATGGGTCTGCTGATTGCAGGTGCCAAATACAAAGGGGAGTTTGAGGAACGCCTGAAAGCGGTTATTAAGGAAGTAACGGATTCCAATGGCGAGATCATCCTGTTTATCGACGAAATTCACACGCTGATTGGGGCGGGTGCAGGTGGTGAAGGCGCTATGGATGCTGCTAACCTGCTGAAACCAGCCCTGTCGCGCGGTGAATTGCACACCATTGGTGCTACCACGCTGAAAGAATATCAGAAATACATTGAAAAAGATAAAGCGCTTGAACGTCGATTCCAGGCCGTAATGGTCGATGAACCCGACATGGCCGATGCCATTTCGATCCTGCGCGGCATCAAAGAAAAGTACGAATTGCACCACGGGGTTCGGATCAAGGACGATGCCGTCATTGCCGCCGTTGAGCTTTCGACCCGCTACATCACCGACCGTTTCCTGCCCGATAAAGCCATTGACCTGATGGACGAAGCAGCAGCCAAACTGCGACTGGAGATGGACTCGGTACCCGAAGAGCTGGACGAGTTGAATCGCCGGATCATGCAGCTTGAAATTGAGCGTGAGGCCATCCGACGTGAGCACGATAAGGAAAAAGAAACCCTGCTCAATAAGCAGATCGAAGATCTGAGCGAACAACGAAATAGTCTGAAAGCCAAGTGGGAAACTGAAAAAGCATCCGTCAACGAAGGCCGAACCCTGAAAGAGGAGCTCGACAAATTACGACTGGAAGCCGAACAGGCCGAACGCTCGGGCGATTATGGCAAAGTGGCCGAGATTCGCTACGGCCGGATTCCTGAGATCGAAAACAAGCTGAACGCGTTGACCAAAGAAGGCGGAGATAAGGGTTCGTCGGACCGGATGATGCAGGAAGAGGTTACGGCCGAGGATATTGCTGAAGTCGTTGCCAAATGGACGGGCATCCCAGTATCGAAAATGCTGCAAAGCGACCGTGAAAAACTGCTGAATCTGGAGAAAGAACTCGGTAAACGGGTAGCGGGTCAGCAGGAAGCGATTGAAGCCGTTTCGGATGCGGTACGCCGGAGCCGGGCTGGTATGCAGGACCCCAAACGGCCTATCGGTTCGTTTATCTTCCTCGGCACTACGGGCGTTGGTAAAACCGAAGTGGCCCGGACCCTGGCCGAATACCTGTTCAACGACGAGAACGCGATGGTACGGATCGATATGTCGGAATACCAGGAACGCCATGCCGTAAGCCGACTGATCGGGGCTCCTCCAGGATACGTTGGCTACGACGAAGGGGGGCAGTTGACCGAAGCCGTTCGTCGGAAACCCTATTCGGTTGTACTGCTCGATGAGATCGAAAAAGCGCACCCCGATGTCTGGAATATTCTATTGCAGGTGCTTGATGAAGGCCGCCTGACCGACAATAAAGGCCGCACAGCGAACTTCAAGAACACCATCATTATCATGACATCGAACATCGGCAGTCACCTGATCCAGGAGAAATTTGCCGAAGACGAAGGCTGGAACCACTCGCTCGTGCTGGAAGAAGCCAAACGGGCGGTGCTGGAGTTGCTGAAACAAACCATCCGGCCGGAATTCCTGAACCGGATCGACGAAATTGTGATGTTTGAACCGCTCACGCAGGCCAACATTCGCAAGATTGTGGACATTCAGTTCGGTGAAATCAAAAAACGGCTGGCCGAAAATGGCATCCAGCTCGATGCAACCGACGAAGCGCTGACCAAACTAGGCGAAGAAGGGTTCGATCCGATCTTCGGTGCTCGTCCGCTGAAACGGGTTCTGCAACGCCGGGTACTGAACGAATTGTCGAAAAGTATCCTGTCAGGTGAAGTTAAGAAAGATTCTGTCGTATTAATGGAGTTAAACTCCGACGGTGAAATCGCCTTCACCAATCTGGATGCTGAAATTGAATTATAATTGATACCGGGCTAAAGCCCGTAGATACACGCCCGGCTGCTGAAAAGTGGTCGGGCTTTTTTTACATTTGCTTAACTATTACTCTATCGTAACTATGCCTGAGATCAGTCGCTTTTTCGGAATCATTATTTATATGTATGCTAAAGATCATTTACCCCCTCACTTTCATGCTGTTTATAATGATGATGAAGGAATGTTTTCAATTGAAACCGGCAATATTATTCAGGGAGACCTCCCCAGAAAACAGATACGATTAGTACAGGCATGGACTGAACTACATAGAGATGAACTGATGGAGAATTACAATTTGTTACAGCAGGAGACAGGGACTTTCAAGAAAATCAAGCCATTAATGTAATGTTGCCTCGTATAAAGCGTATCCTTGCTGTAGAGCCATATAAGATCACCTGTTTATGGAATACGGGGGAGGTACGTATAATTGATTTTCAACCCTACATAGTCGACTCGAAACCCAAAAGCCCGATTGCGCACCTAGCCGATAAACAACTCTTTAGAGAAGTTAAAACCGATGGGAGAACGCTCTATTGGGATAATCTGCTGACCATGATTGACTATGATGGAAGCCAACATCCTGCTCCATTAGACTTTGACCCCGATGTTATATATCAGCAGAGTCGGCTGATCGAATAAACGGATCTTTTGGTCGGATAACTTAATTAATCGTAAACGTTCAACATGTCAGCGAAACAGCTTCCGTTTCATCTTCTGCCAACCCGAAGGGGCACGCACAATGGCAAGCCCACCAGCCGTAAGGGATATATGCGCCAATCGACCCTGCGTCAGCACAATATCATTAACAACAACTGATGTAGCGGAAGGAGTAATCTCCAAAGTGATCACCTCTCGGCGTAGATTAGCGCCATTCACTACTATAGTTAGTTTCGTATTCTGAGTCTCCCCGGAAATTGTCGCTTTGTACCTACCGGCACTATCCGTCTGGGTACATATTCCTTTCGATGCCCCGCCAATACTGACATACGCTCCGATAGCCGGAACTACCTGCCCGGTCGAATCCATCTGCATAACCCGCCCCGAAACCGTCCACTCCGTCATGGCCCCAATACCGCGTATTGGAATTGGCGATACAGCAATCTCGGGCCGGGAAGAGACCGGCCGACCTAAAGAGTTGTATTGGGCGAGCGCGGTTTTCCAACTCAGCAAAGCCGTTGCCAGTACCCCTACCCACCGATGCCAGTTAAACATCGGGTTCGGACTCGTTACAGACAAAGCCCGATTTAATTGATCATCACGCAAACGGCCACAAATCGGTCCAGGAACTTTACTCAACAACATTACCAGCTCCTGATCAGACAAGGCAGAATAATCGACAACCGTTTTCTGGCAACTGGCGCAGAATCGCCCTTGCTCAGTTGGCTGCATATCCTCCCAACGCTCGTGGCAGGGTTGTGGAATCTGGATGGTAAGGCTACGCATGGCGTCTCTTTGTACTGAATACGAACAATGCGCCAATTTATTACCTAACTACTTTATAGACACAGGCTTTGTTGGGTCGATACGAAGCCAGAGCAGCGCACTAACCAGCAAACAGCCCGCAATCATAAACAGCGGATAGTTGAAATTGTGCGTCTGCTTAACGATGATGCCGAACAGAATGGTAATAAAAAAACCGCCCAACTGCCCGGCAAAATTCATTGAACCCGCTACTGTTCCTGAGTTTCGCTGACCCATATCAACACAAACAGCGAAGGCAACGGGCAAGGCTAAATCTTTCATCAATACACAGGTAGCTAACAAATAACCAGCCTGTTCATTATCCGTTGTCAATCCAGCCAGCAGGAAGAAAAGGCTGGATAAACCCAGCCCACCCAGGCCAACGGCCCGTCGACCAATCTTAAGACCATATCGTTTGGTGAGCGCATCGCTTAAGCCGCCACCCACCAGACAACCTATAGCGCCCAAAAAATACGAGAGCGAGATAAAATTCTTGGTCTGGTCTTCCGATAGGCCACGTCCTTCCTGAAAATACACCGACGACCAGTTGGTAAAAAAATACGAGCCGTAGAAGAACAGATGGCACATAAGCATCAATGCCCACAGATCCGGATTGCGGATGATGGTCGTCCAGGGAATGCGGTGATCCGTCTGTTTAATCCGCCGACCCGATTCTATTTCCTGCACTTCGGCTTCGGTGATGCCTTTCTGTTCGGCGGGGTCGTCCCGAAACCAGGCGTACCAGCCAATAGCCCACAATACCCCCACAATACCCAATATCCCAAACGCCCAGCGCCAGCCTGCGTAATGAACCAGCGGAATCACCAGCAACGGAGTCAACGCGCCACCCAATCGCCCGGCGGCCCAGATCACCGACTGCGCCCGCCCTACTTCAACAGCCGGAAACCAGCGGGCAATGACGATAGAGGCATTCGGATACGCTCCCGCTTCACCGGCCCCAAACAGAAACCGTACGATCAGCAGATACAGGAAATTAAACGCTGTTCCCGTAAGTGCCGTAAAGCCCGACCACCAAAATACCACGCGCGTCAATACCCGTCGGGGTCCGGTTTTATCGCCAAGTGTACCCGTCGGAATTTCAAACAGGGCATACGACAGCGAGAAAGCGCCCAGAATCCAGCCAAACTGTTCATTGTCGAGTCCCAGATCATCTTTGACATATTTACTCACCACGTTCATACAAACGCGATCGAGATAGGTGATGGTGGAGAGCAGAAATAAACCAGCCAGCACACGGTAGCGAACCTTCATAGGGCTTAGAGGAAAGGAGTAAGGAGAGAAAGCCAAAAATACTTATAGACTTGACTTTATCCCAATCAAAGACTGCCGTACTTTTACAGCATGTCAACCGTAGCCATTGCCCCAATCACCGAAAGCCTGCCTGCTTTCCTCGATGCGCACAATTTTTCGGCCATTGCCGTCATTGTCGATAACCATACGTTTCGTTTCTGCTACCCCGAACTGAAAGCGCTACTGCCCAAACACACGCTGGTTCGCATCAAAGCCGGAGAAGAGCAGAAACACATTGCCACCTGCGAACTGATCTGGGATGCACTTACACGCGCCAACTTCGACCGTCATGCACTGGTACTGAACCTCGGCGGGGGGGTAATTGGCGATATGGGTGGCTTTTGCGCAGCTACCTACAAGCGGGGTATTGCCTTTGCCCAGATCCCCACTACCCTACTGGCCCAGGTCGACGCCAGCGTAGGCGGCAAACTTGGTATTGATTTCAACGGTTACAAAAACCACATTGGTGTTTTTAAACTCCCCGATGCCGTCCTTATCGAGCCCCATTTCCTAACTACCCTGCCCGAACGGGAGCTTCGGTCGGGCTTTGCCGAGATTATCAAACACTGCCTGATTGCCGACGCTGAGATGTGGGAAGAAATCCGCCGACGCGACCTGGACGAGCAGGGCTGGCCCCGTCTGGTCGCTCACTCGGTAGCTGTCAAGCAACGTGTCGTTGAGCAGGACCCGACCGAAAAGGGTTTGCGTAAGATTCTGAACTTCGGGCATACCATCGGGCACGCTGTTGAAACGTACTTTCTGACACAGCCCCGCAAGCGATTATTACACGGCGAAGCCATCGCGGTGGGTATGATTACAGAGGCTTTTATCGCCTTTCAAAAAAAAATGATCGAACAATCGCTATTGACCGCAACCGAAGAGTACATTTTTTCCGTATATGGGAATGTTAAGCTGAACGACGAAGATATTGACCCAATTTTGGCGCTGACGTTGCAGGACAAGAAAAATCGGGGGCGCGATGTTCGGATGGCGTTGCTCGATGGGCCCGGAAGTTGCGCGTATGACGTGTCGGTTACGAGTGCTGAAATGCGCCGTGGACTGGATTTTTACCGGGGGATAAACAAGAATTAAAAATTGGCCCTATACTATTGTTTGCCAAACATTTACGGTTATATTTGAGTTCGGTCAGAATAATGACATTGAGTTAATCCAGTTCATAAAGCTTATTGATTGAAACTTTTACAAATGCCCGTATGAAAACGTACATCGGAATTCTGTTTGCAGTGGCCGCAATGGCTATGGCGGGATGCTCTTCGAGCAGACTGTTTGTAGAGCATGATTATAGCTACGAGGGTCATTTCAAAAATTACGAGTCATTCAATTTTCTGGAATGTGAATTTGTCGATTCAACCCTGCTCTGTTCCGATATTCAGGATGCGATCCGGCACCAGATGGAAGCCCGTGGCTACCGGGTCAGTAACCGTAGTCCAAACCTCCTGATTTCATACAATATCTTCCGTTCCGATCTGCGCTTCCGGGGCTATCAACAACCCGTTATCAAAGACTGGGTGGTTCGTGAAGATGACGATGCTACCTACAAGCGCATCGACTACAACCTGGACGAAGGTACACTGATGATTTCGCTGATCGACGCTGAGTCATATCAGGTCATCTGGAAAGGCTATGCCTCCAAGATGATGCGTAATCAGAACTTTAAAAACAACTACTTCAAAGGCATCGTCCGGTCCATTTTCGACCAATACCCCCTCATGGCAGCCGCCAAGTAACGCGGACAACCTGTCCGCAGGTTTAAGCACAACGATCGCTGCTGTTCTGCTTGCAGGGCTTGTTTAGAGCTTATCTGCAAACAGGACAGCAGCGTTACTTTGTCAATTCTTTAAATATACCCTCCAATGAATTTTCCTGCTGCCGCAAGCCAACGAGCGTTAGCTTTTGGTCGGCAGCGAGTCGGAAAATAGAAGCTCGCAAATCCGTCTTAGGCAGGGCCGAGATTCGGTATTGACCGGCTCCTAAAGGCTCTACCTGCTCTACGCCAGCGAGAGTAGTTAATAAAGCAGGCGCTTCCAGCTCGCTTTCAAACTCGGCCACGACCACTACACTATCGCTCCCAGAGGCACTGCGAAGTTGACTTAGTGGACTGTCGACTACGAGTTTTCCCCGATTGATGATAATGACCCGGTCGCAGATCGCTTCTACTTCCTGCATGATATGGGTCGAAAAAAGCACCGTTTTATCGCGACCGACATCGCGAATCACCTGCCGGATTTCGGCCAGCTGGTTCGGATCAAGCCCTGTAGTGGGTTCGTCCAGAATCAGAACGGGTGGATTATGCAATAGCGCCTGTGCCAGTCCAACCCGTTGGCGATAACCTTTTGACAGTTGACCGATGCGTTTGTGCTGTTCACGGCCAAGCCCGACCAGTTCGATCATACCGCCAATCCTTCGGCTTAATTCGCCCCCCCGCAGGCCGTGCAGTGCCCCCGCAAACCGCAGGTATTCCTTTACGTACAAGTCCAGATAGAGCGGGTTGTGCTCCGGCAGGTAGCCTACACTCCGGCGGACCTCCATGGGCTGTGTGCGAACATCAAAACCATTGACCTCTACCGTTCCCTCCGTTGGTGAAATGTACCCCGTAGCAATTTTCATAGTGGTCGATTTCCCGGCACCGTTTGGCCCCAGAAAACCGACGATTTCGCCCGGTTGTACGGTAAAGGAAATCTGATTGACAGCCCGTTGCTGATTATATTCTTTTGTAAGATTCTGAACCTGAATAGACATAGTTAACTGCGCGACTATCTCATCAACGAAAGCCGATAGCGAATTGGCATAAGACGAATGTACAGGTAACCGATTAAAAACCGGAAAGAATTTCTATTTTTAGCGGTTTAACGTCCATAGAACGCGTTTTCTTCCGTCTATACATGTCGATTTTCCGAAAAAAAACCGTCACACAAGCCATCGGCGATGCCGGTTCAGGCGACTCCTCGCACTTGATGAAAGTGCTTGGTGTTCGTGACCTAACCTCACTGGGTATTGCCGCCATTATTGGAGCCGGTATATTCAGCACCATTGGCCGGGCTAGTTTTAATGGTGGACCAGCCGTGTCGATGCTGTTCGTCTTTACTGCCATCGCCTGCGTATTTACGGCACTCAGTTACGCGCAATTCGCCAGCACTGTCCCCGTAAGTGGCAGTGCCTACACCTATGCCTATGTTTCGTTCGGAGAAATTTTTGCCTGGATCATCGGCTGGGCGCTTATTCTCGAATATGCTGTCTCGAACATGGTAGTGGCTATTTCCTGGTCCGAATATTTTACCTCCATGTTATCGGGATTTGGTATAAACTTCCCCGGTTGGCTGGCTACCGATTATGGGTCGGCTCATCGAGCCTATGAAGAAGTCCAGGCAGCCCGACCAGCCGCTACGGCCCTACCAGCCAATGTACTGGCTCTAGCAACTGCTTATGACCAGGCCCCTTCGCTGGGTAGTTTGAAACTCATCATGGACTTACCGGCCGGGCTGATCACTGTACTCATTACCGCTCTGGTCTACATTGGCATCAAAGAATCGCGCAATGCCAGTAACCTGCTTGTGCTGCTCAAACTCTGCGTGATCGGGCTGGTCATTGGCGTGGGCGTATTTTATGTAAAACCAGCCAACTGGTCGCCCTTTGCCCCAAATGGTGTGAAAGGGGTATTGAGTGGGGTAGCTTCGGTATTTTTTGCGTTTATTGGGTTCGACTCCATCTCCACTACGGCCGAAGAATGCCGCAACCCCCAGCGCGACCTGCCCCGCGCTATGATCTATTGCCTCGTGATCTGTACCATTCTGTATGTACTGATTACGCTGGTTTTGACAGGTATGGTCAATTTTAAAGAACTGGGCGTCGATGATCCACTGGCCTACGTGTTTCAGAAACTGAACCTCAACTTCATGGCGGGAATCATTTCGGTTAGTGCCGTGGTAGCCATTACAAGTGCATTGCTGGCTTATCAGTTAGGGCAGCCCCGTATCTGGATGACCATGAGTCGCGACGGTCTTTTGTGGCCGAAATTCTCTGAGATCCATCCGAAATTCCGAACCCCTTCGTTCGCCACCATTATCACGGGCGTTCTGGTAGCCGTACCATCCTTGTTTCTGGATATGCAGTTTTTTATCGATCTGACCAGCGTGGGAACGTTTTTCGCGTTTATTCTGGTGTGTGGTGGAATTTTGTATCTGGATGCCAAAGGGATTTCAGCACAGTCGAAATTTCGGGTGCCTTACGTAAACGGAAAATACCTTATCGGACTTGGTTTTCTGCTGCTGTTCGGGTATGTGCTCTACAGCGGAGGGTTGATGTCGAGCATTGCCGAAAAACCACTAATCGCCGTATTCTGGCTCACCTGGGCCGTACTATCGGTACTTGCCTTTCAGAAAAATTTCTCGCTGTTACCCGTACTGGGTATTCTGACAAACCTCTACTTAATGACCGAACTGGGGGTTACGAACTGGGCTATTTTTATAGTCTGGCTGGTGATCGGGCTTGTGATTTATTTCTCGTATGGCTTTCGAAAAAGCAAATTGGCCAAGAAGGAGTTAATGCCCTCGTAAGGCTTACCGACCGAAGAACATAATATGCTGCTGTGGCAGTCGATCATCGCTTTTCAGCAATCGCAATCCAGCTACTTTCATTTCCTTCGTAGCCTGAGCAATGCTGAGCTTATGCAGTTCTTTGATAGGCACGGCAGGATCTTCGGCCCGGTACTCAACCAGTACTAGGCGTCCGTTTGGCTTTAGAGCCGATACAATGTGGGCAATCATTTCGCGTGGGTACGAAAATTCGTGATAGGCGTCAATCAGAATAGCCAGATCAATGCTGTTCAGCTTCAGTTTCGGGTCCGACTCCGTACCCAATACAGGTTCCACATTCGCAACCCTGTATTTGGATTTGCCCTGGTTCAGGTAGGTAATCATCTCCGGCTGGATGTCTACCGCGATTACTCTACCCTGAGGAAGTTCAGGAGCCATCCGAAAGGTAAAAAAGCCCGTTCCAGCCCCAATATCGGCTACTACGTCGGTCGGTTTCAGACTGAGAGCTTTCAAAAGCAGGTCGGTTCGCTCTTCCTGTTCGCGCTCTGGACGCTCTAACCAAGCGGCCCCTAAATGGCCCATTACCTGTGCAATCTCGCGGCCCTGGTAGAGCTTTCCGATGCCATCGCGGCTGGGTGTGCGAAACTGATAAACCGAAGTAGTATCGACTGATGTGGCCGCAGCCGTTTGTTGCCGGGCAGCCTGTTGGCCACAGGCCATTACCGAAATAACGAATAAGAATCCTAGTTGCTTCATACGGTCTGAAGGCTATGCTGTATAAACTATCGGTGCATCGAAACGGTTGTGTCTCTGAACTAAATACACCTATTCATGAATCTCATTCTTCACTTACTACTCGATGCGGCAGTTATTTTTGGCTTAGCCTATCTAATGCCCCAGGTCGATGTTAAAAATTTCGGTACAGCCGTGCTGATCGCCCTGATTCTTGGCCTATTGAATTTCTTTGTTGGATGGATTATTCGGTTTCCGCTTAATCTGGTTACGTTTTTTCTGCTTACGGGTCTTGTTCGGGTTGTCGTTACGGCTCTCTTACTCAAACTGATCGACAACTTCATGGATAGTTTTACCATTGCCGGTTTCTGGCCGGCGCTGGTTATTGCATTGGCCGTTGCTGTTGCGGGTTCGCTCATTGACCGATCAGCACCAACGCCTGAAATGGTCAATTCGGGTTATGTCGTTTCACTATTGTCGACCCTTCGGCTCGGTTAGCCAGTTTATATAAGCATGCCGTTCGACATTACTGATGTCGAACGGTTTCTGCTCATACGTTCTGAACGAACGATTCGTCATCAAAAAAGCCACGCCGTTGCTGACGTGGCTTTTTAAACGATATTCCCTACGGTTAGTCGTTACGACGACCGCCCATCAATAAACTTGCGTAATAGAGCAGCGTAGCCAGCGAGCCCAGTGCTGCCACCACATAGGTCATAGCAGCCCACCAGAGCGCATCTTTAGCGAATCCGTACTCCCGCTGATTGACAACGCCCCGATTCTGAATCCAGGCCAAAGCCCGACGGCTGGCATCGAACTCAACGGGTAACGTAATAAAGCTAAACAACGTGGTCAGGGCAAACATGGCCACCCCAATCGCCAGCGGAATAGGGGTCGTCCGCAACAGTAAGACACCGGCCAGCAGTACCCACTGCATATACTGAGAAGATACTGTCAGAACTGGCACCATGGCCGAACGGAATTGCAGCGGTCCATACGCCAATTTATGTTGCACAGCGTGACCACATTCGTGAGCCGCAACGGCCGCTGCGGCTACGCTACGCCCGTAATACACGTCGGCACTGAGGTTGACCGTTTTTTCCTGCGGGTTATAGTGGTCAGTCAGCATCCCTTCGACCGAAACGACCCGAACATCATAGATGCCGTTTTCGTTGAGCATTTTTTGCGCCACTTCGGCTCCGCTCAGGCCATTGCTCAGACCAATTTGTGAATATTCATTGAATTTGCTTCGTAAACGCCAGCTCACAAAGGCACTGGCGCCGAAAATGAGAATCATTATTAACCAGATCATCGATAGTTAGTCAGGTTTATGGTTTATTCTGACGGCCAACTTAATTGCCTGTCAATAGTAAAACAACAGTTTACCGAAAAAGTATCCCGGCCCTTTACCATTTATCAGAGTATGGGACCATTCATTCCGCTAATAGCTCTGTTTGATTCGTTCGATGAGCTTCGTGGTTGAATAACCGGGAACTAAAGCGATGGTTTCGACCCGACCACCACGCCCCAGTACAAAATCAGCCCCTACGATGGTAGCTACGGAATAGTCGTTGCCTTTAACCAGAATATCGGGCTTAACGGCTTCGATCAGTTCAAGGGGGGTATCTTCGCCAAAGAGCGTTACGGCATCCACAAACGCCAGCGCGGCCATTAGCCGGGCGCGGGCATACTCGTTCACAACGGGGCGAAGTGGCCCTTTGATACAACTTACCGATGCGTCGGTATTTAGCCCCAAAATCAACTTATGGCCCAGACTCCGGGCCTTTTCCAGATAATCGATGTGTCCTAAATGAACAATATCGAAGCAGCCGTTGGTAAAGACAATCTGCTGCCCTTCAGCCCGCCATTGATTGGCCTGTTGTATGGCCTGCTCACGGGTCAGTATTTTCGATTCAGTCATAAGTAAGTTACCGTTCCAGTTTGATGGCTTTGGGATCGTCGAGTACATCAGGCAGATTGGTCGTTTTATTCCGTCGAAGTAAAACGACCAGCAGGGCCAGAATTCCCAGAATGATGATCATTACGGCCGAAACGCCATGAATAAATGTAGCCAGTATCTGCCCATCCTGACTTGTTAATCCGTAGAGCAATGCTACCTGGCCAACCAGCAGGTGGAACGACCCAATTCCGCCCGGTGTGGGAGCCGCCATACCCAATGAGCCAACCACCAGAATCGTTAATCCGGCCAGCATACCTAGGCCAGCCGTAGCGGGCATGGCAAAGAATAAGGTATACGACATCAGATAATACATCGTCCAGATGAGCAGCGTATGAAACACAAACATACCGGGTCGACGTAACTTCCGAACGCTCAACAGGCCATCCAGCAGCCCTTTCAGAAACCCACTAACCTTCTGATAGAGTGGATGTCTACCTAAGGCTTCGCGATAGCGGTTGAATAAAAACCACGCTAATAAAGCCCCGCCCAGAAGCACAGCGCCTATCAGCAGCAAAAGACTCGACCCACTTGACCCTTTGGGAAGTTTGCCCCCCAGAAATTCCATGAAAAACTGGCTCAGTCGGTCAAACTCCAGCACGAATGTCGCACCCAGCAGCAGGAGCAGCATGAGCAGGTCGAACAACCGCTCGGCCACTACCGTTCCAAAACTCACATTAACAGGCACTGCCGACAAACGATATAAGGTGCCACAACGAGCCACCTCACCAGCCCGAGGCAATGCCATATTGGCCAGATAGCCCGTCAATACGCTTACTGTAGCTTCCAGCGATGTAGGCCGCTGTGGTACAACTGGTTCCAGCAGCACACGCCAACGTTCGGCACGGCTCCAGTGGGCGATAATCGTAAACAAACCAGACAAAAGCACCCACCGATAGTCGGCAGCACTGATTTTCTGCCACAGGTCCGCTACGTCCAGATGGCTTTGCTGAAACGTAAACCAGAGTAATCCTCCGGCAATAGCCAGAGAGATCAGGTATTTGAGTATATTTTTGAGATTCATGCGCATGTAATGCGACAGATAAGCCGCATCAAAAGATTACATTAGGCGGCTTACCAGCCGCGTTCCATAAAAAAACTCCGCTACAAAGTAACGGAGTTTCCCTGAAACGAATAGTAAACGCTTAGTAAATGGCCCGAAACAATCCGCTCAATACACGGCCATTTCGGGTTCAATTTCCCGCGCCCAGGCGTTGATACCGCCATCCAGATTATACAGATTCGTGAGGCCGTCCTGGGCATACAGGTACTGCGCAACATTGGCCGAACGAATACCATGATGACAATAAATGACTACGGGCCGATCCGTTGGGATGCGTTTGCGGTTATTGGGAATCATACTCACCGGAATCAGTACAGCATTTTCCAGATGGCAAAGCTCATATTCGGGCCGCTCCCGAACATCGAGCAGAAACAAGCCTTCGCCCAGCGCCAATCGATTGGCCAGCTCCTGAACTGTCATTTTTTGTGGACCCAGTTCGCCCGGATTCGATCGGGTACTGGCCGAAGTCAACCCCTGCTGAGCCAGCTCATCGGCATCGGCCCGCCGTTTGGTTTTTATTTTCTGCTGATTCATCGACAGCAGATCAATCATCAGCAACTGGTCAGAAAGCGGATCACCAATCCCCGTAATCCACTTAATGACCTCATTAGCCTGATAGGTACCAATCACGCCCGGTAATACCCCCAGTACGCCCGTTACACTACAGTTCGGAATTTCAATTTCGTTGGGATAATCAGGAAATAAACACCGATAGGTAGGCCCACGTCTGCCATCGCCAAGCTCGGCATTCAGGACAGCAATCTGCCCTTCAAATCGGTGAATCGCCCCGTATACAAACGGTTTCTCTAACGTGACGCAGATATCATTGACCAGATAACGTACTTTAAAATTGTCGGTACAATCGACTACGATATCATACGCTTCGATAATCGACCGGGCATTGCTGATATCCAGCGCCATCGTGTAGGTATCGAACCGAAGTTCGGGATTGAGCCTTTTAAGGTGGCTTACAGCTACTTTGGCTTTAGGTTTACCAATCTCATCCGTTGTATAGAGCACCTGTCGTTGCAGATTGCTCAGATCCACGACATCCGGGTCAATGACGCCAATTCGGCCTACGCCAGCCGCCGTCAGATACAGCAGTACCGGACAGCCAAGGCCACCGGCCCCAACCACAAGTACACGCGCATTCTTCAGTTTTAGCTGGCCGGCAGATCCGAGTTCGGGCAAATTTAAGTGTTTCTGATAACGTTGTTGTTCGGAAGGCACTAGCGTTGTTGTTTCCATAGTCGTACAATATACAACTTAAATCAATAGGGGCGTTGCTTCAAATCAACAGATTTAGCCTACTGAAAATTGCGTCGCGAAAGCCTTCCAACAAAATATTTTTAGGCATCGGTTCTCAGGCTTCTGTTTGTCGAAACTCGTCGTTAAAACCGAAAGCCCAACGTCTGAAACGTTACCATTATAAAACCTTTTTTAGTACTATTGCCCCGTAAAATCCAAATGTTTCTCAACTATGTTTACGTATTTATCGATGGCGGGTGGCGTTTCGGCCAGCCTGTTAGCCCTTACCCTGACGTTCAACGCAAATTCTGTCACCTCAACAACCATACACACAGCGGGTGTCTATGAATCGCCAGCCAAAAAAGGTCCCTGGGAAACGCTGTTTGATGGAAAAAGCTTAAAAGGCTGGCACATCTACCTCAAGAACGGACAACCTATATCGGATAAATGGACCGTCGATAACGGCGCCATTCACCTGACAGCCGGTGGCGCTGGTGACCTGGTCACGGATAAAGAATACGGCAATTTTGAACTGGAAGTTGAATGGAAAATTGCTGAAGGTGGCAATAGTGGCATCATTTACCACGTACATGAAGACCCTAAGTTCAAAGCGACGTATCAAACGGGCCCCGAAATGCAGGTCCTGGACAACGAACGTCACCCCGATGCCAAACAAGGTCGTGATGGGAACCGAACAGCCGGAGCACTTTATGATCTGCAAAAACCCATTACGCCAAATGCGGCCAAACCCGCTGGCGAGTGGAACCTAGCCCGCTTAGTTGTAAAAGATGGCCGGGCCGAGCAGTTCCTGAACGGCAAAAAAATTGCCGATTACCCAACCAGCGGCCCTGAATGGGACAAAATGGTATCGGAGAGTAAATTCAAGGGTTGGGAAGGCTTTGGCAAGTATTCGACCGGCCATATAGCCCTGCAAGACCATGGCAACAAGGTCTGGTATCGTAAAATCCGAGTTCGCGAATTGTAATTTTGAATGATAGAATGATTGAATGATAGAATGGTTTAGCCAGCTACACTCCTATTCAATCATTCTATCACTCTATCATTCAATCATTCAACCACTATGCAACGCCGAACGGCCCTTAAAACCTTAACGGGTACAGCCCTAACGCTCCCTACCCTGACTCATTCATTAGCCCAGCCAATGACTGCATCCGAACAAGCTCCTACCGTATTGAAAGGAAACATCAACCACGCCGTTTGCAAATGGTGTTACGGCAAAATTCCGCTCGAAGATTTTTGCAAAGCGGCCAAAGAGATGGGCATCAAAGGCATCGACCTGCTCGACCCCGATCAGTGGGCAGTTGCCAAAAAATACGGTCTTACCTGCTCTATGCCACAGGGAGCGGGCAAAGGGATTACCCAGGGATTCAATGATCCTAAACTCCACGACGAGTTGGTAGCCAGCTACGAAGCTATTTTCCCGAAGCTGAAAGAAGCAGGGCTGGACAAAGTGATCTGTTTCTCAGGCAACCGACGGGGCATGAGCGATGCTGAAGGTATGGAAAACTGCGCGGTAGGCCTGAAACGGCTGATGCCTAGCGCCCAAAAGTATGGTGTGACCATGATTATGGAGTTGCTCAACAGCAAAGTGGACCACAAAGATTATATGTGCGACCACAGCGCCTGGGGTGTGGAACTTTGCAAGAAAGTAGGGTCCGAAAACTTCAAACTGCTATATGACATCTACCATATGCAGATCATGGAGGGCGATATTATCCGGACCATCCGCAACAACCACCAATACTTTGGGCATTACCATACCGGCGGAAACCCCGGTCGAAATGAGATTGATCAGACGCAGGAACTCTACTACCCGGCCATTATGAAGGCCATCGTCGATACGGGCTATAAAGGCTTTGTGGCCCAGGAGTTCATTCCCAAACGCGACCCACTCACCAGCCTCAAAGAAGCCGTCATTCTGTGTGATGTGTAGTTTTTAAAGTAATAGGAGCGAGAAGTGAGAATGGCTGGCGCATCAATATTTATTAATGCGTCAGCCATTCTCACTCCTCGCTCCTATTACTTTAAAAGAACATAGTTCTTATACTCGCCTATTCGCCAGCCGGTTAGCTTTTCGATAAAGGTCAGAAAACGGACCCGGAGCGTGTAGTGCTTTTGGCTGGTATCGAACACAAAATTCCAGTTTAGTCGATCGACCCGTGGTTGCATTACGGCTGGATGCTGCCCTTTAAAAAGAGCCAGCGAGTCGATTTCGCTATAATCAAAATTCGCCTGAGCGGCTTCTACTTCTGCAATTTTTTCGGGATCGGTATGCCAGAAGTGATTGGCGTATCGAAGTCGGTTCTTCTGTAAATCAGGAGGTTTTACCCAGCCGTAATGGTAGATATAGGCATCGATCAGTTTCACGTTCAGCTTTCGGTTATCGCGCGTTCGAAACCCCTGGGCATCCTTATACGACACCACATTGCCCGTATTCCGAATCACCCGAATTTCCCGGCGATACCACCGTCGGGAATCGCCAACGTAGCTGTAAGACCCAAAAAAATGAACGTATTTGAAGAGTAGTCCTTCTACCTTTTTATCGTCCATATACCCTTGCATGGCCTCCCGAACGGCCGGGATCGAATCTTCGTGCAGCACTTCATCGCCCTGAATATAAAATGCCCAATCGACATCAGCCGATACCGCAGCCAGTGCTTTATCCGTTTCCTGGGCGAGTACCCGCCCCCCGGCCCGCGCATTCACATCCCAGGTGGTATGAATAATTCGAATTTTGTCGGAAGGAATGGCCTGGATTAGCTTCAGGGTATCATCGTCCGATTCACCGACGGCAATGACAAACTCATCGCAAAGCGGCAAAACCGATGTGATCGCTTCAACAATCGGGTAATCGAACAGAAGGGCATTACGGATAAAGCTAAATCCGGCTACTTTCATAAAACGACTCAAGTTGACTATGAGCCGGTAAAGATAAGCCTGTTTTTTGGGTTCGCTTCCAGTTTGACATCCTTCATGGCCTTCAGTCAGATTCTGTCATGAAGGCTTAAAAGATTAATCAGGAAAGCTGGCTGGCAAAACGGGCGCTATCCCAGTTAATATCTACGTGCGTAATACGGTCGGATGGATCGAAGCGGAAAACAAAGACATGATCGCTATTGAACGTATGGCCTTTGCTGGGGATACCCATAAACGCTTTGGCCTGCGTACCAAAAATCGTGACCTGACACGTAACCACGTCGCCTTCAGCCGTAATGGCATCAACCGTATTGTCGACGTTTGGAAAGCAATCCATAATCAACTGCCAGACGTTTTTGCCAAACTCCCAGAAAGTCCCTTTGCCATCGTTACCAAGCGGTACGAAATGGACGGTTGCATCGGGGGTTGCGAGGTTAATCATTCGGGCGGTATCGAGATCGCTATAGGCTTCGAAAAATGCCAGGCATGCTCCTTTTCGGGTCAATTCAGCTACTGATTCCTGCTTTGTGGTTTCCATACGTGTAAGGGATATTGATTGGTTGTCTAAACATGAAAACGGTATTTGAGCCGGACAAAACTTATTTCCCAGCCGTTTCTTTCGGGTAGTTCATATGGGCCTTCACCTTACGAATCTGTCGCAAATGCCGATCGACATGGCCCCACTGAAAAATATAGACCTGATGCATGTTACGTGGGCTATCGGTGCCCGTCAATTCAAATTGCGCCCGCATATCAGCCTGAGTCTTCTCGACAAACGAGATCGTTTGATTCCGTAATTTCAGAAAAAAAGCCAGATTGTTTTTTCCTTCGATAAACCCGGTAGGCCGTGAGAAATCGGGCGATACATGCGGAGTATCTTCCATGATCCAGTCCGCATAATATTGATCCGGTTTACTGGTCTGATTAAGTTCGGGTTGTGGCTTACTACGGCTCCCCATGCTCACTTCCCGCGCCCAGATAATTTCCCATAAAGCCAGGTGCTCCACGATTTCGCCAATACTCCAGCGATCGGGCGACTCCTTGAAACGCCATTGGGCCGGGCTCAGGTTTTCCGTTTCCTGCACCACCAAATCGCGGGTACGTTTGAGGTTATCCAGCGTGTATTGCCGGTCAGCTTCAGTCCAGAGTTTTGTCGGTGCAGGCGTTTGAGCCAGCAAGCGGCTGTGGAGCAGAACGACAAGCCAGACCAGGCAGCAAGTTCGCATCACAGTCGATCCCCCTTCAATTGTCCAGTAGCTGTTCATCATGTATTGGTTTGATTGATGAGTCAAAACTACAGGGCCAGCCTAAGGCCTCATTGTAAAATTGCGACATTCTGCCGCCATGTGCTTTCCTTCGGCAATCATTGTGACGATTGCTCTGTCAAATACTGCGTCAATTCAAGGTTATTCCGAACGTAGAGCGATGGATTTTTGCCCGTGAATGCGGTAAATTCTTTGATAAAATGCGACTGGTCATAATAACCATATCGATACACGAGGTCCTGCCAATCGGTGATCTGCCAGCGATGACTAGCCAGTTCGGAACACATATAACTGATCCGTCGGATTCGCGCATAAAACTTAGGACTTACGCCAACCCGTTGCAGAAACTTTCGTTCGAACTGCCGACGGCATAGAAACGCATCTTCGATCAGCCCACTCAAACTGACATTGCCCCGATTCGCTACAATCAGGTTCGCTACGTAATCGATACGGTCAGGCTGGCAGTTACGCCTGATCAACTGAAAGGATAAAAAATGCTCAAGACAGGCAATTTGCGCCGAGTGGCTGGGCGCTTCGGCTAGCTGCTCGGCCAGGTACTGAACAGATTGCTCCAGCACGTCAGTGAGCGCAATGCGTTCATCAGTCAGCTCAACCACGGGTAAGCCGAACAAGCTTCCTATTCCGGCAGGGCGAAAGACAATGCCAACCATATGGATCGAATCGGACAAATACAGTCGGTATTGGTGGGTTGCCTGCCCGGTCATAAAGGCCGTAGGGACAGCCTGAACCGAATTTCTTTGTGCAGTACCTACCGAATACGGAGCCCCCAGATTAAAGACAATAGACCCAAATCCAGAAGGGGGCGATTCTATAACAGCAGGCTTCTTTACAGGCAATGGCCAGGCAGTTGTATCAGGATTATTTTCCCAGATGTAATAACATTCCACAAAAGGAGCCAGATGAGGTGCTGGGGAATATTTCTGGTAAAACATGGGTGTATAGTCTGTTCAATGCCAATTTACTAGATAGTGATTTAAGAATCAGTGTCAGCTAAATAGCTATCAAACGGTCAACCACCCTCAAAGCCTACACGTTATCCCCTAATCAAAAAGGCCGATTCTGAGAATCGGCCTTTTTGATTAGGGGTATATTGCTTACGCATGTTGTCGCTCATGCTTACCTTCCCGAATCTCTTCAATCATTTTCCGGTTGAAGGCAGGAATATCGTCCGGTTTCCGGCTGGTTACCAGGCCCTGGTCGGTCACCACTTCCTGATCGATCCAATTTGCACCGGCATTTTTCAGGTCGGTCTGAATCGATGGATACGAGGTCAGTTTGCGACCGTTTACCACCCCTGCTTCTATCAGCATGATAGGCGCGTGGCAGATAGCGGCTACCGGCTTTTTATTCTCGAAAAAATGCCGGACAAACTGTACGGCCTTGGGCTCCATCCGAAGATTATCAGGATTCATCACCCCACCTGGCAATAATAGCGCATCGTACTGGGATGGATCGGCGGCAGCCAATGGCAGATCGACCGGAAACGTGTCGCCCCAATCCGTGTGCTCCCATCCTTTTACATCACCCCCTTTCGGAGCTATCAGGTGCGTGGTGGCCCCCGCATCCTGTAACGCTTTGCGGGGCTCGGTCATTTCAACCTGTTCAAATCCATCGGTCAGCAGAATCGCTACCTTCTTTCCATCCAATCGTTGTTGCGTTTCCATAGTTTCGTTGAGTATTTAATTCTCTGGTATAACTATAGAATCAAGGGAAAGTTATAGGTATTTACTGACTATAGGCGGTCAAAAGGGCGTCAGAAGCGTATTATTTTCTGGCTATTATACTGACCATCAGCCGTTAACTGAAGGATATATTCGCCCGACGACGAAGGCAGCGAATGGGCTGGAAACGTTTCCTGATGCTCCCCTATCGATTGATCAGGCCGGGCAAATCGCTGTATAATTTGCCCGTTTGCATCGGTTATGGTCAGTAAAACGGTGGACCGCTTTTGTAATCGATATCGGACCGTTAGATCGCCTGCCGACGGGTTTGGACTAACGCTCACGGCAAATTCGGGCGTTGGCTCCACGCCCAGCACCTGCACATCCATTGTCAGAATGGCGTTATCCATCCATTCCAGTCGGTTTTTAACCCAGGTTTTCAGAAAGTTGATTTCTTCCTGATAGGTTTTTCCGACAAAACTATTGGGCCAGACGTACACGCCCAGAATAGGCCAACGCTGAAAATTACGACTCTGGGCTTCAGCCAGTACATTGGCTACTGAATCGACATAGGCCTGAACCCGCTCGGTTTTGAGCAGTCCTTTCCGAAGCGTCTGGTATTTAGTCCGTACAGCCTTCGAAAAACGCGGATCGCTCACCAGCCGATACCACCAGAATGGAACCTGATAGGGATCATCTCCACAGATTCTATCGTACGTATACGACCAGCCCTGATACGAATTACCATTGCAGTAGTTGGCGTTGCCGTAGGCCAGATTAAAGTCCCAGATTGGGCCCATCACCAGCCGCCCATCTTTCGAATCCCGGTCTTTATAGAAAAATGCACTCAATCGATACCCATCCAGATTATGCGCTACTTCGGTCATAATCATATAATCCACAAAGGAATCATCGTGAATGTATTTCCGATACCCCACTGCCGAATCCTGGTACCTGGCCCCGGCCAATGTATTCTCAAAATCGGTCACAAACTGTTTGGCGTACTGGTATTGCGGTTCAGTCACCTCGTCAATCTTGGGCTTATCAATCTGAATTGGAATAGCAATATTGTTCGTTTTGAAAGGTGAATCCCAGTCGCGCGAGTCGGCTCCGGTGTATTTGTCAATTTTGAAAATGTACCCACCCGTTACGGCATCGCCTGTATTATCAGCGGTTTTGATGCTGGTGATGTTCACCCGGTTTTTGTTGCGCTTGATTTTTTCCATCAGCATATACACCCCATTGTAGCTCCCGTTCAGCACCACTTCACACAGGCGAAATCGAGGAGTGTAATAGGCGCTTAGCTGTCGGTTCAGGTCGTAGGTAAGCGGCTCCCGAATCAGCGATTTATCATTATACATGGCGTTGAGTACCCAGTCCGATTCGGAAGGCATACCCAAAATCGACGCGTTGACGGAGTTTTCGCCCGATGCATCGCGCAATTCGAAACCATACGGCTTTTTGGGGAAGCTCTGCGACGACGAGCCCCGTAGTTCGATCCCTATTTTGCTGGTAAACGTAGGCGTATCGGTCAATGCGTTGCGCTTGCCTGTTCCGTTATCGACAATTGCCAGATCGGCTACTATTTTGGGGTCGTCGACAATAGTTTTACTACCTGTGTTGATGATAACAATCGGCAGATTCGACGACGTAAACGATTGGCTAAACGCCGAAACAGTAAGCAGTAAGAAACAAATCGTCCAGGAGTAAACAGGCTTCATAGGGGCTGTGGTCGTTACGGATCTATTTTTTTAGACCCTTCGTAGGTATAAAGCAACATTGCCTTATCGAATACTAGTAAGCCCCCTATTTCTCCTGCCTAGTTGCCTATAGTTAGTTTACCACCCGATACATAGTTTATTTTACCCTTCAGATCGAGCGACCTGGCCTGAACAGTGGCATCGATAGTCACAACATGCCCTGACTGAATGAATGCCTGATCGGTCAGGATCGGGATGCGACCACAGGCCCAGGTGGTTGGGTCGTTCCAGTTGCCGGATTTTACACTGGTCACCCGATCCGTATAGCAACTGGCCTGCGACAGCAATCGGATGTAAGCCCCCTGCGAATAAATAGCGGGTTCGTTAAGCTGCCAGGAGTTTTCGGGATAGCTCGTGTTCCAGGCTTTGTAGGCTTTCTGAATCGGCTGGTTCTGTGGCGGACTAATCACAGGCCCCGAATAAGCCGCGTCGGGCGCATAGGTTGGATTGGCTCCTCCCATCAGATAACCCGGTGGCGGATTCAGGTCAAAAACGGTGCCATCCCCAAACCACGAATGGTACATAGTAGGGGCTGAAAATTCACCCCCGTAAGCACTCATATTGGTCAGGTAACAATACGCCGTCGGGTTAACGCCATGCAGGTAGTGCATGTATCCCATGCCCGCATCCCGATAATTGGCCTTGTTGCCCGTATCCTGATTGTAGACGTTCATGGCAAAAAACATATTTCCCTGATGCGACTTGGTTTCGTTGCTACCCCAGGTGTAGTTGTCATTTTTGAGAAACGCCCGGTAGGCATCCGACTGATTCAGATACGAAGGCAGGTTATCAGAATTACCCGTTTTCAAACTCCCGGTATAGGTCGATAAAATGGCATTTTTAACGCTGGTTGTGGCACCGGCAGCGCGGGTATAATAGAGCAATGCATCCTGATAGGTAGCCTCAAACGGGTAGGCAAAGCTCCACTGCATCAGATGCACCTGACTGTAATTAGCCTCGAAAAAGGTTTTGTACGTAGTGTCGCCCGTCAGAGCGTACAGAAAAGCCGCTGCCGCTACCCGACGGGCCAGCCGGTCGTTGTCGGTATAGGTGGCGGCAACACTCTGAAAACCCGTATTATTGAACAGGACCGACGGATTGC
This sequence comes from Spirosoma panaciterrae DSM 21099, assembly GCF_000374025.1. GTDB lineage: Bacteria > Bacteroidota > Bacteroidia > Cytophagales > Spirosomataceae > Spirosoma > Spirosoma panaciterrae. The sequence goes on along the minus strand of NZ_KB893172.1, from coordinate 571,308 downwards.
TACTGGCCCAATTGAAGGCATTGACAGCCGCCGTCTGAAGCGTGCTCCCATAGGCTTGCAGGGTTGGGCTACTCAGCGATTTAAACTGAATAGCCGCCAGGGCGAAAACAGCCGCTCCGGTAGCCGTAGCATCCGTGCTGGCGGCTCCATACCGACGACTATGGGTATCGGCACTAGGTGGCGAGGTGGCACTAAAATCCGTAACCGATACCTTATGGAGCAACGACCCATCGGCCTGCTGCATCCGCAGGAGCCAGTCAAGCTCCCATTTCACCTCATCGAGCAAATCCGGCACTCCATTCCCCGATTCGGGCAGGTTGAAATCATCCGTCCACACAGCCGGATTCTCCTGATAGGCCAGCAGCATATCGACTAATGGACCGTAGGTAAACGGTACGTATTTGTTGTAATCTCCGGCATCGAACCAGCCCCCCCGTAAATCCTTCGATGTTGCCGCCGATGTATTACTCACCAGTCGACAGTCGGCATCCTGCTGGGCTCCCAGAAAAGCCGCGCCATCGGTCCAGGGGCTTTGGGCGTAAGGCGTTTGTTTGGCAAAGCCGCTTCGCTGATAGAAAAAAACACGGGTGGCCTGCTTCAGCACATTCTGATAAACGGCATTGCTAATATCGAATGCATACGAACGCTTGTTCTGCCCCACGTCATACACGTAATACGTTCCGGGCGTTTGTAGGGTCGAGAAATCGAACCACCAGACCTTATCGCCCGATTGCATGTGCGTGGCCCCTGCACTCCACGAGGCTGGCGCTCCTGTAAACACAACCGCATCATTGGCCGCATTCCGAATCTGATAGCTACCGGACGGTGTAAATGGCTCACTGGCATTATATCCTGTTTGTGGGTTGCTGATAACGGCCACTTTTTTCGCCATTGGCAAATACCCAAACTGATCGACTTTGATGTGGACATCGACTTCCGGGAAGCTGCTCAATTGATAGTTTTTAACAAAGTTCCAGATCGTCGAGGCCACGTTGAACTGCGTACTCCAGCCATGCGTAGCGTCTTTGGTCATCAGTAAAATCACCTTTTTGCCCGCTCCGCAAAACGTCAGCGAATCGACATTCGGGTTAAACGCGGCAGTTGTATACGAACTCCAGTTGTTGCAGTTCATACCAGCGTAGTTCGATAGCGGCCAGGCATAGGCTGGTGTTTTCGGATAGGGTACAATCGGGGGCGTAACGGTCGGGTCGCCTGCGCTATGGATGTGTAGTATAGGAACGGGCGTATACGTACCCACCGAAAAATAGGCATTCGAATAACTGTTATTGACCCACAAACTGGCCGCTACGGGGGCAAAAGCCGCGATCTTATTCGCCAGCGCCATACTGAGAAAATAACACATATAGCCCCCGCCCGAATGCCCCGTTATATACACCCGATTGCGATTGATGCGGTACGTTTGGGCAAAATAATCAATCAGATCGGACGTAAATCGGACATCATCCGGCGCATTAGGGTCGGCCGGACTAGGGCCATTCGCATCGCCTGCCGATCCGAAACCGGGAGCTGTATCGGCATATTTATTGAATTGAATACTCCCTCCCACCGTAACCGCATCGGGATAGACAACAACAAAATTTTGGGTGTTCGCCACCGCGTCCAGTCCGGCATAAGCCTGAAAGCCAGCACCCGTACCGCCATCGCCATGAAAGGCAATTACCAGGGGCAGATTATCCTTCGGAAAATTTGTGGGGAGATGATAGGAAAACGTCCGCGTTCGGCCACCGGATACCAGATTACCTGACCCATTCACAGGACTTTGCGCTCCGACTCTAGCAGACATCAGCACCCATACGAACGAAACGAGGAGCCTCAGCGCGTTCATGTCTATCCTTTTTTGTTGAGTTCCGATCAGCAGCATACCGCCTGATTTAGCCGTAAATAAGCAAAAGGAGCTATTCAAACTATAATTTTCTATGTGAGCGGTCGTGAATTTATACACTCTTTGTCAGGACGATATATACAAAAAACTTCCTCCCCAGTAAAACCAAACAGAGCCGGATCGCGTGACCCGGCTCTGTTTGGTTTTACTGTTTTACTATCCGTTTTCGGAATACCTCGTCGCCCATCCTGATTTCGACAAAATAGACTCCTCCCGGCGTGTTTCTTATATCCAGTTCCTGCTGGAAGATGTCGGTTGTTTTCTGATAGTTCTGTCGGCTGAGTTCGGCTCCGTTTATGTTTCGGACACCCAGTGTCAAGACTCCTCGTAGCGGGCTGCTGAACGATACCATCATCTGGCCATCAGTCGGGTTGGGGGTTATCTGCAAGGCTTGTTCGGCCAGTGGGGTTGTCGAGGTAACAGTTCCAGCACGAACATTGACGGTCACGACGGCGCTCGTGCTACACAGGTCCAGTCCCGAACCTGTAACCGTGTAGGACGTGGTTTGCGTAGGGCTGGCAACTACCTGGGCGCCTAGCGTTGTGTTGAGGCCGGGTCCACTCCAGGTGAAAATACTGGCGCCACGGGCATTCAGCGTAACGGTCTGGCCGGGGTCGATAAAGATGGACGAAGCGGCCACCTGCACCGAGGGCTTCTGCCCTACACGACCGGCAATATTATGCGCGACGTTCAGACCCAGGCTATCGGCATACCGAATCCAGTTGCCCTGCTGGCTAAGCCGCCACGAGGTAGCCTCCAATGATTCACCATTTCTAGTTGTCACTAAGGCAACCGTATCACCCGATGCATAAGGCAGTAGAATACCGATATGGAAAGGCAAACCACTCAACGGAAGGCTCTTATCAAAGGTTACGGAGGTAGCGCGGTTGTTGGCTACATCGTTCAGAATATCGCGTAAAGGCACATCTTTCTGCCCTAGAATAGCGCCCGGCCCGCCCTGAAAACCCCGGCCATTCCAAACGGTTACGGTTACAACCGATTCGGTAGCGGCTCCTTTGGCGGCCTTGGCGACCCCAAATTTAAGCGTAGCGCCCGACAGGTTATTGTAGGCCAGCTTATTAGCAAAAAACTCCGAAACGGCCTGACTCTTATGGCTGTTCTGTCCGGCTACATAGCCTGTTCCACCCGTTTCGCGGAGTAAGGTGGCGGTTCCGTTGAAGTTGGTAATATCCGAACACAGCCCGGAATTCAGTACTTCGATGTATTCGGTCCGAACCAGCGGGTCCGACTGGCCGAGCGCGTTCGTCGTTACCAGCGTTACTTTAAACTTACCCGGCTGCGTATAGGTAACCGTCGGGTTTTGGTCCGTTGAGGTGGCCGGTGTACCGCCTTCGAAGGTCCATAACCATGAGGTCGGGAAATTTTCCGATAGGTCGGTAAACTTAAGCTGCCCGCCTAACAATACCTGCTGGTTATCGACCCGAAAATTAGCCTTGGGTCGGGCGGCTACCTGTGTACCACAGACATTAGACGATAGCAACGTTAACCGCCGGGGGCTAAGCGCCATAACGGCCCGAATCCGGTCTTTCTGGTTCTGGGTGAAAATATTGGAGCAGGCATCGTTGGAGTAGTCCATGTAGTTCTGCACCATGTTGGTAGACCCGCAGCTTACCCGACCCACCTGGCAACCATTACTGGCCGACGCCTGGGGCGGGGTATCGGCACAGAAGTCGTCGCCACAAACGGCATCGCCCCAGATGTGCCGCAAGCCCAGAAAGTGGCCCGTTTCGTGCGTCAGGGTACGACCCAGGTTATAAGGCGACTGGAGCACCGGGAAGGTTCCTTTGTCGGCACTACCGAACGCTTTGTAATAAATCACCACCCCATCCGTACTGGCAGGTGAATCAGTGGGAATACCCGGCAGATTCGACTGGCTGGGAAACTGCGCATATCCTAACAATTGTCCGTTTACGGAAGGCTCGTTCAGATCCAGTACCCAAATGTTGTAGTATTTATCAGGATTCCAGTAGGTACTGGGTTTGAGCACCCCTTCGATACTGGCCTGATCCCAGGTGGTCCGGTTACCGTTGTAGCGATCAATACCCGGCTCAGCCAGCGTCTGTCCCTGTGGGTTCACTGCAGCCAGACAAAATTCGATTTCAATATCGGCTCCCACCGGATTATCATTGAATCCACGCGTACCGGCTTTCCGGCGGTAATCTTCGTTCAGTACGGCCAACTGCGATTGCACCTGTGCCTGGCTGATGTTTCGCCCCGTTCCAACCGTTTCGCCATTATGTACTACGTGAACAATAACCGGAATGGTAATCACCGTAGCGGCTGCCGTCCGATTGTTGGCCATCTGCTTTTTGAGGGCAATCATTTTCAACTGTAGCTCCCGTTCAAAATCGGCAAGCGAACCCAGTTGCGGATTTTTGGCCCGACGAACACTGTCCATGTACATCGTTCCGCATTTCTCAGGTGCCTGAGCATATAGGCTGGTTGCGAATAAACCCAGTAAGGTCAGGCTAAGTATGAATCGAAACATAGGCCTATTTGGTCGTAACAGGAGTAAACGTAAACTGGTAGCTGGCATCAATATCCTGGAAGTAATACTGAACCGTCATTGAAGTGCTCGTTAGATTCTTAATGATCCAGGGATATTTGCCATTCAAAACAGGAATATAGAATTCCAAAGTTGCGTTGGCATTGACCAACGTCCAGGTATCAGTCAGGTAAAGATCCGGGTCCGATGCACTGCACTTTGTAGGGCCTTCACTGGCTTCAAACTTGCGCTCCGAATTGGCGTAGAAGGTTAGGTAATCGTCGTAGATACAAGGCGCTATATTACTTTGGTTTACGGGAATTACACCCGACGCATTACCCGCGTCGATTACCTGAAAGGAGACCATCTTCCAGGTTTTCTTATCGGTGCCTGTCAGCAGTTGCGAGTAGGTCGGTGGTTTGGGTTCTATCTTTTCCGAACAGCCTCCCAATATCCATCCGATAAAGCCTGGGATCAATAAGAAGCGTATAAACTGTCGCATAGGTAAAGCTTGTCAACAAGTCTGTAAATAAGTCTGAAACAGATCCTTTATTGGGGTGTATAGGTTTGTGAATACGAAAGCAGCGTATCTTTCCCCGTGGTGAGTTTAATGGTAAACTGAAGGTTCAAGGTAATCACCCGATTCTTTGGATTCCAGGCTCCAGTTCCCTTAATCTTATCGGTTGACCCCAATTCGGCATTGTTTTGGGTGGGAACCGTCAGGGAGTTGTCGCCATTGTCAATAAAGGTCAGTGTTGGCTTAATAGCATCGAAACTCAGGAAAGGAATCCCAATGTTCCAGTTGCTCAGCAGATAGTTTTTACAATCGGTACTGGTAATCGACGCTGTATTGGTATAGGTTTGATTCCCTATTTTACTACTCCCTGCATACGACCCGCCCAACAGGCAATCGTCCTGAATAATGAGCGTAAACTGCTTGCCAATCACGTTTTCACCACTCCCAAAACCCACCTGCAATGAACTAGGCTGCACGCTGGTGATAGTAAACGTTACGGTCGATGATTCGAGGATGTTGTTGGCGTTGTTGATCAGTTTCAGCACAATATTGGCCTTGCTTGATTTAGCCGGAATTGTGACGGTCCCTTTCTTACTGGTAAAGGAATACTCTTTGCCTTCACGCGCTGTTCCGCCCACCGTGTAGTTGATGGTAATGGCCTGATCCAGTTGCGGCCCGGCATTGTGTACTTCTATGTTGATCGGCTGGCTGTAGCTTTCCTTATAGGTCAAACTATCCTTCGTAAAACGGACAAAATACGGGCCTTCGAAAATACGGTCAACATCGCTCGTTTCGCAGGCAAACACGCCCAGCGCCAGCACGAGTACGACTCCGAACAACCCACGTAGTTTATTGGTTATCATGACGTTTCGATTCGTTAGTGATTAATACCCTGGATTCTGGGCTCCCTGTAGACTGGGGTTATTTAAAATTTCGGATTGTGGAATCGGCCATAGCTCATATCGACTATTCCAATTCGGTGAAAAAGCAGACATGACTGCCTGCGCCCGACCAGTGCGAACCAGATCGTACCAGCGATGGCCCTCAAAAGCGAGTTCATATTGACGTTCTCGCTCAACAGCCAGCAAGATATCTGCTTGTGATGTTGCCGTAACAGCAATTCCTTTAGCCCGTGTACGAAGTACGCCTAGATCAGCCACGGCTCCAGTTGCACCAGTTAATTTACCCTGCTGGGCTCTGGCTTCTGCCCGAATCAGATACATTTCAGCCAACCGGAATACTACAATATTTGCATTGTTTTCGAGAGCAGTACCATACTTACGAACTGTCCAGCCGTTGTCGTTCCCCTGTTGTTTCGTTGCGTCGAATGAAATTGTTGCTACGCGAGTACCAGATTCTGTTGAATTGAGATTAATGACCAGTTGGTTTGATGGAATAACTTCCCGACGCCCTACAAATAACGTATTTAGTGTCGCCGGATCATCGTTTAATGTATAACCAACTTCCAGGATCGATTCAGCGGGAAAGTTCTGATTGACAATTGTTGTATAATCGGGTACGAGCGTGAACTTACCTGAGTTAATCACTAACGATGCGTAATTTTCAGCCTGTGACCAATTTTTCTGATATAGGTAATATCGGGCAAGTGCAGCTTGGGTAACCCGTTTTGATAAATAAGCAGCTCCCGTCGATGAGTCATCAGGCAGATCAGCTAGAGCCGCATTAAGGTCAGCCAGCAGGGCTGTTAAGACTGTTGCCTTGGCAGTTCGGGTTACGTTTCGGTTAGTAGCTTGGTCAGTAGTGGTTAGCAGTGGAATATCTCCGTAGGTATAAACCCCATAGAATTCAGCCAGACCTCGAAAAAAGCGTGCTTCGGCAGTTAGTTGCTTTCGGGCATCACTCGTTACGCCAGTTACTGCCGGTAATCGCTCCAGAATAAAATTGGCTATGTAAACTGTTCGATACAGTGCCCCCCAAAATGTAGCGACATCCGAATTAGTAGATGTGATCTGTTTGTTGCCGAACTCCTGGTAACTAGCAAAGGTGCCATTATGCTTAATATGGTCTGCGGTGAAATCACCTGCGATAACAACCGAAGACATCATCCCACGAAATGCACTATACAGACCAATCCGAACCAATGGTACATCAACAGCCGATTTCAATACCAATTCATCGGTGAGTAAATCAACAGGTTTGGGTTCCAATACATCCTTACAGGACGTCAGAAACGTAAGGATTAGTATTAATAAAGTGTAGTAATACTTCATGTAACTGAAAAAGAATATCGGATTGAGTAAATTAAAACGTTACAGTTAAGCCTGCCATCATATTCTTTACCTGTGGTAACGTATTCAGATCAATTCCCTGTCCAGCTGTTGACCCATCGATAGCGCTCACTTCCGGATCAGAGCCTGAATACTTTGTATACGTCCAGAGGTTTGTTGCCGAAGTGTATATGCGTACATTGGCTAATTTTACTTTATTTACCCAGATTTTAGGAAGATTATAGCCAAGTGATACGTTCTTCAACCGTAAATACGAACCATCTTCCACAAAGCGGCTACTGAAATAGTCATTATATGTATTCTGATAAATGTAGCGCGGCACACTGGTAATGTCACCCTCTTTTTGCCATCGTTTTAGCGCATCAGTGCTTTGATTAGTCAGAATCGAACTACCAGAATTGACTAACCCCTGTTTTGTCAGATTTACGACACGGTTACCATAAGAGAACTGAAAGAACACACTTAGCTCGAATCCTTTGTAAGTAAACCGGTTTGTTAGTCCACCGTAAAGTTTAGGTTGCGCATTTCCAATTAACTGAGCATCGTCTGGTGTGATTCGTCCATCACCATTTTTATCATCATAGATCGCATTCCCAGTACCAGGATCAACCCCCAGAAATTTCAATCCCCAGTAAGACCCCAGTGGCTGACCTGGCAAAACGATGTTTGTACCGGGTGTACCACTAGCCTGAAAACCAGCATAAATAGGCTGATCCGACACCAGTTCAACCACTTTATTTTCGTTTCTGGACAGATTCAAATCAGTACTCCAGCGCAGCCCTTTCTGATCGATATTGACGGATGAGAGGGTCAGTTCAATACCACGGTTTGACATTTTACCAACATTGCCCTGGAAAGAACCAAACCCAGAGGTTAGTGGAATGGGTTGATTGAATAATAGTTTATCCGTCAGATTGTCGTATACTTCTACGGTAGCATTTAACCGACCATTAAAGAATGAAGCATCAAGTCCAACGTTGGCTTCACGGGTTCGCTCCCATTGCAGATTAGGATTTGACAATCGGGATGGTCCTAAACCTGAGGAGCCACTATACGAAGTAGCACCCCATGTCCCTAGATATAAAAAGTTACCGATCTGTTCGTTACCAGTAAAACCATAACTGGCGCGGAGTTTCAAATCACTTAGGAAACTGTATTTCGACAGAAATTCTTCTTCAGAAAGTCGCCAGGCTACCGATCCTGAGGGGAAAAAACCAAACTGCCGGTTTTGTCCGAATCGCGACGATCCATCGTACCGTCCAGTTGCTGTTACCAGGTATTTTTCTTTATAGTCGTATTTAACTTCCCCAAACCCAGAAAAAAGACCATTATTAACTAAGTAAGAACTTCCTGCATCAACAACCTGGGCAGACGTAATATACGTAAATTCATCTCTAGGGAAATTCTTACCATCAACAAAACTGGTGCGGTTTGTCTGTTTCATAATTTCGACTCCCCCTAAGGCACTCAGTCTATGTTTTTCATTGATAAGCGTATTGTAGGTTATTGTATTGGTACTGGTGAAGGTAGCCGCTAAGTTGGTATTATATTCACCATATCCCTGCTGGCCAAGGCTAGGGATAGCTCCGCCCGTGGAGGTAGTAGAAGGATAAAATAAATTCTCAGTAATGTTATTATAATCAACGCTAGCCTTGGAGCGAAAGCGTAGATTTTGCAAAAACTCATACTCAGCATAAACACCACCCAGCATCTTTATAGTCAGCACCTGTTGCCGTGGAAGCAAGGCTTCAGCAACCGGATTGAAATTGGGGAATCCGGGATAGTTAGGATCGCTTGGACCATAGAGCTGGCCTTGTTCATTGTAGGGTGAATAATAGGGTAAACTGGCAACGGCTCCTGAATAAACCCCATTCAACGCATTATCGCCCAATACCCGGCTATTTAGAGACCGTGTTACAGTCATATTCGTGCCGAACGATAGTTTCGATGTAGCATTATGGTCAATAGTCATGGTTCCGCTCATTCGTTGAAAACCATTGTTAATCAGCACGCCCTGCTCATCCCGATAATTACCACTTATATAGAATCGAGTCCGTTCATTTCCCCCCTGCGCCGAAACCTGATATTGCTGATATACTCCTTTCCGCAACACCATATCGAGCCAATTCGTATTGATACCGTCGGTTACTCCTTTAATCAATCCGAGCTTATCAGGGTCTTGACCTGCATTAATAACCGCTTCCCGTTGCAAATCCAGTAGCTGTGACGCATTTAACAGATTGGGGCGCTTAACAAGATCAGTCATTCCTCGTTGTACATCAGCCGTAATATTGGTTTTCTGATTCGCCTTACCCCGTTTCGTTGTGATTAAGACAACACCATTGGCTGCTCGCGATCCATAAATAGCTTTAGCCGATGCATCTTTCAGCACCTGAATAGATTCGATGTCGCCAGGATTTAACAGTGCCAGCGCATTATCATTCTGACCACCATACCCGCTTGTTAGGGCACTATTCTGGACCTGAATACCATCAACAATATACAACGGGCGGTTACCAGCCGAAATAGATGTGTTTCCTCTAATCCGAACCATGAGCCCTCCACCTGGCGTACCAGACGACTGTTGAACCAACACACCAGCAGCCTGTCCCTGGAGGGCTTGATCTACGCCTGTAACAGGAATATTTTTAAATCGATCAGGTGAAACCGATGCAATGGAACCTGTAATGTCCTTACGCTGCGTGGTGTTATAACCAGTTACAACGACCTGAGTAAGCTCGTTAATAGCCTCCTGCATGACAATGTTGACAACCGTTCGATTATTTACCGGAACTTCCTGAGAGTTCAGCCCGATCGATGTCAGCACCAATACCGCCCCCGGTCCAGGAACCACGATGCTGTAATTTCCGTTGGCATCAGTCGTAGCCCCTATGGTAGTTCCTTTGACAACTACATTGACTCCAGGCAACGTTTGCCCATCCTGTGCTGAGGTTACTCTCCCTGTTATACGTTGAGCCTGGGCCAGCAGATAGCCCGGCAGCATGATCAGCAAAGCCGACCAGCTAATAACACGATAAAAATTTCTCATGTATAGGTTATACCAAGTAAATGCTTTTTGGGGTTACACGCTTAATCTGAAAAACGATTTACTAATGAGCGCATCAAGCTACAATTTTTTAAACGAAAAAATCACCGGCATCGTATAAATCTACTGATAGAGTAGCCTACAGCCCTATTTTCCTTAGCTCGCCATCGATAAAGCTTATTTTTTATGCACCCATTTCCTATACGTCAATATAGGGCTATCCGATGCAATTTCATACAAGTTTAATCAGGCGTCCGAATGGCTAACTAAAAATAAGGCTCTACATCAACGACATAGAGCCTTACAAAGTATAGCAACTGACCTAATTTACTTTTTCGGATTCGAGGTAGGGGCGCTACCCGATGCCGCCGGATTGTATTTCAACTCATTGTCGGGTACGTCCCAATAATCCAGGAAGTTGTAGTTGATGGTGGCATTGGTGCTTACCTTCCCTGCTTTATCCACAACGACAGCCCCTTTTCGGCCACCGCCCTGCGCTACATCGTCGATAACTCCCCAACGGCGCGCATCATAGAAAGACAGGTTCCGGAATGCCAGCCCCACCCGACGCTCACGACGAAGTTCTTCCTTCGCCTGATCGAGTGAAAGCCCGGTACCCGCTACAGCCGCTAACCCGGCTCCCTGATACTTCCGAACGGCATCGATTGATTTTAGCCCATCTTCAATTTTGCCGGTGTTGACCAGCGCTTCCGCTTTCATCAGTTCGTTTTCTTCGTAACTGCCTGCCAGGTATAACTCGGTAGCACCCGGAGTCCGATCGCTTAACGTCGAAACGCCCGCTATCTTTTTACCCCCATCCAGCAATGCCCAGCGTGTATTGAAGGCATTACCCCGGCTGCTTTCGCCAATCCAGGGCGTAGCGCGTTGGGTGAAGTTATTCGCCAGTCGCTGGTCGCCCGTTTTGAAATCCTGAATCAGTCGCTCCGAGATCTTATACGTAGCGCCCCCCGATGGGTCGCCTGTTGCTTTAGCGGCTACCGTCCCGGCGGTTGGCGACAGGAAGTCCCCATTCTGGTTCGAGCGCCCCGTAAAGACGTTGTCCGAAGCAGTGATCCCATCGGTTGCCAGCGTCAGAATTTGGCCCCACTGAGCAGCCGTCATTGCCTTGACGGTTGTATTGACCAGCAGGTTACGGGCCTTCAGGGTATTGATGTTGCGTTTCCACATGTCGGGAGTAGGTACGCCCCCCTTTCCTACCTGATTGAACGGAGGGATCAACTGCGACATGATCGCGGTATAATCCGTTGAAGCGGCAGGTAACAGAGCAGCGGCCTTATCCAGATTGGCGTTGGCCTCCTCGATAATCTTTTCCTTCGCTACATAGTTGTTGTTCGTACCATTCGCATCGCTGTTGATGATACCCGCATAATAGATGGACCCTATGTGCGAATACGCAAAACCTTTCCACCAGTAGGCCCAGGCCTGAATCGTAGCTTTCTTGGCTTTGGCATCTCCTGTAAATGAGACCTGCTCCGACAACGCCAATACTTTGTTCATCTGGCTATTGAGCGAATACATGTACCACCACTCATGAAACAACGGGTTCGACCCCTGATTGGAGTTGACATTGACCTGACGGATCAATGCCCATTGCGTATTCGGCGCATTGGGATTTACGACTTTAGAGCCATCGTCCAGAATCACATAATCGGGTGCCCCAATCTGATTACCGAACTGGTTGGCTGCTTCTTCACCAATGATGTCGCCCATGAGATCATGAAATCCCATTGCCCCCGACCAGAAGTAGCCCGGAACCCCATCGTATAGGTCCGTTTTGATTTCCTTAAATCCGTTGATGTAAGCTGCTCCCTGCGCGAAGTTGATAATCCCCGACTCGGTATTGGCACTGCTTACAGTTGGCTGGTTGGGGTTCTTTACGTCCAACTGGTCTTTACAGGAAGTCGCAAAGCCCAGCACCAGCGCAGCCGCTAGAATATGTATTTTTTTCATTGATAAGTTCATGAAGAGTGAGGTTAGAGTCCGATGTTGAGCGTAGCCTGGTATGAACGTAGGTTGGGCATGGTGTTGTGGTCAGTACCACGATCCCAGGCCGAACTACCTGTACCCGAACTGATTTCCGGGTCGAAGCCGGTATACTTCGTGAAAGTCAGCAGGTTTCGGCCTGAGAATACCAACTGGGCCCGGCGCAGTACAGGTACATTCACCACTTTGCTCAGGTCGAAACCAACCTGTACGTTACGCAGCCGCACAAACGAAGCGTCCTCATAGAAATAATCTTTTGTGCCATTGGCCTGCCGTTGCGCGTAAACGCCCCGATAGAAAGCCGTCCAGGCTCCTGTATTTCCATCAATTGTGATGGGGTTCGCATAATCGGCATGGATACCGTCGCGATACATCCATTCCTTGGTTTGGTTGTAGATGTGGCTGCCATTCACCCAATCGAACTGGAAGCCGAAGGTCAGGAAGTTCTTGAACGTAAACTCGTTGATAAACGACATATTGAACTTCGGATTGGGGTCACCAAAGCTGTACTTATTGGCCGAAAAGAAAGGCTGTTTAGTCGCTTTGCTCACTACGATGCCATTGCTCGCTACCGTATACTGCGACTGCTGGTCGGCCGGAATGAGGGGCGTACCGTCGGGGGCTAGCTGATCCAGTGAATGCGTGGTGATATAGCCGTATAGCTGACCAATTTTTTCACCCGCTTTCAGCACGTAATTTGAGCTACCTGCACTCGACAATACGACCACTTCGGCATTGTTCTTAACCGCCGTAATCTGCGAGGTTTGTTTACCAAAGTTTGTTGTCAGGTTCCAGGTGAAATCTTTTGTCCGCAGAATGGTCGTATTCAACGAAGCCTGGAAACCGTTTGACCCCAGCGAGAAGGCATTGTCTTTGATCGAGTTGATACCCGCCGATGGAATACCGCTTACATCGAAGATAGCATTGTCGGTAGAACGTTTCCAGTAGGTGGCCGACAACCGAACACTGCTCAGCCAGTTTGACGTTTTCGACGGTGTCAGGGCTAAATCGGCACCAATTTCAAGTTCCGACGACACCTCTACATCCAGGGCCGGATTCGGCTGGCTGGCTGGCGTATAGAAGGAGTTCGATGAACCCAGCGTCTGGGTGTTCAGGACCAGATAGCGATCAAAAGGTTTTGGCTGAATACCAGCCTGACCGTAGGCAGCCCGCAGCTTCAATTCGGGGAAGAAACCGGCCACTGAGCTGTTTTCCCAGAATTTCAAAGCCGAAATACGGAAATATGCATCGCCCCGTGGAAACGTAAACGGTTTGGAACCACTACCAAAAGCCGAAGAATAGTCGGTACGGAAACCACCCGAAATACCAGCCAGATCCCCAAAGTCGATCCGCTGGTTGACTACATACCCGTAGGTGATAAACGGCTCGGTATAATCACCACCAGCCGGTAAACCAGCCCGTCCGGCCGATGGGGCTTTTACGCCCGGTACCCGGAACACCGCCGATTGAGCCGCTGTGAAAGGGTCATAGGTCGGCAAACCCAGTGTATAGGTATAGAACTGCTTGAAGTTCCGGTTGCGGTAGTCGAACGACAGTTGCGTAGAGGTGCGAATCGGCAGTTTCGAACCAAAATCATTCTGGAAATCGGTGTTGATATACGCACTGGCCAGGAAATTCTGATACGTAGTGGTCAGGCTGTTGTTATCAATCTCGCCCGAAGGATCGGTACCAAAATAGTTCTGGTAATAGTTGTTGTTCAGCGCAATCACGTTCCGGTTTTTGGTCTGGTTGGCGTAGGTGGTCCGAATCTCCTGTTTCGAATAGTTGATCCCGTACTTTGCATCCAGCGTCAGGAATTTGTTGACATTATAATTCAGATTGAAGTTCTGGATTACATCCACTTTGTTGTCCTTATTGTCGGTGTATTTCTGCCAGAAACTAGGGTTGTTATGGTTCACCCCGACGGCGTCCCCGTAATAAATACCCGGATTACCGTCGGGATCAAGTGCCGAAAAATCAGCAAATGGGCGGGCATTGTTCACCGCGTACAGAATCAGCCGGTCGTTGGTTTTGATTGTGCTTCTGGTATATACCAATTGCGTAGTTGTCCTGAATGTCAAGCCTTTGGCCAGTTGAAGGCCAATATTCGACATCAGATTACTACGTTGATAATTTCCGTTGTTGATGACATTACTCTCCTGTTGGTTATTCGAAGCGGATATGGCAAAATCGACTTTATCGGTTCCCCCTGTCAGCGCAATGCTGTTATTATATGTATTTGACGGGCGGAAGAAGTAGGCATAATGGTCCTGATACTTCAAATTAGCTGTATAAGGTTTATCGGCCTTATTGTTCACATCGAGCGGATTGTACTGCACATTCTCGCTGTAAACCAACGTATTCGGATTGAACTCAAGTGGCTTGCCCGACGTACCGATCACGTTGTTGCTGCCATCAACGATAAAACCGTTGTACTGCGCTTTTGCTACCCCGCCTACGTTCAGGTATTCGCTCCGGGTAATGCCCGAACTCACATCAATGTTTAGTTTACCCGATTTCCCTTTTTTGGTAAATACCTGAATAACCCCGTTCGCTCCCTGAGCCCCATAGAGGGTAGCGGCAGCCGCACCCTGCACTACCTCAACCCGCTCGATGGTATTGGGATCGATGCTGCTCAGCAACGCGGTTGGGTTATTATTGATGTTCCCGTTCGAATCGTAGTTCGTGGCATCGACCTGCACCCCATCAATGAGCAGAATGGGGGCTGTTCCCCGGTTGATGGTATTGATACCGCGCAGTACGATGTTGACGGGTGATCCGGGCGTACCATTGCCACTCGAAATCTGCGCTCCGGCAATCTTTCCAACCAGTGCCTGATCGATGGAAGCGGTTGGTGTTTGCGGCAGATTCTTCGACGTAATCGACTCGACCGAAATCCCCAGTTTGCGTTTGTCGGTAGCGACTCCGACCCCGGTTACGACGACTTCTGTCAATTGACGGTTGTCCGATACCAGCTTAACATCGACGACCGACTCGTTACCGACAGCTACTTCCTGTGTGGTAACGCCCACAAAGCTAAAAACGAGGGTTATAGCCCTGGTGCCGGCAACGTCAAGGCTATACATACCCGCTGCATCGGTTGTAGCCCCCTTTGTGGTGCCTTTTACAACAACCGAAACTCCTGGCAACGGTAAGCCATCTTCGGCTGATGTGACCTTACCCGTAATACGCCTATCCTGTGCCCATACCGTGGACCAGAGCGAGCTTACCAGAAGGAAACTCAAGCATAGAAATTTACTCATGTACGTTAGATGTTAGGTGAAACCATTTTTTACTATTGACAAAACTAACATCAAAAAGAAATAATACAAATTCACGAATACATTTATGTAGAATTTTATTTGACAATAAAACAAGTATTTCAAAATATTATTCCGAAAATATCGAATAATACCAGTATATAAAACCAAAAAATAGTCTATAATCTAATTTTATAAAATAATATATTTAATACCTTAACCAATTGACACTTTTGTTTATATAAAAATAGTACAAATATAAAAACACAAGATTTAAAGACGTTTTATTGGTATAGTATGTTGCATCTACCTAGTTTTTTTTCCATAAACGGTCAAAAATAGGGCTGGACGTCAAGTGATTATTAGCCATGTCACTATACATGTATTTTTCATACACTATAGAAATAGGCTCAATTTTGAAATCCCGAACTGTTTTTATCTTCATACTTATCGCGTAAGTAAATATGCTCAACTCACACGTAGGAAATCCATATAAGCAAAAAGCACCGCTCAGGCGGTGCTTTTTGCTTATTCAAGGAAATCGAACAACGACTAATAATTCGGGTTTTTGGTAGCAACCCCTGATGTCGACGGATTTAACACGGACTCATCAGCCGGTACATCCCAGTAATCCATGAAGTTATAGTTGATCGTCACATTCTTGTTAACGACCCCTGCTGTTGTTACGATCGTATTTCCGTAGCTTCCACCGCCAGCTGAAATATCATAGGTCCAGCCCCAACGACGACTATCGTAATACGCCAATCCTCGGCTGAACAGGGCCGTTCTACGCTCTTTAGTCAGTTCGGTAAGTGCTTTTGACAGGGTTAATCCTGTACCTGCCACCGGAGCTACACCAGCCCCCTGATAGGCTCTTACCGCGTCGACATAGCCTAATCCAGCTTCGATATTGCCTAATCGCATATTAGCTTCGGCCAGCATCAGCGCATTCTCCTCGTAGCTACCCGCAATGTAGAGTTCGTAAGCACCAACCGCTGTAGTTCCATATACGTAAACACCAGCAGTGCCATTGCCTCCGTCAATCATGTTGTAGCGGGTCGTGTAAATGTAGTTATTTTTATACGTGTTGACCGTACTAAAGTTATTGGTAAACCGCTTATCACCCGCGTTAAAATTCTGGATAAACCGCTCGCTGATCTTAAACGTAGTGCTGTTGTTCACACCCGTTGTCAAGGCAGCGACTGTACCACCCGTAGCCGTGATAAACGTATTTTTGTCTGAACTACGTCCTGTAAAAACGATATCGTCTTTTTTGATACCATTTGTGACCAGGGTAAGTACACTGTTCCAATCAGCGGTTGTCATAGCAGTCATGTTCGACTTACTGATGGTAGCCGATGGATTGCCATTGACAAACGGGGCCAGCTTGTTGATCAGAATATTCCGCGCCAGCATGGTATTGATGTTCCGCTTCCACATATCAACTGTAGGAACGCCACCATGCCCAACCTGATTAATAGCCGGAATCAACTGTTTCAACACGGTCTGATAATCACTTGCGCTAGTAATATTTCCCAAGGTAGCAGCGGCCTGATTAAAGAATGTATTCGACTGATTAATAATGGCATCATGTAGAACATAGTTACCATTGGTCGATCCGGCCTTATCCAGAATCAGTCCAGCATAATACATGGAGCCAATAGACGCATAGGCATATCCTTTCCACCAATAAGCCCACGCCTTAATGGTATTTGCCCGAGATGCGGCATCGCCTGAGAATTTGATACCGTCAACCAGCCCTAATACCTCATTACAGGCATTGTTTAAGGCATACATATTCAGCCATTGATAATATATGGCGTTGTTTCCATTTCCGGTTGCCGCACGCGTATTGTACGAACGGATAATACCAACCTGTGGAGCCGTATTGGTCTGTTTGGTTCCGTCGTCCAGAATAATATAATCGGGTTGGGCAATGGTGGTAATCTGGTTGTTCGAGGCATCGGCGCCCACCATATCGGCCATTAGTTCCAGATACCCCCAGGGAAGCGAGAAGTAACTATCACCTAGCCAGCCATCTCCATTGGCAAACCCATTGATATAGACAGCGCCCTGGGCCAACGAAATAATGCCCGATTCGTTACTGACATTGGCAGATACGGTAGGCGCATTTGGGTTGCCCACATCCAGTTGATCTTTACAGGCCGTGGTACCCAATACTACGGCTGCGAAACAAAGAAGAAATTTATGTTTAGTAATCAGTTTCATGTCCGAAAGAATAGTAAAATTAGAACCCAATGTTCAACCCAACCTGATACGACTTCGTGTTCGGCAGCGTGCTATGATCCACACCTCTGTCGAACGAAGAGTTAGGCGTACCTGAGCTAATCTCAGGGTCATAGCCCGAGTACTTCGTGAAGGTCAGAATATTACGACCCGTAAACACAATCTGGCACTTATTGAGGGCTGGTAATTTAACCACCTTAGCCAGATCGAAAGCCAGCGAAATATTCCGCAGACGCACGAACGAAGCATCTTCTACGAAGAAATCTTTGGTAGCGTTGTTACCCGCACCACGCAGACTTCCCCACAGGTTATAATAGGCACTCGACCAGTAGGCCGTATATGCGCCTGTTTTACCATCAATAGTTACGGGTTTGGCGAAATCACCGCTGATCCCATCCCGGTACATCCATTCTTTGGTTTGGTTATACAGTTTGCTGCCATTAACCCAGTCGAACTGGAAGTTCAGAGTCAGGAAGTCCTTGAAGCTTACCCCGTTGATGAACGACATATTGAACTTCGGGTTCGGGTTCATGAGCGGGTAGGTTTCATCCGTAAACTGCATCTGGTACGTTGACTTGTTTACAACCCGCCCATCCACAATGGTATACTGTGTTTCATCACCAGGCTGGATATACCGGGTTTTCCCATCCTGACGCAGGTAATCGAGACTCGTTAACGCTTTGTAGCCATATACCTGACCAATTGGCTGGCCGGGCGTTAGTACCAGGGCTGTACTACCCGCCGATGTGGTCAGAATAATATCGGCTCCGCCTGAAATCGCATCGATTTTGGATAACTGATGCCCGAAGTTGGTGGTCAGGTCCCATTTCAAGCCTCTCGAGTTATAAATAGGAAAGGTCAACGAGAATTGCACCCCGTTCGACGACATATCGATGGCATTGGTCAGCTGACCCGTCGAACCCAGCGATGGTGGTACGCTAACGGTATAGATTACATTTTCACTCTTCCGTTTCCAGTAGGTAAACGAACCTGAAATTGAATTTAACCAGGCCCGATTCGCATTGCCCCCGATGGTAAAGTCCGTTCCTACTTCGAATTCTTTCGATACTTCTACCTGTAGGTTAGGGTTGTTGCTGGTGGTTTGGATGGAGTAGGCAAGCCCCGATCCCGTACCGATATTTTGCTGGTCGAGCACCGGATACCGATCAAAAGCACCCGGCTGAATCCCGGCTTCGCCATAGGCCGCCCGCAATTTGAAATAGGGCAATGCACTCGATAATGCGCTATTTTTAAAGAAGGATAGTGGAGCTATATGCCCATCGAAGTGCGGGAACGTAAAGGGAGTGGAACCACCTCCAAAAGCCGACGACCAGTCGCTTCGGAAACCGGCGGTTACGCCACCATAATCACCAAAATCAATTTTCTGATTTACCAGGTACCCGTAGGTCACAAACGGACGAACGTAGTCGAAATCAACAGCCTGCGAGTTCGTAGATTTAATATTGTAAGGTGGAGCCAATCCAAGCCCTACCCCATACGTATCGAACTCAGTATACTTGTTTTTCCGATAATCGAACGAAACCTGTGTGCTGGTCTGAATAGGTAGTTTGAGGTGAAAATCGTTCTGGAAGTCTGTTCTGAAGTAAGCCGTTGCCAGAAAGTTCTGAAACGTAGTGGTATACTGGTAGTTATCAATTTCCCCCGTGTTGTCAGGAGCAAAATTACTGGCGAAGTTACTCCCTCCGAAGAATACCGCACTAGCATTTTGCGACTGGTTATAATAGGTCCAGCGCGCATTCTCGTTACGATAGTTGATCCCGTATTTGGCATCCAGTTCCAGAAACTTATTCACCTTGTAATTGGCGTTAAAGTTCTGAATTACATCTACTTTATTATCCAGCCCATCCGTGTATTGCAGGTTATAGAATGGGTCATTGGCATTGATACTGACAAAATCGGCCAGTTGCTTATACGGATAATTTCCATCGGCCATTCGGGCTGTTAAATCAAAGAAAGGCGATGTATTCAGGAAGCCATATACCCGACCAATATTTCCCAGGGAGTTGCCCAGTCCATAATAGCGTCCACCAGCAGCTCCGAGGCCCGGCTTCAGGGTATTTTTGGTGTACACAAGTTGGGTTGTTGAGCGGATAGTAAACCCTTTAAATAACTCGGTACCGACATTGGCCGACAGGTTGCTACGGTCAATATACCCATTTTTCAGAATTGGGGTAACGTTGTGGTTGTTGGCCACCGATATGTTGAAATCGCTCTTTTCAGAAGCCCCCGAAATGTTGATGGCATTGTTGGTCGTCGTACCCGTCTGGAATATTTGCTTGAAATGGTCGTAGTATTTCAGGTTGGCATTGTAGGGCTTATCGGCCACGTTTCGAATATCCTGAATCGCATAGCGGGTAGCTCCACCATACTGATAGGATATCCCTCGGATCGATCCGTAATCCGTGTATTGCAGGATATTCCCCTTCGAATCCACCAGGTTATTACTGGCGTCTGTTAAATACGGATGCAATTCAGCTTTATGCACGTTACCCGTATTCAAGAACTCGTTTGTCGAATAGCTGGTTGAGGCATTAATCGACACCCGTCCTTTCTTTCCTTTTTTGGTAAAAATCTGGATAACTCCATTGGCTCCCTGAGCACCATAAATCGAAGCGGAAGCGGCCCCCTGTGCCACCTCAATTCGATCTACATTGCTCAAATCAAGGGAGTTGATATCCGTAGCGGCTACCTGCACCCCATCCACCATGATCAGGGGCTTGGTACCACCCTGAACTGAGTTGATGCCTCGCAGCAAAATATTGACCGGGTCGCCGGGGTTACCACTCACGGACGAAATCTGTGCGCCCGGAATTTTACCAATCAGGGCCTGATCGATTGAAGCCGTCGGAGTTTGAGGCAAATTCTTTCCTGAAACGCTTTCGACCGCAATACCCAATTTAGCCTTGCTGGTTTCAATACCACTACCCGTTACAACCACTTCGGTAAGCAGCTTTGAGTCCGATACTAAGCTTACATTAATCTCCGATTGATTACCAACCAGAATTTCCTGTGTTGTTGTACCGACGAAGCTAAATATCAGAGTAGCTCCTTTCACTGAGGGCACCATGAGGTCAAACACCCCTCCGCCATCCGTTGTCGTTCCTTTTGAAGTGCCTTTTACAAGAATAGATACTCCCGGTAAAGGTGACCCATCTTCGGCCGATGTCACCTTACCAATTACTCGTCGATCCTGTGCCCATACGGTGGAGCAAAGTAAGCACAGTAGAAATATGCTTACAGCTAAACGTTTTACCATTCTGTCAATTAGTGTTAAGTTAAGAAATAATACTCCGCTTAACAAATCTATAAATTAGAGAAAACCCTTCCAAATTGTCTACCTATTTACATATTAACCAATGGTTGTTGTATTAATTTTATTTAATACCGAATAATATTTTGATATAAGCCAGAAAGATGGCAAACTAGCAAATAGAACTTTTTCAATTCTGACTATTTGCCGGAATAATTTATGGACTAAGCAATTTTACGGAGTATTTGCTATCGTGAAATAATTCTATTTTAAGTAGTTTTTATATACGAATCACGCGGCTAGATTACTTATTCACAGCCAATTTTAATCCCTTTTTAATCTAAATTCAACTTTACAAATATTCACTAATTAAAATTTGGTAACAAAAAAATATACACCAATCCATTCATATGAATGAAGCAGGTTTCTTTTTTCCTAAAAATGAGAAAAAGCCAGCCGTCAATATTCTTCCTGTGTCTTTATACAGGCTTCCTATTAAGTACGTATGGAAGCGGTTCTTAATCGGCGATTCGGTTAAGACACCGTTCGATTTCAGCCGCCATCGACTTTGTGTACTGATACCCTATACGAAACAGTTCCCGCGACTTACTCAGGTCAGTAGTGCTGTACTGAGCCAGTTGAGGAGGCTCTATCAGAACATTGCAGCGGGCAAAGCGGTCTTTTGTTTTACTCTGAACGGCCAGTACCAGACTCCGTTCAATCACTCCCCGCATGGAGCGAATCGGTTTGCGAGGCCCTAATACATTGCAGTGGGAGCCGATCAAAAAATCCACTTTCGATTCAATGACATCGACTGGCAGGTTGTTCAGAACCCCCCCATCGACATACTGGCGTTTGTTGATCAGCATCGGTTCGAAAATTCCCGGCAAACAGCAGGAGGCCAGAACCGGCCGAATCAGTTCGCCCTGTTCGAACACAACCTGCTCACCTTCGTTCAGGTCAACGGCTAATACATGCAAAGGAATCTGTAAACCCTCAAATGAATCGTGAGGAATGTATTTTTTATATAAGTCGGCTACCGTATCGAGCCGAAGTAGGCCCATACGGTTCCAGGCCGGGCGTAGATGCCGCACAAATGACGACGACTCAATTATTTTGAGGCTCTCATCGGGCGAAAATCCTTGTGAGAACAAAGCCCCTGTGATAGCCCCAGCACTGGTACCGGCAATGTGATGGAAGGGAATATCCATTTCACGAAGCGCCTTCATGACACCCAGGTGAGCAATTCCCCGTGCTCCCCCTCCTGATAAGACTAACCCAATTTTCATGTTATTGTCGTTTTGCAAAACGAAACTCTGGTCTTCATAGTCATGTACACTTTATAACCATGCCGACTGGAAGGCCGCCTTACAATAACTCCGATAAACGGCCTTTGTCCTTAATCCGAACTCCTTTTTCGGTTAATTCGACCGTAGCGGCTTCGGTAACCGGATCGTGTTCAAACACCAGAATCCAGTTTTCGGCTGCTGCTTTTTTCAGTATCTGCGTCTTTTCTTCCATCGTCAGTAAGGGTCGAACATCATAACTCATTACATAAGGCAAGGGGATATGACCCGACGAAGGGATCAGGTCAGCCATATAGGCCACCGTTCGTCCGTTGATTTGGAAAACAGGCAGGGTCATTTTTTCAGTATGCCCATCCACATACAGTAATTGTATATCCGTATACGGAAATCGCTGCTCTGTCAGAAAAGTCAATTGACCACTCTCTTGCAAAGGCATAATATTTTCCGATAGAAACGACGCTTTTTCGCGGGGGTTGGGGTGTACAGCCCAGTTCCAGTGCGACGGATGTACCCAGTAGGTTGCCTTTTCGAATACAGGGTTCAGGTGCTCACCATCCCGCTTAACAGCGCCCCCTACGTGGTCGAAGTGCAGATGCGTAAGCAGTACGTCGGTGATGTCGGCTGGCGAATAGCCCGCTTTGGCAATTGATCCAAGCAGGGTGGCATCGCCATGTAAATCGTAATGCCCGAAGAACTTAGCATCCTGTTTGTTGCCAATACCCGTATCGACCAGCAGAAGTTGCTTACCTTGTTCGTACAGCAAACAACGCATGGCCCAGGTGCAGCGATTGAGTTCGTCGGCGGGGTTTAGCTTTTGCCAAAGGGGCTTGGGCACAACGCCAAACATAGCGCCCCCATCCAGTTTAAAAAGTCCAGTATCGAGCGTTTGAAGAGCCATAGCAAGTTTTTGGCAAATTAAGAGGAATCCGTTCACATTTGACGTTTTCAATGACCACAGTACCCGTTGGTACAGGCACGGGCGTGTCCAGATTATTGCTTGTAAAGAGTCCTAGTCAGTTGATGCCAGAAAATGAAACGAGCGTTTCTGATAGCGTGGCAATTGGATTTTCTCCCGCAGATTCAAAAACGACTGATAAGGCCCGATAGCTGCTGTCGCGTTAATTAACCAGGACGGCAGTGTTCCACCTGGATCAACCTGAAAAGTATAGTTGATGTGCATTTTATTATCGGCCAATGAACGTACATTCCAGGCAGCCTGCCAAAATGCTACCCGTACCAACCCATCTTTGGGAGGCACCATGTCAGGCACCGAACTTGTATGGATCTGCAACATTTTGGAAGCCGGATCATAGGCAAACCGAAGGTGAATCACTAAGTCCCGATTGGTCGCTGGCCAAGGCATTTCACTCTCCGAATAATAATAAAATTCCGTTTCGCTCACTCGTCGAAGTAACCTGGCCGATTTGTTTTTGTACACGACCTGGCTATACTGATCTACATCTGACAAAAAAGCAACCAGTTGCGACAGCGATGCGGTCAGTTCACAATCTACCCGAATTTCTTTCAACCGACTCCCATCCAGATGGCGGGAATATACTCGAATACCATTTTTGTCCTTCTCCAGACGCCAATCATCTCGCCCTTGTCCAACGGCATTCATACTTAGCACAAAAAATACTATGCTCCATACTACATGCACCTTAGATTTAGTCAATAGGCTACTCAGATTCTGAATAATTGTCATTGATTACGTTGGAGTTTTGGCTGAAAAATAAGAATATATTATGGCACCTAATTCCCAAAATTAGTTGTTTCGAGGCCATAATGATCATATTCCTGGCAAGGTTAAAAACGCATTTTACTCAACATGCAGTAATCTCTCTGCTGCCGTTTAGTTATCAAAACTTTTCAACAATATTAGGCGTATATTTTACACGTGTAAGCGATTTCTCCACGTCTGCATATGTCATAACCCGCTACAAGTAACTGTCTAACCCCATATACTACCGTTTTTCTTTATGCAACGAATTGTTCACAAACACCCACTGGCTATCCGCTGGTTTCACTGGATTAACTTCCCGGTGCTGTCGGTTATGATCTGGAGTGGTCTGCTCATCTATTGGGCTTATGATCCCTACAAAATTCAGATTGGCGACTATACGCTTGTTTCGTTCTTTCCGGATGGCTTTTACAAATTCCTGGGCGTATCCCGTCGATTGGCTGAAGGCATGGCCTGGCATTTTGTATTTATGTGGCTGTTTATTCTGAACGGCATTTTGTACGTAGGGTATACCTTTATTTCGGGCGAATGGCGGCATCTGGTCCCCAACAAAAACTCGTTTCGCGAAGCCATTCAGGTAACGCTGTACGATATTGGACTACGTAAAACTCAGCCGCCGTTTATCAAATACAATGGCGCACAGAAAATCGCTTATTTCGCGATCATGCTCATGGGCATTGGTTCGGTACTGACGGGCTACGCGATCTATAAGCCCACCCAGTTTTCGTGGTTAACCTCTCTATTAGGTGGTTATAAAGCGGCCCGACTCGAACACTTCCTGCTGACCCTGGGTTACGTCTTTTTCTTCGTTATTCACATCGGTCAGGTAATCCGGGCGGGCTGGAACAACTTCCAGTCGATGGTGACGGGTTTTGAACTTGTAAAGCCCAACGATCCTGACCGACCCGTTCAGAATAAGCCTGTCAGCAGCGAACCCGATGCCCCCACCGATACGCCACAGGAACCGATTGAGCCAACCCATACTCCTGCTTTATCATGAGCCAAGAACCACAACTTCCCGAAGATACACTTCCTGAATCGACCGCACGTCGGCGGATGCTCAAGGCGTTTGGCTGGTTTGCGCTGGCGTCGGCAGTCCCTGTGGGTGTTTATGAATGGATCAAAAACAGTCCGGGAGCACAAGGCGTAAAACGACCGTTGCGGAATATACTGAATGCCAACGAAACCATTGCCCGGACGTATTTTAGCAATACCCATCTGGTTCCGACTTATTCGGTTGCTGAAGCGGCTAAAAAAGCCCGTACAAACGGATATGACGGCATTAAAACCCCTGTTCCCGACGACTGGAAATTGCAAATCGAGACCCCGAATCGGGCACCGCTTCTGCTTACCATCGAGGATGTGAAAGCCCTTCCCAAACAGGAGATGGTCTACGAATTCAAATGTGTGGAAGGTTGGAGTCAGATTCAGCACTGGGGCGGTGTACGGCTGTCCGATTTTCTGGAAAAATACAAACTCGGCACCCATAGCGGCAATGCCCCCGACCCCGACAATACCGACGATCTGTTCAGGTATATTGGTCTGGAAACACCCGACAAGGGGTATTATGTCGGTATCGACATCGAAAGTGCCATGCACCCGCAAACTCTATTGGCTTATGAGCTTAATGGAGAACCCATTTCGGCAGGACATGGCGCTCCTCTCCGGCTGATTATTCCGGTCAAATATGGGGTTAAAAACCTGAAACGTATTGGCCGAATGTTCTTTGCGGATGAGCGTCCCCGCGATTTCTGGGCCGAACGCGGCTACGATTACTATGTAGGCTTGTAGACGGAATGGAACACGGATTAGTATGATCGGTATACGATTTCGTTCTGACGCCATCCTAATAGGTATTCATCATAAAAATCATAACAATCTGTGTTCTATATGATCCATCTACTGATTTTTTTCATTAGCCTAGTAGGGGGCTTTTCTACAGATACCCTCACCAAACCAGCTCCGCAGCCCATTGTCGTACTGGAATTATTTACTTCGCAGGGGTGTTCGAGCTGCCCACCCGCCGACAAACTACTGCAGGAGATAACCCAACAGGCTACCCAGTCGGGCCAGGCAGTTTATGGTCTGTCGTTTCATGTCGATTACTGGAACCGACTGGGCTGGAACGATCAGTTCAGTGCGAAAGCCTACACCGACCGCCAGCGCCAGTATGACCGACTCCTGAAATCGCAAACCTATACCCCTCAGTTGGTTATCAACGGGAGTCAGGATGTGATTGGTGGGCAACGGGGTCGTATTGAGCAGGCCATTCAGGCTATTCAGAAACAGCCTGCTTCTTCGTTTGTGAATGTAGAGGCCAGCCTGAAAAAACAGGCCGGTCAGGTCACGGTCAGCTATAACTTATCCAATACAGGCCCTTACCGGGTCAATGTTGCGTTAGTTCAGAAAGAAGCACGGACGGCGGTAAAAAATGGCGAAAATGGCGGCCGGACGTTAGTAAATACCAATGTGGTTCGCCAGTTCAAAACGCTGGACAATCCTGCTCAATCAGGCACAACAACCCTTACCATCCCCAGCGATTTACCAACCGATCAGGCGGCTGTACTGGTATACATCCAGCGAACTGATACGCAACAGATCGTAGGTGCTAAACGGCTGTAGTACCCGCAGACTGATCCAACAGAAATAGCTATTTATTTGTCCTGAATAATTTGCTTCACCCCCTCGCACATCGCTTTGACCCGATGGTAAGAAGCCTCTGAATTAGCGCCCTTATCCAGTTTTATCCGCACTTTACCTTCATACTCTTCCAGTTCAAATTCTGTATTGTCGTTTAGTTTGGTGGTTATGTCAATGTGGTCACCTTTGACGGATTTAGCAGGTGCCATTTTGACGTTAATAAAATCCTGAACACGCTGGGTTTTGGCCTTATCGTATTTGGCAACAAACTCATATTCGTCGTCTGAGTCAGTTACCGAAATAGACATATCTCCATTTCCCGAACAGGCGGATAAAGAACCAATAAAAAAGAGTCCATACAGTATATTGTTCATAGCGATCATTGTTTTACAAGGAACTATGCAATATACAGTACCGACTCTTCTTTAAAACGATCAACTACATCAACGGCTATTTTACAGGATGAATGATTTGAGAATCAATCACCTTACAAACTTACCGTTTGTTTTCCCGCTTTAAGGGGTATCGTTTTCCCTTTCCAGCGTAACGTGCCCGATAGGTTGGCGGGTAAGGTTACATTACCCGTCAACCCACCCGTAGGTGTTTTCTGAAATTGAACGGCAATTTCGCCCGATGGGTGCGGCATTTTACCGTCCACGGTTGCCAGATCGCCAAGGAACGGTTCGATTCGTACGGCCCGGAAACCAGGTTCGCCTGGTCGGATGCCGCAGGTCATGGACAGGAACTCGTACAGAGGAGAGGCACTCCAGGCATGACAATCGGAGCGGGTTGGTTCGGGGTTTTCGGCAAAGGTGGTCAGCCCCATCGCCAGCATGTCACGCCAGGGTTTTAGCTGTGCTATGAACTGATCGCCCATGCCCGTTTTTTTCAGGGCTTCGAACAGATAAAACTTGAAGTAAAACGTAGCCTGCGTCAGCGAGGTATCTGTCATGGTTTTCTGCAACAGTACCTTTTGCTGCTCGGCAGAAACGGCATTGGTCAGTACGGCCAGAATGTTGGCATGTTGGCTGAACGAGTTTTTGTCCGGCGTATCGGCAAACAGACTACGACTCGCATCCCAGCATTGCTCATAAACCGCTTTATTAAGTCGTCGGGCCAGTTCGCGGTAGTGTTCGGCCCGTTCGTTCTGGCCGTAATGCGCCAGCAAATCACCCGCCCGGGTGTAGGTGTAGGCCTGTTGCAGCGACAGAATACTCGATCCGCCTTTCCGCGCTCCATTCGGAACCCCGCCCGCAATTTCATCCTTCGCATTTTTCCACTTCGACCAGTCAACGAAATTCCACCATTCCAATGGCCCGTTCAATCCTGTTTTGGCAATCCGTTGTTCGTGCCAGTCCAGCACGCTCAACACACCCGGCAGCAACGATTTTATGAATGCATCATCCTGCCGATGCATCCAGTAATCATGAATCATGCAAACCCAGAACAGCGAAAACGTTGGGATTACCTGCAAATCGGCCGATGGATAGCGGCTTTGCGTCAGACCATCGCTGAACCGACTATGATCGTAATCCATGATCGCCTTACGCATGAGCCGATCATCGCCCGATACGTACAGCGAAATGAGGGACTGGATGCGTGTATCCCCCGTGTACTGCAACTGCTCATAATAGGGGCAATCGAAGTAGGTTTCACCTGCACACAGCCGGGCTGTTCGCCAGCCTACATTCCAGAGAGGTTTCAACGTCGTATCGCTGGCGGTAAACTGTGCTTTTTCGTCGAACGGATAACCTGTAAATTGACCGATTAGGCTTTCCAGAACAAGCGGCTCATCTTTCGTTTCGACCGTCAGTTGCAGGTAGCGGTAGGTTCGGAACCACAAGGGCCGAAAGGTTCGTTTATCGCTTCCATCGGCTACCAACTGATCGTCAAACCCGCGTAAGCTACGGCCTTCTACTTCATTCCGGTTTCCTTTCTGCCCCTTGGCATCAATCAAGGCTTCGGCATACGAGAGTGTAACCACGGCCCCTTTTCCTTTGCTGACCGTCAATTCAGGATAGGCATTGGTCAAATGGCCCTGATCGAGCAGAAACACGGCTTTTGTATTCTTCGAAACCGTAACAGGCGAGTTACCCTGCAAAAAAGCATTATCCATTTTACCATTTTCGACCCGTCGAACACTAGCCAGCCTGATGGGTTTCTCCTCCATCATCGGAATCGTGCGAGGCACCAGCCCCCAGTTGCCATCCGTACCCAGGCCACGCGGTTTTGCCGGAAAACCAAACGGCCTGGCAGCCACCCAGGCTTTATCGTCGAATGCGGTCAACTCCCAACCCCACGGATACTGCGCGGCATCGACCCGGTCGCCATCACCCATGACAATGTATGTACGGAGTTTCGGAATGTCGTTCTTGATGAGCGTATAAGCCAGGTTGTGAAACACCTTCCAACTGGCATCTGTATTGGCCATTTTTTCGGCATCGGTATCACCCTGAACAATAAAACCAAGCTGGTAACTCATCTGGGCAAAGGGGGCTCCCTCGCCCATATACCAGACCTGCGCAGCAAGCACGTTTCGCCCTGCCTGCAAATACGGAGCTAAATCCAGCGTTTCGTAGTTCCAGTTCAGTAAATCGCTACGAGCCGGACCGAGGGCTACAGCTTTTCCATTCACGAAAAAACGATAGCGGTTATCGGCCGATACGTGCACGACGAACCGGGCCGGTTTTTGGGCCAGATCGATCGCTTTGCGAAAATGATAAATGCCATATTGGCGAGCCGACGTGGCTGGATGAACAATCCATCGGGCTGGCCAGTATTGTGAGGTCCAGGGAGAGGGCATCGGCGGTGTTTGGGCAACCGCAACAGCCGAAACCAGAAAGAGCAGAACCAATACGAATCGGTAGTTCATAGAAAAGGCTTATAGAGTCGCAAAATAACGACATCCAAACCGTTTTCTATGCTTTGCTGTCATGCGCTCATTCAGGTCAGCACTTTTTGCCCTTCGTCACCAGGTTGACGAGTATCCTGAACAGCACGAGAAACAGAGCAAATTTTCTGTGGCTACTGCCCAAGTCAGTAAACTATGCCCTTCCCTTTGTACTTTCGTGCAGGAACTCCTAAAGCAATAACCGAATGTATTTCCTTGGATTCGACCTCGGCAGTTCGTCTGTCAAAGCCTGTTTGATTGAAGCCGAAAGCGGCAAAGCAATTGCCTCAGCCTTTTTTCCACAGCCCGAAATGGTGATTGAAGCCCCACAGCCGGGCTTTGCCGAACAGCAGCCCGATATCTGGTGGCAAAATGCCTGTTTGGCGAGCAAAGCCGTTATGCAACAGGCCGCCATTCAGCCCAGCGACGTAAAGGCCATTGGCATTTCGTACCAAATGCACGGACTAGTTGTTGTCGACAAAGAGTTTAACGTTTTGCGTCCTTCCATCATCTGGTGCGACAGCCGGGCCGTTCCCTACGGCAATGCGGCCTTTGATGCCCTGGGGCATGAACGGACTTTACGCCATCTGCTCAACTCACCGGGCAATTTTACAGCCGCCAAACTGGCCTGGGTCAAAGCCAACGAGCCCAATGTATACGCGCAGGTAGCCCATTTCATGCTACCCGGCGACTATCTGGCCGCCCGAATGACGGGCGACATCGTAACAACGGCATCGGGCCTTTCGGAAGGGGCCTTCTGGGATTTTCAGGCCAATGAACCCGCTCAGTTCCTGCTCGATTATTTCGGGTTTAGTTCGTCGCTGATTCCAACCATCAAACCAACCTTTGCGCCACAGGGTGAGCTATCGGCTTCGGCAGCTGCCGAGCTTGGCCTTGCCGCTGGTACACCGGTTACCTACCGCGCAGGCGATCAACCCAACAATGCCCTCTCGCTAAACGTGCTGGAACCCGGCCAGATTGCGGCTACGGCCGGCACATCGGGTGTGGTGTATGGGGTGAGCGATCAGGCGAAGTACGACCCGCAATCACGGGTCAATACGTTTCTGCACGTTAGTCATACGACCGAAGCACCACGCTATGGGGTATTGTTGTGCGTGAACGGCACAGGTATCCTGAATAGCTGGCTTCGAAACCAGGTGCTGGGCCGCTCGATCAGTTACGCGGATATGAACGTGCTGGCCCACGAAGCTCCGATTGGGGCTGATGGTCTGGTCTGCCTTCCGTTTGGTAACGGAGCCGAACGGATGTTGGAGAACGCCGATCTGGGTGCATCATTCCATGGGCTGCAACTGACTCGCCACGGCTTACCACATCTGATCCGGGCCGCTCAGGAAGGGATTGTCTTTGCGCTGTACTACGGCATTCAGATCATGGAAAGTGTTGGGGTTGGTCTGCAAACCATCCGGGCGGGTGAAGCTAATATGTTCCTGAGTCCGCTGTTCCGCGATACGCTGGCGAACCTAACCGGCGCAACCATTGAATTATACAACACCGATGGCGCTCAGGGTGCTGCGCGCGGGGCAGGGCTGGGCCTTGGCTATTACAAGAACGCGCAGGAAGCGTTCTCGGGTCTTCACGTTACAAAAACCATCGAACCCGACATGCGGGCACAGGAAGCCTATCGGGAAGCATATGAACGATGGCAGACAAATTTAAGCCAATAGCAAGGTATCTGAATAGCGAATTTTATACATTAAATCAAAGAAAACGCTATGAAAAAACTAATTTTAGGTCTATCCGTTTGGGCAACCATCGTGAGTTGCATGCCTAACGTTCAGGTGGTTACATTACGAGGCTCAAATGTCACTCCAGCACAGGAGGGATTGGTACTCGACAATGATACGCTTACGCTTCGCTACAATTTTGCCAGCGAACGGGGCTTGATGCAGCTAAGCTTACTCAATAAACTGAACAAGCCCCTGTATGTCGACTGGAAACGCTCATCGTTCATCATTGGGCAGGACAAAGTCGATTACTGGTCTGATGTGTCTGATGTCAATTTAACAGGCTCTGCACCACGCTATAATCGGTATGCATCTGCTGTTTATTTGGGTGGCACCATTACTAAACAGGACCCGATTGCCTTTATTCCGCCACAAACCCGGCTCGAAAAGAAGCAGTTTGTCGTTGTCCCACAAGGCAGCGTCCGTCTGACGGGGTCATCTACTACGGAACAGGAAAAAGCGAAATGGACTGACCGCAAAAAACCTGTCGATATTGTTACGTATGCCTACTCGGCCGACCAATCGCCGTTAACGTTCCGCAACTATCTGACGCTTTCGACTGATAAAGATTTCAAGACCGAATTCACCATCGATACCAAGTTTTGGGCCTCAGATGTGAAAGTACTCCCTCGCGATCAGATCCTTACCCAGCAAAGCACCAGCAACTATGATGGAAGAGGCTATTATATACCGGCAATCTTCAAACAGCCCGACGCTTTTTATGTTCAATTGCCTACTCCCTAAACCCATCTATTACCTTCGATGAACCCTGTTTTTGCCAAACTGAATTATAAAGCCCAGCCTGAAATAGCCGTTATCAACGCGCCCGATGATTTTTTGCCAACTATGGACGAGATGCGGGGGGCTACGACCATCGTTACCGAACCCAACCAGATTCAGGCAGGTACATTTGCGATTGCGTTTGTCAAAACGCAGCAGGAAGTCGATTCAATTAGCCAGCAACTAGCCGAAAAAATTCAGGGAGATGGTCTACTTTGGTTCGCTTACCCAAAAGGGTCGTCGAAAAAGTACAAATGTGATTTCAACCGCGACACGGGCTGGGCGACATTGGGTCAATTAGGCTTTGAGCCCGTCCGCATGATTGCCATTGACAACGACTGGAGCGCCCTGCGATTCCGGCGGGCCGAGTACATCAAAAAAATGACTCGAAACGAAAAAGGAGCGCTTTCCGAGCAGGGAAAAGCTAAAGTACGTGGCGAAGTTTAAAGCGTGCCTTTTCGCTTTGTGAGGTCAGATGCTTTCATTTGACCTCACCATACCATCCTTACAAAACAATAGTTTATCCGTAACTTAAAGGTGTTTAACCATGTACGCATTTCTAGGTCTTGGTGGTCAGGAGTTGGTGTTCATGCTTTTTATAGTGGGGCTTCCTGTTCTGGCGCTGATCGATGTAGTTCGCAGCGAATTTCGAGGCACCAATGACAAGCTGATCTGGGTTATTATTATCGTTTTCTTTAACATTATAGGCACTTTGCTTTATTTCTTCATCGGACGAAACCAGCGTATCTCATGAAACCACTTCTATGCCTTATTGGGCTTTGTTTAGCCATGTCTTCTTTTGCCCAGTCGCAGGATGAAGCCGCCGTTAAAACGACGATTAAGCTGATGTTCGACGGGATGCGCAAAGGCGATTCCACGCAGATCAAGAATACCTTTCTACCCGGCGCGTCGCTTCAGAGTATCGCCAAAAACAAAGAAGGAGAGGTTTCAGTACGAAATGAAGATATCGGTAAGTTTGCAGCCTCAGTAGTCAAATACCCTCCTTTCGCCCTGGATGAGCGCCTGTCGGGTATGGAGATAAAAATAGATGCTGAACTCGCCACCGCCTGGACACCCTACGTATTTTATCTGAACGACAAAAAAAGCCACTGCGGTGTCAATGCCTTTACGCTGGTAAAAGTTAACGGTAACTGGAAGATTCAAAGTATCATCGATACGCGTCGGCGAGACAACTGCCCGGATCTGCCTAAGTCATAAACGAAGTATTAAACACCCCATCTGGGTGCTCTTTTTTCCAGAAAGGCAGTCATGCCTTCTTTTGCATCGGGGGTCTGCTGAAGTTGCTGGAACTGATCGAATAAAAAAGCCTGCTGCTCGCTCGATGGCAGGCTTTTTAACTGCTGAAAAGCCCGAAGTCCAAACTGCATGGCCGTTGGTGAGTATTGCTTTATTTCAGCCGCCAGATCAGTAACCGCCTGACTCAGTTTTTCTGCGGGTGCCACCTTCGTAACCAGCCCAATCGCTTTTGCTTCATCTGCGGAGAGTGTTCGTGCCCGCAGGCACAGGTCAAGTGCCATTCGGGCAGGCATGATCTCAAGCAGAAGGGCCATCACCTGAAACGGGAAGAGCCCTCGTTTAACTTCGGGCAAACTAAAGGTTGCGGTTTCCGATGCCACTACATACGTACTTCCTCCTACCAGTAGAAACCCACCGGCATATACCGATCCCTGTACCTGGGCAATACATGGCTTATGCAAACCAGCCATCAATTCGCCCAGTCGGACCGGACCGGATGGAGTCGGTACGATCGCTTCTTCCCCATCACCCAGCGAAAGACTTTTCAGGTCCATACCTGCACAAAACGTATCCCCCTCGGCCGCTAGTACCACCATCCAGACACCAGGGTTATAATGGGCATAAGCCAGCGTATAAGCCAGTTCGGCCAGCATCGGCGGATGCAGGGCATTCTTTTTCTGCGGTCGGTTGAGCGTAATGGTCAGCACATGGTCATCGAGCGATGTAAGCAGATAACGCAACCCCTCAGCGGGTAAAGAAGCGGCTTGTTCGGCAGTGTACAACATAGCAGAAAGGTACGGAAATACCGTTTACAAAATCTTTCCCGAACGCATATATGGTTATATCGCCATTTTGAGTTATCAGGATAATAAAGCTTTCTTCCTATACTTTCCCATGAGAACCATTACATTCCTGTGCCTGATGCTGTCAGGCATTTCAGCCGTTCGGGCTACGCATTTAATTGGTGGCTATATCCAGGCAAAACCCGTTTCGGGCTCATCGCTGACTTACGAGGTAACGCTCGTTGTATACATGAACGAGGTTCAGGGAAGGCAGGCCGCCGATCAGGCTGATCGTTACCTCATCTGTTTTGGGGATGGCACCAGCAACACCGTGACTCGGCAAAGTCGGCTGTTCATAGCCAACAACTCCATGAGCATCAATACCTACCGAATTAATCATACGTATCCCGGTCCTAATACCTATACCTTAACGACCACCATTTCGAATCGGTCGATTGTGCAAAACATCACGAAAGCCGATTACCAGTTTTTTACCCTGAGTACCACCGTCAGCACGAACGTTGCCAACCAGACACCAACGCCGGGTTATCCACCAACGGGTTTTCGGGCAGGCGTCAACAAGAAGTTACTACTGGATCTGAAAGCGACGGATGCCGAAGGCGACAGCCTGATGTATGGTTTAGCTAAATCCTTAACCAGCACCGACGAAAAATCCTGCGACAAACGTCTGGTACCAACCTATCAGTTTCCCAACGATGTAACTCGTCAGGGGATTTTCAAGCTCAACAGTCAGACCGGCGAACTAACCTGGGATTCCCCAACTCAGGTAGGGCTTTACAGTGTAGTTATTACGATTGACGAATACCGGAACGGTCTGCTCATCAGCCAGACAACGGAAGAGCTGACCATAACCGTCGATGATCTGCCCGGCACGTCCACTCCCATTCCCCCCTACGAACCCGCCATTTTGGGCAACGGCAGTATTGTCACCAACACGGTCGTGTATTCCGACCCGGATATCCTATTTATCACCTTTCCAAACCCGGTAGAAGGCCGGATGCAGGTGGTTATTCAAACAAGCAATCCGACCACGGCTTCCCTACAACTGACCGATGTCAATGGCCGGAAACTCCATGAACTGCTCTTTTCGAAGGCGTCGCGGCAACATGAACAGGTTATTGGCCTGGACAGTCTGACTCCGGGTATCTATCTGCTCCGGGCCGATGTCAATGGCCGATCATTGCTCAGAAAGATTGTGAAACGGTAAGTATTACCAGCCCTCCGGTAGTAGCAGGCTGAATAAACCCTAGAACAGTTGCTTCCAGGTTCCTTTCATCCAGTTGTACTTCAACGTACTCGGCAAGGCCCGCCAGAAATATTTATTTACTTCCACGGCAAAGGAAGGCTGCATATAGCAATTGATGGCGCAGCCTTCACAACCCGGCAAACGCCCTTCGAGGGCAACCAGTTTCTGTACTTCGTCGGAGCGATACAGGCCGTACAGATTATTGTCGATGGGAAACTCTTTTAACCCTAAATGGTAACAGGGCAGGACCAGTTTGTTCTCGGGCGAAATGACCAGTGTGGTGCTACCCGCACGACAAACCGGGTCTTCGATCTGATTACCTCCATCCCGACGAAGTTGAATAAAGGCTTCGTTCAGATATACATTCGGTTGTTTGCCCCACCACGACATTTTCCGAAGAGCCTCTTCGGAAAAGCGCTCCCCCGTTTCGACCGTGTTGTACTCAAAAACCGGATTCAGAATAAGTACCAGATCATTGGGCTGGCAAATTTCTTCATGTAGCTGTCTGATCTGATGAACGTTATGCTCAAATACCGTAAACAGAATATCGGGGCGCTCACCCAGTTTGCGGGCTATGGCGATAGATTCCATCACCTTGTCGAAACACTTTACTCCCCGCGAGCGGTCGTGCTCTTCAGCAATGGGCGAATCAAGTGAAAAGTGCAGCATATCGACCAAACCACGAAGTTGCTCAGCCTGCTTAGGATACAGCAATGCATTGGTTGTAACGGTCGTAATAAAGCCAAGACGCTTGGCTTCCTGAAGCAATTCGGGTAGTTGCCGATGTAGTAAAGGCTCTCCACCTGTAAAATCAATGACCCGAACGCCTAACCGTTTTAAGTCCCGGAGATTTTGCCGGACGTTTTCGAGCGTAACATAAGGCGAAGGCCGCTCCCATATATCGCAGAAACTACAGGTCGCATTGCAGCGATACGTGATGTAGTAGTTGCAAAGAACCGGATGGGAGACAAGGCGCATGGGGTATGGGGTATGGGGAGAAGGGCATAGGACTCAAGCCAAACCCTCTGCCCATGCCCTTCCCCCTATGCTATACAAGCATCTTAAACAAACTCACGACCTTCTCTTTCAGATCTTTCCGATCTACGATAAAATCCAGAAAGCCGTGTTCGAGCACGAATTCAGCACTTTGAAAACCTTTGGGCAGGTCTTTACCAATGGTTTCGCGAATAACGCGGGGCCCCGCAAACCCGATCAGCGCATTGGGTTCCGCAATATTAAAATCGCCCAGCATAGCATACGAAGCCGTAACCCCACCCGTTGTCGGATCGGTCAGGAGCGAGATATACGGCAATTTGGCTTTGTCCAGCAAGGCAAGTTTAGCTGAGGTTTTAGCCATTTGCATGAGCGAAAAACCAGCTTCCATCATCCGGGCTCCCCCCGAACGTGAGATCATCAGGAATGGTGTCTTGGCAGCTATGGCGTGGTCGATAGCCCGGGCAATCTTTTCGCCGACAACTGAACCCATAGATCCCCCAATAAAATTAAAGTCCATGACGGCCACGGTCACCGTCAGGCCATTCATTGGGCCGTAGGCCGTACGAACCGCATCTTTGAGGCCTGTTTTCTCAATTGTCGATTTAATCCGGGCCGGATACGGCTTGGTATCGACAAATTTGAGCGGATCGCCCGAACGCATATTGGCGTCGAGTTCAGTGAACTCATTATCGTCAAATAGCAGCGAGAAATAAGCTTCTGAGCCAATTTTTTCATGATAATTGCAATGAATGCAGGTGTAGGCGTTGAGTTTATGCTCCCGCGTTTGCATTGCTTTTTTACAATTTGGGCACTGATACCACAACCCGTCGGGAGCTTCCCGTTTCATTTCGGTTGGAGTCTGAATACCCTTATCTTTTCGGACGAACCAGGACATTTTTCAGTTTGTGATTTTCTGGAAAGGGTCGTAAAGGTACGAAGAAAACGAGACCATTCTCTTAAAGTTACTACTATAGTCAACCATCCAGCTTTCGAATAGTTGCCGAATCAGCCGATTCAATGCAAAGCCAGATAGTCGTTTTTAGGGCAAATGGCTTTTTTATGCCCGATAAACGTGTTGTTTTGTGGTTATGAAACACATAGTCACGGTTTTACTGCTGGGAATTTCGTTTTCAGCTTTCAGTCAGGCTTCGGTAGCCTATTACCCATTCAATAATCTGGTTACGGTCAGTACAAATGCCGATCGGGCTTTCTGGCTCGATGCCCGCCTTCAGACAAATACCGTATTTGGATCGCTCAGTACTACGATTTGCCCGCTCATCAACGTTGCCCGAAAACCACAGGTCAATTATTACACTGGGCTAGGGGTGCGGTTCAATGTACTCAATAACCTCGACGACCGGGATATTCTGGAGGGGTATTCGCTACACGTAGGGGTACGGGTTCGGCCGTTGCCGATGTTGCCCAACCTGCGCGTTGCGTTTGAAATTGCCCCTTACTCTCGCAAAGATTTTAAAACCGGAAATCTTCAGTCATTTCTGGGCCTGGTCTACCAATTCAACAAAAAGCCCAAACCAACCCAATAGGCAACCTGCAGTTGAGCTAAAGCAGAAGCCATAGCTTCCGCTTATTTTTGTGTTTTGTACATAATCCATTGCTTCTCATTATGCCCTTTTTACGCTTAACCCTATCCTTTGCTCTTCTTTTCACGCTTTCTTTCGGCTGTCTGGCGCAGCAGCCCCAGAAGCCCACATCGGGCAATCCTGTTTTTCCCGGCTGGTATGCCGATCCCGAAGGAACTATTTTTGGCAAGACGTACTGGATTTACCCGACCTATTCGGCACCATACAACCAGCAGGTCTTTTTCGATGCCTTTTCCTCACCCGATCTGGTAAACTGGACGAAGCATAGTCGGATTCTGGATTCAACGGCCGTAAAATGGGCTAAACGGGCTATGTGGGCACCCGCTATTGTCGAAAAAGGTGGAAAATATTTTCTGTTCTTTGGCGCCAACGACGTACACGAAGGCGAAATTGGCGGCATTGGTGTAGCTGTAGCCAACAATCCGGCAGGACCGTTTCGGGATTATCTGGGTAAGCCTCTGGTTGGACAAATTCACAATGGTGCCCAACCCATCGACCAGTTTGTTTTTAAAGACAAAGACAACCAGTATTACCTGATCTATGGCGGTTGGAGCCACTGCAACATTGCCCGACTCAAGGATGATTTTACAGGCTTTCTGCCTTTTCCGGATGGCACTACTTTCCGGGAAATAACACCCAAAAACTACGTAGAGGGGCCAATCATGTTTGTCCGGAAGGGCGTTTATTACTTCATGTGGTCGGAAGGAGGCTGGACGGGCCCCGATTATTCGGTTGCCTATGCTACCTCGTCGTCGCCGTTTGGGCCGTTTGAGCGTGTTGGAAAAATCCTGCAGCAAGACCCCAAGGTGGCAAGAGGGGCCGGTCACCACTCGGTTATTCAGGTTCCCGGCACCGACGAATGGTACATCATCTACCACCGCCGACCGCTTACCGAAACCGACGGCAACCACCGCGAAACCTGCATTGACCGAATGTATTTCGATGAAAAAGGCGGTATTATGCCGGTGAAGATTACGGTTGAAGGCGTGAAGGCAAGGAAGTTATAAAAGAGGAGTAAAAGGAGTAAAGGGACGAATGGGAAAATTGTTTAGCCCTTTCGTCCCTCTCCTCCCCTTCCTCCCTCTCCTCCTTTTATTCCCTTATTTCTGATTATAGGTCATTGGACTGTGCTCCAGTTTATCGGCCCGGTCGAATAGTTTGAGTGCCTTCTGGTAGGTATCGTCCGATTGCCCGATCACCTTGAAGAACTCGTTATTCTGCCCAGCTTTGTTAGCCTTCTGATAAACCGAGCGAGCTATCAGCGCCTTGACCTGATTGCGGATATAGGCCTTCGACCGATTGAATTCTTTTTCATTGAACTTAATGCCTTCATTGGTCGCCAGTTTCACCAGTTGATTCATCTGCTCATCGGTAATATTAACGGTACGGTTAAACTCGTCGAACGGCATCTTCTCCAGCTTTTTCTGATTGTCGTTGGCGTATTCCATTGCGTACTCCCGGATGATGTTTTTGCCATACAACTGTACCAGATACATGGTTTGCCAAGTCGAATCGCGGGGAATGAAGTAATCGGGGGTAATGCCACCACCACCATACACCGTCCGGCCCCCATCGGTTTTAAACTTCAGCTTCGGATCATTCTTGATCGAGTCGGCAATGTAGTATTCTCCCCGTTTCGAACGGAGTTCGAGGTCTTTCTCATAATCGCCCTCCTGCCCCGGCACATACGGTTTCTGAATACTCCGACCGCTGGGCGTATAATAGCGCGAAATGGTTAGCCGCAGTTCCGAACCATCCGATAGGGTTACAGGCATCTGCACCAAGCCTTTCCCAAACGACCGACGACCCGCGATCAACGCCCGGTCGTGATCCTGCAAAGCCCCCGATACAATTTCAGAAGCCGACGCACTCCCTTCATCGATCAGCACAACCAGCGCTCCCTCTTCAAACTGCCCGGCAATGTGTGCGTAGGTTTTCCGGTCGTAGCGGTTGTCTTTCCCGTCGGTATACACCAGTAGTTTATTGCCCGAAATAAACTCATCGGCAATGTTGGTGGCCCGGTCCATATACCCCCCCGGATTGTTCCGTAGGTCGAGCATCAATTGGGTCATTCCTTTCGCTTTCAACGAGCCAAGTGCCGTTTTGAACTCGTCGTAAGTTGTTTCGGAGAAGCGGTTGATTTTGATGTACCCCGTTTTGCCATCAATCATGTATGCGGCATCGACCGAGTAGGTTGGAATCCGGTCGCGGGTAATCATAAAGTCTTTCGGCTGCTTATCCCCTTTCCGCAGAATGGTCAGTTTTACCTCCGAACCGCGTTTGCCACGCAAGGCTTTGAACACGGCACTGTTTTCAATCTTACTACCCGTGGCTAGTGGCTTGTCATCGACCTTGATGATCTTGTCGCCACTTAGTATCCCAGCAGCTTCGGAGGGTCCACCCGCCAGCGGAGTCACAACATACACCGTATCTTTATAGATATTGAACTCGACACCGATGCCATCAAACCCACCTTCCAGTTGCGACCGGGCGGCCACAGCATCCTGTGGGTTCATATACGCTGTATGCGGATCAAGCTTTTCGAGCATTTTGGTGATCGAATAATCGACCAGGTCGTCGGTATTGACCGTATCGACGTAGTTGTTTTCGATCAGTTGCAGAATCTCGCGGTACTTGGTATAGCCCCGGCCAATGTTATTCAAGCTTTTGGTGCCACCAAAAAAGGTAGCTCCCACGAGCATACCGCCAGCCAGCGTGATGCCCAACAGCATTGGTAAACGAACCGTTGCTTTATCATTCTGTATTTGATTGCCCCCCCCGAGAGGCTGACGTTCAGGCTGATCATCCGTAGTGTTTGCTCGATCCTCCATTTATTTGTTACTTAACACGTGTCGTTTACCTTCTAAACGTTTTGAAGATAGCGAATTGTTTGCCAGAAATCGTATCTGTTCTTAAAATTTCCTAAAAGCGATAATTCCTCTGATCTACACCCTTCCTGAAGGACATAAATCAGAGGAATCCCAACGCCTGATCGGCTTATGGACGATACTCGTTCAGGGTATATACGGTTACACCGGGCATCGCTTTTAATAGGTTCACCATCAGCTCTCTGTGTGAAGCGCCCACCCCCACAACGATACGCTTTGCGCCAATTTCCCGAGCCCGATCAACCATATTCTGGCACATTCCTTCATTCCGTAATGTCCAGTATTTCAGCATATCCCGAACGCTCGCTACAGGAAAATCTTTCAACCCAAACAGGTAGTGATTCCCGTAAAAATTACCAATGTCGGTGTATTTGTCCCAATCAGCCGTATTCAGAAACTCCGTCGACTTACCAGCCTGGTTCGCCTTATTTAGTAATCGCTGAAGGTCATTGTTTTCCTTGTTCAATCGCGAATAAGTTCGGTAGTCGGCAGAGCTGGTGTCGGCTTCAATTTGCTTTTCGAAGATTTTGTACAGCGAATCGGTTTTCTCCCAGGCAGCGCTCCAGAGGGTGTTGTATTTCTGACAGTCCATCGGCATAATTTTCTCCAGTTTCAGGGTCTGAGCAATGGGATGGAAGATGTTATAGTACTCATTCGTTCGGCGAAGTCCGACGTTCTTAAGTGAATCAACCGGACCGAGTATACGTGTAAACGTAGCCACCTCTTCGGAACCAAAGACCGGGCGCAGTTTATCAAGTAAATAGAACTGGTACGAAGCGTTCCCAAAATCATGCGTTAGGAA
The DNA here is from genome assembly GCF_000374025.1 of Spirosoma panaciterrae DSM 21099. GTDB lineage: Bacteria > Bacteroidota > Bacteroidia > Cytophagales > Spirosomataceae > Spirosoma > Spirosoma panaciterrae. Next base: position 529,609 of record NZ_KB893172.1, on the reverse strand, counting down.
AAGCGCATGAGCCAGTTTCATCCGCTCCTGATGATAATTCGGGTGTTTATGAAGCAACTTATACTGACGGGCAATGAACGCCTGTGGATTTTTCGGCAGTGGATAACCAATTTTGGTCAGATAAGCCAGCCGCTTATCAATAGCTTCTTTATTCCAGTGCCGGTCCAGTGCATCGTAGTCTTTGGGCGAGAGGTTTTCGCCAAATACGGCATCGGGTTTAAACGCAAGCGCTTTATTGATCGGATACGAAAAGTCTTCAATCGGTTTGGGGCCGTAGTCGTGAGCCGCTGCAATAAACAGGATTTCGAGTGGTTGGCTGTTTTTATTCGATTGAGCAGAACCCAGAAACGAGGTGGTTAGCAGGAAGAAGAAAATAAGTAATTTCATGGTATTTGTAGATGCGTTCGTGAATTGATGACCCAAAAGTGTGGCCTTCCTCCTGCCCCAGCCAACTCTATTCGACCAACGCCATCAGTGAATCGGCTAACCGTTTCGTCAATCGACCAACGGCTATTTAACAACACAACTGGGTTGGTCGGTCAAAATCAGGCGTTGGTCGATTATACTTGCCGCTTTCGGCTCGGCTTCAGTATTTCGTACTCGTAATCGACTCTGTCATGACTCTTCGTATACCTGCTTTTTTTAACAATCGCACCCACATCCGAAATTTACTCTATCTTACGCTTTGGGCAACGATGGTGCTTTTGAATGCCGAAGACCCGAAAAAGCATGCGTTGATTTTTAATCCCCTGGAGATTTCATTCAGTCTGACCTTCTGGGTAGCCGCCTGGTTTGAACATGCCGTTGTGCTCACGCATTTCCTCAATCGACGGCAGATCGGATGGGCGTTTTTAGGTTCAGTGGGGGTTATTGCAGGCTTTATCGTCACCCGGTATCTACTGGAACAAGTCCTCTATTGGCATCTGTTTGGCTTCACCAACTATGATCCTAATGTTTCCAAACTTGCCTATGCCTGGGACAATCGGTTCTATGCCATTTATGCCGCTGGCCTGGGATTAGCCTTTAAGGTTATCGAAGACTGGTTTGTTCACCAACAGGAACGTAACGAACTCGTCAACGAGCGCAACACGGCCGAACTAGCCTTTCTGAAGTCGCAGGTGAACCCCCATTTTCTGTTTAATACGTTGAACAACATTTACTCCCTGGCCTACACCAAATCGGATGATGCGCCAGGGGCCATTCTGAAACTGTCGGAATTGATGCGCTATATGCTCTACGACAGCAACGAACCGAATGGCGGAACAGGACGAGTACCCTTATCGAAAGAAGTAAATTATCTAAAAAACTACGTAGAACTGGAGAAGCTTCGGGTAGCCAATGCGAATGTTTTATTTAGCGTAGAAGGAAATACCGATCTGTTTCGAATCGAACCCTTGCTACTCGTTTCGTTTGTTGAAAATGCCTTCAAGCACGGCGATCTCGCAGACCCCAACCAACCGTTGGTCCTTGATTTAAGCGTCCGAAATGGTCGATTGCGTTTCGACACGCTCAATAAAAAAGCAAACCGACAAACTGACGCTGCTGGTGGTATCGGGCTTACGAACGTACAACGTCGGCTGGCGTTGCTCTATCCTGATCAGCATACGCTCCATATTACAACTGATGGAGATAGTTACGCCTGTTCGCTGGAGTTAAGTTTATAACCACCTTCTCTAAACTGTTATGCGCTGCCTCATTGTTGACGACGAGCCTCTCGCACACGCTGTCTTAAGCGATTATATTCGAAAGGTGCCTTTCCTGGAACTGGTTGGCGCCACAACCAGCCCAATCGATGCCTTGACACAGGTGCAACGGGGCGAAGTAGACCTGGTTTTTCTGGATATTCAAATGCCCGAACTCACGGGAATGCAGTTTCTGAAATTGATTGAACGGGCCGTTACGAACCATACATGCCGGGTTATTCTGACCACAGCCTATTCAAGCTATGCACTGGAAGGCTACGAACACAATGTAGTTGACTACCTGCTCAAACCCGTTTCATTTGAGCGCTTCTATAAAGCTGTCCAAAAACTGTTTCCACCCATTCAACCAGTCGTTTCGATGGGCAGTTCGGCTATTGAAACCGAGCAACCTACTCCTACAGAAGCGGCACTCAAAGATTTCATTTTCGTCAAGACAGAATACCGCCTGCAACGCGTTAGCCTGAGTGACATTCTGTACTGTGAAGGGCTAAAGGATTACGTCTCGATTTATACGGCAACGGAACGTATTCTGGCGCTTCAAACGATGAAAAGTCTGGAAGAAAAGCTACCGTCCAATCAGTTTGCCCGAGTCCATAAATCTTATATTGTGGCACTCAATCGAATTGAATCCATCGAGCGAAACCGTATATACATTCAACATCCGGGTCATACCCAGCCTATTGTTCCTATTGGCGAAACGTATCGGGATGCTTTCTATCGACTCATTGAAGAGTAGCTACACCACCTCGGTTTGCTGCTGCCAGAACTGCGAATACACCTTGCCATTTTTCAGAAGATCAACGTGTTTTCCTTCTTCAATGACCTGCCCCTGCTCCAGTACAATGATCTTATCGGCCTTCCGAACGGTACTCAGTCGGTGGGCAATCACAATGATCGTTTTACCCGCTTTGCGCAGTTGCTGAACGGTCCGCTGAACATATTGCTCCGACACAGAATCCAGGGCCGACGTAGCCTCATCCAGAATCAGCACTTCGGGTTGCCGGTACAGGGCCCGTGCAATGGCCAGCCGCTGACGCTGCCCACCCGACAGGGTTGCTCCATTTTCGCCCAGGTAGGTTTTGAACCCGTTTGGCATCCGTTCGATGAAGTCGGTAATGCCCAACTGATCACAAATTACCAGCAACCGTTGCATATCGGGCGTTTCTTCGCCAATGGCAATATTCTCGATAACATTCCCCGCAAACAAATCGATCTTCTGCGGAACCACACTAACCACCTGACGCAAACTATCAGGATGCAAATGTTTGATGTCGTAATCGCCAATGAAGATCGTGCCGCTCTGTAACGGATAAAGTCCCTGAACCAACGACATCAGCGTCGATTTACCGGAACCGCTTTCGCCCACAACAGCGGTAATTTTACCTTTCGGAAACGTTAAGGTCAGGTCGTCGAAGATGGTAGCCCGTGAACCATAGCGAAACGTTACGTGCTGAAATCGAATGGATCCGACCATATCAGGCTGTAACTGCATTTTATTCTCGTTCGATTCACGGTCAAGGTCCATGATTTCAAACAAGCGGTCGGCGGCAATCAGGGCTTCCTGAATACTGCGGTTCGCGCCGATCAGGCTGGCGGCAGGCCCGGTAAAATAGCCAATCAAGGCATAAAACGAGAGAAGTTCACCAGGAGTCAGATCGTTTTGCAGTACATACCCCGCGCCAACCCACAGCAGAATAATTGTGAAGAGCCGCGTAACAAATTCGGATGCATTGCCTGCATAAATACCCGCACTACCCGTCTGAAAAATCGTCTGCAACAAAGCCACAAACCGATTTTCCGTTTTCTGACTGGCAAACTGTTCCAGCCCAAACCGCTTGATGGTCGGCATGGCATTCAGCGATTCGACCAATTGAGCTTCCAGATCGGCCGAATTCTCCATTAGTTTTCGCTGGTACCGCTGATTGAACCGATTCATTGCCCAGTAGATCGCGGCATAAAACGGCACGACCATCACCAGAATCAATGCGAGTTTCCAGTAATAGGTAAACATGAGCCCGAAGGAAAAAATCACGATCAGTACGTTCACCAGCAGACCAAGAGCAATGTCGTTGACAAACGTTCGGATTTTAACCGCGTCATTGATCCGGGAAATGATCTCCCCTACCCGCATGGTATCGAAAAACGATTGCGGCAAGGTCATCAGGTGTTTATAATAGCCCAGAATCAGCGCGGCATCGATCCGTTGGCCGGTCTTCAGGTTAAAAAAGCTCTTGGTAGCGCCGATAAAAATCTGCAAAATCAGCAACCCAATCATGACCACACTAAGCAGGTTCAGCAGGTTATGGTTGCCATTCACAATCACGTTATCGACAATCTTCTGGATGTAAATCGCCGACGATAGCCCCAATACCGTATAGATCAATGCGCCAAACAAAGCCTGATACATGACCGACCGATGCGGTTGTAACAGTTGCCAGAACCGCTGCAATACCGGAACTTTTTCATTCCCAATCTTAAACGTTTCGTCGGGAATCAGCAAGACCAGCAATCCTGTCCAGACCGCCTTAAACGCGTCGGGTGATAACTGGTGCATCAAACCATCGGCCGGGTCCATCACTGTTATCTGCTGGGGCGTCACCCGGTAAATGACCACATAATGTTGTAGCTGGCTGTTGGGTATGGTTATATGGGCAATAGTCGGGTGCGGAATTTTAGCCAAACTTTCGAAGGGGGCCTTGACGCCTTTAGCCTGAAAGCCCAGTTTCTGAGCCGCTTCAATCATTCCCAATACGGTTGTCCCTTTCTGATCGGTAGCCGCTAGTTGCCGGATTCGGGCAACGGGCAGTAATAGCCGATAATAGGCCGCTACTGATACCAGACAGGCTGCTCCGCAGTCTGTAATATCCCGCTGCTTGACACGAACACGGGAGCTGATTCCTTTTTCGGACACCCACTCCCGAATTCGGCTCAAACTGCCCAATATACTACTGCTCTGGCTTTTAGCTGGTTGGTTCATAGGGTTTTACCGCCCTCCTTCTGCGAGGCCGAAGCGGTAGCTGGCTGACCACTGGTAGCCGGATTTAGCCAGTCGTCGGCTTTGTCGTACAGCAACTGGAACAGCGAACGGCGGGCTACCTGAAAGCGGGTCTGGACCGTCATGCCTTTTTTCAAGCGCCCCTGATAGCCATTGGGCAGTTTCAGATACGGATGATCTAACAGACAGCGAACTTTAAAAACGGGCTGTCCATTTGAGGTAGTAAAATCGTTGGCAATGTCGATCACCCGCCCGGTGAGCAGCCCCCACTGGTTATAATCGAAGGCATCGACCTGCAATCGAACAGGCTGCCCAGGCCGTAGCAGACCAATGTCTTTAGAGGATACATACGCTTCGGCAATCAAGGTCGAATCGGGCGAGATAATGGCCAGTACATCGCCCGGTTGCACATAACTTCCGGCATAGCGCCCCGACAACTGGGAGGCCGTACCACCAACGGGTGCCTTCAGCATGTAGAGATCCTGCTCTTCGCGAAGTTGTTGTGCTTCCGACTCCAGATTGGACAGGTCGCGCCGGACCTGGGTCAGGTCCGTTTGCCAGTCGCTGCGCTGCTGCTGAACAAGCGTGTTGTAGCGAGCCATAGCCGCTTTGTGCGCATAAAGAGCATCTTCGTACTCAAGTCGGGCTATTACTTTCTGATTATAAAGGAGTTGGGCGGTTTCCAGTTCACGCTTCCGTTTTTCCTGCAAGTTCCAGCTTTCTTCGACAATAGCCCGAAACTGATTGTACTCCTGCCGATATAACGGAGCCGCCAGACTACTCACAGCTTTCCAGGATTTAGTAGTTAACTGATCTAGGTCGCGGATAAACAACTGTTTTTCCTGAACTTGCTTATCAATCAACTGTTTGCGTGTATCCAACGCATCGGATCGGAGCTGAAAAAGAGGTTGTCCTTTCTTGACTGGCTCCCAATCTTTCACCATCACTTTCTCAACAACGGCACCAGCCGTTGCTTTTACTTCGCTTCGTTCCGAAACAGGCCGAACCAACCCATTAGCCTGTACAGAAATATCAACGTATATAAATGGCAAGGCAAGTAACGTCAGAAAGACAACGCCCAATACGGTTGTGTAGATGATCTGGCTCCGAACACTGACACGAGGCAGGTAGGTGACCAGACCATATGAAAAGTCGGTTTCGTTCATGATTTCGTTGAGTCATTCCTAAAGAACATACGTATAACTAAAAAACAGGGATTTCGCCTTCGAGCGGGAAAAGCTTTCCTACTCTTCGGACAAAACCCCTGCTACGAATCAATGGGTAAATACCGGATAATGGAGAATACGTAACGTCGGATCGTCAGCCTTCTTCGTTATCCGGTACCTATGAATTATGAACTCTGTGAACTGAAGTTAAATAGCGCAGTTGTCACAGGGTTTACGCTGGTACTGTTGCCGCTGAATAGCCAGGCATCGCCATTGAACAGGCTGTTCCCACTGACATTAGCCAGGTCTGCAACAAGTATCGACCCTATATTGCCGATGCTGGTATTATCGCCACCACCGTGATTGTTGATCATTTCCTGATTCGTAAGCTCCTCGACACCGAGTTGAGCAAAATCGAACGTTTTCATACCGTTAAAAAATTAAGTGAAAAAAGGATTTCAATTAATAACTCCTGCAGTTGTCTGATTGACGAACCACTTATGAATTGTTGGTCGTCACGCTGACGCCAATACCCGTACTTGGGTTTACACTGGTACCGTTTCCACTAAAGAGGGCATAGTTGCCATTGAACAGGCTGTTACCACTCAAATCGACCAGGTCCGCAATCGTGATAGACCCGATATTTAACAGGCTTGTGTTGTCGCCACCGCCCTGGTTAGCAATCATTTCCTGATTGGTCAGCTCTTCGACACCGAATTGAGCCAGATCTAAGGTTTTCATACTGCTTCTAAAGTTAAGTTGAGACATTGCCGGTCGAATCGGATTATGAGCCGACCAGCTTTATTCAAATGAAGCCCGTCAATTATGATCTGCTTGTGCTGAAGTTGAAGAGCGCACTGGTGATTGGGCTAATGTCTGTTGTATTACCGCTAAACAGCGCATAGTTTCCATTAAACAGACTGTTGCCGCTTACATCGACCAAATCGCCAATGCCAATACCGCCAATATTACCGATGCTGGTGCTGTCGCCACCACCGTGATTGTTGATCATTTCCTGATTGGTTAGCTCCTCAACTCCGAGGGTAGCAAAATCGAACGTTTTCATAACGATGTATATTAATACTGCCTACTCTATAAGCTTTTCGGCGACCGCTAAGCATCTGACTGAGCTTCGATTTGAAAACCTCGGACTCAATTGCCGTTTGCCTGGGACAAAGTTGGGGGATGGATCGGCTCGGGCTGATAACTGATTTTTATAAAAAAATAGCTCTCAGTTATAGCTTCATAACCAGCATAGTACAAGGTTTTTCGGAAAATCTGCAAAAAAATAAATCTAAACCCCGACTCACATTCGTAAGTTTACCTACCGACTTACCATAGAATACTATACCTATGCGACGACGCTTTACGTATTTGTGTGCTTCAATTCATAAATCAGTAAGTATATGCCAGTACTATCAGAGAAGCTTCGTCGGTTACGTCAATTGTTCGGTTATTCGCAGGAATACATTGCGTTTAATATTGGGATGACCCAGCCGGCTTACTGTAAATGGGAAAGTGGCCAAACCCAACCTCCTATCAACAAACTGGAAGATCTGGCGAATTTATACCAGGTAAGTTTGGGCGATCTGCTGAATGATAGTGACCTCGATATTATTCGGAAGCTACTGGCCGATGAGCATTTTGCGGAGAAACTGATGGGGCGGGGCGGAGTGAGCTAGGACCTTTTTCTCACTTTTCTGGCTTACCGGAAAGTATTCTTACTTTTACGGGACATTTTCAAGTTCCTTTCAACCCAGCTTATGTTTGTTCATACTGTCTTCTTCTGGCTCCATCATCCTGAGAGCCAGGCCGACCACGACGCTCTTCGTGCAGGACTCGAATCCCTAAAAGCCGTTACCGACATTTCGGCTGCTTACATTGGCACTCCTGCCGAAACCCGTCGGCCCGTGATCGATCACACGTACGATTTTTCGCTAACCTTTGTTTTTGCCGACAAATCGGCTCACGATGTCTATCAAACGCATCCTATTCACCTGGCCTTCGTAGACCAGTGCGCCCATCTTTGGCAGCGCGTGCAGGTGTATGATATGGTTGAGTAACAGTAGTAGGAGCGAGGAGCGAGTATTAGGAGAAGATTGCGTCAGCAACTCCTAATACTCGCTCCTCGCTCCTACTACTATTTTTACACCATCACCTCAATCCCCATTTCCATATTGCCTTTTACGGCTTTCGAATAAGGGCATACAGCATGGGCCGTTTCGGCCAGTTGCTGGAGTTCGTCGTGGTCCATTCCCGGTGCTTTTACCACTATTTTCCCCGATAAGAACATCGAATTACCATCTTTATTAAGCGAAATACTCACTTCAACGGCATGTTCGGGCAGGATGATTTTTCGCCGGGAGGCTACCGTCATCAAAGCACTGTTGTAACATGAGCTGTACGCGGCAGCAAAGAGCATTTCCGGGTTCGCGGCTTTTCCTTCGCCATGCATCTCAACGGGCTTTCGAACATCCAGTTCCAAAACGCCATCAAGCGATTTTACATCCCCATCGCGGCCACCAACGTTACTTACTGTGGCAGTGTATACTGTTTCCATTCCTACAAATTATCTGTTTTAAACTCTGTCGCTTTACGCTATGTCAAGGGTAAACCCACTCCTGACCGAAAAGTTAGATGTTCAGCCATATATCCGCAATGCAACATTACCTGTAACGGAGCAGTCTCTGTGTAAAAAGGCAAACTATTTGCATAGAGAAAGCTGGGCAAAGCCCGACGTGCGTTTCAACATTACCCTATACCCTGCACCCTTTGCCCTATGCAAATCATTTCGTATTTTGAACTACCTTTGTCTAAGGAACTTACTCAGACTTAAGCTGCAATAGATCGAGGTAGAGCACGTTTTTGGTAAGTACGTTTGCTTATAAGCCGACCAGTATGAACACGTTATATAAATTTTTCTGGAGTCGACTATTTATTGGTAGCCTTAGTCTGCTTTTCTGGTTAAGTACCCAGCCTGCCTCTGCTCAGCGACGACGCGAAAAAGCAGGACCAGATACCACGTTGGCTAAAGCGGCTACCACAACCACCACCCGTATTGAGGCAGAAACGCAGTTTACGGAAGGCATTCGCTATTTGATGACCGATGAGCCAGCCAAGGCGATTGCTCAGTTCAACAAATTTCTCCAGAAAGAGCCTAGCAATGCAGCCGCACAGTATTCGGTTGCCAATGCTTTCCTGAAGACCGGCAAAATTGCCGAAGCCATTCCGCACGCAACCAAAGCCTATTCGCTGGATAATCAGAATAAATACTATGCCCTGTTGCTGGCCGAGTTGTATGTTAAACAGAAACGCTACAGTGAAGCCGAAGAGTTATATGAAAAGCTCCTCAAAAAGGGTCCCGAAAACGCTGAGTATGGCGTTGAGCTAGCGGCTATCTATCTGTTTAATGACAAGCCCGACAAGGCGCTGGAAGCGTATAATGCGGTTGAGCGCGAGTTAGGCCTCAACGAAGAAATTATCCGGCAGAAACAGCGCATTTATCTCAAACAGAATAAAATTGAAAAAGCCGTTGAGGAAGCCGAAAAATTAGTAGCCTCGGAACCTACCGAGCCTGATTACCTACTGGAAGGAGCCGAATTGCTGGTTGCCAATGATCGTACCGATCAGGCCATTAGCTGGATTGAACGAGCCCTTAAACTCAATGCCGATTTACCCCAGGCCCATGTGCTTCTGGCCGACATTTACCGCAAAAAAGGCGATATGGCGCGGGTCAGTCAGGAGTTGAACCTTGTCCTGTCCAATCCGAACCTGGAAGCGGGTCTGAAAGCCCGGGTCTTATCGAGCTATGTGGGCATGACCAGTGAAAGCCCAAATGGCCAGAAAGATGCGTTGTTGATGGCTCAAAACTTAGCCAAAAGCTCTCCTAACGACCCAAAAACACAGGTTATGCTGGGCGACCTACTGATGCAGCAGGGCAAAAAGGCCGACGCTCGCGACGCCTATGCCAAAGCCGCCCGGCTCGATGGGTCGGTATACGAAGTATGGGGTGCCTTACTCCAACTGGATGGCGAACTGAATCAGGTCGACAGCTTACTGGCTCACTCCGAGCAGGCCCTGGAAGTATTTCCGACGCAGGGCTTATTCTGGTATTCCAACGGTTCGGCCAACCTCTATAAGCGTAAGTATCAGCAAGCCGTCGACGCGCTTGAAGAAAGTAAAAAGCTACTGGCCACCAGCTCGAACTCTGAATTGAAACGCGGCATTGATGCACAATTGGGCGATGCCTACAATGGCCTGGGCGATCATGCTAAATCGGACGAAGCTTACGAATCCGTCCTGAAAGTTGATCCACTCAATGACCACGTACTGAATAACTACAGCTATTTCCTGTCGTTGCGGAAAGAGAATCTGCCACGAGCCTTGCAACTAGCTCAGAAACTTGTGGAACGGAATCCGACGAACGCTACCTATCTGGACACCTATGCCTGGGTTCTGTACGTATCAAAAGATTATGCCAAAGCCCGGCAATACCTGGAAAAAGCGCTGGCCGATCCGGCAAATGTCAGTGGAACCATTATTGAACACTATGGCGATGTGCTGTACCAACTTGGGCAGCCTGATAAAGCTGTTGAGCAGTGGAAACAGGCCAAGACCAAAGGTGGCGCTGGGCCTGATTTAGATAAGAAGATCGCTACTGGAAAGATGTAAAACGGTTTATGGTTTACAGACTTCGGTTTAGGATGAAGTAATGGATAAAGCCAACCCGAGCCGAAAAGCGGTAAATCATCAACCGAAATTCGCCCCAATGAATAAATTTTTGTGCTTTATAGCATCGTTGATTATAGTGCTGAGTTCGGAAGGTTGTCGGCGGCAGCATATGTCGCACGCCAGGAATCCGGTCAGTTCACCCACTTCAGCTTCGGCTCCTACATCTGACTCAACCCTGGCGGCCCGCCCTTCGTCAACTACCCTGACCGATTCAACAACAATGACCCGGCCAACTCGCCCGGGTATTGAAGAAGCCAGAGCCAATGTGGCCGAAATTGATTTCCGTTACCTGACGGCCCGGTCAAAGATTTCGTTCAAAAGCCAGCAACAGGACATCGACAATGCCAACGTAACCATTCGGGTTCGAAAAGATAGTCTGATCTGGGTATCGGTATCGAAACTGGGGATTGAAGCCGTTCGTGGAGAGATTACGAAAGACTCCATCACGATTATCGACAAAATTCATAAAGAATACTCCGTGTATGATTTTCCGACACTGAGCCGACAGTTTAATTTTAACATGAATTTTGGCTTGCTTCAGGCGCTGATTGTCGGGAACCTGCCCCTTCCCAAACGTCCGGCCCAGAAAATCAAAAACGAACGGGATTACCTACTGCTCCGTCAGAGCGAAGGCAAAGTACTGGTCGAAAACTATATTGGCGAAAATGACCGGAAGCTAAAAAAACTGATGCTCACGGAGCAACCCACCAAAAATACGCTTCGGCTGGATTATGAGGACTTTACATCCCTGAACAACTTTTTGTTTCCATATACCAGCCTGGTAACGCTCGATTACCAGTCAAAAGCCGACGGACAATTCTATCAGACATTACTTCGTATTAAGCATAACAAAGTTGAACTGGTTGATAAAAGTCCGGGATTTCCGTTTTCGATTCCAGCTTCGTATACTCGTCGCCCTTAACCCACTGCACATTTGTTGGTCTTAACAGCCATGTACCCCAAATTCCCCTCACCTTCCCGCGCTGTATACTGGTCAGTACTTAACCTGGTCCTGTTCAGTATGGGTTGGTTTGCTGCTTTAGCACAAGCCCCGCAAACGCAGCGGAATCGGCAGGTACTCGAACGCGAGAAAAAGCAGAACCTGGAAAAAATGAACCAGATTCGTACCATTCTGAAGCAAACCGCATCGGAAAAACAGGTTGGTCTGGGCCAGTTAAAAGCCATTGAACAGCAGATTCAGACCCAATCCCGGCAAATCGGCCTGTTGAATAAAGACCTTAAGCTCACCGAATCCGAAATTGCTGAACTTCGGCAGGCCAGTCAGTCCCTTACGAATGATCTGAACAAATTAAAAGCTGAATACGGCTCTATGATCTATGCAGCCGACAAACGACGTCAGCAGGTCAATCCACTTGGGTTTTTATTTGCGGCCAACAATTTCAACCAGTTAGTAGCCCGGTATCGGTACTTACGCCAGTATTCGGATGCCCGACAGAGTCAGGTTCGGCAGATGAACAACGTACAGACGATGTTGCAGGGCAAACAAAAAGCGACACAACACAAACGAGTAGAGCAACAAAACACGCTGGGTGCCAAAGTGAAAGAGGCTAAAAAGCTCGAAACACTGAAGGTCGAGAAAAATGTCGTCGTAAAAGAGCTAAGTAAAAAAGAAGCCGAGTTGCAGGCCGAACTTACCGAAAGCCGCCGGGCCATCAATCGGCTGGAAACTATGATTACCCGGCTGATTGCCCGGGAAGCCCGGGAACGAGCCGAACGGGAAGCGCGCGAACGGGCTGAACGCGAACGCCTGGCGCGTGTAGAGGCTGCCCGTAAAGCCGCCGAACGCAAACGAGCCGAAGAAGCGATAGCAGCCGCCGAAAAAGCAGGGGAAAAACCGGCTCCAGCCGACGTAGCAAAAGTAGAACGCCCTGCCGAACCCGAACCTGTTGCCAAAAAGCCCGACGAGCGACGCAACAATAACCTGAACGATGAAGAAACAGCACTGGCCTCGTCGTTCACGGCTTCACGAGCCCATTTACCCTGGCCAGTGACAAAAGGGTTTATTTCCGACCATTTTGGCCGGAAACCCCACCCTGTGTTAAAAGGAATTTATGTTGAAAACCAGGGCATTGATATTCAGACCAATGCAGGAGAGGATGTCCGGGCCGTTTATGATGGCGTAGTCCAGGATGTGACCAGCATACCCGGTATGAACAATGTGGTGGCCATTCAGCATGGCGATTACTTCACCATTTATGCTAAACTAAAAAGTGTATCCGTTCGGGCGGGGCAACGCGTAAAAGCGCGCGAAACGATCGGCACGGTAGCCACCGACAAGAGCGGTATCTCTGAAATGCAGTTTCAAATCTGGAAAGAGTTTTCCAAACTCAATCCTGAATCATGGTTGGTTCCAAGGTAAACGACATCAAGTTGTAGCGTGTATTCTTAGCTGCTCACAACCGAATCGTCGGTCTGGTCCATACCTTTACAGCCTTACAACTCTACGATTCAACATGTCTGTTCATAATCCCGACATCAAACGCGTTACGACGCATACCATTCAGGAGCTAAAGAATAAAGGGGAAAAAATATCGGCGCTGACCGCCTACGATTATTCGATGGCGAGGGTAGTTGATGCGGCTGGTGTCGAACTGATTCTGGTGGGCGATTCGGCCTCCAATGTCATGGCAGGTCATGAAACCACGTTGCCTATTACACTCGACCAGATGATTTATCATGCCAGCTCTGTGGTTCGGGCTGTTAAACGGGCATTGGTTGTAGTCGACCTGCCGTTTGGTTCCTATCAGGGCAACTCATCCGTCGCTTTGCAATCGGCTATTCGAATCATGAAAGAGTCGGGGGCTCATGCGGTTAAAATGGAAGGTGGCTTCGAAATTAAGGAATCAATCATTCGGATTCTGAGTGCTGGTGTTCCGGTTATGGGTCACCTCGGGTTAACTCCTCAGTCCATTTATAAATTTGGCACCTATGCCGTACGGGCTAAAGAGCAGGCTGAAGCTGAAAAATTAATGGCCGACGCCCACATGCTCGAAGAGTTGGGCTGCTTTGCAGTAGTACTCGAAAAAATACCCGCTACGCTCACCCAAACCGTATCGAAGAGTTTGTCAATACCTACCATCGGGATCGGTGCAGGCCCCGATGCTGATGGTCAGATCCTGGTCATTCATGATTTGCTGGGGATCAACAATGAGTTTAAACCCCGCTTTCTGCGTCGATACGCCAACCTGCACCAAATCATGACCGAGGCCATTGCGCATTATGTCGATGATGTAAAAGCAAACGACTTTCCGAACGAGAAAGAAGCGTATTGAGTTAACCAATAAGCATTGATTGTAACGCATAGTCAGGAGCTGGTCATGTATTGCCAGAAAAAACGAGTGTTGACTAGCCATGACCATCAATGACAATGAATGACCATTGCTTATGAAAAGAAAACCATATCAGGTAGTTTACGAAGATAATCACCTGTTAATCGTTAATAAAGAACCGGGCATACTGGTCCAGGGCGACCGTACCGGCGATATTACGCTGCTGGAAGTACTGAAAGACTACATTAAAGAAAAGTACAACAAACCCGGTGAGGTATTTCTGGGCCTTGTACATCGGCTTGACCGTCCGGTTAGTGGTCTGGTTGTGTTTGCCCGCACCTCAAAAGCCCTGGAGCGCATGAATGAAATCTTTCGCAAGCGACAGGTGCAGAAAACCTATTGGGCCGTAGTTCGTCAAAAGCCCCCCAAAAATGCGGATAAGCTCGTAAACTGGCTGGTCAAGGATGAGCAGAAAAACCAGGTAACAGTCTACGACTATGAGGTAGCGAACTCACAAAAAGCCGAACTATCGTATCGGGTATTGGGTAAAATAAACGAGCACTACCTGCTGGAGGTAAATCCAATTACTGGCCGCCCCCACCAGATTCGCTCACAATTGGCTCACATGGGCTGCCCCATTCGGGGGGATGTCAAATATGGGTATGATCGGGCCGTAGCTGATAAAAAAATCTATTTGCATGCCCGTCGCCTTTACTTCATTCATCCCGTCCGGAAAGAACCCCTCATCTGTAAGGCTGGGTTACCGAATGACCCATTCTGGGAGGAGTTTCTGGAATTGGATGATGAGAATTTTAAAGACAAGAATCTCGACTACATTTTTGAGTAACCTGTCAGACAGGGGTAGATCTCCAATTAAAAAGCCGCACCTTCTGGCCCCCAGAAAATGCGGCTTTTTAGTTGGAAGGCTAGTGCGAAACTGCCGCACTACCCCACAATCTATTTTTCAATACGTTAAGGCTCTGTCACCGTCGATGTTGTTGGCTGTTCCGTAGGAGCAACATCCAATATAATCTGTTCCATTACCCGCTCAATCATCTGCACAATCCCACGCAGCGCGCCAAAGATGATGCAAAGCGGTAATATAATGGGCAGAAAGAAAACCCATTGAAAAATCATGTATAATCGAAAATTTCTCATTGGTTTAAGGAATAATTTTTAACGATTAAAGTTACGGCTACGGACAAATCAACAACTTATTCACTAACGTTTAATCTGCCATTCTATTCTTATTCAAAAATAAACTTGCCTTAATACAAAAACAAGCACAATCTGAAAAAGTTTACTATAATGGAAAGTGATTTATGGTTTCTCCTAGTTAATTCGCTGTCGTTTACCTCACCTATCTTACCCCTTGTCAATTATAATGCCAATATTATATCTTCTTTCTAAATTAATTAGAAGATAAATACCATCCATATTCGTAGCTCTGTTATTCTTAAATTATTTTATTAACTATACCTGATCACAACATTATCCTATAATTTATATAAGCTCAGTGGATTATTCATACAAAAGCCCCATAAACAGTTACAGGAACCGGATGAGCAGTACTTAGTCAGTTTACTGCTCATCCGGTTCCTGTAGACTCGGCTGTATTTTAGCCTGTAGCGCTTACTTCAGCGTGGCAACGGCTTCTTTGATGCGTTGGATGGCTTCGACCAACGACTCGTCGGATGCCGCCGTCGAAATTCGCAGACAGTTAGGGGCACCAAAACCCGAACCCGCTACCGTTGCGACAAAGGCTTTGTTGAGCAGCCATAGGGCAAAGTCATCGGAGTTTTCAATCGTAGTTGTTCCATCCGATTTGCCATAATAGTAACTGATATCCGGGAATGCATAGAAAGCCCCCTCAGGCACGTTTGTGCGGAAATGAGGCACTTCTTTCAGCAATTTCACGACTAAATCACGACGACGGTGGTAGGCTTTGGTCATCTCCATCGATGGCTCCAGCGGGCCGGTCAACGCAGCAACCGTAGCTTTCTGGGCGATGGAGTTCGTTCCAGAGGTAACCTGTCCCTGCAATTTCTCTACGCCATCGGCGATCCACTTGGCTGCTCCGATATAACCGATCCGCCAGCCCGTCATGGCAAAGCCT
The DNA here is from genome assembly GCF_000374025.1 of Spirosoma panaciterrae DSM 21099. Lineage (GTDB taxonomy): Bacteria > Bacteroidota > Bacteroidia > Cytophagales > Spirosomataceae > Spirosoma > Spirosoma panaciterrae. The sequence continues at coordinate 513,608 of NZ_KB893172.1, read as the reverse complement.
TTAGCAACGCCATTTACGGTAATTACCCGTTCAGCAATTTCGGGGATCGACCCGATGCTAAAATGCCCTTCGGGCGTAAAGTTGATGTACTCGTATATTTCGTCGGCCAGTACATAAACATTTTCATGGCGGGCCACTACCTCACCAATGGCCCGTAACTCGGCTTCTGAATAAATGGAGCCGGTCGGGTTGTTGGGCGATGCATACATCACAATTTTGGTACGCTCGGTAATGGCCGCTTCAAACTGCTCAGGAGTCACTTTGAAGTTGTTTTCAAACGATCCATCAACAACTACCGCTTTGCCTTCGGCCAGTTTTACCATTTCGGAATAACTAACCCAGTAGGGCGAAAAAATAATGACCTCATCGCCCGGATTAATCAGCACCTGGATCACATTCGCCAGTGAGTGTTTTGCCCCGGTCGATACTACGATATTTTCTGGTTTCCAGTCAATGTTATTGTCGCGCTTGAATTTATCAGCAATGGCTTTGCGAAGATCAGGATAGCCCGCCACTGGCGAATAGCCGTGGAAACCGTCGTCAATGGCTTTCTTGGCAGCTTCGCAAATGTGTTGTGGGGTTTTAAAATCCGGTTCTCCTACGCTCAGGCTGATAACTTTGTGGCCCTGAGCAGCCAATTCACGAGCTTTCTTGGTCATCGCCAGCGTGGACGATTCCTCCAGCGCGTTGATGCGGTCGGCTAATAAACTCACGGTGTCAAGCGTGGCAGACATAATTCTTTGTAGTTTTAATAAAATGACAACAAACTGCCCACAAAGGTAGTACCTTTTCATTGGAGCGGCTCTATTATTTAAGAATTAAAAATAAATCTGCCATAGGCGACGGCATAGAGGTTTATGATTAAGCTTATTCGTGAGTGAAACGATATGTTCACTATAGGTAAACTTTTTACCAGATGATTGCGTTCAATCTATAAATATCCCAGAGGCAAAGAGGCTGCTAATGGACTCTATATTCATAGTATGTTCAATATCATAGCGCGACGCACGCTACTTGCCTATTGTCAAGAATATCCATCCGCATCAAACGCCTTAAAGCAATGGTATGCTGAATGGCTGGAACATAGCTTTACTAACTTCAATGAACTGAAAGCGGCTTATGGCTCAGCAAGTATAGTTGGTGATGACCGGGTTGTGTTTAACATTATGGGCAACAAGTATCGATTAGTTGTACGTTTGGTATTCGAGTACAAAACCATCCAGATCAAATGGTTTGGTACCCATGCTGAATACGATAAAATTGATGTAGCAACTGTACAATACCAGAAATAATGAAGCTGAAACCAATCAAAACGGAGAACGAATACGACGATATGCTGGATTGGGTTGATAAGCAATTCGACAAAAAAATACCTGCCAATAGTCCAGAAGGTGACCTACTGCAAATTGCTTTATTACTAATTAAAGCTTACGAAGACGAGCACTATACCATCCCGGCTCCCGATCCAATTGAATCTATCCGGCTTAAGATGGCAGAAAAAGGGTATCGGAATAGAGATTTCGTAGGGAAAGTAGGAAGCAAGAGTTATGTATCAGCCGTATTGAACCGCCGTAAACCGTTAACCCTCGAAATGGCAAAATTCTTTCATAAAGAATTAGGCATTCCAGCCAGTATACTACTCGGCTAACCCATATATCATCCCGTTACGAATACGCCAACCTCACTTGTATCTGTACACGCAGCTAGTAATTCGAGCGTTGTTTTATGCAAAATCGGGTGAACAAGGTTGGGGGTAATTTCGGCTAGTGGTACGAGCGTAAACCTACGCTGATGCAAATACGGATGGGGAATGGTAAGCCGTGGAGTTTTTAAAATGAGCTGATCATAGAATAAAATATCTATATCGATCAACCGGGCGCCCCAGCGTTCCAGCCGAACTCGGCCCAATTCATGTTCAATTGCCTGGGTTTGGTTCAGCAATTCTTCGGGCTGAAGTGCGGTGTCAATCGCTAAAACCTGATTCAGATAAGTTGGCTGGTCGGTTACACCCCAGGGAGCCGTTTCATACATCGCCGACTTTTGTACTACCGTTCCTACCCGCTCGGCAATGAGGTCGAGCGCCCGATGCAAGGTGTTTATCCGGTCGCCGAGGTTAGCGCCGAGAAGCAGATAGGCTGTAAACGAGTGAACGAGTGAACGAGCGAAAGAGCGCTCCTCCTCCACCCACTCTTTCGCTCGTTCACTCGTTCGCTCGTTCGCCATTAATAGTCCTTGATTACTTTAATATCGTAATACGCCTTAATCTCCTCCTCGCTGGGTGCCTTGGCAGGGCGCACTATCCGAAAGCCAACAAATGATGCTGAGGTGAGCCACCAGTCCGATTTAGGGCTTTGCGGATCAAGAATTTTCCAGGCTGGTGCCGAAGGAGTGCGGGCAGCCGAACGTAAGACTTCCGGTTCATCGTCCCATGACCCTCCGCGTACAGCGTTCGGATACAGCGTGGTCGTTGGGGCATAGGGTTCTTTAACTTTCCCAGCGGCAACCTGCTTATAGTAATCTTCGATGTATTGGTCTTTAGTCCACTCCATTACATTGCCATGCATATCGTATAACCCGAATGGATTAGGCTTTTTAGTCCCGACTTTCTTATACCCTCCCCCACTGTTGCCATTAAATACAGCGTACTCACCTAGCTTTTTCACATCCGCCCCAAACGAATACGGTGTTGTTGTATTGGCCCGGCAAGCGTACTCCCATTCGGCTTCGGTGGGTAATCGGTAAAATATGCCCGTTTTAGCATAGAGCCAGGCACAAAATTTTATAGCCGCGTATTGGGTCATGTTGATGGCCGGATAGCCGGCCCGCCCCATCCCAAACGACATGTCGACATAGGGTGGACTGGGTCGGGTAGTTGCATCGGTTTTAGCCAGATTCGCATCGGTCTGAGGATACTTGGTAGCCATCTCCTTTTCCATATTGGTAAAGGCAAACAGATCGTAAAGATCCCAGGTCACTTCGTATTTACCCATATAGAAGGGCTCAATGGCAACACTATGCTGGGGCGCTTCGTCAGGTTTATGCCCTTTCTCAGAAGCCGGGCTACCCATTACGTACTTGCCACCCGGTATAGCCACCATCGCATAGGTTTGGTCGCTACCCGGAATGACTTGAGTATATGATTTAAACTCAGTAGCGGTTTGGGCGTTTGTCAGACTACTTACCCCCAGGGTTAAGGCAAAAACGGACAGGAGATGTTTAGGAAACATTTTTGGTTATGTAGAAAGAAACCATCATTGAGCGGTAAAAGTACGAACGATTTTCTTTGTTGTACCTTTGCAGCGTCAAACCAGTCCGATTTCCAAAATTGAACTGGCTATTAAATCTATGAATTATCTCTCAGCCGAAAATTTAACCAAGTCGTACGGCGACCGTGTTCTTTTTAAAAATCTGACCTTCGGAATAAACCGGGGCGATAAAGTAGCTATTGTGGGCGCCAACGGGTCCGGCAAAACGACGTTGCTTTCCATTCTGGCCGGGGCCATCCCACCCGATGCCGGTATAGTTAGCCATCGAAAAGATAGTACAATCGGTTACCTCGACCAACAACCTGACCTGAACAACGCCCTTACTGTAATGGAAGTGGTGCTGGCTGGTGAAAGTGCCCAACTCGACGCTGTTCGTGCCTACGAACTTGCGCTCACCCACGACGACCATGCCGCACTGGAACGCGCTATGGCCGACATGGAGAAACACGAGGCCTGGGATTATGAAGCCCAAATCCGCCAAATTCTGGGTGAGCTGGGGATTCATGATGTCGAGCAGCCCGTCAGTTCACTATCCGGTGGGCAACGCAAACGTGTAGCGCTCGCCCGCGTACTGATCCAAAGTCCCGATTTGCTGATACTGGACGAACCGACCAACCACCTCGATCTCGAAGCCATTGAATACCTCGAAAACTTCCTGAATATCAACAACGGAACCCTCCTGATGGTATCGCACGATCGGTATTTTCTGGATCGGGTATGCAATCAGATTGCGGAGCTGGACAACGGGCAGCTATATACCTACAAAGGCAACTACGCGTATTTTCTCGAGAAAAAAGACGAACGCGAAGCGGCAGCGGCTTCCGAATTGACCAAAGACCGCAATACGTTTCGTCGTGAGCTGGAATGGATGCGTCGGCAGCCCAAAGCGAGGAGCACGAAAGCCCAGTACCGGATTGATGCCTTCGAAGAACTGAAAGAAAAAACAAGCGGACGGCGCAATGACGGTGAACTTGACCTGAACCTGCGCACTACCCGGCTCGGCAGCAAAATTCTGGAAGTCGAAAACCTGAGCAAGCGATTTGGGGATAAAATACTGCTCGATCATTTCAACTATACCTTTAAGCGATTCGACCGGGTGGGTTTAATTGGCAAGAACGGGATGGGCAAAACTACCTTGCTCAATCTGCTTACCAACCAACTTCGGCCCGATTCGGGCAAAATTACAACAGGTGGCACCGTCAAATTTGGCTACTACACCCAATCTGAACTGAATTTACCCGAAAACCAGCGGGTTATCGATGTCGTACAGGAAGTGGCGGAGGTCATGAAATTGGAAAATGGCGATACCGTCACGGCCTCCCAGTTGCTGAGCCGATTCTTATTTGACCGCCATAAACAATACGATTATGTATCGAAACTCAGTGGTGGCGAAAAACGGCGGTTGCAGTTGTTGCTGGTGCTGGTACAAAACCCCAATTTTCTGATACTCGATGAGCCAACCAACGACCTCGATATTACGACGCTGAACGTTCTGGAAGATTTCTTATTGAATTTTTCGGGTTGTGTCCTTATCGTTACCCACGACCGTTATTTCATGGATCGACTCGTGGAGCACGTCTTTGTGCTGGAAGGCGAAGGTAAAGTTCGCGACTTTCCGGGCAATTATACCGACTATCGCGAATGGCGGGATGCACAGCCCAAAAAATCAACTTTACAAAATGGTAAACCAGCTTCGGCCAATCCAAAGAACCAATCTCCTTCGCCTGTAGTTTCTTCCGCAACGGTTCCGGCCAGCACGACAAAGAAAAAACTGTCGTTCAAAGAAATTCGCGAATACGAAACGCTCGAAAAAGAAATTGATTCGCTGGAGCAACGGAAGACAGAAGTGATGGGTCTTCTGAACGCGGGTGGCCATCATGAACAGCTCATGACCTGGGCGCGTGAAATTGAACAACTCGATCAAACCATCGCCGAAAAATCGGATCGGTGGCTCGAACTGGCAGAATATATGTAAAGAGTGAAAGAGTGAGAGAGCGAAAAACTAACCCACTACTTTTTCGCTCTCTCACTCTTTCACTCTTTCGCTCTTTAGACATGGATCAGATTCTTGAGTTTTTTCGCTATTTGCTGAATTCCGAGGAAGTTATCCGAACGGGCGGCCTGGTATTGATTACCCTTATCATTTTCGTTGAGAATGGTATCTTTTTCGGCTTCTTCCTGCCCGGCGATTATCTGCTGTTTTTGTCGGGTGTATTTGCCGGAACCAAGCTCCTGAATGTACCTCTCTGGTTATTGCTCACCTGTATTTTCGGTGCGGCTGTGCTTGGTTCAGCCACGGGGTATCTGACAGGGTACTACTTTGGAGCCAGAATCAAGAATCGACCAGACTCGCTGTTTTTCAAGCAGAAATACATCGATAACACCCGCGATGCTTTTATGCGCTACGGCAACAGCGCGTTGATCATATCCCGATTTCTGCCAGTCGTTCGCACATTTGCTCCGCTGCTGGCCGGGCTTATTCATATGCCCGTTCAGTATTTTATGCTCTACAACATTATTGGTGGCGCCATTTGGGTACTGACCCTGGTAGGTGGTGGTTTTTATTTTGGCGAGCGCTTTCCCTGGATCGTCGATTATGTGCAGTACATTATCATTTTCTTCCTGGCCATCACCACGTTTACCGTAGTAAAAGGGTATCTGAACGCCCGCAATGAAAAAAAAACGGAAAAGATCACTGAATAGATTCAGTTCGTGTCGATCCAGACTGTTTTTATATTCACAAACTCTCTGATACCCGCTTCGGACAACTCCCGGCCAAAACCCGACGTTTTGATACCGCCGAACGGCACCCGTGCATCGGATCGCATCAGTCCATTTACGAACACCGAGCCAGCCTGAATTTGTCGGGCCAGTCGTTCGGCTTTTTCAGCATCGGCTGTCCAGAGTGCCGAACCCAATCCAAAGTCAGATTGATTGGCAAGTCGGATTGCCTCGCCTTCATCTTTGGCGTCAATCAGGACGGCCAACGGCCCAAACGTTTCTTCATCAAAAGCCGCCATACCTGGTTTTACCTGATCAAGCAGCATAGGCTGTACGTTACACCCCGAACGGTCTCCTCCTACCAGCAATTTAGCGCCTTTCCTGACGGATTCGTGGCATTGCCGTTCGATGTCGTCGGCCAGGTTCATTCGGGCCATAGGCCCCATCGTGGTAGTGTCGTCCATGGGGTCGCCTTGTTTGATCTGGCGGATATGCTCGATAACCCGTTCTGTAAATTGCTTTTTGACCGTTTTTTCGACGATAAACCGTTTTGCGGCAATACAGCTCTGCCCGGCATTCTGCATGCGGGATTTAACGGCCACTTCAGCCGCTTTTTCCAAATTGGCGTCGGCCAGTACAATCAACGCATCGGAGCCCCCCAATTCGAGAACAGACTTCTTAATCCGGCTACCCGCTATAGCCGCTACTGATGCGCCTGCATGCCCACTACCTGTGAGGGTAACCGCCTTCACCCGTTGATCTTTCAGAACACCCTCTACAGCCGCCGAGTCGATCAATAGTGTTTGAAAGAGTCCCTCTGGCAAACCACTTTTTCGAAACACATCTTCAATAGCCAGAGCACAGCCAAATACATTCGAGGCATGTTTGAGCAAGCCAGCATTACCAGCCAGCAGGCCGGGAATGGCGAAACGCATGACCTGCCAGAAAGGAAAATTCCACGGCATAACAGCCAATACAGGCCCCAGAGGTTGATAGACGATATAACTTTTCTGCGCGTCGCTTTCGACCGGCTCATCGGCCAGAAAAGTACTGGCGTGGTCGGCATAAAACGTGCAGGTGAGCGCGCATTTTTCTACTTCGGCAATTGCTTCCTTAAGCGTTTTGCCCATTTCGGCCGTCATCAATTCTGCGTACTGCTGCTTGTTGGCCAGCAATGTATCGCCTACTTTTTGCAGAAAGGGGACGCGTTCTGCCAACGACAAAGCCGACCAGTCGGCAAAGGCCCGGTCGGCTTGTTTTAGCTTCCGCTCCAGCCCGGCAGGGCTATCGGCCCGGTAGGGCTATCGGCCCGGTAGGTCTTGATTCGCTTCTGCGAATACGGATTTATGGATGTGAACATAAGCTGTATGCAGTATGATATAGAATATATGATGCAACTGCTTCAGGCTACCTACATCATATATTCTATATCATACTGCATACATACGCTTATTGTTCGCTTTTTTCCAGTTCAGTGACCAATCTGTACATGGTTTCGATCACTTGCTCCATGCGTTCGTGACCAACAATTGAATCAAATTTAGTCCGGGCTTCCTGCATACAGCCTTCCAACGCCACAAATAGCTCTTTTCCCCGGTCATTCAGAAAAATAATGCTGGACCGGGAATCATTAGGGTTCTTCTGGGTGAAAATATACCCTTCCTCTTCCAGCAAACCGACGATTTTACTCATCATCTGCTTTGTTACACAGGCCCGCTTGGCTAGTTCATTATTGGTTGTCCCCTGCTCTTCAATATTCGACAGAAACATGAGATAACTCATTTTAAAGTCAGAGTAACCAAGGGCATGCAGACGTGGTTCTATATAACTAGCCGTAAATCGTTTTAATCGCCAGAACAAACGCCCTACCGATCGCTCCCGAATCAGCCGAAATTGGTTAAAATCAAAGGAATTCTTATGCGTTTCCACTATCATGAAAGCAAAATAAGAAAAACTGAAACAATTCTTAACAAAATATTGTACAAATATAGTCAACCTGCTTGACTTTATAGTCAACCTAGTTTACTTTTGCCTCAATAGTCAAACAAGTTGACTAACTGAATGGTTCGGCATTCTTTACATACACAACTTCATTGCCTATTCTTTATTGAACGCAGCACACATGGCAACTCTAGCTCAGGAACAAACAACAACAGACGAAAAAAGCGGCCTCCGTACCTATTTACCCCGCATCATTATCGGTGTGGTACTTTTGGTAGGGGGCTACTTTGGGTACCAGGCCTATCGGCACGGTCAGCAATACGAAACCACAGATAACGCGCAAATTGAAGGAAACTCAGCCCCCGTTCTGGCTCGTGTAGCTGGGTACGTCACAGCCGTAAACGTCGATGATTATGCAACTGTCAAACAGGGTCAGCAACTGATAACGATCGACCCCCAGGAATATGATGTGGCACTGGCGCAGGCCGAAGCCGATTATCAGCAATCGCTGGCTGATCTCGAAAACGCCCGTGCTGACCTGCAAAATGCCCAGGCAAACGCTCGTAATGTAGCCCAAAACGCCCGCGTTGCCCAATCGAATGCCCAGGTCCAAGCCGCTCGTCGGGATAAAGCGCAACAGGATTTACAACGTGATCAGAACCTTTACAAAGAACAGTCGCTGACTCGGAAGCAGTTGGAAGACACTCAGAACAATGCCGAAGTGCAGCGCCGTCAGTACCAGGCAAACGTCGAGCAGATTACCCTCGCTCAAACCTCGCAATCCGTAGCTCAGGCCGGTATTGCTAAAGCGCAGGCCAATATTCAGAAGATACAGGCCGTGCTGAAAGTAAAGCAGGCGGCCATCGACAATGCCAAGCTGAAAGTAGGCTACGCCCATATTACAGCCCCGATTGCCGGAAAAATTGGTCGTAAGAATGTAGTAGTGGGCCAGTACGTACAACCCGGCCAGAATCTGTTTACCATCGTAGCCGATTCGACCTTCTGGGTGGTGGCCAATTTCAAAGAGACCCAACTGGAGAAAATGCAGGTCGGCCAGCAGGTCGATATTAAACTGGATGCGTATCCTGAACTGGATATAAAAGGTCGCGTCGCATCGCTGTCCGAAGCTACTGGTGCCCGCTTTGCCCTGCTTCCTGCCGATAACGCATCGGGTAATTTCGTTAAGATCACTCAGCGTGTGCCGGTGAAGATTGAAATCACCAACCCCGAAAAGTACAAAAACCAACTGCGTGCCGGCTTAAGCGTAGATGCTGAAGTTCGGGTAGCTAATTAATTCGTATTAGGAGTGAGGGGCGAGAAGCGAGGAGTGAGAATACTCCGTCCGGCGAGTTCGCGTCAGCATTCTCACTCCTCACTTCTCGCTCCTAATACTTAAAAAAATCATGGCACAACAAAGTGGCTTTGGTCGCTGGATCGTCGTTATCACGGCAGTATCGGCAGCGATCATGGAACTGATCGATACGTCGATTGTCAATGTCGGCCTCAACGACATTGCGGGCAATCTGGGCGCAACGATCGAAGATGTGGCCTGGGTTGTAACGTCATATGCCATTGCCAACGTCATTGTGATTCCGATGACGAGCTTTTTGCAACGGTATTTTGGGCGCAAAAACTACTACATCGGTTCTATTATTTTATTCACCCTGGCTTCTTACGGGTGTGGTTTCGCCAGTGATCTATGGACCCTGGTTTTCTTCCGATTCCTACAGGGGATTGGGGGTGGTGCTTTGCTTTCGACCTCACAGGGGCTTATGTACGACGCCTTCCCACCTTCCCAACGAGCCGTAGCCTCGGCCCTGTTTGGCATGGGTATCGTTCTGGGTCCGACGCTGGGACCAACGCTGGGAGGTTACATCATCGATAATTATCACTGGAGCTGGATGTTCTACATCAACGTTCCTATCGGCATCATTGCCGTACTCCTCAGCCTGACATTCATCGAGAAAAAAGAAGACGAGATCAACATCAACCGAAAAGCCATTCCAATCGACCAGATGGGTATTTTACTCCTGGCTGTCGGGATTGGCGCGTTGCAATATGTCCTCGAGCGGGGTGAAGCCGACGACTGGTTCGACGATAGTGCAATCCGCTGGTTAACGGCCATATCGGCCATTGCCATTCCAGCCTTTATCTGGTGGGAGTTGCGAGGCACGAAAGAACCGGTAGTGGATTTGCGGGTCATGAAAAACCGTAACCTGTTCATCGGTTCAATTCTGGTGGTGGTAGTCGGCTATGGTTTGTTCACGTCCGTTCTCCTTTACCCGTTATTTGCCCAGCGCATTGTCGGGTTAACGGCTACGCAGACAGGTAAACTGCTCATTCCAGGCGGTCTGGTTACGCTTCCGATGTTTGCCATTACGGGCCGGATGCTTGCCAAAGGGGTTTCGCCCAGGCTGATTGTCACGCTGGGTTATATAGCCTTTGCCTCCTTCTGTTTCCTGATGTCGACCTATAATATGAACGCGTCCAATGGCGATTTCATTACGGCCCTAATCATCCGGGGTATTGGTCTGGCCCTGGTCAACGTACCCCTCATTAATCAGTCGGTTTCGTCGCTCGAACCTCGCCAGATGCCAACGGGTATCGCTATTGTGAATATGATGCGGCAGATAGGCGGTGCTTTCGGGGTGGCCATTACCAATACCTACGTTACCCAGCGCACGGCCGTTCACCGGGGCGATCTGGTGTCGAATCTGCAACCCGGTGAGATGCTGACGACCGAACGGGTGAATACCATGACGCAGGCACTGATTGCCAAAGGTGTCAATGCCATGGATGCGGTTTCGGGGGCTTATAAAAACCTCGACCTGATCATTTCCAAACAGGCCCTGATGATTTCGTACCTCGACACCTTCCGGCTGGCGGGTTTGTTTTTTGTCATCTCTTTCCCACTCCTGTTTTTACTGCAAAAGAAAAAAATGGACGCTGCAGCCGCCAAAGCGGTAGCCGAGTCAGCCCACTAACTCCATTTCTGACAACAGGTTGACTGATGCACAATTGTGTTATGATGGTCAACCTGCTGCCTGAAACTCAACCCGTTTACGCTTATGAACTCCAAACTTCTTATACTGATCCCGTTGCTGGTAGTTGGCGTGGCGCAGGCGCAGAACCAGCCTGTTCCCGACGATTTACGCGCCCTAATCCAGCAGGCGAATACATATTACCCGGTTCTGAAACAGCAACAGCAGCAAATTCAGGCGGGTGATTTACGAACCGATATTGCCCGGTCGGCTTTGAAACCCAACGTATCCGGTAATGCCAGCTATCAATACCTGACCCCGGTGGCACAGGCTACGCTACCTGTCGACGGAGTCAACCGAACCATTCAGTTCCAGCCAAATCATAACGTCAATGCCTATGTTGGCGTTGGGCAAACCCTTTATGACTGGGGCCGAACCAAAGCATCGGTACAGCAGGCAACCGACAACGTGCAGGTGCTTCGTCGAAATCTGGAAATTACCCAGCAGTCGCTGGCCTATCAGGTAGCCGCAGCCTATTATGGGGTTGGCTTTCTGCAACGGAGTCTGAGCGTTCAGGATTCAGTCATTCGTACGGCGGGGGCCAATGTGCAATTGCTGGTTACCCGACTACAAAATGGGGATGCCCTCCAGTACGACGTACTGACCCAGCAGGTTCGAGTAAAAACGGCCCAAAACCGTAAAATTGAGATTCAGAACCAGTTGGAGCGCCAGCTTGCTTTACTAACCTACCTGACCGGGAATCCAAGTCCCGATGTGAGTCAGGCGGTCAATCAGTTCAATCTGGAAACGGCTGGCAGTAACATAACCACTCAGCCTTACACCTTGGCCAACGATGCCCAATCAGCTCTGGCGGGCAATAAAGACGTACAACTCGCGCAAGATCGGATTCGGCAAGCCGAAACGGATATTTTGGTCAATACGTTATCAGGGCGGCCAAACCTTAGCTTTTCGGGATCGGCAGGCTATCGAAATGGTTACCTACCTGAAATCAATACACCACGGTTCAATATTGCCGCTGGTGTGTCACTGGCAGTACCCATTTACTCAGGCAATCGGTATAAGCTACAAAACCAGGCGGCTCAATTGAACCTGAATGCCAGCCGATACGCGCTGGAGAGCGCCAATGCGCAGGTTCGCCAGAGTATTGCCCAAATCAATGCCGATATCCGCAGCAATCTAACCCGACTGGCCAATCTGGAAACCCAGGTGATACAGGCAAAAAAAGCGCTGGAGATTGCCAACGCCCGCTTACGAAATGGGGTCATTACCAACGTGGAGCTACAAAGTGCCGAAACGGGTGTGGAGGAAGCCGAATTAGGTCGCCTGAATTTTCAGTATCAGCTATTGCTCAATCAGTTGGAATTGAAACGGCTCTTGGGCGAGAACCTGCTTTAAGTTGATTGACCGAATTAAAATTTCATAAATCCACATACTAAACTGCCCCAAAAAAGGATTTTATAAGCGTATAGTAGGTTGAACTAAACAAAGAGCCATGTTATGAAAGAACGAGTGATAGACATCCTGAAGCAATTTGGCGTCTCCGAATCGTCGATTACGGAGCAGACCCATTTTTCACGTGATCTTGGTTTAGATAGTCTCGACAGCGTTGACCTGATTATGCAACTGGAGCAGGAATTCGGCATCCGCATTCCCGACGAAGACCATCACAAACTAGTTACGATGCATGACGTGTTAACGTATCTGGAGGCTGAGCAGGCCGTCGCTTAACTGTTACCTCCTCCATTCCATTTACCGCATCGGACTACCTTTTTCTTTTATCCATTATTAAAAAACGCCAACCGGAGCTTATTAAACTCTGGCTGGCGTTTTGCATTCGTTTACAGTCGCTCAGTACCCTCGTGCCGTGTTATCCGCTCTGGGGTCTGATGCCCCCTCATAAGTGCCATCGGGCCGGACGAGTACACAGTCCATACGACCGAGCGTGTTGGTGAGTTTCTCCAGCATATACCCCCGACCTTGCAGAGCCTGAATGGTTGCCTCCGAAAATGCCCCGTTTTCGAAAGTAGTTTTATCGGGCAGCCACTGGTGGTGAAATTTAAGCGCATTAACGGCCTGCTGCATGGTCATGCCATGCTCAATTACATTTAAAATCGTTTGATAAACCGATGTAATGATTGTAGAACCACCGGGCGTGCCAACAACCATGAAGAGCTTGCCATCTTTTTCCAGAATGGTTGGGGTCATGGACGAGAGCATCCGCTTACCGGGCGCAATCGCATTGGCCTGGTTACCGATCAGGCCAAACATATTTGGCACACCCGGCTTCACGCTGAAATCGTCCATCTCGTTGTTCATGAAGAAGCCTGCTCCCCCAATTACCACACGGCTACCGTACCCCCCATTGAGGGTAGTTGTAATACTAACGGCATTCCCTTCTTTATCAACAACAGAGAAATGTGTAGTTTCCAGACTTTCGTAGCCGGGAATCATGCCCCCTTTTACGTTACGGCTATCGGTCGCTTTTGCCCACGAAAAATCGGTCCATCGGTTGCGCAGATAATCGGGGCTGATCAGTTGACTAACAGGCACTTTCACAAAATCAGGGTCGCCCAAAAATTTAGCGCGGTCGGCATACACCCGTCGTTCGGCTTCGATCATCACCTGCACCGTACTATCCCGATTCCATCCCCATTTACGCAACGGGTAAGGTTCAGTAAACCGCATCATTTGCAGCAAAGCTACGCCCCCACTCGATGTGGGCGGCATCGTAATGACATTGTATTCTTTGTACTTCGCCTGAATGGGTTCGCGCCAGGTAGCGTGGTAGCTTTTGAGGTCTTCTTCCGTAATCAGGCCTTTGCCCTGCACCATCTCCTGAGCCAGCAGCCGGGCCGTTTCGCCTTCATAAAATCCGGCCCTCCCCTGCCCCTGAATCCGTTGTAACGTTTTCGCCAGATCGGCTTGAACCAGCAAATCGCCCTTATGCCAGCTTATGGTATCGGCCGGAGCAGCACTTTTCAGAAAATAGGTTTTACCCGGATTGATCTTCAGCAGATCGGTCTTGATGCGGTTCAGGCCAAGAGCGTCCCGCTCAGTCAGGGCAAATCCTTTGGCCGCCAGATCGACGGCGGGTTGCAATACCTGCGCCCAGCTCAGTTTACCAAATCGTTTATGCGCTTCAACCATACCATCGACCGATCCGGGCACCCCGCTGGCCAAATGCCCGCTAATGCTCAACCCCGGTATCACATTCCCCAAAGAGTCGAGATACATGTTCTGCGTAGCCCGGCCTGGTGCTTTTTCCCGATAATCGAGGGTATACGCTTTGCCTGCCTGATCACGATACACCATAAAGCCACCTCCACCAATATTCCCTGCGCCCGGATACACCACGGCCAGCGCAAACTGTACCGCCACTGCCGCATCGACGGCGTTACCCCCCGCTTTCAGAATGTTCAGACCTACCTGCGATGCTTCCGGATGCGCCGATGCCACCATACCATTACGACCCATAACGCCCACACGGTCGGAGAAGAATGGTTTTACGGATGGGTCCTCGTCTCGATACTGGTAAACCCCCTGGCTTTGACTAACTTTAGTACTTGCGGTGGTTGATGGAGCCTGGGTTTTACAAGCTGGCACCGCACCGGCTATGAGCAACCACAGAGAATATCGGATAATACGTTGGTTCATAGATGCGTTTCAGGTTAAATCGTAATCGGTTGGTAAACTACAAAAATAACCGACGACAGCAGATCACCAAATCGACCACTTATCCTTCATAACCCGGCCCTTATCCGAAATAAGTTGGTACAATCCGGCCCGAACGAGTACATTCACAAGATAGAAAAGCCTGTTTTCCCAACACGTTTTTCTCCCCTTTCACGCTTTTATGCTTTACCCGGGTGAGATTCCTTCGTCAGATATTTGAAAGCTTCCGGTTCTCCTGGCAGGCCCTGCGCTCAAACCTGCTTCGCACCACGCTCTCCCTCCTGGGCGTTACGGTCGGGATTTTCGCCATTATTGCCGTGTTTACCCTGGTCGATTCGCTCGAACGAAACATCAAGGATAGTCTATCGTTTATCGGCGACAAAGTGGTGTATGTGCAAAAATGGCCCTGGATCTTCGGTGGAGAGTTTCAGTGGTGGAAGTACTTCCAGCGACCCGTACCTACCTATTCTGAATACCGCTTCCTGAGCGATCGACTCGAAAGCGCAGAAGCGGTAGTGGCTATGGACTTTAAGGGGCGAGTAACGGTAAAGCATAACAACAACAGCATGGCGTCGCTTATTCAGGGAACCACGCTGGATTACAACAAAATTTCGGAAGTTCCTATTGAGCAAGGCCGCTATTTCACCCAACAGGAAATCGATGTAGCCCGCAACGTAGCCATCATTGGAGCCGATGTTGCCGAAAACCTCTTCCCGGCACAAGACCCCGTTGGCAAAACCTTCAAACTGAGTGGCCACAACTTCACCGTCATTGGTGTACAACGTAAAAAGGGAGAGAGCATCCTCAATGTAGGCGGCAACCCCGATATTAAATGCCTGATTCCCTATGGCGCTTTTGCTAAACTATTCCACTCGGTCCAGCCCGACATCGACATCGCCATAAAAGGGTACGACACCGACGAGGGTTTGGTCGAACTGGAAAGCGAAATCCGGGGCTTGCTCCGCACCCGGCGCGGTTTGCGCCCATTGCAGGAAGACAATTTTGCCATAAATCGCCCCGAAGCTGCAGCACAGGCCATCAGTGGCATTTTCTCCGTTCTGACCATAGCAGGCTGGGTGATCGGTGGGTTCTCGATTCTGATCGGGGGGTTTGGAATTGCGAATATTATGTTTGTCAGCGTAAAGGAACGAACGAACATAATCGGTATTCAGAAATCGCTGGGCGCCAAAAATTACTTTATCCTGTGCCAGTTTTTGTTCGAAGCGGTTCTACTTAGTTTAGTAGGGGGCATAGCCGGTATCTTTTTGGTATACCTATTATCCTTTATGGATTTAGGGAGCCTTGATCTTCAACTCACCCCCGGCAATATAACCCTCGGGCTAGGCGTATCGAGTGTTATAGGCATCTTGTCGGGTATAATTCCCGCTTTTTCAGCCTCCCGTATGGACCCCGTTATTGCGATCCGGGCTAAGTGATTCTTCGGAATGGCGTGTGAGATGCCTGCCTCACTCACCTCGGGGAACAACCAGGACGACATCCTCTTTTTCAACAATGACCTGCCCCTCGGCAAGGCCCTTCGGTTTTCGCACAAATTTTTTGGGGGTCACAGTTACCGGGCATAAACTGTCAGTTCGGCGTTTCGAATACCAGGCTGCCAGTTCAGCGGCTCGCTCAATCACATGCTTAGGAAAGGGTTTACCTGCCTGATATTTAATAATGACATGCGACCCCGCTACATCCCGAGCGTGCAACCAAAGATCATCTTTATAGCTATACCGCTGAGTTAGTAAATCATTATTCTTCGCATTTCGGCCGATCAGGATACGAAACGAGTCGACAACAACCTGTTTAAAGAGCGAATCCATCGCTTGTGGAGTACCTGCCTTTTCAGATCCATCTGTCAGTAGTTCGTTCTGTTTAATGTAACGACGTAACTCTTTCAGGGTTTGAAGGCTCGCTATAGCCTGTTTCTGCTGCCCGATCCGCTCCATATCGGCCTCCCGTGTTGCTATCAGATCGGTCAGGTGCTGTTCTTCTATCTTTTCGTTCTTTGCCTTCCGGTAGAAGTTCTCAGCGTTCTTTTGCGGACTTAAGTCTGGCTTCAGCTTCAGCGTAACCGACTGGTCGTGATAGAAATCGTATAAGGTTACTCGTTCAGGCGATCGGGCACCGGGAGCAGATGGAATATCGTGCAGATTGGCCATCAGAATATGCCCCATCTGTTCATGACTAATGCCATCTTCCCGCAAAATCATTCGTTGAAGTGTCGATTCCAGTTGAGCTTCGGCCCGTTTTTGGCGCTTATCGAGCAATCGGAGTAAATTTGCCTTTTCAGCTTCAAATGTACTCAGGCCGTTATATCGACTATAAAATCGGTTAGTAGCTTCAATGGGGTCTGTAAATTCCTGCTCCACATGGCCATACGGCAATAGGCTCAGCGCGGGTTTGTGCTCGAATCGGGTAAGGTAATACTGAGGCTGCTCCAATCGCTGAAGTACATCCTGAATGATAGCCCATTTTAACTGAGGAGTTTTCAGATCTGCCTGTTGCCATTGTTCCTCAATCCATCGGTTTACCAGTTTACCAAACGTCGGAAACAATGGACGATGATCGAAACCCACTCGTTCAAAAGCTTCATAAGACTGGTCGATCGGTCGATCAAAGGCGGTAAGCTTCAATTGTTCGTCCGTTACCAATTGACGGTTGAACAGATCAACTACCTGATCCTGATAAAAGGCGAGTAAATTCGGACGATTACCGAAAAATTTGAATACCAGGGTGAACCCCTCTTCCAGGACAATGGCCAGACATCGTTCGTTTAAAAAAGACCGAACTTCGACAATAGCCCGTTCACTCCCTTCGCTGCCAATCACTGTTTCGAACAGGTCAACACTATTGGTGCGGGCTCGCTGTACACGATCTGGAAACATGAGCCCCGAGAAATCGGGCCGAAGGGTGGCTTTTATATAGAACGGTTTATAGTAATTGACTTTGCCTTTCGCTTCCGCAAAAACCAGTACGACCTCATCCCGATCCTGGCTATAACATTCCATAAATCGTAAAGGGGTTTGGACCCCTTCGGCAGCCTTTAAATGGTTGGTAAAACTACCTAATAGTCGCAGTTGAAGAGCCTGAGTAAGTTGCCGCAGGAAGTAATAGTTTGTATGCATAGCGTCACAAAAGTAACGTTAGAAGTACTTAAGTTTTTTCCGAAGTGATTTTTCTAAAAAACTAAGTAAAATTTGCAATTAATATAACTAAACAAATATCAGATATAAATATTTTAAAATAATATATTGATTATCAGAAATTTAATAAAATATAACATATAATTTTATTAATAAAAAATTAATTCAAGCCTTTTTTGGTACAGTTTTTTATTACGATTTCTTTTTGAAATATAATTTAACTAACCTAATATTGATGCGTTTACTCATTTTTCAAACCAACCTAATCTTCATGAAAGCATCGTTCTACAGGTTTCTGCAGACCGCTTTTCTGGGTGCAGTCCTACTGCTTTGGAGCCTCCACGCTTCAGCCCAAGACCGTCGCGTGACGGGTAAAATTACGGGGGCCGATGGAGCCGTACCCGGCGCCAACATCGTCCTGAAAGGAACCCAAACTGGTACCTCTTCGGACGCCAGCGGCAGTTTCTCGATCAACGTCCGTGGCAACAACCCAGTGCTGGTGATTTCGGCCATCGGCTTCAAAACCCAGGAAGTCAACGTAGGCAATCAAAGCAACCTTGACGTCCGACTCGAAGACGAAGCCACCGCCCTGAGCGAAGTCGTCGTTACCGGGTACTCCACCGAAAACCGCCGGGATGTGACCGGGGCCGTATCAACCGTAAAGCCTGCTCAATTAAAAGTCGTTCCCTCGACCAACGTCGAACAGCAGTTGCAGGGACGCGTGGCCGGGGTTACCGTTATCACCAACGGGCAGCCGGGTACCTCCTCTCAGGTACGGGTTCGGGGCTTCGGTTCGTTCGGGGGTAACCAGCCGCTGTATGTGGTGGATGGTGTACCTACTCAGACGATTGCCTTCCTGGCACCCGATGATATTGAATCGACCACCGTCCTGAAAGATGCCGCTTCGGCTTCGATCTATGGAGCGCGGGCCGCTTCCGGGGTGATTGTTATCACCACTCGTAAAGGTCAGCGTCGGGCGCAAAAGCTGAGCGTAAGCTACGATGGTCTTTACGGCGCTACCGATCCGGGCAAAAGCCTGCCCATCCTGACTCCTCAGGAACAGGCTGACTGGACCTGGCAGGCTCGTAAGAACGACATCTATCAGGGTACCTACCCTACCAACGACTTCAAAGGCTTAGCCGGTGGTCAGTATGGAGAAGGCGCTACGCCGGTATTGCCCGATTATCTGCTGGTGGGCAGCCGCTCAGGCTTGTCGGCTTCGCAGGTGGACCTGACGGCAGAAGCCGCCAAGTACAACGTGAACCCCGCCAACGGCGCGATTTACAACGTGATCCCGTCCAACAAGGCGGGCACCAACTGGTACAAGGAGATCACCCGCGTTGCTCCCCTGATGCGGCACAATGTCGGTTTCTCGGGTGGTACCGAATCGAGCCGATTCTATGTTGCGCTGGGTATGCAGCAACAGGCCGGTATTGTGACTTACAACGACTATAGCCGGTACACACTGCGGGCCAACACCGAGTTCGACATCACCAAGAAGCTCCGCTTTGGCGAAAACTTCCAATTGGCTTATGTGAAAACAAAAGGCCTTCTGGGTGGTGTTGGTAGCATCCTGGGTAACTCGACTAACAACAACTCGTCGTCGTCGTCTGATGAAAACGAAGTTCTGTCAGCTTACCGGATGCCTCCGATCATTCCGGTGTACAACTCCTTCGGCGGCTATGCCGGTACAGCTGCTCCGGGCTTCAACAACCCACGTAACCCAGTTGCCGATCGTCAGGCACGGGCCAATGATGCTTCCTTCCAGATTTTCGGTTTCGGCAACGCCTACCTGGAGTATGACGTAATTCCTTCTCTGACCCTGCGCAGCAGCCTTGGGGGTACTTACTTCACGAACTACTTCAATAGCTACGGTCGGGTGCAGTACGAAAACTCGGAAAACAACACCACCTACACCTACAGCGAAGGCGCGGGTTATGGCTTAGCCTGGACCTTTACCAACACGGCTCACTTCAAGCAGAAGTTTGGTATCCATGACATCGACGCCCTGGCCGGTATCGAAGCTTTGAATACGGGTTTAGGCCGTAATATCAGTGGCTCGGGCCAGAACCCCTTCTCGACTGACCCCAACTACGTCACCATCAGCACCACCACCCCCGGTGCTACGCGTGGCGTAGGCAGTGGCTACAGCCTGGGGAACAAGTTCTACTCGCTGTTCGGGCAGGTGCGGTATACGTTCAACGATAAGTACATCATTACGGGCGTTGTTCGTCGGGATGGTTCCTCTCAGTTCGCGGCTGCTAACCGCTACGGGGTATTCCCCGCTGTGTCGGCTGCCTGGCGTCTGTCGTCCGAAGAGTTCATGAAGAACCTGCCCTGGGTGTCGGATCTGAAGATTCGCGGGGGCTACGGTACCATGGGTAACTCCAACTTCCTGAATGCAACCAACCAATTTAGCCTCTATGCAGGTGGCGCAGGTCAGGGCTATGACATCAACGGAACCAACAACTCGATTGCCGCTGGTTTCTATCGGAGCCAGATTGGAAACCCAGGTGCTAAATGGGAAACCAACGTGACCAGCAACATCGGTATCGACGGAGCCTTCTTCAACAACAAACTCGAAGTGGTGCTTGATTTCTGGCGCCGGGACACCAAAGACCTGCTCTACCAACTGGCCCTGCCCGGCGTCGTCGGGGTGCGCTCGGGAGCACCTTACAAGAACCTGGCCAGCATGCGTAACGAAGGGATCGACATCTTAGTCACCAACCGGGGTAACATCAACAGCGATCTGAGCTACGAAGTGACCGCCATTGCCGGTTTCCTCAACAACAAGATCGTAGCCATCGACCCCTTGGTGCCTTACTTCTACGGTGGGGGTACCCGTCTGAGTGGTAACGTAGTGCGTAACGAGCCTGGTCATGACCTGTCCTCGTTCTACGGCTACAAAGTGATCGGTCTGTTCAACAGCAAGGAAGAAGTGGCCGCAGCTCCCCAGCAGGATGGCGCGGGTCCGGGTCG
>NZ_KB893172.1:0-491038 GCF_000374025.1 Spirosoma panaciterrae DSM 21099 | reverse complement strand
CCTCGTCTGGACTGGTCGATTGGTCGTCGGGGTATTCAGTACCTGGACTGGCAGCCTCACCCTGGTCTGGACTGGATTCGTGACCAGAGCTTTGCTGGTCCTTATTCACCCAAGAAGTTCGTCTTCTACAAGTCGCAGGACAAAGTGCTGACCGATGGTAGCTCGTGGACGGATGGTTACTCGGCCATCAACTACAACATCATCCGGTTTGCGGATGTGCTGCTGATGGCGGCCGAGTGTGAAGTGGAAGTGGGGAGTTTAGCGACGGCCACCAACTATGTAAACCTGATACGCACCCGGGCGGCTAACCCAGCCGGTTTTGTAACGCAAAATGGCAAGCCAGCGGCCAACTATGTGATCAGCAACTATGCAACGTTTGCTGATAAGGCGACGGCTCGTGCCGCAGTTCAGTTCGAGCGGAAGCTGGAGCTGTCGGGTGAAGGTCACCGATTCTATGATCTGGTTCGTTGGGGCACGGCGGCCACGGTGTTGAACGCGTTCCTGGCGTATGAGAGCAAGCTGTTGCCAACGGCTTATTCAGGGGGTAAGTTCACGGCGGGTAAAGATGAGTATCAGCCCATTCCTCAAACCCAGATCGACTATCAGGGTAAGGATGTGCTGGCACAAAACCCAGGCTATTAATCGAATTAATCACTAGTAATGCAAAAAGGCCACTCGATCCCGAGTGGCCTTTTTGCATATAAACATTATGAAGGAGCACCGGTTATTTTTAAACAACAAAACATACCAACGTTATGGCTAATCATAAAACAACAGACCAGCCGGGCTCAAATGATATGCAGCCCAATCGGGAACGAACACGTAACCAACAGGCACATGATACAGGTGGCCAACGTCCGAATGCGGAACGAGAAATGACCAATGCGAATAAAAGCAAGCAAGGGCCCGAAAATGATCATAGTAATCAGAGCATGAGTCAGTCTGAACTTGCTGAGGAGCGGGGTGGGCATGGTCATTCAGGGCATAGCAACAGCCGAAATGGAAGCCGTAAGTAATAACGGAATGACGAATGATTTTTTGTAGAATCATTCGTCATTCCCCCTGAACCCAGTTATACTCTCTTCTGTTATCTCTATAGATAAATATGCTGATATACTATAGTTTGCAGCATTTGCATTGCTGAACGAATCTGATTAAATGCTTTACCCTACTTCACTAGAAAATAAACTAGGTTTTGATTCTATCCGTGAACGGCTCAAAGAAGCCTGTGTAAGTCCATTAGGCCAGGACTACGTCGAAAAAATCCGATTCACGGATAATGCCCAGTTAATTGACAAACTACTCCGCCAGACTACTGAATTCAAGCAGATCGTTCAGTACGAGCCTGATTTTCCAAATAGTAACTACATCGATGTTCGTGCCCATCTGAGTCGGGCCCGTGTAGAGGGACTCGCTCTAACCGAAGCCGAATTCTTCGATCTGAAATTAGCCCTTCGAACGGTTCAGGAATGTTTACGCTTTTTATCCCGGCATAGTGATGCCCGGCAAGCAGATTCAAAGCGTGATGAAACGGGTAACTTCCCTTTTTTACGTGAATTGGCGGGGCCTATCAGCCTCGACAAAAAACTAACCGATTCACTTGAGCGCGTAATCGACGATCGGGGCAACGTTCGGGATTCGGCATCACCCGAATTAGCCAGTATCCGTCGGCGCATTATTGGCGAGCAGGCGAATCTTCGTAAACGGCTTGACAGCATTTTGCGGCAGGCCCGGCAGGCTGGCTGGATACCCGACGATCTGTCTCTAACCGTACGTGGAGGTCGATTAGTTATTCCAATTGCCGCTGAACACAAACGTAAGATAAAAGGGTTTATTCATGATGAGTCGCAGACAGGGCAAACCGTTTTCCTGGAGCCTGCCGAAGTCTTCGATGCCAATAACGAAATCCGTGAGCTTGAATACGAAGAGCGACGTGAGATTTACCGAATTTTACTAGCTCTTACGGATCAAATCCGGCCTCATCTGGACGACTTACGGAAAGCCGTTAACTTTCTGGCTCAGATCGATTTCATCCGGGCAAAGGCCAAGCTAGCGGTTCAGTTGGATGCCTCTATGCCCAAATTGGTGGAACGCCCTCTTGTCAACTGGACAAATGCCCGGCATCCCCTACTCTACCTGTCATTCGTAAAGCAAGGTAAAACGGTCGTTCCCTTACAGGTTCGGCTGGATGAAAAAGCCCGTATCCTCATTATTTCCGGGCCAAATGCCGGAGGGAAATCGGTCGCGCTCAAAACGATTGGCCTTTTGCAATACATGCTCCAGTGTGGTCTGCTGGTGCCTATGGACGATTTTTCTGAAATGGGTGTCTTTCAGAATCTATTCATCGATATCGGCGACGAACAATCACTGGAAAACGACCTAAGCACCTACTCATCGCACCTGACCTCTATGAAGCAGTTTCTGATTGGGGCCAACAAACGTACGCTGTTTTTGATCGATGAGTTCGGTACGGGTACAGAACCTGGCCTGGGTGGGGCTATTGCCGAATCCATTCTGGAAGATCTGGCCAAATCAGGGGCTTATGGCGTTATCAACACGCACTACACCAATCTGAAAGTAATGGCCGACAAAACACCGGGGCTAGTCAATGGGGCCATGCGATTTGATGGCGAACACCTTGAACCACTGTATCAACTGGAGATCGGTCGGCCAGGTTCGTCGTTTGCTTTTGAGATTGCCCAGAAAATTGGGTTGCCTAAAGGGGTGATCGACCGGGCCAAAGAGAAACTGGGTACTCAGCAGGTAAACTTTGAGAAGCTGTTGAAAGAGCTGGATATTGAGAAACGGGTTTTCTCAGAAAAAAATCTGGAAATCAGCATTAACCAACGCAAACTCGCTCAGCAGCTTGCCGAATATACAGCGCTGAAAACCCGTCTGGACAATGAGCAGAAGAAGATCGTCAACGATGCCAAGCTGAAAGCAAAAACGCTGGTGCAGGAAGCCAATCAGCGCATCGAAAATACCATTCGGGAAATCAAAGAAAACAAAGCTGAACGAACGGCCACCAAGCAGGTTCGACAGGAATTAGAACGCTTTGAGCAAAAAGAACTCAAGCCAGAACCTGTTCTTGTCGAAACGCCGAAACCCCTCGAAGACGAGTTTGAGAACGATAACGGCGCGATCGCCGTAGGAAGTTATGTTCGGATTGCGGGCCAGAACGCCATTGGTGAAGTTATTTCGCTTCGGGGGAAAGATGCAGAAATCCGAATTGGCGACCTGAAATCCACCGTAAAGCTCAACCGTCTTGAAAAGGTCAGCCGGAAAACGTTTAAAGACGCTACCGAGGTTCGCGACGATCGGCCACGAAGCCAGGGGGTTGATATGAACGAGAAAATGCAGAATTTTAGCTTCAACCTCGACATTCGGGGCAAGCGTGGCGAGGAAGCATTGGGTGAAGTGGATCGTTTTTTTGACGACGCGCTCATGCTGGGCTATCCCGAACTGCGCATTGTTCATGGTAAGGGTGACGGTATTCTGCGAACACTCGTTCGCAATCATCTGCGAGGCTACAAGCAGGTAGCTCGCATGGAAGACGAACATGCCGACCGAGGTGGTGCGGGCGTGACCATTGTGAAAATGAAATAATGTAAAGATTAGGAGTGGTCAGGAGTCGTCAGGGCAGAAACACGATTTGACGGCTCCTGACTAATTCTCACTATAATTATGAAAGCTGTAATTTTTGACATGGACGGGGTACTGGTCGATACCAATCCACACCATCGGATTGCCTGGCGGGAGTACTATCAGCGAAATGGAAGAAGCCTGAGCGATGCGGACTTTGTCCAGTACGTCTCCGGAAAGCATAATAAAGACATTGTTGCACACTTATTTGCCAATCAACCCCTTACCAATGAGGAAATCAGTCGGCTGAGTAACGAAAAGGAAGCGCTGTTTCGGGAGTTATATAGCCCTGTGATTACACCTGTTGCCGGTTTGGTCCCTTTTTTACAAGCTCTCAAATCAGCCGGAATTCGCATGGCGGTAGCCACCTCTGCGCCCGTTGAAAATCTTGATTTTGTTGTCGACACGCTCAACATCCGGCCTTATTTCGACGCTTTACTCAACGAAAGCATGGTCAGCCACCCCAAACCAGATCCGGAAATTTACCAGAAAGCAATGGCTATACTCGGTGTTGAGCCATCCGAAAGCGTCATTTTTGAGGATTCGATGACGGGGATTCAGGCGGCTAAAGCATCAGGTGCCACTGTAGTCGGTATGGCAACAACGCAAACTCCCGACGAGCTACGACCATTCGTAGACGACACCGCCTATGATTTTACCGAATTAACGCTTGACCGTCTCCAGCAGCTCGTCAATATTCTTTAAAGTTGCTTACACATGCAGTCCCTTGCTGCCTAGGTATCGAAGAATTTACACCTCATTCAAGAATTTTTTCCTAAGTGATGTTGTCTAATTTATTTTTCTATATCTGCATCATGAACGGACGAAATCAATATCAACCCCAATCAAGCAGCTGTCAGTAGTGGCGCGCTAGGCGTATGATTATTGAGTAAGATCTATAGAAAGCCCCTATCGGATGAAAATCGCTAGGGGCTATTTCTTTGCTCAGAGTAATGGTGCAGTGGTAGCACTGGTTTGGGCCCAAGGGGCAGTAGACGACCTGCTGCCTATCGAATCCCGTCTACTATACACATAGGCGTGTCGTATAACGGCAATTACGACTGACTGTAAATCATCCACTTAAGCTTCGTAGGTTCGAGTCCGACTACTCCCACAATTAGGTAACGGTTTGTTGGCTGA
This sequence comes from Spirosoma panaciterrae DSM 21099, assembly GCF_000374025.1. Taxonomy (GTDB): domain Bacteria; phylum Bacteroidota; class Bacteroidia; order Cytophagales; family Spirosomataceae; genus Spirosoma; species Spirosoma panaciterrae. Next base: position 486,256 of record NZ_KB893172.1, on the reverse strand, counting down.
GTGGGAAGGCAGAAGTCGGTAAAACCTCCACTCCCGACGGTCGGCCGCTGCCGTTCGATTCCAGGACGGACCTCATACGCATCGGAAGCTCAATTGGTAGAGCAACGCTCCGCTTCGGAGGTCCGACCCAAACCCGCAGGATCGATGCTCGAAGCCTTCCTGCGGGTTTGGATCGGAGTTTAGTACCGCTTTATTCATTTGCTACAGGCCCGTACTTTGAAACACTCTTTGTCTTTAGCAGATTTTGGTAGAGTTACGACTTAAATTTTTTTAACAACATTGAACAGAATCAATCCGTATTTTTGTGAGTTGCCACTTCTGAAAACGGTTTGTCGTTTAAAAGACTATTGCGCGCGCCTAGCCAGAAAGGCAGATCATTAAACCTAAGTTGATTAGCCCAATCAAAACCAAACACGTATTAATCGGTTCGCGATGCTCAAACAATTCCTTTTTTGTCTTTGTCTGGTTGTGTTGCTCAGTAAATCAGATACCGTATGGGCGCAGGGGAAATACGTAATTGGAACGGTCGTTGACCAAACGACCAAAAAAGCAGTCGATAAGGTCTTTGTTGTCAATCAACGCACTCGCCAACGGGCTCGTACCAACGCTTCAGGGCGTTTTTTTCTGACAGTACAGCCGGGTGATTCCCTTATTCTGACGAGTCAGCTTTACAACCGCATTGGCATTCGATACGATGGTTCCGACAATCCTACCATCATTGCCAAAGCGCTTCCTCCTATGCCCTATCGTGTGGTCGATCTGGACGAAGTTACCGTAACCGGAAAGCGCTATGAAGAGGTGAAGCGGGAGATCAAGGAATTACTGGACGAGCCTGTTGCCACCAAGAAAGTGAGTGGTGAGCAGGCATTTGACCGGATTGCCGATGGTGCCGGCGTTACACTTCTCTATGAAGTTTTTGGCAAACGTCCTAAATCGGATCGAAAGGCGTATTATATCATGCAACAGGACCGTCGGCATGAACTGGCCCTTGAGCGATTCCGGCTACTGGTCGAACAATCGACCAATCTAAAAGCAGATGAGATCGACCGATTCTTCGATTTCTGCGACCTCGACGAAGATTTTCTACTCAAATCTGAAGATTACGATTTGATCAATACCATTCAGCAGCTACGCAGCCGCTACCGCCAGGGCATGACGCGTCCCAGTCGGCTGGCTCCTGACCCGAACCAATCGGCCCCTAAGCCTAAGAATTAGGCCGTTACGCTATACCCCATTTCTTGAAACTCGGCTTACTCAACCAGTACAAAAGCGGCCCAGACCGAAGGCGGATACATTTTTCGCATTTGTGACTGTGTTTTCTGGAAAGCTGTTCGAATTGTTTTATAGCGTTTCCAGTTCTGGTAAAATCGCGTCATCAGAGTGGTAGTCACATCGTCGGCTACAGGCCATAAACTCACTACTAAATAATCTACTCCGGCCATTTTAAAGGCACGCTGGAGGCCAAATACACCCTCGCTTCCCCGTATATCGCCAAGGGCCGTTTCACAAGCGGATAGCACGACCAGTTTGGTATTCGACAAATCCAGATTAGCCACTTCGTAGGCTGTCAGTATCCCATCTTCTTCACCTAATGCGGATTTAGCCCCCTGCCAGATTCGGTTAGAACCAGCCATCAGCAAACCTGACCGGAAAAGCGGATTACTTATTTGCCGAAACGTATTGCCCCCCAGGCTACTATCGGTTCTGATGGTTGTGGGGTCAGGAAAAGTAAATCCATGCGTGGCTATATGCAATACGGAAGGTGACTTTCCGGATAATGATTTTATGGAAGCTTCCGACGCATCGGGGCCTGTTACGACCTTTGCCTTAGGCCCAATTAACTGGCTGATCTGATCAACTTCACGCAAGGTTCCCGGCAGAAAAGGCCAGGTTTTGGCTGATTGAGTATCCACCGAGTCGTACCGGATACCACCATATAATTTTGCCTGATCAATACCCTGATAAAAAGCCTCTTCCTGACTGAAGGCCGTTACAATCTGGCGAGTACTCCCAACTTGGCGAAGCTGATATCGATCAGCCAGGAAGCCTGTTTTTTTACCATTCATGCGGCTATAGGGCAGTGCAGCAAATGCGACCTGATGAAGCAAACCCGATGGAGAAATGTATACAGTTTTAGCCCCTTTCAGCAGTTTATCAATAGGTTGCCAGATAAGTTGGTAAAGCGAATCGCCCTTTGTCAATTGATCGGTATCGAGTTCGGAACCACGTGTGGCATACAGTGCCTCATGCCCTGCTCCCTTTCGAATCAGTAATTGACGCAGTGGAGCTTCATCTGCCAGGAGAGGAACTACTTGCGGAGATTCATCACCTGGGCGCAGAACCACAGCTATATAGCGAATTGTATCGGTTTCGTAGTGTCCATTATAATAAGGAAAACTCATAAACTCTACAGCAGCTTCGGTAGCTTTGAGCGCATCCCGTACGCCCTGCCAACGCACCTGCAACAACTGCTGAGCCCGCCGATATTCTGCGGATTGCCGGGCTAGTTCTTTTTCAAGTGTTTCAAAACGATTTTCGAGAGAATCGAGATTTTTGCGCTGATCGTTTGGTAATGCATACTGCGCTGCAATCTTACTACTGACTAATCGTAGCGTGTCTGCTAACTTACTGCCGACTTCGGGCTGACCATTGGAAAATAGATTTATGTGCTGACTCAACAGAAGATTCTTCAGGAACAAGGCGCTTGAATAGGCTAACTGAGCTGTATGTGGGTAACCAGGGCGTTGGTAGGCTATATCAAAGGCTGTTCTGATAAATGGAGCACTTTTAGTTAAAATATTCTCCTGCTGTCGGGTTGTTTGGTATAGAAAGCTTCTCGTCAAATTAGTTTTAACAATAGTTACAGCCTTATTAGTCAGTGCATACGACTCATCTACCTTAGTATCATCGATACAGAATCGACTAAACTTATCCAAAGAATTAGCATAATCTAAGTTCGCCATCCCTAATGAGTTCATAGCCAACATATCCATTTTTCTGAACAATGAATCGGCAGTCTGTTTCATTCCAAGAAACCCATATACCTCTGCCAGACTACTCATTATTTTAATTGAATAGGGATGTTTTTCGCTTACTTTAGCTACACTCAATGCATACGCCTGCTCCAGTAACTGGCGTGCATCATTATATTTTCCGAGCGACGATTGTAGCACTCCTCGATTGCCTAGCAGTACTGCGTATTGTGGGTTGTCGATACCAATATTTTTTGCTAATAGTGGTTGTAATTTTCGATACAAACTATCGGCCTGTACATAGGCTTTGATCTGGGTATACGCGACCGCAGCATTGTTCAGTATTCCTAAATAAATCTGCGATGTTATCCCGTGTTTCTCTAAAATACGAATGGACTGATTATATAATTTTAATGCTTCAAAATAGCTACCCTGCCTTTCATAAACATAAGCCAAATTGCTTAGAGGGGGCGCCATATAAGGATGATCTCTCGCAGGCAGCAATCGCTCCCGAATCTGTAAGGATGCCAGTAAATACGATTCTGCTCGCGCGAAATCATCCTTACCGCTAAATAGCATGCCCAACGAATTTAGAGTCACCGAATATTCATCAGTATCTCGCCCAATAAGCTTTCCCTTTAACGCCAGAGTCGTCAGCAAAATAGTTTCTGCTTTATCCAGGTTGCCGGACACTAAATACATCGTTCCCAAATCGCCTAGAACGCTCACATAATCGATTGTTTCTTTTCCTTTAAGCTTCTCTGTTAATTCAAGTGCCTCCTGATAATAGTGTTCCGATGCTGAAAACTTATTTCGAAAACGCGCTACTACGCCCAGTGTAACCGTTGTGTTGATATAGTTGGTGTCTAATACACCTGCCAGTTTTTTATATAAATCACGGCTAGACAGAGTAGTTTGGTTCGATTCCTCATAGTCTCCTTTTTCGGCCAGAACCTCACCGAGTTGCTTTAGCGAACCCGCATAGTTACTATGTGTTTCTCCAACGGTTTCTTTAGCTACGTTCAGCGCCTGTTTTGCTACTTGAATGGCCAGTGAAAAGTTACCAGCTTCACGTAGCGAATCAACTTGTTTGCATAATACCTGCCAATTTTGAGCCTGAACGGAGCCGACTCCTAATTGAAAAAGAATCACAAAGGCAACTCGACAGAGACGTTTCTTGAACATGGTAGAGGTTGGCTTTAGAGGTTTATTTATCATTGAGCACCCAGAATGGCAAATCGGTCGCTGACCCGGCCCGTTCAGACAAGGCAATCGATCCCTGCGACAAACCACGGGTCATGTAGGTCCGCTGGAAAAGTGCTTCATAGGGGTGCTGAATAGGGGTGTTACCACGCATCCGTAGCACAGATGCGAGAGCAATAGGTTCGGGCGTGAGCAGTACTTTATAGACTTCCATACCTACAGGCTCTTTAACGCGAATACGGTGCTGCATCGATTGGTCAGGAGCCAATCGGAAGCTGGCAGCATCCTGTCCTTCACCGGGCAACAACACATGTAATGTTCCATCGGGCTGTAAATCAACGATGGTAACGTACGCAGCTTTGGCACCTGTATTGGTAAGAGTCAGCAGCATACGTTCATCTGCTACCACTCGAAAAACGGGCAGACCTGTCGTGTTCAGGTCGGGCAATGTGTCGGTGATCAGGGTCCGGCGTCCTTCTGTCCGAACCGCCACCCGTTGCATTCGGGCCTTAACCTGAAAATCAGGATTGCTCTGCTCAAGCGTTAATAGAACCTTCCGGGCGAAATACTGCCGAACCCGTTCGATACACTCCTCCATCGATACATCGTTCGGCGTTAGCAACTGATTCGTTGCGGCATTCCAGAGTCGGTACGTCTTACCTCGCCGAGCAATAAGCAGATCGGGATGACTACCTGCCCGCTGAACAAACGACAGATCTTTCAGCGCGTCGGTCAAGCTTTTATCCTGATCTGGCCAGTCTACGCGGATAGGCTCGCCAGTGGTGCGCCAGGTAGCTGATTGAGCCGATAGGTCTCCACAGTCAAAGGTTTTTCGATCAATATTACCTTCTAGAGCAGGCTTCTGATAGGGAGCAAACCGAGCCATCGCTGCCGCAACCCGATTGAACACAGCCTGATAGGTTTCATTGCCCCGGCCGATCGTCAGTGCCTCACAAACAGCCCGAGTCAGAGGTCCTAACGATCGCCCTGATTCATCGGTCGTTTCAAAATTAGGACCGCTATCCGAAGCGGCTGCAAACAATACATACGGTGCCATTTGGCCCGATGAGGGTTGCGATTCATACCAGTCTGCGCTGGGCAGACGCTTTGTTGTAGGATGCGATTCGCTTCTGGCAGGCCGTCCCAGGGCTGCAATCCCTCCCCGCATACGCTGCATCGACTGGCCACGATTCAGGGTTTGCGAATGACAGGCATCGAACAAAAGCCAAAGCGATCCATCACGACCAAGTGCCGTTCGAATACGAGTCAAATACTGATTCAACTCATCGTCGCGCAGGTAGGCATCTGGCTGATCCTGCTTTGCTGGAGGAGCATCGTAGGGCACAATTGCTTCGTCGTACCCGTCAACCTCATCGCCCGAATCGTCGGTGAGTCGTCGGGCATGACCAGCATATAGAAAAATAAACTGCGTTCCTTTCGAGATGGTATCGGATACCGTTTGCAGTGCGTTGGCAATGCCTGCTTTCGTAGCCTGCCGATCGGTCAGCAAATGGATATGGGCAGGTAGTACGCCCTGATTTTGGAGCGTAGCGCTCATCAATGCAACGTCATGGCCAGCACTTAAACTTTCCCAACCGTTGGCCGGATCGTACTGCCCAATACCTATCAGCAGAGCAACTACTTTTGTGCAATGTGGTTTATCGGCAGGCGGCATATGACTGCTTTCCTCTTGCCAAAGCGGTTGTACGACGTCGCTCCCTCCCTCACCATTTCGTCCGGCATTTGGTCTGAGCGAGCAGGCAGCGAGCAGGCCAAGCATTCCTAAAAGCGTGGTAGCCGAACTAGGGGGTATCCAGATCACGTAGTACTTCCTGAGCTTTATGCTGAAATGGTTGATTTATCTGGCTAGCTATCTTCTCCAGTTGTTGGTGGGCCTTCTCGGGCTCATCGGCGCTCAGATACGCCATTGCCAGATACCATTCGGCCTTTTGAAAGGTTATTTCTGGTTCAGTCGGAGGCTTTGACACCACCTGTTCCAATTCCATAATCGCGTCGGATGCATTTCCTAAAGCCAGTTGGATAAGCCCTCGATAATACCGAACGCAAGGCTGGCTGGCCGATAGCTTCTCGACTTCCGCAAGCGCGGCCTGGTAGTTGGCCTGGCGGTATGCCTGGATACTCGGTGTCAGTTCAGGGCCACAATCCGTTTCTCCTCTGGATACAGGCTCTGGAATATAATAGGTGGTAAATAGAGTTTTTGAAAGCGAAAGGTATAAATACCCGTAAAGAGCAAAGCCAGCAATCAGTACAACCATGGCTGCGGCAACCCAGGCTGGCCACAATCGGCGCACACGGCCCGTCGGTATAGGTGTAACAACCGGCTCCAACTCGCCCTGCTGCTCCAGTTGATCATGAATTAATACAAGTTGCTCCTTAAGGGCAATGGACTCAAGGTCGTACCGAAACCGTTGATAGTCGGCCAGTTCATCGCGCAGAGCCGAGTCAAGGGCCAACTCCTGCTCCATCTGCTCACGCTCCTTATCGGGCAGCGTATGGTTGGTGTATGCTTCAAAGCGGTCAAAACGATCAAAAGTCATATCGGTAGTGCGGAGTTAATCAGACCAGGTCTTCAAACCAATCAGTTGACGAAGTTTTTGCAAACAACGATATTTCTTATTTCGGGCTACCTGCTCATTAGCCCATCCCAGCAATTCGGCAATTTCCTCCATTGACTTTTTCTGAAGATAATAGAGACGGATGGCTTCACGGCATTTATCCTTCAACTGCATCAGACCTTTTTCTGCAGCCAGGCGACGTTTTTCAAAATTCTGTTCACTAGCTTCGAGCTGCGACGGATCGTCAACCTCATTGATCGGTGTTTCGGCATTAATGGGGCCAAAGCGGTTTCTATTCCGGCGTAGCTCATTCAACTTATTGTGTGCAATCCTGATCAGGTAAGTCATCAATTGCGCTTCCTCGCGCCATTCATATTTTCCATATTTCAGATTGAAAACAAACGCAATGATCGTTTCATGAACAATAACCTGTCGATCGTCGCTATTACCTCCCCATTCGAAGATATGACCCGATACACGCTGGTACAGTAGCTTGTAGATGTATACAAACGCATCATTCTCACCCGCCAGCAATGCCTTATACAACTCCCGCTGATCGGTAAATCTATTTGGCAAACCCATCCAATGAATAGCTAACGATTGAGAGGCTGAAAGTAAGGTAAGGCAGCTACACAACCAATTAAACATCAATCATATATACCCGATTTGGTATATTAACTAGTGATGTTTGTTGGAACAGAATGCCACTTCGTTAACCTAAACAAGTGTTTTGTTAGAAAATTTGTCATTTTCAGACTCATACCAGATTATTTATGGTTTCTGCTGTGCCCCATCATAGGCTCCGAAACGCACTCTGGTTGCCGATTCAAGCCTGCTACAGGCAGCTATGAGATCTGGAAAATAGTTTGAAAAAATCGGGTTACGTCTGCCAGCCTCAACCATTAACCCATAAAACAAGCTCTACTCCGCGCGATTGCCTCAGATTTGGGAGGTCTGAGGCTGTTCTCCCACCCCGCTTGGCTGGCATAGACCCCAGCTTCTGGCATGAGTTTGGTAATTATGTTCTACCTGAATCAATGAAATCTAAATGGCTGCATGTTAAAACAGTCCGTAATGTCCTGGCCAATGAATTAGCCCTACTCCGAAAATACCGAACCTTGTATGTGCATGAAAGTGGCTTTTCGATTCCCATCGACTATGCCAATGCGGTGCGGGTGCGGATCATGATGAATAAAGAAAATGACGTTGTGGGTGGCTTCTGCTTTAATACAGGGCAAACCGACTTCCGTTATTTCGGTTTCGACCCTGCCAAAGCACAGGCGGCCGTTGTGGCTCAAGGATTAGACCCTGATGAGCTAAGCGAGATTACGGGGATTGTTTTTGGCCCTCAAATCAGCCGCGCTCAACGGCAACGACTTTACGCTCAAATTGCCCGGGATCTGATCCTATCGCCTAAATCAGTTATTATGGGTGGGTCTTTTGTACCCGGCATTCGTCGGGTTCAGAAACAGCTCATGCGCCATACGCTATACACAACGATCGTTCCCGTTACCCGTCCCGATGGGCAGGTGCGTATGATGGAGCTGGAAGTATATTATGCCTACCGCCGGGAGGTGTTGCCCTTGCTGGGGAAAGCCCTCATTAAGGACGTACTCAAACATGTACGTTTTCCCTGGCAATCAGCCCCGGCGTATACAGTACAACAGTCTTAGTCTGAGAAGCTATTCCAGTAGCCTCTCATTATATAAGAGCCTGCCCGCGTATGTAGCGGACAGCTTCGAGTGAGGTAGCGAACGGGATCATGAAATGCTCTTTTGCCTTTATCCGAATATGACGCAAATGGGTTTCGACCGTTCGCTCCGAACTCTTGAAGGCTTCGCTTAAGTCGCGTACCGATACATCCGGGTTATACGCCAGTTTACGGGCAATACGCAGCTCAGCCGTTGTAAAGGGTTTGGTCTGTGCATCGAGCAGCATCTCGAAATTCTGGTTTCGGAGTAGCTCTTCCAGAGCTTCGCTCCGAATGCCATTTGCGGCTATAATATGCGGACTAAGGGGCTCACCTTCATAGGGTTTCACGAGTGTATACTCATTGAGCAGGGCCATGATCCGCCGATCACTGGAAAACTGCCAGGGGCTCAGTGTTCGCTTACAAAGCCAGTAGGTGCCATCCCGATGCCGCAGCGGTATCTGCACCACAATCTTATTCTCCACAAAACGAAGGGGAAAGTTACCAAGCTGCGTAATCTTCAATGCGTTAGCCGCCATAATGGTTAGGCTGGGCAAATGGCTGGGCAAAATAATGTTGAAATAATGCGCCAACTGAAAATGGGTATCGTCCCAGCCCAACCAGCGGCTCAATCCGTTGGTATGACTCAACTTTCCCGTCTGGTAGTCAACTACAAAGAAGAAGTTCCCTCGATGAATGGTTTCAGCCAATAGTTTTAGCTCCGTCGCCTGTTCATCGGCCGAAACGCAGGGGATGCCGGGAGGTTCATGGGGTGGAAATGTACTGGCCAGGGTGGCTTTGAAAAAATTCAGTTCCCGGTTGACCAGTTCATCATTCGTTAAAAGAGGAAGCATAGTGGGCGAATAGATTAATTAACAGAAGGTTGAGCAGGAGGTTACGGGGGCAAATTAACGAAAAAGTCAGGATGAGTAAGGGGAACCCTTACTGGAAATAAGCGTGGTGTACGGGTATCACGTAGGAAGCACCAGTCATTTTTTCCCGAACCTTGCGGTGAGCAGAAGGGGCACAGGCCCAACCACTCGTTGGTCCCAAGCCGCCCTTTGTCAGAAGAGGTATGGTATTGATCGATTTCAACACCTACTGAACTGGACTACGCTCTATTTTTCAACTTGTAAACCTCCTCAACGACCATGACCCGACCGTTTGTACCATCACTGGCCTTGTATTACCCGCTTACTGCTCGTGATCTAATCCTGATAAACACATCAAAAAAAATTTCGGAAACCTGGTTACGTCTGATTGGGTCAGTCATTAACCCCTAGTATGATGCTCCATTTCCGCTTATGTCCACACCTGTTCTATTACCCGATAGTGTGTTTGTCGTGACGACCAATCAACGCTACCAGAAGATTGCCAAGAACGACATTCTGTATGTGCAGGCCGAGGGAAGCTGGGTCGACATTGTGACGGTTGACAAGACCTTCCGATTGGCGACCAACCTCGGCCAACTGGAACAGCAACTGAATACAACTGATTTCTGCCGGGTTTCGCGTAAGCACATCGTCAACCTGAACCACATCAGTGCTGTACAGGGCGGTCAATTGTTTGTAGAGGATACCGAACTCCTGATTGGCAAACAGTATCGGGAGGCACTCATCAGCCGCTTACCTATTCTGCGTACTAAAATCAATCCCGTTCAATCCAATAAATCCAATTTTCATGAAGACGCTCTACATTAATTCGATCCGTACGCTTCTGGTACTATTTACAATCAGCCTGCTGTTCTCATCCTGTAGTAAGAAATCGGAACCTGATCCACTTGACCAGTATGTAGGTACCTGGACTGAGACGGTATCCAATGGGCAGACTGGGTCTGGCCTTAAAGTGACTATCAACAAATCAGGAACAACTCTAACGTTAAGCGATCTGACGCCCAACGGTGGTTTCACCGCTTCAGTAAGTGGTTCAGGTTTCCAGGCTGAAAACAAAAATATTGCCACTGGCGTACCGATCACGTTCCCCGATAATAGTCAGGGCCAATATTATCTACAGAACCTGACAGGCAGCTTATCGGGTGGCAATCTGACCCTGACCTATACACTCTTCAGTGCCTCCGCTACGATGTTTTATAAGGAAAATGTTACTAAGGTTTTTGCAAAAAAATAAACAACTGGTTTGTGGGTGAATGTCGAGAGGCTTATCCCAATCAACAGAATCCCATAAATACATCTATTCACCGTAAAACGGCCAAAACATGTTTAAACACCTACTCTTTCTTGGATTAGCCAGTTCATTGGTTACTACTATTACGTTTGCACAACCACGCCCACGTTCAACCACCGCAAAGCCCGTCACAAAAATCCCCGCAGCCCCCAAACCTGACATACTCGTTCGGCGGGATGGTACGCAATTGGAAGTGCTGGTCACCGAAATCACGGACAACGAGATTGTTTATAAGCGATTCAACAATCCCAATGGACCGGCTTTTCGATCGAAGAAATCTGACTTTAATTATCTTCAATATGGGGCTAACGGTGAAATAGAACAGTTTACGAAAGTAGTTCAACCTGCACCAGCACCTGCACAGCCTTTACCAACGGTCGTACAGCCACAGCCAGCCCCAACACCCGCTCCACGCACACAATATGCGCCTACTCCCGTCTCCCAGCCTCGGCAGGCCGACATACCACAGGGAGTACGGTTTGGGTTTAAAGGTGGTATTCAGAGTGCATCGCAGAGTGGTAATTTCTTTTCGTTAAATAATTATTCAACGAAAGGAATCCTTGGTTTTCAGGCGGGTTTACTCCTCGACGTCCCCCTCGGTACTTCCCTGGGGCTTCGGCCACAACTAATGTATTCGGGTAAAGGCTGTATGGTGGGCACCAGTGCGTCTCTTAAAGTCAACTACCTGGAGATACCAGTTGATGTATTATATAAAATACCTACATCGAGTGGTCAGTTTTTGTTAGGAGGTGGGGCATATTTTGGGTATGCAATGGGTGGAAAATTTGGATCACGGGATGCAAAAATAGGAAATGCTCAGAACGACGACTTCACCACGGCGGACTTTGGACTGCGCTTTTCCACCTGGTATGATCTGTCTTCAGGTCTGACGCTGAATGCGTTCTTCAACTTGGGTCTATCCGATATCAATCCTACCATAGACTTACCTAAAGAGACCATAAAAAACAGGACGTTTGGGATTGGGGTCGGCTATTTTTTATCCAGATAAGCAATTTCACATCCTTCTTATTTCCAATGAAATCAGTTGCGTTTACCATCGGCTGTCTGTTTGTTTCACTAGCCAGCATGGCCCAGACCCGCGAGATTTACACGAATGCCAACTTCAGGAATATTGCCCAGAACCACAAGGTGCTGGCCATTTTACCCTTTAAAACAACCCTGCAGCTACGGCCCAAAGAAGTCGAAAAAAATGGCGGCCCAGCCGGGGTAGCCATGCTGGAGAAACGAGAAGGGGTAGCTGTGCAGAGTGCCATGCACTCGTACTTCCTGAAACGCAAAGAATCAAGAGATCTATTTGTTGATGTGCAGGACCCTAACCGCACAAACTCATTGCTTGAACGCAACGGCATTACCTACGAAACACAAAGCGGATTTACCCCCGAAGAATTAGCCAGGATACTGGGTGTTGATGGCATCGTTTCCGGCACCTTCGAAAGTAACCAGCCTATGTCGAACGGGGCCGCCCTGGCTATTGGGTTGCTGGGTGGGGTTGGCGGAGCCACCAATACGGGCAAAATGACGATTAACATCAACGATGGAAAAACCGGTGAACTGCTCTGGAAATATGACAAATCACTTTCCCGTGGATTCGGCAGCGATACGGGTTCGATTGTTACGACCATTATGCGGAAGGCGTCACGGCAACTACCCTACGACAAAGATTTTCGGTATTAGCGCAGGGGCGACTGAAGGCATGTGTCGAGTTTTCTAATCACATCTACCAGCATGAAATCGATCAACACCATCAAGTATATGAGCGATAAGTATCTCCGGGTGTCTCAGGGGGGAATGCTTCTCTTGTTTTGGCTAGCTCTATCAAGTCTTATCTTCGTAAGTTGTAAGAAAAATACAGACCCTACCCTACCCACAGCACCCGTCATTACTGTAGCCAGCCCTGTGGTGAACGGAACGGTAAACGCAAAGACCACACTGGAGGCTTCGGCTACGGGAGAGGGGGCGCTGACCTACGCCTGGGCCATCAAGTCAGCACCCACGGGCAGCACCGCTACAATACTCAATGCGAACACCTTAAAGGCCGAGCTGGTACCTGACAAATCAGGCACCTATAGTATTTTACTGACGGTTACGGATACGGCTGGAAATAAAGCAACTACTGAAATAACTCTGAATGTATCCTTGCCTGGCAAGCCACCCGTTATCAGCGTAGCGACCTCTATGACGGTGGAAACAGGTCAGCAAACGGCCATTGATGCCAGCAAATCCAGTGATCCCGATGGGGACAAACTAGCTTACGCCTGGGCCATTAAGACGAAACCGACGGGTAGCACGGCCGTACTGACCAACGCGCAGGAAGCCATTTCCAAATTAACGGCCGACGTTGCAGGTGCCTATGTCCTGAGCCTGACCATTACGGATGGGGTCTGGCCTGCTGTGTCCCAGGATGTATCGATCACGGCTACTGCACCGGCTACCCGAGTTATCAGCGGAAGCTGGACATCTACTGAAGGCACCAGTGGCGGCACTGATTATACCCCCCGCAATAAGTTTTATACGTTTGACGTATCAACGAACAATCAGCCGGTTTCGCTGACACTTACTTCCTCCGATATCAACGTAGGGGTTAGCCTCTATGACCCACAGGGAACCCGCATCCTCGACCGGGGAACGGGTCGCACGGTTATACTGGACAAGATCGTTAATGCCGGTACGTACAGCGTTATGATCTATACCAGCCAGCGGTATGATGTTGGTTCCTTCCGGCTGGTGGGGAGCGGCCTTTCGTCTAATTTTACGCTGCAACCCACCAGTCGGGTCCAATCGGCCGACGTTAGTTTCGGCTCAGAAGGTGGGGGTGGCGGAATAAGCAACCGTCCGCCATTTTCGCCCCGAAATCATTATTACACATTTGAGGTAACAGAAGATAATTCTAATGTTGAAATCAATGTGGTTTCAGGGAACGTAAGTATGTGGTTGAATCTGAGTAATTCGATTGGTGCCGAAGTTGCTTATACAGCTGGTACGCAACCTGCCGGTATACCCCGTATCCTGCTTATGAAACTCAATAAAGGTACGTATGGGCTGTATGTTGGAACCGGTACACGCGACGCAACAGGCAAGTATACGCTGGAAATTTTCGGGAAGGTGCAAAACCTGAAGCAGACTGTGTATAACTCGGCGATCCAATCAGATAGTTATGTTGGCAAAAATGGATCGATTACCTATACCTTGAATGTGACAGAAGATAATTCGGTCATCGATGTCACGCTTCGCTCACCAGATATTGTTGGTAATATAGACCTCTTCGATCCAAAGGGAACACGTTTAGACTATGTTACTGCGGCTACCAGCTATGTCTATCTGGTTGAAAAGGTGAATAAAGGTACCCACAAAATAGTAGTTACCCCCGGTATTGGCACCAGTGGCGTTGGCAAGTACACGTTATCTGTATACGGCAAGTTCAGCGATTTGAAAAAACAATAGCGAGTTCGCTCAGCATTCATTGGGCAATATCAACCACAACCTCATCACCGATCTTGATTGTTCCACCTTTCAACACGCGGGCCGTCAATCCGCCGTGACCACGCATGGCATTATAGCCGCCGGGACCCAGAGCCGTCTCCATTTTCGAACAGGGATGGCACTGGCCCGTCACTTCCAGAATGACATCGCCAATCTGAAGCTGATGATCTTTCAAAGCTCCCAGATTTAAGCCCGAAACAACGATGTTTCTGCGCAGAAGAGCCGGATCGACCTGATCATGGCCAGTCATAGAGGCCACAGCGGGCAGATATTCAGCCTGAATAAGCGTTACATGCCGATTGCCACTGCGTCCGCTATAATGGTCGCCTACCAAACCTGTCTTTTCAGAAACCTCCACTGAATCGACCACATTCATGAACGCATCCCGTCCGGGGCGCAGGCCAATCCATTCGATCCGACCGGGCCGGGGAAATGTGTTGAGTAATTCTTTGATCGTCTGCATTGTCTGAACCGGGATTGTTGTGATTTTGGTGACTGACTATGATTAGCCTTTCACTTAGAACTGAATTTAAGAATCATAGTTTATCAGTAAAATCATAAAAATCCCGGTTCGGATTACCTGCCAAACTTCAGCGTCGTACCGATTCGGAAGCCCAGACCCTGGTATTTAGCATCCTGCCATTGCGAGATCACTTCTACCCGGAAAAACGGAAACACCTGCGGAATTAGCCCATCCAGCCCATAGCCGATTTCGGTATAATTCTTCGACACGGGCGTATAGAGGTAATGCACAAACAGGTTTTCTTTCAGTCCGATGAGCCGCACCAGCGTCAACTGCGTGATAAAGAATTTACGAAACTCCGCCAGCACATGCGCTTCGGCAAACCGTTTGCCTGTACTGTATTGGTAATAGGGTAGCAACCGATAGGTCGAAACAGCGTCGCCCTGCTGCAGGAAGAACTCATTGCCGGCAAAATGCTTGAAATCCGGGAAATACACCTGCCGATCGTTGACAAACGTTCCGGCACTTAACTGATAATTCAGTCGGCTTCGAATGCCCGTCTCGAACGAATGACGAAGGGTGGCCTGTAGAAAATCATAATTGGCATCGACCATCCCTTTGCGGTAATTCAGGGTTAATAACGGTGCATCGTTGTCGCGCCGGGCAATGCGTCGTCCATTGCGAATAATATACTCCGTTGAACCTAAACGCGCCGAAGCCGATAGATTGAAGACCAATGCCTTATGCGTTGGAAAAGCGGAACTGGCTACTTCGGCATTGTCGGGCCGATTCGAGGTAAACGTCCGCGTGCGCCAGTCGATCCACGGTTTAAGATCTTCCCGGTAGTTAGCCAGTTCAGTACGCTGGGCATATTCCAGACTACCCGTTACGGTCAGGCGGTCGTGAAAAGGCGTGGCGTTGACGGTCAGGTTCAGGTAATCTTTCTGATACAGTTTGATAAAATTCTGCTCGAACAGCAACGTCGTCAACGAATTCAGAAACGGGCTGATCGGATTATCGGGATTGAACTGATACAGATACCGCCCTCCCGACAGCCCTATTTTCGTATTCTTGTGCTGGTACCCCAGTTGACCATACCCGACGAATTGTTTCCGGCCAAACTGATACCGCCCTGTCCCACCCAAAGTCCATTCACCCAGGGGAATCTTCACAAACCGATTCACGGAGTCAACTCTAGGGCTGTACCGCAGATTCAGCGCCCCTTCGATTGTGTAGCCTTCCACCGTATTGTATTCAATCCGTTCGATGGGACTGGTATAGGCTAAAGACGTTCGTTTAGCCAAACGCCAGGTATGCCCAAACAGCAGGTGATCGACACCAAACTTTTTCTTTTTCCTGTTAAGGCTATCCTTTCGGGCGCTGTCGGCTTTTAGCTCCACTTTGGTTTTGATCTGACGAATCAGGCCCAGACTGTCGGCTTTGTTGTAGCTTTTAATTTCGGCCGTCGTGAGTGGCACCGAACGCAGTGAATCCCAGAACGTATTAGAACGACGACGCGCCAGCGAATCCACTACCATCGAATCGTTTCGCACAACAGCCACATCTTCTTTCCGCTTTTTCCGAGCTTCTTTTTCCTGCTTCTCGTACTCTTTGACCATCTGGCGCAGGTTTTTGGTCGAAAATTCCTTCTGTTTCTTCACCAACTCGTCCAGTTGAGCCCCTTTGATCTCTCCTTTCGACAAGCTTTGGGCAGGGGGCGCTTTCTTTTCATCGGCCACTTCAATATCCTCCACAAAGGCTGGATTGACCACAAACTCGCTGAAGGTCAGATTCCGAATGTAGTATCCCTCTGCCTTGACACCCAGATAAGATCCTTTACCGCTATACCGCTGATTGACCGGCATCCAGACCCCCTGCACGGGGCTACATATGTGTCGGATCGTAAAGGAGATGCCAATAGTATTGACCGTTTCTAACTGCAAACTGTGAATGGCCCAGGTATTCTCGAGAATGTAAATTGTACCCCGGAATACGCCTTCACCATACTGACGCGGAATAACCTGAATCTTACTCACTTCAACCGGAACGCCCCCGGCTCCAACTTCGCGAAATGTTCCTTTGTACTCAAACTTATAATAGGCAAAGGCTTTGGGGGATAAGGGCGAAACGGTTTCGGCAATGACCGGGTCATAAAAACTGGCGTTAAAAAATCGGCTCGGGTTCAGAAAATCCCCCTGCGAGTTCCGGTTGGCAATAATCCGCTGTCGGTAAGTATTAGGCTGACTGAAGACCACTTCCGAAACCGTTTCGTTCAGCATGGGCACACCCACTTTAAAATTGGCTTCGCGTTCGGCTTCTTTGAGTTGCTTCTTGAACGCCATCTCGGCCAGATTCGGCAGGTCGGTAACGGTAATCGACGATTTGGTGTAAACCCTGGCCTTGAACCGCTGCACCTGAAGCTGATGAAAACGACTTTTGGCAATGGCCCGACGCATAATGGTATAGGCGGGGTCTTCGTTACCAGCTTTGGTCTGTACTTCCGCCAGCCGCAACGCCTGTTCTTCGAGGGTGGCATCCAGCGTACTGAAACCCGTGGTTATTTCCACCGATTTCTGGATGGTTTGAAACCCCAGATACTGGAATACGATGTCGTACTTACCCGGAGCCAGTCCGATTTCATAGCGTCCTTCGGCGTTTGTGATGGTTCCGTTGGGAGTTCCCTTCACAATCACCGCAGCAAAAGGCAGTACCTCCCCCTGCTTATTTTTGACAGTTCCCCGCAGTCCCGTACCACCGCTTTGCGCCAGCGCAGTCACTGAATAGCTGAGGAAAAATAAACTTAGTATGATTGATTTCATGCAATAAGGCTGTATTCCGTGACGAATATAGATAAAATCGAAAGGTCCGGTTGCTAAAGCTCCATTGTACCCTTCCTGTAGGGAAGATGCGTATATAAATCGATAGGTTGCCTGACTTGATTGTTAAAAAACATTAACGTCTTTGCGTATCTTGCCCGTAAACTCCAATCAACCTGAACAGTATGTCAAAATCTGTACGCTTCATCATTAACCCAATTGTCTTTTTCTTAACGCTCATTACCTCAGTTGCTATTGCCCAGCCTTCGCCATCCAACGTCTTACCCGAACGAGAACGGGCGCGGGTCATCGACGAAATTCTGGAAGATCGCTTCACCAACCTACTGCCCCAACTGATGCGCCGGGAAGGAATCGATATGTGGATCATCATCTCCCGCGAGTACAACGAAGACCCGGTTTTACGAACCATGCTACCCAGCACCTGGCTCTCGGCCCGCCGTCGAACGATTATGGTCTTCTTCGATAACGGGAAGGAGCGCCCCGCCGATGCGGTTGAAAAACTGGCGATTGCCCGCTACGATGTGGGTAACCTGCTCAAAGGGGCCTGGGATATCGACGTTCGGCCCAACCAATGGGAGGCTTTGGCCAAAGTGATTGAAGAACGAAAGCCCAAAAAGATCGGCCTGAATATGTCGCCCAACTACGCCCATGCCGATGGCCTTTCGTTTACCGAACACGACGAATTCCTGAAAAAACTCCCTGCCGATTACCAGAAACGGGTCGTATCAGCCGAGAAGCTGGCCGTTGGCTGGCTCGAAACCCGTACTGAAAAAGAAATGGTGATCTACCCGCTCATTTGTCGGTTATCGCACCAGATTATTCAGGAAGGGTTTTCGGAACAGGTGATTCAGCCGGGCGTAACGACTACCGAAGATGTGGTCTGGTGGTTTCGTCAACGCATTACCAACCTCGGACTGGATACCTGGTTTCACCCGACGGTCGATATTCAACGGGCCGACGCTGAGGATTTCAATCATCTCCGCACTTTTTCGAAACGCCCCGACAAGCAGGTGATCATGCCCGGCGATCTGCTCCACGTTGACTTTGGCATCACCTACCTGCGTCTGAACACCGATCAGCAACAGCATGCCTACGTACTGCGCCCCGGCGAAAACGATGTCCCTGAATCCATCAAAGCGGCCTTCCGGCAGGGCAATCGCTTACAGGACATTCTGACTGAGCAATTCAAGCTGGGCAAAACCGGCAACCAGATGCTGCTGTCAGCCCTGGAACAGTCGAAGAAAGAAGGCATCAACGGAACAATCTATACGCACCCAATTGGCGTTCATGGCCACGCTGCCGGACCCACCATTGGCCTCTGGGACCAGCAGAAAGGCGTTCCCGGCCCCGGCGATTACCCCCTACTGGGCAACACCGCCTATTCCATCGAACTGAATGCCGCCGTCGAAATTCCTGAGTGGAAAAAAGTGGTGCGCATCATGCTCGAAGAAGATGGCTTTTTCGATGGGCAGCGTTTCCGTTACATCGACGGCCGACAAACCGAAATCTACACCATACCCAGAAAATTAGGCTATGTGAAATAAGGTCGCGGTTTGTCATTCAAAAACGGTTTAGCGTACTCATTGGTACGGTTGTAGCCTTGTAACAGGAAAATTTATTCCCTATTCTGCAGGGAAAATCTAACATTCGACCACCCTTTACTGCGTAAACTAGCCTATTTCGTATGCCTAGTGGTTCTCTAATTGGTCTGCCTGCCACAGTCAGCCTAACTTGCCAGACAGACCAATTATATGTAAATTCGGAAAGTGAAAGAGCAGACGGAAACAGGACTTGACTTTGAGGTAGACAAGCTGACCAACTCAATCGAAAATGCAAAATCGGGAGACAGTTTCCCGACTGAAATTTCGTTGTTAACTCAACCAGAGCTTAAAGGGTTGACCAAGAAAAAGGGGTGGCAATTTAATTGGGCCAATGAGCTTATGGAGCCTAGTAGAGAGGTTTACAAACTAACGATTTCTAATAACCCAACTATTATTCAGGGGCTTATCAGTTTAGAAGTAAAGCCAGACCACGTCTATATGCACTTACTTGAAAGTGCGCCATTCAACATCGGAAAGGCCAAAGCCTACTTGGGCGTTCCAGGAAATCTTGTTGCTTTTGCCTGTAAACTTTCTTTTCAACGCGGTACGGAAGGTTATGTCTCATTCCTTTCCAAGACCAGGTTGATTGACCACTATAAAAAGACGTTAGGAGCTATACATCTAGGTGGGCACACCATGGTAATTACAACAGAAATAGCATTAAAATTAACTGACAAGTATTTTAAATAACACACTCATGGGCGTACTGAAAGAACCTCTTGATGTAGATTTTGTCGTTGACTCCAGACCGTTGACTCAGGCAGAAGAAAAAACGATCAGCGACTTCATTCGCGCTGACAAAGAAAAGCGAAAACGGAAAGAACTTGCGAAGCAACAGACTACCAAACGAAAAGTAAAACAACCTGCCTGACAAAGCTATAAACTACCCATATCAGTTTGGCCATAACAGGGTTGAACTGGCGGCACTGGGGTAGTCGATAAAAGACGACTCTTTCGACGGCCAAGCCTTCCGTTACATCGACGGTCGACAAACCGAAATCTACACCATACCCAGAAAATTTAGAATTCCCGTAAGCTGCCACAAACTTGATCTATTCGGCTTTTACAGGTAGGTATCTGATATTGTACGGCTCAGAATATCTTATTAGGCCTTATGATCGTACAGATAAACTCAAAAGGACGGCAAATCTTTCGTATACTTAGGAGTTGGTGGCAATTTTCCCATACACTCTCTATGCTAAACTTTACCTTTTATGGCCCGATTTTATTCAGCAATATTTTTGGCAATAATGTCATTTTTGACATCAACTTGTTATAGCCAAACAAATAGTATTTGGACGGAAGCCGACCGTAAATACTTAATTGAAAATCTTGAAAGAACGAAACTCGAAATTATAAAGCAGACTAAAAACTTAACTCCAGAACAGTGGGCGTTTAAAGAAGATTCAACAAAATGGACAATTGGACAAGTGCTTGAACATTTGGGATTGTATGAAAGAATTTTTGCTCAGGAAGCAGACATCATGCTAAGCAGTAAACCCGAACCATACCTTGACAGTCTATCTCTTCCTGACACGACTTATATTAACTGGATGAATGACCCAAGCCCCCATAAAGCCGAATGGAATGCTGAACCTTTAGGCTTCATGAAAGGAAACGACAATCTTACTTTCTACTTATTTGGAAGAAATCACATCATTAACTTTATCAAAAATACCACTTATGATTTAAAGTCTCATTATACCTATAGATGGGGAGACGAGAAAAGAAGGAGCATTCATGCGTTGATGGTTGTACATTTTGGCCATACAGATAGACACTTAAAACAAATAAAGCGAACTAAAAGCCACCCTAAATTTCCCAAATAAAGCTGCTGCTAACATTGGATTTGTCGCTATGCGGGCAGACTAATAAATACAAATCATTTTGCTCGCTATCAGCAGCGGTTCGGTCAGACGTAATTCTATTCAGCTTTAGTTCCAGACTGGACGATATAAATTACCAGCACAGCCGCAAATCCTTATTCGTTGGTAGCAAGTGTAACAGACGACCATATCAACAACAACAAAACAATGAAAAATATATTATTTGACTTTATATCAAAATACGTTAGTCTCACAGAAGAAGAGAAGAACGCAATCGTTTCTTTGGACATATTTCACTCGGTAAAGAAAGGAACGATTTTACTCAAAGAAGGAGAAAAATCGAAGGCTAGTTACTTTGTTTTGAAAGGTTGTATTCGGACCTATTATGTTTTAGATGGCGAAGAAAAAACTACCGCTTTCTACACAGAAATGGAAGCATTGACACCCACTTGTGTTATAAACAAAACCCCATCCGAATATTATGTAAGTTGCGTAGAAGACTGTATACTTCTCATTTCAAATACGGATATGGAAGCAGAAATAAACAGTAAGTTTCCAAAGTTTGAAACCATGTGCAGACTATTTGCCGAAGAATTGCTAGCTAAACAACGAATAGACTTTGACGAGTTTAAGACTTCTTCACCTGAACAACGCTACCTGAACTTACTACAGAAAAGGCCGGACCTTGTTCAGCGGGTTCCACAACACCAACTGGCAAGTTACCTTGGCATTAAACCACAATCATTAAGCAGACTAAGAGCAAGACTTCTTGAAAAAAAGAGTTAGAGCCATTTCTTAACTTAAGTGAACGATTCATCGTAGCACACCAGTCTACTTTTGCCATATCATTTAACAACTGATTCGTTTGATATGCAAAAGAAAATTTTACTGTTCGCTTTTACCTTAATGGCGGGCAGCTACCAACTGACTAAAGCACAGGATATTACGCAAGACAGCACCTATAAAAAGTGGTTTATTGGGAGTACCCTCTTATTGTTAGGGAATTGTGTTCCTGATGACCCCAATCCCCCTAAGTTTATCCAAGTAAATGTTGGGTACAGGATAACACCTAAAGATGTTGTTTCCTTTGAGTTTAAAAAATCTATTTATGCCTGGCCTCTTGGTATCCCCTGGGGACCCTCCTTCGATGCGCCGGGACTAAACTATCCCGGGCATGTACGCATACTTGCCCCTACCTTAGCCTATCAGCGTTATTGGTGGAAAGGAGTCTATACAGCTGTTCATGCATTGAATGCTTTTGAAAAATATATGGATGAGAGCAATAAAAAGATTGGAAATGGCTACACGTTGTATCTGACCTTTCGTTTGGGTTACCATCTTAAATTTTTTAAAAACCGTATCTTTTTTGAACCATCCGTTGGGCTAACCTATTGGCCTGTAAGAACTAATGTACCCGAATCGTTTAAAGCAGTAGAAAATAAATGGCCTAATTATTTTCCTTTTGAACCTGGGCTTCATTTTGGCTATAAATTCTAGTGACTATACCAGCAATGTAAACAGCTTCGCAGCATGAACTAGCAAGTTATTTTGATGAACCTATTCTAACTTCAGTTACCAGGCAGACTGTGAGCATGAATAAAAAAATCGAGGGTTACGTTTCTTTTTAACTTAAGTGAACGGAATTAGGCAATGCTTCAATCGACATTTGGCCTATTGTTCAACATAAAGAGAAAAGAAATGCAAAAGAAAGTCTTCTTTATTAGCTTCGTTTTCCTGATAACAAGTACGCTCCAACTCAACGCACAATACGCTAAAACAGACAGCAATTACAAACGATGTTTTGTTGGCAGTACCCTATTTTTATTGGGCAATTTGGCCAGTACAAATCCTCCTGACTTCGCTCAACTCAATTTAGGCTATCGTATTACAGGAAAAGATGTAATTACCCTGGAACTAAAAACCTGGAAATACGCCTGGCCGAATGGCATTCACCCGTTTTTTAACAAATCGTATGGAAAGCCGGAAGAAGAGTTTCCAGGATATATTCGTGAGCGTGGCTTTTCAGTAGCTTACCAACGATTTTTGTGGAGAGGCTTATATGCCGAACTAAATATCATGCCTACCTGGCAGGATTTTATGAATAATGACGGCCATAAAATTGACAATGGTTTTCAGATTTTCAACACATACCGTATTGGCTATCACATCAAACTTTTTAAGGATAGGTTTTTTATTCAACCATCCCTGGCAATTACCCACCGTCCTTATCATACAAGAATGCCGGATTCCTTTAAACAATTAGACGATAAATGGCCGAAGTTTGTCTTCGGAGAGCCAGGATTCCATTTTGGTTTTAATTTTTAGTCATACAGAACCTGTTTAAACTTATATATAAAAGGCATTTTTGTCATTGCGACCGGGACGCGTAGTCGCAGGAGCAATCTTCGAAAAAGGATAGCTTTTATAAGCCTCCGGAGATTGCTCCCGCGACTACGCGTTCCCCACCTTCGCCAGACCTTTTCCGTTAACCAAAAAAGTGAGAACCAATTAAATCCAGAGCTGTTTGAGGCTTATTTCAGGGTAGTCAGTCGCCAACAGTAATTATTCAGTTCGTACAGCTTTTCCGTTGCATAATCTCCCCCTTACCTACTTCTATGCAAACGAAGGAAGCTGTTCATACTGAGGTAGTCAGCAGCCTGTATCGGAACTATGTTCTGGTGATGCTGACGCTGGTTTACGTCTTCAATTTTGTTGATCGGCAGCTTCTTGTTATTCTTCAGGAAGCGATAAAACGGGACCTGAACCTATCCGATACTCAGCTTGGGTTGCTCTCCGGGTTTACGTTTGCGCTATTCTATGTTACGCTGGGCATTCCTATTGCCCGTTTCGCTGATAAAACGAATCGTCGGAACACGGTAGCCGTATCGCTGGCGATATGGAGCGTCATGACGGCCTCTTCGGGTCTGGTCAAAAATTTCATCCAATTGCTACTGGCCCGTATTGGCGTGGGAATTGGCGAAGCGGGGGGAAGCCCTCCGGCTCATGCCATGATTTCTGACTACTTCCCACCCGAAAAACGTTCTACAGCCCTTTCGATTTACTCAACCGGCATCTATTTCGGAATTCTGGTCGGGTTTTTAATGGGTGGCTACCTGAATCAGCATCTTGGTTGGCGCACCGCATTTTACGTGGTGGGCATACCGGGGGTAATTTTCTCGTTGCTGTTTTATATAACCGTAAAAGAACCTCGGCGCGGGGCCACGGATACAGCCACTGCCTCGGTTCACGAATCGCCCTCGTTACGCGCGGTGTTAACGCGATTGTATGCCACCAAAACCTTTGTTTACCTGGCGCTGGCGACAGGCTTGCATGTCTTTTGCATTTATGGCCTGACCAATTGGGCACCCTCGTTTCTGGCGCGGCTTCATGGCTTGAAAAACGCTGAAATAGGCGCTTTACTAGGGCCAATTTTCGGTCTTGGCGGGGCATTGGGTTCGTTCGCGGGTGGGCTTCTGACCGATCGTTTTGGCAAAACGGACAAACGGCTGTACCTGCGCATCCCGGCCTATGCCATCATACTTTCGATTCCGCTTGCGGCTGGTGCTCTTTTTCTTCAGAACACAACCTTAGCGATCATCTGTCTGGGGTTGACAGCTTCGCTGCACAGCATGTATTTAGGCCCTTCGGTGGCTGTTTCACATAGCCTTGTTCCGGCATCGATGCGGTCGCTTACGTCCGCTATTCTGTTTTTTGTCCTCAACTTCATCGGGTTAGGATTTGGTCCACTGGTTGTCGGTATGCTCAGCGATAGGCTGGCTCCATCACTGGGAGCCGAGTCCCTGCGCTGGGCGATGTCGATCATTATTCTGATCAGTTTTGGCTCGGTAACGCTTTTTTTGATCTCGGCCCGAAAGCTGCCAACCGATCTGCCATCGGCGAGTTGAATCCTTCTTGGCTACGTAAACCTTACAATTCATTGAAACCAATGCCTGGCATGGCGCTCACTTATCCTACCCTAAAACCATGTATCGCTACTTAATTGCTCTACTGATTGTATCGACGTTTATCCGGTATGAAAGCCCGGTATTGGCTCAGCCCAAAGGAAAAGTTCTGGTAGAAGCGCCCCCGGCTGCCGGTGGCTTTTCGGCCGATCGGCTGGCCCGTCTGGAAGCCGGAATGGCCGATTGGGTCAAACAGAAATGGGTAAACGGTTCGGTCGTTCTGATTGCCCGTCATGGTAAAATCGTGTTCTACAAAGCCAATGGATACAATGACCAGGCCCGAAAAGTACCGCTCGACAAAAACGGAATCTTCCGGGTGGCCTCTCAAACCAAAGCGCTTACCTGTGTGTCGGTGATGATGCTTTGGGAAGAAGGCAAATTTTCGCTGGACGACCCGGTTTCCAAATTCATTCCGTCCTTCGCCAATGCCAAAGTACTGGCGACCTTCAATCCAAAAGATACTACCTACACGACGGTTCCGAGCAAACGACCCGTTACCATCCGCGATCTGCTGACCCACACATCGGGACTGGGCTACCCAGCCATCGGCACACCCGCCGAAAATGCCATTTATGCCAAAGGTAATATGACGGGCGGGGTGGGCGTAAAAGGCCAGAAACTTTCCGATGCCATGACCCGTCTGGGTAGTCTGCCGCTCTTTTTTCAACCCGGCGAACAATGGCGATACGGCCTGAATATGGACGTATTGGGCTATTTGATCGAGTTGTGGTCGGGCATGTCGCTGGAAGATTTTTTTCAGAAGCGAATCTGTCAGCCGCTGGGCATGAAAGATACGTATTTCAATCTACCGGCTGAAAAAGGCCCACGATTGGTCAACTTTTTTGTCGGTGACTCTACCGGAACGATCCAGAAGCAGGCATCGGTCTTTGGTGGAGCACTCGATATGAATTTTCCACTCCAGAAGACCGATTACTTTTCGGGTGGTGGCGGGTTGTCATCTACTGTTTACGATTATGCTATTTTCCTGCAAATGTTGTTGAATGGGGGCGAATACAACGGTGTACGGCTGCTGGCCCGCAACACGGTCCGTTTGATGACGATGAATCAAATTGGTGATCTAACCCCCAACATCGGCGACCATGCCCGCGACAATACATTCGGGTTTGGCTTTTTGGTCATCTCCGAAAATGGCAGCAAGTTTACCCCAAGTCAGGTAGGTACGTATTCGTGGGGCGGTGTGTTTTCTACTTCGTATTGGGTCGATCCGAAAGAGGATATGCTGGTGCTGATTTACCGACAAATGTGGGGACCATACGTATCAAATACCGACAAAGCCTTCAAACCACTGGTCTATCAGGCAATCAATGATTGATAGAAGCTAAGTAAATCATTAAAAATAGATTAGGTTGATTTTTGTCATCCCGACGCAGGAGGGATCTCGAATTTCCCGACACTTGAGATCCCTCCTGCGTCGGGATGACAAAAAATCGAATCCAAATAATCTAACTACCTAGATTGAACACTTGTACTACTTCACATTCACGGGTGCACCGTCGCGGATTTCCTCACTGGCGGTCGCCACGAGTTGATCGCCTTCGGTCAGGTCGCCGAATACTTCGATTTTGTTGTCGGCATCGAGTCCTTTCTTAACCGGAACCCACTCCGCTTTTTTGTCTTTAATCCGAATCACAAAGACGCCCGTTGTGGAGTTGACCAGCGCGGCTTTGGGCACAATAAACGTGTTGTTCTGAGTTGGTAAGGGTAGCGTCACTTCGGCGACCATACCGGGCAGTAGCTTTTTGTCGCTGTTGATCACATCGACCTCTACCCGCTCCGACCGTAACCGCTTGTCCAACGCACCCGATAATCGTTTGATCTTGCCCGTAAAGGTGCGATTGGGAAACGTTTTGACCGTAAAGCTGACCTCACTTCCCTCATGCACATAACCCGTGTACGCTTCGGGCACGGCCACCACCAGACGAAGGCGTTTTTGCTCGGTCAGCACAAACAGCGGGAACTCCGACCCTTTGCCAGCGGGCCCAATGTAGGCCCCCGTACTGGCGTTACGCGCACTGATGATGCCATCGAACGGTGCCCGGATAGCCAGGTAGTTTTTGAGCGTCGCCACTTCCCGATAGGCCGATTTAGCCGCTTCCAGTTGAGCTAAGTCGGCATTCCGTTTGGCCAGTGCCTGATCGACATCGTTTTTCGAGACCGCTCCAGAGAATTTGCTGGCTTCCAACACCCGTTCGTAATTGGCCTTACTCGCAATCGACAGGGCTTCCTGGGCTTTTAGCTTCGAATCGGCGGAAGCCAGTTGCGCACTCAACTCGGGCGCTTCGGCCTGTGCCAGCAACTGTCCTTCCCGCACTTCGGAGCCTACATCCGCATTGAGCGTTTTGATAAACCCACTCACTTTAGCATAAATATCCACATCCCGGTACGCGATCAGTTCGCCGGGAATATTCAGTGACGAAGCCAGCTTGCCTTTGGTTAAGGCGAATACTTCGGTGGGTGCTGGTGCCGTAACCGAATCGCTTTCCTCTTCTTCTTTTTCGGCTTTACTTTCAGACGAATGGCATTGGGTAAACAAACTGGCCAGCAACAAGCCCCCAGCTAGGACAAACAAATTACGGACTGAGATTCGACGGTGCATGTCAATTAGTAGTTACGAAACGGAAAGCCGTTTCGATAGAATGGGCAAATGTATGTCTGATGGTTTATCGTTCACGATTTAATTCAGTACATCCACATTCGTGTAGTACTTACTGTCTTTATCTTCGGGGTCGAGCGATACCGATTCGGTGGATGTTTTCTCCTGTACCCAGGCAAAGGCCAGCGGCAGAATAAACAGGGCGGCAAAGGTCGAAGCAATCAGCCCGCCAATCACAGCCCGGCCCAGTGGAGCCGCCTGCGAACCACCCTCTCCTAAACCAGATGCCATCGGAATCATACCCACCACCATGGCCACGCTGGTCATCAGAATAGGCCGAATCCGAATGGAAGCGGCCTCCCGGGCCGACAATAGGGCGTTGCCATTTCGCAGCCGAAGCTCTTCGGCATTGGTCACCATCAGTACAGCGTTGGAAATGGATACCCCCACCGACATGATCATACCCATGTACGATTGCAGGTTAAGCGTTGAGCCGGTCAGCATCAGTAAAATCAGCGAACCGAGCAGTACGGCAGGCACCGTACACAGTACCACCAGCGACACTTTGAACGACTGGAAGTTGGCCGCCAGCATCAGGAAGATCACCACGATGGCCGTCAATAGCCCCGTTTGCAGACTGTCGAGCGTGTCGATCAGCACCTGGGTCAGGCCCTGCATTTTTATGGTTAACCCACGCGGTAATTCACCCAGTGAGTCGATCGCTTTCTGGACATCGCGGGCGGCTGTCCCTAAATCGATGTCGTTCAGATTGGCCGTGACCGACAGGACCGGAATCGCGCCAATGTTGTCGTTTTCACCGTACGAAGTGCCTTTTTGTAACGTAGCTACATCGCTCAGCACCGGCCGATTGGCATTGGGCAGCACGGGTACCTCGCCCAGGTCATTAACGCTCGTCATCCGGTTTTCGGGTACCTGAACCTGTACGGTATAAGTCTGGCTGGACTTTGGGTCGATCCAGACACTTTTTTCGGTATAGCGCGAAGACGAAGTAGCAGCAATCAACGAACGCGAAATAGCCGAAATATCGGTGCCTAACTGAGCTGCCCGTGTCCGGTCGATGTTGACGTTGATGGTTGGGTATTTGGTCGCCTGCCCAATCTGAACATCCCGGAGGTAGCGGATTTTGTTCAGCTTCGCAATGACCTTGTTGGCATACTCTTCGTTCTGTTTCTTGTTTTTGCCCGACAGTTTGACCTCAATGGGCGTGGGCGATCCCTGGCTCAGAATCTTATCCGTTAGCTCAATCGGTTCGAACGACAGCTTGACATCGGGCAATGCCTGCTTCATGCTCGCCCGGAACTTATCTTTCAGCTCGTCCAGATCGACATCGTAGTCTTCGTTCAGGCTCACCTGCAACACACCTTCCTGCGGCCCCGCCATAAACAGATAAATGGGGCTGGTCGAAAACTGCGCCCCGTGCATACCGACCATGGCGGAGGTGATCTCTATATTTTCGCTACCAACCATTTTCTTCAATACGTCGATGGTCTTCAGCATGGTGGCTTCGGTTTTTTCGAGACGGGTACCATCTGGATTCCGCAACCGCACCTGAAACTGATGCCCCGTTACTTTGGGCAATACATCCCGGCCGATGTTCGTGATGAGCAACGCCACAATCGCCATGGAACCCAGCACGTAGGTTGTCACGATCACTTTTCGATAGGGCAGAATCCGGCGGATGAATCGGGTAAATCGGCTGCGTACGCGCTCGAAGTAGCTAATTTTTCCATCGTTGTTTAAATCCTCCCGTTCGGCCAGTGCCTCTTTCGCCCGCAGCAGGGCTTCCTTTTCGTGGTGACCATTCCCATTGGTCGACACCACCGCATGTTTGAATTTAAGCAACTTCCGGCCTTTACGCTTCGGAGCCTTGCCATTGCTCACGTGCGTATGCTCTTTCATCATCCAGTTGGCGAGCACCGGCACCAGCGTTTGTGCCATCAGGTACGAGGTAATCATCGAAAACCCGATAGCCAATGCCAGCGGCAGGAACAGCGCCCCCGGTATGCCCGTCATGGTAAAGGCGGGGGCAAATACCGCCAGAATACAGAATAGAATCAGGAGTTTCGAGAACGCGATTTCCTTACAGGCATCCCAGATCGCCAGCGCTTTGGGCTTGCCCATGTCCATATGCTGGTGGATATTCTCGATGGTTACCGTACTCTCATCGACCAGAATCCCGATAGCCAGCGACAGACCGCTTAGGGTCATGATGTTGATCGTTTGCCCAAATAGCGACAGGAACAATACCCCCGAAATGATACAGGTCGGAATGGTGATAATAACGATTAATGCCCCCCGAACATCGCCCAGGAACAGGAGTACCATTAGCCCCGTCAGAATCGCGCCAATGGCTCCTTCCGTCATCAGACTCTCGACCGCGTTGATTACATACACCGACTGATCGAAGGTATAGGTGAGCTTCACATCTTCGGGCAGCAGCGCCTGGAAACGCGGCAGGGCGGCTTTCAGATTTTGAACCACTTCCCAGGTGGAGGCATCAGCCGATTTGGTAATGGGCAGATACACCGACCGTTTGCCATTCACCAGCACGTAGCCCTGTGTAATGTCGGCCCCGTCTTCGATGGTGGCTACGTCTTTCAGATACAGGTTTTGTACCGTGCCCGTGTAGAGCGGAATATTGCCAAAATCCTCAATGTTTCGGACGGTGGTGTTGGCCGGGGTAAAATAGTTGTAATCGCCAATCCGAACGTTTCCGGCGGGCGTAGCCGTATTATTAATGCGTAGGGCGGCTACCAACTGATCGGGGGTGAGGTTGTGCGCACGCAGCAGTTCGGGATCAGCTTTAATGACAATAGAACGGGCATTACCACCAAAAGGCGCGGGCGATACCAGCCCCGGTACCGACGTAAACCCTGACCGGATATATACGTTGGCTAAATCCTGAAGTTCGTTGTTGGTTCGTTTGGGACTGCTTAACACCAACTGCCCCACGGGTAGTGTGGACGCATCGAATCGAAGAATAAATGGCGGCTGTGACCCCGGCGGAAAACTCGACTGGGCCCGGTTCGAATAGGCCGACACTTCCGCAGCCGCCTGCGCCATATTGGTACCTTCATAGAACGACAGTTTCAGCAGCGTAATCCCCTGAATGTTTTTGGTTTCGATACTTTTCACCCCCGATACATAGAGGAGCAGGTTGACGTATTGCTTCCCGAAAAACGATTCCATCTGGTCGGGTGTGTAACCGCCAAAGGGCTGCGAAATGTAAATAACGGGGAGATTCAGGTTGGGAAAAATGTCAATCTTGATCGTACGTACGGCCCCAATACCAAAGTAGAACAGACTGGCAACAATCACCAGAATGGAGATCGGTTTCCGTAACGCAGCGCGAATTAAATCCATAGTCTATTAAAATATCCTTAAATACAGACCTTCGCCAGTCTCGTCTACCGTTTTCGATTTTTCAACGGACCGATTTCTGCCTGATTTGACTAAAAGTCAATTTTTTCCACGATCTATCCCATACCGGGAATAGCCCTCTTAAAGGTAATGAAATTAGTACTGAAATTCAGTCATTCTTCACCGCTCTGATTTCAGGCATTTTCAAAACAAAACCCGTCACAACCAGCTGGCTTACAGGCATTCTATAAGTAAAAACACTTACTAAATCATTCATCGTTCTACCCTAGTGAAGTTTATAAAAATCAGTTCCTCATTCCCTAAACTTTAGCTATTCCATTTCACGTCAAGTCAAGATTTTCCAGGCTGAAAATTACCTATTGGATACGGCTTTGCCCTATCAAACAAATTTCTCTCTACGGTTGATTTTTATTGCATTCCTCAGCCGCTCCCTCCCCTTCTGTTCAGGACGTTTTCAGGATGTCGATCATCGATCATGACATCGGCTTGCCTTCGCTAATCCCATAATTTATATTTCACTTATTCAATTTATAAACAAATAATATTTTTATATTTGAACTAAACACATAATTAAATTTTTCAAGAAATGTGTTTTTTTAGGATTTCTTCAAGATTCATTTTCCAGCATCGATCCTTCCTGCCAGCCCGCTCTGGCCTGCACCTCATTTTGTAACTGCACGAACCGTTTTTTACCAACAACTAACGCACTCACTGTAATGACTTTTCCGAATGAGAACTTTTTACTAAACCGCGTTTCAACAGGTGATGAAAAAGCATTCCGTAAACTGTACGATTTTTATCGGCCCGACCTGTATCGGTTCGTATTCAAATTCATCAAATCCAACGAATTATCGAACGACATCTGCCAGGAGGTATTCATGAAAATATGGGAAGACCGCTGGACCATGCAGGAAGTCAGTTCATTCAAATCGTATTTATTCACCGTTACCAAAAATCACACCTTCAACATGCTGAAACGGGCGGCTGTTGAAGACCGGATCAAAGGGGAAGTTTTACGGAATTATACGGTCTCGAAAAACGATACGGAAGAGAGTTTTCAGGCCAAAGAATACCAGCAGTTTTTGCAGCGGGTGCTGGACACCCTACCTCCGCAAAGCCGGGAAGTGTTTAAACTCTGTCGGCAGCAGGAAAAGAGTTACGACGAAGCCGCCCAGATTTTAGGCATTTCGAGCAGTGCCATCAAAAAGCATATGGTGCGGTCGATGAAAGTGCTCAAGTTTGCCGTCGAAAAAGATATGGGCATTGCCTTCAGTGTGTTTATGGAACTCCTGGCACAATCGGGCGACTGGCTGCCCGTGCTTGAGGCTTAACTCCGCTCTCATTCCAGCGAAACAGGCCGAATCACCCTGCGGTACAAGGGGTTACTTGCCCACTTGCCTTCCTGCCAATAGCCTGTTCGCGGCTAAGTCGGGTATATCAGGAAACAATTCCTACATCCTTACTTAGCTGCGTCTCTGCATGGGAAACAAATCTATTTCTTTGTCTATGCTCGTAGTGGGCCTGTCGCTCGGAACGGCCTGGGCCATTCGCGGTCAGTTTGGGCATGAATACGGTGCCGCCTGGGCGGGTGGTATTGGCTCTCTAAGTGTTTTGCTGGTGGCAAAACGCACCGATTGGTATGCCCGGGTTTTTGCTGTCACACTGGCGGGCGCTATTGGCTGGGGGCTCGGTGGGCTGGCGAGCTATGGCATTGTGGTAGGCTACGGCCGCGATACCGAATTTGTCAATGTGTTCTACGGGCTAATCATGCTGTTTGTGATTGGTGGCCTGTATGGGTACGTGGGTGGGGGTCTGTTTGGCCTGGCCCTGACCGACTCGGCCACCAAACCTGTAAAGTGGCATAAGCTGATTGTCGAAATGGTAGTTGGCGGGATATTGTTCTACTTTTTCCTGATCGAAGAATTCGACTGGCGAATGACGCCCCCCCGTTCCGAAATGTGGGCGGTTTGCTTCGGAGCCGCTGTAGCCCTTACCTGGTATCTGGTGCGTCACCGACAGTACTCGGCGTTACGCGTGGCCATATTCACCGGTCTGGGTGGAGGCTTTGGTTTCGCATTCGGCAATTTTCTCCAGGTCCTCGGCAATCTGACCGAAATCAAATTCAATTTCTGGAACGTCATGGAATATTCACTGGGCTTTTTCGGTGGCCTGGGTATGGCCTACGGCACCCTGACATCCGAATGGGAATCGGTCGAAACGACTCAGCCTAAAACTCAGGTATGGTTTCCTCTACTGATGGTGATGCTGGTGATTCCGTACATCGTATGGCAGCAATCGTTTGAAACAGAACGGCTTCAGGACATTTTCAGTAAGATCGGCGTAGCAACTGACAGTCCCATCACTGGCTCGGTTCAATTGGTTTCCATTGGCATGGTACTCGCCATGACAGGCTGGTGCTGGGTGCGTTTTTACCAGACTAAAGCCAATCCCGTCTCCTATTCTCAAAACGAGGTGGTTGGCCTCTTTCTCGGTTTATGGGGGCTGTATATTCTGTTTAGCCTGTTTATTACGGGCGCATTTATGAGCGGCTATCGCATTGAACAATACCTGTACATCGTCAATTGGCTAGTAGTCGCTCTGCTTATCGGCAAAACCCATCCCGTTTTCAGTCCCAGACTTTTAGCGCCGAAAAAATGGGCGATCAATTTTGGGGGCTTACTCGTGTTTTTAGCGCTGCTTACGTTTATTCTCATCCATTCTCACGGAGAATTAAAGGGTTCGCACAAACGCTTCGGTGCCCCTCCCCCTGTCGAAAATCCGCAGTAAGTAGCCTTTATTCAAAGGCTTATTCGTAAGCGTATTTTGTCCTAGCGACGAAGGAGCAATCTTCGGGGAATACATAAACGACTTCTTCGAAAATTGCTCCTTCGTCGCTAGGACAGAATTGCCGTACAGCTCGACGATATTACTTCCCTGATTTCGGAAAATAGCTCGCTTCGATCAACTCTTTTACGTCTTTGAATTTCTTATTGGGCTTGAGGTACTGAGCCAGAAAATCATAGATCTTCATCCGGCTTTCCTTTGCTCCGTACGAATCGATCCGGTTGAAGGTATGTCCGCCGGGAGCGTCTTTATAAATTTCGTATTCGAACTTCTTCCCCTCAGCCTTTAGTGACTTGATCAAATGCTCGACCTCCAGCACGTTTACATCCTCGTCGTTGGTGTTGGTATGAATCAGAAGTGGAGTCTGTAGTTTGTGCGCCTGCCAGGCCGGAGAGCGTTTCCGGTATTCTTCTACATTCTGATCGGCGGTTTTGCCCAGGTGATAGTCAGCCGAATACGCATCCCGGTAGCTTTGACTTTTGTAGCCCATCCGGGCAATCAGATCGCTTACGGGTACGCCCGCATACCCTACGGCATAATCGGAAGGGTGATTGAACAGGTTGAGTAGGGTAATCATACCGCCATGACTCCAGCCCAACATACCGACTCGTTTTTTATCGATGAAATCGTAGTTTTCGAGCATGTAATCCCGGCAGGCTTTGGTGTCTTCCACTTCTAGTCCGCCGTAATCGATGAGCTGGTAAAAGCCCTGCCCATAGCCCGTACTCCCCCGATAATCAGGGGCAATGACAACATATTCCTGCGCGGTTAGCTCCTTGATAATGTGAGCGTAGGCTGTGTTAAAGTTGCTATGTACACCCCCATGTGGCAGCACCAGCAACGGGTATTTTTTCGACGGATCGATTTTGGTAGGAATGAACACATAAGCCGAAAACCGAACGGGGTTTTTTGCGCCCTGACCCGTTGGATTTTTAACGACAGCCGGAGGTGGTCCGGTAATGATGACCTTATCGACCAATACGGCATCGCCCAGCCGCTGCGACCAGGTCAGATCGTCGATGGTTTTGTCCAGCGCATCAAACTGGTGCTGCATGCTGGCTAACTGCCGTTGCAGCGCAGCGACCTGATTACTTTGATTACCTTCTGAGCTTTGGGCACTTGTCGGGCTGTATAGAAGTGTTCCCGCAAAAAGAGAAAGGATGAGTCCGGTAACTTTTTTCATTGGTTGTAAAAAAGAGGAAGATGTTAAAGGGTAATCAGACGGCATCTGAAAGGCTACTGAACGTAAAATCACGAATCCGTAAAGGCGGCACCATACTGCCTCGGGTACGCTCAGGAATCCCGAGGGCTTCGAGGTTGTTGAGCATGATGACCGGGCTTTCGTTGAAGCGGAAGTTTTTGATCGGGTGCTTGATCTGCCCATTGTCGATATAAAACGTTCCGTCGCGGGTAAGGCCCGTGTAGAGCAGGGTTTGCGGGTCCAGCCAGCGCGTATACCAGAACCGGGTGACCAGAATACCTTTCTCAGTGCCTTTAATCATGTCGGCCAGCGACTGCGTTCCACCCTGCATGACAAAGCCAGACGGTTCGGGCAAAGGTTTAACCCCTTTTTGCTTCGCCCAATAGGGGGAATACGACAGATTTTTGACCACCCCTTTATCGAACCAGACCACTTTTTCGTACGGATAGCCATCGCCCGAAAACGGCGAACTGGGCACCTGCGAATCGGTTGGATCGGAGTAAATGGTCACACGTTCGTCCAGTAGTTTTTCGCCCAGGCGTGTACCGCCCCCTTTCTTACTCAGAAAACTCCGGCCTTCGTCGGCAGTGCGTGCATCCATCGCCCGTACCATAAACTGAATCAGTTCGCCAGCCGCCAGCGGTTCCAGAATGACGGTATATTTACCGGGCTCCAGCGCAACCGCCTTTTGCGAAGCGCGGGCTTTCTGAATGGCGATGTCGGTCAATGCGCCCGTCTTAAGTTTACTGACGTCGTTGAAATCGCCCGCAGCATAGCCTGAACCCGTTCCGTCGGGCGTGCGGATGGTCAGCGAGAAATTGGCGTTGGTGCTTTTATGATAGCCAAACAGTCCTTTGCTATTGCCGATGGCGTTGAACGTAGCCGAATCTTCCAGAAACCCCGCCCCGCTCAACTGGCTATCCATAACCGATTTAATACTAGCCCCGGCCAGTTTTGCCCGGTCAGGCGCTTTCATGGTAGCCGTGGTTTCGACAAATGCCTGGGGAGTGGTATAGGTTTGTGGTCCCGGCATGGGCATATACTCCGGGTTTTCGGGCGCCAGCCGGGCCATCTCTTCCGCCCGACGAACCGCCTTTTCGAGCGAAGCGTCGTCAAACTCGTTGATATCCGACGTTCCGATCCGCTTGCCTATTACAGCCGTCACCGACACCGTTAGGTTGTTGGTCGCTCCAGCGGTAGAAACGGAATTACGCGCAAACCGGATATTCCCGGTTCGGCCGCCATTCAGCTCTACCTTCATTTCGTCGGCTTTGGAATAACCCAACACTTTATCAATGAGCCTTTTGGCTTCTTCCTGCGATAAAATAGCCATGTGTTTTTATGAGGTATTAGGAGCGAGTAGTGAGGAGCGAGAATGGCTGACGCATACTCTTTTTGGCTTGCGCCAGCATTCTCGCTCCTCACTACTCGCTCCTACTACTACTTTTTTAAATCTTCCGTCCGGTGTTGATTACGTTTACGCCATTGAAACGGGTAGTAGGGCAACCGTGCGAAACAGCGCTGGCCTGCCCCGGTTGTCCTTTCCCGTCGAAGAAGGTGCCAAACAAGCGGTAGTCGTCCTTGTCGCAGATGCGGGCGCAGGAATTCCAGAACTCCTGGGTGTTGGACTGATAGGCTACGTCGTCGAGCATACCCGCAATTTTGCCGTCTTTGATCTCGTAGAAAAGCTGCCCGCTGAACTGAAAATTATACCGCTGCTGATCAATGGACGACGATCCACGACCAAGAATATAAATACCCTTTTCGGTATCCTTAATCATATCGTGGATGCTGTATTTGCCTTCCGATGGCTGAAGTGATACGTTCGGCATGCGCTGAAACTGAACGCTATCCCAACTTTCGGCGAAGCTGCACCCCTGCGACTCCTTTTCACCCAACAGATGCACCTGATCGCGGGTAGCCTGGAAATTGACCAGGATACCATCTTTTACTAAATTCCACTTTTTGCAGGGCACCCCCTCATCGTCGTAGCCAACCAAACCCATGGTGTTGGGTTGAATCTTATCTGCCACCAGATTGACGATTTTGCTGCCGTACTGGAAGTTTTTCGACTGCAGTTTTTCCATCGTTGCAAAGCTGGTTCCGGCCAGATTGGCTTCGTAGCCCAGCACCCGGTCCAGTTCCAGCGGGTGACCAACCGACTCGTGAATGGTCAGGCCCAGATTCGAGGGGTCCAGAATCATGTCGTACTTACCAGCGGGAACCGATTTGGCGGAGAGTTTTTCCTTCGCCTGCAAAGCCGCTGCCGTAGCATCCTCGATCATGTTGTAGGCATACCGATACACCGTTGGCCCATTGGGTATCACGATCTTTTCGGCCGGGTTATCCGACAGATACTCATAGCCCATTCCAATGGGTGCGCTGAGGGCATCCCGCGATTTGAACCGCCCCGTTTGCCGATTTACGGCCGACACCGTAAAGGTTGGCCACATCCGATGCACATCCTGATCGATATACGAGCCATCGGTTGAGGCAAAGTATTTCTGCTCGTTGACAAAGAAGAGGTTTGAGGTGACGAACGAAGCCCCATTTTTCAGCGCGGCCCCGTTCACGTCCATCAGCAGATCGATCTTTTCCTTGACCGGAATTTCGAAGGCATTTTTCTTAATGGGTGTTTTCCAGACCTTTTCTCCTACCCCTTTCTGCGGAGCCAGTACGACGGGCTCCCGCTGGATTTCGGCATTTGCCTTCGCCATATCCACCGCCATGGCAGCACACTCGGCAATGCTTTCGGGCGACATGGTGTTGGTCGATGCAAATCCCCAGGTTCCGTTGGCAATAACCCGTATTCCAATACCATACGATTCGGAATTGACGATGTTCTGCACTTTATTTTCCCGCGTAAACAGGTACTGACGCAGGTAACGGCCAATGCGTACATCGGCATAGGTAGCCCCTTTGCTTTTGGCCGCGTTGAGCGCCACATCGGCCAGTCGTTTTTTGACGGCAACATCCAGCCCCGGATTCAGTAACTCCTCCGCCGAAATCCGATTCCCGGCTATCAGCCCGGCAGGCAGCATGGTTGCTCCAAGCCCTACGCCAGACAGTTTGACAAAATCACGTCGTTTCATACGATTACTTATCGCCTGGATGATAGATTTTTTCGGCGTGTTTGTACACGTCGTCTTTATAGAAATAGATCTCTTTGTACGTGCCGTCGATGTAGCCTTTCACCTGATCAAGGTAGTGGGGCGATGCGGGGTCCGAACTGGCGCCCCCCGTCAGGATGGTTTTAGCCCGGAGTTTATCCCCAAACTCTACCGCAGCCACGAACGTGTTGCCTGTAATACCGTATCGTTTGTGGGTTTTGGCCGTTTTGCGGCTTACATAGGCATTCAGCGAGCCCATGAAACCCGGCGTAGCCGGAACGCCCCAGCTAAGTTTGTCATCGCTGGGCTCCGAATCCGCTATCCGCTGAAACCGATTATCCATACCCCAGGGCACCTGCCAGGTTCCAAACTCTTTCTCTAGATCAGCCACTACCTGCGCTAAAGCCGTCACCTGCTCTTTCGGTGATAAAAACTCGGTCGTAACAGCGGCCCCATTGGTTAGTGAATACTGTTCTTCGGTGGTGGCAGGCTTTGCCAGTCGCGCCATATCGAGCTGGATAATTTTTTCCAGCCAATGCACCGTAAGCGTTGTAGCTACCGAGTTGGTATCGGTCCGAAAATTCCAGGCTTTCAGCGTTTCGATGGGTTGCGCCAGTTTGGCCTTGAGCGAATCACCAACCGTAGCATAAGCCGCAATCAGACCGGGTACAAAACGTTCGCCACTAGGCAGGTAGGTATCATACGAGGCTTTGATCACGTCGTCCATCGTTGCATTTTTGAGGGGTGTCAACACCTTTACGGCATGAACAGCGCGGGGGGTATGACCATCTGGCAACATGTAGGAGGGCAGCTTGTTTAGCATGTCTGTATTCAGCTCACCAGCACCGTACAAAGGCGTTGAATTACAATTCTGTAGCCAGCCATTGGTCGGGTTGATGTAGTGCGGAAGCTCCGAGAGTTCATGTGTACCCTGCCATTCGGTCGCCGACGTGGTTCCATCGACCGGGCGACGCCAGTCGAGCAAGGGGTTTTTCCTGGGTACGAAATTACCGTGCCAGTACGCAATGTTCCCCGCTTTGTCAGCATAGACGATGTTGCTGCCGACCATAGCACGGGCATTGATGGCGCTGGTAAACTCCTTCATATTCCGGGCCTTCATTTTCAGCCAGTGCATGCCCAGCAGTTCGATGTTTGGCTCGTAGGTTTTGAGCGCAATCCAGCGGGTTGCGGTCGCATACACCACTGGGCCATGGTGCGTGCGGTAGGTCACAAATCGTTTGGTCGCCCAGCTATCCCCTTTCTTGTAGCGCAGTTCAGTCGTTGTGCTATCGACGGGTTTCCAGGCTCCATCGTAGCGATACATCCATTTCCCTTTTTTCCACTCCACATCCTCGGCGTACAAATCTTTGGCATCGGACAGCGAAACGGGGTGCATCCAGCCCAGAAACTCGTTGAAGCCCTGGAAGATGTTGAATTGCCCCAGAAACGGTGCCCCGTATGAATTCAGGCCCTCTTCACTGACCAGATGAATTTCGATACGACCGTAGTATTCCGCGTGGGGATTGATAAAGAGCATGGCCTTTTTGCTCTGGGTACGCGACGGAGCCAGGGCGAACCCATTGGAGCCGTCGTTTTTGGGTGGTTCGGCCGTAAAGCTTCGGCCACCCGTTGCGGGTTGTGTCGCTTCTTTCAGGTAAAACGCTTTGAAATCAGCTTCAGAAACGTTGCTGCCACCCATGGCCGGAACGTTATTCATCAGGATCATCCACGGCTCCA
This sequence comes from Spirosoma panaciterrae DSM 21099, assembly GCF_000374025.1. Lineage (GTDB taxonomy): Bacteria > Bacteroidota > Bacteroidia > Cytophagales > Spirosomataceae > Spirosoma > Spirosoma panaciterrae. Next base: position 446,533 of record NZ_KB893172.1, on the reverse strand, counting down.
CCCGAGTGAGCAGCTTGGGTTTTACGGCTGGATGGGTAATCAGATAATAATTTATGCCACCTGCATAGGCGTCGCACAGTTTTTTGAGCCAGTCGGGGGTTTTCTGATACAACTGAACCGCCTGAACCGAGTCGATAAACATCCGGGTCCAGAGGTCTCGGTAGATAGCCGATTCCCCTTCCAGTTCCGCCGAACGGCCCAACCGCCCAATCAGTGACGTTTCAACCTTATCGAAGAACTCTTCGCACTGGATGTACATTTCACCGAATACGGCATCGGCATCGGTTTTGGCGTACACGTGCGGAACACCGTAGGTATCTTTTACGATCTCAATTCCCTTCGCCTGTTTTTGCAGGGCTTTAGCTTCCTGAGCCGCAAAAGTGGTCTGGGCGGTAGCCGAATGGAAGCCCAGACCAGCGATGAGAAACAGCCAATAAATGGGTCGATGCATTTCTGTTCGATCTAATAAGTTCTTATAAACGAGCCTACTTGAAAATAGTGACCGACTCAAACAGGCTCGGTGCTGAACGTGGACTATTGGGGTTCGAGTTTAGCTCATTCTGCGAATAAATGAACCGACCGGGCAACTGGCTGCCGTTGTTGGGCTTCAGTTTAACGCCCAAGCCTTCGGCACGCGTCCGACGTTCATCATTCCAGCCCAGGTGCTGGCCGTAGAAAGTTACGTATCGCTCTTCCAGAATTTCGCGCAGCAATGCCTTATCAGCAGCGATACCGTCTTTATTTTCGATGCCCCCCGAGGCAAAATCGGCTGCAACATAGGGATCATATTTGTAGGTACCGGCCACTTTATACGTTGCATGCAGATAGCCACCACTGTTCAGAAAGCTCCGGTAGGTATTCAGATGCGCCAATGCCGCGTCGAACCCTTTGCCGGAACGCAAGGCCATTTCAGCCAGCGTCAGAATATTCTCCTGATAGGTTACGAGCGGGAAACTGGCATCACGGGCAAAAAAGCCCCGATTCGTTGTGGTGGTCAGCGTGTTAGGCTCGATCACACCGGGTGCGTTCACGCCATTTTCCAGATAGTAGAACTTGAACCGGGCCGTTTCGTTGGTTTTGGCATTGCCTCGATATGTCGCCGTTTTGGCCGGGTTAAGCAGTTCAGCATTGTAAGCGCCTTCGGCTGTAATACTGCCCGCCCGAATGTTGGTCAGGAAGCTGTAATTCTGGTTTTCGTTGGCGCTGGCTGTTGTTCCGTGTGGCGAATACATCGAGTTGGCATAGGTGCTTACCCCCAACTGAGCCGCTGTGTAGGCTTCGTTATACTGCTTCAGATCGATGTACAACCGGGCTTTTAGCGTATTGGCAACCTGTTTCCATTTAGTCAGGTCACCTGCAAAAAACAGATCTTTAGTACCGACCGTACCGATACCCGATTCCAGGTCCGTGATGGCGTCGTTCAACTGAGCGATCAGCTTGGGAATGAGTTCAGCCTGAGTTTCAAAGCGAGGGTTCGGGAATTTGGTCGTATTGGCGGTTTCGGTAAACGGAACATCTCCCCATAGTTCGGTAGCCGTACCGATGTTGTGCGCCTGAATGATTTTGGTGATACCCGCCATGACCCGGTTGCCCAACTGATTCGCCTTGTCCAGTGCCCGCACCGCATTTTTATTTGTTCCGGTATAGAACAGGTTCCAGTCGTCGTCGAAATTGGCGGCTGTAATCTGATACTGCCCCCAGGTACCAAACTGCTGAAACGCGCCAAATCCATAGCCCGTCCAGACAATCGTGAGTCGGCTGGCCATACCTTCCTGCGAAGCAATATGGGCAACCTGGGTGCCTGTAAAAATGTATTCGGCCGACGCATCGGTCGGGTTGTTGGGGTCCTGGTTCATATCCGATACCAGCGACTCGCAGGAAGAGGAAGCCAGCCCAATCAATACGGCAAAAATGGCTTTATATCGTAGTTTCATGAGTTTCCTTTTGCAATGTCGATGGTAAGACGAATGAGAACCGCCTTACCATCGACATTTGGTTAGTAGTTGATTTTCAGGCTAAACACCAGCGATTTGGTACTGGGATTGTTGAAATAATCGACCCCACGGGCATTGCCAACCCCCGATACGTTGGTTTCGGGATCGATACCCACCACGTTTGTCCAGAGCACCGGATTGCGGGCCGTAACGGCGAAACTGACCGATTCGAGTTTGGTTTTCTTGCGGAAACCGGCCGAGTTGAGCTGATAGCCCAGCGTGATTTCCCGAATCCGGGTCCAGCTTCCATCCCGTACAAACTGCTCGGTCAACTGGCCGGAGTGCCCACCGATGGAGGTGTAGAACGACTGGTCCAGCAATACCGGGCCTCCGCCATAATCTTTTACGTTGCCGCGCAGGGTTGTCCCCGCTTTGAACAGCGTACCGGCGTAGTTGTACATGTCTTTTGACAGCGTCACTTCATTGCCCACATCGGCATAGGTGCCGAAATTGACCAGTACACCACGAGTTCCTTCGTAGAAATCGCCCCCCTGGAAGGTTTCGAACAACACATTCAACGACAGTTTTTTGTAGGAAAGATTCGTCCCAAATCCACCACGCCAGTCGGGGTTAGGGTCGCCTACGATACCCAGCGTCGTGCCCAATTTCGGGAAACCATTGGCCGTCAAATTCATGGAGCCATCTTCGTTACGCTGATACACCCCCCCGTAGAAGGACGACAGAGCATCGCCCACGTGCGCCACCGTGCTCAGAGCACCGCCCGTAAAGGTGATGATTTCGGTGCCGCCCAGGCTGGTAACCCGGTTTTTGTTACGGCTCCAGTTCGCAAATACATTCCACTGGAAATCGTTCTTCTGGAGTACGTTCAGGTTGAAATCGACCTCCATCCCTTTGTTTTCCATGCTCCCGGCGTTGGTGTATTTCTGGCTGAAGCCCGTTGAACCTGCCGATGATACTTGCAGGAGCAAATCGCGGATCTGGTTCTGGTAATACGTATAGCCGATGGTCAGTTTGTTTTTGAAGAGCCGCAGATCGCCCCCAATTTCCCATTCCGTTTTGCGTTCTGGCAAAAGGTTGGGGTCGCCCTGTGTGGCACTCTCTACGTAAGCGCCACCGTAGCCCGAACTGGTCAGGGCAGTACCCCAATCGGTAAACGAGGCTGCGATGTATGGGGTGGTGTTTCGATACGGTTCGGGCTGGATACCGACAATTCCATACGAGGCCCGCAGCTTACCGAACGACAGGGGCGTACCCCGGAAAACGGGCAATTGGCTAAACTGCCAGGCCACATCGGCCGATGGATAGTAGAACGTCGATTTGGAAGCACTGCCAAACGTTGAGCCCGATTCGCTGGCCAGCGATCCATTTACAAAAAGCTGGTTAAAGAATCCCAGATTCAGCGTGGAATATAAACGCGCTGTCCGGCGGTGCGTTTCGGTATTGAACGGGGAGTTGTTGGCCGCAATCGAGTTGGCGAAATTAGCCGGGGCTTCTTCCAGAATGAAGTTGTTCATGGTACCGCCCAGCAGATTGGACGTCCGGTCGTTGATGTTGAAGCCCACAATCAGCGTACTGGTTATGTTCTCGCCAAAATCCTTACTGGCCCGACCGATCACATCCAGGTTCAGTTCTTTTTCGGAGATAATCCGCTGGTCGTACGTGCCTGCTCCGGAGTTTTCGACCGAGTTTACCGGGTTATTGGTTACCCGGCGGTCGTTGAACATATCGATGCCTCCCCGCGCCGTAATGCTGAACCAATCCTTGGGCGTAATCACCATTTCGGAGTTCATAATCAGGCGGTCCACTTCCGAGAAATTGGTCAGCTCGTTGATGGTCCAGAGTGGATCGTTATAACTTGGATTGGCCGAAGCGCCCAGATAATTCCGGTAGGCGCGTTGCCGATTTCGAATACCAGCCGCCGTTGGCGAGGCATAGTACGTCCCTTTCCAGTAGCGGCTGTCGAAATCGGGGGCCGAACGCAACATACCCAGATAAAGTGCACTGGTGTTGTCGCCCTTCTGAATCCGATTGGAGGTGGTTCGGATGTAGTTGGCATTGGCCGACGCCCGAACAATGTCGTTGAACTGACGCAGGGCATTGAATCGCACAGAACTCCGTTTGTAATCGCTTTGCCCAGCAAAAATCCCCTTCTGCGCCAGATTGCCCAGACTCAGGTAGAAATTCCCCTTGTCGTTGCCACCGCTTAAGCTTATGTTGTTGTCCAGATAGGTACCCGTCCGAAACACCGCATCCCGCCGGGCTTCATTAAAGGTTTCTTTAGAGTTTTTCGTGACGATAGGGTAAAACGTTTTGCCCTGATACGACTCAAACCGGGCACCGTTCATATTCACCACATCGTCTCCGCCAGCCCGGTTAGCAATTTTGTCGCCCCATGAATACTGCGTGGTTGGATTGAAAACGCCCCCCGTTCCCTGCCCATAGGCTTCCTGCAACGGATGCAGTACGTTCACTTTATCGAAAGAAACCGTCGAGCTGAAGCTGACATTCAGCTTGTTGTCGGTAGCGCCCCGCTTGGTGGTAATGACAATAACCCCGTTGGCCGCCCGCGACCCCCACAGACCAGCCGCCGAAGCCCCTTTCAGGATTTGCATACTGGCAATGTCTTCCGGGTTGATGTCGTTCAGGCGCGACTGCTGCGCTACGCCCCCCCGCGAATCGCCTGTAGTGTTATTGCTCATCGGTACGCCATCAATGATGATCAACGGCTGATTGGAGCCCGTAATGGTATTCTGACCCCGAATCTGGATATACGAACCCGCACCCGGATCGCCGGTTGAGCGCGAAATCAGAACCCCAGCCGCTTTACCCGCCAATCCATTAATGACGCCCGTTTCGCCCGAGCGTTTAATATCTTCGGGTTTAACGGCCGACAGGGTAGAGCCTAGCCGATCTTTTTCTTCCTTAAATCCCAGTGCCGTAACGACCACTTCATTCAGGATTTTGGAATCAGGTGCCAGAGCTACGTTGATCGTTGTCTGACTCCCTACCTTAACCTCTTGGGGTACATAGCCCAGAAACGAAAAAATGAGTACGCTCTCCTGCGAAGGTACACTAAGGGAGTAATTGCCATCGGCATCGGTTGTCGTACCTGTGGTTGACCCTTTAATAGCGATGTTGACCCCCGGCAGGGCAATCCGATCTTCCTGAGCCGTCACTTTTCCTTTGATCAGAATAGCTACCTGTTCGGAGGGGTTAGCCCGATGAACTGTCTTTAGGGACTCAATCCGTTTTGCCTGCCTGAGCTGGTGATCGGCATTATCTCCTTTTTCCGCTGGTCGGGTATGGGCACCCGCTGTGGTGATCAGCGAAGCGGAGACTATCAAACACCCGAAGGTCCGTATCCTCTGTAGTGATAATCTCATTGCTCTCTTTCTGGTTTATTGGTTGTATGAATTGACAAAAGCCGGATTCTCCACGCCCCTGATGTAGGCACGGAATAAGGTAAATAGCCGATTGACGCCTTAAAAACTACCAGAATATCAGGGCAATAGACGCGGCTATTTTCAACCACTGCCCCCAGCCTCGAAACCCGGTACCCAACGTAGATTCAGCCGCCGTTTTCTGGATGAGGTCGCTCTCTCTATCCATGTAGGTCTTGATTAGTTCATCGAACTGCCCCTCCCTGAGCAACTCCATAAATACCTCCAGCTCGTCGTCGGTTGCCTGATTGGCGAGGTATCGTTCCAGTAAAGTTGCCATCATTGGTTGCGCATCCATAGGGTTCTCGTTAAGTACGCATAAGACAATCGAGCCCCCGGACGCGGGTACCCCTCACATTAAAAATTTTTAATCTCTGAGCATAAAAAAATGCCGCACTCTCAGGAGTGCGGCATTTTTGATATTGAACCTGTTTAAACTTTTGTTTCAATTGCTTTTGTCATCCCGACGCAGGAGGGATCTTCGGCATGAGCAGGGAAATTGGCTATTTACCGAAGATCCCTCCTGCGTCGGGATGACAAAAAGCACGCATTACGACTCGATTAGGAAAAGTTTAAACAGCCTCATTGTATAGTTTTAATCGACTACTACGCCAGTCGGTTAATGCAGTTCAGATCTTCGAATGCTACTTTCAGGCGCTGTACCATGCTTTCTTCGCCTTTACGCAGCCACACGCGGGGATCGTAGTACTTTTTGTTTGGCGAATCGGGACCTTCGGGGTTGCCCAACTGCGATTGCAGGTAGCCTTCTTTCGCTTTGTAATAGTTCAGTACCCCTTCCCACATCGACCACTGCATATCGGTATCGATGTTCATTTTCACGGCACCGTAGCGGATGGCTTCGCGGATTTCTTCGCGGCTGGAACCCGAACCACCGTGGAATACGAAGTTCACTGGCAGCGGACCCGTGTTGTATTTCTCCTGAATGTATTGTTGTGAATTGTGCAGGATAATCGGCGACAGCTTCACATTACCGGGTTTGTACACCCCGTGTACGTTACCAAACGCAGCCGCAATGGTGAAGTTTGGCGATATTTTGCTCAGTTCTTCATAGGCATACGCCACTTCCGAAGGCTGGGTATAGAGTTTGGAATCGTCGACATCAGAGTTATCAACGCCATCTTCTTCACCACCCGTTACACCGAGTTCGATCTCCAGCGTCATGCCGATTTTGGCCATCCGCTCGAAGTATTTGGCGCAGATTTCGATATTTTCTTCAATCGGCTCTTCCGACAGGTCAAGCATGTGCGAGGAGTACAGGGGCTTGCCGGTCTGGTCAAAGTGTTTTTCACCAGCCGCCAGCAGCCCGTCGATCCAGGGAAGCAATTTTTTAGCGCAGTGGTCGGTGTGCAGAATGACCGGAACACCATACAGTTCGGCTACATGGTGAATGTGCAGTGCTCCTGAAATGGAACCTGCAATGGCTGCCTGTTGCTTATCGTTAGACAGGCTTTTGCCACCATAAAAAATGCCACCACCGTTCGAAAACTGGACGATAACCGGCGAGTTAACAGCTTTGGCTGTTTCCAGAACAGCATTCACAGAGTTAGTACCAACAACGTTGACGGCCGGAAGGGCGTAATCGTTTTCATTGGCATGACGAAAAATTTCAGTGACACCTTCGCCGGTCACAACACCGGGGGCAAAACGGGCGGCTACTTCGCTCATAATTAGGTCTAAATTTGGATTCGTTCAAGAAATAGTTTACCGAAAGTGCGACCGGTTAACCTATTTGGTTTTCAAGGGTAAAGTTGGGGATATTAGACGAATTTTGCTACAATTCATTCACTTTGAGGAGTTCCGAATGGTTTATCAGCGTAGTACTTCAACAACTCCCTGTCTGGTGAACCCAGCCGGGTAAAAGGAATTTTTCATAGCGAGCCGATACACATACAAACCTGTTCCGACGGGTTGCCCTTTATACGTTCCGTCCCAGGTAGACCAGCCTGCCGAAATACCCGCTTCACTAACCCCCTCATATACAGGCTCGCCCCAGCGGTTGAAAATCGTCAATGTCATACTATCAACTCCCGTACTATACACCACCAGGGTTTCGTTCGCCCCATCCCGATTGGGTGTAAACAGATCGGGGATATACGCTATGGGCGGAGTTGGCGGGCAGTTGGAACGAACCCAGACCGAGTCCGCTGCCTGGCATCCGGCCGATGAGCGAATGCTGATCGTGTACCAGCCATAGTCATTCAATTGGAGCTTCTGTTCCGTGCCGATAATTCTTCCTGCCTTCGACCAGCTATAGACCACATCAGGTATCACCCCGGCATCCAGATTGATAGCATCTGTGGTTGTAAAACAGGTGTCGATCTGCCGGGTAGCCAGTTGCAGTTTCGGATACGGATTCAGGGTTACCATCTGCGAATCACGACTTACACAACCCGTTTTCGTGCTATGAGCTGTCACGAGGTATTGCCCATTCTGCTGGGCCAAAACGGCATTACCCGTTATTGAATGGCCGTCCGGCAATTGCCAGCTAAAAACATCCCAGTCGGAGTTGGGTATGGCCCGGAGCGTAAGCGTATCGCCACAAACGGTTTGCGTCGCACTAACGAACCGAAACGGCGATGGCCGGGTAAAACTGGCGGTTACCTCTTTTTCGGCAAAACAGGAGGCATCTTCGGCACTAGTGACCCGCACCCGGTACGTTTGTACGCCATTTATGTTCGACACAATCAGCGAATCGAGCCGATCATTGGCTAAATTAATTCCCGGCCCGGCCCATTGCGGAACGCCACCCGTGGCATGGGCATTAAGCAAAAACTGCCCACAGGAATCGGGGATGATCGTTGCCGTTGGATCAACCTCGACCAGAATAACCGCCAGCTCTTCGGTAGACGTCATGTGAATGTCAGCGCATTTACCTTCCCGAACTTTCAACAGATAGGTACCCGATTTGGCTGGCTTTAAGGTGGATGACGTAGCTCCGGTCACCGCTGTTCCATTCAGATACCATTGATAGGTCAGATAGTTGGGATCCAGATTCTGAGTTTTCGACGAAAGCAGAAAGTTGTTACAACCACCCAGTTTAGCCAGTTCAATAGTCACCTTAGGTAAAAGCCGGGGAATGGTATCGACGTTGAACGGTAAGCCTGCCAGCGCGGTTCGGCCACCCAGATATACCCCCTGCGATACAAGGTTGCACCCAGCACCTACCTGATTGGGCTGGTTGATTACCAACAGATAGTCTTCGCCCGGCTGGGAGCCATAGATTTTACCATCGGGACCAATTTGCAACGCCCCTACACCCGCCGACGCATTTCGTTGGGCCTGCACGGTGAGCGTTGCCGTAACAGCCAGATCACTGACCCGTATCTGATACACATTTTTACGCGATAGTGTCGATAGATAGATCAGCGAATTATCGGGTGAAAACTCAAGTCCATAGGCCCCAACCGTTGCCGGAACTTCCAGCTTACGGGCATTCGAGATAGCCCCCGACTGATTATCGAAATCGAACAGTTCCAGAAAACCGCCCTCTACACTATCGGAAACGGCTACGGCCAAAAGCTTACCATCGTGCGATGGTTTCATGTACCCCTTACTTTCCCGATGCGGACTGCCTGCCCGATACAGCGATTGATGTATCGACCCTACGTTATATACTTTAGGGGTCAGAATAAGCCCATTATCGTTGAGCAGATAGACCCGAAATGCATTGGTGGTTAGCTCATGCGTGATAATCCAGTGATTCAGATTATTGCAGTGATAGATGGTGGTAATCTTTTCGGACGATGGCGACAGTAGCGATTTATTTTTCACACTCAGGCCGCCCAGACCGCCATTCAGGTTCATATTCACAATGGCATACTGAATACCCGATGACTGGTTCAGGCCCGCTACCGAAAATACATAAAACTGGTCGTTACTATTCTGATAGGGAACAATCAGGGCCGACTGCGTACTGCGGCCCCCTCCGCCCAGATTGACTGCCCCCGGCATAATTTCGTGATTTCGATTCCAGATGGTACTCCCGTCGGTGTAAAACAATAGCTGCCCGTTGGCATCAGACTGGGAGGCACAGCCTTCCATGGAACGAAGCTGGCCGTTGGGTAAGAATTGCGGAGAGCCTCCAGAAAATGTAACCCCTGCCCCATTCCCAAAATACCAGTTACGGGCGTTTGCGGGAACCTGTGCGCTGGCCGAGCCGACACCGGGGCCATTCACCAATAGTACAGTAGCCAGTAAGCCGGTAAAAAGAAAAGCCCGAACCCATACACAGAATCCATTTCCCAGTTTCATAGGTGTGCACAACGAATGAGTAAGAACAGCTCCGCCGTCTACACGTAGAGGTACAGAGTCAGCGGATTAGGTCAAGGTTGAAACATACATATGACCTCTTTATTACTCAAGCAGTTGTAAATTTTAATCTTAACTGTATGAAACTCCGGAAACAGACTTCACGGATCAGACCATCGGGCACTGTTACGGCTACCCATCCAATCGTTGCCTGGCTTCTGGCGTAATGGGCGCGAAAAAATTGACCAGATTACCGTCGGGGTCACGGAACAACAGCGAACGGTTTCCCCAGGGCATAGTAGTCGGTTTTTGTACAATAGCAGCACCCAGAAGATCGGCCAGCTTTGCATAAGTGCTATCCACGTCCTCAACACGAAATTCAAGGATAGCCGAGCGATTACGGGCAGCTTCAGCCACCTCCTCTCCTCCGAATAGTTGTAACGTACGCGTACTTCCGATAGCCAGGGTAGCCAAAGGCGTCCGTAACTCCGCAAAATCATCGGTATACTGCGTGACAGGCATACCCGTCACCTGCTCATAAAACGAAACGAGACGTTTAAGGTCGGCCGTAATGACCCGAACGGAAGAAAATTGCATGGCGTACCTACGTTTATGTTGACTGGCACAAAGAAAAGCCTGCCCACTGACAGCCGTATGTCAGTAGGGAACGGCTTATGACCGGGCCTTGCTAAAGTTGATCAAAAAAGGACTGGGAAACCCCGTTTTTTCCACCAACTTTGAGCGAATAAACTAAGCCTTTACATTCTTGAAAACACTGTTCTTTTGCCCGATGTGGGGCATGGAAAACCTCTCCTATGCTGAAGCCGCCAAACGAGTGAAAGCCGCCGGATACGACGGCATGGAAATTGCGGCTGGTCCTGGCAAACGAAAAGAAGCTGCGCAGGTCATGCGTGATCACGGCCTCGAACCCATTTTGATGGCCTTTGGCGGAGGAAGTAATTTTGCCGAGCATAAGAAAAAGTACCACGACGATCTGCTCGACGTTGCTTCTAACAAACCCCTGTTCATCAACGCCCATACCGGCCACGATTACTTTACCTTCGAGCAGAATGTTGAGCTGATTCAGACAGCCGCCGATGTCCAGAAACAAACTGGTGTCCGGATTTTGCACGAAACGCACCGGGGCCGTTTTTCTTACAGCGCCCCAGCCATTCAATACTACCTGCTCAAACTACCCGGCCTGCGACTCACCGCCGATTATTCGCACTGGGTCAATGTAGCGGAGTCGTATCTGGGCGATCAGGCTGACAATGTGGACCGTGCGATTGCCGTCAGCGACCATATTCACTGCCGGGTGGGCCAGCCCGAGGCCCCACAGGTAACCGACCCGCGAGCCCCCGAATGGAAAGATGCGCTGGAAACACACGCCAAATGGTGGGACGCCATTCGCGACCGGCTCCAGCGTGCCAATGCCCCCCTGCTTACGGTTACCTGCGAATTTGGACCGGCCCCAGGTTATCTGCCTACATTGCCCTATACCAACCTACCCGTCGCCAGCCAGTGGGACATCAACGTATTCATGAAAGACTTCCTGAAGAAGCGGTGGCAAGTATAGCGAGTCCGTTTTTATCAGAACAGTATGATTATTGCTGGTAAGATTTATGGTATCCGTTAAACCGTAAACTGTACGCTGAAATTCGTAAATTTGAGTATATGCTTCGAACGCTCTACATAGTCTGCCTGTTTTTGGTCGTTACCTGTACATCTGTGTCTGCACAGTTGGCTCAGTCGTTACGGCTCGAAATCCCCTCGGACCCCGACGAAGCCGAAGCATTTGACGTAACGCCCCTAAACGACAAGGGCCTTTTGGTTACTATCCGAACGGGTGCCTTTTACGACAATACGCCCGCCAACCTGAACTTCCAGAAATACGACGTCAATCTAAAATTACTCTGGAAAACCCAATTCAAACAGAGCTATGATTACACCCCCGTATTGGACTGTCACACAGACCAGTACGTATATCACCTGTTTCGCGATTACGACCGGGGCAAATTCCAGTTTCTGCGGCTCCATCTCGATGATGGCGTGTTCGAAACCTTTGAGGGGACGCTGCTCGACCAGTTCGATGTCCAGTATTTTAAGGTTTTAGGTAGCCAGGCTTACGTGGGCGGATACCGGCATGGTCGCCCGGTTGTAATGGCGTTCTCGTTCTTCGATCAGTCGGCTAAAGTGCTTCCGGGCATGTACGTAAATCGGATGGAGCTTAGTGGTCTGGAAATTGACGAATCCCGACGGGAGGTCAACGTACTGGTCCATTCGCTGAAGCGGCACTGCCAGTTCTCGATCCGAACCTATAATTACGACTGCAAGCTGGTGCGTACGCTCGATTTCGACGGAGCCGAAAAGAGCCTGATTTCGGGTAAGCTGCTGCCCGTCAATGAGCAGGAATCGTTGCTGGTGGGTAATTACTCGACCGATTGCACCCCCTACTCACAGGGTATTTACGTTACCCGTATCCACCATGGCGAACATGCCGATGAGGCCAGTAAGTCGGTTCAGTACATCGAGTTTTCGCAGTTGCAGCATTTTTTCGATTACCTGAAACCGCAGCGACAGCAAAAACTACTGGCCAAAGCCAACAAGAAGAAAGAGGAAGGTAAGGACTACAAATTCCATTACCGGCTACTGGTCCACGACCTCCAGCCTACGCCTACGGGCCTTACACTGGTGGCCGAAGTGTATTACCCTCAATACCGGGGCAGTACGCTGGCCTATGGCGGCATTGTTCGGGGCTCCGACCGCTACGAAGGGTATCGATACACCCATGCGTTCATCTGTGGCTTCGACAAGCAGGGGAATCTTCTGTGGGACAACTGCTTCCCCATCAAGGAGCTTCTCAGCAAAGAGCTAACCGAAATGGTACAGGTATCGCATCAGGGCGACCGTATGGTGATGGCCTACCCCAACGATGGCGAAATCACGACCGAAGTAATTCAGGAAAGCAAGGTGCTGAAAGAGACCGAAAAGTTTAAACTGAAAACAGCGGCTGAGAATGAGAAAGTAACCTTCTCGGCCCAGGACAATCTGATGGCCTGGTACGATCGGCATTTTCTGGCCTGCGGTTTTCAGAAAATAGCCCCTTCCAGAACCTCAGGCAGCCAACGCGAAGTTTTTTACCTGAACAAGCTGACCTACACCGAAGAGAACGCGGGCCAACCTGCCAAATCGACCAGTGCTAAGACCCGAAAAAGCGACGGATCAGAACGATAATCAGGTTCAGAATCACGCTGACCACAATACAGGTTACGATGGGAAAATAAAACCCACCCCCGTCTTTATTCTCTATCCGAATATCGCCCGGCAACCGACCCAGCCAATGGAGCTTATCGCCGAAAAGATAAACGATCACGCCTACCAGCACAATAGCGGCTCCGATCAGAATAATGTACTTACCAACAGTGGGACTCATGCGTATAGGGGTATTTACAACACCGATTGATGACTCATTTTGACAAAGTTGAAAAATGAATCATCATGAACGAATACAATCAGTACACCTGTTTCGACTTTTGTGTCAGTGTCGTTTTCGTCGTTCTATGCCTGGATAGATCCGAATTGTACGAAACATTAACGTTAACATTTGAGTACTCTATTCGACATAATTTCACCTTCTGATAATCAACCAACTACACGGATCAACTCGTTTCGCTTTAATGAAAAATTACTTAGTTGTCGGGCACAGTTCTGGAATAGGAAAAGCGCTTTCTGCAAAACTCGCGGAAAGCCATTACGTAACAGGCACTTACTATAAAAACGAAGTAGCTTCCTTTCAAAATGTATCGTCGCACTACCTGAACGTGTTGGATGAGCAGCCCGATTTCAGCTTTTTGCCCGATAAATTAGATGGCCTGGCCTATTGCCCCGGTGCTATACAGTTAAAACCGTTTGCTCGGTTTAAAGAAGACGATTTTATTGCTGATTTCAAATTGCAGGTAACCGGAGCGATTAAAGTGATTCAGCACTGCTTGCCAGCGCTAAAAAAAGCAGAAAACAGCAGTATAGTGCTATTTAGCACAGTAGCTGCAAGGCTAGGATTTAATTTCCATAGCCTGGTGAGTACAAGTAAAGGTGCTATAGAAGGGTTAACAAAAGCCTTAGCCGCAGAACTCGCACCGACTGTGCGGGTAAATTGTATTGCCCCCTCCATAACCAATACACCACTGGCCTATAGTCTTTTGAATACCCAGGAAAAAATCGAAGCCAATGCGCAAAGACATCCCTTAAAAAAAATCGGCACACCCGCTGATATCGCGACGATGGCAGCTTATTTACTGAGTGAAGAAAGCCAATGGATTACGGGGCAAATTTTTTCAGTAGATGGCGGCATGAGCAGCATAAAATAAAGGCATACACTTTGTTGCCATACGACTACTTCCAACCAGCAGATTGATCATGTTTACGACAGTCTACAGCGAGATTCTAGATTTAATTGATAGCGTTGATCCGATAAAATACGGCCAGACCAGAAACTACGTAGATGGTGCTGTTACTCGGCTGTCGCCCTATGTATCCCGAGGAGTAATCAGTACAAAACAAATTGCCCAGTGCACGTTAGCGAAAGGATACACAACCAGCCAGATCAGTTCATTTTTAAAAGAACTGGCCTGGAGAGATTATTTTCAGCAGGTTTGGATAGCCAAAGGTGATGCCATTGACCAGGACCTTAAGCAGGCGCAGGAAAACGTAATCCATTACAATACGCCATCTGCAATTCTTAAGGCTAACACAACCATAGAAGCCGTTGATACAGGCATCAGGGAATTGTATGACACGGGCTATATGCATAATCATTGCCGACTGTATGTAGCCAGTATGGCCTGCAACATCGCTCAAAGTCACTGGAAGAATCCGGCGCAATGGATGTACTACCATTTGCTGGATGCCGATTGGGCCAGCAATGCGCTCAGTTGGCAATGGGTAGCAGGTAGTAACAGCACTAAAAAATACGTTGCGAATCAGGAAAATATCAATCGCTATTGCCATACGAATCAGCAAAAAACATTTCTGGATAAAAGCTATGAAGATTTGGCAGACATCGCCATTCCAGTTGAATTAACCGCAACAGAACCTTTCGTATTGCCAACGAATTTACCGATCACGAAACCTCCAATCATTGACGAAGCATTACCAACATACATTTACAATTTCTACAACTTAGATCCCGATTGGAATACGGATATAAAAGCCAATCGGGTTTTACTCCTTGAGCCAAGTTTCTTTAAAAAATACCCCGTCTGCGACAGAACGATTGCATTTATTCTTGAACTGGCAAAAAATATAAACAACATACAAGTAGTAGTTGCTGAGTTTGATGAATTATTGGCAATCAGACCAACCTCAATCCATTACAAAGAACATCCTACAACACAGCACTACCGTGGGATTCAGCATCAGAGAGATTGGCTATCACCTGCTATTCGCGGTTATTTTCCGTCGTTCTTCAACTATTGGAAAAAATTACAGGGCGAATTATTGACCTTGCAAGCGGTGTAAATCATGTTCATACCCCCTTTGTTTATTAGTGCTATTTATGAAACACACTAAAAAAAGTGACTTGCCAACTAAAGTCTGTATCGTATGCAACAGGCCATTTACCTGGCGTAAAAAGTGGGAGAACGTGTGGGATGACGTTAAATATTGCAGTGATCAATGCCGAATGAATAAAGCAAAAGCCCACAAATCATCGTAAAAGAGCCGCCATAAACCCATCTCGTGCCCTATAACCAATCCCAGGGCTACTTTCACCTAACCAGCGTGTAGCGCATTCAGCAGCGGATTGCTGCTGGCTCACACCAGGCAAATTTCGTTCTGTATAGTTAAGCCAATTGACCCCATCTCTACGATTAATACAATATTAATCGGCCTATACTTGCTTTTTTGCGAAGTTCTTCTTACTTTTGCACCAGATTTTCTAAAGCGGCATCCGTCGCGTCTCTGTTTCTCTCCTTTTTAACACGCTGAGTTAGGTCTGACAGAGCTTATGTACGGATGTACAGGATGGGTTTCTGGGTGGACGCTTCATGAGTGAAGTTTTTGCGCGTGGGCTAATCGTTGAATCGGTCATAATCAGTACGTCGTGCGTCGGCACACTGGTTTGTTGTCATTTCCTCTTTGAATAGGTCAGGGGATAGTTGGGGGCCTTTGTTGGGTCGTTGGGCAGCTTCGTTGGGCAATTCTCGCAGTATCGCGCCGTTCACCGGCATACACTCGTCTTCGCTTGGAGAGTTTTAACTCTTATATTCCAGGTTAATGAAAACGAAAACAACTAAATCCGCTGATCAGGTCGATCTGCTGGATATTGAAAAAATTGCTACCGAACTGGCAGCACAGGCCGAACCAAAAAAAGCCAAAACCACCAAAAAGAAAGCAACCCCGGAAGACGAACTCGCCCCTGATACCGCCGTTGAAACCGTAGCCGAAGGAGTGGCCGATAAAGTGATCATCGTAGCCGACGAGCCAACGACAGCGCCAGCCGAAACGCCTAAAGCTACTGTCGAAACAACTCCGAAAGCCGATCCCAACCAGATCCTATTTTCCAGCTTAGATATTTCGGACGAAATTCTTCAGGCAGTAACCGATATGGGTTTTGTAAGCCCATCGCCGATTCAGGCCGAAGCCATTCCGCCCATTCTGGCAGGCCGTGATGTGATTGGCCAGGCCCAGACGGGTACGGGTAAAACAGCCGCCTTTGGTATCCCAGCTCTCGAACTGATTGATGTACAGGACCGTTCGGTACAAACGCTGATTCTATGCCCAACCCGGGAACTGGCCTTACAGGTATCTGACGAAATCCGTAAACTGGCCAAATACAAGCGTGGTGTTCGTGTAGAAGCGATTTATGGGGGCGATTCCATCGAACGCCAGATTCGCTCGCTGAAAGGCGGTGTGCATGTAGTGATCGGTACACCAGGCCGGGTCATGGACCATATGGAACGCAACACGCTGAAACTCGACAACGTCAAGATGATGATTCTCGACGAAGCCGATGAAATGCTGGACATGGGCTTCCGCGAAGATATTGAAAGCATTCTGGCCGATATGCCCGAAGAACGGCAAACGATTCTGTTCTCGGCCACCATGTCGAAACCCATTATGCAGATCACCCAGAAATTCCTGCAAGACCCCGTATTGGTGAAAGTGGTCAAGAAAGAACTGACCAACACCAACATCGAGCAGGTGTATTTTGAAGTGAAACCAAAAGCCAAAGTGGAAGTGATGTGTCGCCTGATCGATACCTACGACCTGAAACTGCTGCTGGTATTCTGTAACACCAAACGTAAAGTAGACGAGATCGTTGAAGACCTGCAAATCCGTGGCTATCAGGCCGAAGGGCTCCACGGCGACCTGCGGCAGGCACAACGAAACAACGTCATGAGCAAATTCCGGGCGGGTACGACCAGCATTCTGGTGGCTACCGACGTAGCAGCCCGGGGGATCGACGTCGACGATGTGGACGCAGTAATCAACTTCGATATTCCACTCGACGAAGAATATTACGTACACCGCATTGGCCGGACAGGTCGGGCGGGCAAGTCGGGCCGGGCGTTCTCGCTGGTCGGTCGGGATGAAAAATTCCGGTTCCGCGAAATTCAGAATTATACGAAAGTTCGGGTCGAAAAGGGCGTTATCCCGTCGTTCGAAGACATTGTAGGCATCCGCAAAGCCCGTTTCATCGAGCAGCTTCAGCAGACCATTGCCGAAAGTACCGACCTGAACCTATACGATGACCTGCTCACACAACTGCACCACGCTGGCTTTACGACCGAACAAATCGTGGCTGCACTGGTAAAACGCAGCATGGGTATCGAGAAAAACGAATTTGCTGACCAGAACCTGGGTCTGGACGATGATCGTCGTCGTGAAGACCGCCGGGATCGTTTCGGCGATCGGGATAAAGGTGGCCGCTTTGACCGGGATGATCGTCGGGGTAGTCGCTTCGGCGATCGCGATGATCGGGGTCGGGGCCGGTTCGGGGATCGTGAAGAACGGGGCAACTCGCGCTTCGGCGACAGAGACCGTGGTGGCTTTGGCGATCGCCCACGTTTCGGCGATAGAGATCGTAATGATCGGGATCGTTCGTCTGGCCCACGTGATGGCGGTCGCGATAGCGGAGGTCGCAATGGGTATTTCGATAAAGACGACAAACGTCAGCCCCGCGAGCGGGAAGCCAATATGACTCGCCTGATGGTAACCATCGGCCGTCGGGATTATGTACGCCCAGGCGACATCGTTGGGGCCATTGCAGGCGAAGCCAACATTCCAGGCAACAGCATCGGCAGCATCGACATCTTCGATAAGTTTACGTATGTGGATGTACCGAAAGATGTAGCCAACCGGGTTGTTGATGCCATGGAAGGCAACACCATCAAAGGCCGTCGGGTAAACATCGAAGTTGCCCGCTAATCCTTGATTTTGATACAGAAACAGGCTGGGAGGCTCGACTTCCCAGCCTGTTTTTTTTGCTTACCATGCTGCCTGCGCCCCCAATAGCTGCTGTTCAGAAACGGACAACGGATGTACGGTTTCGGACAGGTGTTTTCACAAAAAAGGCCATTTCCAGCCAAATTAGACCTATTTACAGGCATGGCATACAAGTTGACCCCATTAGCGTAGCTAATGATTCCTAAACCCTTAATGCTCTCCATTTACAAGACAATCTCTGGCTGTAAGCAACATTCTGCCTCCTGAGCTGTCTTTGCGGGGTAGTCGCGTGGAGGCACTCTATGCAGCCCTTTGCCCCTAAACCCTTAACCCTATGCTCAAAAGTTATTTAACGATTGCGTTTCGAAATCTAGCCAAGAACAAGGCCTACTCAGCCATCAATATAGTCGGGCTGGCCGTTGGAATGGCCATCGCTATGTTGATTGGCCTGTGGATTTACGATGAACTGTCGTTCAATAAATTTCATAAGAACTACGACCGGCTGGCACAACTGTACGTCAATCAGACCTTCAACGGAACTACTGGCAGTAGCCGAGCGGTTTCGCTCCCATCGGCCAATACGGTCAAAAACAACTACAAATCGGACTTCACCGATGTAGCGCTGGCCTCCTGGAATTTTGGCCATCTGCTGGTTAACGGCGACCGAAAAATCAACAAAGAGGGCATGTATGCCGAGCCTGAACTGCCGAAGATGCTCTCGCTTACCATGCTCAAAGGCGATTATGCTACGGCTTTAAAAGAACCGTCGTCCATTCTTCTCTCCCAATCGACCGCCGAGGCTCTCTTTGGTAATGCCGATCCACTGGGTAAGATCGTTAAAGTTGACGCCAAGCGTAATGTGAAAGTGACGGGCGTTTTCGAAGACCTACCCTTCAACTCCACGTTTTACGAGGTAAACTATTACCTGCCCTGGAGCGCTTACCTGGCCGACGAAACCTGGGTAAAAGAATCGCTGCAACAATGGGGCAATCACTCGTTCCAGTGCTATGCCCAAATTGCCGACCGTGCCGATATGACGAAGGTATCGGCTAAAATCCGGGATGTGGAGAAAAAGCACGGCTCGGAGGGCGAAAACCCGGAATATTTTCTGCACCCGATGAGCAACTGGCACCTCTATTCTGACTTTAAAGACGGAAAAAACATCGGTGGTGGTATTCAGTTTGTCTGGCTGTTCAGCCTGATCGGTGTGTTTGTGCTATTGCTGGCTTGCATCAACTTCATGAACCTGAGCACGGCCCGTTCCGAAAAGCGGGCCAAAGAAGTGGGGATTCGCAAAGCTGTAGGTTCGCTGCGTCACCAATTGATTTTCCAGTTCCTGAGCGAATCGATGCTGGTGGTTTTCTTTGCTTTGATCATCGCCCTGATTATTGTTCTGATTGCGATCCCATCGTTCAATGATTTGTCAGGCAAGCAAGTGAGTATCCCCTTTGCCAATCCCGTTTTCTGGCTACTCCTGCTCAGTTTTTCGCTCATTACGGGCTTTTTATCGGGCAGTTACCCCGCCCTGTATTTATCCTCGTTCAATCCGCTAAGTGTGCTGAAAGGGACGTTCCGGGTTGGGCGATGGGCGGCACTTCCCCGCAAGGTGCTGGTGGTTGTTCAGTTTACAGTGTCGATCACGCTCATCATTGGCACGCTTATCGTATTCCGGCAAATCCAGCACGCCAAAAACCGGCCGGTTGGCTACGATCGGTCCAATCTGCTGCAAACCTCGCTCAGTCCAGGCACATACGGCAAATATGACCCCTTACGGGAAGATATGCTTAAGACGGGGGTTGTTTATGAAATGAGCCAGTCCTCAAGCCCGACAACAGGTGTATGGTCCAACCAGATCGGGTTTGACTGGGAAGGGAAGGATCCAAAATCGTTACCACTCTTCGGAATTGTGGCCTGCACCCATCACTTCGGCAAAAGCATTGGCTGGCAGGTTCTGGAAGGACGCGATTTCTCGAAGGACTTTTCGACGGACAGTTCAGCGTTTGTCCTTAACGAAGCCGCTGTCAAACTGACTGGCCTGAAAAATATTGTTGGCAAAACCATTCGCTACAACGGAAAGCCTATGCAGGTCATCGGTGTTGTGAAGAACATGGTGATGGAATCGCCTTATGAACCCATCAAGCCCACTATTTTCCTGATCAACTACGGCTGGGCAAACGTGCTGACGATCAAACTTAAACCCGACGTTCCTGTCGATGATGCGATCAAGCAGGTTAAAGCGGTTTTCAAAAAATACGATCCTGATACACCATTCGACTTCAAATTCACGGACGAAGAATACGACGCCAAGTTTCGGACCGAAGAACGGGTAGGTAAGCTGGCTCGGGTGTTTGCGGTTCTGGCTATTTTCATCAGTTGCCTGGGCTTATTTGGGCTGGCTTCGTTCGTGGCCGAACAACGCATCAAGGAAATTGGCGTTCGGAAAGTGCTGGGAGCGTCGGTCTTTAGCCTGTGGGGATTGCTTTCCAAAGACTTCGTACGGCTGGTTGCTATTTCCTTCCTGATTGCCGCGCCTATTGCCTGGTATTTTCTGGACGACTGGCTCGAGCAGTACGACTACCATACCACGATCACCTGGACTATTTTCGCCCTATCCGGTTTAGGGGCCACGTGCATCACGCTTATGACTGTCAGTTACCAGGCTATTCGGGCGGCCTTAATGAACCCTATAAAATCGTTACGATCAGAATAAATCGCATGAGGCAAAGGGGTAAGGGCAAAGGGTCATTCTAAACCCTACCCTATGCCCCGAGCCCTATGTTCTATGCTCTATGCTACGCAACTATATCAAAATCGCCTGGAGAAACCTCTGGAAAAACAAGACGTTCTCCTTCATCAACATTCTGGGACTGGCCCTGGGCATGGCCTGTAGCCTGCTCATCATGATCTGGGTGCAGGACGAACGCCATATGGATCGGTTTCACAAGAACGATGCCCGGCTGTATCGGGTCATGGAAAACCAGCATTATGTGGGGGTGATCAATACATTTCCATCGACACCGGGAATTCTGGCCGAAAACATCGTGAAAGACATTCCCGAAATTCAGATGGCGAGCCAGATGCTTTGGGAAGAACAAACGCTGTTTACGGTAGGCAATACGTTCGAGAAAGAGAAAGGCCGTTCGGTGCAGGGTGATTTCCTGACAATGTTTTCATTTCCGCTTAAAGAAGGCGACCCCAAAACCGCCCTGAAACGCCCTGATGGCTTGGTGATTAGCCAGAAGCTTGCCGACAAGTACTTTAAGGGACAGAACCCGATGGGCAAAATCATCCGGATCGATAATACCGACGATCTGATGGTAACGGGTATTCTGGCCGATATTCCTGAAAATTCGTCGCTAAAATTCGATTACCTCAAAAGCTTCGATCAGTGGCTGAAGACCAACAAATGGGCGAAAGAATGGGGGAATAATGGCCCGCGCTGTTATGTGATGCTGGCCAATAACGCATCCGTCGATAAGGTCAACGCCAAGATCAAAAATTACATCAAGACCAAGAACAAAGACAGCAACGTCGAACTGTTTTTACAGAACTACGGGGATTCGTATCTTTTCTCGAACTGGGAGGGTGGGGTGCAGAATGGTGGTCGGATCGAGTATGTTCGCATCTTTTCGATTGTTGCCATTTTCATTCTGGCTATTGCCTGCATCAACTTCATGAATCTGGCAACGGCTCGTTCGGTCAAGCGATCGAAAGAAGTGGGCGTTCGGAAAGTAGTGGGCGCCTACAAGGCCAGCCTGATCGGGCAGTTTCTGGGCGAATCCATGCTGATTACGGTTCTCTCCCTGGCCTTTTCGATCCTGATTGTGCTGCTGATTCTGCCCGTTTTCAATGAGTTGACCAGCAAAAAACTGTCACTTGATTTTTCGGACCCCACCTTTCTGCTGCTGCTCCTGGGGTTGTCGGTCGTGACAGGACTGGTATCGGGAAGCTACCCGGCTCTGTTTATGTCGGCGCTGAATCCGGTGGTTATTCTAAAAGGCTCCCTCAAGTTTAAGTCGAGCGCTACCTATTTCCGCAAAGGGCTGGTCGTACTACAGTTTGGCCTGTCGATTATGCTCATTCTGGGAACGCTGGTCGTGTATCGGCAGATCAACTACATCCAGACCAAAAACCTGGGGTATAACCGCGAAAACCTGCTGTACATGTCACTCGAGGGCGACCTGCAACGCAACTTCCCAACATTCAGGCAGGAGTTGGAGCATCAGCCCGGCATCAAGGCTGTCACCTGTGCACAGTCAGACCCGCTCGAAGTGGGCAGCTCTACCCAGGGTGTTCGGTGGCCCGGCAAAGACACAACCCAACTGATGCTATTCAGCCAGAACGCGGTTTCGTACGACTACATCAAAACGATGGGTATCAAACTGCTCGACGGCCGCGATTTTTCGAAAGACTTTACGACCGATACCAGCAACTACATCATCAACGAAGCCTCGGCCCGAAAAATCGGCTATAAAAATCCAGTGGGTAAAGAACTGACGATGTGGGGCCGCAAAGGGAAAATCATTGGCCTGATGAAAGATTTTCATTTCAATTCGCTGCACAGTGCCATCGAACCCCTGATTCTGCACCTACAGCGTGGCAACGATACCACCCGCAACTGGGGAACGATTCTGGTACGCACCCAGGCAGGCGAAACCAAACAGGCCATTGCCAGTATGGAAACGTTACATAAGAAATTCAATCCGCACTTTCCGTTCAAGTATCTGTTTACCGATCAGGAATTCAGCAACTTGTATAAGGCCGAAAACACCGTGAGCAAACTGGCCAGCTACTTTGCCTTCCTGGCTATTTTCATTTCCTGTCTGGGATTGTTTGGTCTGGCTGCGTTTACAGCGGAGCAACGTACCAAAGAAATTGGCATTCGGAAAGTACTGGGAGCCACTGTGCCGAATCTGGTGGGTATGTTGTCGAAAGAGTTTATGCTGCTGGTACTGCTGGCTGCTTTCATTGCTTTCCCGCTGGGTTGGTACTTCCTCAGTGGCTGGCTGGAAAAATATGCATACCGGATCGAGCTGACCTGGTGGTACTTCCTGGTAGCGCTTGTTGGGGCTATGCTCATTGCGCTCATAACCGTCAGTTTCCAAAGTATTAAAGCGGCTTTGCTAAACCCGGTAAAATCGTTAAAAACGGAATAAATGGCATAGGGCAGAGGGGTAAGGGCAAAGGGTCACTCTACCCCTACCCTATGCCCCGAGCCCTACGCCCTTACTCCCTCTGCCCTATGCTACTCAACTACCTCAAAGTCGCCCTGCGCAACCTGATGCGCCATTTGAGTTTTTCGGCCATTAACCTGATTGGGCTATCGGTAGGGCTGGCCTGCTGTCTGAGTATTTATCTGTTCGTACAGGATGAACTCCAATACGACCGATTCGTTAAAAAATCGGGGCAGATCTATCGGCTCGTAAACCAGCGCAGCTCGGAGGGTAAACAGAATCAGTTTGCGGTGACACCCCCTGCGTTTGGTCCGGCGCTGAAAGCTAATTTCCCCGAAGTCATGCAGATGACCCGACTGTTTGCCTTGGGCAACAAACCGCTCGTAACCTATCAGGAAAAGAAATTCTTTGAAAGCGACATCCTGCTGGCCGACTCGACCTTCTTCGATGTGTTTGCCTATCCCCTTACGCGTGGCAATCCGAAGGAAGTGCTGCTGGGCGCGAATACGCTGGTCATTTCGGAATCGATGGCCCGGAAGTACTTTTGCAATCAGGACCCGATCAACAAACTATTGACATTGGGAGGACCGGGTTCGGTGCCTTTTCGGGTAACGGGCGTCATGAAAGACCTACCTGCCCAATCGCATCTGGCCGTTAATGCCGTCGGTTCATTGAGTACCCTGAAAGCCAGTACACCAGCAGGTGTGTTGGAAAGCTGGCGGTGGCAGCAATTTTATACCTAC
This sequence comes from Spirosoma panaciterrae DSM 21099, assembly GCF_000374025.1. GTDB lineage: Bacteria > Bacteroidota > Bacteroidia > Cytophagales > Spirosomataceae > Spirosoma > Spirosoma panaciterrae. Next base: position 422,507 of record NZ_KB893172.1, on the reverse strand, counting down.
ATTGTTTTGCCTGACGGATACGATCCGATGCGCCTACAGGCTAAACTACCCGATTTACTGAAGCGACTGGCAAAGCCTGAACTCGATAAGTTGAACATTTCCTATCAAAGTCGTCTACAGCCGCTTACCGACATTCACCTGCACTCGTCCGATCTGGAGTATGACATTGCCCGGAAAGGCAACATTCGGTACGTCTATGCCCTGATTGCCATTGCGGTTTTTGCCCTGCTGATTGCCTGCTTCAACTTCATGAATCTAAGCACGGCCCGGTCGATGACCCGAGCCAAGGAAGTAGGCTTACGAAAAGCCATCGGCGCCGACCGGAGTCAGCTTATCGGACAGTTTCTGGGTGAATCGCTCCTGCTGACCACGGCCGCCATGGGGATTGCCCTGGCAGTTACGGCTATTGTACTGCCTGTCTTCACCGCCTGGGTAGGCAAAAGCCTTTCCCTGAGTCTGCTGATACAACCTCAGTTTTTGGCTGGGCTTTTACTAGCTATTCTGGTTGTTGGTGGCTTGGCGGGGGTTTATCCGGCCTTTTTCCTATCGAATTTCCGGCCTGTACAGGTCCTAACGGGCAGCCGGGTTCTGTCATCAAAACAAGGAGCAGTATCGCTTCGAAAAACGTTGGTCGTGCTACAGTTTGCTGCGTCAACCGTACTCATCATCAGTACGGCCGTTGTTTTCTGGCAGCTACGGTACATCCAGCAGAAAGACCTCGGATTCGCCAACGAACAGGCGATCGTACTGCCCTTACGAACGCAGGCCATGCGCGACGGGTACGAAACCCTCAAGACTGACCTGCTTCGGAATCCGGCGATACGGGCGGCTACGGCCTGCTATGGCATTCCCGGCGGACTCTTTGCAGGCGACGGTATCAAACTACCAGGCAACGAGGCAGAAATAGCCACCAATATGTTCATCATCGATACCGACTACATTCCGACGATGGGTATGCACATGGTGGCAGGGCGGAATTTTTCCCGCACCTTTGGCACTGATCAGGAAGAGGGATTTATTCTGAACGAAACGGCTGTTCGGAATTTTGGCTTTGGCACGCCACAACAGGCGTTGGGCAAAGAGATTCTATGGCCGAAATGGGTGCATCGTAACCCTGCCGACACGCTGAAACGAGGGAAAATAATCGGGGTCGTAAACGATTTTAACTACAAGTCGCTGCATCAAACGATAGAACCCCTCGTACTCCATATATTCCCGGCGGTATTTTCCAGTCTGGTCGTGCGCGTACAACCGGATGACCTGCAAACTACACTCGATTTTCTGAAAGCAGAATGGCAGAAACAGGCCCCTGACTGGCCATTCGAATACCAGATCGTCGATCAGCAGTTTGCGGCATTTTATCGTTCCGAGCAACTGTTCGGCACGTTATTCAGTTTGTTTACCGGGCTGTCGATCTTTATTGCCTGTCTGGGATTATTTGGACTGGCTACGTTTATGGCGCAACAACGTACCAAAGAGATTGGGGTTCGGAAAGTACTGGGAGCTTCTGTGGCCAGTATTACGCTCCTGCTCTCTAAAGACTTCCTGAAACTGGTCGTGATTGCGATCATCGTTGCGTCCCCCATTGCCTGGTATGTGATGACTAAGTGGCTGGCCGATTTTGCCTACCGCATCGACATGGCGTGGTGGATGTTTGCCGGAGCGGGGCTACTCGCTGTTGGTATTGCGTTTGTCACGGTGAGTTTCCAGAGTATCAAAGCCGCCTTGGCGAATCCAATAAAATCGTTGCGGAGGGAATAAAATTTCCGCTTTATTCCCCTATGTTCGCTGCCAATCCCGCGACTTTGTTTTTGGCACATGAGACCATTCATTTCGTTTTGTACCATCCTCCTTCTTTTAAGTGCCTGCACGGCTAAACAACAAACCGAAAAAACTGAATTCAGCGATTTACCCGTTTCGGGCCTTTCGGGCAAACAACTGGCGGTGGCGCACTGTAGTCGGTGTCATGCGTTTGTAGATCCCGGCTTATTGGCAAAAACAAATTGGCGGGATGTGCTGCCAGCCATGGGGCATCGGATGGGTATCTACAGGAACGGGGCCAGACCTGATAGCTTGTTTGACGAAGGCGAAAGCGGTTCCGTTGTTCGAGAGGCCGACATCTTCCCGGAAAAGCCCATCCTGGCCCGAGAGGACTGGCGCAAAATAGAAGCCTATTTTATTGAAAATGCACCCGATACCATCCTGCCTCCTATTCGCAGAACGCCCATTCGGATGGGGCTTACACATTTCAAATATCGGGAAGCCTCGTTTTCGAATCGCCCTGCTTTAACTTCTATGGTTAAGATTCTGCCCGATAATCGAGGGATCGTTTTTGGGGATGGAAAGCCCCGACGCAACAATCTAACCTTTCTAACCCCCGACCTTAAGGAGAGATATAGTATGCGGCTGGCAACAACACCGATTCAATTTGATGAAAAAGCCAATGAGTTATACCTGACTACCATTGGGAAGGGCGTTTTTCCGACCGATGCCGCGAATGGATCGCTGGTACGATTGCAGAAAAGTGGGTCGGAGCCGGGCTATCAATCCGAGACACTAGCTATTCCCAACTTACGCCGACCCGTGTGCATGACGTATGGCGATTTGACGAAAGACGGGTTCGACGATGTCGTATCCTGTGAATTCGGTAATCAGACTGGCCAATTGGCCTGGTACGAAAATGATAAAAAGGGGCGATATACGAAGCACATTTTACGGGAAAAACCCGGTGCGATCACTGCCATTATCAAGGATGCCAATCGGGATGGATTGCCGGATATATATGTACTGATGGCGCAGGGCGATGAAGGCGTTTTTCTGTATGAAAACCAGGGGGCTGGTCAATTTAAAGAAAAGCGATTGCTCACTTTTTTGCCCCTTAACGGCTCCCAGCATATCGAACTGGCTGATTTCAATAAAGATGGGTTTGAGGATATCGTTTATGTATGTGGCGACAATGCCGATAAAACCCCGATCTTAAAGAAGTACCACGGTATCTATATTTTTCTGAATGACGGAAAATCCAATTTCAAGCAAGCCTATTTCTACCAACTAAACGGCGCTTATAAAGCGATCGTGCGCGATTATGATCTGGATGGCGACCTGGATATAGCTGCCATTTCGTTCTTCCCGGATTATCTTCGCTACCCGGCCGAAAGCTTTATCTACCTGGAAAATAAAGGGAAGTTAACGTTCGAGGACTATTCTTTCCCGGAGGCCACCCGAGGCAGATGGGTCGTTATGGACGCGGGCGACATGGATGCCGACGGGGATATTGACCTGGTTCTGGGTTCGTTCGTCTATTTTATCCCACAGGGTGATACAACCGGATTGGGTAAAAAATGGCTATCGGATGGGCCCTCTATCGTCGTACTGGAAAACACAAGTCGGTGAGAAAAGGGAAAAGAATTGGCCATCAAGCTCCCTCCTCACAAAGGAACTATCTGTTTTAGACAATCAAAATAAGCGGTTAGCGGTCCACTTCAATCAACCTGCCCTCCCGCTCCTGAATCACATTCCGTTCAAGCAGTCGGTTGAGGTAACTCTCAATACTCGAGTCCCCTAAACCGTAAATGTGGTCCGCCGACAACCATTCGCCTACGATCTGCCGGGGCGTTTTAGGGGCAACCTGAACCAGATTCAGCAATTGGTTTTCGATGATCGTTAACCCATCCTCTCTTACCTGCAAACGAGCCAGATGAGCCTGTAAGGCATCGCGCAGGTAACGCAGTCGGCCAAAATCGTCTGACAATAAATGAGTCAGTGCCTGCGCATCCGATGTAGCGTAAGCTGCCCACACACGAGCCGCCAGCGCCAGTTCATAATCGGTCAGGGATTCGGCCTGGGGATACAAAGACGCCAGTTGAGGTCCTGTCAGCTGACCAAGTCCTTTAAAATCAGGAACGCCGTCAAACTGATTGACCGACACCTGTTTCAATACAGGTTTCTCCAAACCCACGTTCGAAAAACGCGACAGCAGAAATACCAGATTGATCTGGCAAAACAGATCGTGTTCAAACCAAAGAACAATCTGATCGTAAGCGTTGGGTTGAACGATGCGGTTAAATTCAGCAATTACGTTCTGCGAATACATCTCCGCATCGTCTGGCTGATTGCCAAACTCAGTACTCAGCCAGTTTTCGCGCAATGCCCATAAGGCGGCATCAGGCTGGCTGGCTTCCAGCAGTGGCCCTTCGGAAAGCATTTCGCGCCATACAGCCACCTCACCAGGCAGCCCCGCTTCCGCAAACGAATACGCCGTAGCATCGCCATTCAATACGTGCAGGATTCTTTCCATAAGTCTATGTTGTTGCTCAAAACCCCTTAAGGCCTATTTACCCAAAGGTACTTTTCTTCTCCCGGAAATCCGTACGAATCAGCGCTTAAGCTGGAAGGTATACCCAAAATGTAGCCCCTGCACCGGGCGTACTGGTCGCTGTAATTCCCCCACCGTGAGCTTCGGCTACGCGCTGGCATATCGCCAGCCCGACCCCCGTGCCCGCGTATTCGTTCTTACCATGCAGGCGCTGAAAAACCTGAAAGATGCGATCTACATACTGGGCGTCGAACCCGATCCCTTTGTCGCACACGCTGATCTGATGAAATACAGTGGCAAGGCTGGTTGGCTTCACGGATGGCGGCAGTTCATTGCGGGGTCGAAGGGCGCTGCGCACCTCCACAATTGGCCGTTGACCAGGGCGGTTAAATTTCAGGGCATTGGCCAGCAGATTCTGAAAGAGTTGTTCCAGTTGCGAAGCATCCCCATTCACCATCGGTAAACTATGGACAACAACCTCGGCTTGCTGCTGGCTAATCGTCCAGTCGAGCGTTGTCAGTACATCAGCCATCACGTCTGCCAGAGAAACCAATTGAAACTCCTGCTGAACAGTTGGCATCCGCGAATAAGCCAGGAGGTCTTTAATCAGCACCGACATGCGAGACCCTGCCAGATTGATTCGCTGAAGATAGTCGCTGGCGGTTTCAGTCAATTGCCCCTCCAGTTGATTCGCCAACAGGGTACTGAACGACTGAATTTTCCGTAGGGGTTCCTGCAGATCGTGACTGGCGATGTAAGCGAACTGTTTTAGATTTTCATTTGAGCGATTCAACGCTTCAATTTTAGCTTCAAGCTGGAGTTGCAGGTGCCTTAACCGGGTAAAATCAGTAAAGTGAATAACGACCTCTTCGTCCAGTTTGAAGGTACTCATCAGATTATACAGGTCAAGCCCATCTTTATCATAATGAATCTCGAAGGTGAGTGACTGCCCCGTTTTATAGGTTTCGACGGGATTGGTAAAACTTACCGTTTCGAAATAACCCGGAAACACCTCTCCTACCCGTTTGCCTTGCAGTTGATCGGGCGTCGTGTTTGCGTAGGCCGCATACGCCTGGTTCGTAAACCGAAAGCGAAAATCCACGATTTCGCCATGCTCAATTACGGGCTGAAGTACCTGCAAAGGCTCTTTCAACAGATTGATAATGGTTTGCAGATATTCGTTTGCCTGAGCCACTTCCATCAGTTGTACTTCATGGGTCACATCCACAACCGTATGAATGATGTAAGCGAGTGCCCCATCAGGGCCGAAAACGGGTTTGTTGACCGGGCGCCAGGCACGCCCTTCCAGTATACCCGTATGTGCATTGGGCCACAGGTGGCGCTGGTCGGCCATCGCCTGAACCTGTCCGGTGTGCAGCACCTGCAATAACGATAGCCGAAGTTGGTCAGCAACACCCTCATTATGGCCATCGCTGAAAAAGGCATCGAATAACCCACATCCAACGAGAGGTTCCCGCTGTAGATTGAGTGCTGCCAGGTACTCGTCCGATACCGCAAGAACGGTGAAGGTCGGGGCATCAGGTTTCAGTACCAGATGCTTACCAGGCATTGCATTAAGAAGATGAATAGGGATGGACTGGCCATCCAGTTCTTTTGAAGAGAAAGGCATCGTCAGGAACCCTCCTGGTGGGTTTTAATGATCGTTGTCCATGAACTGGTGTTCGCTGGAGCAAATCAGAAATATAGAGATCACCTACTACCGATCTAAAATTATAGGCAAAATAGTTATTTACCTAAAACATATGTATAAAACATCGTTTCCGAACGTTATGAGCGGCTTACGAACTGGCTCACAACTAGCTACAGCATCCATCAATCAGCTTATCATCAGAAACTCACCCATTCGTTATAACCAGGAAAAGTCTATAGACTTCTTATCAGCCTTCGTGCCGAATTCGTACCTTGCAGAAAAATTAAGTATAGACAGTACGTACACTATTCTCTCATGAAAACCAACCGATTTTTAAGTCTTTCAGCAGCCGTCCTGCTAACCGTAAGTGCCATCAACCCAACCCTTGCTCAGTTAAAAATACCAGCCGCCAGCCCTTCCCAGACAACTAAACAGAGTTTTGGACTGGGCGAAATTACCCTTGAGTACTCAAGACCTGCCACCAAAGGCCGGGCAATTTTTGGCGATCTGGTCCCTTTCGATAAAGTATGGCGTACGGGCGCCAATGCAACCACCAAAATCACCTTTTCGACCGACGTAAAATTTGGCGGGAAAGACGTAAAAGCCGGAACATATGGCTTATTCACCATCCCCGGCAAATCGAGCTGGCAGGTGATGCTGTCGAAAGATCTGAATCTGGGAGCCAACGTTGGGGATTATAAGCAGGAGAACGAAGTAGCACGGGCTGAGGTAAAAACAACAACCTTACCCTTCAAGGTAGAAACCTTTACGATCAACATTGCCGATATTCTACCCAGCTCGGCCACGCTCGAAATCATGTGGGACAAAACCCGCGTGGCGGTACCGCTCACGGTCGACATCGACCAGACCATTACCCAGAATATAAAGGCGTCGATGGCATCGGAGAAACCAGCCTATTTCGAAGCCGCCAGCTACTACTATGAAACCAACCGGGATTTGCCGCAAGCCCTGACCTGGGTGACCAAAGCAACCGAGCAAAATCCGAGCGCCTTCTGGATCATGCTGCTGAAAGCCCGGATCGAGCTTAAACTGAACGAGAAGAAAAACGCTATTGCCAGCGCCCAGAAAACGGTTGAACTGGCCACTGCGGCCAAGAATGGCGATTACGTAAAAATGGCAAACGACCTGATTGCCAGCGCCAAAAAATAACCGCTTTTGATCAGACCGATTCGAATTTGTTTCAAACAGAAAAGCAGACCGAAGCGCTTCGGTCTGCTTTTCTGTTTGAAACAAAAGGGAGTTATCTGGATAAATCACCCGGCCCAGCTCTCGCGGTCGAGACTCCGGTACTGGATGGCTTCGGCCAGGTGTTCGATTTTGATTTCTTCGCTACCCGCCAGATCGGCAATGGTGCGCGACACTTTCAGAATACGGTCGTAGGCACGCGCCGACAGCCCTAGCCGCTCCATGGCTGTTTTGAGCAGGGCCCGTCCGGCGTCGCTGATTAGGCAAACTTCCTTCACCATTTGCGAAGGCATCATGGCATTGGAATAAATTCCCGCATGCTGCTCAAAACGGGTCGTTTGAATGGCTCGTGCCCGAATTACCCGCTCCCGAATCACTTCGCTTGACTCAGCGGGTCGGTTGGCCGTCATCTGATCGAACGAAACCGGGGTTACCTCAACGTGCAGATCGATCCGGTCCAGCAGCGGCCCACTGATTTTAGCCAGGTATTTCTGGACTACCCCCGGCGCGCAGACACACTCTTTATCGGGATGATTATAATATCCGCAGGGACAGGGATTCATGCTGGCGATGAGCATAAAACTAGCCGGAAATTCTACCGCCCATTTGGCCCGTGAAATGCTTACTTTCCGATCTTCGAGCGGCTGACGCATCACTTCCAGCGCCGACCGTTTAAACTCGGGCAACTCATCCAGAAACAACACCCCATTGTGCGCCAGAGAGATTTCGCCAGGTTGCGGAAAGCTCCCTCCGCCAACCAGAGCCGCATCGGAAATGGTGTGGTGCGGTGCTCGATACGGCCGGGTTGCAATCAACGTCGCTTTGGCTCCCAGCTTACCAGCCACCGAATGAATTTTGGTTGTTTCCAGAGCCTCCTGCAACGTAAGCGGTGGAAGTATAGTTGGCAAACGCTTCGCCAGCATGGTTTTACCGGCTCCGGGTGGACCAATCATAATGGCGTTGTGCCCTCCGGCAGCTGCAATTTCAAGCGCCCGTTTGATATTTTCCTGCCCCTGCACATGCGAAAAATCAACGTCGTAGGCATTCACCTGGGTCATGAACAGATCGCGGGTATCGCTTACCAACGGGGCAATGTCTTTTTTACCCTCAAAGAACTCTACCGCTTCCTGCATACTTGATACGCCAATAATATCCAGATTATTGACAATGGCGGCTTCCTGAGCGTTTTCGACGGGCAGGACAAACCCTTTGTAACCCCGTTTTCGGGCCTCAATCGCAATCGGCAACACGCCTTTTATGGGCCGTAGAGAGCCATCAAGGGCCAATTCACCCATAATGACGTACTCTTCCAGACTACGCTGAGCCGTCGTTTGCTCCGACGCCTGCAATACGCAGAGTGCAATGGGCAGATCATAGGCTGAACCCTCTTTCCGAATATCGGCAGGAGCCAGATTCACGACAATTTTCTGACGCGGCATTCGATAGCCAAAAAATTTCAGCGACGCTTCTACCCGTTGCTCACTTTCTTTAACGGCGCTATCGGGCAGACCCACTAAATGAAAATGCAAACCCTGTGCAACAACAACTTCTATGGTAATCAGGCTGGCATTGACGCCATAAACAGCCGCTCCAAACGTTTTGGCTAACATACTGCAGAACAAGTAAACGAATCAGGTCTATTTGTCTCAAAACTACGCCACCCAGAGGCAATAAAAAAGAACGGGAGAGGTTTAATGTATTTTCGATTCACCTTGTCAAAATAAACTGATTTCTGAAGGGCAAATTACGCCATTCGGCTTATCTTCGTACAGGGCAATCAAGCACCGTAATTCGTACCGCATTCTCAGTATGTCTTTATTTATTACCTCGTTGAATTCGGGGAGCAACGGAAATTGTTATTATGTTGGCAATGAACAGGAAGCCGTCCTGATCGACGCGGGCATCTCATGCCGACAAACCGAAACACGCATGCAGCAACTGGGTTTGTCGCTCCAAACGGTCAAAGCCATATTTGTATCGCACGAACATTCGGACCACATTATTGGTATTCCGCAATTGGCCCGCAAATACCAACTCCCGGTTTTTATTACCCCTCATACGCTACGGCACGCCCGGTTGCCCGAAAAACGATTCCCGATTCGAACCCTACAAGCCTACGAACCTGTGCAGATTGGTGAGCTGAGCATTACTGCGTTTCCGAAATTGCATGATGCCAGCGACCCGCATAGTTTTCTCGTCAGCTTTCAGGGCACCAACGTTGGTGTTTTCACCGATATTGGGGAACCGTGTGAGCATGTCATTCATCATTTTCGCCAATGCCATGCCGCCTTTCTGGAAGCTAATTACGACGACGACATGCTGGAGAAAGGCCGGTATCCGTACTACCTGAAACGTCGGATTCGCAGCGAAAAAGGGCATCTGTCCAACCAGCAGGCCTTAGATCTTTTTCGGGCGCACAAACCATCGTATATGAGTCATGTGCTGCTATCGCACCTTTCGAAAGACAACAACACCCCGCAACTGACCCGCGACTTGTTCACTCCGCATCTCAACGGCACCGAGCTGATTGTGGCCTCGCGTTCCGAAGCTACACCTATTTTCAGAATCAATGCAGAGGTTGAGAGTTCGGTAAGCGTATAACCTGTGTCGGCATCCCGTGTCTGTGGCTTCACAGACACGGGCGTAGCACGAAGACTTCCTGGGCCTAAGCCCGATACCACTGAGCACTTCTGACGATTTAGTCATCGTCATCATCGTCGCCGTCTCCCTCATCGTCGTCCATACCTTTGCCCAGGCGAACGAAGGCTCCGCGACGGGGAGCGGGCATACTACTCTTAGGGCCGCGAACCGTTTGCCAGACGATTTCGCTAAAGATCAGATCGTCGATGTCGTCGGGGTGCGTCAGATTGAATTGTAGGGACCGCTTCGAATTGTAATTGACCGCTACGTTTTTCTCATTCAGATCGATGCCTGCTTCGTGTGATTTGAATGGTGTTGGGTTTGCGGTTTTGGCAAAACACCGCCACATGGGCGTAGCAGCCGCATCGTACTGGCTCATGGGTTTCAGCCCTAAAATCAGTTCGATGGTTCGTAGCATCCCCGAAGTCGAATACATGGTGTGATCGACAAATCCTCGTTTGACGAACCCTCCGGCTACAAACGCAATGGAGCGGTGTGCATCGACGTGGTCAGGACCGTTCTGGGCATCATCTTCCAGAATAAAAACAACCGATTCGTTCCAGATGGGGCTTTTCGACAGATGCTCCACCAATCGGCCAACGGCCAGATCATTATCGGCAACAGCGGCATCGGGTGTGGGTAATCCGACCCGAGCGCCCGACGTATGATCGTTGCCCATACGGATGGTGTTCAGTTTGGGTAAGGTGCCAGCCGCCACCAGTTTATCGAACTCATTCTGCCAGGCCTCTTCGCGTTTTATATCGAGATACCCCAGATCGAACCCTTTAAAATCAGGGCAGTAGTGCCCCTGAAGCACTTTATCTTTCGGCTTCTCGTCGGTAAACCAGCCGTAGCTTCGGTACGAAATCCCGGCCCGCTCGCAGTGATTCCAGATGAAGCCATCGCGCGGGTAAGCAATTTCTTTCTGGCCTTCGTAATCATAGGTGCCCCCCCGACCGCCATAGCTGGTTACCCAGTTTTTTTCGACATAATCATTCGCATAAGCCGCCGATGACCAGTTGTGTCCGTCGGCACTTACTTCGGCATCGACGTAGAAATTATCCAGCAGCACAAACTCTTTTGCCAGGGCATGTTGATTAGGGGTCACTTTCTGCGGGAACAGGCAAAGGCTGGCGTCACCATTTCCTTCGGGCATATCGCCCAGAATCTGGTCGTAGGTCCGGTTTTCCTTAATCACATAAAACACATACTTGATCGGTGATTTGTCGCCTACCCGCATCGGAATCGGATTGCCGGGTTCGCCTTCGGCCTGAAGTTCCTTGCTTTTGGTATAAGGCGTATTGGCGTATACCAGCCGCGAATACGCCGACAGTAACCCCGCATCGGGCCTATCGATGATGGAAAGGGTTCCCTTAAATAGCCCAGCAATATACTGCACTGGCCCCGGATTGGCCTGTGGATTGGGGCCTACCTGCTGCGGAGTTCGGGTCCGGACGGGGTTCGGCCCACGCGGGTTCGCCTGCGATGAAAACCCTTTTCCGTTGGTTACGAAGATTTTTGACCCAATTACTTTAACGGCCGTCGGATACCAGCCCGTCGGGATAAATCCACTGGCCTGGCTGTGACCTTTTCGGGTTACATCGAATACGGCCAGACAGTTGTTATCGGCGTTGGCAATGTACAGGGTGTTCTCATCGTCGCTCAGCGCTAAACCATTCGGCGTAGTGCCCACAGGTGCATTGGGAAAAAGCGATGCGGTGAGGGTTTCGATGACCTGTCGTTTAGCTACATCGATCAGGGCAACAGTATTGTCATTCCCGTTGGCCACAAACAAGTACTTCCCATCGCGGGTCATCAACAGGTCGTTCGGATTTTTGTTGGTAGCGATCCCGGCTGTTACGGTTTGTGTGGCGGTGTTAATGACCAGCACTTTAGATCCTCCCCACAATGATACAAACAGTTCCGTTTTATCGGGCGAGAGCAGGCAGGTGTACGCAGCCGCCCCAAGATTCAGTTTCTGAACCGTTTTTCGGGCTTTGGTATTGACAATATAAAGCGAGCTATCCTCTTTGGTAACGACGTAAAGTCGACTTTTGGCGTCATCGACACACAGCCCTGCCGGAGAGATTTTTACGGGCCACGGCTTACCCAAACTAATCGGCTCATCGGCTTGCAGATTTCCGTTATCGAGCGAGTAAACCAGAATTTTATTGTCATTCCCGCCCGATGCATATACCCATTTCTCGTCTTCGCTGAACGCTAGCCCCAGATACGCTTTTCCAACTTTTGCGGTATCGACAATCTGTTCGGTCTGGGCATCGATCAGGGTAATGCTCTGCGTACTCTGCCCATTGTTGGTAACGGCCAGGTATTTCCGGGATGGCGACACGACCAGATTAAGCGGCAGATCGTCGAGTTTGAGGCTGCGACCCGGTGGAGTCAGCGCCCAGCCATTGGGTAGTTTCACCCGCGTAGCCGCCAGTTTTTGATAGGCTTCGGTCTCTTCCGAAGACGAGGCATTTCGTCGACAACTACCGACCAGCAAAAGGGCCAGCAACGCACAGAGACTACAGATATAACCAGAGCGATTCGCCATGTTTCAAATAGGTTGGAAGGTTAAACCGGGAAGTTTTTTTGAGCCTTCCCGGTTTAATCTAAAGCCAATAGCTGATTTTCTCTAATCGTCTTCATCGTCTTCTTCCTCGGCCCCAGCCAGTTCGGCGGGATAGCGCTTTTTCCCTTTGGCTGCAAACCATAAAATTCGATTCAACAGATCATCATGCCCCCGATCAATCTGGTAAAATCCGTGCTTGATGGATTGGTTGGCAAACCGAAGCGCAGACCCTTTCAACCCCGTTGGCGACGGGTTCATTTCGGCCAGATTGACCCGGTTCGGTAACACTTTATAAGCAAATGAGCGGTCGGGCTGGTCGCTAAAGCAATCAAACATAGGCAGGGCCGTTGCGTCGATCACATTCATGGGTGGCAAGCCCAGAATCTGCTCCATCGTTCTGACCATCGATGTCTGGTTGTAATTGGTATGGACCGTTTTCTGTAAGCGTGAATATTGACTGACGATGTAGCCTGTGGTTCGGTAGGCCGATACGTGGTCCCACCCCGCCTGCGAATCATCTTCCGTAATAAAAATGACCGTCGATGCGGCAAACCGGCTATGAGTAATTGCGTCGACAATCCGGCCCACCGCCAGATCATTGTCGGCAACCATAGCTCTGGGTACCGGAAAAGCCGGATTCAAACCGGACGTATGGTCGTTGGGCAGCGACATCACCATCAGGTTCGGCAGATCGGCATTGGGATTGGCTTCTATCGCCTTCAGTTCTTTAATGAAGGCATCGGCCCGCATCTGATCACTGATATTCTCATCGTCGCAACCCGGAAAGTCCATCGACAAATAGGGACGGATGCGCGAAATAGTCGTGGTATTTGTATACGAGAATGGCTTGCTTTCCTGACGCATCTGGTACAGGTTTTTCCAGTTGTATTGTTTCCCGTCGAAATGGCAGGTGCAGGCTTCGCCATAGAGCCGAACCGTTTTGCCATGATCAAGCGCGTTGTTCCAGATCAGCCCTTTTTTATCGTACACCAACGCGTCGTACAGCACGTGGGGGTAGCTTCGGAACCAGGCCCGGACGTTCTTCTCGGTGTAGTCGGTTACCATAGCAGCACTGGCCCAATGATGCCCCTCGGCCGACGATTTTCCCGATACATAGTAATTATCCATGAGCAAATAATCGCGGGCAATCCGGTGCTGATTAGGGGTTACGCTATCACCAAAAATACATAGGTCGGGCATTCCTGTTCCTTCCGGCATGTCGCCCAGTACCTGATCGTAGGTCCGGTTTTCTTTAATGATATACAGCACATGCTTAAACACCGACGGTTCGCCAATGCGCTCAGGTACGGGCCGGGGTGCCACATTGGGCCGGGGTACCTGTTCGGTCAGCGACAGCCGAAACTGGAGACTTTGCTGCTTCACCTTTTCTGTATAAGCACTTAGCTGGCTTTCCGTTGGGAGAGGAATAAACGAGATAGACGCCAGTTGTTTGTGCGAGTTAAAGGCCTTCAACTCCTTTTTTGTTGGCTGACCTCCCTGCTCGACGGGGTTGGCAATCCGGGGGCCAATCGCTTCGAGGTTCGTTACGTAGAGTTCACCGTTATTGAGCACCAGCCCAGATGGATACGCCTGCGTTGGAATGTACCCTTTGATCTGATGGTTCCCTTTGCCATTTGTTGAGGCAGTCTTCCCCAGCGAAACCACACAAACGGCGTTGTCCATGCCATTAGCCACATACAGCGTCGTGCCCTGCGGATCGATGGCCAGTGCGTTGGGTGTACTGCCAATGTAGCCATTGCCCCGGTTGAATAATCCGACAAAAATAGAATCGGTTACCTGCTGCTTTTGTGCATCAATAACCGACACATGATCGCTATTGCCATTGGCTACGTATAAAAACCGACCATCGGGGCTGCTAATGATGGCATTAGGATGCAGCCCAACCGACAACTCCGATTCAGGTTTACCCTGTTGAAGGTCAATGACCGAAACCGTACCACGAACCATTGCTCCCGTTTTAGGATCAACATAGGCACTCCCCCAGGGTACACCCGCCGTTTCGAAACCATTGGCGGGGTTCGGTACCGGACCGGCCCAGTTGGTTACGTAGGCTTTTTGCCCAAGTAAGGTCAGGCCGTAGGGAGCCACGCCCGTTGGGGTCGCCCAGATGGTATGCTGATCCCGTACCCGAACTTTTACGAGCTGGTTATTCCCGTTCAGCACCGTGTACAAATATAACTCGCCCGACTCTTCCCGAACGGCCACTTCATTCGGCAAGGCGATGGTCGCCGGAGCCAGGGGTTCGAACGGAATGGTCCGAATCAATCGGGCGCGGGTTCCATCCCAAACGGCCTGCACCACATAGGAGTTGGGTTTCCCCCGGCCACCAGCCCCCCAGAAAATATAAGTCGAATCGTGGTAAACAATGGCTTTTATGCCTGAAAACGAACTCATACTCCCGCGCAGGTTCGAGGCTTTGGCATACTCCCAGCGAGAAATAAGCTGATGGGCGTTGGCATCAAAAAAAGCCACGCCATACCGATCTTCAACCGCCAGGGTCTTTCCATCGGGCAGCAATACAGCATCCAGGCTATGATTCTCCTGACTGGCATCACCAAAACTGACCGACTGCCCGGCTGCGTCGATAATCCGGTTGTAGGGCATCAGAAAAGGCGACTTCAGATTGTACAGTGTACTATCGTCCGTTGCGGTTTTGTAAGCAGACGGGCCGTAGCCCGACGACGGATTCAAGGCATGACGGCATCCTGGCAGCAGGACACACACAAGCAGGGTGATCAGCCCGTAGAGTAGCGATGTAAAGTAGGTATTCATAAGACGCAGTTGCCAGCGGAGCCAGAAAGATAGCCAAAGAATCGCTACCCGGCGGCAACTCGCAACGATACGCCTTACGATTTAATAGTATGAAAACATAGATCTACCCACGTCTGTCAAAGAAAACTGATCAGGAATATAGTTTACCATTCATCTGGAGATTTTCTGCTTTACCAGTGTTTGTAAACGAACGATCAGTTTACCCATAGCCGCTTTATTATTCGCCAGAAGTACGCAACCGCTGTTGAGTTCCGGAAAGGCGGAAATATGCGACGTAAAGCCCGGTGTGCTGCCATTATGCTGAATATCCCGATAATTGTCTACCTGACGAACACCCCAGCCCAGGCCCGTACCGTTTTGCGTGGGCTGATGCGTCAGGAGAATAGCTTGATCTTTTTCGGCTAGTTGTGCCAGCATGTACCGCACCATATCCACCAGATCAGCGTGAATATCCCCAGCAGGGCCAAACAAACCCTCATCCTGAAAAAGAATCGGTCGACCATTTTCACTATATGGGGTTGCCAGTTGCCTTTTATCCTCGTTGACCAGTTGGTAGGTTGTATGAACCATACCAAGCGGCCCCGTAATGTACTGCCGTAGCAACTGGGCATACGACTGATGATACACATTTTCCAGAATATGCCCTAGCAGGGCCATCCCCCAGTTAGAATACATAAACTTATAACCCGGTACTGTATCCAATTTTATGGCCCGTAATGCCTGGTAACATAAAACGGAGTCATAATTCGCTTCAGGCATTAAGGGGTTATACCCTCGCTGATCACCTATATTAGTGGGCATTGCGGGTAACCGAGACGTATGATTCGCTAAATCCTGTAACGTAATCGAATGATCGGCATAACTCAAATTAGGAAATTCCCCTGGCAAATAACGCCGAATATCGTCCGATAAAGCGACTTTGCCATCCAGTACAGCCTTGCCCAGCAGGGTAGCGGTAAACGTCTTGGTAATCGAGCCTATTTCGTAAATTGTTTGTGAAGTAGGCAGATGGCCACTTCCTTTCTGCGTTTCACCGTATTGATAGATAGACACTTTACCAGCCTTTATCAGCCCAATGGAAAGTCCGGTTGCTCTGGGTCACGAAAGTAATCTCGTACCAGGCTATCCACCGCCCGATCCATATCTGTTTTCAGTGGGTTATTGCTTTGTACCTGAGGAGCAACGGCCGATAAGCTAATCGGTACATTCGATAAACCGAAACTATTGAATCGTCGATCAGGGGTCACTTTTAAGAATAGAAGCATGTCCCTGATTTCGAATTGCAGATGATACGAAATCCCACCCTTAGTCTCTTCCTGCGATACCACGGAGATAATATTGCCACTATTGCGATTGCTCTTCAGGTAGCTAACCAGTCGATCTTCCGAAATATGGTTGGAGAAGGCTGTATCAGCCAACTGATAGATACCTTTGAAATCATTCCGATTGAACCGGGCAATAATCGAATCCCTTACCGAATTATAGACCACGGAATTGACCTGGGCAACCGCCGGACTGCAAGGAAGTAAGCCGATAACAAGGATACAAATTCGATAAACCATACCGGAGAATAGATTAAATTGTCTTATCAAAGGCGGCAGAAACCACCAATGTACCCCCAATGACTCAGTCACTTATCAAATTGTTGCACAGCACATAGCCTCCCCTCTTGATTAATTCTACATTATTTTTTTCTGCCTTTTTTCGTCTCCCAATCAGTTATAGACCCAATTCAGGCTCGTTCAACCCCTTTTTGTCTCTGTATCAACGGCATTTTATACGGAATAAAATTTTGTGAAACATTCCGTGGAACATTTCTTGCTTTCGTGGAAACTATCCGGCATCTTTGGACCTGCAACGTACAAACCGATGGGTAAAGTCATTGCTATCGCCAACCAGAAGGGGGGCGTCGGTAAAACTACAACAACGATAAATCTGGCCGCCAGTTTGGCCGCCCTCGAATTTCAGACGCTTATTGTTGACGCAGATCCTCAGGCGAACTCCACGTCGGGACTGGGTTACAATCCGAAGGAAATCGAAAACAGCATTTACGAATGCATGGTCGAAGGTGTTCGGCCGCAGGACGCTATTATCCAGACGGACTTCCCGAACCTGGACCTGCTGCCTTCACACATTGACCTCGTAGGTGCTGAGATCGAAATGATTAACCTCCAGAATCGGGAGGATAAAATGAAAGAAGCACTCGGTAGCCTGCGCGATGAGTACGATTTCATAATCATTGACTGTTCGCCTTCGCTCGGATTGATTACCATCAACAGTTTAACGGCTGCTGACTCGGTCATTATTCCGGTTCAGTGCGAATATTTTGCGCTCGAAGGATTGGGTAAATTACTGAACACGATCAAGATCATCCAGTCGCGGTTAAATACGCATCTGGCCATCGAAGGCATTCTGCTGACCATGTATGATTTGCGGGTTCGCTTGTCGAATCAGGTGGTGAGTGAGGTTACGAGCCACTTCCAGCAAATGGTGTTCAATACCATTATTCCGCGCAATATTCGGCTCAGCGAATCACCCAGCTTTGGGGTTCCGGCTCTGGCTCAGGATGCCGATAGCAAAGGAGCCGTTAGTTATTTAAACCTGGCTCGCGAGATTTTGATTAAAAACGGCATGATGCCACAAGAAGCATAAAACATGTATGATGTATGATGTATGATATAGGATTGCTTTTCCGCGATCATGTATCCTATATCATACATCCTATATCATACATCTTTACGCATGGACAACACCAAAGCACCGAATAAGAAGATGATAGGATTGGGCCGTGGCTTAGGTGCCTTGCTGCACGATACCGAAGCGGTCAACCGACAGTCGAAACCGTCGCCGTACGAATCCATCAGTACGATGACCGAAATTGGTCTGTCGCAGATTGAAACAAACCCTTTTCAGCCTCGTACCCGATTCGATGAAGAAGCGCTTCAGGAGCTTGCCGATTCGATTCGGACTCAGGGCATTATCCAGCCGATTACGGTTCGGCAACTGGGCAAAGAACGCTATCAGCTGATTGCCGGAGAACGCCGTTTACAGGCCTCCAAAATAGCCGGGCTTACGCACATCCCTGCCTATATCCGCACAGCCAACGACCAGCAGATGCTGGAAATGGCGCTGATCGAAAACATTCAGCGTGAAAACCTCAACGCCATCGAAATTGCGCTTAGCTATCAACGGCTCATTACCGAATGTAGCCTGAAACAGGAAGAACTGGGCGAACGGGTTGGCAAAAACCGGACCACTGTCAACAACTACATCCGACTGCTGAAGCTGCCCCCCGTGATACAGGCTTCTCTTCGCGACAATAGAATTTCGATGGGCCACGCCCGGGCTATTATCAACATCGAAAATCCCGAAACGCAAATCCGACTTTTCACGAAAGCCGTTGACGAAGAATGGTCGGTTCGAAAAGTAGAAGAAGCCGTTCGGAATTTATCCGATGGAATCGAAGAAACCACTAAAAATCGGCGGATAACGCTCCCTAAACAGGAAATTCGTAGCCTGCAGTTCAAGCTCTCCTCCTTGTTTGGTACCCGCGTGTCGATCAAAGCCGATGAGAAACATAAGGGCGAGATCAAAATTCCGTTCACCTCGCAGGAGGAGTTGGCCAAAATTCTGGAAGTACTGAACTCTCAGAGCTGAACGCATAGCTTAGTCGTGTTAAATTACCTTAAACGGGTGCACCAACGAATCCAGGCCCATGGGTTCGGACGTTGTCTATGTATGAATTCATTATCCACTTCATGCATTGTTGCGCTGTTCGTCGTCTTAACAGCAGGCTCGCTTTTTGCCCAAAATCCAGCTATTAAACCCGCCCCTACACCGGCACCAACGGATTCGACCCGACAACTCCGCTCTGCTTCCGACTCCATACCGACGACCATTCGCCGAAATGGCATCCGTGTGGGCACCTCCATTCTAACCCCCGAAAACGATTCAACCTCGCTGGACCGTCCGGATACGGTTCGGCTAACGGCCAAGCAGGAGCGTGCTATTCACAAAATTGTACCCCGTAAAGCAACCATGCGGGCCCTCGTTCCAATTCTGGCGCTGGGGCAGGCTTACAATCGACAGTATTATAAGATGCCGTTTGTTTATGCGGGTTACGCCGTTATGGGCTATCTGTTCGTCAAATACCGTGGACTGGCCCAGGAAGCGGCAACAGGCTATCGTCGGTTGCTATTTGGGGATGTTGTAGCGGGCTCCTATACGGTCGGACTTGATGATAGTATGTACCCATCTAATTTGATTGGCGCCCCTGTAACAGTCCAGGCAACCTATAGCAAACCTGAGTATGTTGTTATTGGCCCGTATCAGTATCGGACATCGACGGGGGCCAAAAATGCGTACGATACCTACCGGCGCTACAGGGACTTAAATGTTTTATTATCAGTGGCACTTTATGCGGTTTCGATTGTTGAAGCCAATGTAGCGGCCCACTTAAAAACTTTTGATTTATCCGACGACATTTCGATGAACGTCGAACCCAGCGTGCTACCTACCCCCGGTGTTGGCTTAGTCCCCGGTGTTCGGGTGGCATTTACGTTTAAATGATATGAATATACTCCTGCTTGGCTATGGCAAAATGGGTAAGACCATCGAGCAAATTGCGCTCGACCGAGGTCACCAGATTGCGGGCCGTATTGATGCCGACAACCACGCCGACCTGGCGAATCTGGAACCCGACGCTGTTGATGTTGTGATTGAATTTAGCTCGCCCGAGTCGGCGGTCGACAATTTATCCTACTGCTTAAAACGGGGCTGGCCAGTCGTTTGCGGTACAACCGGCTGGCTGAGCCATCGCACTGAGATTGAGGCCTTATGCCGCGACAATAAAGGCGCTTTCTTTTACGCATCGAACTACAGCATTGGGGTCAACCTATTTTTCCGACTGAACAAGATACTGGCTCAGTTTATGCGGAATTACCCATCGTACCATGTGTCGATGACCGAAATTCACCATACTGAAAAGAAGGATGCCCCTAGCGGGACTGCCATTACTTTAGCCGAAGGTGTACTTGAACAAC
The DNA here is from genome assembly GCF_000374025.1 of Spirosoma panaciterrae DSM 21099. Lineage (GTDB taxonomy): Bacteria > Bacteroidota > Bacteroidia > Cytophagales > Spirosomataceae > Spirosoma > Spirosoma panaciterrae. The sequence goes on along the minus strand of NZ_KB893172.1, from coordinate 402,285 downwards.
TCCCCCACAAACACCGCTGGGTGGTAAACGAACCGGATAAAGAGCCCGCTATTGTCGGTACAGACGATATTGAAATCAAGTCGCTTCGCGAAGGTACGGTTCCCGGAACGCACATTGTCCGGTACGAATCGGACGTTGACCGGATCGATATTAAACACGTAGCCCACAGCCGGCAAGGGTTCGCACTCGGAGCCGTTGTGGCTGCTGAGTGGCTGGTTGGGCGCGAGGGCGTATTTGGGATGGACGACCTGTTGGGGATGCTGCCGGGGGCGCCTGCGCATTGACAAATGATGAAGGATGAAATAAAACCATTTCATCTTCGTAATTTCGTTGTTTATTCCAGGAGTAGCCAATTGCCTTCTACCTCAACATCGATAATTTATAATTCATAATTCATCAGTATTGAACGTGTCTGAAGTTAAAACCAAGGCCGAAGCACCGGCTAAAACCAAAAAATCGCCCATTCGGGAGTGGTTCGATTCCGTCTTATTTGCGGTTGTAGCGGCTACGCTTATCCGGTGGTTGTTTATGGAAGCGTTTACCATTCCAACGCCTTCTATGGAGAACAGCCTGATGGTAGGCGACTTCCTGTTTGTGAGCAAGTTGCACTATGGCACCCGTACCCCACGGACCCCCTTGCAGGTACCCCTCACGCACCAGAAAATCTGGGGAACCGACATTCCGTCCTACAGCACACTTATCCAGCTTCCCTCCTACCGGCTGCCGGGTTTTACGCACGTCAAGAACGGCGATGTCGTGGTGTTTAACGTACCGCCCAAGTACCTGAACGACAACATCGATTATCCGGTCGATCTGAAAACCAATTACATCAAACGATGTATCGGCATTCCGGGCGATGTGGTTGAAGTACGGATGCGTGAGGTATTTGTCAATGGAAAACCGTTTCCGAAACCTCCCCGCTCAGAACAGAAATACTTCATCAAAACGACCGAAGAGCTGGATGATACGTTCTTCCGCAAATATGACATCGTAAATGACTACCGCGATCCCAATCAACCCACCGAAAACTGGAAACCGCTTGTACAATACGACGATTCGACCAAAACACAAAAGCTGGTAGGTTATAGCATCAATACAACCGAAGAGACAATCGCCAAATTCAAAGGGTTCGACTGGGTGAAAGGCATTGAGCCCATGACCGAAAAACCGGGCGAAGCCGCTCCGATGATATATGGAGCCCCCACCTTCAAATGGAATCACGACAATTTTGGCCCGCTCACCATCCCGAAAAAAGGAGCCACGATCCAGATCACTCCACAGACCATTGCGCTCTATGGTCCGGTTATTCAACTCTACGACGGTAACGAAAAAGTTGAACTCGATTCGGCTAGTATCAAAATTGCCGGGCAGCCTATCAAGTCGTACACGTTCAAGCAGGATTACTATTTCATGATGGGCGATAATCGCGATAACTCTCTTGACTCGCGTTTTTGGGGCTTTGTTCCCGAAGACCATATTGTCGGGAAGGCTGTGTTCGTCTGGATGTCGCTCGATCCGAACCCGGCCAACATCTGGAACAAGATCCGCTGGAACCGCTTGTTCCGAACGATTGACTAGCGAACGGGTACCCTATATCCATAGTCAACCCCCGGTTTTGTGCGTAGAGCCACAAAATCGGGGGTTTATCATAAACGCAATCTGGTGACTCTTTTGTCCGTTTTAAGTCCGAACCTGAAAACGTTTTATCCCTGAAGCATGATCAAGTTACTACCCTACTGTTCTACCCGCAACCCATTCAGCCTGTTGATTTTACTGACGCTATTGCTCGTCCAGGGAAGCAGTCAACTGGTAGTAGCCAAAGGGAAAGAAAAGTCGTCAGCCCTGCGGGCTCGCTCGGCCAAAAAACGACTGTCAGCCAAAAGTACCAAACGCGCCAGTTCAGCCAGGATTCGATCCGTCAGCCATAAATCGGCCAGGAAGGTATCTACAACGACCAAAACAGCGGCCAACTCGACTTCGCTGGCCCTGTTGGGTCCGAAGTATGCCCATGTAACCGTGAGCGATCAAAAGCTGGGTGGTGCCGTTTATTACCTGGCTTCAGGACACGGTGGACCCGACCCCGGTGCTATTGGCCGTTATGGGAAGTATGCATTGGCCGAAGATGAATATGCCTATGACGTCACCATCCGGCTGGCTCGCAATCTGATGGAACATGGGGCAACGGTGTACATGATTGTTCGCGATCCAAACGATGGTATCCGTGATGAAAGTGTCCTGAAACTGGATCACGACGAGGTGACATACCCCAACCAAGCCATTCCATTAAACCAAACACTACGGCTCCGTCAATGTACAGACGCAGTAAATCGGCTTCACCGCAAGCATAAAGAAAGGTATCAGCGCTTTGTCACTATCCATGTCGACAGCCGCAGTGAAGGCCAGAACATTGATGTGTTTTTTTACCACCACGAGAATAGCCACGTAGGGAAGCAACTGGCCAAACACATTCACAAAAGCTTTAAGTCGGGCTATAAACGCAGTCAGCCGGGCCGTAGTTACCTCGGCACTGTGTCGGACCGAAGCAGCTTATATGTTGTCCGGAATAGCCACCCGCCTACCGTTTTTATTGAACTGGGCAACATTCGCAACGATAAAGATCAACGGCGTTTCCTGCTGGCCGATAACCGACAGGCACTGGCCAACTGGATCTACACCGGCTTGCAAACGGATTATACAACCCGATAGATAGTCAATCGACTACCATTCAATTGGCGCTAACCCTTTGCTTTCCAGATAGGCATTTGCCTGACTAAAGTGCTTATTGCCGAACCAGCCACCATAATTAGCCGCCATCGGCGATGGGTGTTTGGCTTTCAGGACCAGATGCTTTTTACTGTCGATCACCGCGCCTTTCTTCTGAGCATAAGCTCCCCAAAGCATAAACACAATGTGCTGCTTTTCTGTCGAAAGCAGTTTGATGACCGCATCGGTAAAAGTTTCCCAGCCTTTGCCCTGATGTGAACCTGCCTGCCCAGCCCGAACGGTTAGGGTTGCGTTCAGCAGCATCACGCCCTGCCGGGCCCAGCGTTCGAGATTACCCGACTTTGGAATAGGCTTACCCAGATCGTCCTGAATCTCTTTGAAGATATTGATCAGCGACGGGGGCTTCGGAATACCATCAGCTACCGAAAAAGCAAGTCCATTCGCCTGTCCCTCACCATGATAAGGATCCTGACCTAGAATAACCACACGGGCATCGTCGAAACTGCATTTATCAAACGCATTGAAAATCAATCGACCCGGCGGATAAACCCGTTGCGTATTATACTCATGGCGCAAAAAATCGGTTAGTTCAGCAAAATACGGTTTGTCAAATTCGGGCTGTAGTCGGGCTTTCCACGATTCAGCAATAGATACATTCATGGACAACGGAACTGATAAGGGATATTTGAGATTATAGACCTAAACCAAAGGCAAAGGCATTCGCTGAAATTTTTTCGCGAACGATCTTGCGTAACAAAACTAATCAACTTAATTTTCGTTCTTAGGTTGCAAACGATACTAAATTTATGGTTTCGTCAGTCACAGAAGGCGTAAAAGTCAGCGTGAAAACAGAGTACCAGGCCGACTATTCCAGTCCGCTTCAGGCACATTATGTTTTCACTTATCGAATCACGATAGAAAATGCCAGCGACTATACCATCCAGTTGCTTCGTCGTCACTGGCTGATTTTCGACTCAAACGGCACAATTCGGGAGGTAGAAGGCGAAGGAGTCGTTGGGCTTCAACCCGTTCTGGAGCCAGGTGAAGTCCATGAATATGTGTCGGGCTGTAACCTCCGGTCAAGCATTGGCAAAATGTCGGGCACTTACCTGATCGAACGAATCATCGATGGCAAGCAATTGCGTGTAAACATCCCTGAGTTTACAATGGTTGTGCCCTACAAACTTAATTAGATGCATGCTCTATGAATGTATATAGCCCCTACATCATATAGCCTACGTCCTACGTCCTACTTCATACACACGTTGATTGCTGCTTACTTTCGTTATTTAAGTCGTGCCCGCGACGAACATTCGCTTCATTCCCCGTTTCTCTTTTCGCTGTATACCCAGGTCATTCGCGCCAGGAATAGCTCCAAAGCAGCGTTTAAACCGATTCAGACACTGCGAAAAGAGCTTCGAAAAAATCGTCAACTGATTACCATAACAGACTTTGGCGCAGGTTCGAAAGTAAACGCGGCCCAGCAGCGTACGGTTGGTGATGTTGCGCGTAATTCCCAAAAATCGGCCCGCTTCGGGCGACTGCTGTATCGGCTTATCCATCGGTTCGAAGCCCGAACGATCATCGATCTTGGCACGTCACTTGGTCTTACAACGGCGTATCTGGCCGAAGCGACCCGACCTTTTCAGGGAAAAGTGCTGACGTTTGAAGGATGCCCCGAAACTGCCGCTATGGCCCGCCAGAATTTTGCGCAACTCGGGATTGATAATGTATCGTTGGTGGTCGGTAACCTGGACGAAACACTCGCTCAGCACGTTGCAGCCAGCAAACCCATCGATTTTGCTTTTTTCGATGCCAATCACCGCTACGAACCTACTGTCCGCTATTTCGAAACCTGCCTGACCAACATCCATAACGACACGGTTTTTGTATTCGACGACATTCACTGGTCGGATGAAATGGAGCAGGCCTGGAACCACATCAAAGCGCATAGAGCCGTTCGGGTAACGGTCGACCTGTTTTGGGTGGGGTTGGTATTCTTCCGGAAAGAGCAGCCAAAACAGGATTTCATCCTCCGGTTTTAACGGGCCTTTAGCAACAAAGTGCAGAAATAACGTTATCTTTCGAAAGGCTTATTGGCCCGAAACGGACTATGAATTTCCTGACTTATACCCGATTAGGTCTTTGTATTGGTGCATCAGCCATGCTGCTGAACCTGGTGTCGTGTAGTAAGACGACAACCGACTCCCCTACGCCTACCGAAACGGGGACCTTCGATCTGATTCAACAGAAAATTTTCACCCCATCCTGTGCTTTATCAGGTTGTCACGCTTCGGAAAAAGATGCGACCTTTAGTCAACACGGCCTGGTGCTGGCCGAAGGAGTTGCGTATGCCAATCTGGTTGGCGTTGACCCAAAAAATACGAATGCTAAAGCCGATGGCCTGAAACGGGTAAAAGCCTATGCGTCGCTGGAAAGCCTGTTGTATCATAAACTGAATATTTCGGCTAGTCACCACTCCGGCAAATCGTATGGTAATCAGATGCCTCTGGGTGGTAATACGTTGCCCGATGGGCAGATCGAATTTGTTCGGCGGTGGATTGAAGCGGGCGCTCCCAAAACAGGTACTGTTGTCGATGCAAGCCTGCTGGCCGATAACACCGTTACCATAACCCCTTATGAATCGTTATCGGTACCAGCCGCCGGAACTGGCTACCAGATGTCGGTACCTGCGTTCGATATTCAGCCAAATTTTGAACGGGAACTGTTTACCCGACGGCTGGTAGGCAATACGGCCGATATTTATGTAAACCGCTACGAAACCAAAATGAGGAATGGAAGCCATCATTTTGTCGCTTACGATTTCTCGAATAAAAGCCTGCTTCCTAACCTGAACGACATTCGTGATCTGCGAAATGCTGATAACTCGCTCAATATTGTAACAGCACTCAGCATGTCGAACCACGTCTATCTGGCTGGCTCTCAGGCGCAGTACCAGAATTACGTTTTCCCCGAAGGGACGGCTCTGCTCATTCCAGCCAATGCGTCGCTCGACCTCAACTCACACTTTGTCAATAAAACGACGTCGGTGATGAAGGGTGAGGCACAGATCAATTTCTACACAGTTGATAAATCGAAAGTAGTCAATGTGGTGCAAACGCTGAATCTGAGTAACACCAATCTGACGATTCCGGCCGGAAAGACCGTTACCCTCACCAAGTCCTTCACCTTCGACAAACCCCGTAAAATCCTGACACTTACCTCGCACATGCACCAGTTGGGAACGAAGTTTGTCATAAAGATCAAGGGCGGCACCCGCGATGGCGAAGTCGTGTTTACATCGACGGACTGGGCGCATCCCGACATCATCACGTTTACGACACCGATTGCACTCAAGAAAGGCGAAGGGCTAACTTCGGAAATCACCTACACCAATACAACCGCCAAAGATGTCAGCTTTGGTCTGACCAGTGATGATGAAATGGGGATCATCTTCGGCTATTATTACGAGGATCAATAGATGTTCTCCACCAGAATTGATACGATTGCGTTAAAGCAATCCTGCCAATAACCAACTCTTTACGGTTCGTATTGACCATTCCCTGGCGTTTCTGCTGGCGGGTGAATTGGTGAACCTTGCCCCCGGTCAGCAAACTAGCCTGGGCTCTCTACTTAACAAAACAGCCCGAAAGTAGGACACTTTCAGGCTGTTCAATACTCCTATCTCAGCTCTAAAATCAGATATACTGGTTGATAATGCTTTCGAGCCACTCCTGCTTACCGCTGCGCATCTGTGGTTCGCCATTTTCCAGGGTGTAAGCCCGCAGATCGTCCAGGGTCAGTGTTCCTTCTTCGAAGGCTTTACCCTGGCCACTATCGAACGAAGCATAGCGATCGGCCCGGAATTTGAGGTAATCTGACTCTTTCAAAATGGCATCGGCAGCGATGAAGGCACGCGCAAAGGCGTCCATTCCGCTGATGTGCGCAATGAACAGGTCGTCGATATCGGTTGAATTCCGGCGCACTTTCGCATCGAAATTAATCCCACCGGGTTTGATACCCCCTGCCTGCTGAATCACCAGCGCGGCCTCAACAAGCTCGTAAATATTGATGGGGAACTGATCGGTGTCCCAGCCATTCTGATAATCGCCCCGGTTGGCGTCGATGCTGCCCAGCATACCCGCATCGGCAGCTACCTGCAATTCGTGATCGAAGGTGTGTCCCGCCAGGGTTGCATGGTTCACTTCTATGTTCAGTTGGAAATCTTTATCGAGTCCGTACTGACGCAGGAAACCAATTACTGTGGCCGCGTCGTAATCGTACTGGTGCTTGGTTGGCTCCATCGGTTTCGGCTCAATGAAGAACGTTCCTTTGAACCCTTGCTTGCGGGCGTAGTCGCGGGCGATGGTCAGGAAGCGGGCCAGATGCTCTACCTCACGTTTCATATTGGTATTCAGCAACGACATATAGCCCTCACGACCACCCCAGAATACGTAATTCTCACCGCCCAGCGCAATGGTGGCATCGATGGCATTCTTTACCTGCGTACCGGCATAGGCCAATACGGCAAAATCAGGGTTAGTGGAAGCACCATTCATATACCGGGGATTTGAGAATACGTTGGCCGTTCCCCAAAGCAGTTTCACCCCACTGGCAGCCTGTTTCTGTTTTCCGTAGTCGACAATGGTCTGTAGACGTTTTTCGTATTCTGCCGCCGACGCCCCTTCATCCACCAGATCAATGTCGTGGAAGCAATAATAAGGTGCACCGATTTTAGTGAAGAACTCAAAAGCAGCATCCATCTTGAGCTTAGCCCGAACGTTGGCATCGCTGTCCTGATCCCAGGGAAATACACGCGTACCGGGACCAAATGGGTCGCCACCCGTTCCGCAGAAGGTGTGCCAGTAACTGATCGCAAAGCGCAGTTGCTCCCGTAATGATTTACCGTTTATGATCAGTTCGGGATTGTACCATTTAAAAGCTAACGGGTTTTTGGATTTAGGGCCTTCGTAGGCAATAGCGCCAATGCCTTTGAAAAACTCCTGGTCGCCAAGCGTGATGTTCGACATGATTTGGAAATTGGTTAAGCGTTAATTTTCCAGCAATTTCTATAGTGTAAAATTGACACTTATTTTTTAATTGTCAAAGTGACAATTAAAAAATAAGTTAGTCCAATGCACCCTACAGGTTTAAACGCCCTAAAGGTCTGGTAGATAGAGGCAGAAGACCCGCTGATTATACTCTTCCGACCTGTCTGAAAATTCAGACTTCTACAGAATGGTATCTGTATTCGGGATAAAGTTCAGAAAGGAATTGGTCAACTGGCCATACTTGACCGCATCGACCTGGTAGTAATACGCCCCTTTTTTCGAAAAGCCTTTCTGTTTTTCATCCAGTTTAATGAGCAGCCCCGTTGAGAGGATTTTCCGGCTAAAATTCCGTTTATCGAAGTCGGTATTGTAGATCGCGTCGTAGAGCTTCTTAAGCTGAGGAATGGTAAATTTTTCGGGCAGGAGTTCAAACCCAATTGGATGCTGGGCCGCTTTATACCGTAGTCGTTTGAGGGCCAGCTCAACCATGTCGGCATGATCGAACAGCAACGTGGGCAGGTCATAAATCGAAAACCAACGAGCCTGAAACGCTTCGGACAGGTTGGATTCATAGTCGGCTACTTTAACCAGCGAAAAATAAGCAACAGAGATCGTACGGACGATGGGATCGCGGTAGGGATCGCCAAAAGCATGCAACTGTTCGAGATAAACGTTGGTCAGCCCAGTCAGTTCAAACAGAATACGGGCAGCCGCCTGTTCCAGGCTCTCTTCTGGCTGAAGCCAGCCACCCATCAGCGACCAGGTACTCCCTTCAATACCCCGTTTTACCAGCAGTACCCTCAAACCCTCCCCATCGAAGCCAAAAATAATTGAGTCTAATGCTAATAAATAAGGTCGCTGCTGTTTATATTGCTCTACCATCGACAAGGTTGTACGATACGATTGGGAAGGTTTTAAACCTGCAAACTACGGAATTTTGATGGCTTATCATATTGGCCTACCCCAACGCGATTTTTCTTGAGACGGGACGGAAAGCTAATTCTCGTGGCGCTTGTGCCCTACAGGAGCTTGCCAACTACTCACTCATCAATCTATCTGTCGTTTGAGTTTAAATTGTTTGCCGATCTCCACAGAGGTTTCCTGGGTTCGGTAAAAGCTTTCGGGGGGGCCGAGGTAGCTTGCTTTTAACCCACCCAAATCAACCACTATTTTTTGGAGCACCACGGCCGGATCTACCATCCAGAATTTCAGAATATGTTCGCCTGGTTTGACCAAGGTATGCTGCGACATCAGAACACGGATATTGTTTGCGACGGATTGCTCCCAGCTTTTATTCGTTTCACCGGCATGCATATCAATCACCTGAGGGGTTTCGTCATCGAACGATAGGGCAAAGCGTAACCCTTTGTTCTCGTTGAAATTAAGTGTTGGCGATAGATAGGTTTGTACCCTGACCCTACCCGTATCTGCGGCATAAATTCGGTATTCCAGATGAGGACTCATTGCATTGAGGTTCTCCTGAGCGGGTGCTGTAACCGGAAAAATCATTATTCCGGCTCCGGTACGTCCAACATCCGGTACTGCCCCCCACCGAATTGAATCGTACTGAATGGCTTTGGTGTAGTGAATGGCTTCCATCGACACATAACCATCACTCGCCAGAAACCCATTCATGTCGGTGCGTTTCGGCTCTGTGAGGTGTTCAACGACGGCTTCGATCACAATCGTCTGGCTGCCATTAAATCCACTGACTGTAATTGGAACCCGATGGACGCCGATGGGGACTTTTTTCCAGTCGATAACCCGAACGGCTAGGCGTTCCTCGTCGGTTATCCGGCTCCCCGAAAGAATTTTCAACCAGGGAACCGGGGCTTCGATCGTACAGGTAAATGGTGTTTTACCCCGGTTGAATACGTCAAAATAAACGGACTGATTCTGGAAAGAATTGATAACGGGCAACACCGGCTTTGTAGCTGCTGAAGGCCACCAATCGTCCGACCCTTCGACAGCTATACCCATTTCGTCTGTTGCTGGCTCATCAATCATTTTCACGTCGGGCATCCTGTTTTTGTCGGGTTGTTGCCAGTAGGTGTAGCCAATATGCGTTTGGTCCATCAGGTGATGCCATTTCCCATTGGCCAGTGTATCATTATAATAGCGCGTAATTTGGGCATCACGCTCAAACAGCTCCCTGGCCCGTTGTGCCAGTTTGTTCGTTAGGGATCGCCTTTGCGCTGCATACAGGCGATTTTTAGCTACGGTTACGTACAGTTCGTTCAGGTTGGCACAGGCTCGTACCGGATGCAACACTAGCTGATAATAGGCATCCCGATAATCGGCCGGCAGATCATTATAAATCTGCTCAGCCTCCCGAAGCAACGCATTGTACTCATTGACAATGGTTTCGGCTTCGCGGTAATGGGTAAGGCTATAGGTATCGGGCGTGAGTAATTCAGGCTTTCGGCGGCTGTTGTAGCTGGTGTATTTCTGAAGGATGCGCCCGATGGCCAGGGCGTGTTTCGGCCCAAACTGACGCTCTGCCCATAGCGATGCATAGGCCTCCAGCCGTTCGGCAGGCCAGCGGTCAGGAGCCCAAGCATAATCCATAAAAAACTCAATGGGAAATTCCATTGGCTTAATATCACCGACATTTACGATCCAGATGCGATCAACCCCATGTTCATACGCCAGATGCATCTGTTCCCAGGTACGGGCAATAGGACTAGTGTTCAGCCATTTGTAGTTGCGGGGCCCACCGACATAATCGAAGTGGTAGTAAATACCATAACCACCCTGCCGTTTGGGGGTACCCAGAGCGGGGAGCTTGCGGATATTCCCCCAGTTATCGTCGCAAAGGAGTAGCGTCACATCGTCGGGCACCCGCATACCTTTGTCATAATAGTCCTGTACTTCTTTGTATAGTGCCCAGAGTTGCGGGGTTTCTGAAGGGTCTTTATGCGTAAGCTCACCAATAACTTTACGTTGATCGGCCACAATTCGCTCCAGCAGCGCGATGTTGCTTTCGCGACTCATGGGCTCATCGCCATCTCCTCGCATTCCGACGGAGACAATACTTTCATTGGCTCCCATTCGCCGGATCCCCTCTTTCCAGAAATCACGGAGAGCGGTTTCATTTTTCTGATAGTTCCAGGGGCCTTTACCGTAGCGTCGCCATTCGTCGTGAGCCCGCATAAGGGGTTCGTGGTGTGTCGTGCCAATCACCACCCCATATTCGTTGGCCAGGTACGGATTCAGGTTATCATCGTCGTAGAACGCACTTCCCCACATGGCAGGCCAAAGGTAATTTCCTTTCAGGCGAAGGATCAGCTCAAATACTTTCTCATAAAACTTGTGGTTGAAGCCGCCAAATTTCTCCTTTGCCCAACCCGACAGAGCAGGCGCTTCGTCGTTGATGAAAATGCCCCGGTATTTAACCGCCGGCGTTCCCTGTGTATGGCGGCCCGGCACTACATACAGTGACGACTGCGGACTGACAGGTACATCGGCCCACCAGTTCCAGGGCGATACGCCTATCTGAGTCGACAGGTCATAAAGGCCATAAATAGTACCCCGTTTATCACTTCCGGCAATGACCAGCGCCCGATCAACACCCGGTATGGGCTGATCGACAATTTGTGTCATGAACGTCTCCCATTTACCGACGACACCAGTCACATCCAGTTTCTTTGTCTGTACCAACCGATCAATCAGGGGGCTTTTTCCCAGTGTACCAACCAGCACGATTTCTTTGGTATACAGGTCCTTATCCGTTTTCAGAATGGGAAGTATCTGGGTTACCTGCTTTATATCGGCCTGTAGATTTTTCAGCGCTCGTATTACCCCAGGATACTCTCCGGTACTGGTTATGAATGGCGTCGCTTTCCCGTTGGCAACTATTGTAAAATAGCCCGTACCCGGTTGGTTCGTCACATAGGCCTGAGTGTCGATAGACAGCGCAATTAAGGGAGACAGGCAGGCCACGAAAATGATGAAAATGATCCGCATAAGAAACCGATTGAAAACATCCCTCCTGCCAACCGACAGGAGGGTGTCTTACGTTAACCTATGATTAAAAAAACTGGGTACTCTTACCTTGCGGTAGCACCTAAAAGCGACCCATGGGTTAGTTATAACGATAGAGCTTCACTTTTTGCCTGACATACTTACCTACTAGACAGTATAGATTTCTATAAATTTCTAACAATAATATAGGCCGTTGGCACGGTATCGGTTAACCAGACGCCATTATCGGACTGGTAAAAAACGTGTCCGGCCATTGCCATTTCGCCCGCTTTTATGGTGAGAACAACGGGCTTTCCATGACGGCTCCCAACCATATAAGCCGTTTGTTCATCGCTGCTTAAGTGTACATGGTGGCGATTCATCTTTCGCAAACCATCAGCCTTGATCGAGTCTATAAATCGCATTGCAGTACCATGATATAGCAATGCTGGTGGCTGCTTTTCGACATATCCCAAATCAACCTCCACCGAATGGCCCTGGTTCGCTCGGATTTGGCTTTCATCCAGACTAAAGGCGAAGCGTTTTTTATTGTTGGTTTCTACAATATACTTTAGCTGATCTCGACTGATTTGGTAGCCTCTATGGTAAAGCTTTGTCAACAATCTATCTACATCGGTCCACCCTTGTTCATTAAGGGTTATACCAAGTGTTTCAGGTTTATGGCGAAGCACTAAACTCAGAAATTTGCTCACACGTTGAGCTTCCTCATCGTTTAACATGGATTATCTATTTTTATATGGGCAAAACGCCCACTTGTAGTAGCTATTTGACTGAAATATAGCGGAATGGTTGCTATTTTTTATCTTTGCTCAGCGCGAAGCTACCAACCGCGCAAAACCCGTTTGAAAAGCCATGTAATACGAATCGACACTGGGCATTGCTAAAGAGCCTTCTCCCCGAAGGCCGTGTGTTTATCGTAGTATCTAATTTTTTGACAGATGGCTTTATCAACCAAGTACGGCCGAACGTACCATTATCCTTTTTCGCCCGGCACTACCAGCGACGACCGCATTAACGACGACTATGCATCGGACCTGGCCCACATTCGAACGCTTATCCATACCGAAAAACTGGATGGCGAAAACAACTGTCTGAGCCGCTATGGCGTTTTTGCCCGTTCCCATGCAGCCCCAACCACATCACCCTGGACTCGTACCATCCGCCAACGATGGGAATTGATCCGGCACGATCTGGGCAATCTGGAAATCTTTGGCGAAAATCTGTTTGCGGTCCATTCCATCCGGTACGAACGGCTGGAAAATCATTTCTTTGTTTTTGCCGTGCGCGAACAGGACGTCTGGTTGTCGTGGGAAGAAACGCAGTTTTACGCCCGCTTACTCGATTTCCCAACAGTGCCCGAACTAGGTAATGCAATGGAGCCGTTGCAACCCAACAACATTGAAACAGAAATCCGGTGGTTTGCCAGTCAGGAAAGTCGGTTTGGCTCTGTCGATGCCCAAACGGGCGAACCGTGTACGATGGAAGGAGTTGTTTCTCGGGATGCAGCATCGTACTCCGTCGAAGCGTTTCCACATCGGGTTTTTAAGTTTGTTCGTAAAGGGCATGTTCAGACCGATGAGCACTGGACACGCACCTGGAAACGCGCTCCCTTAGCGTGGGAAAGGAGGAAGGCATGACCTGGCAATTAACCGACCGAAAAAGCTGGCCCGACCTGTTGCATCAATTCGATTTCGTCCGCGATATGGTTGGTGTTCCGCAAGATCCGATCCATCATGCCGAAGGGGATGTAGCCACGCATACCCGTATGGTACTCGAAGCTTTGGTATCGTTACCGGACTATCAGGCATTACCAACCGGCGAACAAGCCATTCTTTGGGCTGCTGCCTTACTACACGACGTAGAAAAACGCTCGACGACCGTGCAGGAAGATGATGGCCGGATCACGTCGAAAGGCCACGCCCGCAAAGGGGAACAAACCGCTCGACTGCTGCTATACGACACGATTCCGACACCCTTTGCGCAGCGGGAAGCCATTGCCAAACTCGTTCGCTATCATGGCTTGCCGCTCTGGATTTTCGAAAAAGAGAATCCGCGCCAGTCGTTGTTGCAGGCCAGTCTGGAGGTCAACACAGCCTGGCTTAGTCTGCTGGCTCGTGCAGATGTGCTGGGACGAGTCTGCGTCGATCAGGATGAGCTATTGTACCGAATTGATCTGTTCGAAGAGCTTTGCCGGGAACAGAATTGCTTTGGAAAGCCTTATCCGTTTGCGTCGAACCTGACCCGGTTTCAGTACTTCCGGCGCGACGACCTTTCGCCAGACTTTCCGTTGTTTGACGAGACAAAAACAACGGTTGTTGTCATGAGTGGCTTACCGGGTGTGGGGAAAGATTATTACATTCTGTCGCATTATCGGGACTGGCCCGTGGTTAGCCTGGATGTCATTCGACGACAGTATGGTATCGATCCGCTGGATCGAAGGGGTACCGGGCGGGTTGTGCAAATGGCGAAGGAACAGGCAAGGTCATATTTACGAAGTCGGCAACCGTTTGTCTGGAATGCCACCAACATAACCCGGAACCTGCGTTCGCAACTGATCGATTTATTCGTAACCTATGGAGCCTGGGTGAAGCTGGTCTATCTGGAAGTACCCAACACCCGGCGGGCTGAGCAGAACCAGAACCGGACGTACGTGGTACCCGAGCCAGCCGTTAGTCGAATGCTGGAAAAACTGGAGGTTCCGGCCATTTGGGAAGCCCATGAGGTGATTTTTGAGGTAAGCTAATCGTTTATTTTCGAGCCTGATCCAGAACGTCCGTTTCCGATCAGGCTCGAAGCGGTTAACGGTATTGCTCTTTTTTCAACGAGTTGATCCACCGGGTGATCAATTCAACTCCCTCCTGGTGAATACTGACACGGCCTAGCTCGGGCATCATAATACCGGGGTGAACGGAGTTCATACGGAAGGTCATAATAGAAGCCGTTCCCTGACCGGGGTTAATATCGAACTTGTAAGGCCCCGCCCCAATGCCAGCCGCCACCGGCGACTTCAATATACCCCAGTGAAACGGATCTTTTTCTTCGTAATTCAGCAGCAACCCCGATGTACTTGCTGGACCTTTAGGGTTATGACAATGCCCACAGTTGACATCGAGGTACGAACGGGCGCGGGCATCGAGCGAAGCGTTGGGGTCGTTTAGGGCTACCATGGGCGTAACGTTGGCAATGGCTTCGGGTGTAGCCTTCAGGTACCCCATCTTCATCCAGCGGCTGAGCTGGTTTTCGATGCCATCAGCATAGGCATACGGGTGATTTAGTTGCTTCACTTTAGGGCCAATGGGCATCAGAATGTCGTTGCGGGTATGGCAGCTTTTACACTGATTTTTATTGGGCATGGCATAACGGATGCTCTGCAACTGCCCCTTTGTGTCTTTCCAGCCTACTGGAATGGTTTGGCCCGTTACTTTATAGTCGGCTTCGGTTTGTTCATCGTTCCAGCGATAGGGATATGCTTTCCAGACACCACTCTGTTTCACCAGTAAACGCGTTTCTACAATACGCCGTTGGCCAGTAGGTTTCGAAAAATCGGCAGGGTAATAGAAATTTTTAATCAGAATGGCTCGGTCAGGAAAGTTCAGTGGCTCGTCGGGTTGCGAAGCCTCAAACGTTGCCGATGTACCTTCGGGCATCCAGACAAACCGTTGCTTGAAAGCATAATCTGTAAACAGGGTAGCGGCAGGCTCATAAGCCAGCACCCGATCGTTGGGCTGCAACGCGTTCAAATCGCCTTTAAAAAAACCGTATTCTGAGAGTTTTTTCAGGGGAAATTGACTGAAATCCAACGCAGACGGATGAGTCTCAGCCGCTTGATTCGGACTAAAACAAGCCTGTACGGCAATCCCGACAAAGGCCAGTAAAACCAGGAGTTGGACCTTCCGACGACGAATTACCGATAGCATTCGTTTGCAGGTAACCAACCTAAACCCTCCCCGATTACGTGTACGATAATAGAGCATACAAGCTTACAACACAGGTGGAACGGTTTTTACACTGACATGGCACGAATTGAACGGTTTGGAATCGGAGAAGGCTTCGATCTCCGACATTTTCCCGCTGGCAGGAAACAAAAAGCGTGTAAACCGCAGGTCGTCGGTTTTCTCCCGAATGCAAATGTTCATGGGATTTTTTGTTACATCTTTCCCCCGGCTTTCATCAATGATACCGTCGTACACAATGTCCTGTGATTTCAGGCATTTGGCCGCAATCAGCTTCCCCATGTCTTTAGTCAGATCAGGTACGCCAAACTTACGCTCGAAGGTATTGTCGTGAATGGAGATATTAGTAGTGTAGGGCGACCAGCCGGGATGTTTCGGAATGGGTAACTGGGTGATCTGATAGCTGGCTACGGAAATAGATGCCGTTTTCTGGTCGATAAGTTTGTTGTTGAAAATCTCGACCTCGTTGCCAGCAAGTACCACCACACCACTGCCAGGTGGAATCATCGTAATGGCATTGCCGTTGGATACTGGCCCTTGATCGGCAAAGTTTTCGTGATTATTACTCCGAATGGTATTGTTATACACCTTCGTACGCGAACCAAATGCTTTGGGCAGTCCGGGTAGGTTAAACACCAGAATACCGCCGGTGTTATTTTCGGTCAGGTTATTATACACCTCGGCATTGTCGGAATTTTCGATTTCAATACCGGCCACATTTTCAAACACGACGTTGTCCCGAACTATTATATTTTCGGACTGGCCCACATAAATACCTGCATCGCGGGAGTGGGATACCTCGCATTTTTCAATCAGCACGTTTTTGCACTGCACCGGATAAATGCCATAAGTACCATGTTTACCCAGGTCCGTATTGGTCCAGGTCGTATTTATGGCCCGAAATGTCAGGTTTTCGCAGTGCTGCGTTTTAATGCAGTCGCCCGGAGCATCCATGACCGTAAATCCTTCCAACACCACCTGGTTACCCGCTATTTTCATACCCTCGCCCCCGGTCGTGATGGTTTTAAACGACAGAACGCTACTGTACATACCCGCCCCTTTGATGGTTACGTGGTTTACTTTATCCAGAATCAACTGGGTGTTCATCTCATAATACCCTTCAGGAATCTGAATGGTCTGGCCCTCTTTAGCTTCGATAAACTGTTCGACCAACTGTTCCATCTGCTCGGGGGTAGCTTTGGGCAATTTCGTAACATCGAGTTTGGTGCGCTGGGTTGACTCCGTTGTGCAGCCTCCAACCCACAAACAGGCTATTGTCAGGGCTAATAGCGATATGCCGGTTTTCATCAATGAAAAGGATTTAGATTATTCTGTGCAAGTTTTTCCTTTTTTTCAAAATCAGCGATTGATTTTTATCAAATAATAGCTGCGTTCCAAACCCAGGCCAGCGCTATTAAACGGCTGTCTATTGAGTTGGGTAGGCTCATCTCCTTTTATCTGCCGCTGCTCAACTGCCTGGACAAAACCTCCGAAGGCCAGCGAACCGCCTGTCCGTTGTGTGTAAAGGTCGGCATCTGGGCTCCCATTTTTTGTAATTCGTTCGTAAACAGCGTGGTCAGCCGCTTTAGTTGCTGGGGTTCCTGAGCCGCTACGTTGTGTTGTTCGCCGATGTCGTTTTTTAGATTATACAGCTCAAGCTGGCCGGTTTTATGCTGATAAACCAGTTTCCAGTCGCCCTGGCGGCAGGCACTGGCCCACGCAAGGGCTGGCCCCTCCTGGGCAATCCACCGATTGGGGTGATGCCAGACCAGCATACGCGACGGATCAGACCAGGTCGATTTTCTGAGAATGGGCAAAAACGACCGTCCATCTACCGGCTGAATCAGCTTAGGTGATTTGACGGAAGCGATCTGGAGAATCGTCGGGAAAAAATCGTCGATCAGCACATACTGACTGGCGGTACTTCCGGCTTTCACCACGCCGGGCCAGCGAACCAGCATGGGTTCGCGAATACCACCTTCATAAACGGAGCCTTTCCCAGCCCGTAAGGGTAAATTATGGGTATGGGCCTGACCTCCCCGAAGCGGGGTTGTACTGAGGCCACCGTTGTCCGACATGAACAGGATAATGGTGTTGTCGGTAAGCTTATGGTCGTCCAGAAACTGTAGTATATCGCCCAGACTTTTGTCCATACCCTCAACCAGCGATGCGTAATTGGCTTCGGTGCCATCCAGCCCCATCTGATGGTATTTGTCAACGAATCGTTTATCGGCCATGATAGGGGTATGAACCGCATAGTGCGCCATGTACAGAAAAAACGGCTGCTGTTGTTTCAGCGGAGCTTCCAGCGCTTTGAGGGCTTCCTTTGTCAGTGCCTCTGTCAGGAACGTGTCGGTGCCGTGA
Organism: Spirosoma panaciterrae DSM 21099; assembly: GCF_000374025.1. GTDB lineage: Bacteria > Bacteroidota > Bacteroidia > Cytophagales > Spirosomataceae > Spirosoma > Spirosoma panaciterrae. The sequence continues at coordinate 384,209 of NZ_KB893172.1, read as the reverse complement.
TAGAGGTCCAGCCCTGGTACGGCATTACGGCTGGGCTTACCATTGACCGGGCGATCATAGTTGTCGGTACCAAGATAGCTGGCCGGATGGCCGATTTCACTCCCGGCAATATTGACCCGAAATCCCAGATTCGTGGGGTTTGAACCGGGGGTTCCGGCCGACCCAAAATGGGCTTTTCCGCAGTGAATCGTGTAATAGCCGTTGTCGCTCAGAATAGCGGGTAGCGGAGTGGCATAAACCGTATGTTCGACGTCGGCTACCGGGCTGAGCCCGTTCAGATTCCAGTTTACAGGACTCAGGCTTGAGTCGGGGTAGTCGGTGTTGGTATTTCGGTTGGGCGATGTCCAGTTCGTGACTCGGTGGCGGGTAGCATTCATACCCGTCAGGAGGCTTACGCGCGTTGGTGTACAAACAGGGTTTGCGTAAGCATTGGTAAACTTCATGCCTTCCCGCGCCAGACGTTCCATATTGGGTGTGTGGTAGCGTTTGTTGAAGGCGGTTGCCTCGGTCCAGAAGGGCACCGACGTATCTTGCCAGCCCATATCATCGACCAGAAAAACGATAATATTGGGTTGCTTTGGCAGACTATTCATTCGGGTCATAAAGGCCACCAAAAGCACACTGCCTACGGGCAATACCCACCGGATGAACCGTTGTCCTGAATGCCTCCATTGACGCATAACTAGCCGCACCCCTATCCGTTTTGTTGAAGAGAAAGCCATACAAACCTGTCTTTTTCAGGAAAGTACCTAATGCCGACTCTCTACCGACCCTGTCTGATGGATACAGACTCTACGGTGACGACGGGCGAGGCCATGAGGGAGCCTGACAGGTAAAGGGTTATGATGACGAATTGCCCGGTTTTGCCCGAATACGGCTCAGGGTTTCTTTGGTAATACCCAGGTAAGAGGCAATCATGGATAGCGGAACACGCTGCCCAAGCTGAGGATATTGCGCTAGTACCGCTTCGTAGCGCTGTTTGGCCGTTAAAGCCTGTAAGCAGTGAATATGGAAATCCGTTTTAATCAGGTTTTCCTCTGCCAGTAAGCGACCCAGCCGTTCAAGATCATGAAACTGATCGTAGAGATTATAGAGATCGGTCCGGCTCACCTGTAGGATGGTTGTAGGCTCCAGCGCCTGAATGGCTGTTCGGGCGGGCTGCTGCAACACAAAACTTGGCAGCGATACGGCTATATCCCGCTCAAAGCCAAACCATACCACAACTTCTTCGGATTGATCGGTCAAATAATATTCCCGCACGCACCCACTATGAATAAATGAGATGTGCTCATGTACCGCATGCATGGGTACAATATGTTCTTTTCGGGCTACTTCTTTATAAGTTAAAACGGATAGCAATGCACTGGTTGAATCGGGCGATAGGCGGATATGACGCCCTATTTCATCAATGATAGCCAGAACAGGAGACATGCAGGGCGGGCTTTTTTTAACCCTGCAAGATTACATATAACGATGAACAAGTCAATATAACTGACAATCAAGGCATAAATCGCTACCAACCCCCACTGCCTGATTGGAAGCTGCCACCCCTGCTTTGTTGCTTAAGGTATACTACCCCTGCTGTAGTTTTTTCTGCAACGTTTCCAGTTCCAATTTCCGGGCGATGTAAAAGCGGTGTTCCCACCCAGTGGCAAAATTGACCAGTATGAAGAAAACAACCAGCGCCAAAGCAAGATACAGCGACTGTCCTCCGCTCCATACACCCGACACAACCAGTAAAGCAATCGGCAAATTGTTCCAGCGCATAAGCTGTGAAAGACGCACCTGATAGGTTGCCATCGCGATGGCATGATCCAGTTCGCCAAACAGCGAACGGTCGAATCGATTTTCGCGTCGTAGCCTACGAATTCGGCTCACCAAAACAGCAACGGCCGTCACCAGCATCCAGCCTGCCAGCAGATTCATAAAAAGCGTACTACCCGACTTGGAACCTGCCAGAGCCAGTACGAAACAACCAGCCCCGGCATTGACGCCTATCAGTAGCCCCTCGCTGATCGCGGTTATGCGGCTGGCCTTCTGTTTTTTCGTATGAATGCGGTTGTGCAGTGCATCTTCATTAATCCTATACATGGCCTGTTGATTTTGAGAGTCCCAGATTTTTTGCAGTTCGTCAAATTCCATACGTATTCAGTTGTTTTGATCGGGCGATCAGTTGTTTCTTGATTCGATTGATTTTCACCCCCACATTCGACTCGGTAATCCCCAGCATAGTTGCCATTTCTTTATAGCTGAACCCATCGAGGAGCAATAGGGTAAGGGAGCGATCGATTTCGTCGAGTTTATGAATCTCTTCGTAAAGCCAGGTCAGGCGCTCATCGGGCGGCACTTTGGCTTCCTGTAAGATAACCTGAACGTTATCCAGCGATTCGCGTCTTTCCGAATGCTTATGTTCTTTGCCAACCCACTTAATGGCCGTATTGAGCGCAATTCGATAAATCCAGGTATTAACCGACGATGCTTCCCGAAAAGCCGGAATCGAGTGCCATACCTGAATGGTAATCTCCTGAAACAGATCGTCCTGATCCATTTCGGTCGATGCATAGGCCCGCACAATCTTAAAAATCTGGACTTTGTGTTGCCGAAGCCACAGGTTAAACGTATGATTCTGCTCGGATTCCGTCATTGCCTCATCGGTTTACCCTATTAGTACGCATCGGGAGTCCATTTCTTACAGGCGCAAGAAAATGGCATAAAATTCACAGGCTTTAAACAAACAGCGCGAAGCCGGAAGACTTCGCGCTGTTTGTTTGGGGATGAAAAGGCTTTCCTGACAACTGCCAAAAGTTTAAACAGACTCAAGGCCGAAGAATCATTTACCGCTTTTTCTTGCCGGAAAAATTCCGGTTAAACGATGGTTTACCCGATTTTTCTTTTTTCGGCCCACCCAGCAGTTTCTCTGCCAGATCGGGTCGGTTGAGCTTGTTCAGGCGGTTCCGAATCCAGTCTTTGTATTCGGGTTTGTACCAGAAGAAATAGCGGTTTTGCGCCTGCTTTTCGTCGCGGGTCTTGGCCGTTTTTACGGGTTTCAGCGTATAGGGATGCACCCCAGAGTAATAGATCACCTCGGCCACCGTCATGGGGGTGGGTGTAAAGTCCTGAACCTGTTCGAGCTGAAAACCCATGTCTTTGGTTTCGGCAGCCAGGTTCGCCATATCCTGCTCTTCACAGCCGGGGTGCGACGAAATAAAGTACGGAATCAGGGGTTGCTTGAGGTTGTGCTTCTCCTGAATCTGATCGTATTTTTTCTTGAACAGCTTGAAATATTTGAACGACGGCTTCCGCATGATCCGCAGGGTATCGTCGGCGGTATGTTCAGGGGCTACCTTCAACCGGCCCGAAACGTGGCGGGTCGTCAGTTGCTCCATGTATTCGTCGTGGTTGCCGTCTTCGTTGTTTTTGTTGAAGTCATCGACCAGCAAATCGTACCGAACTCCCGAACCGACAAACGCTTTCTTGATTTTTGGATGGGCATCGACCTGACGATATAGCTGCGTCAGGGGTTTGTGCGAGGTATCGAGGTTCGAGCAGATAACCGGGTGAATACAACTCGGGCTCTGGCAACGGGCACAGATCGACTCGTCTTTGCCCTTCATCTTATACATGTTGGCCGATGGGCCACCCAGGTCCGAAATATACCCTTTAAATTCAGGATGTTTCGTAATCTCTTCAACCTCGCGCATCACCGATTTTTCGCTCCGTGAGGCAATAAATTTGCCCTGGTGCGCCGAAATGGTACAGAAGCTACAACCGCCGAAACAGCCCCGGTGCATATTGACCGAGAACTTGATCATTTCGTAGGCGGGAATTGGGCCACGCTTTTTGTATTTCGGGTGGGGCAAACGCGTGTAGGGCAAATCGAACGACTTGTCGATCTCGGTTTCGTCCATCGTTTTGAACGGCGGATTAATCACCAGTACCTGATCGCCAACTTTCTGCGTAATGCGATTCGCCTGCCACTTATTCGACTCAACTTCAACAATCTTGAAGTTAGCCGCGTACTTAATCTTATCGTCCAGACACTCCTCATGACTCGACAGTTCGACCGTGTTCCAGTTGTTGTAATCACGGAGTTCGGTACTGGCATCGTGCATAAACGCCACCTGATTGATGTTGCGCATCGACGAAAATGGCACGTTTTTCCGGACCAGCTTCAGGATTTCGCGGAGTGGTTGTTCCCCCATGCCATACACCAGCATATCAGCCCCCGAGTCGACCAGAATCGACGGCATCAGTTTATCCTGCCAATAGTCATAGTGGGTGACCCGACGTAGGGAGGCTTCGATACCACCGAGCAGTACGGGCACATCTGGATACAGCGTTTTCAGAATGTTGGCATACACAATAGTCGCGTAGTCGGGACGGAAACCCGCTTCGCCACCAGGTGTATAGGAGTCATTGGAACGCAGGCGTTTGTTGGCCGTATAGTGATTCACCATCGAATCCATACAGCCAGCGGTTACGCCAAAGAAATATTTTGGGCGACCATATTTTTTGAAATCGCGTAGATCGTCTTTCCAGTTGGGTTGGGCAATAATGGCTACGCGAAACCCTTCGCTTTCCATAATCCGACCGATAACGGCCGTTCCGAAAGCCGGATGGTCAACATAGGCGTCCCCCGACACCAGCACAATATCCACTTCGTCCCAGCCTCTCTTGTCAACTTCCTGTTTTGTGAGCGGCAACCAATCGGTAAGGGGTCTTTCCAGCATAAATACGTGAGCTAATCTTTCTGAAAACCACCGATTAGTTGAAATGATTCACTCAAACGGCATTCTTAAACCCTCGTTCGGATAGAACACAGATTCGTATGCTCATTATGGTTTCGTATGATCTTAAGGAATCATAACAATCTGTGTTCTATTCATACATCAAAATTGCGTATTATCGTTTTTCTAAACCGAAACCTACTATGAATAACTCCTCCGGACGTCGTCAGTTTCTGGCAACCCTTACGAAAGCCGCTGGTACATCGCTTATTATCAATACGCCTTTTTTAACTCTGGCGAGTGTACCAACCGCAGCCACGTTTACCGTTGGGCAGGTAATGGACCTGATTCTGAAAACGATACCGGGTGCGCCATTCCCCAAAACCGTCGATACGCTGAAATCGGGTAGCTCCTCCCAGACCGTTACAGGGATTGTCTCGACCATGTTTACAACCGTTGACGTCATTGAAAAAACCATAGCTGCCGGAGCCAACTTCATCATCGCCCATGAACCGACGTTCTACAATCACCTCGACGAAACCGACTGGCTCAGCAACGATCCGGTTTTCAAACATAAACACGACCTGCTGACGAAAAATAACATTGCCGTCTGGCGGTTTCATGACTACTGGCATTCGCATAATCCAGACGGTATTCGGGCCGGGATGCTGTCGGCACTGGGCTGGGAGAAACAGGTAGATCCCAAAAATCCACAGGTTCTGTTGCTGCCTTCAACCACAGTTGGCCAGGTGATTGCCCATGCTAAGCAAAAGCTGGGCATTAAACAGGTGCGGGTCGTTGGCGATACGCATCAGAAATGTCAGCGGGTACTCCTATTGCCCGGTGCTGCGGGTGGCCGAAATCAGATCATGGCCATCGAAAAAGCCAAACCGGATGTAGTGCTGTGCGGAGAAGCCAGTGAGTGGGAAACGCCCGAATACATTCGGGATGCGCGTCGGCAGGGCCAAACCATTTCGCTGGTCGTGCTGGGGCATATTATGAGCGAAGCTGCCGGGATGGAATGGCTCGTTTCGTGGCTGCAACCCAAAGTACCCGGCGTCAAGGTCAGCTACATCCCATCAGGCAATCCCTTCAGTTACGAATAGAAGGGATTTAAGGACATGGGCTTATTTACTGAACCTGTTTAGACTTTCCGAATAGTTGTCAAAACTGGGCCATTTTTGTCATGCTGAGGAACGAAGCATCTTCGCTAGGCGCTATTTTCCTAAATACCGAAGATGCTTCGTTCCTCAGCATGACAAAAACACTCAATTTTCAGCTAATAATAAAAGTCTAAACAGGTTCACTGATTGAATTGAATGTTTTTCAACTGAATAATACCGTCGTTGGGTTTGTCGCGCTTAACAACGATCACATACACATCATGGCGCCCCGTGAAAGGGGTAGCGAAGGTACTGGTTACCTGAGCGGTCTTGTTCCAGGCTCCGGTCGCTTTATACGGCACCCGGCTTACCACGGGTCCTGCATACGAATCCAGCCGAACTTCAATTTCGCCATCTTTATCCTGCGATGAATAGTCGTACGTCAGCGACTTAATGGTAGTCATATCGATGCCTTTCAGCAGCACATAGGATTTGTGGTTACCCGCACTCAGGTTGTTGCCGAATCGGGGGAAGCCGACATACGCATCGGCATTGATCGTTTTGACGTTGGCGCTGCGCAGGGTTACTACTTCCGAACTTGTCAGTGGCCCAACGGCCTTAGCGCCCGGTGTAGATTCGCCTTTATCCGTATAAGAAGCCAGGATCGTGTACTGTCCACGAGTCTCTTCAGGTTTGTGCTCATTCAGCGTCAGGCTTCCCTGTAACGGAAGTGTCTTTTGCTTCCGGGCATCGGTCAGCGAGAAGATGTATTTCACCATTTCCTGCGCGTCCTGTACCGGAATTTGGGGGTGGGCACTCATCAGGTGATCTTTGCTCCAGTTGCCGCCACCGCCTTCGATGATTTTTTTCGCCAGTCGTTCTACACTACCTGCCTGACCTTTGTACCGATCTGCCACCGCCAGAAACGTGGGCCCAACGGAGGGTTTGTCGATTGTATGACAGGCTTTGCAATCGCTACCCGCAACCAGCGTTTTACCGAGCGAACCGTTTCCAACCATTGCCAGATCCTGGTGACCCTGCTGCGGCCCCAGAACGGGTGTACCGCGTGGCTGGGCGTTGTATTCGTAAACAACCTTGATGCGTTTGGGATCGATTTTACCATCTTCTTTATCCGTCACTTTAACGGCGTAGGTAAACGGTTTGCCCTCCCAGAAGAACGACTTATTATCTGGCGTCGCAATTACGACATCGGGTTTAGCGTTCCCGACTTTCACCACAATGGTATCAGTTCCTACCAGACCTGTTTGATCAGAAACCCGCAGAATGGCGTTGTAAACACCCGGCTGGGTATAGGTGTAGGTTGCCATTGGCTGGGTGGCCCCAACGGTTTTCCCATCAAACAGCCACTGGTAGGTGAGTTTGTCGTCTTCATCCAGGTCCGTGCCTCGCCCGCTGAATTTCACCCGCAATGGAGCCTGCCCAATGGCCTCCCGAATTATCGGTGCATTTCGACCATCGGACGTCAGGTACGACCGGGCATTGAATTGAACCATGGCCAGTGAATCGACGACGTTAGCCCGAACCGTAGGGGGGCGGCTACCGGTATTGTATTCAATTTTGACTAACCGGGCATCGTCGTTGTCGGCACCGTAAACCGAACCGTATTCGAGCATGTACATAACCCCATCTTTGCCAAACGCCAGGTCGATTGGACGGCGGAAATCACCATTCCCCGCCATAAACGGTTCGGTACGGATGTAGTTGTCGTTCTTATCGATCCGAAGGGCCATTACCCAGTTGCGCATCCAGTCGAAAATAAACAGCGCCCCATCGTAATAGTCCGGGAACTTGTTTTTGGAGGACGAATTGGGGTCGTAGGTATAAAATTCCCCGGCCATGGCACTCCGTCCACCCTGTCCCAACTCCGGAAACTCCTTCGAGGCCGCATACGGATACCAGATCATGGCCGGATTTACGGGCGGCAGATGTTTCAGTCCCGTGCTTTTAGGGGAATCGTTCACCGGGTCATTGGGATCGAAACGAGGGCCGATTGCATTCGTAGCAAAGTCATTGGCAGCATAGGGCTGGCTGTTGCCAATAAACAGCGGCCAGCCAAAATTACCTGCTTTTTTCGCCTGATTAAACTCGTCATAGCCACGCGGCCCCAAGGTACTATCTTTCCCGGCATCCGGCCCGATTTCGCCCCAATACAGTACCGATGATTTAGGGTTCAGCGCAATACGATACGGATTTCGCAGGCCCATCGTATAAATTTCGGGGCGAGTCTGTGCTGTACCTTTCGGGAAGAGATTGCCGTCGGGGATGGTGTAGGTGCCATCGGCCTGCGGACGGATGCGCAGAATTTTCCCCCGAAAATCGTTTGTATTGGCAGCAGTGCCCCGTGCGTCGGCCGCTAAATGATCGGGTCGGGCATCAATAGGCGCGTATCCGTTCGATGGAAATGGGTTGGTATGGTCGCCTGTCGACAGATACAGATTCCCTTCTTTATCGAACGCCAGTGAACCACCGTGGTGCGCACCCGGCTCGGCAATGCTGGGAACTTTGAGTAATACCTTTTCAGATGCCAGATCGAGGGTATTATCGTCTTTCAGGGTAAAGCGCGACAGATTATAAAACGGATCTTTGTCGAGCGGAGGAGAGTAGTATACGTACAGCCAATGGTTCGTCGCAAAGTTCGGATCGAGGGTAATCCCCTGCAAGCCATGTCCAAATTTGGTAGGCGCGTCAAATTTATGGACGAGCTGGTGCTTGCTGGCCTTCGTGTCGTAAACCGACAGATTGCCACTACGCTCGGTGAAGAAAACGCGTCCATCGTTGGCAACCGCTACTTCCATTGGCTCGTTCAGATCGTTGACCAAAACTGTTTTGACAAACCGATTATCTTCCGGCATCACGACTGAATAGGACTTGCTATAATCCAGTGGTTTACCGTTCCCCATTACCCAATTGAGTGCGCCCAGCAGATGCTGTACAAACAGTGGTTCGCTAAAGCTGGAATCTTCGTGCCCGCCACCCGTATAATACGCCCGGCCCCCATCGAACTCATGATACCAGGCAATGGGGTGATTGGCCCCGTTGGTTCCACCATCGTAGGTATTTTCGTCCAGGTTGGTCAGTACATGCAGGTCCGAATAAAGAGACCGATAATTGTACCACTCGTCGGTACGTTCCCAGTGATCGGGAAGCATGTTCGTCGACGGGTGGGTTTTGTCGATCACATCGACGGTTGCTTTGCGCACGTTGGAGTTGCTGGGGTGGCTGGCAAAATAGCCTCCTGCCAGTTTGTTGTACCAGGGCCAGTCGTATTCCGTGTCGGCAGCCGCGTGAATGCCCAGATACCCGCCCCCTGCCTGGATATATCGCTCAAAAGCAGCCTGCTGTACCTGATTCAGGACGTTGCCAGTGGTGCTGAGCCAGATAACAGCCTGATAATGCTTCAGACTATCGTCGTTGAAATAAGCGGCATTCTTGGTGGTATCGACCCGGAAGTTATTTTCCCGGCCCAATTTCTGAATAGCCGCAATCCCAAAGGGGATGGAGGTATGTTTCCAGCCTTTTGTTTTAGAAAAAACCAGTACCCGTTTGGGCGCAACTGGCATGGGTGGGGTTGGCGCAGCCGCAACCGTAGTGGTTGAGGTGGTTTGGGTAACCGTGGTTGTGGTAACCGTTTTCGGATTGCTTGCACAGGCATACAGGCTAGCCACAGCGCTTGCAGCCACCAGCCAGCGAAGTATAGGCTTAGGAGAGTTGGTTAACGAAATCATAAAAAAGGTAGGTTGGGCCGCCGAATCGGTCACACAATTCGTTGCTTATCGGGCCGAATCGGTTCGTGGGTTAATAAGCAAATTGGTGCGGCAAACTACCTGTATGCGCTCGCTCACGATTCATCTAACCACTCATACGCTAAAGCCGCAATCCCGTACCCTTCGTTACCTAAGAAGAATTACTCACGCCCTGGCTGGCCTATCCATGTCGGTTTTGCCCACCCGACGAAAAAGTTCATGTATGAATCAAGCCTGTTCATGTACGATTCAGCCTTGTTGATGGACTCGTTAAAAACAGATTTCCATCCGACTTACTCAAAAATTATTTTTGTTGTTACGGAATCGATTCAGGACGCTTATAAGCTATTGACTATTACCAACGAACGCCCGGTCGTTGCGTTCAGCCCGCCGTTATTACCATGAAAAAAAGACTAACCATTGCTAAGGGCCATTACCGTTTCGACATCAATACGGTGCTTTACCTGACTGGTGATGCCAACTATTGCTACGTACACACATTAAACGGCGACATGATTTTGACGAGCCGTACGTTGAAATGGTTTGAAAAACAGTGGCCCTCCTTTCTACGGGTTCATAAGCACGCGCTGATCAATCCGCAGCATGCCTTTCAGGTAAATAGAGCCGCTCGGTTAACCTCACCCAGCTATCTGATCATGCGCGATCAGACCCAGCTTCTGATCTCCCGTCGACGCTTGTCGGATGTTGTGGAGCAGTTGAGTCCACTGCACAAAGTTGTTTATGCCAAACGGCATCGCGCTGCCGTGTCCTGAAAAGCCAACCTATACCTGTTTAGCCGCGTTTCCAATCCCTCCATCATACACTCTATCACAGAATGCCATAAAGCCGTTCATACTACGGCTTTATGACAACAAACTCATGACGCAGGCCATTCAATAGGCATTACCCCCTTTTGCGTTCTTCAGCACCCGATCAGTTCTCGATCAACCCTTTATCGGTAAGGCCTTTAACCCGCGCATACGAGCGCTCGCCCGGACTGATACCAAACCGTTCACGATAAATACGGATGAAGTAGGACGTATTCTGATACCCCACCTGATAGCCAATCGATTTGACCATAGCCTGGGGCTGGGTGTTGAGTAGTTCCTGGGCCACCTGAAGCCGCACTTCCTGAATAAACTGATTGGGCGACATGCCCGTTAATTCTCTGATACGCCGATACAACTGTCGTTCGCTCAGGGAGCTTACCTCAGCCAGAAAATGAATCGTTAATACCGAACTCGTTAGATTTTTCCGAATGAGTTGCTGAAGGGAATCGATCCATTCGGCGTCCTGATCTGAGGTTGTTTCCACTAGTCCCTCGCTTTCGTCGGGCACCTGACCACGCAAACGAGCCTGCTCATCGGCCCGATCAATCAGGTGCTGGCACCTTACCAGCAGTTCGGTTTCGTTGAACGGCTTGGTCAGGTAATCGGCAATACCCAGCCGTAGCGCCTGCAATCGGGTTTCCAGGTCTATCCGCGCCGTCAGCAGTATAATGGGGATATGAGCGAAAGATTTAGTTTCACGAAGTGCATTTACCAGAGCCATTCCATCGAGTTCGGGCATCATAATATCCGAAACAATCAAATCGGGAAGTTGATCGGCAGCCAGTTGATGCAACAGATCGAGTGCCTGCCGCCCATTACGGGCAATGAGCAACGCATACTGCGGTGATAGCACCATCTGAATGTAGAGCAGCATATCGGCATGATCCTCTACAATCAATACCGATTTACCCGTTGCCGGTAACACCAGTTCCTCAAACGCATTTGCCCGTATTAAAGCGGGTGAGGTTGTCTCGCCATCCTTCGGCTGGATTTCAAGGGGTCGATCAGCCCAGCTAGTCTCCGGCACCTTTCGAATGGGATACGTAATGGTAAATGTACTTCCTTTACCCAACTCACTGCCAACCCTGATTTCTCCTCCCCATAGCAAACAGTACTCCTGGCAGATCGCCAGCCCAATACCTGTACCACCCCGTAGCGGCTTATCGATCTGCTTCGACTGAAAGTATCGTTCAAAAATATGCGGCAGATCATCAGCATGAATACCACTCCCAGAATCTGTCACCCTGATTTCGGCCAAACCGTCTGCTTCCGAGAGTTGAATCTGTATCGTACCTCCTGCCGACGTATAATGGAGCGCATTGGCCAGCAGATTCCGCAGAACGGTTTCCATTTTAGGAGCGTCAAGTGCCATCCAGACTGGCTCATCCAGGCCAATGGCCTGAAGATAAACCCCCATATAATGAGCCTGGGGTATAAAATTATCAATGGTTTGACGAACCAGCAGAGCCAGATCGGCAGGTTGCTCCACCAGTTGGGTCTGTCGATTATCGAGTCGGGTTAAGTCGAGCAGGTCATTGACCAGCGTAAGCAACTGTCGGGCATTACGATCCATAACGTTCAGCAACTGTTGAGCTGAGTTGTCGGAAACCCGATTGGTCAGGTACTGAATCGGCCCCAGCATCAATGTCAATGGAGTACGTAATTCATGCGATACATTGGCAAAAAACCGGGACTTAAGCGTAACGCTGGCCTGCAAATCGGCAGCCTGCCGTTCAATGATTGCTTTATCTTCCTCGATCTGAGCCGTCCGACGCGCTACTTCGGCTTCAAGCTGGAGCTTATCCTGCATCAGTTGCCGGTTACGCCAGCGAAAAACCACAACTACCCCTACTGCCAGCATCAGTACACACAGCACCAGAAACCAACCGCGCAAATAAACGGGTTTATCGACCGTAACAGGTATACTCAGGATCGACGATGCCCAATTCCCATTGCTGGTCTGGGCACGCACCTGTATCGTATAGTCACCAGCAGGCAGACTATTGAGCCGAAGCTCTAATTGATTCTGAGCCACCCATTTGTCCTGCCAGCCTTCAATCCGATACCACAACCGGGCCTGCCCTATGTAACGGTAGTCCAGCAACGAAAAGCCCAGGCTAAACAATCGGTCGCTGGCTGTTAAGTGAAGCCCCTTCTGCTCGCTAAACTCGGCAAAGTGGTTATCCATCTGTCCGGTTTCGGTATTCAGCTTCTGGTACTGCGTCAATAATAACGGAACCGGAGTGAGCGTACGCTCCTGAATCTGGTCTGGATAGAAAGCCGTAACCCCATTGACGCCCCCAAAAAACAACCGACCGTCGGGGGCGCGGTAATGTGAGATCAGATTGAACTCTTCGTCGGCAATACCATCCTTGACATGGTAAATATGTACCTGATGAGTTTTACGATGGAAACTCATCAGGCCATAATTGCTCGGTAACCATAAGCGCTGATGGCGATCTTCGTAGAGGGCATGAAGGCTATTGTCCGAAAGCCCCTGCTTCTGGGTAAATACCTGGAACGTTCCCTGCTGCTTATCCCAGCGAATAAGCCCACCCCGGGTGGCCAGCCAATAGATGGCTCGCTGCTCCGGATCGGGGTGAACATACGTGATATGGTCCAATAAGGACGTGGTGCTATTTTTTCCCTGAAATCGGTATCTTGCCTGAATACCCCTCAAGGTATCGAGCAGATACAAACCTGAAGAAGCTGCTATCCAAATTATTCCCGTCCGTTTATCGGGGAAGAAACCATTGACCCGACTTTGCGCTAGTTCGGGATAATGATTGTAGAGGGTAAATGCTTCATGCTCCCCTCGTTGGGTGTTAAAAATAGATATCCCCTGCTGATGCCCCAGCCAGAGCTTCGACCGCCCATCGGGCCAGATCGTCACGCAGGTATTATCCCAGCGGAGTTTATACGCAAAGGGTTTGAGTGTGCCGGGCTCAATCCGAAGGAGTTCACTAAAGGCCGACCAGACGGTGCCATGCTGGTCCTGAACCAAAGGGCATAAGTTAACTGTATACGATCGGCTGATGGGTACATTCTGAAAAACAAACTGACTGTGTCCCGTCTTTAGATCGACCCGTTGAGTTTCCTGCGCATTGACCAACAGGCGATTGCCTAATTGCACCATTCCCCGCGTAGACCACCGGAGTCCTACCGGGCTCGTACTGTTCTGATGAAGATACCGCTGAAAATGAATAAGTTCCAGGCTTAATAGCAGCACCCCATTGGTGGTGCAAACCCAAACGGCTCCCGTCCGGTCTACCACCACCTGATTAAACTTCTGGATACTTTCCAATGAAAAACGGGTCGTTGCCAGATCGAAGACAACACCTTTCTGAGGGTGCCAGGCCAGCAACATCTGCGGACCAAATACCCAGAACAATCCATGATGGGCATCAAAATACGCAGCCAGTTCCGAAATCGGATAATGCGCCAGGTCGGAAACTGGCTTGCGAGGTAATGTAATGGGCATGGGCGACAACTTACCCGTCGGCTCGAGCCGATACAGAAAACCGTCGAGAAAAGGGGTAGAGGCCGACACAAGCTCACCGTGCTTAAAATGCCGCCGGAGGTAAATCGTCCCATCGGCCTCTTTCCAGACCGGACGAAATAGCCGGGGCAAGGTATGGTGTCGAAGAACATGGCCAAGCGAATCGACCTCAAACAGCTCACCATTCTGTTCTGTTTCGTCAGTCGAATAGGTGATCAGCAGCGTCTGCTGAGCCGTTTCGTGCAGGAATAAATCACCGGGGCCGGACCGTTGAAACACGTTCCGAAATTGATCTTGCCCCTTATGCCACCACACAGCCCCGCTCTGCGTCCAGACATACTGAAATGAGTTATCAGGAGCGGAGACGTACTCATAAACGGCGTCGGCCTGTAGAGGGTCTGGATGGCCAAATGCCTGAGTCACCAACTGAGCCTGAGTCTGCCCTGGTTTAATGATGTATTTCTGCCGCTTTCCCGATAACACGCTGCTTACTACCCATAGATTGCCCTGTCGGTCGGGCTTAACCACATTGATACTCGGATTAAAGGACTGCTGCCGGGCCAGGTGGGTGGGCAAGGATAATGGCGCAAAGCGCTGGCCATCGAACCGATAGGCACTCTGCAATGTCCCCATCCAGACAAATCCCTCCCGATCCTGCCCTACTGTGAGAACACCCCTACTTGGCAATCCCTGTTCGAGCGAGAAATGTCGTACACCAACCACAACGGGAACATCCTGGGCCTGTGCATACGCCCTGAACAACATACCGCAAAGGCATAAAGCCAGACAGCCGCTGTAAACTCGGTGGAACAATTTCATTGGTTACGGTGACGAATAGTGCTTGTTGGGACTAGACAATCTCCAACTGGGTCAAGTTAAGTAGCCAAAACCGATAAATCAATTAAAAACAGATAAACCCGGCAGGATCAGGCTATTCTGTCCAAATCAGACTATCATTTGGCAGGATCGGACTATCGTTTGGCAGGATTGGATGTACCAGAATTCCGTCCTTTGTACCAGCTAAAACGGAGTAGTCATGCAGTTGAATCAGGTCGCAGCCCAATACCCCTGAAAAGTCTTTGCGCACCGCTATCCTGCCTTAGTTCCTGACTTCACTATCGCTGGCCTGGCTAGTCACAATACCCGACTCACCCCCCATCCAACTTGCATGAAAACACCATTACGACCCAAAGGCTGTCACAACCGATTCGACCAACGCACGATCCTGTATCTGACCGGCGAAGAAAACTATAGCCACGTCCATCTGATGAATGGGAAGGTTATTTTGATGTCGCGCACCTTAAAATGGTTTGAGAAACGCTGGCCTTCCTTTTTGCGCGTCCATAAGCACACCCTGATTAATCCTCAACACGCATCTCGGGTGAAACGAGGGGCTCGGTTAACCTTACCCAGCTACCTCATCATGCGTGACCAGACTCAACTTCTGATCTCCCGTCGACGCGTAAACCATGTAATCGCTCAGTTAAGTTTACAGCAGGGCGTTGTCTATGAAAATCGGACTTATCGTTCGCAACAGGAAACCAGTCATGGAATGTCGATTCCGGGTTTACCCAAAACCATCGTATACGGTGAAATGAGCCGAGTGGGCCACTGACCCGCTCAGGCCAGCGAAATACCCGCTTTATCGGCCTGACCAATAACAAACTGACGGGCTTCATCGTATTCCTCTGCTGTGCGGAGGTGCTCCAGCATCAGGGGTACTTCGCGCGGCAGAGCCGTTACGTTACGTATGTAGGTCTGATAATCCATCTGCCCTCGCCCAGGCATGGTTTCGGCAAAATGGCCGTCTTTTCCGTAAATATCCTTGGCATGAACGGAGACGATCCATTTCCCCAGCTTCTGAAACGTTTCGTTAATGAGTGCGGTGTTGTTGTAATACCGTGCCGGACTGTTCATGATGTTGGCTATATCGACGTGAGCTGCAAAGGCAGGTCGATCAATGGCCCTGATAAATTTTAGATACGAATCCGGTCCATCGGGTAAACTCCAGCCCATCATTTCGAGGGCAAATCTGGCTCGTTTAGGCTTCACGGCATCGATCACTTTCCGGCAGTTTTCAACCGTGGCATCGATGTAGTCCTGGGTCAGGTTTCGGGCATCGGGCCCGTCCCACTGTTTTGGATTGAACGAGCCCGCGATGTTCACGCAGGTCAGGGCGCCAACGGCTTCGGCCAGTGCCAGCCGTTCGGTCACGTAGTCCAGGTTTGTCTTCCGTTTTGCCGGATCGGCCTCCAGCATATTCACCCACGCCCCTACCTCAGCAATCAGTACGTTCTGGGCGGCAAAAGCTTTTCGAATGGTGTCAATTCGCACCGTATCGGCCAATTCTACCTTTGGCACGTAAGCCGCACTGTAACGTAGGCGACGGTGCTCCCGCGCTAGCTCGTCGGGATCATCACTTTTCAGAAAGATGGGGCCACCTAGTCGTAACGGACTTTGTTTAACTAACTGACCGACAATAAGATCAGAGAATACAGCACTACTCGCCAGAACAGACGACGATTGCAGAAATTTACGACGGGAGAGCAGGGCCATAATTTACCAATCAACGTTTTTTACTATTTCCTAACCACAGTAATGCATCGATCAGAAAGCGGTTCTGGATTTCGCTACTGAACGAGGACGAAAGTTCTTTGTTGGTCTTACCCTCGTAATCAATATCGTTGTGCCCCATATTCACGTAGAGCATTTTATACTTTTTGTTCGTCCAGACCACCGGATAATAACCGCTATGCCAGATTTCATGCGGTTTCGGTCCTGTACCTAACGGAAAGCTAGTGGAATCGATCGACATTAGGATGTCGATGTTGGGATTGGCTTTCAGATCATTGGTCCACCGATACCACTCATTGGGAGCGGCTTTGAACGTTTCGGGCAACCGCTTCGTGGCCGGGTGTTTCCGATCCTCTACCCGTAGAATAGCCGATGTGGGTCGCCAGGTGTTGCTTTTGTACGATCCGGCCCCAATAAATTCGTTGTGATACCAGTCCCAGTTTTGCGGATATTTGGAAGGAGTCAACGCAAATGCGGCAAAGTGAAACCCCAGCCAGCTTCCGCCGTTTTCCATGTATTTTTGAAAGGCCTCCCGCTGGGCCGGTTCATCGGGGCGGGTATCCAGAAACAGCACGACCTGGTACCTGGCCAGAAACGTCGGATTCAGGTTCGTCCAGTTGTCGGTCGAATCATACGAAAACCCGTATTTCTCACCCATTTTTGGAAACCAGCGGTTGGCTTCATGCACAAAGCTGATGTGAGCGCGATCGTTTTGAGCCGTGTAAAACGCAACAACCCGAAACTTAGGATTTTGCTGGGCCTGTAATCCGGTTATCAGCCAAAACAGGCATACTATCAGGCTATACGCAAATTTTCTCGGAGAAGATGCCATGAAATCAATTAATACATTCATGGTATCTGAATACCTTAATCAGCCGTTTCTACTCCATTTTGAGCACACGCCCCACTTCTTTGTGGTACAACCGGCCAATAGGCAGCTCCTGACCAGCTATATCGACATAGCTGGGAGTGTAGGCAGTAATCTTATCGACGGCAACGATATACGACCGATGAATCCGTAAAAAACTAGCCTCGGGCAGCATCTCCTCCAGCGAACTGATGCTCTGCTTGACCACTAAGGGTTTAGCCGAAGTGGTTACGATCTTGACATAATCTTTCAGGCTCTCCACATATAAAATATCGCGGATGAAGACTTTTACCATCCTGCGATCGGCCCGGAAGTAAAGAAATGAATTTTCGGCCACGGTGGAGGCTGGTTTTTCGTCCAGCGACACCAGCCCATGCTCGGCAGGTACAGCGCCAATGGTACTGGGCTCAATCCGCATAACTTTGGATACCGCCCGTAAAAAGCGTTCAAATGAAATCGGTTTCAGCAGATAATCGACCGCATCAAGTTCGAACCCATCCAAAGCATAATCCCGATAGGCAGTCGTAAAAATAACTTTGGGAGGCTGCCGCAAACTCCGGATAAAATCGGTGCCGAGCAACTTGGGCATTTTTATGTCTAAAAACAACAGATCAACGGGCGTAGACTGTAATACCCCAAAAGCCTGAATGGCATTGTGGCATTTGCCCACAATATCGAGTCCATCGATCATCGCAATGTGCGACTCAATCACAGCCAGCGCAGGGGGTTCATCATCAACCAGTAAGCAACGAATCGGAGGCATGGACAATGTACAACAATTAGCAAAATAGCCAAGATAGGGAATCAGACGGTTTCTACCAACTGAGCAACAGGCGTTTGGGCGATCGGTTTGGCCGATTGTAACTCAAGGGTCAGCAATACCATAAAGGTTTCTTCCTCGACCACAATTCGTAAATCATGCCGATTTTCGTACAGTAGTTTCAAGCGTTTTTTTACGTTTTGCAGACCAATTCCTCCTACATACCCCTCGGCTTTACCGGGCGCTTCCCGGCTGTTGATCAACTTGAATTTCAATTGATTATCCTGAACCGACAGGTCAATGTGCATCCAGGCCTGCTCCAGTTGTTCGCTGGCCCCATGCTTGAACGCGTTTTCCAGAAAAGGAATCAGTAACAGTGGAGCAATCAGTTTGGTCTGATAATCGCCGGTAATGCTGAGGGATAAATCGAGCCGCTCACCGTACCGAAGTTGCTCCAGCCCGATGTAGTTGCGCATGAAAGCAATTTCTTTCTGAAGCGGCACTTCAGCCGCGTTGCAGTCATACAGCATATAGCTCAATAATTCCGACAGCTTCAGGACTACCTCGGGCGAATGGTCGGACTTATGCAGGGTCAGGCCATACAGGTTATTCAGGGTATTGAACAGAAAGTGCGGGTGTACCTGCGATTTCAGCAACTGCAACTCGGCCTGTAACTTTTCGTGCTCGATCTGCTGATACGCTTCCTGCTTCTGATACCAGATTTTCACCAGCTTGATCGCTACCGCAAACCCCGCAATGGTTGTAGCTCCGCGCATACCCGCCATCATGGCAAAAAAGAAACTGTTTCCCGAGTTGCGGTTGAAGACCGCCATACGAATCGGATACACGACAAACTCGGCCAGTACCGCCGATATAGCGGCCGTAACCACAACCAGTAAAATAGTACTCAGGATAGCGATCAAATACTGCCCCCGCATCAGATAACGCGGCACTACCCAGTACATAAGGGTGTAGGACAGAAACATATGCGCAGGCATGAACAGGATCGAATCGATACCCGCAACGGTAAATCCTGTCAGAAAAGCCATTGGCCACGCAACGCCTTCATGCAGCAGGTAATTGGCGGGTAGAAATCCGTAGGTCAGCGTAAAAAAAAGCATCCAGACCGACCAGAACAATCCATGCCGGATCAATCGTTGCCGGGGGTGATTGGAGAAGACAAATTCTTTGTTCAGTCGTTGCATAGCGCATCCGATTACCTACCCGAAGATAGACAAACGGAACTGCTTCGCCTACCGAACAACCGAAAAGTCGACATACGACCTACTCTCGTCGCTAAACAGCAGCTTTTCGGCCAAAATCCCATTAATAGACCGCTCGCTGACGTATGGCGATAAACGGCTGTAAACTGGCGAATTTCCTGGCAGCCAATCAATTCAGGCAGTACGTTTGACCCAGTTAACAACAAATCGAAAACACATAAACGTAAACCAATGAACACACGTAAACACCTCTGCCTGACCTTTATCGGCCTTTTCCTGCTGGTTATCTCATCCGGTACAAAAGCCCAGTCTTTAAACCCATCCATACCCCCACAGGATGGGTTCTGGGTGATCGAAACGGCTCCGAAAAGTACTGTATCAACGGTTCGTTTTTATACGAACGACCAACGCCTGATTTATCAGGAAATCATCCATCGAAAATTGAACATCCGTCGCCTACAAACCAAGAAGCAACTAAACGTAGCGCTCGAACAGGCTTTATTTGTTTGGAATGCTACCCATAAAGTCCCAACCGACCGCCAGTGGGTAGCTATGCAGTTCGATAAATAGTTTGGAGAGGGCAGTACGAGGCTTTTTACCGTATCTGTATGCGTTCGTATCAATCTTCGTACTCGAAACTTCAAACTATTTTTTTCTAAGAAAAACGGTTTTTTATACGAAATGGGAATCCACTCAAGCTGGATTCCCATTTCGTGCCTTTAGCCCTGGCTTCATTCCGCAGCCTGCGTTGCAGCTCCTGATTTATAGAAGGATTCGACCAATTGCCGGGCCCGAACCGATGGATGTTCATCATGCCAGTCAATACGATCAAATGCAGCTAATTTACCAGGCTGGTCATAATACACATCGTTGAGGTTATGCGCTGTGATCAAATAAACTGGCGAATTAAGCTCCCGGCTAAAATAGTAGGTATTCCATCCTGACCCGATAATCGTATTGGCGGGCAAACTGTAAATAATTACCCGATCGGCATGCTCAACCCGATAAAGCTGACCATCCACAATTCGGTAGTCAACCCCAAGTTTGCGTTCGCCCCATACAGTAGCCATTGCCAGCTTAACCTCCTGCTGGTTGGGCTCATCGACCTTCACCACCGGCTCAAATAATTCATTCTTAAGCCGATACCCAGGCTGGCCTGTATTGAACCCATCGGTTAAAGTACGCGATGCGAAATCGGAAGCTGACCGATAAATCCCGTTGTCAGGAAAGGAAATTCGCTGGCTATTTTGCTGACCCAGAACTGAAAAGGGCAATGCGGCAAGCATTGCAAAGACAATCGTTTTCATACCCATTGATGACTAAAAATGAAACAAAATAAATGAACCCACTCGCTGAGTGGCAACCTGCTTATACGGTCTGGTAGCGTTGTATCATCCTTCGGTAATGATGCGGCTATGAGTCGTTTGCCGCTTGCTGTGCAAACTTGCGCCGGTCAGATTAGGATGAACTAAAAATGATTTTAACAATCCATTAAAATGTGGTTCTGCCTGCTTAGCCGGGTTCGCATCCATCGGGTAAATCGGGTCGTCTGTCAGCTTTATATAAAAACCTCTCAACTCTATGCAATCCAATAGACGCACGTTTATCAGGACCCTGTCGGCAGCCTCGGCCATCGTCGCAACGGAGGGTATTGCGAAGCCATTCGGTGCCCCTGCCTACATCCCCAATCTGATGAAAATCAGCCCAAACGACAAAATTCGGATTGCCACGATCGGGATGGGTATTCAGGGCAATTTCGATACGCGGGCCGCTTTACGAAACCCAGACATTGAACTGGTTGGCGTCGCTGATTTATACACAGGCCGGCTCGAACACGCCAAAACTGAATATGGGAAGGATAAAACCCTCTTCACAACCCGCGATTACCGGGAGATTCTGGCCCGGCCCGATGTAGATGCCGTACTGATCGTAACGCCCGACCACTGGCACGATCATATTACCATAGCCGCCCTGAAAGCCGGAAAGCATGTGTATTGTGAAAAGCCGATGGTTCAGCATCTGAATGAAGGCAAAGCCGTGATCGACGCCTGGAAAAAGTCGGGCAAAACAATGCAGGTGGGTAGCCAGCGCATCAGCAGTGCTGCGTTTCAGGAAGCCAAACGGCTGGTTGAAGCGGGCGAAATCGGGGCCATCAATTACATCGAATCGAACAGTGATCGGTTTAATGCAATCGGGGCCTGGAACTACTCGATTCCACCCGATGCGTCTCCCCAAACCGTCGACTGGGACCGATTCCTGGGCGATGCCCCCAAGCGGCCGTTCGATGCCACCCGGTTCTTCCGCTGGCGAAATTATAAGGACTATGGCACAGGCGTTGCGGGCGATCTGTTCATCCACCTCATTACCGGGGTTCACTTCGTAACCAACACCCTGGGGCCAACCCGTATTTTTTCGTCGGGCAACCTGGCCTACTGGAAAGACGGGCGTGATGTACCCGATGTCATGTCGTGCATCATGGACTATCCCAAAACCGACCAGCATGAAGCATTCCAGATGGTGCTGCGGGTAAACTTCGCCAATGCAGGTAAAATCAGTAATATGACCCGTATTATTGGCAACGAAGGGCAGATTGAGTTTTCGGAAGATAACCTCATCATGACCAAGAAGAAACTACCCATAGCACCCGGCTATGGTAACTACGATAGCTTCTTCACGTTTACGGAGCCCGTTCAGCAGGAATTTGTCAAGCAATACGACGCCAAATATCCACCCGATACCCGAACCGCTGAGCCCGTAAAAGAAGTGAAGTTTACGGCTCCGAAAGACGACGACGCCCACGCAAAACACTTTGGCAATTTCTTCGAAAACGTTCGTAAAGGCAGTCAGGGTACGGTCGAAGACCCCGTGTTCGGCTTCCGGGCAGCAGCTCCTGTACTGGCCTGCAACGAAAGCTATTTCGAGCAAAAAGTAGTGTATTGGGACCCGGTCACAATGACGCAGAAGAATCCATCTGCTTCGACATCGGGAAAAAAGAAGCCATCCGCTACGGCTTCGTCGAAAGCGAAGAAATCGTAAGGCCATAGAGGCAGATAGCCCATTACGGGCTCATTTAACTAGGGTGAGTAACGTCAGGAAAGGCATCCTGGATTCGCTGCTGAATTCTAGGATGCCTTTTTGCGGCTCTGTACCTGTTGCATAGCCAGTCGTAATTGCTGCCGAACGGTTTCGACAGGTATCCCCAAGGACCGGGCCGCTTCTTCGGGCGTGCAGTTTTTAAATAAAATCATATCCAGCAATTGGTTTTGCTGCGGGTCGAGTGATATGGTAGACTGTGGCCCTGGAGCCGTTGCCTTATTTTCGCCCCAAAGCGGACGAATTACCTGCCCCGTTTTAGTTAGCTGAAGGGCTGGCCTGGATATGGGCGTACGCTCTTTAAGGGCATCCAGAGCGGTGCTTCGGGCAATCTGCAGAAGCCATACAAACAGGGGCTGTTTGGTCGGCTTAAAATAGGGAAGCTCAGAACGTATTCGGCTAAATGTTGTCTCCAGCAGCAGCACAGCCTCTGCTTTGTCCGAAATAATTTTTGTGATTACTCCCAGCAACGCAGCCGCGTACCGATCATAAACGGCTGACAATGTAAGTTGATTATCGGCTTCCGACTGACCCAATAATCCCTGCTTCCGCGGGAGCGTAATAGGGATTTTCATACGTATGTAGGGAAAAATTGTTCATGTTGATTAGAAAATCCTTGGGGCATTACGGCAGAACGGGCAGGTCATCTGAAGTCGTTTTATCAGAATACTATTGGCTCCTAACCTTTTGTTCAGAATTAAGTTTAATTAATTTTTTTTGTGGCAGATCAACCATTCTTTTCTCCCCTTTATCCGAACGACAGTAGGATTGCCAGACGGTTCGTTTGTACCTTTGAACCTGCATTCAATCTGACTTTATGAAATACAAGAAGCACGTTTTCATTTGCAATAACCAGAAGCCAGCCCCCAAGAAGTCGTGTGGCGAAGCCCATGGTAATGAACTAGTCGATGCGTTCAAGGCCGCTCTGGCCGAACGCGGGTTGCTGAAAGAAATGCGGGCTCAGCGAACCGGCTGCCTCGATGCCTGCGCCTTCGGTCCTAGTCTGGTGGTGTATCCTGAAGGGACGTATTATGGCAATGTACAACTTTCCGATGTGGATGAAATTGTTGACAGTCACCTGGTGAACAACCAGCCCGTCGAGCGGTTGAAACTGGAGTTTTAAGGTAGCCATAGCGTTATAATGTGAAGGCAACTGGCAGGCACTTTATAACGCTATACCCATCCAGCTTTATAACTCTATGAAGTACAAGCACCTGTTTTTTGACCTGGATCATACGCTGTGGGATTTTGACCGAAACTCAGCCGAGTGTATCGCTGAGTTGTTCGATACGTTCCGGCTCGCCGATCTGGGTATCGAATCAGCGGCCGAATTCAGCAGGCAATTTATTGCCGTCAACCGAAAACTATGGGCCGACTACGACAAAAACCTGATTGAACACAGCTACATCCGGCAACATCGGTTTCCGATGGTATTTCGGGCATTGGGCATCGATGAGTCGGCTGTTCAGGCCGATCTGAATGCCGAATACCTGAATCTCCTGCCTTACAAACCGCACCTTCTGGAATCGGCCCGCGATATTCTGGACTATCTGAATGGCCGATATGTCATGCACATCATCACCAACGGCTTCGCAGAAATTCAGGCCATCAAGATGAACAGTTCTGCGATTGCCCATTATTTCGTGAACGTAATCACCAGCGAGAAAGCCAACGCCAAAAAGCCCGATCCACGCGTATTCCAGTACGCCATGGAGATTAGTAGCACTACAGCCGCCGAAAGCCTGATGATTGGCGATAACTACGAGGCCGATATTCTGGGCGCTAAAAGCGTAGGGCTCGACACGTTATTTTACAACCCTGAGGGTATTCCTGCCGACGACAAACCTACGTATGAGATTCGCCACTGGAATGAACTTAGGGCTATTTTGTAGAATGTGAAGTTTGTTTTCAAACACCATAAACGAAACCCAACCCATGAACTTAACCAATAAAACGGCCATCGTTTCGGGAGGTGCTTCGGGCTTAGGCGAAGCCACTACGCGCATGCTGACAGCAAACGGAGCTAATGTTGTGATTCTGGACCTGAATGACAGCCGTGGACAGGCGCTGGCCGACGAACTCGGGGCTCAGGTACGTTTCCACCGAACCAATGTTACGGATGAAGCCGACGTACAGGAAGCGATCAATCTGGCTATAGAAACGTTTGGTAGCTTGCACATCAACATCAACTGTGCTGGCGTGGCCGAAGCCCGAAAAACGGTTGGCAAAGTCGATGGTGTCTATGGCGCCCATTCACTGGCCGCTTTCCAGAAAGTAATTTCTATCAATCTGATCGGCACCTTCAATGTTATCCGGCTGGCTGCGTTGGCTATGGAGGCTAATCAGCCGAATGAGGAAGGTGAACGTGGTGTCATTATCAATACCGCTTCTGTGGCGGCCTACGATGGGCAGATCGGTCAGGCAGCTTATTCGGCGTCCAAAGGAGGTATTGTTGGTATGACCTTACCCATTGCCCGCGACCTGGCCCGCTCCGGCATTCGGGTGATGACCATTGCGCCCGGTTTATTCGAAACGCCCCTGCTCGCCAGCCTACCCGAAGAAGCCCGATTATCGCTAGGCCAGCAGGTCCCGTTCCCTTCCCGGCTGGGTCGCCCGAGCGAATACGCTATGTTGGCCAAAAGCATCATCGAAAACCCTATGCTCAACGGCGAAGTGATCCGGCTGGATGGGGCAATTCGTATGGCTCCGAAGTAAGACCCGATCTGACGTTGACTGGAACGCATTGACTTCATATACTGTGGTCAGTGAGGAGATAGACCACGGGAACGAGTTGGCACTTTACAACACCTCCCCAATAATCAGCAATTGCCCAGCGTAGCAATTCTTAGGTGCATATTGAGCTGGATCTGTAATGATCTGATTTCGTTGTTTTAAAATCGCGGCTTTATCCAGCGTTTGTGAATCAACGATGAGTTCGATGGTGTGAATTCCACCGGGAAGAGGGGGAAGCAGAAAGTAGTTGGACCGATAATACGTACAGAAACCGTCGAATCGGGGAAATAAAACGGGCTCCTTTCCATCGATAATCACCCGGTACTGACCACAACCCGGACCCATCACATCATAAATACCAAAATGAGTCCCTCGGAACCGGACCTTCAGTTGTTCGCCAGGATTAGCTGCTTTCAACAGAAAAGTGAAGCGATTGGCGAGTTTCCGGGCTACTGAATCGGTGGCTGGCGTAATCACCTGCCAGCCCGGCGATCGCGTAGCCTGTTCGGCACTCACCATTTGTGCATTTTCCCAATTGTCTGGATACAGTGGCTCTTTAAGCTGGGGTTTTCGCAGGGTAGTTGTTTTGGCCAACACGCCAAACGCCCGAATCAGCGCTTCGGTATATAGCCGATGACCCGTTTGTGGATACGGATGTACATTATCGGCCGAAAAAACCAGCTTACCAGGGTAATCGTCGGGCTTACCGCTAAAAATCAGTTCACCTTTTTCGACCAGTTGTACCACTTCCAGCCCCATATGAATGGATGGAATGTCGTAGTGATCAGCAATGGTTTCCATCACCGAAGCCGACAGGGGAAAATAGCCTTTTGCCAACGTAGGAGCCATTGGTGCCGAAAGCGTATAGACAAAACAAATATCTGTCTGCGGATTGGCTCGCCAGATTTGCCGGACAATCCCCTCCATCGCTACCGCAATTGGCCTGGGCTTTTTACCATTGTCGTTTACGGCAAACTCCACAAAAACCAGGTCAGGGTTGTTAGCCAATACCTGATCTTTGAGTCGAAAAACGCCCAGATCGGACCCTGTACCACCAACACCAGCCGCAATCTGTTCGATTCTGGATTTTGGGTATTGTTGTTGAAACCACTTGAGTGATTGGTCTCGCCACCCTCCGATAGCTTCGGTAATACTACCTCCCAGATACCCAATTTTGACAGGTTGACCGGCTTTTACTGTCTCAAAGAAATTAGGCAGTCCCCCACGTGGTCTGCACTCTTTAGCACTCACCAGCGTATCGGGCTGGGCAGTACTTACCCAAGCCAGGCAAAGAAGCTTGAGCAACAGGGCATAAAAAGAAGCTGTTTTTAGCATAGCGAAGCGATAATCCGTTGATTGCATTCTTCGTAGCTAACCGCTGCCGACGGCCTACTCCGGAATACAATAAATGACTGCCTTATCAAAACCGCTGTAACAAAAAGCGACTTACGGAATCCGCAAGTCGCTCAAAGATTTAGCACAATGCATGGCTTACTGCACAGAAACCAGTTCTATGTCAAACCGCAATGGAGCATAAGGCGGGATTATATAACTGGCCGTACTCGAATTTGTTACGCCCTTGCTGCTGTATCCTAGTTTGGAAGCAAACACAATCGTTGCTTTTTCGCCTACTTTTAGTTTCGATAAGCCTTCCGAGAAACCAGGTATAAATTGAGAAGCGGTCGAAGCGAGTGTACCTGTACCCGTACTATCAAAGGCGGTTCCTAGTTTCAGGTTAGACGTAGCTCGCAGCAATTGGCCTCTGTACTTGATCACCAGCGTTTGCGTCGGGCCTGGCGTTATACCTGTAGGGTTCGACTGGGTTTTAATAAACCGTAATCCGGTCGATGTCACCTCCGTTGGCGTCATTTTCTGGGTGGTCAGGTACTCATCCATCTGCTGATCTTCGGTGCGTACCCGGTTGAGCTTTACATCGAACCGCACGGGCGAGTTGGCCGGAAGATCGGATGTTGACCCATTCCCAAACGCTAAGATCGATGGCATAATCATAACCGCCTGATCACCTTCGTGCATTTTTAGCAGTCCCTCTTCCAGACCAGGCAGCAGCACCCCCTGATATAAATACCGATACAACGGTGTGCTAATGTAGGTTGTATCCAGCAGACGATCTGTAACCGTAACAGCCCCACTCGAATTGCTAGGCCCATACAGGGCATAGAGTCGATAATTGAACTCTATTTCTGTACCGTACGTAGCAGTAACCCCCGTGGAGTTCACTTTCAGTGGGGCGAAGAAAAGGCCTGTACTACTGGTTGTCCCCGTCAATCCTTTAGCGCTTGTATAGGTATTAATGTCAGCTACATTGGCCTGAAAAATAGTATTAGCATCCTGGCTCGGATCGACAACGCTATTCGAGCAGGAAGTCAATCCGCAAACGAGCAGAAGACCTAAAAAAAAGAAAGGTATTGTACGCATGAAAAATTGAATTGATAATCGTTTGAATTCTTACATTACCTGGCCGAAACCACGGTTACGGTGTACAACAACGGGGTATAGGGCGCTACCCGATATAGATAGTTTCCATTGCTGGTGGTTGTCGTTGTCTTAACCCCAACCTCAGCATACCCTCTGGCCGACGGGAAAATAAGTGTAGCCGTTTCGCCCACACGCAATTGGTTTATCCCCTCCGTATAACCGTTTAGATTCTTGACATTAGCTCCGGTTGTATCAAAATCCACCGCTGTTTTCCCGCGAAGTTGCTTCACCAAAGCCGTTGTGGCGATTACGGTATTTCCACTTACGGCCGCTCCTGTCGGATTGGCCGTCGTTCGAATCACGCGCACACCGTTTGTGGTGGTAGTAGTCACCGTCAGGTTATTAGCGGCAATGTACTCGTTAATCTGCTGCTCCTCTGTTCGTGCGCGCACGAGCGTCACATCGTACCGAACGGACGAGTTGGCAGCCACCGTTTTATCGGGCGACCCTACATCCTTAAATGCCAGACTCGCGGGCATCAGCATGGCAGCACTTTCCCCTTCGTGCATTTTCAGAACTCCCTCCTGCAAACCTGCCTTGAGCGAGCCGTTGAAAAAGGGAAAAAAAGTCGAGGTTGTATCATAAGCCGTATCAACAGCCTGCGATACGATAACATTGGTATTGCTGGTACTGCGCGTCAGGACCGATAACGTATATCGTAGTTCAAGCTCTTGGCCAAAAGCCGGAAGCACCGTGGATGAACTCGCTTTTGTGGTTACGAAATACAATCCACTCCCCGTAGCCGAGAACGACAGGGGCTGTGTATCAATATAGCTTTGAATAACTTCCAGATTCGACGTATTTGTAGGGTCCACTGAACTGTCGGAGCAGGAAGCCATCCCAACCAGGGCTAAGAAGCTCAAAATGAGTAACTGAACGTTAGGCATCAACACAATACAATATAAGAACTACGCTAATTGATCCACAAACGTGGCAAAACGTTGGGAAAGAGATTAAAATTTATTGGTATAAAGCGGAAGCCAACTAGGGCAACAGCACCTGATCGATCAAATGAAGGACACCATTATTGGTGAGTACATCGGCTTGCTTCACACTTGACAGGGTCGCGTTCTTTGCCCCTTTCACGGTAATCTGCCCCGCCCCTACCGTCACAATAAGCTTACTGCCACTCAATAATGTATTGTAGGTACCCGACTGAAGCTGATTTGAAAAAACCGCTCCCGGTATCACATGATACAATAGCGTGTTGGTCAGTGTCTGGACATTGGCCGACTCAATCGCCGTTTTTGTGTTGTATACCTTGTCGGCCATAAAAGCAGCATCGATTGGAGCAAATACGGTTACCCCATTGGCGGCTGTTGTACTCGTCAGCATATCGACCAGCGCCGGGCTACTTGTGCTTACACGCTTGAGGGCGGTTGCCAGGTAAGTCAGATTCGGGTTATTCTGGATAGCGGCCAGCATCGTACCCGTAGCCGGAACCAGCACCCGGTCAATGGTATGTATGTACCCATTGGCGACTGTGATGGTCGTCTGGGTTAGTTTGGCACCGTTGATCGACACTGACCCATCGGTCGATTTATTGATGAACGCAATGCCTTTACTAGCCATTTCTACTGAGTTCGCTCCTGAAGGAATAGCACTAATGGCAACCTGGCCATATAGGACGTGATAGAGCACCAGTGCCCGCGCCTGGGCAGGCGTCATAGCCCGAATCGATTCGGCCGTAATGCCTGATGCCTGGAAAGCGGCATCGGTTGGTGCAAACAATGTCATGTTACCATCTTTAAGTGCATCACTGACACCGGCATATGCAACAGCCGCCCGCAACAAGCCAAACTGGCTATCTTCCAACAGCCGATCGGTTATGGTTTGTGGTTCCGCAACGGCCTCCTCACGCTTCTGACAGCCAAATGTAACGAGCAGGAGCACAAGCACCGAAAGACGACTTAGAGACATCAAAAACGAAGTGATCATTACAATGAATGGAAAAAATAGGTTCGTACCCAAACAACGTACCGCCCTACTTTATGTTTTCTGCGGGCACAAAGATACCCAACAAACAGCGAAAGAATGAACGACGAAACAAGTGAATAGTGTATATCAACTTTTTTCACGCTTTTCGTTCAGATTGAGTACTTAAGACGCGTTTACGACAACCAGCCCCCAGCAAGGCACAGGAAGTTTTACCCATATGGACCTGCCAGTAACGGCGGAGCCTGCTTCCGCTCCCGATCCGATTTTCCATACCCTTTGAACCACTTTCAGTAAACCACCATTGTCCTCAATTCTACGATGATACACGGATGTTGGCTGAAGAATATAGAAGAGAATGTCTGACTATCAATAAAATAATATTACGATGTTAAGGCCAATACCTTGGAATTACCATTTATAGTCACGTACTTCGTACTAAATTAGAAAAAAATGCAAACAGGAACTGTAAAATTCTTCAATGAGACCAAAGGGTTTGGCTTCATTAAACCTGATGACGGTAGTGCTGATATTTTTGTTCACGCTTCGGGTGTCATTGATCTTATCCGTGAAAACGACAAAGTAAAATTCAGCGTCGAGCAGGGAAAGAAAGGCTTGAATGCTGTTGATGTCGAGCGAGCTTAATTGTGCGATATACGTATTGAGTCATAAAAAAAGCATCCCTTCAATGGGATGCTTTTTTTATTTTATAGTGACTATAATCAGGGCCATAGGCTACCTAGAGCACCAACGCCGGCAAGTACCCTTTATCTGCACCTATTCGGGTTGATAAACCGACTTATCGACCAAATTGAGGAATCAAATCGACCCGTTTTGTTGCCTGTTCGTCGCTTAAATACAGAATTGTTTTGGGCATACCTTTTACCAGATACGGCTTTTTAGCTGCTTCTGCCTGTTGGCGTGCCACTACCTGCCGCTCTTTAGCCGTTAATTTTGAATATTCTCTCATGATAGTCAGTAACTCGTTAACACCCTGAATTCGCGAAGGCTGTTCATGCTCACGTTGACATAAGCGCTGGCTTATACCTGTTTTTTTACCTGAACAGCACTCGCTCCCTTAGGAGTATTTTTTATTTCGAAAATGACACGATCATTTTCGCTGATTGGTTCGATCAATTCATTCTGGTGAACAAAAACACTTTGCCGACTCTGCGTATCCCGAATGAAACCGTACCCCTTTACGGGATCAAACCGGGTAAGAACTCCCTCCCGACTGCTTTCATTTCTTACCCGATGCTGCTGGCCATTGGTAGCCCCATTCTCTTTCGATTCAGAGGGCTTGTAGATAGGGGGCGTAGACGATAAATTACCATTTTCATCCACGTACGCCAACATCTGGTCCAAACTCTTGCCTTTATTGAGGTTCGCTTTCCGGTCTTCCTTCTTTTCCTGCTTTTGCAGTTTCTTTTTTTGTCTTGCTTTCTCTTTCTCTCGTTTGTTAAATGTTTCTTTGGATGTGCTCATATAGAGAATTTATAGTACTGAATTTTAATGCCGAACTCCACCAAAGCGCAGTCCTGGATGTAGAATGGTTATAAAAACGAGGCAATTTCTTAGAATCCCTAAACAGAAAATGGCTAGCCGAAAACCACTAACCCTCTGTCTTTCAATCAGAAGCACTCACCTACCGTCTGGAATTATACGTTGATCAATCGATCTAAGTCTCTATGCGTCATTCACTATTGAAGGCCGTAGCAAGCTGGACATCTTTACATTGAGCCACCATTGGCGTACCCCAGGTTACCCCTCGGCTATAGGTACAAATCAGGTACTCTTCAGATTGCCTGAAGATTGCCAGCACGATTTCATTATTCTGACAAGAGGCTTCTCCAACCGTATCCGACACCACAGCCCCCTCAAAGAGATAGCTGACCTGATAGAAAAAACCTTGGTTCAATGGGTAGCCATAAGCCCGCAAATTATCGCTTATTCGTTTCAGGATGCGTTGAGCCTGGGCCTCACTAGCCGCAAAGGGGATAAAAAACTGCATGAGTTGATGGCTAAAGGACGTGCTAGACCGTCAACTCAAAGGGAGGAGAAGGAGAAGTAGTCGATAAACAACTATTTTTTTCTAAAGGTATGTAAATTAATCCTAACCTCAACGAATTATTAGTTGACCAAACGCCCTCAGAGCTGCAATAACGATACGGAGAACCACTACTTACTTATTAAAATAAGTTAAGACCCTCTCGCTTGCTTCATCTCTATTCTTTTGATCTAATAGAATTTAGTAACTTTGCAGACTAGGCAGTCGAATATAGGCGATCTAAAGGCATATATCTTAATTCTTGTTAAAACGCCCCACTTGGGATGAAGGAACATATTAACCCGAGCAATCTGCCCCAGCACATAGCCGTTATCATGGATGGAAATGGACGCTGGGCAAAACGACAGGGAGCAGCCCGGGTATTTGGTCATCGCAGTGCCATCAAGGCCGTGCGTGAAGTTACGGAAGGATGCGCCGAACTGGGCGTGAAATACCTTACCCTCTACGCGTTTTCAACCGAAAACTGGAATCGTCCGAAATTCGAAGTAGACGCGCTCATGACGCTCCTGGTCCATACCATTCGGGATGAGATAAAAACACTGATGAACAATAATGTTCGGCTGGCAACCATCGGAAATACCGACAGTCTGCCATCCGACTGCCGACGAGAACTGGCTGAAGCCATCCGTGAAACAAGCCAGAATACCGGTTTAACCCTCATTCTGGCCCTGAGCTACAGCGGTCGTTGGGAAATCGTGGAAGCCGCAAAAAAACTGGCTGAAGATGTTCGGGATGGCAAGCTGACGCCTGACCAGATTGATGAGACGGCCTTTAGTCAACAGTTGACCACGGGGGGTATACCCGACCCGGAACTGATGATCCGAACCAGTGGCGAGATGCGCATCAGTAACTTTATGCTTTGGCAACTGGCGTACGCAGAACTATACATGCCCGATGTACTCTGGCCCGACTTTCGGAAAGTTCATCTGTACGAAGCAATTGTCAACTACCAGCAACGTGAGCGCCGGTTTGGCAAAATCAGTGAGCAACTTGTCAAATAAGGACTATACGAAATACAGGTTGGAGCAGAGAGATAAGCGTCTGTCTATTCCAACGCTTACGATAAAAACGGAATCTAAACAACTGATCGAAAACGAGGTAGCAATTGGCTAAGCCTACATTCTACCCTCTCGTCTGGTCAGTAGATCATTAATATAAATACCAACTTGGAACACCGTATAAAAGTTATATTAGGAGCCGTTTGTCTGCTCATGAGCTTATTACCCGCTCAGCTAAGGGCTCAGGTACGCGTAGGTGTAGGTCGCGATACACCGCCTGCATCCACTGAAAGTAACGATCTGCTCAATTACGCCAGCCCCAAAGAGTACGAAATTGTTGGTTTGACCGTAACAGGTACCCGCTATCTCGACCCTAACTCGCTGGTATCGCTGGCAGGCTTAAAAATGGGCGACAAAATACGAATTCCGGGCGAAGCGGTTGGTTCATCGGTACGTAAGCTGATGGAGTCAGGCTTGCTCGACAATGTAGAGTTGTTCGCTACCAACGTCAACGGCGAAAAAATCTCGCTTATGTTCCGCGTTCAGGAACGGCCCCGTCTTTACCGGGTCAATTTCATTGGTGTTAAAAAAGGGGAACAGGATAACCTGAAAGACAAAATCAAGCTCAATCTGGGCAAGATTGTAACGAACACCATTACAAAAAATACCCAACTGGCCGTCCGTAAATACTTCGTCGACAAGGGGTATCTGAACACGAAAGTCAAAATCACAACCATTCCCGATAGCACGCGCAACAACGCGACCATGCGGGTATCGGTCGATAAAGGTCAGAAAATCAAAATTGCAAAAATCAATTTCGAAGGGATCGATGAAGTCGACGAAGATGCTGTCCGAATGAAGATGAAAAGTACCAAAGAAATGCGTTTCGGACGACTCTTCTCGCCATCGAAGTTCATTCCCAAAAAGTACGAAGAGGATAAGCAAAAACTGCTCGAATACTATAACAAGCTCGGCTACCGCGATGCTGCCATCGAGCACGATACCGTCATCAATAACGGAGGCCGGACCATCAGCATCAACATGAAGCTGAATGAAGGCCATCAGTATTATTATCGTAAAATTGATTTTTCGGGCAACTACCTCTATACCGCCGATCAGCTTCGGCAGGTACTGGGTATCACGAAAGGCGATATCTATAACCCGGAAGACCTGGAGAAACGCCTGAACGGAAACCCAGGGCAGGATTTGAGTTCGCAGTACATGGATCTGGGGTATCTGTATTACAATGCCCAACCCATCGAACGGGCGATCGAAGGGGACTCTATCGACCTTGAAATCCGGATTTTCGAAGGGAAGCAGGCGACAATCAACAAAGTTATTCTGAACGGAAATACTAAAACCAGTGATCACGTGGTAATGCGTACCATCCGGACGCTGCCCGGCCAGAAATTCTCAAAAACCGCCCTGATTCGTACACAGCGTGAGCTGGCCACACTGGGCTATTTTGACCCCGAAAAAATTGGTATTAACCCTGTTCCACAGAGCGACGGAACGGTAGATATTGAGTACTCGGTTGAAGAAAAGCCTTCCGATCAGATCGAATTGTCGGGTGGCTGGGGTGGTTACGTTGGTTTCGTCGGAACCCTGGGTCTGACGTTCAACAACTTCTCGGCCCGTAATATTCCGAACTTCAGTGCCTGGAAACCCCTGCCTGCGGGTGATGGTCAACGGGTCCAGTTACGCTTCCAGGCCAATGGTAGCCAGTATCAGGTGTACTCCCTGTCGTTTACCGAACCCTGGTTAGGCGGGCGCAAACCAAACGCTTTTTCAGTAAGTGCCAGCCACACGGTGTACCGGACGTTCTACGACCCGCTCAACCCGTACAGTATCTATCAAAGTTTGCAGGGCCGCACCCCAACGGGTTCGTATACCAACACAGCCATTACGATTGGCCTGGGTCGTCAGTTGAAAATTCCGGATGATTACTTCTCGCTGACCAATTCCCTTTCGTATCAACGATATGACCTGAACAACCTTGACCTATTCTATATTGGTTATAAGGATGGTATTTCAAATAATATTACGTTCAACACAACCTTATCGCGCAATAGCATCGACAATCCGCAGTTCCCACGGAATGGTTCTTCGTTCACACTGAGCGGTTCGTTTACTCCTCCGTATTCAGCCTGGCGCACAACCACTGCGGCAGAGGCACCACGAGATAAATATAAGTTTGTCGAATACCACAAATGGATGTTCGATGCAAGCTGGTTCCAGACAGTATTTGGCAAACTGGTTCTAAATACTCGTGCGCACCTCGGCTTCCTGGGTAGCTATAACAAACGCACATCAATTGGGCCGTTTGAACGCTTCGTATTAGGCGGATCGGGCTTGGCTGGCCAGGGCCAGTTTGCGCTGGCCCAGGACATCATCGGTCTGCGTGGGTACGACGACCGTAGTGTGTACACAGCCGATTACGACCGGGCTGTCGATCAAACTTCTCGTAGTCAGGGCGGTGTCGTGTACAACAAGTTCGTTGCTGAACTTCGCTACCCTGTATCGCTGAACCCATCGGCTACCATTTTTGTGCTGACCTTCCTGGAGGCCGGTAACAACTGGGCTAGTTATAAGCAATACAATCCGTTCGACCTGAAGCGGTCGATGGGCTTTGGGGCTCGTATTTTCATGCCCGCCTTTGGTCTGATTGGGATTGACTACGGCTATGGCTTCGACAAGATTCCGGGCGTTAAAGACAAGGCATCAGGTCAGTTCCACTTTACAATTGGGCAGCAAATCAGATAAGATTTTAGAAGAATCGACGTTAAATGGATTTACGAGTCTGGC
Organism: Spirosoma panaciterrae DSM 21099; assembly: GCF_000374025.1. GTDB lineage: Bacteria > Bacteroidota > Bacteroidia > Cytophagales > Spirosomataceae > Spirosoma > Spirosoma panaciterrae. The sequence continues at coordinate 348,733 of NZ_KB893172.1, read as the reverse complement.
TACCGGAGCGGTACGGTTTTTGTAACGGTTTGTTCGCCAATTGCTCATAAATCCATTTGACAATCAACACCTTCCCGCAAAATTTAGCTGGCTCCTGATGAAAAAAGTCCTGTTTTTTGTATTTTTGTATGCTATTGCGTTGAGTATTCCTGCTCAGGCCCAGAAGTTTGGCTACATTGATTCGGAATACATCTTCAGCAAAATGCCTGAATACCAAAAAGCGCTCAGCGAAATCGACAAGTTTGCTGATAAATGGTCAAAGGATATTCAGGACAAATACGTCGACATTGAAAAATTGCAAAAGGCGTATCAGGCCGAAGAAATTCTGCTGACTGAAGATATGAAGCGGGATCGCCAGCGCATCATCAGTGACAAAGAACGGGAGGCTCGTGAATACAACAATAAAGTCTTTGGCTATCAAGGGCTTTTATATGAGAAGAAGAAGGAGTTGATGAAGGCTCCGATGGAGTTGATAAACCGGGCCGTTGAAAAAATATGCCTGCAAAAAAAATTAGATTTCATGTTCGATAAAGCCTCTGATTTTGTTATGCTTTATACGAACCCCCGACACGATTACTCCGATTACGTAATGGAAGAATTGGGGCTGGATACTAAACCAATAGCTACCCCAACTAATCCAACAAACAAAACAACCATAGTAAAACCGAAGTAAGCTAACACAACTAAAAATTCGAAATGAAGAAAAACCTCGTCATGGCGTTTGCTGCTGCTCTACTGATGGGCGGTTTAAACGCACAGGCACAAGCCCCAACAACAACGCCCACTACGACCTCCGCAGCGGGTCCGCTGAAGTTAGGCTATACGAACATCGATTACGTTCTGTCGCAAACACCCGAAGCAAAAGATATTCAAAACCAACTGACCATCCAGCGTACGCAATCAGAAAACGAACTGAAGCGGATGCAGAAAGAGTTGGAAGACAAATACAGCGCCTATGAAAAGGGAGCTGCGCAAATGTCGGATGTGATTCGCAAAGACCGTGAAACGGAATTGCAAAGCCTACAGGCCCGAATTCAGGAGTTTGGCCAGACATCGCAGCAATCGTTGCAGAGTAAGTATCAGCAATTGGTGAACCCGGTTGTTCAGAAAATTCAGAAAGCCATTGATGCGGTTGCTAAAGAAAGTGGCTTCCAGTATGTATTTAATCTGGACGCTGGTGCCAACACCATCCCCATTCTGCTGGTAGCGCCTGAAGAAAACAACATCACCGAACTGGTGCTGAAAAAGTTAGGGATCGATCCTGCTAAAGCTGCCGCAGCCGCTAAGCCTGCTACAACAGGTGGTAGCACAGCTCCGGCCACTAAGCCTGCACCTACTCCCGCAGGCGGTACCGCTCCGAAGAAAAACTAGATTTCTTTATCCTAGAAAAAACGCTTTACCAGGTTGGTAAAGCGTTTTTTTATACCCTCTATTTCAACTATGCGTATATGCTGCAAGTCCAATCCGTAGATTTTCCTGAATAAGCTACCAAACATTGAGACTGGAAATCTTTAAAAAAATCAATTATTTCAAGATAAAAGTAAGTAATTCATAAGAAAAATCTTAAAACTGACGATTATCAGCCGTTAGACGAAATCTTGGTCGTATTTTTGCGTTTTTTAAGACAGACTACCCTCGAACGTCCTTATGACCCGAACTGTCGGTTTAGTATCATGGCTGTTGGTGCTCGTACCTTTCGTTAGCAGCTATGCGCAAGAGTCGAAACCATTACAACTCGTTTTCCCAACTCAGAATAACTGGAATATCGTTTCGGAAGGAACGCCTGTCCGGTTTGATCTCAAAGCTACTGGCTCTACAACGGATACCCTATTGTTTGCATTCGGCAGTGATCCTGTAGAAGGCATGCACCTGGATTCGCTGGGCCATTTCTCCTGGAATCCCGGATTCGATCTGGCCGATCGGATTCAGACTACAAAAACCTATCCCGTAACTTTTGAGGTGCGGAACACTCATGGCCAAACGGCCTCACACACGGTCGATTTCAAAGTTCAGCATGTCAATCGCCCGCCCGTAATTGGCGAGTTACGTCCCTTTTACGTGAGCTACCGAACGCAGAATACCTATAAAATGGATGCGCAGATGGTACACGACGACGATGGCGACCCAATCGTGTTCATTCCGATTGCCGACCAGATGCCCGAAGGTAGTAAGCTATCATCACAGGGTGAGTTGACCTGGACACTGTCGCTCAACCAATTCAATCGGTTGAAACAAAATCCGCAGTATATCGAATTTTGGGTAGAAGATCAGCCCTCGAAAGTCCGCACCAAAGGTCGGCTTAAGGTTGAGGTTACGCAAATGGACCTCCCCCCTAGCATAGATATCATTCCGAAAGAATCGCATTACAAACTGCGCGAGAACGCAACGGTAAATCTAAAGTTTTATCTCTCCGACCTAAATGGCGAAGATGACGTAGCGGCTTTTGGCTTTTTATCAGATAACCAGAACATTCCAAAGTCGGCCTTAATTAAAAATACCAACAACCAGTACGAATTTATCTGGCAACCGGGCTACGATTTCGTCAAAGACCCGTATGACTCGCTGAATGTTCAGATTACGTTTTATGTGCTGGATAAAGAGCAAAATCGTGAAGAACGACGTATTACGTTCACCATATTAAACACGGTCAATGAGGCTGAAAAAGACCGCTACTATTATGCCCAGTACCGTCAGGCGCTGGTGCAGGCGTGGGGTTTGGTAGAACAATTGAGCGAAAAGGAGGAGCAACTCAAACGCGACTATCGAAAAGCCAAGGGCGGAAAACGCAATCGGTCGGTAGCCAACGCGTCGCTGGGTGCCATAACGGGCGTTTCGCCTGCCATTACGGCCAATGACCCAAGTTCGCAAAAGATAATTTCGGCCGTTGGCGGTACGGCGGTGCTTACGATGGGCACCCTGGAAGCAACCGAGGTAATCGGTAAATCGATGAAAGATCTGCTCGATCGCTATAACTATGTGCTGGGCAAGAAAAGCGAATTGCAGAATAAAGGGGATGTCTTTGCTCGTGAATTTGCCCTGAAATCGTCCCGGCGGACTGGTGACTTCATCAAAAAGCTAGATGATTTCCGTAATTCAATGAGTTTAAGCGGACTGGTAGCACTCGAACTGGACGCCAACTGGCAAAGCAAAAAAGATTCGTCCGATAAAGCCATTAAACGAACCTTCAAGGATTTTACCCCACTCGAAGAAACACAGTAGGCTGCTTAAGCTTCCTGTAATTGAGCCATAATCTGTGCGGTTTATCATAGAGAGCAAGGAGCAATCTTCGGAAATAGGAAGAAAACATCTTTCCCTGAAGACTGCTCCTGCGTCGCCATGACCAAAATGCCTCCGAATACGATAAACTGTTAGGCGATTTCGATCGTAAAGGCGGCTTCAAATACGTCGCCCTCGGCCACCTGCTGAATGGCTTCTTTTTCCTGAATGGGTTTTAGTTCTCCCTCACTATCGGCACAGCCTAACCAGGGCTCAATACAAACAAACGACGCCCCCGGCTTGGCCCACAAGCCTAAATATGGAAAATCAGGAAAACTAACCGTTACGGCATGGTCATGTCGTTCGCTCCGAATGGCTACACAGCGGGAAGAGAGGTTTTTGAAAACCAACGCATCCTGATCGAATAAATGTCTGGTCAACGGCAACCGATTGCCTTCGGTGGGGATGGATTTAGTCTCACCCGTAAAATACCCTGCAGCCGAAAGCATATGAGTTTCTAGTGGTTCCTCGTTCTCAAATTCAATAAAATAGTCTTCGTACTCTTCGTTCACATAAAATGGAACGTTGAAGGCCGGGTGCGCTCCCACCGAGAAAAAAACCGTTTGGTTATCCTGATTCACAACCCGATAGGTTACCGTCAGCCGAGGGCCTTCAATTTCATAGATGATCTGAAACTCAAAGGCATAAGGATAGTGCACCTTTGTAACGCTGCTCGAACGCAACTGCAGCACCGCATGGGTAGCCGATGATTCGACGGTTTCGAGAAGCGACTGCCGGGTAAAGCCATGCCGTTCAATCGGATACGTTTTCCCATCTACCAGCAACTGATTGTTCAGGCAGCCGCCCACCACCGGAAACAGATTAGGCGCATGCCAGTTCCAGACCATTGGGTCGGCTTGCCAAAGGTGTTCAATGCCGCTTGGCTTATGCAAAATAGACGTCAGTTCGGCCCCTTTCGGACGAATTGAAACGCGTAGGAAGTCATTTTCTAAGGTTGTCATAGGGCCAAAAATAACAAAAGCCACCCAATAGTGGGCGGCTTTTGTCAGATTCAACAGCCTTCGGGAACTGAGCCTGTTGAGTTGGATTAGAACCGGAAGTGCGAGAACGCCTTGTTGGCTTCAGCCATACGGTGCGTATCGTCCTTCTTTTTAACAGCAGCACCTTCGCCTTTTGCGGCTGCGATGATTTCGGCTGCTAAACGGTCTACCATGGTTTTCTCACCCCGCGAACGAGCGTACCGGATAAGCCATTTCATGCCTACCGCGACCTTCCGGTCTGCCCGTACTTCGGTTGGCACCTGGAAGGTAGCACCACCGACGCGACGGCTTTTTACTTCGACTGATGGCATTACGTTGTTCAATGCCTTTCTCCACGTATCGAGCCCGTTTTCGTTCGTGCGCTTAGCCACTACATCGAGGGCATCGTAGAAAATTCCGTACGCCAGGCTTTTTTTGCCTTCGTACATCAGATTGTTAACAAATTTGGTTACGAGGACCTCCTTGAATTTTGGATCAGGTAACACGTAACGCTTGGGCGGTTTCGCCTTTCTCATGTGTTCTTCAGATTTTTGGTCTTACTCTGCCGTGTTTTTCAACGGGCAGTCAATTTTTGGATATATGATGCAGGATGTATGATATATGCTCTTATCACTATATCATATATCGTATATCATACATAATTAATTACTTCTTCTTACCTTTTGCTGGAGGAGCACCTTTGCCACCTTTCGCTGGAGCCTGACCTGGTTTCGGCCGTTTGGCACCATATTTCGAGCGGCTTTGCAGACGGCCGTTTACACCAGCCGTATCGAGGGCACCCCGAACGATGTGGTAACGAACACCCGGCAGGTCTTTTACCCGACCACCCCGGATCAGCACGATTGAGTGCTCCTGCAGGTTATGGCCTTCACCTGGAATGTAAGCGTTCACTTCCCGGCCGTTCGTCAAACGAACCCGGGCAACTTTACGAAGAGCCGAGTTTGGCTTCTTCGGCGTCGTTGTGTATACACGCGTACACACACCCCGACGTTGCGGGCAGGCATCCAAAGCTGGCGACTTCGACTTGTCGATCAGCTTCTCACGCCCTTTACGCACTAATTGTTGTATAGTAGGCATTATTGATTTTGGTTACGAAAAAACAGTCTTCCCGAATTTTGAGGTGCAAAGATACGGAAAAATTGTTTCAAGTTTCAAACCCAATGTTTAAAGTTTTCCGGCAGGATTAACTTGAAGCCGAAACCCAGTGAAATCAGGCCTGTCCTACGGGGCCACCAAAACCGCCCGATGGGAACCGAAACGAATCCGTAGGCTGGTTGATGCCGCCATAGGCTTCTTCGTAGCGACTGATGTTCTCCCGAAGAGCGTCCAACAGCCGCTTAGCATGCTCGGGCGTCAGGATAATACGGGCTTTGACTTTCGCTTTAGGAACGCCCGGCATCAGGCGAATAAAATCAAGAATAAACTCACTGTTCGAATGGGCAATCATTGCCAGATTGGCATAGACGCCTTCGGCAATTTCTTCACTCAATTCAACGTCAATTGCTCCCTCAGGATTTGGATTTTGCTGCTGTGTAGCCATAATTGGTATAAGTGGCAATTAGCGAACACTACCTTACTCAGTTCTGTTAATTGCAGTCTCTTTTGCTGTTTGTATACGTTTTGAAAGCTGTTCAGCCAGGAATGATCCGGCTGGCTTTCCCGTCTGATTTATCTGCAGATGGTCTGCGCCTGTCAGCTTTTGCGGGGCAATAATAAGTAAAACGAAGCAGACTATTTGAATAGTCACAACTGAACTCACGGCTTACTCAAATCCTTATTCACGCGCAGAAGATAAATCGATAAAGCCCATGGAACGTTTGCTCTCCCTGATTCAAAGCATGCAGCCGCTGTCCGACGAGTTGAAGGCCGAATTAAGCCAGATACTCCGTTGCGACACCTTTCCTAGAAAACACTGGCTGCTCCAGCCAAATCAGGTTTCGGATCGGTTGTACTTTGTTGAAACGGGTTTAGTGCGGGGATATTATCTGAAAGACGGCCGGGAAGTTACGTCGTGGTTTATGCGGGAAGGTGATTTTCTGATGTCGATTGCCAGTTTTTATACGCGCCAACCCACACAGGAATACGTCGAACTACTGGAAACCAGTACACTATGGTCAATAACCTACCTGCAACTCCAGCAACTCTATCGGCAGTTTCCCGAATTTAATGTCGTCGGACGCCTGCTTACCGAAAAGTACTACGTTCTTAGTGAGTTGAGAACGCAGAATTTACGGATGCAGACTGCTCCCGAACGGTATCAGCAATTGCTAAAGGATTTTCCAGATATTTTTGGTCGGGTTCCGCTCAAGTACATTGCCTCGCATCTGGGCATTTCACCCGAAACCTTAAGCCGACTGCGCGGGCAGCGAAATTGATATTCGTCAATGTTTAGGGGTTTGTAAGGCACTTCCTTTGGAAAAATATTTCCTACAAACCGTATACACATGCTGCCTGTTATTTTTGGCGTTTTCGCCCTCTGTTTTATTCTGGAACGTTTGGTTCCGGGCTGGAAGCTCCCCACAGTCCCTACCTGGACAATCCGCGTGCTGGCTATTAATTTCGTTCAGCTCATTGTTGTCGTGCTGGCTGGCTATACCTGGGAAAAATGGCTATCAGCCTATTCGCTTTTTCATCTCTCCAGATATGTCAGTAATGCCCTGGGCGGGGTTATTGCCTACATCGTTGCTACGTTCGTTTTCTATTGGTGGCATCGCTGGCGGCATACGGTCGATTTTCTGTGGACGCATTTTCACCAGATTCACCATAGCCCTCAGCGACTGGAAGTGATTACATCGTTTTACAAACACCCCCTCGAAATGGTTGTGAATTCCATTATCGGTAGTCTGCTGGTCTATACAACCCTGGGCCTTAATGCCGAAGCAGGGGCTATCTATACGCTTTGTACAGCGTTAGGTGAGTTTTTTTACCATACCAATGTGAAAACACCCCAGTGGGTCGGCTATATTTTTCAACGGCCGGAAATGCACCGCATTCATCATGAATACGAAAAACACAGCCACAACTACGGCGACATCGTTTGGTGGGATATGCTGTTCGGAACCTACCAGAACCCCAAAGAATTTCGGTCGACCTGTGGCTTCGATAACGATAAGGAGCAACGCTTAGGCGATATGCTCCGATTTCGGGACGTACATCGTGAATAAAAAAGGGGAACCATCCGATTCCCCTTTTTCATATTCAGGCCATTTCCAGTATGCAGTCGTCCTGTTCGACAACCGTGCCTTCTTTGAGCTTGATATTGGCAATTGTCCCTTCTTTCGAAGCGGCTACAATACTTTCCATCTTCATGGCTTCGATCACAAACAGGGGCTGGTTTTTCTTCACCACATCACCCGGTTTAACCAAAATTCGTGTCAAACGTCCTTGTAGCGGAGCCCCCACATCACCTGCGTTAGCGACTTTGGCGTGCTGTTGCTTTTCGACCTTCGAAGCTTTGTCCCGTACCTTTACCTGACGGCTCTGTCCGTTCAATTCGAAGGTAATGGTCCGCATCCCAAACTCGTCGGGTTCCGATTTGAAGAGCAGTCGAACCAGAATATTTTTGCCTTCTTCAATATTGATCAGGATTTCTTCATTTTCCTTCAGGCCATAGAAGAAAGCGGGCGTTGGAATAATGCTGACATTACCATACTGCTCATTGGCTTTGTAGTATTCGTCGTAGACCTTTGGGTACATCTGATACGACAGGTAATCTACGAAGCCATCATTGAGCGGGTATTTCTCCTGAAAGGCTTTAAAATCGGCATCGAAGTCGATGGGTTTTAGGTGGCTGTTGGGCCGGTCGGTGATAGGCTCTTCGCCTTTGAGGACCACGCGCTGAATGTCTTCCGGGAAACCGCCCACGGGTTGGCCCAGAATCCCTTTCATCAGTTCTTTTACCGATTCCGGGAACGACAGCGATTCACCCCGATTAATCACATCTTTGGCCGTCAGGTTATTGGCCGTCATAAAAATGGCCATATCGCCCACGACTTTCGAGGATGGGGTCACTTTCACAATGTCGCCGAATAGCTGGTTAGCTACCGAATAGTTCTTCTTGAGCGTTTCGAACTTATCGCCTAATCCGGTAGCAATCGCCTGTGGCTTGAGGTTGGAATACTGACCACCCGGTATTTCATTCTCGTACACTTCGGCACTACTCGCTTTCATACCCGACTCGAATGGGTAATAGTATTCCCGAACATCTTCCCAATAGTTGGAATAATCGTTCAGCGACGACAGGTTCATGGGGCATTCGCGCTCGTGGCCCTGCATCATAGCAACCACTGAGTTGAAGTTCGGTTGCGACGTCAGGCCCGACAACGCTCCCAGAGCGCAGTCAACAATATCGACTCCCGAATCGATGGCTTTCAGATAGGTAGCGGCCTGAATACCTGCTGTATCGTGTGTGTGGAGGTGGATCGGAATACTCACCGCTTTTTTCAGTTCACGAACCAGCACTTCGGCCGACAGGGGCTTGAGCAAACCCGCCATGTCTTTGATAGCCAGCAGATGTGCCCCTTCGTCTTCCAACTGACGGGCCATGTCGAGGTAATACTGGAGCGTGTACTTATGCTGATTGGGCGAAAGTACATCGCCCGTATAGCAAATGGCGGCTTCACAGAGCGCATCGGTCCGTTCGCGAACGGCGCGGATGCTCACTTTCATGGCTTCGACCCAGTTCAGCGAGTCGAAAATGCGGAAGACATCAATCCCTGTTTCCCACGATTTCTCAACGAACTTTTCGATCAGGTTATCGGGGTAAGCAGAGTAGCCAACGGCATTCGAACCACGGAACAGCATTTGAAGGAGCATATTCGGCATGGCTTCACGCAGGGCCGCCAGCCGCTTCCAGGGGCTTTCGTACAGGAAACGCATGGACACATCGAAGGTAGCGCCCCCCCACACTTCCATCGAAAACAGTTCGGGATGATTTTTAGCAAATCCCTCGGCCGCTTTCAGCAGATCCTGCGTCCGAACCCGCGTAGCCAGCAGCGACTGATGGCCATCGCGGAAGGTGGTGTCGGTGTACAGAATCCCTTTCTGATCCCGCACCCATTCGCTGAATTTATCCCGACCCAACTCTTTGAGCCGATCACGGTTCCCTTTGGGGTACGCGCTATACGTATCGAATGTTGGAACCACCGGCGTCCGAAACACCTTGCTGTCGTCTTTCTTTTTAACTTCTGGATTTCCGTTTACAATTACTTCGGCCAGGTAGTTCAAGACCCGCGTCGAACGGTCCTGTGGCTTCCGGAAATTGAACAGTTCGGGGTGCGTTTCAATAAACGATACCCGCGCTTCGCCCCGCTGGAAAATCGGATTACGGATTACATTTTCCAGAAAGCCAATGTTGGTTTTAACCCCCCGGATCCGGAACTCGACCAGTGCCCGCATCAGCCGCTGACAGGCTCCTTTGAGCGTCCGTCCGCGTGCCGAAACTTTCACGATCATCGAGTCGAAGTAGGGCGAGATTTTCATACCCGCGTAGCTACTCCCCTCGTCGAGCCGGATACCGAACCCAGCCGCATTCCGATAGGCCGTAATGGTACCAAAATCGGGTTTAAATCCATTGGCCGGATCTTCGGTCGTAATCCGGCACTGGATGGCGTATCCGTTTAGCGGGATTTCGTCCTGGTGGTTGATGTAGATGCCATTGTCGGAAAGCCGATAGCCCATGGCAATCAGAATCTGGGTTCTGACGATGTCGATACCCGTTACTTCTTCCGTAATCGTATGCTCAACCTGAATACGTGGGTTAACCTCAATGAAGTAGATGTTCTCGTTTTTATCGACCAGAAACTCGACCGTACCGGCATTGGAATAATTAACTGCCCGGCCTAACTGTAGCGCGTATTCATAGAGCTTCGTCTTGGTTTCCTGCCGTAGCCCAAACGACGGTGCCACCTCGACCACTTTCTGGAACCGACGTTGAACCGAACAATCGCGCTCGTAGAGGTGAACGATATTTCCGTGCTGATCCCCCAGCAACTGCACCTCGATGTGCTTGGGATCTTCAATGAATTTTTCAAGGAAAATCGTGTCGTCACCAAAGGCGTTACGGGCTTCGTTTTTTGCTTCGGTGAACGCTTTCGGGAAATCATCAGCATTACGAACGACGCGCATTCCACGCCCACCGCCACCGGCTGCCGCTTTTACCATCACCGGAAATCCGATGCGTTCGGCTTCGGTCAGGGCAAATTCCGGCGACATATTCTCTTCCCGTGAATCAGGAATCAGTGGAACTCCGGCCGTCGTTGCCAGATTCTTGGCCCGAACCTTATCGCCCAGGGCATCCATAGCCTCAGGCGAAGGCCCAACGAATATGATGCCCTCTTCACGACAGCGCCGGGCCAGCTTTACATTTTCTGACAGGAATCCGTAACCGGGGTGAATGGCATCGATTTTGTGCCGTTTGGCCAGCATAATGATTCCTTCAACATCCAGATACGGTTTAAGCGGATCTTCATCGCGGCCGATCTGATAAGCCTCATCGGCTTTATAGCGGTGGAGTGAATAACGGTCTTCATACGTGTAAACGGCAACCGTTGTAATGCCGAGTTCGGTAGCAGCCCGCATGATGCGGATAGCGATTTCGCCCCGGTTGGCGACAAGCAGACGTTTAATCGGTCGGATGTATTCTTTCATGGAATCTTAATGAAAGCGGCTTTTGAGTATGAGCCTGTCAAAAAACATGGCAAGATGGTTGAAAATTTCGAAAAAGCTCTCCTGCACGGTACAATCTTTGGAGAATTAATCTTTTTCAGGGAATATTACATATGCTGCAAAAATCTGCCCTTGTGGCTTCCTTGCACTCGAAGGTGTAGAGGGCAGCCTTCAGCACATACTGGTTACGTTAAATTCCTAATTTAATGCTGATTTTGCCTGATAAGCATCATCGTTCAGAGGAGTAATTCATTTTCCGCAATTCGCCCTATAGTAGTAGCCCATCCATTCAAGAGCCCAGTGCCGCTATTTACCGGATGCGTTTGGCTATGGTGGGGTAATGCGTAAATTGCCGGTCAAGCTCTGCCACCGTCTTTGTTTTATAGACTGAACCAGCCGGAAAACTGAGCCCATTATACGTCATTATGTTTGATCAACTACGCCATTATATAATTCATCTTAAGCCTTATCAGCGACTTCTGGCTGGTTTATTTGTAGCTGTACTGGCCAGTTTTATCGTACCTGATGCGTTTAATCTTCCCGCTCGCACCACCATTGCCTGGGTAGCCTACGCCCTAACCCACCTACTGATTATGTGGGTCATCATCGCCAACGTACACCCGCGCGAACTGCCTAAACTTTCGCGTAGTGAAGACTCGAATCGTACTGTTTTTCTGATATTAGTAATTGTAGCCGCCACAGCCAGCTTAATTGCCATCGTGGCTCTTCTGAACTCGGCCGATGAAAATCTACCAGCCTATCTTAAGCCATATTATATGGCACTGGTTCTTATAGCGGTGGCCAGTTCTTGGAGCCTGGTTCATACCGTGTTTGTCTTTCGATACGCGCACTTGTACTACGGCAACGGCCTTGAGAAAGGCAAACGCCCCAAAGGGCTGGAGTTCCCTAATGAGTCGGAACCTGATTACCTGGATTTTGCGTATTTCTCGTTTGTGATTGGCATGACCAGCCAGGTGTCCGACGTAGCCATTAGTTCTAAACTCATGCGCCGTACGGCATTGGCACATGGGGTACTGTCGTTTGGGTTCAACGCCATTATCATTGCCCTGACCATTAGCGGAATCTCCAAATAACAACGAACAATACGATCAGGATCAGACCTAGCGTACAAAGAATCAGAGTAGGAAGCTTCCTCCTAAACCGATTACGCCATTCTTTGATCAGGAAAACCAGGAAGCCGACAATCAGGAACAGTGGAAAAATCGCCCAGAATGGCGACAGAACAAAATAGGTATCGTACAGTTGGAGGTCGATACTGCCTGTCAACAAACCCTGTCCGAAAAGAAACAGGCTTACCAGCAAACTGATGGCGAGTGATAGCGTTAGCCACATCAGTTCAATTAGTAGCAGTCCAAATAGCGTTTTTCTCATTGAAAGTCGCTCAAAACGACAGTATTCAACACGTTAATATCCCCTAATCTCCATTGGTCCGACGGCTGGCAGCCTGCCGTTTTGCTTTTTCGGCCTGTTCTTTTTCGTAGGCTTCCCGTTGCCGTTTGTCGGAAATCAGGTTGCGGTAGAGGCCATTAAGTACATAAATATCGTCGACCTCGTCGATGAGTCGATGGAGTTGTTCGCGAACCTGATTGATATTCATATAATCTGCTGAGTAGGATGACTAAAATTAGCAACAAAAAGCGGCTCGCAAAAGTAGTCGGTAACGTTGGTTTTTCCAGTCAAATTCGCCCTACAGGCCTTTGGTCCGATCCATAGGCCGTGATAATTCAGCCTTCCAAACCGCGTCTGGAAATCTAAATTTCCGCAAGTCACGTATATCGTTCAAACCAAGTGATGGAATAGCGGTTATACCTGCTGAGATCGTATCAATCAACAATATGGAAAAACAACAGCTTAAACCAGGCTTGTCGATGCTGCCTGGCCAGTTAGAGCCAGTATGGGTGGGGCGTCGTTTATTTTTACGCTACGCTGGCGCCTTAACGGCTGGCGGAATGCTTTTGACAGCCTGTGGCGATGAAGAGAACCCGACTACAGTTACCGCGCCTGTCGACCTGGGTTCGGGCGACACGGGTATCTTAAACTATGCGTACGCACTCGAACAACTAGAAGCGGCTTTTTATACACAGGTTATCGCTTCGCCTTTTAGCGGCATGACTGATGCCGAAAAAACACTGCTGACCGATATTCGCGACCACGAAATTGTACACCGCGAATTTTTCAAAGCAGCGCTGGGAGCTAATGCGATAGGTGCTTTAACACCGAATTTCACATCGGTCAATTTTACCGACCGGGCCAGCGTGTTGGGCGCAGCCAAAGCGTTTGAAGATCTGGGCGTATCGGCCTACAACGGAGCCGGAACGCTGATTACAAATCCTGATTATATTACGATTGCCGGAAAGATTGTATCGGTCGAAGCTCGTCATGCTGCGGCTATACGGGACTTGCTCAATCCCAAATCGGCCGATTTTGCGGGCGATGATGTCGTTGACCCGACAACGGGGCTGGATGCAGCGAATGCACCATCGGTTGTTCTGCCAATCGCGCAGAAGTATGTCAAAACGCAGATCACCGCCAACAATCTTCCTAAGTAAACCGGACACACTCCTATGAATCTATTAAAATTAATCGCCGACATCGAACAGGCAGATCCTGAATTCGGCGACCGATATAGCTTTCACTCCCGCAGAAACTTACTCAAATTCAGCTCCAAATTGATTGCTGCGGGCATTCCGGCTATTGTAGCAGGTTCGCTCAATAAAGCATTGGCCCAGTCCACTACACCCTCGCAGGCGGCTATCGACATAGCTAATTATGCGCTGACGCTGGAATACCTGGAAGATGAATTTTATCGTATGGGTCTGGCGGCCCAAGGACTGATTCCCACGGAAGACCAGCGGGTAATTTCCCAAATCAGCAAGCACGAAACGGCCCACGTCAATCTGTTGAAAGCGGCTTTGGGCACATTGGCCGTGGCCAAACCAACTTTTAAGTACCCAACCGGAACGTTTACGAGCTACCCGACCTTTCTGGCAACCGCACGGGCTTTGGAAGATACGGGTGTGCAAGCCTACAAAGGCCAGGCAGCCGCCCTGATCAACGATAAAGCCATCCTGAAAGTAGCCTTACAAATCCACTCGGTGGAAGCCCGCCATGCCGCCGAAATCCGGCGAATTCTGGGCCTGAAAAGCTGGGTATCTGACACAACCCAAACGACATTTACACAGGGCGGAGTCAACCTGAAAACGCTCCCGAACGTATCCGGCATTTCGGACGATAACCTACGGGGGGCCTTTGACGAGCCGCTAACCAAAGCGCAGGTTCTGGCCATTGCAGCGCCATTTCTTGGCTAAATGACATAGGGAGGCCGGGCAACCGGCATTGGGTGACGGAAGGCATCGGGGAGTTTCTCCGGTGCCTTTTTGATTGCCATTGCTTTACCCTTAGTTATATCTTTCTAACTCAACGCTTTTGAATACACTATACTACAGCTATCGCCTATGTACAAATTAAGAGCCGCTTTACTCTTTTTTGGTTGTACAATTCTGGGTATGTCAGTTGGATCGGCTTTGACGCTATTAATTGCCTACTCAGCAGGCCATCTAAAGGAGATCAGCTCCTTACCCATATTTATACAACAAGTTGCTCAATTGCCTAACGGATGGTATATTTTCATATCCGTTCAAGCCGTTAGTCATTTGTTTACTTACTTGTTTCCGGCCTTGGCCTACTGGTATTTGTTTGAGCACCGTCGATGGGCTGATTTTCAAACTAACTCCTTAAAGGCTGTTTCTGGACTATGGCTAGGGCTTCTAAGTATTATTGTTATTCTACCCTTCAACGAGTTGATTATCAACTGGAATCAGCATCTCGAACTACCTGGACTTATTGAAAATCTTGCCGATTGGATACATCGCAAGGAACAAGAAAGCACCCTGCAAACCAAGCTGTTGGTCGCCTTTAAATCAGCAGATCAATTATTGATTGCCATTCTCGTTGTTGGATTTGTTGCTTCAATCGGTGAAGAGGTATTCTTTCGAGGCATAATTCAGCGCTGGCTCATGAAATGGACAGTTAATGCTCATGCTGGCATTTGGTTAGCGGCTATTATATTCAGTGCAGTTCATTTTCAATTTTCTGGTTTTTTTCCAAGAATCTTACTTGGCGTACTGTTCGGCTATTTATACTTCTGGTCAGGCAATATATGGGTAGCCGTAGTCGCTCATTTTATTAATAACAGTCTAATTGTTATTAATGCCTATATTCAGCAGCCCGCTTGCTTGGACCTTGGCTTAAAGCTTGATACAAACAATTGGTTTTGGGCCATGCTGTCCGCTATTGGCGCAACAATTCTACTCTTTTTCTTTCACCGATTAAATTATAGGCGTACGGTACATCTGTATTAAGAAGTTGTCCAGTTAGGGTGAGGCCGATTCTCAAGTCGGCCTCACCCTAACTGGACAAAATGCCGTAAAATGACTCACGAAAACACTAGAGAACTTATCAATCAAGGTTTCTATTCAGGTCTGCGCAATTCGGCAACATTCCCCCATATATCCTGATTGTTTCGCCCCTTTTTTGATTGCCCTGCTCGGTCTGCCTCTCGCTTGTTTAATCAACCGAACGCATCCAACTAGTTGAATCGGTTTTATGAATCTTACCGAACACTACAGATTGATATACCTTGCCAGGTAAAGCTTTAAGAACTTTTACTACGGATTTTATCTCCATCTAAATCCAACGTTTTTGGCTGAAAACGAATCCCTGTTTCATGGGAAAAGGCATCCGTTCCATACTACGCATGATGAGAAATACAGTCTGGATAATTGTGCTTATTACCCTGGGGTGCCGCTCAAAAGAACCCGTTTTATCCATCAATCCTGCTCAGTTGATTGGCACCTGGACTAGTCAGTCAGTTTCCGGCAGTAAAAAACCGTACTCGCGATGGACGTTTAAATCAGATTCCGTGTACGTTGTCGATGATGCATTGAAAAAGTGTCAGCCAGTTACCAATTTATCTTATTACAGATACTGGCTGGAAGGCGACCATTTAGTGATGCGGTATGAAGGTATAACGAATGGTTTAGTCTCTATACCTGATATTCGTCGCCGAATTATAGCCATCACAGCCAATGAATTCGTGTTGAATACCCCCTATCAGGTACTCGAAAAATGCCCTTGATGCATACTGTTTCGACTGACTGATGCAGTTCAACTAATTACTACACGGTAAAATCCCCCCCCATTTTAGCCCCTATAAACCAAGACGATATGCTCCATTACATCATCTGGAATGTTGATCCTGAAATTTTCCGTATAGGTTCCTGGCCAGTGCGATGGTACGGTTTGTTGTTTGCCACTGGGTTTCTGTTCGGTATGCAGATTATGACATACATATTCAAAACTGAACGAAAACCCCAAACCGACACCGATTCGCTTCTGATGACAATGGTTCTGGGCACCGTCCTGGGTGCCAGGCTAGGTCACTTTCTATTTTACGAGCCAGCTGTGTTTATTGATGACCCGCTACGCATTATTACCCCTCCCTATGGCGGATTAGCTAGTCATGGAGCCATCATTGGTATCCTTCTGGGCTTATGGATTTACTCCCGTCGAGCAGCCAGTCAGGCAACCGGGCAAAGTTTTCTCTGGGTCATCGACCGTATTAGCATTGTAGCGGCCCTGGGTGGGGCCTTTATTCGGTTCGGCAATCTCATGAATTCCGAAATTTTCGGTAAGCCAACTACGGTCCTTTGGGCTTTTGTTTTTGTAAGAGATCATGAGTTTAGCCAGGTGCCTCGTCATCCCACTCAGATCTATGAATCGTTATCCTGTCTGATTTTAGCCATTGGGCTATTCTGGTTTTGGCGAACGTATCGTAACCAGGCGGCACCGGGCACTATGGCTGGTATCTTTTTGATTTGGGTATTTAGCCTGCGCTTCGTCTGGGAATTTTTCAAAGAAAATCAGGTCGCTTTTGAAGACAGCATGAACTTTAATATGGGGCAACTCTTGAGTATACCGGCCATTTTGCTCGGCTTGATTCTACTTTTACGAAACGTTATCCGCCCCGCTTCTCTCATTCCGATTGCGCTGGTTATTCAATCGTCAAGTCTCTGTTATCAATGCGATTATCAGTCGGCCTTGCCAGCCTCCAGCAAACCTAACGCTGAACGATGTAAGAACACCCTTTCTGACAAGGCCCTTCCCGGAAGCCGACCTGTTCAGGAGTACATAGCGAGAGCTCCAAAGCAGCTTTCTAAAGTAAGTTCATTCACCTAACCTTAGTTACTGGCTATCCTTACCACATCTTCATTCCTTTTACCGAAATTCGCTGGTCTAAGCAATTGTACATGAAATTTGTCCGTATTCTTTTAAAAGCCCTGCTCGGTCTGGTTGTTGTCATCCTGCTGTTTCTGGCCGTTAGTTTGGCCCCCGTCGATGAAACGCCTTACCAGCAAATGCCTTACTATAGCCAAACCAAACAGCGGCTGGACGCCCTTCCCACTCCGCTTACGGCTAAAGCTCCGCTTCGTGCCGGTTGGGCGAAAGTCAGCATTACTCCTCCATACTCTACCCCTACAGGTGGCTATGGAGCCCGGCGTGGTAAACATTGGCACATCATCAGCGATTCTATTTTTGCGCGGGCTATAGTCCTCGACAATGGGACCACTAAAGTAGCCGTCGTTGGTCTGGACTTGCTCATTACACCACCCACGGTCACCGAAGCGCTAAAAAAACGTCTGCCCGAAGTCGGACTTCGGTGGGAGAACGTGTATACGGGCGCGATTCACTCGCACAATAGCATGGGTGGCTGGGCACCAGGGCTGGTTGGACAGTTGATAGCCGGTGGCTACGACGAGAAGATCGTTACCCGGATTACGGAGGGGGTGCTACAGGCCATTCGGGCAGCTCAGACAAACCTGGCCCCCGTACAAATTGGCTATGGCGAAACCGACGCTACAGACCATATCTATAACCGCATCGGCTGGTCAGGGCCAACCAAACCCCTTGATGGAAAAATTCACCTGGTGAGGTTTAAGAAAAACTCTGGCGAATCGGCACTGCTGTGTTCCTTTTCGGGTCATGCTACCCTGTTTGAAGATAGTATGTGGAACTACCTTAGCCGCGATTATCCCGGTTCGCTGGTGGATCGGCTGGAGAAAAAATCGGCGGATTTCGCGGTCTTTCTGGCGGGCGCGGTTGGCAGTACAGGCCCCGAAGCCAAAGGCAAGACTGACTTTCAGGAGATCCGAAATTATGCGGGTGATTTAGCCGCGCGGATCGAACGGACTTTGCCCACTATCCAGCTTAAATCCGATAGCGCTCTGGCCGTACTGACCTTACCCTTGAGCCTGCGCGAGCCGCACCCCCGCGTAATTGGCAACTGGCGCGTCCGGCCCTGGCTATTCTACGCCATCTATGGCGATTACCCATCCGATCTGAAAGCGCTGCGCATCGGACATACCGTTCTGCTCGGCACCCCCTGCGACTACTCGGGCGAATTCGTTGCCGATTTCAAACCACTGGCGCAGCAAAAAGGCGTAAACCTGATGATAACCAGCTTCGACGGTGGTTATATCGGCTACGTGACGCCCGATGCCTACTACAACCGACCAACCTACGAAACCCGCGACATGAACTGGTTCGGCCCTTACAACGGTGCCTATTTCGAGGAAATGATGATGGGGCTATTGAAAAAAATATAATCTTCAACCGCCATACTTGATGCCCATTCGCCTACTACTAATCAGTGCGTTAGCTATAAGTTTAATCGCCTTTATTGTCCATACCGACGAATCGGCGGTTATTCGGATCAATCTAATGGGCTATCGACCCAATAGCCCTAAAATCGCCGTCTGGGGCAGTCTAAACGAGCAAACCATCCATAAGTTCCAGCTTATCGACGAACAGACACAGCGGTCCGTCAGCGAATGGCCGTCGGGCAAAGCGTTCGGCAGCTACGGGCCTTTCCGGCAAACGTATCGGCTCGATTTTTCGGAGTTTCGAAAGCCCGGTCGGTACTTCCTGCAGGCTGAAGACGGTACCCGTTCGCCGAGCTTTCGGATCGATGAGGATGTGTATAAAGGGGCGGCTGACTTCTGCCTGCGCTACATGCGGCAGCAACGAAGTGGCTTTAATCCGTTTCTGAACGACTCCTGCCATACCCATGACGGCTACACCCTCTACGGTCCTATGCCCGACAGTACCCATATCGACGTAGTGGGTGGCTGGCACGATGCATCTGACTACCTGCAATACGTAACGACCTCGGCCAACGCCACCTATCACCTGCTGGCTGCCGTTCGCGATTTCCCCACCGCCTTTACCGATGCGTACCAGGCCAATGGGCTAACTGGTTCCAATGGCCTGCCCGATGCGCTCGACGAAGCCCACTGGGGATTGGACTGGCTGCTGAAAATGCACCCCAAAGAAGACTGGCTGTTCAATCAGCTTGGCGACGACCGCGATCATGCCGGGATGCGCATTCCGAAAGAAGATAATTTCTACGGCAAAGGTTTGGAACGACCCGTTTATTTTGCAACGGGCCAGCCGCAGGGGATGTTTAAATACAAAAACCGGGCTACGGGCGTGGCGTCTACAGCTGGAAAAGTGAGCAGTGCTCTATCACTGGGGTATCAGCTACTGCGCAATCGGCAGCCGGAATATGCCCAAACGTTGCGGCAGCGATCGCAGTCGGCTTATCAGCTTGGTTTACAGAAGCCTGGTAATTGTCAGACAGCCCCTGGCCGCGCACCGTATTTTTATGAAGAAGACAATTATGTCGACGATATGGAACTAGCGGCCGTGGAGCAGCTTAACTTACAGAGTCCAACGGGCAAAAAAGCAGCTCAACTCCAGGAAGAAGCGCTGAATTTTGCCCGGCAGGAACCCGTTACTCCCTGGATCCTGAACGACACCGCCCGGCATTATCAGTGGTATCCCTTTGTGAATGTGGGCCATGCTGAACTGGCCAAAAAACTCCCCGCCAATCAGCGGAAAACGGTCACGGATTTTTATAAAAAAGGGATCGAAACGGTCTGGAACCGAGCCAAACAGAACGCCTTTTACCGGGGAGTTCAGTTTACCTGGTGCAGTAATAATTATACGGCTTCATTTGCCACCCAATGCTTCTGGTATCGGCAACTTACCGGAGACAAGCAGTACGCGGCCCTCGAACAGGCCAATTTTGACTGGCTATTTGGTTGCAATCCCTGGGGAACCAGTTTTGTATATGGTCTGCCCGCCAACGCCGATACGCCATCTGACCCTCATTCGGCCTTTACCCATCTTAAACAATACCCTATTGATGGCGGACTGGTCGACGGGCCGGTGAAAGGACGTATTTACAAAAATCTGATCGGCATAACCCTTTATCAGCCCGACGAATATGCCGCTTTTCAAAGCGATGTAGCCGTTTATCACGACGATTATGGCGACTACAGCACGAATGAACCCACCATGGACGGTACGGCTTCACTCATTTATCTGCTGGCAGCCAAACAAGCTGAACGACTACTTCCATCCGGTAAATCGGCCAAACCGAATCGCAAAGTCCAACCAGATTCCAGACCAATTCAGCCCACACAGCCAGACAGAAAATCAACGTATTTTAAAGGAGCCCGGATACGGGGCGACACCACGACCCGACGGCTCGCGCTGGTTTTTACAGGCGATGAGTTTGCCGATGGGGGTTCCGTAATTGCCCGAACGTTGCGAAAGCATGAGGTTCGGGCATCGTTTTTTCTGACGGGGCGCTTTCTCCGAAACCCAGCGTTTGCCGCTACCATCCACCAACTGGCTCAGGAAGGGCATTATCTTGGTCCACACTCCGACCAGCATTTGCTCTATTGCGACTGGAGCAAACGGGATAGCTTACTTGTTAGCCATGAGCAATTTACAGCCGACCTCCGGGCCAATTATGCGGCATTGACCCCTTTTCGGCAGCAGCCTGTCGCCCGGCGAATGTTCCTGCCACCCTATGAATGGTATAACGAACCTATTGCTGCCTGGACCAGAGCCGAAGGTATCCAGTTGATCAATTATACACCCGGTACGCTCAGTCATGCCGATTACACTACGCCCAACGACCGAAACTACCGCAGTAGCGAAACCATTCTGGAGTCCATTCGTACTTACGAAACCCGGCATACCAATGGGCTGAATGGCTTTATCCTGTTGATGCATATTGGCACTGCTCCTAGCCGAACCGATAAACTATATGCGCACCTGGATACGCTCCTGACCGAACTTCAGCAGAAAGGGTATCAGTTTGTACGAGTCGATGCGTTGTGATGCCAGACTGAAACTTTACGCATGAAAGTGAGTTGATATACAAGCCGTCAATCCATTGACAGCGCCTTACTCAACGAAACCGCTTTACGTATGCGCACGGTCCTGATTTGTTCCATTTTATGCCTGTCTGGCACTCTTTGCTTTGCCCAGGCCGACTCGTCAAAAGTCATTCAGCAGCCTGCGGACAGGCAGGTTGCGATTCCTGGCGTCGACACGCCTGTATCGGGTCCGGGTCTTACGGCGCAGGTCCCCCTTACTACGCCCCCTCCACCCCAAAATGGGCGCAAAAAACGAAGAACTCAGCCTCCCAGCGATCCACGAGGGTTTGGTGTAGCGATACCTATCGAGAAAGACAAAGCGAAGAAAGATACCCTTAGAAATTAACGGTCATTGAGTAGGCATTGATTGTCAGTAGTAGGTCATTATTAGCCATTAATCGACTAACAGTGAGCACCTACTGACAATTAATGACTACTTAATAACGATTAATTCGTCGGTTTGTCGGGCAGGGGGGCCGATGCGTGGAACTCCTGATAAATTCGGTGCATGTAATTGTCCAGCAGATTTAAAATCTCCGACCGATCGTCGGAGCGGACAATCACTCCGACATGATATTCCTTTTTCATACGCCACCAGATCTCTGGCTCGGTAAACACCGACAGGTCGGGCCATTGCTGCCGGGCCAGTGAGATAATTAACCCTGCATAGCGGGAGTGGTCTGTTGGTGGAATGTAGTGCTCTTTACGGGCCATCGCGATCTCCAGCTTAGCCCATTCGCGCCAGAGGTTCACGCCCGATGCGGCTTCGACCATCTCGGCAATGTTTGCCCCCCCCACACGCGAGGACGTTTCCAGAAAATAGAGTTCCCCATCATGATCACCCCGGATGTACTCCGAATGTGAGGCACTGTACCGCATCCCGAAAGCCGCCAGCACCTGATCGTTTATCTGGCTTAAGGCTGAGTTTTCGGGCGTCCCAAGCGGTAAAGTAGCCGTTCGGAAAACACCACCCCCATGCGCCACTTCCATAGGCGTTGCCAGATATTGGCTCACCCGGGTAAAAACGGCCTTCCCATCAACCGAGAGTGCATCGACGTGATAGACTTTACCCGGCTTAAATTCTTCGATCAGGTAATGATGCCGTTTATCTTCCAGCAGGTGTATGGCCGACCAGGCTTCTTCGAGGGAGTGTACTTTTCGGATACCCGTTGTCGACGCTTCGGAACGGGGTTTGAGGAGCCAGGGCGATTCCGTCGTTTGCAGAAAAGCCGTAATAGCCTCGTCATTAAAAAGTGGGCTAAACGCTGGAACCCGAATACCGGCCGATGCCGCTCGCATCCGCATCGCCAGTTTATCCCGGAAGTAACGGGCGGTGGTTTGTCCCATCCCATCGATCCGAAAGGTTTCGCGGATGAGCGCCCCCTTTTCCACGTCAAAATCATCCAGCGCCACCACCCGATTGATCCGTCGCGAACGCATGGCATGGGCCAACCCGACGATCATTTGTTCCAGATCATTCGGTTCGTTGCTAGGCGATGGCAGGTAAAAAAACTCATCGATTGCTTCGCGCGGCCAGGCTTCGTTAGCCAGTTTCTGATCGGTCAGTAAATAGACCGTATTGCCCAATTCCTTACAGGCTCGCATGAATTCGTGCCCCTTGAAAAAGGTGGCGATGCACAAAAATGACAACTGGCTCATAGGCATGTAGTTTGTAGTGCTCAGCTTACGGCAGGCAAATTATAAACTGAGCACCATAAAACCTGTTCGTGTTTTCACCGAAAAAGATACGGCCAAAAGATTAAATCGCGAATTTTTCTTAGCGACTTTCTGCAATAAGCGTTTGTAAATAGGACGTTAGCAGTCGAATTCCAAAGCCCGTTGCATTCTTTTGTGAACCGAATTCAGTATCGGCAAACGCCATTCCGGCTATGTCGAGGTGCGCCCAGGCCGGGTGGTTTTCCGTAAATACTTCCAGGAATTTGGCGGCACTGATGGCTCCCGCTACTGGCTTACCACTGAAGTTTTTCACATCGGCCACATCCGACTTAATATCTTCCGTATACGCGTCCCAGATCGGCAACCGCCAGAGGTGTTCGCCCGTTTGATTCGCTGCGTCGATAAGTTTACCCGCCAGCGCATCATTGGCGGTAAATAACCCGGCAGCATGGTATCCCAAAGCCGCAATGACACTACCCGTCAGCGTAGCCAGATCAATCAGAACATCCGGGCTGTAATGACGCACCATATATCCTAGGCCATCGGCCAGAATGACGCGTCCTTCCGCATCCGTATCGATGATTTCGATGGTTTTGCCGATGTAGGAAGTAATCACATCACCCGGTTTGGTGGAGCGGCCGTCAATGGCATTTTCGGTAGCAGGCACTATACCCACTACGTGAATGGGCAGTTTCAGCTTGGCCGCAACTTCTACCGTACCCAACACAGCCGCAGCACCACCCATATCGCTTTTCATGAGGTGCATGTTTGATGAGGCCTTGATCGATACCCCGCCCGTATCGAACGTGACGCCTTTTCCGACCAGCCCAACAGTTAATACAGAGCTGCTATCGGCCGGTTTGTATTCTGTGATGATGAGCACCGGAGGCACATCGCTGCCCTGACTCACACTCAACAAAGCCCCCAGTTTTTGCCGCTCCAGTTCCGCTTTATCCAGCACCGTTACGGTATACCCATACTGCTTACCCGAAGCCTGTGCCCAGTCGGCCAGAGTTTGCGGTTGCTTGTAATTGGCAGGTGCATTCATCAGATCCAGTATTTGTCGCTGCGTTTGGGCAATGGCTTCGGCCCGAGCCAGCGCTTCCTGCGCAACAGGCTCCACTTCGGGCGACACCCTTAGCGTAAGCTGGCCCGACTCGGAGAAGAAAACGGGAACGTCGGGCTTATCGGTCTGGTACAACTTCAAATCATACCCACCCCACCGAACACCCACAACCACATTTTCGGCTACATCCCCTTCAAACTGGGTCAGATCAATCGCAACCTGTGCCGATAGCTTTGCTTTCTGGTCGAAAAAAAACCTTCGGAATACCCGTAACCAATCCATTCCCTTCGGATCAGCCCCCATTCCAAGCAGATACGTTTTGGCCCCCTCCGCGCTATAGAGCGTAAAAATTTCCTTCGCATCCGCTTTAAAATCACGTTGCAGAACCGCCAGCGGAATAGGTAGTTGCTGAGCAAGCTCGGTTAGGCGACTGCTCAGTTCGGTCTGTACAACCGGAATAATCAAATCGCCTGTCGGCGGGTTTGTTGTTTGTAGTGCAATGTTCACGAGCATACTGTTTTGACGTTCGGAATTCTGACGTTTGGCGGTAAAAGTAGTTCAAACCCCAAACTTATTCATAAAACAGCCACTCCACCGCTTTCGGAAACTCACGACTCCAGTGGGCTTCCTGGTGCGTCCCCGTAGGATCGACCGACAAATAAATATCGATTGGATTGCCCCCATACTGTTGACGCGCCAGTGCTTCCCGAAAACGTTCAATATTCGGAATCATAAAACGGGACTCCTGCTCACCGCCATAAGCATAAATTTTCATGGATACGGGCGCTTTGAAGCGAATGGCATCGAAGTAGATTTTAGGCGAAATCCAGAGCGAAGGCGAAAAGACCATTAAACGACCAAACACATTCGGATGCATCAGGCCCGCATAGATACTGATTAGCCCGCCCAGCGAACTACCTCCAATGCCGGTATGCTCGGCATCGGGCAAGGTACGATATCGGCTGTCGACAACGGGTTTGATCACATGACGAATGAAATCGAGGTAGTACTGGCCTCGCCCTTTTCCAGCTCGGGTGGTCTGAAAGGTAAACTCCCGGATGCGGGCTTCTTCGGCATGGTCGATCGAAACCAGAATAACTTCATGGTGATACCGCGCAGCCAGCAAGGCCATTTTCTGGTCGATTTCCCAGCTTCCGTACCCCACTCCCCCGCCGAACAGGTTTTGCCCATCGTGTAGATACAGCACCGGATACCGCTTGTCGGTTTGGGTATAATCGTGCGGCAGCAGCACATAGACCCGCCGAGTCTGGTTAATTTTAGGGGCGTCGAACGTGTTGCCAAGCAATTCAATTTTAGGCAGCCACGCGGGATTGAAAGGCATGCCGTACCAGCGCCAATGAGGCACAAAATCCGATTTAAGCCCTGCATTGGCCAAAACCGTTCGGTTAGGCACTGCCTCGCCGGATGCATCCAGTTCGACATGATCCCAGCCACCACGGGTGTATTTATAATCGAATTGATGGGGAAGCGACCAGGCATCAGGAAACTCGTACACATACTGCCCTGGCCCTAGGGATTGCATCCGAAACTGGTCAACATCCGGATACCAGTCACAAAAACCACCCGACACAAATACCGGACGGTCATCGTGAACAGGCGTATTCAATTCTAAACGTAACGACATACGTACAGAATCGGATCCCTAAAAAGTTGGTTCAAAATCGCTCTGAAAATAGCTGGCAAGGGTCTGCTTCCCGGCAGAAACCGATCAGGCCAGCGCCCAGCGTTCGCTGAGGGAAGTTACCATGGTTACCAGTTCCTGATAACTGGCGGGCTTGGTCAGGCATTGATTGGCTCCAAGAGCCAGGCTCCGCTGCCGATCAGATTTATCCGATGACGTGGTCAGCATCACAACGGGCAGTTCGGCATAGGTAGGGGTGTTCCGCAATTGGGTCAGGGTTTCGAACCCATTCTGCCGCGTCATATTGATATCCAGTAAGATCAACTGAGGAATGGTTTCTGCAACCGTCAGGCGAGGCAACACCTGATCTCCATCCGTAAGCATCAGTACACTAACGGGCGTTTTCAGATCTTCGAAGGCAGAACGGATAAAAAGACGATCATCCTCATCGTCATCAACCACCCAGACGGAGGGCGGATTAACCGGAATATAACTCGCTGACAGGTGAAAAGCCATGACTTTATTCACGTTAAAATACGCTGGTGATGTTGAGTACTTAGCAATTCACCGACTGATTACGGTGCGAAAAAGGCCTTAAAACGACAAAGTGAATCCTGGGATAAAGCGTCGATTTATTACGAATCGTGTTGTAGGGTTATCGCAGGATTGCTTCCAGGTGGCTGATGTGTGGTATCTGAGCGGAGTCAAATATACCAACCTACCGAATAATAAACTACCAATCTGTCAATTATTTAACAATACTTTAATCATTTTCCAACTTCTGAAAACATCATCAGCCACAGGCTTATTTAAAAAAAATCTAAATAAATTTTATACTTAGTCTAAATAGTAAATACCTTTGCGGGCGAAATCAGACAACCGATTGATTCATGCTAAAGCTTTTTCGCCTTTCACAACTTCTTCCTGTTTTTGCCTTGACAGCCATTCTGGCTTCGTGTAAAGATGGAGACGAAAACCCAACCACTGTCCGCCCTCAACTTCGCAAAACGGTTGACTACGCCAAACTGACCGACACCACGACCTATGCTACGTTCTTTGTCGATGACAAGGGTGCCAAAACGGTCGATCTAACAACAGGTAGTACGCTTCTGTCGATGTTCCGGGCGATCAACACCTATAACAGTACGGCTGCCAGTGCCGGAGCCGTGCTCGATGCTACGGTTCTGAAAAATATGTTCGCAAATACCGGGAATCCGTTTTCGGGAACGGCCAATGCCGCCTTAAACACGTCAGGCGTTCAGCTTCGGGCCTTAACAGCTTCTTCGCTGTCGTCGTCGGATGCCGAAAAAGAGCGGCAGACCATCGAAGCAGCCTTCTCGGCCATGGCTACAGCCAGCCAATCGGCCACAGCTACCGCTTCGGAAGGAAAGCCGGGAAAACTGGGCACCTATCTGGTCGATGAAAAAGGCATTGAATGGGCGCAGATCATTCAGAAATCGCTCATTGGCGCGTTTCAGGTCGATTATATCGCCAACGTACTTCTGAGCGACAAAAATCTGGCGCTCGATAACGCAACGGTTGTAAACGGTAAAACCTATACGCAGCTTGAACAGAACTGGGATCAGATTTTCGGCATTATCACGGCAAACCCAGTTTACGGCTCGAAAGCGACCTCTACCTCCTCGGGTGAGAGCTTTATTGGCTCCTATATGTGGGAATACAATAAGGATGATTTCCCGAAAATTCATAAAGCTCTTCTGACGGGCCGGGCTGCTATTGTAAACAACGACATGACCACCCTGAAAACCCAGGCTACCTTTATCCGCTCGGCCATGGAAAAAGCCATTGCGGCTGCGGCACTGGGGTATCTGGGCAAATGGAAAACGGCCGGTACCAACACATCGGCGGCTGCTCACGCGATGGGCGAAGGACTAGGTTTTATATACAGCCTGCGGTATGCGAAACTGAACAATGCCGACGCTACCTTCTCCGACGGTCTTCTGACGAATCTGGTTTACTCATCCCCCAATGGCTTCTGGGGTTTAACGAATGCCAAAATTGATGCGGCTTCAACTGCCATCAAAACCAAGTTTAATATCCAATAACTGCTTAGTCACGTTAACGCAATGCCTACAGGGCGGTGTTTTTAATGCCGCTCTGTCACTTTTTAGAACTCATGAGACAAATCAGGTGGAAACAGATCGGCTTTGCGGGCATCCTGTTCGGGATGCTCTGGGCCTGCTCCGGGGGAGGAACGGATACACCGTCGCCCACGAATCCTACC
This sequence comes from Spirosoma panaciterrae DSM 21099, assembly GCF_000374025.1. GTDB lineage: Bacteria > Bacteroidota > Bacteroidia > Cytophagales > Spirosomataceae > Spirosoma > Spirosoma panaciterrae. The sequence continues at coordinate 320,850 of NZ_KB893172.1, read as the reverse complement.
AATCAGGCCGACAGCGACCGGAAGGCCATGCTCACCAACATCGCTGACAACATTATTGTACCGGCCTACGCCAATTTCAAAACGAAGCTGGATGCCATGACTGCCAAATCGGATGCGTTTTCGGCTAAACCTGACAAGGCTTCGCTGGCCGATTTTCGGCAGGCCTGGGTGGATGCCTACACCGAATGGCAGAAAGTGGAACTCTTCGATGTTGGCCCGGCCGAGCAGTATACCCTTCGCAATTTTTTCAACATTTACCCAGCCAATACAACCGGGATCGAAGAATACATTACGGCGGGTTCAGGTTCGTTCGATGTGCCGCTCTCCTATCCAAAACAAGGATTCCCAGCTTTGGATTACCTGATCAACGGACTGGGCAGTACAGACGACGCCATTGTGGCGCGGTATACGACGGCTGCCGATGCGGCCAAACGAATCGCGTACCTGAAGCGCCTGACCACCCAGATGAACTCGGTGTTCACAACGGTATATACCCAATGGACCACGGGGGGCTATCGGGATACATTCATCAACTGTACAGCCCTTAATGCGGGTTGCTCCACGGGCAAACTCGTCAATGGGTACGTACTCAACTACGAACGGTACATTCGTTCGGGCAAAATCGGTATTCCATCAGGAGCCATGACCAACGGGACCGTATCGCCCGATAAAGTTGAGGCTTACTATAAAAAAGACCTTTCCCTGGCACTAGCCAAAACCGCTCATCAGGCATCGGTAGATTTCTTCAATGGCAAGAGCGTAAAAACCGGACAGGAAGGCCCTGGCCTGAAAAGCTATCTGACGAGTCTGGGGGCAAAAGACAGCCAAACCGGCAAATCGCTGGTCGAGATCATCAATGCGCAGTTTGACCTGGTTAGTCAAAAACTTGGCCTTCTCAAAGCCGATCTGTCCGACGACGTAAAGACCAATAATACGGCTGTGACCCAAGTGTATACCGAGATGCAGAAAGCCGTTCGGATGCTCAAAGTAGACATGACTTCGGCCATGAGCATCACGATCACCTACACGGATAATGATGGAGATTAATTAATGGTTGCAGGCTGCTGTTTCCTGTTTTTTGCGGGTTCGTGTGAGAACGGTGGCTACGCCCACCGACCGAAAGCAGGAAACAGCAGACTGAACCTTCGTTACTAATGCCTGCTTATTTTCATAGAACAACACCAGCCGCTCCACTAGCCCTTTTCAGGCTTCTGTTTGGGCTCATGCTCTTCGGGAGCATTGTTCGTTTCTGGAGCAACGGCTGGATTGCGGAACTGTATGAAAAACCGCATTACTTCTTCCCGTTTTATGGGTTCGAATTTGTAAAGCCACTGGGCGAATACACCTGCCTTCTGTTTATGATTTGTGGTGTATCGGCGCTGCTGGTGGCGATTGGGTTATTTTATCGGGTTGCCATTGTCAGCCTGTTTCTGAGTTTTTCGTACATCGAACTGATCGACAAGAGCACGTATCTGAATCACTACTACTTCGTCAGTATGATTTGTCTGCTGCTCATGTTCCTGCCCGCCCATGCCTATTTTTCGGTCGATGCGTATCGTAGCCGGGCGCTGCTGGCCGATCAGATTCCGGCCTGGTGCATCGACGCGCTCAAACTATTTGTCGCCCTGTTGTATGTATTTGCCGGATTAGCCAAACTCAACAGCGACTGGATTTTACATGCTCAGCCGTTACGAATCTGGTTACCAGCGCATAACGACCTTCCGCTTATCGGATTTCTGTTCAATTACCCCTGGATACCCTATGTGTTCAGCGTCTTTGGCTGTATATACGACCTGAGCATACCCTTTCTGCTCTGGAACCACGCCACCCGGCCGTTTGCCTATGTCGCTGTCGTTGTCTTTCATGGCCTTACGGCGCTGCTGTTTCCCATCGGGATGTTCCCTTACGTCATGATGGTGACGGCGCTGATCTTTTTCTCGCCGAGTGTTCATCAACGGATCATCAACCAGCTAGGCAAATGGCTTTCGGCCTCATCCCAGTTTCTACGCCCCCGCCGAACGTATCGGTATTCACCAGGCGTAAAAACGGCCATATTGACCCTGTTCGGCCTCTTTTTCATCGTCCAGCTTCTGTTTCCTTTCCGCTATCTGCTGTATCCGGGCGAATTGTTCTGGACGGAGCAGGGCTACCGATTTTCGTGGCGGGTGATGCTCATGGAGAAAGCGGGCTATGCCCAATTCATGATAAAAGATCGGTTCGGTCATCAAACCATCGTCAACAACAGCCGGTTTCTTACCCCTTTGCAGGAGAAAATGATGGCGACCCAGCCCGATATGCTTCTGCAATACGCGCACATTCTGCGAGACTACTACGCGAAAAACGGTTTTCATAACCCGGAAGTGTATGTCGATTCGTACGTAGCTCTAAACGGTCGACTCGGCAAACCACTCATCGACCCCACAATAAACCTGGCCAATGAGCAGGACTCATTCAAGCCAAAAGCATGGATTACACCATTTCATGATACGATTTACGGTTTTTAGTTTTCTAGCCAGCACCTTTCTTACCACCACCGTTCTCGCTCAATACCGGATTACGGGTATGGTACGGGCCCGACACGACAGTAGTGCCGTGCAAGGCTGTACGGTCTACCTGAACGACGGCAAACGAAGCACGATCACCGACAGCCTAGGCCGATTCGTATTCGTCAATCTCCCGACGGGCGAACACCTGTTGCAAACGACCAGCCCTGACTTTAAAACCTCCCGACAAGCGGTAACCATTCAGGCTCAGGACCAGTACATAGCCCTCTGGCTTAGCAACCGGCAGGAGAATCTGAAAGAGGTAACGGTTACAGATAAACAGGCAGACTTTGGCTTTACGCGGATGCGCGGGGTCGAAAGCATGGGGATTTACGAAGGGAAAAAGACAGAAGTGATTTTACCGGAACAACTGGTGGCTAATCTGGCAACGAACAATGCCCGTCAGATTTATGCCCGTGTGGCCGGATTAAACATCTGGGAAAATGAAGGAGCGGGACTTCAGCTTAGTATCGGTGGTCGTGGCCTCGACCCCAACCGTAGCTCCAATTTCAACGTCCGGCAAAATGGTTACGACATCAGTGCCGATGCGTTGGGCTATCCCGAAAGCTATTACACGCCACCTATTGAAGCCGTCGGGCGTATTCAGATTGTTCGGGGTGCAGCCTCCCTTCAGTACGGAACGCAGTTTGGTGGGTTGCTGAATTTTGTGATGAAAAAGCCCGTAACCAACCGAAAACTGGAACTGACGGCCCGACAAACGATTGGCTCATTCGGATTTTACAACACCTTTACCAGTGCCAGCGGAACCGTAGGCAAGCTGAGTTACTACACGTTTTTCCAGTACAAAAAAGGGGACGGCTGGCGACCAAATTCCCAATTCACCAACTACACGGCCTACGCCGACATCGATTACCACTTCTCGGAAAACACCACCCTGGGCTTCGACCTTACGCAGATGAGCTACCTGGCCCAGCAACCAGGTGGCCTGACGGATGCCATGTTTGCCGACGATGCGCGCCAGAGCAACCGCGAGCGCAACTGGTTTAAGGTCAACTGGACGATGCCTGCGTTACATTTCGATCATAAGTTCAACCCCAACCATGAAGTCAACGTACGCCTATTTAGCCTGAATGCGTATCGGTATTCGCTGGGGTTCCGGCCCAACCGGGTTGCCAGTGTTGATGACAACAGCGAACGCGATCTGATCAAAGGCGATTTTCAGAACTGGGGAGCCGAAGCCCGGTACCTAAAACGGTATTACCTGGGCAAGCAACAGGCTGTTCTGCTGGTTGGGAGCCGGTATTATCACGGGTTCAACCACAGTACGCAGGGGCTGGGCAGTACGGGCAACGATGCGAATTTCAACTTTATCAGCGATGCGCAGGCCATTACTTACGACTACCGTTTTCCGAACCGAAACGCATCGGTATTTGCCGAAAACATCATTTACCTGGGCAACAAGCTCTCCATCACGCCCGGTCTGCGCTACGAGTACATCTATACCACGGCCGATGGCTTTTACGGCACCACGATTCGGGACCTGGCGGGAAATATCATCAGTTCGGCCCGTACCAGCGAGTACCGTACCAATGGCCGACAGTTTGTGCTGGGAGGGCTGGGTATCAGCTATAAGCCAACGGGCCAGCTAGACCTTTACGGCAACCTGTCGCAGAACTACCGCTCCATCACGTTTAGCGATATGCGCATTGCGAACCCCTCGCAGGTGATCGACCCGAACTTGCAGGACGAAAAAGGCTATTCGCTCGATCTGGGCATCCGCAGTACCCAAACGACGCTATACAATTTTGACATCAGCGCATTTTACCTGAATTACAACAACCGCATTGGCGAAGTACAGTTCTACGATGAAAACCAGCGGGTACTCCGTCGGCGGGGCAACATCGGGCAGGCCGTTATTATGGGGCTGGAATCTTATGCCGAAGCAGATTTACTACGGATAGCGAATCCAGCCAATGTCGATCTGAGCGGGGTTTTGTTTGCCAACGTAGCGCTGATTCATTCGGAATACAAAGCCAGCGAAGTGGCCGGAGTGGTAGGCAATCAGGTTGAATTTGTGCCCAACGTAAACCTCAAAAGCGGGGTTCGGCTGGGGTACAAAAACCTGAAAGCCTCCCTCCAGTACACCCACCTCTCCGACCAATTCTCGGATGCCACCAATGCCCGCGAAGGGGGCGTGTCGGCCGTTATCGGTCTGATTCCGGCCTATACCATTCTGGATGCCAGCCTGTCGTATCAGTTTAGCAAGTTTCGGGTAGAAGGTAGCCTGAATAACCTCGCCAACACCGTTTATTTTACCCGACGGGCCACAGGTTATCCAGGTCCTGGCATTCTACCTTCCGACGGCCGCAGTGTTTATCTGACCGTGCAGGTGAAACTCTGAGTTTTTGCGGTGGCTCTTTCCGGTATCGCTGGAATTGAAAACGGGGGGTAGATCGGCGTTCGGGCTGGGGCGAAAAATGAGCCGAATGTTCCGTTGCTTAGCGCCGATACCGAAATTCTGAATAGCCGTAACCACATCACTGTCGATATATGATGACTGGCTCCCGTCGATTTCGATAATCGCGTTGTCGGGGATACTTTTCAGCAACTTCATCACGCGGGCTTTGCTCAAGAACGACACATAATCGCCCAGGCTCACGTGAATCCGTTTGATGTCGCTATCCCACTCGGTCCGTACCTGGTGCGTATTTCGGTAATGATCGCGCAGGATAAAGAAAACCCCCGTTACCATCCCGATCCCAATCCCCGTCAGCAAGTCGGTCAGTACAACGGCCAATACCGTGACGCAGAAAGGAATGAACTTGGCGGGCCCTTCGGCAAAAGTGGATTTGAAAATGTCGATCCGCGCCAGTTTATACCCCGTTACCAGCAGAATCGACGCCAGACTCGCCCAGGGAATTTTGTTGAGCACCGCTGGGAGGGTTACCACACAAACCAGCAGCAACGATCCGTGCAGTAAAGCCGCCAGTTTGGTACGAGCCCCCGCGTTGATGCTCACCGAACTCCGAACAATCACCGACGTCAGCGGAATACCCCCGATCAGGCCACTAATCACGTTCCCGATACCCTGTGCTTTCAGCTCGTGGTTGGCGGGTGTTTTCCGCTTCAGCGGGTCCAGTTCATCACAGGCTTCAACGGCCAGCAGTGCCTCCAGACTGGCCACCAGCGCAATGGCGATGGCCGACGAATACACCATTGGGTTGTTCCACTGCGAAAAATCAGGAAAGGTAAATAGCTTGAAAAAGCCCTCTACGCTGTCGGAAACGGGGAGCTGCACCAGATGATTACCCGACAAGGCCCATTGCGGAGCCATCAGTTTCATGAATTCGTTCGTCAGAATCCCCAACACGACGACAACCAACGCTGCGGGGACATTTTTGGCAAACGCCTGCCGCTTGAACGACGGGCGTTCCCACACATAGAACACCGTAAGCGAAACAACCGTAATCAGAATAGCCGTCAGGCTAAACTGGCTCATGGCCATACGCAGTTGCTCGTTCAGGTCGAACCCGTTGGGTTGAAACAGCACCAGCCCTTCGGCCGCGTCGGCATCGTACCCAACCAGGTGTGGCAGTTGCTTAATAATCAGCATGATACCAATACCAGCCAGCATGCCTTTAATGACCGACGAAGGAAAGAAATTGCTGACATTACCTGCCTTGGCAAACCCAAATCCGATCTGAAACAGCCCGGCTATGCACAAGGCCAGCAGAAAGGCAGGAAAAGACCCCAGGGTCTGAATGGCACCCAGGGTAACGACGATCAGCCCGGCTTCGGGTCCTGAAATACTAAGCGCCGACCGACTGAAAATGCCGACGATCAGCCCCCCCACAATACCGGCAATGATGCCCGCAAACAGAGGAGCCCCGGAGGCCAGGGCAATGCCCAGGCACAGGGGTACGGCGACCAGAAACGAAATGGCTCCGCCCCGAATATCGCCCAGTCGGTTTTTAGGTTCTATAACTTGATTCACGTTGAGCATGTGTCTATGTCGTATGTAGTTGCATTCGGTAAAAAATAGTGCCTGCCCTAAACCGGAAGCTCTGTACGAGGCATTTCAGAGCAACCGCTTAGGGCAGGACTTCTGCGTACCGACCGCTTACAGTTCGCGGGCGGTCAATGCAGTTGGTGAACCGGCCGGCTGTCGGGTCGACAGTTTTCGCCCGGTTGGTGTTTCGATCTGTTGAAGGCGTTGTTCCAGCCGGATTGTTTCTTTGTAGAGGGAATCGGCCCGCTGGCTTTCGATTTCATACTGTGTCCGGTACGCTTTGGTAATCAATTGCTTCTGTCGATTATCGACATATAGATTGTAGGCGATACACCCCACGATAAACCCCCAGACGGTTAGCCAGTTGATGTATTTCCTGGAAGTTCTCCCACTGCCATTTTTGTTGTTCATAGCCCGAAAACCGTTCATAGTTCGTGCGTGCTTTTCCAGACAACAAAGTTCTTTTAACGAACCTACTCTTTCATTAAGAGGCTGTTAGAAGTCAATGAGAGGACTGTTAGAAGTTGATTAGAAATCGATTAGAGCGATTTAGGCAGACGAACGGTAAAAGTAGTACCCTGCTCGGGTTGCGAGATCACATCGATCTGGCCGTAGTGGAGTTGAATAATCCGATAGGTCAGGGGCAGGCCGACTCCATGCCCGTGAATGCGCTTGACGTTCTGCGCCCGGAAGAAAGGTTCATAAATCTGCTTCAGGTCGGCTTCCGAAATCCCAATTCCTTCGTCTTCAAACCGGATCGTGACCCAGCGATTGTTGGCCCCCAGCGTAACCTTTACCTGCTTGTTCGCGGAAAACTTACAGCCATTTTCCATCAGATTGAAAAAGGCCGAATACAGCAGCGATTTATTACCAGCGATGGTCAGCGAAGGCTGAATCGACTCCACTTCGCCATCGAACGAAAATACGACCGAGTACTCTTCCTGATGATTCATCAGCATCTGTGCGGCCTGATAGATGACTTCATCGACCGCTACCTCACTGAATTTCAACGGAGTAGCCCCCAAACTCACCAGCGTCAGATTGAGCAGGTTATTGGTCAGTTTGTTCATCCGCTGAATCACATCAAGAGCCGCCCGCCATTTGGCCTCGTGTTCTTCAACGGTGCGCCGTTTCATCAGCGTCACTTCGATCTGTCCGGTAATGATCGTTAGGGGTGTACGCAGTTCATGCGACGCATTGGCCACAAAATTTCGCTGTACTTCAAACGCTTCCTGCACCCGGTCGAGCATCAGGTTGAAGGTACGGGCCAGTTGGGCCAGCTCGTCCTGATCGTTACCCGCCGTTAGCCGACGGTTCAGGTTCGATGCCGTGATCTGGTCGACCTCCTGAATGACCCTGGAAATGGGCCGCAGCGATCGTCCGGCATACGCCCAGCCCACCATACCGACCAACGCCAGACTACAAACCAGCCCAACGCCCATAATGGTGCTCAGATGCCCCATTTCTTCGATGCCATACTGGTCATAGGCCGACGCAACCAGCACATACTCCTGCTTATGGTGCAGGTACGTAAACCCGACAATCTCGACTTTATTCTGCCGTAAAAAAATTTCTTTTTTCTGCCGGATACGCTGTAAGACAACAGGTTCGACAATGGATCGGGATTGGGTTGAATACACGAGCCGCCCCTGCTGGTCGTATACGTTGATCTGCTCCTGAGGCAAGGCGGTCAGGTTGTTCCGCTCGATAATTCGCAGTAAACGCGTGTCTACCTCTGCTTCATCCAGCAACAGACGAGCCGTCGTTTTGGCCTTATCGCTCAGCCGAAGGTAAAAATCCCGTTGGCGGAAATACTCAGCTGTAGCATACACTACAAATGAGAACAGGAGCAGTATGGCCGCAACGACCCCCACAAACGTAAACGAAAGGCGCGTGCGTATTCTCATGAGTTTACTCGTCAGAGGCCTGCATAATGTAGCCGATCCCGCTAAGGGTATGAATCAGCTTGAGCGGGAAATCTTTATCGATCTTTTTGCGCAGGTAATTGACGTACACATCGACCACATTGGTGCCTGTATCGAACGAAAGGTCCCACACATGCTCCATAATATCCTGCCGGGTGAGCGCCCGATTCTGATTCTTCAGAAAAAACTCCAGCAGAGCCAGTTCGCGGGCGGTCAGCAGTATCTTTTGATTTCCCCGCTTCACCGCTTTGCTCTGCAAGTTGAGTTCCAGATCAGCAATTTTGAGTACGGTGGGCTCCTGAACCACAACGCCATTTCGCCGGTTCAGCGCCCGCAGCCGGGCCACAAGTTCCCGAAATTCAAAGGGTTTTACCAGATAATCGTCGGCACCGGCATCGAAACCTGTCAGTTTATTTTCGGTACTGCCAAAGGCCGTCAGCATCAGGATTGGCAGGGTTTCGTATTTGTTCCGAATCATGCGGCACAGGTCATATCCGCTGATGACGGGGAGGTTCACGTCCAGAATAACCGTATCGTATTCATGGTCGGCCAGTTGCTGGTTCGCTTCCATGGCATTGCCTGCAATATCGGCGCTAAAGTCGTACTCTTCCAGCCCATTTTTAATCAGCGACGCAACTTCCCATTCATCTTCTACGATCAAAATTCGCATACTGCCCTCCGATAGCGACTCACCCGGTCGCAGCGAAATTACGTGTTTTTTGGTTAGGCCTCACCCCTTTAAACGAGCCCGTTCCCTTATTTACCCATTTGTTCGAAGACAATTCACGGTACAAACGGTTTTGCTTCTGTACGTCTTTGACCTACATAAATGCATGCAACGTATGAAAAACCTACTGATTCTTTCGACTCTATTCTTCTTTGCGGGGCTGATCAATGCCCAGGCTCAATCGTCCAACACCGAAACCAATGCAGGCAAGCAGGGGTCGGCCACGACCAGCCATGCCGGAAATGCCAACAACGGCCAGCTCAAAGGGAAGGGCGTGCCGTACAATAAGGAAGCGCAGCAGAAGGGCGCTACGGTAGGCAAAAAATCAAACCGACTCATTCCCGAATCATCGATCAGTACGGAATCGGATCGGAGCCGCCAGGATGCGGGTAAAATGTCGGTTGGTAGTCACAACCCGCAGCGGGATAATGAAACTCAGTTCAACAAAAAGAAAGGCAACCGAATCCTGCCCCGAACCGGAAGCAAGGCCGACAGTAGCCAACAGCGTAGGTAGCGTAATGGGGCGTTTCAGGTATAGGGTAAGATCCGCTGAGGGCTTACCCTATGCCTGAAATTACCACGCATCCAGCCACCGAACAACGATCACGGCCTTCTGTTTGTCTTTGCTCTGTTCGTAAGCGACCAGCGTTCCTTTATCCGTCGACAGAACCGCCGGGTACGTACCATCGACGGTTTCGGGCGTCAGGTAGGTTGTGGTACTGACGTCTTGTCCGGTCATGGTGCGCATCCCGATCCGCTGCACAAACGAACCCATCTCGCCGGAACCATCTTTCGAAACCGATTCATCCCATACCCAGGTCAACCGCCCGTTGGCGGCCGAAACTTGTGGATGTTTGGCGCGATTCGTCAGTACACTTGATACGAGCTTATCCGAACCTAATCTGGCCAGTCGAAGTCCCGCCGATTCCTCCTTGCCCGAAAACCAGGTCACCAGCATATCGTTGCCCATCTGCGCTACGACAGGGCCTGCGTGCGGGCAAGCAGCTACCTGCCAGTTGTCGGCAAAAACAACCTGCGGTTTGCTGAATGTTTTGCCCCCATCGGCCGATACTGCTGTGCTCATATCGCGGGCAGCGGGGGACCCTTTCTGGGTCGGTATCATATCCCGATAAGTCAGGTGAATGCGTTTCTGGCTATCGACAAATACGTTGGTACGGCAACATTGGCAGGCATTTTCATCGACCAGTACGGCCGGGCCAAAACCCTTGCCTTTCGTTGTCTGAGCAAATACGACCGGACGCCCCTCCTGCCCAGGCAATTTCTCGTCAAGCCAGACCGCACCGATTTCTCCATTCGGTAAGCGGGTAATATCGGCAAATGAATGGCTTTTGCCGGGGGTTGCATCCTGATGTACGGGCTGGGCATCCGACCAGGTTTTTCCACCATCGGCCGATAGCGTATACAGCAGATCACCCGCAAAACGAGACGCGGCAGTAGGGCGCGGCACTTCAAAAACAGCCAGCATCGTACCATCGGTTTTTACAGCTATTTTGGGCATCCCTTCGGCATGAGCCGACAGTCCGTCAGGTGCTTTTACCCGGATTTTCTCTCCAAAGGTTTGTCCACCATCGGTTGAGGTCGCGAAGTAGAAAACAGCTTCTTTCTCATTGAGTTTTTCGACCCAGCTTAGCAAAGGATTACCAGCCGCATCGGTCGTCAGGCGGGGTACAGCGCCCACAAATTGCGGATTCGACAGGGCCGTTTCTTTCCCCGGTTTTTCGGCCATAAGGCCCAGCAAAACAAGTAAAGTCAATACGCTTTTCATACTTTTTTTCTTTGTTACAGAGAGATTCACAGCGTTAGGGCGGAGACACACAGAGGATTGATCAGACCACCAATGTGTATCTCCGTCAGTCATCCTACTTTCCCGAAAAACTATACTGAACCCCGATCACAAACGTGCGTGGAGCCGCTGGCGTATAGGTAGTTCGGTCGGTCGAGTTGTTACCGCGCGTGGCGTTGGTGGCATATAGTACATTCGTCACGTTCAGGACGTTGGTATACACCTCAATGCCTTTCCACTGATACCCCAGGCGGGCATTGGCAAAGTCATACCCATTGTAACGAACGGTGTTGATCTGGTTCTGATACCAGCCCGACACATGTTGCCACTCCAGCGAAGCCCGCAGGTTTTTAGCCCAGGCCGGATAGTACGTCACTTCGGTGTTCCAGAGTGTGCGCGGAGCCGAAGGCATATCCTTACCATTCACATTCTGAATCACATCCGACACCCGCTGGCTCAAGGTAAACTCGTCAAACCGATGCAGGGCATGCGTTCCGCCGAATCGCACAAATAGCTGTTTGGAGGGCCGATAGGTAAGCCCTAACTCAATACCCCGGTGCAGCGTTCGACCCGCGCTCTGGTAGTCCGTCGAGTTGTCGGGCTGGCGGATGCTGAGTAACTCGTTGGTGCCCTTCATCTGATAGAGCGCCACATCGACATACACTTTATTATTCAGCAGCGACGCCCAGCCGCCGATTTCCATATTGTCGAACTTAGCGGGTTGCAGGTTGTAGTAGAATAAGTCCCCACTGGCCGTTGGCGTGGTTCGTTTCAGGAAAATCGACGTAAGGGCCGGGGGCGAAAACCCTTTGGCATAATTGGCATATAAGCCCTTGCCGTTACCCAGATCATAAGTTGCGCCGATTTTGGGGGTTACCTGGCTGTACTCCTTACTACCTGATGTTTTATCCAGCGAATTGGTATAATCGAACGCCATACGGTCGTAGCGCAGGCCGGCCGATAGCCGAAGTTTGGGCAGAGGCTCCAGATCGTATTGCACATAAGCCGCCAGATTATGAATATCGGCCTTATAGTTTGCCAACTGAATATCTGGCCGCTCGGCTACCTGTGTATATTTCAGAACTGATTTTTTATCGGCCCGTAACTCGGTCGTCAGATCGGTCTGGTAGGCGTAATACGTATTGGGCGACAGATCGAGTGTAGTTCCGACAATCAGCTTACTATTCAGAAAATTCAGTCGCTGCGTATGCTGGGCGATGAATCCCGAACTGCTGAAATCGTTGCTGTTCACCTGTCCCGTCGCCGTTGCGGCACCTGTTGTCCAGCGAATTGAGTAGGCCGGGTTCTGCCCTACGCTATTGTTCCGGACAAAGGCCGTCAGAAACGACTGTGAGCCATTTTTCCAATCGTGTTCCAGCGTTAGGCGGCTCCGAAGGGAGAACGTTTTTCGGTACGTAAAATCCGTTGTACTGACGTATTGCCGGGCAAAAAAGGCCGTACTATCCACACTCCCACTGGTTTGCGACGAATAGTCGTTGTACGACACCGTACCCGTCAGACGAGTGCGGGGTGTAAAAGCATATTCGAGCCGGGCAAAATACGACGACTTATCGTAGTCGGAACTGGCGAGCCACGAATTGCGCTGACGAGCCACGAGGCCACCTACATAGATGCCAAACTTACCCTGCCGGGCACCCGCGCCAAACTGGAGCCGTTTGTATCCCCACTGATCGAATTGAATCCCCACTTTGGCCGTTGGCACAGCCGTGGGGCGCTGGGTAATGAAATTGACCGCTCCTCCTACGGCTTCGGGCCCATAGATCGACGAAACAGGCCCTTTTACTACTTCAATGGAGCTAACCGTAAACTGATTCAGTTCCAGCAGGGCATTGTGGTTAAACACACCCATCGGCCGAATCGGAACCCCATCTTCCATGTACAGGAAATACGCATTGGTGGTCATCGGCTGCCGAATGGCCATCATATGCTGCTCGTTGTTGAGGTTCACCATCAATACACCGGGGGTTTTGTTGATAACCTCGTAGATGCTGGTCGGCTTGGTATCGTCAATCAGTTTGGGGGAGAGTTTCGAGATCGCGATAGGTGTTTCGGTACGCAGGGCTGCCTCCCGATTGCCCGTCACCACAACGGTCTGTAAATCTTCTACGACCGGTTCCAGCGCAATCCGAATCGGTTGATCGGGCGTAATGGTCACTTCCTGACGACGATACCCAACCGCCGATACGCTCACTTTTGACGGAAGCTGGCCCAGTGAGAAATGGCCGTTTGCATCGGTAACGCGACCCGACTTACCCTCCTGCCAGTGTATGGTTACACCGGGAATAGGTTCTTTGGTTTGGGCATCGAAAACAAGCCCCTGGTTGGCGTTCTGCGCCCATGCACAAAACGTAGTAATCACCCATAGCCCACAGGCTACGAGAAGTCTATATGTATTCACGAAAGCTTAGTTTAAGTCTGAAAATAAATGAGTTGCCAGACGCAGGGAATGGCAAACGGCACTGAACCCGGTTGTCGGGTCAGTCAGACAGCCTGTCGGGGCGACAAGGCCCTGTAAACTTCGCTAGGCGCAGGGCGGATGAAAAAATGAGGTAACCGGAGCTACATAGGCAGGAACCACGTAGCCTGAACAGGCTGATGAAAGAAGTTCCGTAATGACCGGATGAAACAGGAAAGCCTGATTGCTATCGCAAAACAACTGCACGACAGGCGTATTCTGGACCCGTTCGGTGGTTTCTTTATCCTGTTTGTCCTGCTGGGCTTTCAACCGTTTTGCCAGATAACAGTGTCCATCACAGTGCAATTCGGGCTTATCGCGGTTTTCGCAGAGCACGCGGGCAATGTAGTCCTTGTTGGCATGATAATACGCGACGGTCCCCCACTGACTGACCGTTGGCAGCAGCGTTGCAAAAACGAGGATGTACAGAACCGCATTTTTCATGTCGCAGCAAAGATAAAGCCCATTTGGCGTTTACCGCTATTAGTTGATGAAAATCACGGATTCCTACTGGTTATAACCAACTTTCTGCACCTCTATGCCTTCAAAGTAGCGACTCTTTTATACTTTTCTTTAGGTATGGCTTACCGCCCATCGCTACATTTACTGATGTAACCACAAAGCAAGCTAAGAAGCAACTTATTCGTTTAAAAGCAATTAAGAATCTACTTATAAGTCTAAAAAATAAAAGAAACAAACGCAATTACTTATCTTAGCCACGTATACTTTACCGCGTGATTAATCTAATAACAATTTAACGCGTGATCAGGTAACTCCAGCCCCCACCGTCTCATGAAACTACTGCTGCAAGCCCTCCTCTTGTACGGGATTTCTGTGGCTACTCAAGCCCAGTCCCTTGTCCTGAAAAACCCGAATCAGACGTATTACCTTTTTGATCACGTTACCGCTCTGCAAACCGAGCCGGGAGAAGTTACCATCGATTCGTTGTTGCAACATCCCGCACATTTCCGGTTTGTATCGGTGAAACAAAAACCTATTCAGGTTAATCAGCATAATGTCAGTGAAGGTGGGACGAAAGATGTCTGGTTCCGGGTTGAGCTTACCAACCAAACCAATGCCGCTCTAATGCTGCAATTTCTGATGCTTAACGAAAGACAGATCGTTGTTTATGAAGCAGCCAATCAGCAATTACTGCATCAGGAAGTGTTTCATGGAAGCAGTGCCTCAATAAACCCCAAGGAAAACTTCCAGCACAAAAACCTTATTTATCCCCTACACATCCCTAACGGGCAAAGCCATACGATCTACCTGCATGTAGCCCGTATGGCTTTGCCCACTCTACACATCACGGCCCAGTCTGTATGGGCATTACAGAAAATGCTCTACAGCGAAACGCTGATTACGGGCTTATTTATGGGTTTCATCCTGATCATTTTCATCTATAGCCTCATGCTGTTTGCCCGGCTGGGCGACTGGATCAATCTGATTTATGCGGTATGGTTACTGCTGGTTGCGCTGATTATTCTTGGCACCAACAACCAACTACCCGGTATATCCTCCGCGCTACACAATATTTTCGCTTATAATGCTGCACTATTCCTGTTCTGTGTTGATCTGATCCATGTGCTGTTCGCCCTATCTTTTTTACAGATTCGTCAGCAGGCCCGTCGTTTATACCGGGTCAGTTGGTTCGTGATAGGCTTCTATATACTCGCTATTGTTCTCCTGTTAATCAATCAGGCATTTATCAAGCTGGTATTTTTAGCGATAGTGATTGATTCACTTTATAGCATACTGGCCGGAGGAATCATGTATTACCGTGGGTTTAAACCCGCCCTTTATTTTTTAATTGGCAACATCGTCTATTATATCGGTCAGTACGTTTACATGACTACCTTGTATGGGCTCTATCCCATAACGTTCTGGACATACAACAGTAATTACTTTGGCGCTTTTGGTGAGATTCTGCTGTTTACGCTGGGGCTTACCTATAAAGTGAACCTGCTGAAAAAAAAGCAAGACCAAGCTACTCAGGAGCAACTCCGCCTAACTCTGGAGAACCAACAGCTTGTTGAAACCCAGAACCGGGTACTGGAAGAAAAAGTCGAACAACGCACGGCTGAGTTACGTGCCTCCCAAGCCCAACTCATTCAGAAAGAGAAACTCGCCAGCCTGGGTGAACTCACGGCTGGTATTGCCCACGAGATTCAGAACCCCTTGAACTTCGTCAACAACTTCTCGGAGGTATCGAGTGAGTTAGTTGATGAACTCAAAGAAGAGATTAATAAAGGAGAATTAGAAGAGGCTGGTGCCATTGCCGACGACCTTCGCCAAAACCTGCAAAAGATCACAAACCACGGCTATCGGGCTTCGGCTATAGTCAAAGGCATGCTGGAGCACTCCCGGGCCAGCACCGGCGAAAAAGCGCTCACTAACCTCAACGCCTTAGCCGATGAATACCTGCGATTGGCTTACCAGGGCCAACGGGCGAAAGATAAAGCCTTCAACGGCCAGCTCATCACTGATTTTGACAGCCGTTTATCCTCAGTGAATGTGGTGGCTCAGGACATAGGCCGGGTACTGCTCAACCTTTACAACAACGCTTTCTACGCCATTGGGCAACAAGCCAGACAGGCCGAAGCGGGCTACCAACCCACCGTTTGGGTGAGTAGTCGACAGGAACCGGGGCGAGTACTGATCGGGGTGAAAGACAACGGAACGGGCATTCCCAAAGCCATTCAGGACAAGATTTTCCAACCCTTCTTTACGACCAAGCCTACCGGCGAGGGTACCGGGTTAGGGCTCAGCCTGAGTTATGACATCATCACCAAAGGACACGGCGGAACCATGACCGTAGAGAGCCAGGAGGGACTGGGAGCGCAGTTTGTCATTACGTTGCCGTCTTAGTCTTTATTGATACAACCCTACCATCATTCATGAAACGACTTTTACTTGTACTACTGCTGTTTATCAGCTATTTGACCCACGCCCAGCTGATTGTGTTGAATGAGCCCGAGAAAACATACTACCTCCACGAATCCATGGAGGCATTAGAGTTGAATCCGGAGCAAGCTACCATCGACTCGCTGCTGCTGAATCCAAATAAATATTCGTTTGTACCAGTGACACAAAAGCCGATTACACCAAATCTGGAAAAAGCGTACTGGTTTCGAGTAACACTCACCAATCAAATCAATACGGACCTATTTCTACACTTCCTTTATTTCAGTAATCGTCGAGTAGTGGTCTATCAAGTCGCCGATCAACGGGTAGTTGGCAGTCAAATCTTTACGGGTGTCATAGCCCAGAATTCGGATAATTATTACAACATCCGACGCATATGCCCCATCCAAATTCCCAAGGGCCTAACTCACACGATTTACTTTTATGTAGAAGGGTTAGTCTCTCCCTCCCTTCATGCTACAGTACAGTCTGGTTTGGCTTTAGATAAAACGTTTCAGGGCCAGGATCTGAAAGTGGGGCTTTTCGGCGGATTTATTTTAATGGTTATCATCTATAGCTTGCTTTTGTCCTTACGGCTGGGCGACAGGGATAATCTGCTCTATGTAATTTGGGTGATAATGGTAGGCTGGATTAATTCGTCATTCTACAATCACCTAGCTAGTTATTCACCATGGCTTCATAATTTATTTGTCCATTCCCCTGGTATTGCACTTTATTGCTGTGTCATTGTACATCAGTTGTTTACCATATCTTTTTTGTCGCTACATCAGCGCTCTACGGGCTTGTATCGATTTAGTTTGCTGGTTATAGCGTTTGACCTGTTGGCAATTCTGCTTTTCCTAACTAATAATGCGCCTGGTGTCTTTTTTTTATTAGTTAATCTGATCGATGCACCCTACTGCCTAATTGTCGGTATTATCAGCTACCGTAAGGGTTTCAAACCAGCGTTGTACTTTGTCCTGGGAAATTCGATATTTTTCACTTTTGCCCTTTTCATTGGTACACCAAGTTACTCAGAAACTTATCCAGCAACTTTCTGGACGTATAACACCAACTATTTTGGTCTATTTGGTGAGATACTATTCTTTACACTGGGCCTTACTTACAAAGTCAACCTGCTCAAAAAGCATCAGGATGAAGCCATTCAGGAACAACTTCGCCTGACCAAAGAGAACCAGCATCTCATCGAAACCCAGAATCGAGTGCTGGAAGAGAAAGTTGAGCAACGCACCGCTGAACTCCGTGCCTCCCAAGCCCAACTCATCCAAAAAGAAAAACTCGCCAGCCTGGGCGAACTAACCGCTGGTATTGCCCATGAGATTCAGAATCCTTTGAACTTCGTCAACAACTTCTCTGAAGTGAGCGCTGAATTGGTAAAAGAGATTCAAGAAGAGAGACAAAAGGCACCAGACCAGCGCGACGAAGAGTTGGAAACCGAATTATTGAGTGATTTAGGCCAGAACTTAGAAAAGATCACTCACCACGGCGGTCGGGCTTCGGCTATTGTCAAAGGCATGCTCGAACACTCCCGGGCCAGCACCGGTGAGAAACAGCCTACCAACCTCAATGCCCTGGCCGACGAGTACCTGCGATTGGCTTACCAGGGCCAACGGGCGAAAAACAAGGCCTTCAATTGCCGACTGATTACTGAATTTGCCAGCAATCTGCCTACCGCTTCGGTGGTAGCTCAGGACATCGGCCGGGTCTTGCTCAACCTCTATAACAACGCTTTCTACGCCATTGGGCAACAAGCCAGACAGGCCGAAGCGGGCTACCAACCCACCGTTTGGGTCAGTAGCAGAAAAGAGTCGGACAGGATTGTACTCTGTGTGAAAGACAACGGCACGGGTATTTCTGAGGCCATCCAGGAGAAGATCTTCCAGCCCTTTTTCACCACTAAGCCCACCGGCGAAGGTACCGGGTTAGGGCTCAGCCTGAGTTACGATATCATCACCAAAGGACACGGCGGAACCATGACCATAGAGAGCCAGGAGGGACTGGGAGCGCAGTTTGTCATTACGTTGCCGTCTTAGTCTTTATTGATACAACCCTACCATCATTCATGAAACGATTTTTACTTGTACTACTGCTGTTTATCAGTCATTTGACCCACGCCCAAACGGTAGTACTGAGCGACCCCAACCAGTCTTATTACAACCTCGACAACCACCTGACAACACTGGAGGTTAGACCAGGGCAGAAGCTTACCATCGACTCGCTGCTGCAACATCCCGATGGATATCACTTCGCTCCCGTAGCTAGCCGTATAAACCCTGAGAGGTCCTACTGGTTGCGTATCAATCTGACCAACGATACCCCAAACGATTTCTTCCTGCGTGTGCATTCCCTCGGGAACGATATACTGGTTTGCGAAGCGACTGGTAGAACCCTCCTTCAGCAAAGCCACCAAAAACGGGGAGCTGCACCTGCGGAATTGGCCTTCCGGCATAGCCGAAACATTTTCCCCTTACAGGTCCGTGGAGGGCAAACCCATCAGCTTTACATCTACATCAACCAGGAGTTCTCGATACCTGACTTCCAAATTTGTGGTGCGCTTCCGTTGGCTCAGCAACTGCATAAAGAAGACTGGACCTACGGAATTTATTATGGCTTTGCCTTGCTGATGGCCTTATACAGTCTTCTGCTATTCGTCCAGTTAAGAGATCGTGATAACCTCATCTATGGTATTTGGGTGTTGAGTCATGGCATTAATATAGCCCTGACGGCAGGGCTAACCATTGAATGGCTAGGGACCTGGCAGACTGTAATGCTGCGGTTTGGATGGGTAACGACAAATGTTAGTATACTCCTCATTATTCTCTTTACGATGTCATTTTTGTCAGTTAGGCAATACGCTCCCTGGCTTTACCGCACCGGACAGGTTATGGTCGGAGTAATCTGTGTTAGCTTAGTTGTCCTCACCCTGGTAGCTCTAGGTATAGTTGATCTTCCTCCATATTACTTTTTTACCATCAATTACACTTCTTCATTTATTTATGTCTTAGTTACTGCTACAGTGGTTTTACGACGCGGAAACAAGGCTGGCTGGTTTTTACTTTTGGGCCAACTTGCTCTATTCGTAAGCGTTTATGCCCTTATAATAGAAATTTTCCCTTTGGGCTTTTGGCGGACTTTCAGTGCTATCATAGGGTCTGCCGTTGAAATGCTTTTCTTTACCCTGGGTCTTAGCTACAAAGTCAACCTGCTCAAAAAGCATCAAGACGAAGCCATTCAGGAACAACTCCGCTTAACCCAAGAGAATCAGCAACTCATTGAAACCCAGAACCGGGTACTGGAGGAAAAAGTCGAACAACGCACCGCCGAACTACGGGCTTCCCAGGCCCAACTCATCCAGAAAGAGAAACTCGCTAGCCTGGGGGAGCTAACCGCTGGTATTGCCCACGAGATTCAGAACCCCTTGAACTTCGTCAACAACTTCTCCGAAGTGTCAGCCGAACTGATCGAAGAACAGAAAGAGGCTCTGGCAAAAGGCGACCTGGAAGAAGCCGGGTTTATTGCCAATGATCTGGCCCAAAATCTGCAAAAGATCACCCACCACGGCGGTCGGGCCAGCGCCATCGTCAAAGGTATGCTCGAACACTCAAAAGGTGGGGAAGGCAAAAAAGAGCCGACCGACCTGGTCCGACTCATCCAAGAGTGCTTCAAAATCGCCTATCAGGGCTACCGTTCAAAACATCGGGATTTCCATTGTGACTTGCAGACCCAGTTCCAAGCCGACACCGTATCGGTTGAGGTGGTTACTCAGGACATTGGCCGGGTGGTGATTAATGTGTTGACTAATGCCTTCTACTCGCTTCGGGAACGAAGTAGCCAGCAGCCAGAAAACTACCTACCCCAAGTCTGGATACGTATAACCCAACAGACGGCCCATGCGGAGTTGCGCATCAAGGATAATGGTACAGGCATTCCCCAAGCCATCCGGGCGAAGATCTTCCAGCCCTTTTTCACCACCAAGCCCACGGGCGAGGGTACGGGACTGGGGCTCAGTCTGAGTTACGACATCATCACCAAAGGACACGGGGGAACGATGACCGTAGAGAGTCAGGAAGGACTAGGTACGGAGTTTATTGTTCGGCTACCCGTTTGACCGTCTCGTAATCGGACCGAAGAACGAAAAGGCAGGCAGCGCATAAACAGCCCTGATACAGCGAGTCAACGTAGTGCCGCTGTTCTTCGGTCAGTGGAATCGCCTGGCACTGGCATAGATTGATGCTCCCGACACGGCATTCGAATAGCTGCCCACAGCGCGGACAGGCTGTATGCTCATGCTTTGCGTTTGCGTTCACGGTTGGGCAGTTCCTGTTCAAAAGCAATAAAATTGACGACCTGTTTCTGGCGGTTCATAATGGGGCGAATTTTTACGTGACACAGATAAGGGGTCTGATCTTTCCGGTAATTGACCAACCGCCCATTGATCGGCTTCTGGCGTTTAATCGCTTCACGCATACGCTGGCGAGTCGTTAGGGAAGTGGCCTGGCCTTGTAAAAAGCTGGGCCTACGCCCAACAGCCTCTTCAGCAGTATAGCCCGTCATCTGCTCAAACGAATCGTTCACATACTGAATCAATTGGTCTACATCGGTAATAACAACAGCCTGACTACCTGCGCTTAACTCCTCCCGGAGAAATTTGGTCAGCACCCAGTCATTCACTTTAGCTATGGTCTGCCAGCCTGTATGCCCTTGCCATGCCGAAGACCTGTCCCAGAATTCCCATCCGGCGAGTAAGGGGGTTTGCAACACAGGCCGATGCTGGTCGGCAAGTTGCTTATCGTATGGTCCACAGAAATCCATTATCACAAAAGTACAACCTCCCGCAGAAGGTTCAATCTACATCGTGTTGCATTAATAACTAATCCATCGACTATTTGGCTGGCTTATTGGGCATTTTTTAAAATACAATGAACATATTGTGGGCAAATGGGTTCTATTTTACCGAAACAACAAAATTTAACCCACTGTCATTCAGTTAATTACAAACTCACCCAATAAAATCAATTTTATACTGGATCGCTGGCATTGGGGGTTAAACGCAATGAGGTAAAATTGTAACGTGAAACTCTGGACCGCAAGGTATGAAGCCCATTGGATAGCCTAAACTTGCCGACCCCGAGGCTCACGGTACCGAATCTATGGCACACAACCACGATCACCACGACCATGCCGGGCACCATCACGGGCCTACGACACTAACCTCCATCAGCCGGGCATTGCTTATTGGAGCCGTCCTGAATACGCTGTATGTAGTGGTAGAATTTGGGCTTGGCTTTTATTATAACTCCTTAGCGCTCACTGCCGATGCTGGCCATAACCTGAGCGACGTGGCCAGTCTGCTGCTGTCGCTACTGGCCTTTCGACTGGCTCGCGTTCGGCAAACACCCGGATTCACATATGGTTACCGAAAAAGTACCGTACTGGCTTCGCTGACCAACGCTGTGGTGTTGTTGATCACCATAGGCGCTATTTTATGGGAAAGTATTCACCGATTTCGGCACCCAGAGCCCGTAGCGGGTGGAGCCGTGGCCTGGGTAGCCGCGTTTGGTATTCTGGTCAATGCGGGCTCGGCATTGCTTTTCTTTCGGAATAAAGAGCATGATTTGAATGCCAAAGGTGCTTACTTACATCTGGCTACCGATGCGCTGGTATCGATGGGGGTAGTTGTTGCAGGGATTCTGATCACGTATACGGGCTGGTTATGGCTCGATCCGGCAATTGGCATTCTGGTAGCCGCTGTGATTATGGGGTCCACCTGGCGATTGCTTACCGATAGCCTGCGCCTGTCGATGGATGGTGTTCCGGTCGATGTTGACCTTGCGAATGTGCTGGCTGAATTACGGGCTGTAGCAGGTGTACAGGATGTGCATCATGTACATGTGTGGGCCATGAGCACGACTGAAAACGCCCTGACCGCTCACTTGGTCCTGAAACCCGGATTGACCAACGACCAGATTGCTGACCTTAAACACGAGGCCCGCCATCGGCTCGAACACCAGCACATTCGGCATGCCACCCTCGAAACCGAAACAATAGCCTCCGACGATTGTAAAACCGAAGTTTGCTGAGTACTGCCCAGCCCCGGCCTTTTTAACCGACGGCCTGATAAGTAGGATTTTAGGCATCGCTTCTCTCCTATAGAGTATCTTCATGTACCTGTTTCTGCTTTACCATGAAGCTGCTAACTTTACAAAAAACGAAGTAAAATCAGGACGTTATTAAGTGGATAAATTATGAAACGCAGAGAAGCAATCCTTCAGGTAGCCCTTACGATGGGAAGCGCCCTCTCGGCCCCAACGATGGCGTCGATTCTTGAAGGCTATCAGCCCCATCGGTCAATCAGGCGTTCGTCCTCAGCCTTTTCGTTACAGGAAGCTCAGGCAGCCTTGCTTGATGAAATTACGGAGGTTATTATGCCCACGACCGCTACTCCAGGGGCCAAAGCCGCCAGGGTGGGCGGAACCATCCAGCTCATCCTGAAAGACTGTTACAAGCCAGCCCAGCAGGAACATTTTCTGAACGGGTTACATGCGGTTGACTCGGAAAGCCAGAAAGCCTACAGCAAAGCGTTCGTCAACCTGACTATCGAGCAGAAAACAGCCATCCTGAAAGAATTTGAACAGCGGGCCAAACTCGAAGCCAAGCAAAACCCGAAAAAACAGGAAAAACTGTCGAAAGACCCCGAAACTACGCTAAGTGCCGTTGCGGCAGCGGGCAGCGAACAAACCCAGGCCAAACTGGTCGATGCCGAAACGGGTGTGGTGGTGAAGGATGCGGCAAAAAATGCTCCCCTAACGCCGTTTTTCACTCTGGTCAAAGAACTGACCATTCTCGGCTATTTCAGTTCCGAAATCGGCTGTACGCAAGCTTTATCCTATGTAAAAATCCCAGGCCGTTACGAAGGTGTTGTCAAACTCCAGGAAGGTCAGAAAGCGTGGGCAACGTAAACTAGAACATTCAGGCGTTAGGAGCGGGGAGTGGGTATGCTGACGGATCATTTTGTGTTGCGTCAGCATACCCACTCCCCGCTCCTAATGCCTAACTCCTTAAAACTATGAACCTTAATCTTGACGCTAAAAAAGGAATGACTTACGACGCCATCGTCGTGGGTTCGGGCATATCGGGTGGTTGGGCTGCTAAAGAACTGACCCAAAAAGGGCTGAAGGTACTCATGCTGGAGCGCGGCCCCGATCTGAAACACGTTACAGATTATCCGACCGCCATGAAAGATCCCTGGGAGTTTCCGCACCGGGGAAAAATCGAATTGTGGGCAGCCGAAGAATACTGGGCCAACGCTCGTTCGGGGGGTAAACCCGGCGAAGATCAGCGGCATATGTTTACCAAAGATGTGGATGTACCCTACATTGAAAAACGACCTTACGACTGGATTCGGGGTTACCACCTCGGCGGTCGTTCGCTGATGTGGGGGCGCCAAAGCTATCGGCTCAACGAACGGGACTTCACGGCTAATCTGGAGGATGGTCATGGTGTCGACTGGCCCATCCGGTACAAAGATCTGGCTCCCTGGTATTCGTATGTAGAGCGGTTTGCCGGTATTTCGGGTAATAAAGATGGCCTAGCGGTTTTGCCCGACGGTGACTTTGTGCCCCCGATGCAGATGAACAGCATTGAACTGAAAGCGAAAGAAGGCATCGAAAAGAATTTTAAAGGCCGGCATCTGGTAATCGGCCGTCCGGCTATTATTTCGGTTGCGCAGAAAGTACATACCGACCTGGGCCGGGCATCGTGCCAGTTCCGTAATCTGTGTGTGCGAGGTTGTCCGTTTGGGGCTTATTTTAGTACGCAATCTTCCACATTACCAGCTGCCATGAAAACGGGCAACCTGACGATTATTACGGATAAGATTGCGTATCAGGTCATTTTCGACGATCAGAAAGGCAAGGCTACAGGTGTGCGTGTCATCGATCAGAACACCAAACAACAACAGGAATATTACGCCAAAATCATCTTCCTGAATGCGTCTACGATCAATACGGCCTGGATCATGATGCAATCGACATCGAAACGTTTTCCGAATGGTTTGGGCAATGATTCCGACCAGTTGGGCCGTAACCTGATGGACCACCACCTGGGCGCGGGTGCATCGGGTGAGTTCGAAGGGTTGCAGGAGTGGTACTATTACGGGCGTCGGGGCAATGGCATTTACATCCCCCGTTTTGCCAACTGGGGCGACGATAAACGGAAAGATTTTGTACGTGGCTTTGGCTATCAGGGCCGGGGTGCTCGTCAGGATTGGGTGGCAGGCGCTTCGAAAGAAGGCTTTGGCCCCGCATTTAAAGACAACCTGACCCGGCCCGGCCGCTGGGAATTCAATATTGGCGGTTTCGGCGAAACCCTGCCCGACCCCAACAACCGGATGCGCCTGTCCGGTAAGCAGGACAAATGGGGCTTACCAATTGTTGAGTTCGATGCGGGCTGGGGCGAAAACACCGTCGGTATGCGCAAAGCGATGATGAACGATGCCGCCGAAATGCTCGAAGCGGCCGGGCTGAAGAACATCAAAACCCGCAACGATCAGGACAAAAATCAGGGCATTGGCATTCACGAGATGGGGTCAGCACGCATGGGCCGCGACCCTAAAACCTCGGTTCTGAACGGCTGGAATCAGGTCTGGGGCGCAAAAAACGTATTCGTTACGGATGGAGCCGCTATGGTATCGTCTTCCTGCGTGAACCCATCCCTTACCTACATGGCCCTGACCGCCCGCGCTGCCGATTATGCCGTCCGGGAATTGAAGCGGATGAACCTTTAACCTGGAACGCAGCTTGTTATGATGCTTATGATCTGTGTAAATCATAAGCATCATAACAAGCTGCGTTCTATCTTTTTGTACATATCTTGCTAAAAAAAGCGCTTATGCAACCGTTGATGGAAAAGGCAACCAGCAAGCGACGTCGTACCCCGGCAGTTCCTAAAAAACAGCCCGTCGCGCTCGAATCGCTGGTTTATGAGGTGATGGACGGTCGACCCCTGTATTACCGGGGGTATGAAGATGTACTAGCCGGACGTAAATCACCTGAAGAAATTATGGGTTCGAGTTCATTACAGTGGGTACTAGTCTCCTACTTTATGCGTATTATGCTTCGTCAGTTGGACGAGAAAAAATACTGGTTTGCATCCAACGAAGCGGGAGTCCATCTTGATCACCGCAATAACCTTTCGCACGACGTAGCCATTTACGAACGAGCCGTTTTAACCCCTGATAAAATTAACACCCAATACGTAAGTGTGCCCGCCAAAGTAGCCATTGAGATCGATGTAAAAGCCGACATTTCGAAAGTAGCCGACTTTAACTACATCAACCGCAAAACAAAGAAACTACTGGATTTTGGCTCCGAAAAAGTTATCTGGGTCTTTTCCGGCTCGCAGCAGGTTATGATTGCCGAACGGGCAGCCGATGCCTGGCTGACGATGGACTGGCATCGCGATCTGGAACTACTGGATGGGCAACGGTTCAATATCGGGCAGTATTTATCCGACGAAGGCATAACCGTAACCGAGCAGTAACTAGTAACGCGAGAGGAACCCCGCGTTACTAGTTACTGGCTAGAATCGTAGTTTACGCAGGGCTTGATAAGCCCCAGCCGTAACTAGCCCCCCCACCAGATACCACCCAATGGTCATGGCTGCCGTAACCGGAGTGCGCTGGGTCGGTGTAGTGCCTAACCCCATCGGGCCGGGTAGGCCAACAGCGCCCACTCCCGCTGCCAGCCCTAAGGCGGCTCCGGTCAGCAAAGCATCTTTCGGCTTCGCTAACCCGATCAGGCTGTAATAAAGTGTATTCGACAGAAGATCACCCCCTAACGCCCAGTCGTGCAGCTCCTCATCGCCAGGAGGTTCCTCTCCAACCGCATCCATACCTTTTTTGATCGCCCGCATTCCCAGAATATCGGCACGGGGAGCGTCTGGAATCAATCGCCGGGCCGATTCATGAAGAACGGTGAGGGCAACGGCACCCAGCAGGCCACTACCCAATGGCGACAGAATGGTTTTGTTTAGCTTTTTCATAGCTGCTTAACTGACGAATATGCGCAAATGTTAAACACCTTTAGGTACTGAATCGTATATTCCCGCTTATCAATCAGACGCCGTTCACAACCAATGACTTTCCTGTTTCGAAACGACCAGCCTGAACTTGCCATCGACATCCTGCGTGAAGTGGGGCAATGGCTGGTAGATCGTGATCAAACCCTTTGGGAAATTGATACCCTTACCCCCGAAAATCTGCTGGATTCGTATACAACAGGGAATCTGTATGTGATGTACGCCCAGCTTGGCGGTACGCGCTCAGAACCTGCCGCCGTGTTTATTCTCCAATGGGAAGACCCGCTCTACTGGCCCGACGTGCCTGCCAATACCTCCGGCTTTATCCACAAGCTAGCCATTCGCCGGGCCTTTGCCGGGCAAAATCTGTTTGCCGCCATCCTTGATTTTTGCCGAACTGAATGTTTGCGACGAGGTATAAAAACCCTGCAACTCGAAACGGACGCAGCCCGCCCCAGACTGATGGCGTTTTACGAACGACATGGGTTTACGCCAACCTATCAGCGTCCGATGCATGAGTTTGGGCAGTCATTCCTTTGCCAGTTCTATATCATGACTTTTTGATTCCTACACTGCTCTTTCGGTCATGTCTTTACGTCAGCATCCGGTTCGAATACGTCCCGTCATTCACAGTGTTCTGCTCGCCATCCTATTCGGGTGCCATTCGTCCAGCCAGCCCGAACCCAGCCAGTATAGCGTTCCGGCCGAAGTAGAGCCTTTTATGCAATCCTTTCGGGCAGAAGCCCTTAAACGCAATAGTCCGGTTTCGACCGAGAACCTGATTATCACTTTTCAGAGTGGCCAGCAGGAAGACATCTGTGGCCAGTGTTATTTAGACCCTGGCAAACCCCCTCGCATTACGCTGAACAACAACTCATTTTGCTGGCAGCAGGCGAATCAGCAGGAGCGGGAAGGATTGATTTTTCATGAACTGGGACACTGTCTGCTTAAGCGGCTCCATAAAACCGATCACTTTCCAAATGGAGCGTATGTTACCCTGATGAATCCAGATAATGTGGGCGTATATGCTCCCTGCCGTTACCCAGTAGGTGGCGAGGAATGTGATAAACGAGATCGAAGAGCGTATTACATCGATGAACTCTTTACCCCTACAACCCCAATGCCCGACTGGGCCAAATAGCCGGATTGACAGGGTTATCACTGAACCCGTAACAAGCCAACGGCCGTTACAGGTCGGCCTGTAGCCGTTACGCCCTGTACGGTTATACGCAGGGTTTGAACCACATCCGATAGGGGAAATACGATCTGGCTGTGCCCCTGGCTATCGGTTTGCATCAGCGGCTTCCAGTACAATACATCCCGACGGTCGACCTTACCGGTGGGTGTTTCGGTTGCTTCATAACGAGGTACATAAAATTCACGCTGAACGGTCGGAAAGCCGATGATCTGGAGGGGTTTCATCCCTTTTTTATCCGCATTAGTCTGCTGTCCGGGCCGGAATCGTTTTGTGTAAAACGCAATAACTCCATTGCCTCCCCGCACCCCATAGATACCAGCCGTGCCCGCGTTTTTCAGCACTTCGATTCGTTCTATATCGCCCGGATTGAACGGCAGAAGCCCCGTTCCGTCTATATCCTGAACGTTCATCCCATCGATCAGGTACAACGGCGTGGTGCCACTCACAAAACTGCCCGTTCCCCGAATGCTCACCTTATAACTGCCATTAATAGGGTTTTGCGTAACCGTGACACCAGCAACACGGCCCCGCATCATTTCATACAGATTGGCGAATGGCGGTGATTTTTCGTCAAACACTAGCGTGGCATCGGCACTGTTGTGTAAGCTACGACGCTGTATATCGTCTGGTCGTTCATCAAACCGACGGGCTTTCACCGTAACCGCTTTTAACAACTTAGCTGCTTTGTCGCGGTACAGATCGGTATCCGATTCCTGCCGGATTCGGGCGGCATCCAATTGTCCCCGCAAGGCCATCCAGTCTGGCAACAGGCGGTTGGTATCGGCATCCCACGACACGTCTGGGCCTTCCAGCACCAAATGCGCTTCTTTCTCGGGTAAATCTTTCAGTTGGTGGTCGGTAAGCTGGGTCATAAGCTGAACGGTATCCGCAATAGCCAAACCACCCAGCCGAAAACGCCCTTTTTCGTCAGTTCCAGCCGACTTCACAAACGACTGCCCCGACACCGTCGATGCCAAAAAGATCTGTGCCCCCGCAATCGGCTGATTTTTCGAGTTAAGGATACGGCCCATTACCGATACCCCACCGAGCAATTCGGTTGCCGGAGTTCCACTAACCCGTCGCCAGCCCTGGGTTAACAACAAATCGTCGAGTGCCCGACGAGTTTCGGGGGTATTATCTTTGAGGTAATTATTCGGCTGCTCCACGTGCCCCCGCAGTTCGCCCGTC
Organism: Spirosoma panaciterrae DSM 21099; assembly: GCF_000374025.1. Classification (GTDB taxonomy): domain Bacteria; phylum Bacteroidota; class Bacteroidia; order Cytophagales; family Spirosomataceae; genus Spirosoma; species Spirosoma panaciterrae. The sequence goes on along the minus strand of NZ_KB893172.1, from coordinate 292,017 downwards.
AACAACATATGGGTCTGAATCGACGCTTCGGCCGTATCGTCGGGCACCTGACTGGCATCCGTGACGGATGCCGACAGGAAGGCCATCGATGGCAACCCATCTTCGCTCAGATTCAGGTTTAGAATGGCCCGCTCACGCGGTTGGTAACGCGACTTGTTCAGGCCAATAAGGGTTCGAATGGGTGGCAAGTGATCGGGCAGAAATACCAGCCGTTCGGCTTGCGGGCGAGCCGTGGCATCGTATAGGGTAATCTGATGCAGCCCCGGCAGGTAGGCTTCCGTAGGCAGGCTCACACGGGCTATTCCATTCTGCAACAGAATTTTACGCTGATCGACCAGATACCCCTGCCGCTGAATCAGGATATACACCGAATCCAGCGGAGTCGTATTGGGCGATGTAATAGCCAGGGCTAGCTGGGTCGAGTCACTAATGGCATCAGCCGCCAACAGTAGCCCGCCCGACTCGGCCGGTGGCAACAAAACCATCTGATGCTGATTGTTATAGAACACATCGGCATAGTATTTCTTATCGGCTTGTGGGGTCATCGTAAAGCTTCCCATGCCGAGTGCATTGACTGTAAGTCGGCCAACTTCGGTGCCTTCGCCCGTAACAATCCGGCCCGTAACCAGTACTCCCTTACCATGAGCATCGACAATCTTGATGCCTAACCTGGCCGGAAACCCAACCACCCATCGCCCGCCTTCCGGCAATATCTGTACATCCAATGGCTGTTGTTCGGCCGCAGTCCCTTTCGACAAATCGCTCTGAAACAGATTATTGACGGCTATCGTACGTTCGAAGGCGGGGCGATGTTGCCCATTATCTTCGTCGGTATAGGCCCGAAGTCGGTAGGCTCCCGATGCCAGTGTATCGGAGAGCCTGAAATCGCCAGCAGCCCGTCCGTCGGTAACCTTTAGCCACTGGTGGTGAATCGATTTCCCGGCCGAGGTCAGTAGGTCGACGTGCATGGCCGTTTCGCCAAGCGGGCGCAGATTCGTGGCGGGGTCGAGCAGATAGGCACTCAACCACACCCGGTCGCCGGTGGCATAGAACGGCTTATCGGTATGCAGATACAGAATCGGAGCCAGATTCTGAAACTTATCGGTAAAGGCTTTGGCAATCCGGCCTAAGCGGGCATCGGGCGGCATCAACCGTCCCTGGGCCACCACCGGAGCTACGCTGGGTTCAGCATCGGTTTTGGCAGGTTGCCAGTCGCCGGGTAATAACCGCGACAAACGATCTTCAGAAAGCGACCCATATTCCTCCATCCCATTGGGCGAGGTAATCGTTCCATCGACCGTCATCAGCAAATCTCCGGCTGGCAACTTGATTTCCGAGTAGGCATAGCGCGCATCCAGATAGGGTGAGTAATTGGATGTGGCATAGGTATAAAAGACGATCAACGATGAAGACGATACCAGTCGGCGTTCAAACGGTAATTTCCCCGCCTGAATCAACTGTTTAATTCTTATCGGCTGAAGATGGCCTTTGGTGGTGCCTGTTGAAACAGAACTAGCCAGCATAGCCCGGTTGCTAATTGAACGGGCTATCGGAACGCCCATATTTTCCTGATAGACCAGAAACCCTTCGCGCTCGTAGGTACTGTCGACCAGGCTGGCCATCAGATGCCGGGTGGAGCCTTTATAGGCAATCATCCGGTTGCGCCGATACCGTCTTGCCTGTCGGTCGTCGGCTGGTTTCAGTTCTTCAAACCGGGCCGTTCCGGCAAAATAGACCTTCTGGCTGGTGGCATCGAAATACATCAGGTCGTAGTACAGTTTGTACCCCAATGCCTGGTTTTCGATTTGAAGCGGTTCAGTTGCCGTTGCTTTAAGATGCCCCCCTGCTTCTTCCTTAAAACTGAGCGCATCGCTGTTGGCAATCAGGCACTGCCCGGCAAAGGGTTCACCCAGCAACTGGCGTTTGAACTGTTTCAGATGCCGCTCCCATTTTTTCTGATTTCCCCGAACTGTAACAGCCAGCAAGGTATGATCGCTGGGTTTTAATCGAAAATGAGCCCGGTTGTCCTGCCCTTCTTCCAGACGAAACGTTTTTCGCAGCGGCTGATAACCGACAAATGAGGCCACAATTTCGACCGTACCGAGCGGTACTCCCGTGAGTGTGTAAGCGCCCTGATCATTGGTGATTGTGCCACGCGTGCTTCCATTGACGTACACGTTTGCGTAGGGCATTGGCTTACCCGTCGAGGCATCGACAACGAATCCCGTCAGGGTAGTCGTTGTCGTTTGGGCATAGATACGCACCGTCGGCCCGAGCAGCAGACAGACCATCAGCCAAACGGTAGCAAGTTGACGAAGCATAGGCAAGCAAACCCAGATATTAAGTAGCCATAGAAGGCATGAGCTAAGGAGTTTTACTCACGTAGTCAATGGGTTACTGTTTCCAGATGTTCACCCGAAAACGCAATGGCCCGCTCGGCAAACAAGGCTTTGGTGGCCGCCCAGGTTGTACGAAAAAGCGCACTTTGCCGATACGCTTCCAGTGCCTGTGCCGACTCCCATAGGCTATAGGTCATCCGAACCGTTGGGTGGTTGGGGTCGCTCAGCAGTTCCAGATGGGTATTGCCCGGGAAAGCTCTGATCTGGTGTTTCGATGCATCGAAAATAGCGTGAAATTCGGGGAGCTTATCTTCCTGAAATGTCATCCGTACAATTCGTACCAGCATATTTTTTTGAGTTTAAGCCCGGAGACGCAGAGAGTTTTTATGTTCAATCAAAAGTGTATAGGAAGCGTGTCTCACTTACGAACTTCGAAGTACGGGTTTGTATGTGGAACGACAAGTCGAAATTCCAGTTCTGTACAAAGGACACGAAACGGCCAAAACATTTTTTATGGATTTGCTCGTCGAAGATACAATTGTCCTGGAATTAAAATCTGTTGAAAATCTATTGCCTATTTACGATTAGCCGATAAACGGTTTGGTCTGCTTATCCATTTCAACGTCCCTCTTCTGAAAGAGAGAATTTGACGAAAAATTAATGGAAGCCATAACGGATGAGTGCTTAATCGCAAGGATAGCTAAGTTTTTTCAGTAAGCGAGTTCACAATTAATCTTATATACCTGCGACGGCTATTGCCGATCATAAAAACTCCGCGTCTCCGTGTTTAATTAAAACTTTTATGCAATACCGAACATTTGGCCGAACAGGCTGGCAGGTTTCTGAAATTGGCTACGGCATGTGGGGCCTGGCCGGATGGACCGGCTCCGATAAACAGCAAGTACTGCAAGCGCTGGAACGTTCTGTCGAGCTGGGCTGCAATTTCTTCGACACGGCCTGGGCCTACGCCGATGGGGTCAGCGAGGAGATTCTGGCACAGCTTCTTAAAGCGCATCCCGAACAGAAACTGTATGCCGCCACCAAGATTCCACCCAAAAATCGGAAATGGCCCTCAAAGCCCGACTTTGCCCTGAACGATGTTTTCCCGGCCGATTACATTGTTGAATACACCGAAAAAAGTCTGAAAAACCTGGGCGTCGAAACCATCGATCTACAGCAATTCCACGTCTGGGAAGATAGCTGGGCCAATCAGGACGAGTGGCAGGAAGCCATCACCAAACTTACCCAACAGGGGAAAGTACAGGCCTGGGGCATTTCGGTCAATAGATGGGAACCCGACAATTGCCTGAATACCCTCCGTACCGGGCTGATCGATGCCGTTCAGGTGATTTACAACATCTTCGACCAGAACCCCGAGGACAACCTCTTCCCGCTTTGCCGCGAACTGAACATTGGTGTCATTGCCCGTGTACCGTTCGACGAAGGCACGCTGACCGGCACCTTTACCAAAGAAACCACCTTTCCGGCCAATGACTGGCGTTCTACGTATTTCGTCCCCGAAAACCTCAACAGCAGCGTCGACCATGCCGATGCCCTGAAACCGCTCATTCCGAACGGCATGACCATGCCCGAAATGGCGCTACGGTTTATTCTGAGCAACCCCGACGTACACACTACCATACCCGGCATGCGGCAGATCCGGAACGTAGAAGCCAACATTGCAGCCAGCGACGGAGCGGGTCTTTCGCCCGAACTTCTGCATGAACTGAAAGGCCACCGCTGGGACCGGACACCCACCGAATGGAGCCAATAGCGGAAGAGAGGTAGAATGTAGGATATAGGATGTAGGATGTATAGTATAGGATATGGGGCCGTTTTGTAGATACCCTTATATCATATATCATACATCCTATACCCTATATCATACCTCCTACTTCTCTCTTACATTTGTTTATGAAAATTCTTTTGGTTGAAGACGAACCTGCGTTGCAGCGATCGGTACAACATTACCTCGAATCGGAAGGCTACACCGTTACGACGGCCCTGACCTACCACCAGGCCGCCACCAAAGCGAATGATTATGACTACGATTGTGTAATAGTCGATTTAATGCTGCCCGATGGCCATGGACTTGACCTGGTTCGCGAACTAAAAAATCGGCAATCGGCAGCCGGTATTATTGTGATCACAGCCCGAGATGCGCTGGCCGATAAACTGACCGGACTCGATGCCGGGGCCGACGATTACCTTACCAAACCGTTTCATCTGCCCGAACTCAATGCCCGCTTACGATCAATATTACGTCGACGCCTGTTTGGCGGGCAGGCCTCCGTACGAGCGGGCGAGCTTACCCTTTGGCCCGACCAGCAGCGGGTCTGTATTCAGGAAGTCGATATTAAGCTGACGAGTAAAGAATATGAACTGCTTCTGTTTTTTGTTACCAACACCGACCGAATCTTATCGAAGTCGGCCATAGCCGAACACATTTGGGGCGATGCCATGGATACAGCCGACTCGCATGAGTTTCTGTACACACACGTCAAAAATCTGCGCCGGAAGCTGATGGCCGCTGGTTGCCCCGACTACGTTCAGACGCGCTATGGAGCTGGTTATGTTTTCTCGACACGCCCGCTATGAGCCTGCTTGGTCAAACTGCCCGTTACCTGTTGCTCTCGGCCTTTGTCATTGCCCTGATCGGCTCGGTTGGCTTTTACATTCTGATTCATCGAACCATTCAGCGGGAAGTGGATGAAATTCTGATGAACCAGGTCGACCAGGTAAGGCAACAACTCCGGAAACTGGCCCCTGATGCCGTTTTGCGAGCCGATTGGGACGACAATCCACACATCGACCGTATTGCGCTTACCCCCCCCTCCGCTCCGGTCTTTTCGGATATTATGCTTCCCAATCCGCTGGATTCGACCGAGGCATCGCCCGTCCGGCAGGTAAAAACGATCATTACAGAACATGGACAAACGTATCAGATAACCGTCCGGCAGGCCTATTACGAATTCAACGAATTAGCCCGAATCATATCGGTAGGGGTCATCTGGAGCTTTTTATTGCTTATGGGCTTATCGGTACTGATTGGCCTGGGGCTGTCGCGTCGGTTGTGGCGTCCTTTTTATGCCACGATCAATCAGCTTGGCCAGTTTCAACTCGACCAGGCGACCCATCCCTCATTCCCAGACAGTCGGATTCGGGAATTTGACCTGCTGAGCCAATCCCTACAGATGCTGACCCAGAACGTACGGAAGCAGTTTTTGCTACAGAAACAGTTCACCGAAAACGCATCACACGAGCTGCAAACGCCTTTAGCTATAGCCCTGACCGAACTGGACACGCTGATGCAATCCGACAATCTACGCGAAGCCGATCACCTCCATCTACAGCGGGCTACCGACGCACTGAGCCGACTAAGCCAGCTAAACCGATCGTTATTACTACTCGCTCAGGTCGAAAACGATCAGTTCTCTACTAGCCAATTACTGAATATTAGTGAGCTGGTCACGCAGTATACCGACGAGTATGCGTCTTTTTTTGCCCACAAAGGCATGAGCGTAGAGCGAGCCCTATTTCCACAGGTTACGCTACAGATGAATCCGCAATTAGCGGGTGTGCTATTGAATAATCTCTTTAAAAATGCCGTTCGGCATGGGACACCAGACGGTATTGTTCGCATCGAATTAACCGACCGAACGTTACGTATTCAGAATACCGGCGAGCCACTTCCCTTTGCCGATAGTCAGCTTTTCAATCGGTTTGTCAAAAACCCGGCCCGGCCCGACTCAACGGGATTGGGCCTTGCGCTTGTCAAACAAATCTGCGATCGGTACCAGTTAGGTCTTCAGTATACCTATGATACCACGACGGCTTCTCACTGCTTTCAACTTACCTGGCAATAGCTAATCAACTACTAGTCAACCTTTTTAATAAACCTTTAAGCTGAGGTGATATAAATACCGATACATTTATTGGTATTTACTAGCCAGATTAACCGATTTTTGCTTTTAATGTAATGTTAGTGCCTGAAGTAGCATAATCTTTGATAGAATCTCTATACAAGAAGTTCATCGAAAGGCCAATTTTATACCGTAATACTGTCACCTATCCCTCTGTATGCCTACCAATCAATACTGTATTTCTCCCGCCATCGTCAGCGAGCATTTCGATGATGAGGTCATCATCGTCAATATGAGTCGAGGCCATTACTACAGCCTTCGGGGTTCGGCCGCCGTGGTGTGGCAGGGGCTTGAAGCAGGAACGTCTAAAGATGGCCTTCTTGCCTACCTGGCAGGCACCTACGCGACCAATGAAGCGGAGCTTAGTAAACCGCTCAACAGCTTTCTCGACCAACTGGTCGATGAAGAGCTTGTGCTGGAAGGAACTCCTTCCCAGACCTCTCCCCTTCCAGTTCGTACACTATCTAAACCATTTACGCCCCCCTTACTGGAGATCTATACCGATATGGCCAGTCTCCTGACGCTCGACCCAATCCACGACGTTAGCCCGGTTGAAGGATGGCCCATCAAAAAATAGATGCACATCAGCCTTCTACTCGCTCGTCAGGTGAAGCGCATTTTACTCAGTTACTGGCCGACCGCTGCCGATCCTTTCAGCCGCAATTATCGGCTCGTTCATTTGGCTTTGATAGTCTGTCTTTAAGGGTCATATTCATTGGCGAAAGTCATCAGGATTTTTTCACAAAAGCAATTGCTCATCGGGCAAGCCCCCCGCTCCCGAATGGTTTAACCGTTTACGTTATTAATCATAAAACTTCGGGCGTGATGCTTCCTCAGCCCTGCTGGGACTGGCAACAGGCCGATGGGCATGGGATTATTTATGGACTGGCAGCAGGCTACAGCGCTACCTTTCAGCAGGATACAGGCGTGTTTACCTGGATAGCCCATACCGAACAACTGGCTTTTGTATGGGGAACTGACTTTGCTACAGTACCCGAATGGGAACGTAGTTTTCCGTTTCGGTACATCCTGCATAAATGGTTTGAAGAGCAGAATCGGTATGTACTGGTACATGCCGGAGCGGTTGGCACAACAGCCGGTGGTGTGCTGCTCACAGGCCGTGGTGGTTCAGGTAAATCGACCAGCACGCTGGCCTGTCTGCAAAGCAGGCTTCAGTATGCGGGCGATGATTTTGTGATGATTGATCTGGAGGCCCTGTTTGTCCACAGCCTGTACAACGTTGCTAAACTCGAACCTGGCAACCTGAGCCGTTTCCCCGCTCTTCAGCCCCTGGCCAACGAATACCCCGCAACAGACGGACAGAAACTTCAGTTCTATCTGCATCAGCATTACCCCAGCGTTGTCACGAAAGGCTTCCCCTTAAAGGCCATTATGCTGCCTCATTTTACGGGTGGTACGCACACTAGCCTTCGCCCGGCTACCCCTGCCGATGCGCTGAAAGCCCTGGCCCCGTCGACGCTGGCCCTTCTCCGCGCCGATCAGCGGACTTTTCAGAAAATGGCTCGTTTGGTCCATCAGATACCCTGTTTCTGGCTGGAAACCGGCACCGACCTGACCCAGATCCCCGAAGCTATTGACTCAACCTTACAATCGCTGCCAACCGATGCAACCGCCCCTTGTTAGCGTTATTATGCCGGTGTATAACGCCGAGCGTTTTGTGGCCGAAGCCATTACCAGTGTACTGAACCAGGGAATGGATGCCATTGAGGTCATTTGTGTTGATGATGGTTCTACTGACCGATCGGCCGAAATTATACAGAGCTTCGATTCGAGAATCCGCTATGTACGGCAGGAAAACCGGGGCCCTGCGGCTGCCCGCAACAAAGCCTTTTCGTTTGTAAATGCCCCGTTTGTTACCTTCCTCGACAACGACGATGTATTCCCTGATTATAAACTCAAACGTCAGTTGGCCCTATTCACTGAAGACCCATCGCTGGATGTCGTTTTCGGCAAAACCCAGTACGTTTTTCTGGATGGGTCTAATCCCGAACGCTTTCACTTTCCCGATCAGACCCAGACCGTATGGAATATCCTGCTTGGAGCCGGTTTGTTTCGGACGAGCGTCTTTGAGCGGATTGGCCTGTTTAATGAAGAGCTGAAAATCGGTGAAGACCTGGACTGGTATAATCGGGCCAAAGAGCAGGGCGTTCGTATGCGTACAACCGATGACGTGATGCTCTACTATCGACACCATAGCGCCAACTACACCCGCGATCAGGACCTGGTCAAAAGTACACTGCTTAAAGCGATCAAATACTCCCTTGATCGGCGCCGAAGTGAGACGGGCGTGCAGGCACTCCCCCAGTTTTCGGACTTTCAGCAACCTATGAACAACGATACTCTATGAGCTTGTCTGTCAGCGTAGTTATTCCTGTCTATAATGCCGCCCCCTACATCAAGGAATGCATCGAATCGGTTTTGGCACAAACGCATCAGCCACAGCAGATTCTTGTGATAAACGATGGCTCTACCGACCAATCGATGGAAATGTTGCTGCCTTACGCACAAAAAGGGCTGATCCAATTACAAACGCGTGAAAACCGGGGAGTCGCTTCCACCCTGAATGAAGCCATTGACCTGGCCGAAGGCGACCTGATTGCGTTTCTGGATGCAGACGATGTCTGGCTGCCTCATAAATTACAACAACAGGTTGACTGTCTACAAACGAACCCATCGCTCGATGCCTGCTTTGGGTACGTCCGGCAGTTTATCAGCCCCGATCTCCCTCCAGCCGTTCAGGCAGGAATTCAATGCCCGTCTGAGGCTCAACCGGGCTGGCTAAAGCAAACGATGCTGATTCGCCGGAGCGCTTTTCAGCAAACAGGGCTCTTCAGTACTAAGTACCATACCGGCGATTTTATCGACTGGTTTATGCGGGCTACAGAGGCTGGTTTCGCCTACACCATGCTCCCCGTCACAGTAACCCTCCGCCGATTGCACCGAAGTGGGCTGGCTTCGCAGCAACAATATCAAAAAGAGTTTGTGCATATCCTGAAAGCCGCCCTCGATCGACGCGCAAGCCATTCCTCCCGATAACCATGGCCATCAACAGCCCTACATTTGCCATTCAGCCTGAACAGATTCTTTTGCTGAAAGCCGCCCTTTTTCCAGCTCAGGAAGCGCTTTCCTATTGGCATCAATGGAAAAAAGAGCGTGGACTGGATCAGTTTATTCCGACCAATATCAATTTGTTGCCCAGCCTGTTCGACCCTCTGGATGGTGACTCACAACGATTGATGCCCCTCGTGTATCGTAACCTGGAAAAATCCGGCGATCCACTCGTTGTCCATCTGCGGGGTATTTATCGGTATACCTGGATGAGTAATCAGCGATTCTTACTCAAAATGAGCCAGGTTATCCGTGTTCTCCATCAGAATGAGATCGAAACCATTGCCCTGAAAGGGATTCCGCTTTCGTTGCTGTACTATGGTGATATGGGGGTTCGGCTGATGTATGATCTGGACGTACTGGTACCGACAGCCCAGGCCGAACAGGCGTTACAAGCCCTTCAGGCTCCTCCACTCTCCCTTCAATCGAGTCCATTTGAAACAAAACACCGCCACACCCTTCATGCCATGCATTTATGGGACGCCAATGGTGTGGATGTTGATCTGCACTGGAACCTGCTCTATGAACATAGTTACGCTAAGGCTGATGTGCCTTTCTGGCAAGCTCGCCAACCAGTCAAATTAACGGATCGTCAATCAACCTATGCTTTATCGCCAACCCATCAGCTATATCATAATCTAGTGCATGGCTATGATTGGAGCGAAACGCCTGCCATTCGCTGGATTGCGGATAGTTATGTAATCTATACAAATCCGGCCTTATCCATCGACTGGCACGCTTTACTCGACCTGGCTAGGCAATATAATGTCAACTATCCTGTTCAACAGGCGTTAAAATTGCTGGAGAGCGAATTCCGCTTAACCCTACCTTCCGATGTTAAGGAACGGCTAAAATCCATGACGTTGAGTACCGCCGAAACAACCTATTTTTCCTTAGTACGAAAACGCTCATCCAACAAGGCCATAAAGGCCATTCGCTATGTACAGAAAAACTGGCTGGCTTACCGTCTGTTCCGCAAGGGCAAGTCCGAGCTTTCAATGAGCCGCTGGATGTATCGCCAGGTACGGCTCCGACTCGATTGGAACAAACGCGATTTGCCTTTCTAGCTCATGAGTTCCCAAATTTTACTGGTTGCCCTGTTTACGTTTGTGATTCACCTCGTCGCTACGCTGTCGTTGAGCGTTCGGGTGGTAGGGCTTCAAACGTTACGATGGGCGGTCTCGTTTTCGTTATTCAATGTTATGGCCCTCGTTTCCCGGTTGGCCAATACCTTACAGGCTCCGTTGCTGGCCAAAACTGTGGAATTAAATATTCAGGCGGGCCGCTTTGATCAGATTGCCGATTTTCGGTGGATACTTGCCTTTACTACGCTAGCCACAGTAGCGGGCGGTCTGGTATTTCCGTCGTTTCAGCGGCTGATGACCCGCCTGGTCGAGAGCTATTATCAACACCGTTCATTCAGCAAATTAGTCGTTCGTGGTCTATCTGTATCGAGTGTTCGAACCCTTCCTGCACATTTGAAGTGGCCCGATGCTGCCAACTGGCAGGCCATTCGGCAGAGCCCCAATGTTCCGATACGCATCTTCGTGCTCAATGCTCTGGCCAATGCCATTATCACGGTTGGGGTTTTGGCTACCCTGTACGCGGGCTACATTAATCCCGATTTACGAGCAACAGCAGCCTCTATGTCGGGCTTGATCAACGGCATTGCCACCATCATTCTGGTCCTCTTTGTTGATCCAGACATTGCCCTCCTGGCCGATGAAGTAACGGCAGGGCAGCACAGTACGGGGTATTTCCGACGATACATCATTCTGATTTTGCTGGCTCGTTTAACCGGAACCCTACTGGCACAGTTTCTGCTGGTTCCCTTTGCCCACCTGGTTATCTGGCTGGCGCAGCATCTGTACGCTTAGCCATAGAATCCGCTTCTTCAAATTCTCTTCATAATTGCTTCCGAAACTTGCCGGAAATACAACCAATTATGAAGAAACTCATCCTGCTTTTATTAGGGGCACTAGCCATACTACCGGCTTTCAGCCAGCGGATTATCCGGGTTGAAGATAGTCTGACCCACGAACCCGTTATTGCGGCTACCATTCGCACCCCGTCAACCATCAAGCCGATTGTGGGAGCCGTCACCGATGCGCGTGGCTTTGCTAAAATGCCCCCACTCCCAACCTATGCAACCACGCTCACCGTCAGTGCCGTTGGGTACAAAACCACCAGCTTTCCCATCGAGATGGGAAGCGATACGCTGATTTTCCAACTGCACAGCGAGGAAGAATCGCTCGATGAAGTAACGGTTACGTCCACCCGTACCAATTCACGTATCGAGGATTTGCCAATCAAAGTGGAAGTGCTGGGCCAGGAAGATATGGACGAAGAAAGCGCCGTAGTGCCGGGAAACGTCAGCAGTATTCTGGGCGATATTTCAATCATCCATGTCCAGCGAACCTCAGCCGTCAACGGTAATCAGGCCATTCGGATGCAGGGGCTTGATCCAAAATACACGCAGATTCTGCGCGATGGACTCCCGCTTTACGAAGGTTTTTCGGGCAATCTGGGTGTACTGCAAATTCCACCGCTCGATCTGAAACAAATTGAAGTTGTGAAAGGCTCCGTCTCGACGCTATACGGTGGTGGCGCTATTGGGGGGATGATCAATATCGTGTCGAAAGCCCCGACCTCCGACACACCCGAATTTACGGCCCTACTCAATCGGTCGAATCTGAAAGAAACAAATCTCAATGCCTACTATTCGCAACGGTATGGCAAAACCGGCCTGACCCTTTTCACAGGCTATACCAACCAGCAAGCTGTCGATGTAACGGGTGATGGGTACACCGATAGCCCGGAAATCAAGCAGTTCAATTTTCACCCCAAATTTTTCTGGAATCCGTCCGACCATACCCGGCTGAACGTTGGGTATGCCTTTACTACCGAACACCGCGAAGGCGGGTACCTGCCTGCGCTGGAAGGAACACAGCCCAACGCCTATAAGAACATCACCGACTTACAACGCCACACTGTCGATTTCGATGCCAGCCACAACACCTCCGAAACCAATTCACTGACGTTCAAAGGTGCGTTGAGCACCTTCCATCGGCAGAACACCGATTATCGGAAATTGTCGGATGGGAAGCAATCGTCGGTTTATCTGGAAGCGAATGATCTGGTTCGTTTTGGTAAAAACCAGTTGATTATGGGCGCCAATCTCACCGTCGAGGCCTTCCGCAAGAATCCCGACAGCACCCGGCTGGTCGATTATACCTACAATACAATCGGAGCCTTTGTCCAGGACGATTATCAGGTATCGGAGAAGGTGGCTTTACAGGCTGGTCTGCGTCTCGATCACCACAACACGTTTGGCAATTTTCTTCTACCCCGACTATCGGTAAAAATTAAGCCGTCCGATCCGTGGACAGTCCGACTAAGCGTTGGTACGGGTTACAAAACCCCGAACCTGTTTGTCAATCAAACACCAGGGCAGTTGGGGGTCAGCCTGATTTTCCCACGGTTATTGCCGATTGATGTGAACGCCGTAAAAGCCGAAAAATCGGTCGGTACCAACCTTGACATTGCGTACTCCAAAACCTTCGAGAGCGGTTTTTCGGTACAGGTCGATCAGGCATTTTACTACACGTATGTCAACTCGCCAGTTGTGTCAGCCTTTGCCAGCGTTTCCGGTAACCTGGGGGCTTATACGCAGCTCATCAATGCCCCTTACAACCTGTTCAGCCTGGGCACCGACACCTACGTACGGCTTGAATACAAAGCCTACGAACTTTATTTTGGGTATAACCACACCCTCGCTCGTCGCGACGGCCCGACCGACAACAGCTACCTACCCCTGGCTCCACAGGACAAATTCTCGACCACCGTTGCCTGGGAGAACGAGCATTTTCGCTTGGGCATCGAGAGCAGCTACGTAGGAACGCAGTACCTCTACAACAACGAAAAAGTGCGGAACTACTGGTTCTTTGCCGGGGCTGCCGAATACCACTACAACGACCACTGGCGACTGGTACTGAACGCGGAAAATCTGTTCAACATCAAACAGGCTAACTACGAAACCGTCGTTACCGGCCCGGTCAATCAACCAAGTTTCCGCCCCATCTGGGCACCCCTCGAAGGCCGAATTGTGAATGTAGCGCTGAAGTATACGTTATAGAGGTAGGAAGCGGAAGGCAGAAAGGGCAAGAGGATTTTAAACCGACAGTGGCTAGCCAGATGGCTACTCATTGTCGGTTTTCGCCATACAAGAATCTATTAAAGATAACCACTCCTATCCGTTCTAAAGATCGGGGCCCCAACGGCGCAAGGCCAATATCATAAAAACCTTTGGCTATCAACGAAATACACAAGAGACACAGTTAGCCTTGTTGGTATATGTAATAAGAATACTTCCAAATTGCAGGGATTACTGATTTTCAAAAAACATTCAACCGAACACCTTGTTAGTTGGAAATACTCAGAAAATCATGAAGTCATTCGTTGCGTTTATGTTGGCCTGCCAGATGTTGGGAAGCAGTCTCTTACCCGGCTTCGGCATCGATCAGTCTACCCGGCTGGTCGATCTGGTACAGCATTATCGGCAACACCGGCAAACCGAACCAGACTTAAGTTTTCTTGATTTTATGGTGATGCATTACGGCGCTAATTCAGAGCATCAGAAGCACCCAAAGCATAGTCATCACAATTTACCAACCACGGGGCACTCCCTATCTGTGTTCATGCAGGCATCGCTCCGACTGATACCCACAACAGCCATTCAGGAAACTATATACGTAAAATCGATCTTTCCCGCTAAGGCCGATTTGTATTCCTTTATGATTGCTTTCGCCCTGATCAATCCGCCCCGACGGTAGGCAACGATACATCCTGGCCGCATTGCGTCCAGACAGCAAGGGTAGTGCTCTGCCGTTTATGAGCATGATTCAATAGGTTGTCCGTGTAGCATCAACCCGTCCTCTAGAGGCCTGTATCGATCCAATTTATATTCCCAGACGAGGGTTAACAGCCTCAAATCTGGCAGAGTCGCTCTTCTTACAGCGTTTTATCGAATTGGCTTTCCGGTGCTATTCCGTCGAATAGGCATATGGCATTGCCCTACAACAACCCCTGACCGATTGCGCCCTATACCCATTCGATCGTTCCTGATTCACATTACCAGGTTTCTTTTTTCATATATCGTTTAATATCCAATTTCTAATGCTTACTCAACAAAACACGCTGAAAATAACAGCCCTTGGCGGTCTGTTATTGATGTCTCTTATGGCTCAACCAGTACGCGCACAAAGCCGTCGTTCGCCCAGTCAATCTCCGGCTGCGCCCTCTACAACTACTCCCGCCAATCAGGGTACGGCTTCAGGCTCTGAACTGGGTAACTACCGGAATGAGCGGGCCGATGCCTGGATTCCGCTAGAGGCCGAAAAACGGCAGGCCATCAATACTGATCTACAAGCCACTGTTGTCGAGCTACTTGAGCTCTACCACGACGCTAAACAGTCGCACTGGAATTTGCGGGGGCCGCTGTATTTTCCCTTGCATGAAACCTTGCAGGCATATGCGGATCTGTACCTCGACCAGGCAGATTTACTAGCCGAACGACAGCTCCAGATTGGTATGCCAGCCGATGGGCGAACCGAAACAATTACCCAGACCGCCAACCTGCCTAAATTCCCAGGAGGTCCTTTATCTGATCGGCAGGTGCTGGAGATCATGACCGAACGAATCTATACCATCGCCAAACGCGTGCGGGCCCGAATCGAAAGTACAGGTAAAAACGGCGACGAAGTTACATCGAACAAGTTTCAGGACTTGAGCTACCTATTGGATAAACAGGTTTGGCAGTTCCGGGTGCATATGCAATAAAGAGCCTGCCGTATCAACAAACCGTTTTCGTTCGATCGGTACACAAGGAGCCTAACTCACCAGCTCCTGCGGACTCTTCTATTCCTCAATCCATTACAGACTAATTCACAGGTTTCATTTAATAGACAGATTCACCATGAAAGACATGCAGAACCCAGAGGGACTTGCACAATGCCCATTCAGAGGAACACGAATCGGAGGGGCCCTCGGAACGGCGCCACAAATTGATGACTGGTGGCCGAATCGGTTACCAGTCGAGTTGCTTCATCAGGAACAGCCAGCAGCCAATCCCCTGCAGGCAGAGAATTATAAGGAACTGTTCAATAAAATCAATTTTCAGCAGCTTAAGCAAGACATTAAAGCATTGCTGGTCGACTCGAAAGACTGGTGGCCGGCAGATTATGCCAACTATGGCCCGCAGATGATCCGGATGGCCTGGCACTCTGCAGGAACGTACCGGATTGCGGATGGCCGAGGGGGCGCAGGACAGGCCATGCAGCGGTTTGCACCGATCAATTCGTGGTGGGACAATGGAAACACCGACAAGTCGCGTCGGCTGCTCTGGCCCATCAAGAAAAAATATGGAGCGTCTTTATCGTGGGCCGATCTGATCGTGCTGACGGGTAACTGCGCTCTGGAAATCATGAATTTCCCCACTTTTGGCTTCGGTGGCGGACGCCGTGATGCCTGGGAACCCGACCGGAGTACCTACTGGGGGCCTGAGTTCTGGGGTGGCAAACCTGTTGATCAGGTTCCAGCCTCTACACACCACAAAGGCCATCCCGACGAAATGGTCAATAATAACCTGCGCTGGGTGGGTGGCCCTAAAGACGCCTATTTCGACCTGGAGAATCCGTTGGCGGCTACGCATCAGGCCCTGATTTATGTGAACCCCGAAGGGCCGGGCGGTAATGGCGATCCACAGGATTCGGCCCGCGAAATCCGCGAATCGTTCGCACGAATGGCGATGGGTGACGAAGAAACGGTGGCGCTGATCGCTGGTGGACACGCATTTGGTAAAAGTCATGGTATGGTACCAGCGGCAAAAATTGGTGCCGCCCCGGAAGCCGCCCCCATCCATGCCCAGGGGTTTGGCTGGCACAATCCGGTCGGTTCGGGCAACGGGGCAAATACCATGACGAACGGAATCGAGGGTTCCTGGACCCAGAACCCCACCCGCTGGGACAATTCGTACCTGGAAAACCTGTTCAGCTTTGACTGGAAAAAGATCCAAAGTCCGGCGGGGGCAACCCAATGGACGCCTGTTGATCCGAACGCGCCTAAAACTCCGGATGCGCACATTGCTGGTCAGATGAACAACCTGATGATGATGACGTCCGACATTGCTCTCAAAGTAGACCCGGAATACCGGAAGGTGTGTGAGAAATTCCTGGCAGACTTCGATTATTTCACGGATGCATTTTCGAGAGCCTGGTATAAGCTGACCCACCGGGATATGGGCCCCAAAGAACGGTATCTGGGCCCTGAAGTGCCTGCCGAAGACATGATCTGGCAGGACCCCCGCCCAAGCGTCAATTACGACCTGATCGATGATAACGACATTGCTGCGCTGAAACAGCGTATACTGGACAGTGGCCTTACCGTATCGGCGCTGGTTTCGGCTGCCTGGTCAGCCGCTTCCGTATATCGGCATTCCGATAAGCGGGGCGGGGCCAACGGTGCCCGTATCAGTCTGGCCCCCCAGAATACCTGGGATCTCAACCGGCCTGATGAATTGAACAAGGTTATCCAGACACTACGGGATATTCAGGATGGGTTTGCCGATCTGCAATTAGGCAACAAGCGGGTATCCCTGGCCGATCTGATCGTACTGGGAGGGTGCGTAGCCGTAGAAAAGGCGGCTCATGACGCTGGTGTTCCCATAGAGGTTCCCTTTACGGCTGGGCGCGTGGACACAACGCTGGAACTGACCGACGTGGAGAGCTTCAACTGGCTCAAGCCCGTATCGGATGGGTTCAAAAATTACCACAACGATACCGTAGGCTACCGGGTAGCTCCTGAGCGCATTTTTCTCGACCGGGCCCAGCTCCTGACCTTAACGGCTCCGGAATGGACCGTTCTGGTTGGTGGATTGCGTGTTCTGGATCAGAATTATGATTATTCAAAACATGGGGTGTTTACAGAGCGTCCGGGGCAGTTAACCAATGACTTCTTCCAGGTGTTGACCAGTATGGATTACGAGTGGGCACCTCAGAATCAACGGGAGATGTTGTTCAACATTAAGGAGCGAGCAAGTGGCGCTATCAAATACACAGCCACCCGTTGCGATCTGATTTTTGGGGCGAATGCGCAGTTACGAAATATAGCCGAAGTGTATGCCGCTGATGATGCCCAACAGCGTTTTGTCCATGATTTCGTGGCGGCCTGGAATAAAGTGATGATGCTTGATCGATACGACGTCAAAGACGAATAAATCGGTCCGGGAATATGTAACATGCCCAGTATCGCTCAAGATGGTACTGGGCATTTATTCTGGTTAATAAGAGCCCTATCGACAACCACTCGCATTCAAGTACACATATGATTTACTAACTTGACATCTGCTAAACCCTTTCCAACGATTATGAAAAAATGAAGCAATTCACTAAACTCATTTGCCAGGTCAGCTACTTTACTCTGTTGATGCTTCTTTTTCAGACTTGTAATGAGGCCCGTATGAAAGAGTTTCGTTTAGCAGGAGGCACAAAGGGGCGTTGGGAATGGGTGAGTACCACTACACCTACTCACATCTACACACCTCAATCTGTTGGCTATACGAAACAACTACAACTATCTTCAGATCTAAAAGGAACTTACATAGCCTATTACAGAAACGATACGTTACAATATCGATTTGAAGAATCCTCTAAAGACACGCTTCATACGTTTATCGATATTACTCGCAATACCGTTACGATAAAGTATAAGGTAGCAGGATTTATCAAGTACAGCAACATAAATCTTGACGGAGCAGTCTCTTCGATGACTGTAAGTGAGCCACTAAATCCCTACTCAATACAAGCCGATACGATCCATAGTGTTTATAAGAGTACCAATAAAGATCTTTATCCCTACTGATTTGATCGAATCTTATTCCACGTTAGGCGGCTAAGGACGAGATAGAAAGACCTCGTGTTCATCAATTGTAACAGCTGCATCCTGAACGGGCAAATAAATGAGAAAGGTAGTTCCCTGACCGGGTTCGCTTCGGGCCGTCAACACCCCACCGTGATTGATAACGACCTTCTTACAGATAGCGAGGCCAACACCCGTACCCGCATACTGACTCCTGACGTGTAGCCGCTGGAAGACTTCGAAAATACGATCGAGGTACTTTTCTTCAAACCCAATCCCATTATCGGTTACCTCAATGCAGTGGTAGGTCGCCGTTCGTCGGGCAGGTTTGATTGCAGCCGGTAGTTGACCAGCCGTGAGCGTCTGGCAACGGATGTGGATTTGGGGGGCAACATCGGGACGATGAAATTTCAGGGCATTGCTCAACAGGTTCTGAAACAACTGCTCCAGTTGCACCGCATCGCCCAGTATGGTTGGCAATGGATCAATCTGTATCTGGGCCCCTAACTCAGCAACAACTAGCTCCAATACATCCAATACTCTATCCAGTAGCGCATTCAGCGACACCGCGCCCCCTTTGTCCTGCTGTGTCGAAATGCGGGAAAACGTGAGGAGATCACGAATCAGGGTCGACATACGGCTGGCCCCAGTTCGCATTCGTTCCAGATACCCCAATTCTTCGCTACCAATTACTCCCGCCAGCCGCGTCTGCAACAGATCCCCAAATTGCTGAATCTTGCGCAGGGGTTCCTGCAAGTCGTGACTGGCCACATAGGCAAACGTTTGCAGATTTGCATTGGAGCGACTCAATAAGTCATTCGCTTCTTCCAGCTCTTCATTGATAGCTGCGTACTCCTCGTTACTGGCAATCAACCTCTGGTTGGCGGTAGTCAGTTCGTCGGCTAGCTGTCGATACTGCTCCTGGTTCTCTTTGAGCTGTTCCCGGGCAATCACCTGCTGCGTAACATCCGTGGCTACCACCACCACATCGACATTTCCTGCTTCATCGTGAATGGGCGCATACACAAAATTGACGTATGAAGTGGGTTGCCCTTCACGCGTATATGGCGCTTCGACGCCTTTGATGGGCTGGTTGGTACGGCGTACCTCCGCCAGCAATTCTTCCAGACCTATGCCCGCAATATTGGGAAAGGCCTCAAAAACAGGCTGACCAATAACGGACGGATGATCCGTAGGAAGCTGCCATATTTCGTACATGGCCGCATTGACCAGCTTGATACGGTAGTCTGGCCCTTCCAACAAGGCGGTTGCCACGGGTGCCTGTTCAAAAATACGGGTTAACCAACGTTCAGGAGTCATTCAAGGTAATGATTAAGCACATACAAGCCAGGGCTCGGCAACCAAAACCAGACTGAAATGCATAGTCAGGATAGTGGATTTTCTGCTACTTACCCAAACGCATGTTTAACGATATAGTTTGATCAGGCGCTGAAAACACCACTATCTTACCTCCAGATTGTATCGGCAGTCCACCTTTTTCACCCTCTCTTCCCCTACTCCCTCTCGTCCTTTTTTAGTACTCCTGCGACAACGGGTGAATCATAAATTCATCCACAACTACATGGGCCGGACGACTGACAATAAAGAGCATCGACTCGGCCATATCTTCGTTTTTGAGCCAGTTCTGAGACGTTTCGTGACCGTGACCTTTGGCATGAAAATGTGAATCGACCAGGCCTGAATAGACCCCCGTTACTTTGATACCAAACGACCGAACTTCCTTCCGTAAAGCCCCCGTAAAGGCTTCCTGTGCGTACTTGCTGGCCGTATAGAGCGCCCCTCCTGCAAAGGTTCGCTTGGCTACGTCCGAAGCAACGATCACTATATGACCAGAGGCTTGTGCTTTTAGATGCGGCAAAGCGGCTTTGGTAAGCAGGAAAGTTCCTTTTACATTGGTAGCCATCAGATCATCCCACTCGGTAGCGGTGAGTTCATCTACGTTTTTAAAAACGCCATAGCCTGCATTGTTAATCACCACGTCGATGTGCTGAAACTGGTCGATCGCTGTTTTCACCACAGCTTCCATATCGTCTTCGTTGGTAACGTCGCCGGGAACGGCCACAATTTTGCCTCGGACATGGCCTTCCGTAGCCTGTTTTTCAAGCTCGGCCAACTCGTCGGCATTTCGGGCAGTTACGACCACATTGGCACCGTGTTGAGCGAGTAATAGAGCCGTGGCCCGGCCAATACCCCGCGACGCTCCAGAAATAATGATGGTTTTGTTTTCTACGTTCATATAGGTTTGCTAAACGCAAAGCGCGTAAAGGATAACACAAAGTTCGCAAAGAAGTGATTGCCTGCGAACTTTACCGGAAATTCATCAACCAACACCCATGCACGACGCACTTACTAACAAACTCGCCCAGCTCGAACAGAAGTTTGCGGCTATGGGACAGGATATGACCTCCTACCTCGAAGGGCTACTGCAAGCCGACTACCTGACGTATTGGGATTATATTCACCTCGAAACCCTGCTCTCCTTACAGAATCCTAAAACGGCCTATCCCGACGAGTTGATTTTCGTGACCTACCACCAGATCACGGAATTATACTTCAAGCTCGTTCTGCACGAAATTGCCCAGATCGCCCAGGCCGCCCCTCTGACGGCTGAGTTTTTTACGGCCCGAATGCAACGCATCAATCGCTACTTCAAGCTGCTCGAAGCCTCATTTGAGGTGATGATTATGGGCATGGAGCGCGAGCAGTTTCTTAAATTTCGGATGGCCTTGCTCCCTTCCAGCGGATTCCAGTCAGTGCAGTTTCGCGAAATCGAAATCGTTTCGACAGACTTCCGAAACTTATTGGTATCGGCTCCCGACGATCCCGCTTACGTGAGCGACCTGTACGAGTATCTGTACTGGAAGCTCGGCGCCACCGAATTGGCTACGCAGCAAAAAACACTCACGCTCCGGCAGTTTGACCAGCACTATAAAGCCAGTCTGATCCGTCTGGCCGAAGCCTATGAAAACCAAAACCTGAACCACCGACTTCTGCAGGTAGCAGCAGCAGGACAGGCTTCCGACGAATTGGCCAGTACCCTACGGGAATACGACTGGCGGGTAAACGTTCGCTGGAAGCTGGCTCATTTGCGGTCGGCAGTGCAGTATCTGCACAAAGAACCAGAAGACATCAAGGCAACGGGTGGTACGAACTGGCAAACGTATTTGCCACCTGTTCAGCAGCAACGTGTATTCTTCCCCTCGCTATGGTCGGCAGAGGAACTACAAAATTGGGGCCGATCCGCAGAACCACCTGTTTGACGTTTCCACTGTCGCCCTTCCCTCCGCTCGGTCTTTGAAGACAAAAACCAGGGAGTCAGGGTATGGATAAGTAGTAATTTTCATAGGCCAAAGTCCATTTAATCAACATAAATCAGTTTTTTTAGACGAGTCTAAACCTTATTGGCAAAGCCCTTGTATATTTGTTACGGACACTCTGATTACCAGTAGTTAATGCTCAATCGGCTCCATACGCATCGGTTGCACGTCGCCCGGATACTGCTTGGCCTGTTTCTGGCTATGTGGCTCAACGGAGTTGTGTTTCGCCACGCGCACCGACTGAATGATGGACGACTGATTGTTCACGCGCACCCCTACTGGCCATTTGGCAAAGGGCCTGTATTGCCCAATACGCATACGGCTCAGGAGATTTTACTGCTCGATCTGGCGGCCAATCTGCCTATTGTTATCAGCAGTTTCTTTGCCTTCCTGTTTCTCCTCAGAATACGTCTGCACGCGGCTTTCCTGTTTATCTGCCGACCATTTCAGGCATATTCGCTTTTCTATTGCTTCTCACATCGAGGCCCTCCCGAGGTTCGGTAATTTCCTGATTCGTAGCGGCTATTGATTCCTGAATCAGTACGTCGCTATGCATTTTACTGGCCTATACCCTCCCCGCCCTAACGAGGACATCCGGACGTTATCAGACGCTTTCGATTCGCGCTGTCTGCTTCCCTGTTTGTTCTGCGGTCAGGAGCCAGGCTGGATTACTCAACCAAACAATTTCCTCCTGAATGAAAGCATTTTTCCTATTGCTCCTGCTCGGCCTTACCGAGGGGCTACTTTTTGCGCAACCTGCTCCCACCCGACTGATTCGCGGCTCCGTCACCGATGCCGATAGCCACAAACCGATTCCATTCGGCAACATTAGCCTGGTCGGGCAAACCAAAGGGGCCATTACAGACGCGCGTGGCCAGTTTTCGCTCGCCATCAAGGCCGATACACTGGTCCACCAACTTATTATTTCATGCGTAGGCTTCAAGTCGGACACTCTTACGATAACGCCCGGAACCGACCTGTATACGGCCACTTTATTATCCGTTGTCAATTCACTGAACGAAGTGGTCGTAACGGGCGTAACCCGAGGAACCCTGCTCCGCCAAAACCCGGTAGCCATTCTGGCGATTTCGCACCGGGCCATCGAAGGAACGGCCAGTAGCAATATCATCGATGTACTCGTCAAAAATGCCCCCGGTCTGAACGCGGTCAAAACAGGCCCCAACATCTCCAAACCCTTTATTCGTGGGCTGGGCTACAATCGGGTACTGACACTGTATGACGGCGTTCGGCAGGAAGGGCAGCAGTGGGGCGACGAACACGGTATTGAAGTCGACAATTACAACATCGAACGGGCCGAAGTCATCAAAGGGCCAGCCAGCCTTATGTACGGTTCGGATGCACTGGCCGGGGTAGTGAGTATGATGCCGGTCTACCCCAAAGACACCGAAGGCAAACTCAAAGTGGGCTTTGTTACGGAATATCAATCCAACAACCGGCTCCTGGGCGAATCGATCAGTCTGGCATCTGGCGGCTCGCGCTGGGCCTGGAACTTCCGGGGCTCTATCCGGGCAGCTACCAATTACCAGAATAAAATTGACGGACGGGTGTACAATACGGGCTTTTCGGAACGCACCCTGACTACCATGGTCGGTTATTCCGGCCATCAGGGGTATTCACGTTTTGGAGCCTCGCTTTACGATAATCTACAGGGCATTCCCGATGGCAGCCGCGATTCGCTGACTCGTCAGTTTACCAAACAGATTGCAGAGGGAGATAACGACGATATTAAAAATCGCCCGATTGTTCCGGCCAGCGAACTATCCTCTTACCACCTCAGCCCTTTGCATCAGCACATTCAGCATTATCGGCTGCATACCAACAACCACTACCAGATCGGCAATGGCGAAATTGACGTTCTACTGGCGTTTCAGCAAAACGTTCGACGGGAATACAGCCATCCAACCCAGGTCAATCAGCCCAGTTTGTATGTACGGTTGAACACCCTGAACTACGGTCTGCGTTATAACCTGCCGAACCTGGGGCAACTGGCTACTACGGTTGGTGTCAATGGCATGTATCAGGCCAACAAAAACAAGACCGGAACGGCATTCCCTATACCGGATTATCATCTATTTGATGTGGGCACGTTTGTTTTCCTGAAATGGCAGGCGGATAAATTAACCCTGAGCGGTGGACTACGCTATGACAACCGTAGCCTGAATGGAGATGATTTCTACGTTCGTACCAATCCAAAGACAGGTTTCGACGAACACGTTTCCCTGCCCGATACCGCAGGATCTACGTTGCAATATCCTCGACTAAAGCAATCATTTACAGGCATTTCGGCTAGTCTGGGCCTGACGTACGAGTTTTCGGATAACCTATCACTGAAAGCCAATATTGCCCGTGGGTACCGCGCTCCCAGCATCACCGAAATTGCGTCGAACGGCCTGGACCCTGGTGCGCATATCGTGTACATCGGCAACCGGAATTTTCAGCCCGAGTTCAGTATTCAGGAAGACATTGGCCTGACAGCTACCTACCCCGACGTCAACTTTGGCGTCAGTGTCTTTAACAATTTCATTCTGAACTACATCTCGCTGGCGCAACTGGTCGACGATAAAGGTGAGCCTGTTGTAATTGTACCGGGCAACAAAACGTTTCAGTACCAGCAATCGTCGGCGCAGCTTTTCGGCTTCGAAACGCAGTTTAGCCTTCACCCAACCACCTGGAAGGGCTTTACCTTCGACAATACGGTAGCGGTCGTTTATGGCTACAACCGGGGCTCACGCTATACCGATACGGGTGTTCAGGGTGAATACCTGCCGTTTATTCCGCCCCTGCGTATTTCGACAGGTGTTAGTCAGCAATTACCCATCAAACGCCAGTGGCTGTCAGACGTTACGGTCAAAGCCGACGTCGATTACAACGCCCGCCAGAATCGGTATCTGGGGCTGAACGACACCGAAACCCCAACGGATGGCTATACGCTCGTGAACGTTGGTCTGGACAGTCAGATTCACATCGGACGCGACCGACCTGCTTTGCGGTTCCTGTTTCAGGTCAACAACCTGTTCGATACGGCTTACCAGTCGAATTTGAGTCGGTTGAAGTATTTTGAATATTTCTCCCAATCCCCCAACGGGCGTCTGGGCATGTACGGCATGGGCCGAAACATCTGCCTTAAACTGACGATTCCGTTTAACTAGTCTGAACCGGGATTTTTGTGATTGAACTGACTGACTTTGATTTGACTTTTCGCTTCTTTGAAGCGCCTGAATCAATTTAAAATCAAAGTCAGTCAGTTCAATCACAAAAATCCTGGTTCAGACATTCTTCTTAAAATACCGGATCATTTCGCCGAAGTTCATCTTCATGGCGAGTCCGGTGATGGCCTGCGTGAGTCGTTTGGTTCGGGTCTCGATGGTTTTGGCGTCTTCGATCCAGTTTGAGAAGTAGTTTTGATGACCTCGACTCAGGGTTTGAAAATACGCCTTTGCCACTGGTTCATCGTCCAGACAATCGAGTAAATCGGCCGAGATCGGCATGGGGTCGTTATCCACTTCGAGCGTCACCCGCACAGAGGCACCTTCCTCTTCTTTACCCATTCCCCGACGCATAGCGGCATTAACAGGCATCATAAAGCCCCCTTCCAGCCCGTCGGTAATACGCGCAACCGTTTTGCCCAAAGGCAACAGCGCAATCTGTTTGATCGGATAATGATCCAGTGTCCCTTTTACCCGGAAGCTTGTTTTCTGACCGGGTTTTAGTTCATCCGAAACAGCCATCGGAATTTCGAGATACGTCCAGCGGGTCTTATCGCCTTTCTCACCGAATTTTTGCAGGATAGTGGTAAATGTGGGCATAAATCAGATGCTAAATAGAACCCGGATTGGTAGGATGACTATGATTAATTAAGATCTGAGTAAATCATTATCATCCTACCAATCCGGGTACTATTTTTTTATACTTCGCCAGTGTAGCCTCCAGCGAAGCTTTCATTTCCTTGACGAGACTTTCGGGCTGTAGCACCGTCAGGTGTTCGCCATAGCTGCGCAGGTGCATGAGCAGATCCCGATTGGGAGCCAGCCGAAGCCGTACCACGCACTCGGTTTCGGTATCGCTCAGCACTTCCTGGGTCTGGTGAATGGGTTTTGCCTTCACGTATCGACCAAACAACGGACTGAACGACAGAACAATTTCTTCAACCGGGCCGTGGCTATCGGTGATGCCATAGATATGCTCGAACAGTTCGCTCACACTAGCCAGTACGGCGGGTGGAACGTCGCAGGGATCGTCCAGCAATTCGAGTTCGCTCATCCGGTCGAGCGCAAAGGTTTTTTCACGGCCACTGGCGGCATCGTAGCCAATCACATACCAGATATCGGCCACTTCGCGCAACAGAATTGGGTGCAGAATCCGAAGTTTTGGGCGTTCGGGCGCTACCAGAACAGTTCCTTTACGAGCGTTCGCACGCGCCTTACGGTGCGCCTGACTGGTCATCGACACGGCCTCTTCGTGCTTGAGATACCGAAATGCCACCTGCCGATTCTGGTTGACGGCCCGAATCAATACGGGCACATACTGCCGATTTCCGCCCAGAATTTTCTCTTCGACATACACCACCCGACGCGTAGGCGCATCCGTTTTCACCTCCCGAATGATGTCCAGACTTTGCCGAACCCGTTGCAGGGCATTGTCGAGTTCATCGGCTACGGAGGCCCCCTGCGTGGCGGCCAGTACTTCGCGGGCCTGTTCGAGCGCATCCATATCATCGGGCGTAAGCATCAGGCTTAATAACCGAAACTGCGGATCGGTATAATAGTAGCCATTCAACCGTTTGTCGTAGGCAATGGGCGCGTCATGATCTTCACGCATGCGCTGGATGTCCTTTTCGAGCGATGAAATGGACCGGATACCACATTTGTCCTGACAAAGCTCGAAGAGCTTCTGCTTGGAATACCGCCGTGGGTAACGGCTAATGATTTCGTCAATGAGTCGATACCGTTGGAAAGCCGAGCGGGTGATGGGCATAAGAGCTTGGGGTTTGGGGGTAAGGGCAGGGGGGTAAGGGCATAGGGCATAGGGGTAGGTGCAAAATCAAGTTTTACCCCACACCCCATGCCCTTAGCCCTCTGCCCTTACCCCACACAAAGCAACAAAAATATTTTCCAACAAAAAAGAAGGCCGTAAATAGATTACGTTTTTGGAGGTATATTTTTGAATCGGACATTTACTTAGACAATCATGACTCATACCTCACGTCCGCGCACAGAAACTCCAGCTTACACAGCACGCCCGTCGCTCTCGACCCGGCAATTGGTTGATCTCGAACTTGGCCTGTTTTTATTGCAGCAGGTGAATCCGACAGCGCCCCCAACGGCTCTGCCCGATCTGCTCCAACCCGACGACGAACTCCGCTCTACCCTGACGCCCCGTCAGCAAAAATACCTCAACCGGGGCCGATTGCTCCTCTCGCATTTTACCAATTATCGACACTGGCAAACCCTGCTTCAGGTCTATGCAGCCTCGCCAGGACATCGGTTAGCCTACGACCTAAGCCGCGATTGCAGCCATTTCTCCGAAAAAACCGTTGGCTTTTCCCGCAATCGCCTGGGCGTACTGCGCAAGATGCTGGCGTAAAGGTCACGTATAGTCAAGTAGTCGTCAGGCATGGTAAAGCGTTGTCAAGGCTATGCCTGACAATCCCTGACAACTTCCTGACTACGTCTGACCACACTCGACAACCTATTGACCACTATCTAACACGACCATGATGCTGAACCAGTTGCTACAACGGGTATGGGGCCCTTCTTCCTCGAGCCTATCCGGCAAGACCATCCCTTTTCACCCAACCACACCAGTGCCATCTGCCGACACAACAACGCCCGAACCCACCGACGCAGCCACTCCGGTTACCCGAACCGTGAAGTTGATCATGGTAACGGCTGGAAATAATAACAAATACTACGAAATGTGTGAGAACGAAGATGGTACGTTCACTGTGCATTATGGTCGGGTGGGTGGCATACGGACTACGGTTAGTTACCCGATGGCACATTGGGACAAAAAATTCCGCGAGAAGGTGGCGAAAGGGTATGTAGACCAGACCCATCTTTACGCCCAGAAAAGCCTGGCTACCGATGCCAGCACGATTCCGAACCTGGCCGTTCGAACGCTGATGGCTCGACTGCTGGACCTGGCCAACCAGTCGATTTACCAGAACTATGTTGTAACGGCTCAGCAGGTGACACGCAGGCAGGTCGAGACCGCCCAGCAACTGCTCGACGAACTGGCCGGGCTCCTGAAGCTGGGCATGGATACGGAAGCTTATAACGCCAAACTTCTCGACCTGTTCAAAGTGATTCCGCGCCGGATGACCCACGTAGGCCATCATCTGGTTCATGAAGCCCCTCAGTCGGCCAGCGAGTTACAGCCCCTGCACGACCAGCTTGCAGAGGAGCAATCGACACTGGATGTGATGCGGGGTCAGGTCGAACTGGCTCCGGAACCAACCAGCCCGGAAGCCACGCAGCCCAACCTGCTGGAGTCGATGAACCTGACAATTGAACCCGTCATTGACGATACGGTTCTGAAGCAGATCAAGCGCATGATGGGGTCGGATGCCGCTAAGTTCGATGCTGCCTTCAGTGTACGCCATGCCGTAACTGATAAGGCTTTCGAGACATACGTTCGTCAGCAACCCAACCGAAAAACCGTTGCGCTCTGGCATGGTAGCCGCAGCGAAAACTGGCTGTCGATCCTGAAAACGGGACTGGTATTACGTCCGGCCAATGCGGTCATTACGGGCAAAATGTTTGGCTACGGTATCTACTTTGCCGACCAGTTCAGCAAATCGCTCAACTACACCTCGTTGCATGGATCGGTATGGGCCAATGGGCGGCAGCGCGAAGCGTATCTGGCTATCTATGAAGTGCATGTGGGCAATCAACTGGAGATTTCAACGCACGAATCGCACCATATGTCGCTGGATGCCGATGCCCTGAAACGCATCGATCCGAGTTATGATTCGGTATTTGCCAAACAGGGAATCAGCCTGCAAAAGAACGAATTCATTGTTTACAACCAGGCGCAGTGTACGGTTCGGTACCTCGTCAGAATCAAGTCGTAAGATGAAAACCAAACGCAAAAAGCTCGAACCACTGGCCATTCGATTTGCCGCTACGGCGCTTATTCTGGCCGAAGGCAGCACCACCACCCTCGACGTCAAAAACTTCCTGCGTCAGCGCGGATACGAAGCTCGCCAGGCCGACATTTCGCAGTGGATGCTCGTCATTGGTTTATGGGAAAACTGGTCCATTCAAAGCAACGGGACGCACCGTATTTACAATTTCCCGACGTTCAGACCGTCGTTGCAATAGATAGGGAGCAGGAGGAGCAAAAAAAAGTGAAAATTTTTAGTACAACGTAAAAAGATTACGTTCTGAGTGTGTGAAATTTGATTCAAGAACAGTAAACAACAACAGACCAATGAACACGCTCCTCACCACCGCTCCCGCAACCCGCCCGGCCCTTGCCAGCTTACTACGCTGGCAGGAGCCGCTGGCGACTCGCCTTCGGTTTCGGCATGCCCTGCCAGGGATGGTGGCCAACCGATTGTTGAACGTTGAATTAGGTTTATACCTGCTGGCCGAACTGGTTCCGATGGCTCCTCCTCAGTCGCTATCCGACCTGCTCAATGGCCAGGGGTTTGTGTACCGGCAGCGGCCAATCTGGTCGCCCCGCCAACATCGCGCCTTGAATCAGGCTCGTATCCTGCTGGCTCCCTATCTGGACCGCAATGCCTGGTTGAAAGCGTTAGACAAATACGAACATCTTCCTGCCGACTTACGGATTTTCAATCTGAACGGCAATCTCCGCACCGATCTCAGCGGCTACCTTCTCCGCGAACGCGTAGGGTTGTTCTCGAAGGCGCTGGCTTAATAAGTTGAATCGATTACCCAACCAGAATCGAGTGGTGTCCATGATGCCACTCGATCTTTGTTTTTAAGGAATCAGGTGATCATAGCTGATAAAATACATTAACTTGTGGGCTTGTGTCAGCCTTCA
The DNA here is from genome assembly GCF_000374025.1 of Spirosoma panaciterrae DSM 21099. GTDB lineage: Bacteria > Bacteroidota > Bacteroidia > Cytophagales > Spirosomataceae > Spirosoma > Spirosoma panaciterrae. Next base: position 262,344 of record NZ_KB893172.1, on the reverse strand, counting down.
TCTTCTACGCGTATTGTATGAATCGCCGGAGTTTTATCAAAGCCAGTTCTGTTGTTTCGGTCTCCACCACTATTGCCGCCTGCGTTTCCCCCACAACTGCCCATACCGAAGACAAGTCGACTCCGTTCAAAGACGAGTTTGTACTCAACGAACTGACGATTCACGATCTGCAACAGAAAATGCAGTCGGGCGAATACACTGCCGAAGCCATTACTCAACTGTATCTGGATCGTATCGATGCCATCGACAAAAAAGGTCCTCGACTGAATGCCGTTATTGAAATTAACCCCGACGCCCTGGCGATGGCAAAAAAGCTCGATCAGGAGCGAAAAGCTGGGAAAGTACGAGGGCCGATGCATGGCATTCCCGTACTTGTCAAAGACAACATCGACACCGGCGATCAGATGATGACCACGGCCGGATCGTTAGCCCTGGAAGGACACAAAGCGACTCAGGATGCTTTTGTGGTGGCTCAACTGCGCAAAGCAGGAGCCGTTATTCTGGGTAAAACCAACCTGAGCGAATGGGCCAATTTTCGATCTACTCGTTCGAGCAGCGGCTGGAGTAGCCGGGGAGGTCAAACGCGCAATCCGTATGTACTGGATCGCAATCCAAGTGGCTCCAGTTCGGGCTCAGGTTCAGCCGCATCGGCTAATCTATGTGCGGTGGCCGTTGGAACCGAAACCGATGGCTCCATCATTGCCCCCTCCTCCCATTGTGGCCTGGTCGGACTCAAGCCGACGGTGGGGCTGGTTAGTCGGAGCGGCATTATTCCCATTTCGCATACACAGGACACCGCCGGGCCTATGACCCGCACCGTAACCGATGCCGCTATTTTGCTGGGAGCCTTGGCTGGTATCGATCCTGCCGACACCGTAACCCTCGAAAGCCGGGGTAAAAGCGTCACCGACTATACCCAATTTCTAAAAGCCAACGCCCTGGCAGGCAAACGGATCGGCATCGAAAAATCGTTTCTGAACGGGCATGAAGGTGTTGTAGCGCTGTATAAAGAAGCCATTGAACTCCTGAAAAAACAGGGCGCTACCGTTGTTGAAATTGAACTAATGAAAGAACTCCGGGAGATGGGTGGAGCCGAATTTACCGTATTGCAATACGAGTTTAAGGACGGTCTGAATAGCTACCTATCGAAAGCAAATGCGCGGGTGAAATCGCTGGCCGAGGTGATTGCTTTCAACAAGCAGAATCAGGCAAAAGCCATGCCGTTTTTCAAACAGGAAACCCTTGAAAGCAGCGAAGCTAAAGGCGATCTGACCAGCAACGAATACACCGAAGCGTTAGCCAAAACCCGTAGCTGGCGACAACGAATCGACCAACTGATGACAGCGAATAAGTTGGACGCCATCGCTGGTACGAGCATCGGCCCAGCCGGTTGCATCGACCTGATCAACGGCGACTACGACACAGGTTTCTATTTCTGTCCACCAGCCGCCATGGCTGGTTACCCCCACCTGACCGTTCCGATGGGCTCCGTTCACGGTCTTCCCGTCGGCTTCTCGTTCATCGCCGGAGCTTATCAGGAAGGAACTTTATTAGCAATGGGTCATGGGTATGAACAAGCTTCGAAAAAGCGGGAGCGACCGGGGTTTATGGAGTCGTTAATGGCTGTCTAAAAGCAGAGCCTATACGTCACAGCCAAGGAATTTGGATGAGTTAGCTACCCGATTTCTGGACTGTACTTAGCCATCTTCATACGCAATAATCCTCCTCTTTCATGCAAGTAAAAATGATTGAGCCATTAATAGGTTTTGCATAGTACTATTTTATACCTTTATCCGAAAACTAGCTAGTATGGATAAAAACTGGATACAATGGTTTGAAATACCTGTTTATCAGTTCGACAAGGCCAAAGCCTTTTACGAGGCCGTTTTTCAGGTCAAACTACAGATTGTTGATCTGGGGGCGCTGACAATGGCCATGTTTCCGCCAGAAATAGCCTCGGGAGCACTCTGTCAGGGTGAATGGTACCGTCCATCTTCAGATGGGGTTACCCTGCATGTACTCGTTGCCGATATTGACCAGGCACTTCAACAAGTTGAGCAAATGGGCGGCCGTGTTTTACAGCCGAAAAAACAAATATCGACCGAACTAGGCTACATGGCCCTTATAAACGATTGTGAAGGAAATCGCCTGGCATTGCGTGCGCCACACTGACTGATTGCCTCTCTGTAGATTCATCAGATCTAGTACTTTGGCAGGTTAGAGAGATAAATGAGTAGTATGTTAACTTCAATTATGTTCACAAAAACACGATTTGAACGCATTCAACGGCAACGGACACTAGGCAAAAGCCTCCAACTCCCTACGGCTTCAGTTGAAGGCTAGCGTACATCATATCGAGCAGGCCGTTGACAATGGCGGTTTCGGCAAAGCCGGGCTTGAGCCGCGACGAAACCACTTCAAACGTATAAGTCCCGAAAGCGGCATCGTTGGGAATATAACCCGAGCGGGCAAAACCGTTGGTCAGCGTTACCATCATCGTGTTAGCGAAAGGCGATTCTTTTTTTAGTCGAGTCCAGATGGGGCTGAATACTTCGCCGTTGACGGCCGTAAAGGCAATGTCGCCCACCCGAATCAGCCCGAGCCGGATCGGAATCGAGTCGGCGTCGGCATACGTACCCGCGTAGCCTGCCCGACCTTCGTCCAGCCGCTTGCGTCCGGGGCAGTGGATAGTGCGCTGATCGGTCTGCACAATGGGGTTGCTTATTTTTCGTTTGATGCCCCGCATCGTGTGCAACACTTCCTCGCCCAGCAGTTGACCCATCGACAGCAACATCTGCTTTTGTTGCTCCATCAGTTTAATCACTTTAGGGTCGTTCCGGTCCAGTCCTTCGCCACCGGGAGGCATTTTGTTGCTGATGTCGATGCCCCGTTTGGCGTACTCCTTAATGCGAATTTCGCGCAGGTCGTAGGTCTGCTGGTAGTAGATCGGGTTCTGATCGCCACAGGCACCCGTCGACCAGAGGGCTACGGTTTCATCGTCGAAGTTGTTTTCCAGATAGCGCGACGCGGCTCCCGGCACATCTCCGCTGACCTTATCGAACATCCCGGAAATGACCCCGTGCATGGCGTAGTTGTAGTAGATGGCAATGGGTTTACCGGCCAGCGATTCGAAGGTAACCACAGCCACGGTTTTGTCGGATGGCCCATCGTAGTTGGGACCTTCCCACCACCGCCGGGTTTCGGGGTCAATACTATTGCGGTTCACGTTGATGTACGATACTCCTTCACCGTAGCCCACGCGGGCGGGTTGCAGCTTGTCTTTCGCCAGTTTAACGGCACTGGCAATCTTAGTCTCAAAAGCCTCGCCACTAATCCCAAACGGCACACTGTGCGTATGGGTGGCCGTTAGCTGAATGTTCTGAACAGGAATGCCCGAAAGCGCCTTAATCTTCGCCAGAATCCGGTCGGCCATTTCGTCGTTGATGCCCCCAATATCCACCGACACGAGAGCTACGGTATTACTGCCATTGTTGATGACAACAGCGCGTGAGTAGATGTTGTCGTTGATCCCGAAATACGGTTTTTTCAGCTCGCTCAGGGCGGGTGTTATGTCTACTTTGGCCGCACCAACGGAAAGCGAAGTCGGTGGGGTAGACTGGGCTATCACTAGATTTACGGTGCTGATTAGCCCGATCAGCAACAGGCTTATCGTACAGTTTAGCAGCTTTTTCATAGGTTTAGTCGTTTAGGCTGGTTAGCCATCAAAGGTAGATTAACCATAAAGATACCCAATAATCAGCCCCGCGTATGGTCTCCATTGGGCAATCGCTCCCTCACCCACTCCTCCCCTAACCGCCCCTGCTCCACGCGCCACCCGTTTTGATCGAACTGCTGAAACAGGTTACGTTCCTCATCGGTCAAATACGGTAATTCCGTTACGGGGGTTGATTCGCCCTGGCTGAGTAGCTGTCGATGTGCATCGAACGTAGCGCGGTGCATGAGAAAGAGCATTCCATTTACACATTCCCCAACCCCAATCTCCCCTATCTTTACGCCCTCAACACAAGCTTTCTGCACATGGCGTTACCCGGTAAACTCGCCGACCTGTTTGGCCAGAACAACTCATCTAAACTTCCTACCGTCAAATGATTACAACAACTTAGCTACAAAATCAGTTGGGACCCGCTCGACGATGGAACAGCACCGCCGGAGCTTAAGTCGCAACGGGCAGGTTTGTATGAGGCTGTGCGAAACCGACCCAACCGGCGGCAGGTAGAGTAGTTGCAGAATCTGGTTTAGCAGTATCCCAACATACCTATATTGAAAAACTACCTGATGCTGGCTTATGAACTGACGGGGCAGAAAAGCCGCGCCCGCGAGTTGCTGGCCCCCACGGCCGGACGTAACGATAAAGTATCGGTTCGCTACACGGATGGGAAAGTGGTGAAGGACGTGAAATACAAGAAAGTCGAAGCCGATATTCAGGTAGGAAAATGTGTATTGGTGTGATCGATTATCTAGCCCTAAAGCGTTTACGCCAACATCGGGTATAAGACATGAAGAAATAGTAAAAAAATTATGCGTGTAGAAGACTTATCGCCCGAGACACTCGACCGAATAAAGGGCAGCCGTTGGGATCGGATTATTGAGAAACACAAAGGCCCTGAAACGTGGGCGTGGAAGTTTAAAACGTACTCGCCGGACGATATGATTTTCCGCTGGGAACCCAACTTCGACCCGGTTGCCGCTCGCCCACAGTTCCTGTCGATAGGCGATTATTGGATACTTTTACCCATCAGCCGAAGCCACCATCCGAATATCACCTTTCTGCATCACTTTCGGAGCGAAGACCACGCCAAGTTGGTTGTCTACCTCAAAGACACTACCTACGACGATAGTCTGTTCGGAGCCGGATTTATCGCCATAGGTGACCTCCAACCCGAAGGCTTTTACCTGACCACGCTATACCATGAGTGGTTTATTATTGATTACGATGCATAGGCTAGGACCCTGATTAGGAATAGCCATACTCCGTCCCTGTAAGCATCCTAAGGCCTCTTTCGCATAGCCTAACTGTTCAAAAACAGCAACTGTGCGATACAAATCGGGGTGGATTGGCAGGTCTGGCAACCCATTCCAGGGTACGTTTCTAACTGAATTGATCCGATAAAGTGGTTCATCAGCCATTAAAATCCGCCTTTTTTAAGGTTAGCTAGGCAAATGTACCTCAAAAATGAGGTCGTTGATGGCAGTTAACCTTAAAAAGTGCGTTTTTTGAGGTTAGCTATAAGTATATCTTAAGTTTGATGTTATCATCAGCATTAAGCCTTAAAATGTACATTTTCCGAGGTCTGCTGGTTATACATCTTGCACCCAGCAGACCTGTAACTATATCGCATATTAGAAAATTACCTCGGATGACAGAATCATATTTTTTTCTTCCGAAAGCCCTATTTATAGCTGCAAATCGTAGATTATTACGTTAATTTACCTTAAATTGGGGTAGATTGAACTGTTAAAAATTTACCTTCAGAACCATCATATAACGGAGATTTTCGTTACAAACGATAATGAATCAAGACCTAATGACTCGTTTATTTCGCTCTATTGAGGGCAACCGAGACGATGACATCGTGAAGGTGGCATATCGGATCGTGGAGGACGAGCGTAATAAAGGGCATGACCGACTAGCTGACCGACTAACCGATATTTTAGAGAAAAATATTAAGCGGCAGGGCTTCCAAGGTGAGTTAAAACGGTTAATACCACAAGGGGTATCGATCCCAACAGACACACGTAACAAGCTACCTCTAGCAACACCGGTTGAACGAGAGTTGCTAAGGCATGAGATGATATTGCCTAATGAAGTAGAAACAAAAATTCAGCGAATAGAAAAAGAGTATGTAGCGCGAGAACGGCTTGCACGCTATGGATTAAAACCTAAGAAAAAAATTCTTCTTTACGGACATCCTGGCTGTGGTAAAAGCATGAGTGCTGAGCGAATTGCGTGGAACATTGGGTTACCATTTCTCAAAGTCCGATTTGAAGCGATAATTTCTTCTTATTTAGGCGAATCGGCGACTAATTTGACCAAGTTATTTGAATCGCTGAAAACCTACCCTTGCGTATTATTACTGGACGAATTCGATTTTATCGCTCAGTCACGAACAACAGCACAGGATGTAGGTGAAATGCATCGTATAGTAAATATTTTATTAAATTTACTGGAAGAGTACAACTCTCCAGGCTTATTGATCGCTACAACAAATCTGGAGAATGCCTTAGATAAGGCACTGTTTCGCCGATTCGATGATATTATTGAAATCCCAATGCCTGGTCAAACAGAGATTTGCCAATTACTAAAACACACTTTAGCTGCAATTAACGTGAATAAAGGTGTTGATTGGAATGAACTGGCTAAAGATATGCTTGGTTTCTCGGCGGCACTTATAGTAAAGATTGCAACGGATGCCGCTAAGATGACAGTGATTGATGGAGAGCAAATTGTTACACAAGCATATTTAAATAAAGCTTACGAAGAAAATAAACAGTACAGGTAATCTTTCAGATGGCGTTTCCACACCTCAGTCTTAAGAAAAAATATCAAGGCAAACCCCGGTACAACTGGTTCAGGTCCTAACGAAGATGAGCGTACTCTACAGAACATAGCAAATCGGCAGCGCCATGCAAGTCGTCTTCGTGACGCAACTGAAAATATACGTTCAAGCTGGTATGAAAATCTACAAGAACGTTTGGAGAAAGGGTTACCGGATTTACCGGATACCCAAATTATACCTGTCCTGTTAGAAGTCGATCCACGAAAATTTGATATAGAGACATTTCCATCTGCTTACAATATTGAAATAATTGCTGAAGAAGAGGATGGTTTCATTTTAGGCGCAAGTATTGACGATTTTCAGGGCCTTCGTAGAAAGATAGACGAATTCGCAACCAAAGAGAATCTAAAAGCTCAGGCTCGACTCTGGGATATCAACGACGGTCAGCAATGGAAGTTAAGTCGAATTTTATCGGAAGGTTTACTCGAAAAATGGGAAGCAATACAAGATACTGATGAATTCATCTTGGACATTGGTATCGCTTGTTACGTTAAAGTTCGAAATTATCCGACAAAGGGTCGTGACCAAAGCGAAGAAGCCTACCAGCGGGCAATTGATAGATGGCATGAAGATAAGTTGCTCGCGGAAGAAGATCGAATCAATATTGCGGATAACCGCCAAATAGCTTTTGAGAACTTATTATTCAGTTATGAAGGCTCAGAACTAATAGCTGGGCCAGTTGATTCTCAAGATAGTTTCGGATATCGGATACGTGTGTCGGGCAAATGCTTGAAAGATTTTGCGCTGAATTACCAGTACGTTTTTGATGTTGTTGAAGTAGAGGAAAATGATATACCTGCTACAGAGGCCTCCGGTTATGACACTGAAGAAACTCTAGATTTTGTTGCTCCATCGGCAAACGCACCAAAAGTATGCGTAATCGATAGCGGCATAATGGAAGGCCACCGATACTTATCCATTGCTATTGATGCTACTGCCTCAAAAAGCTTTCTGCCCGGTATAAGTGATGTCAATGATTATGTCACCGGCGGTGGTCATGGTACTCGTGTGGCGGGCGCTATCTTATATGCCAATAATATTCCTATTAGCGGAAACATTCAGCCTATAGCCTGGCTTCAGAATGCACGCGTTTTGGACGATGATTGTTATCTTCCTAAGCAGTTGTATCCGCCCAAACTGATGCGCGATATTGTTGATCAGTTTCCAGAAACTAAAATTTTTAATCTTTCCATCAATTATAAAGTGCCTTGTCGGACAACTCACATGTCTGCTTGGGGCGCTGCACTTGATCAGTTGATGTGGGAAAAAGATATTTTATTTGTTGTTTCTACGGGAAATTTACCCAAAAGTTCAATCCCTCACGCAAGCTGTATAGGTGTAAAGGATCATCTGGTAGCTGGCCGCAATTATCCAGATTACTTGTTAGAAAATGGAGGTCGGATATCAAACCCAGCGCAAAGTAGCTTTGCTATCACTGTAGGGTCAATTAGTGCTCTCACTTATGATGACGCAGGACGCCAGTCTATCAGTCAAGAAGGTCAACCTTCAAGTTTTACCAAAGTGGGACTTGGTATGTGGGGTACGATCAAGCCAGATGTTGTTGAATATGGTGGTGACCTTGTCAGACCGAAAACAGGTCCACTGCAGGTTTTTGAATTAGCTAACACTTCTCCTTTATTAGTTCGAGTACCTAGTGATGGAAATGGTGCCATTGGCCGTGACAGAGTTGGTACTTCCTTTGCAGCTCCTAAAATTGCCCACCTTGCTGCACAATTACAGAGCTCATTACCAAATGAGACAACATTAATGTATCGTGCATTAATTGCTCAATCAGCGCGGTTAACCAATAACAATTTCAGAACGCCTAACTTAACTCACCTCCGCACATGCGGTTATGGACTACCCGATATTCAACGAGCAACAGGTAATACTGAAAACCGTGTTACACTTATTGCTTCAGACATAATTCAAGCAGCGGAACTGCATTTATACAGCGTTACTATTCCTAATGAGTTACGTAGCCCTGGTACTGATTTTGATGTATTAGTTGAGGTAACATTGGCTTATAAAGCCCAACCCCGTCGCACTCGCCGACTAACTAAATCTTACTTGTCGACTTGGTTAGATTTTGAAACAGCTAAGTTAGATGAATCTTATGAGCAGTTCTTAAGGCGAGTAACTAGAGAAAAGTTTGACGATAATGATGATGATTTGACTGAGGAATTAATTATTCCAAACTCAACTATTCCTTGGATGATTCATGCACGGACGAACTGGGGTAGAATAAAACAGGTGAAACGGCAAGATAGCACACTTCAAAAGGATTGGTTCATCGTTAAATCTTACCAACTTCCTAGCGAATTTATGATAGCTATTCGTGGTCATAAAGGATGGGATAAAGATCCAGAAGCAAAAGCTCCATACGCTATCACTGCAAGTTTCGAATCGTTAGAAGCAGGAGTAAGTGTATATGAGAGAATTCGGATTGCTAACGAGGTAGAAGTACAAATTCAACAGCAGGTCTAATCGTGTGAACTCAGTCTTTTACTATAGCCTCCTACAATATCGGTACGCCCAGTCGCTGGGTGAAGTGCTGAACGTTGGGGTGTTGCTACTGTTTCCTGAGCAACGCACCGCTACGTTTCTTTACCCCGAACGATTAGGTCGTATTCGGAAGCTTTACCCTAAATTTTCCGAGAAAGTCATCCGCTCTTCTTTCAAGGGAATCGTTGCCCGTACTAATCAATTAACTAAGCAGCCGGAGGTCTTCGCGGATTACGAGGCCTATCCAAGGCAGCTCATTGATAACGAAATTCTGATTCGGGATAGTAGTGCGTTGCAGTTTGGCGAGCTAAAAACGGCTGTGCTGTATACAGAAGACTTGTCGGCCATCAGCGAGCAGTTTTATAAACTCTATCTCTCATTTTACGAGGAAAGCGAACACCAGGTTCGGCATGATGAAGGCTATTTACTGAAAGAATACCAGAAACGTCTTCAGCGTCAGCTCAAGGGGCTATTGTCAGGTGAAGCGTTTGACCGACCTGTCACTGTAAAGCCAGAGGGGACAAACTTTACGTATCAATTCGCATTTGCCTGGCAAAACGGGAGTTTTAATTTGGTAAAACCCGTGAGCTTCGATTTGAAGCTGGAGCAGTCAATTACGGACAAAGCGACCCTTAATGTAGGGCAGTTTACGCTTTTGCGCCCTTATGCTGAGCAACGTAACGCCCGCTTCGATGTGTTGGTAGCCCGTCCTAAAGATCGCCAATTGTTCAAGCCATACGATCAGGCTATTCAGCTTTTAGGCGACCAGCCATTTGTAAAAATTGTTGAGGAAGAACAGCTAGACACCTACGCCGAAAAAACGGCTGAAGCGTTGAGCTAATTCTTTATCTAACACAATCAACCCTTCCCGAATGTAATTAGCCAATTCCCAGAGAGTCGCTACACAAACATAAACCATATCTGCCTGTTCAATTCGTTTCCGGCAGTCGGTGATAAAGCTTTTTGATTGCGGGTCAGATAGTTCAGGACAATTGAATAATCTCGTCCATCAAAAATTAAAATTTCCTTCGCCCGTGTAAATGTCTTTGTCCCAGATGTTTTCAGGGCTTTTACCAAAAAATGGCTTCAGTGTAGAGTTGTCTAAACTTCGCTTTTTCTTTGGTCTGGTTGTTTTATCTGGCTCGCGTGCAGCAACTGGCTTTGTCGCTTTCATGATTCACCTGGTATGCGGATGGGCGTTTCGTACTGGTCGAGGAGTTGCCAATAGGTGCGGTCGTCGTCGTAAATAGCGTGCGACTGCAGGAGTTTAACAATGGCTGATGCGTAGGGTTTGGACATACGTGGTTGCAGGGAAAGGGCTGTAAACCGTAGGCACCAGTGGCCAGCCTGCCGCCAGAAACGTGAAATAGCTTGAGAGAAAGCCGGGTTACTCCCTATCGGCCATTTTTTGCCGGATTTTATCGACAAATTCAACAGAAACACCTGCTACATCAGCAACTTGCTCTACTGAAAGAGACGTTTTCGTAAGCAAATTTCTGACAACTTCCTCCTTAGCTTTTTCTTCGCCTTTATCCAAACCAATCATGTAAATGAAGTCTTTCTCGATGCTAAAAACATTGTCGAGGCTATCCATAGCTATATCTTTTAGATTATCACTCAAATTACGCAATTGCGCCAACACACGCAATTGATTGAAATACCGATTGAACGCAAAATCGCCATTTGCCGTTTCAGCAAGCCGATGGATGATGTGTCTAGCCGCTTCTTCAGGGTTTTCCTCTTTGAAATTACCTAGAATTCCTAAAATTACCTCCTCAGGTTGTGCCGACCGGAGAAAGATATGATAGTCGAGGTCAGCAAAAACGATGATCGGGAAATGAAATGTCAAGTATTCGCTCGTGATCCGGATAGGCATTGATGGCTTACGCGCTCCCAGAAAAATTACAAACTGGCGAACAGGCAATTCATATTTACGGGCCAGCATAACGTAGTACTCAGCCATTCGGTAGACCATCTTCGACTCATCGACCAGTTGAAATTCCAGATGAAGAACAAATGTATTTCCCTGGTTATCTGTGATTTTCTTTAACACATCCGGCTTACGCTCTTTGGTATGCTGTACGTCATCAGGCAATTCTTCCGATGAAACAGCATTTATTCCAAGAATGTGTTGCATCAAGCCTGGAATAACGGCCTCAATATTTTCCCGGAAAATCTTATCGTACTGGCTAGCTTGTTTTCCCATGCAACAAAAGTAGAGAAAACGCGCATAAGTAACCTAAAACGAAAACATAAGATATATATTGCTTTTTTGATAGCCCGGCGGCCCGGCTGTCAAAAAAACTACCGGCAAAATATAATCTCCGGAAACTCTGCCCTCCGGTTTTCTCCGATCATATAGCTATCTTGTTGATTATCGTTGATGAGGTGTTTGGTAGAAGCGGCCGCCAGACTACCATAAGCCATCAACTCGGCCAGACCGTACTTCAGACCAAACTCATCAATCACTTCCCGAAGCGTCACCTGCGTCTGCGAGCGGAGCCTGTATTTCACATTGGCCAGCAACACCGATTTATCGATAACGTACTGGTTCACAAGGGACTCATAGTTCGTTTCTTCCGTTTCGGCAATTGCCAACACACGCGGCTCAATCCGACTCTCCCGCTCCTGTAAGGATACAAATGGGTCGGACGACACATAGTCCGCCTTTCCGTCGATTTCCAGAAATGCGTCGTCGCGGGGAGGATTGTCCATAGCCGTAAAGGCCAGCGTTCGAATTTCGTTGATGAGGGTCAGCGATTTGCGTCGGTCGCGGAGGTGCTTTTCGGCAATGATCTTTTCCAGTTTCTGGGCCAGCAAGTAGAACGAGTCATTTACTTTCTGGCCTTCGGAATGCAGATAAAATTTGATTTTTCGGTTGTAATCCAGGTTTCCAGAAAATCAGCCAGATGGCCTGCCAGTCGCTCATGGCTTAGTGTAGGTGAATACTGCTCAGCTTTAAAGGCTTCCTGCAGAAAACACAGGATCAGCGTAGGATTTCGACTCCGCAACACCTTGATAACAAGGACATTTCACATGGATAGTATGATCTGATTTTATCGTAAGTATAACGAAAATATCAGAACGTCAGGCTGAAAGTACTGCCCTGACCGGGGGTAGATTCGGCGGTGAGTTTTCCACCGTGGAGCTGCATGATCTGGCGGGATAAGCTCAAACCAATGCCCGAACCCGTTTTCTTGGTGGTGTAGAACGGAATAAAAATCTGCTCCAACGCTTCGGGTTCAATGCCCGGTCCGTTGTCGGTCACGTGAATCACAACTTGTGGCCCTTCCGAGATAGCTTCCAGTTGAACGTGCGGATTGTCCATTCCATCCATGCTTTCTATAGCATTTTTGATCAGGTTGAGCAATACCTGTTCAATCTGCGATACATCGGCCCGAATGGCCAGGTTTGCGGAGCCTACATTTGTCGTAATCAGGCATTTGGGGGCATAAGGCTGCACGAGCTGCACCACATTACGGAGTAGTGGCTCGACAAGCACGTCCGCAAAAATCGGCTGGGGAATGGTCGTAAAGTTCCGGTAGGCATCCACAAACTGCATAATTCCCGCCCCCCGTTGCTGAATCGTCATCAACGCATCGTGCAGATCCGTTACCGACTCGTTTACGTAATTCGGAATAACACCCGGCTGCTCAGAGGCCAGGGGAATTAGATCGGCTTCGACAATGTCGCGCATGGTGCCCGCCAGCGACACAATCGGCGTAATGGAGTTCATAATCTCATGGCGGAGCACCTTTGTCAGGTTTTGCCAGGCATCGAGTTCGCGCTGCTGCAACTCGGTACGGATGTTCTGCATCGATACCACGGTTACCAGACGTCCGCGCAGCCGAACGGCGGTACAGCGCACCGACAGTTCGCCATCGGCGCCTAGCTGGTGGGATGTCGGCACGGGCGAGGCCGTGGTAGTTTTCAGTAATTGAGCGAGTTCGGGATGCGTCGGAATGAGATCATTCAGGGTACGAAGCCGGTAAATACCCAGCAAACGTAAAGCCGTCTGATTGACCAGCTCTACCTGCCCGGCGGCATCGAAAGTTAGCAAACCCACGCTAACGTGCTGCACAATGGTATTGACGTAATGCAGGTTGGCTTCTTTTTCGGCCCGTGCCTGTCGGAATGCATCCAGTACTTCGTTGAACTGGTCGTTCAGTTCATAAAAGGAAGGCCCCAGGTTGCTATCGGCCCGGAAAGCAACGGCAAAATCGGAATAACGAACCGACTCCAGAAAGCGGGTCAGTTTTCGGTTCAGACTGGTTACGAAACGGTATAGATTGACCGTCAGAATGATCCCCAGAATGGTTAACGAAAAGATAACCATTCCATTAGCTTCCTGAATCCAGAAGTAGGTAATCGCACTGGTCAGTACCACAACGCCCAGAATACGCCAGGCTATACCTATCGCGAACCGATTCATAAGCTAAGCGGCAATCCAGCTAAAGGGATATTCCAGGGCTGGAATTTTCGTCCGGTCGGCCACCCGGCGCAATCGTGCGGGAAGAGCCATCAGATAATCGCGGGCACGCTGGGCTTTGTCGTTCAGGTCGCCAATGGATTCAATTTTCCAATCCAGTAATAACGACTCGGCAATCTCGATATAATCCATGGTGGTATAGACACCCAGACGTTGGGCAGCATCGGAAAAATGGGCAAACGTTTCGCCTAGTTTCACACCCGTTTCCCGCAGGAAGTGCGCAGGCATCACAATCTTTTTGCGCATCATATCCTCCAGGGCCAGCATCATTTCGGAAGGATCGACCTCAAAAATTTTATTGACGAATTCTTTGTAGGCTTTATGATGGCGCATTTCGTCGGATGCAATGACCCCACAGATCTTCGACAACTGATTACAACCTGCCTGCTTGGCCAGCGTTGCCGTTCGGCGGTGCGATATGTTGGTGGCTAGTTCCTGAAAGGATGTATACACAAAATTCCGGTATGGGTCACGGCTGGTACCAATATCGAAGCCATCCGAAATCAGGTATTGCGTCGATACTTCCATCGCGTGCATATTTACCCGCCCCGACAGGTAGAGGAATTTGTTAAGCAAATCGCCATGTCGGTTTTCTTCGGCTGTCCAGCTACGAATCCAGCGGGTCCAGCTACTGTTCGGATTACCCTGATCGATCCCTTCCATATCCATCAGCCACGACTCGTAGGTAGGCAGCGCTTCTTCGGTGATGGTATCCCCTACCAGAACGGCAATATAGTCGTACGACAGTTCCCGGCAGCTTTCGCGCAGGAGCTTCACTTCGTCCAGAAACGACTCTTTGGTGGTATCAGGCAGCAGATCAGCCGGTTGCCAATAGTTTTCTATTGGTTTCAAAAACTGGTCGATGGAAGCATCGATGGTTTCTCCTACGTAACGCATCACCTCTATGCGTGTGCCTGATAAGCTCATGAACTATAAACAAAAAAATGAATGATTTGTCCTAACGACTGGGTAAAGTTCGGCAATATAACCGATTGAATCCGCTTGGTAGATGTTTTTTTACCTGACAAAAATCAGTTCATCGTTAATTTTAGGGCGCGAACGGTTTCGCCCTGATCTCTATGAAAAAAGTCCTGGATTATCTGCTGAGTTGTCTGTACCTACTGTACTTTGGGTTAGTACTGTGTATTTTCCACGTTTTACAGGTTATAGCCTTCAATGTATTTGGCAAAGAGGCCCACAAAAAAGTAGTTGACTGGATGAATGCCGCCATCGCCTATGGCTGGTATCTGACCGGCAGTCGTATTCACTACCAGGGCCAGCCTAATCTTCCCACCGACCGCCCGATTATTTTTGTGGCCAATCACCAGAGCATGTTCGATATATCACCGATCATCTGGTTTCTGCGTCGACATACGCCCATTTTCGTATCAAAAATCGAACTGGCCAAAGGTACGCCCGGTGTTTCGTACAACCTTCGCAAAAGCGGAGCCGCCCTTATCGACCGCAAAGATGCCAAACAGGCCCTTTCCGAAATTGCACGACTGGGTAAGCTGATTCAGCAAACCAATCGTTCGGCGGTTATTTTTCCCGAAGGCACTCGCTCCAGATCGGCCATTGGCGAGATGAAACCATTCATGCCAGGAGGAGTTATTACGTTGCTCAAACGGGCCCCCAATGCCCTCGTAGTTCCGATTGCGATTCGGGGAACGGGCCGATTCAATCCTAAAGGTTTATTTCCACTCACATCTTTCACCCAGATGTCGTGGACAGTATTGCCCGGTATCGAACCAGCCGGAAAAGCCCCGGACGAAGTCGTGCGGCTTTCACAGGAAGCGATTGGGAAGGAATTGGGGTTAGCCGTTGCGAGTTAGACTTATTCCATTTCACTTGAATTCTTTCTAACTAACTGGTATATTTCATAAAAAACAGCGGTATGACAACGATTGAAGTAACTGTTTTAGCCGACGAGGATCAGGACTTTGTCATAAACATTCTTAATGCCTTAGCCCAGAAACATATCATTGAGTTTGATCGCACAAACTCATTCCCTGCCGAAGGACCAATCTTGACTCATGATGAATTAAACGAACGAATTCTTAAGTCGGAACAGAGTAAGCACTATTCTTTTGAGGAAGCCAAAGCAAAACTTGGCTTATGAATACAAACGCTGGGAATTAGTCTTTACTGAGTTCTTTTTGGAACAGGTTGCCCTTATTCAGCAATACATAGCTCAGTTTTCTGAGAAGCGAGGGCGACAGTTGACGTCCGATCTCATGAATTTTATTGTCGAGCGGATACCGCTTAATCCATACGCCTTTATTGAGTATGACGTAATGAAAACGCCAGACGCTTCTTATAGAAGAGCCGTTTTCAAAAGCAACTATGCAATTATTTATCAGATTGATTCAGCACGGCTTATTTTCCTGGACGTATACCATACTAGTCGAAACAAAGGTAATTTAGAATGATATCTAAAGTCCAAACTTCTCCAGTCGTCGATATAATGCCTGCCGGGATAGGCCTAACTCCCTCGCTACGTCGGTAATGCTGCCCCGATGCTTTTGCATAGCCTGCTGAATCAGTTGCCGCTCCATATCCTCTAACTGGAGGGTTTCGTTCACAGGCGATGCGGCTGCCGATCCATTTTTAAACACAAAATTCGTAGGCTCTAATAACGTTCCCTGCGCCAATTCAGGACGAGCCAGAATGACCGCCCGCTCCACGGCATGTTGCAACTCCCGAACATTACCCGGCCAGCGGTACTGCTTCATCTCCGCCAGTAACGCTGGGCTTAAACCCGAAACAGAACGATTGTATTGTTTGGCGTACTTTTTCAGGAAGAATTCGGCCAGTGGACCTATATCGGTCGGGCGCTCGCGGAGAGGAGGCAAATGCAGTTCAATCGTATTGATCCGGTACAGTAAGTCCTGCCGAAACTGCCGCTCGGCCACACGCTCATTCAGGTCGGCGTTGGTTGCGCAAATCAGCCGTACGTCGATCGAGCGAGCTTTATTGGAGCCAACGCGAGTCACCTGCCGTTGCTGCAATACGGTAAGTAAACGGGCTTGCTGAGAAGGACTTAAGTTACCAATCTCGTCCAGGAAAATGGTGCCGCCATTGGCTTCTTCAAACCGTCCGGCACGGTCATCGCGGGCGTCGGTAAACGCGCCTTTCACATGGCCAAACAGTTCACTCTCGAACAGGCTTTCGGTCAATGCTCCCACGTCGACGCTGACAAAGGGTTTGTCGCTCCGATCCGAATGTTCATGAATAGCCCGAGCTACCAAATCTTTACCCGTGCCATTCTCCCCCAGAATCAATACGTTGGCATCGGTAGGGGCCACCTGTTCGACGGTCTCAAGCACGGGGCGCATGGCCGCACCGATAATATTCGTGTGCTTAGGCGACTTCTTATCGGCTACCTCCTTCCCATTTTTCTCTTTTTTGCCATTCAACGTTGCCAACTCATCGCCAGACTCCCGCCCTCCTTCAACCGCATTTCGGATCGTATCCAGGAATTTGTCGTTTTGCCAGGGTTTGAGTACAAAATCAACAGCCCCGGCCTTGATGGCCCGAACGGCCATTTCGACATCCCCATAGGCCGTAAACAACACGACCCTTGCTTTAGGATTGATGTCCAGAATACGCTCAAGCCAGGCAAATCCTTCCCGACCACTACTGACATCGCGCTGGAAATTCATATCAAGCACAATCGCGTCGTAGCGGTTATTATTGAGCAGAAAAGGTAATTTTTCGGGGTTTTTCTCGATGTCTACCGATGCGACATGGCGTTTGAGCAGCAATCGGGCCGCCAGCAGCACATCAGGGTCATCGTCGACCAGTAGGAGTTTGGCATCTTGCATATACTAAAGATAATGAATTAGCCGATTTGTTGCACACCGGTTCAGATTCAGGGGCGAATTTCGCATTTCTTCCGTACTTTGACCAGCAAATTGCATGAATGGTTGTTTGTGGTCATTAAATGGTCATTCATTGTCAATAGGCGGTCACAGGCTCGCTGAACGGTCAAAATTACCACTGTGATGGCCGATTGCATTCATGAACTCTCATTTTATATTCATCAATGACCCAAAGTGACCAGCCAATGCCAATAAATGACCGACTTTTTTATGCCCTGGTGGCTGTCGGCACTTTCCTGAATGCTACCGGCCTCTTCCCACCCATTATGGAACTCGACGGGGCGCTGTATGCCTGCATTGCCAAACAGATGGCGCAAACCGGCGATTTTGTGAACCTGTATGCGGTAGGTACGGACTGGCTCGACAAGCCCCATTTCCCGTTCTGGATTGCGGCTTTAAGTTACCGGATCTTTGGCGTAAATACCTTTGGCTATAAGTTCCCGGCCCTGCTTGCCTTCCTGAGTAGCGTTGTCTATACCTATCATTTTGCCCGACTCACCTACTCAAAAGCAGTGGCTCAGGTGGCTACCTTAGTGCTGCTAACGGCTTTCCATGGTGTGCTGTCCAATAGCGACGTACGGGCCGAGCCTTATCTAATGCCGCTGATTATTGGCCCTGTCTACCACTTTTACCGGGTATTTCTGGGTGGTCGGTTTTATCATCTCCTACTGGGTTCACTGCTTACGGGTTGTGCCCTGATGACCAAAGGCGTTTTTGTTTTGATTCCAATTGGAGCAGGACTGATTCTGCATTGGCTCCTGACGGGTCACTGGCGTGAACTGCTCCACGGGCGCTGGTATCTGGCTGTTGTACTGGCTGTTGTTTTCACTTTACCCGAAATCTATTGCCTGTATCAGCAATTCGATCTTCATCCCGAAAAGGTCGTTTTTGGCAAGACAGGCGTATCGGGCGTCAAGTTCTTTTTCTGGGACAGTCAGTTCGGGCGTTTTTTCAATACAGGGCCGATAAAAGGCGAAGGGGATAAATTCTTCTTCGTGCATACACTGCTTTGGGCATTTTTACCCTGGTCGCTGCCCCTATACGTAAGCGTTGGTCAGGCCGTTACGCGGTTAATCAAGCGACAGAACGCTTTGCCTGAATACGTTTCGCTAGGTTCCGGGCTGGCTACGTTTGCTCTGTTTTCGCTGTCGGGCTTTCAACTTCCCCATTATCTGAACATTGTGTTCCCGTTCTATGCCATCCTGACGGCTCAATACCTGGTCAGGCTGGTTCCTATTGCGGCACGTCGGTGGACTATCGGGCAAACGGTCATTGGGCTACTCATAACGGTCCTGGCTATTGGTTTGTTGCTGCTTGTGCAGCCCGCCCAGATGGTTAGTGCAATCGTATGGGTTGTTCTTATTACGCTGGCAACGTTCTATTTTTTCCGGCAGAATTCGCTCGAATCGCTCATGGGTCGTATGACGGGAGCCATGCTGGTCCTGGCCGTTACCCTAAACCTATTCTTGTATCCTACATTTTTACAGTATCAGGCGGGTATGACAGCCGCCCGCTACGCGAATGAACAACCCTTACTAGCCAAACAATCTACCATTCTGTACGAACCCGGTAGTGGCGTAGGCGGGGGAAGCTTCTGGTCATACGAATTCTACGCCGACGCCCCCACTCACTACGCCCGTACCGACTCTACACTACGAAAACAGCTCCATTCAGGAAAAAAACAGGTATTCCTTACAGCCGAAGATGCCGACTCACTCAGCAAACGGGGATTTACACTTCGCACACTAGCTGTTTTTCCGTATTTTCACGTTAGTCAGCTTACGTACGATTTTCTGAATCCGGCTACGCGTTCGCAAACTTTATCCCCCTACATACTGGCAGAAGCAACCGAGTAGCTGACAGGCTGATTAACCGCTCCCAAAAGCGGACAAAACCCGTCCGAAAGCGGACAAGCGGCTATGTTCTACAAAAGTTAAACTATTGATTATCAAGACCCCATTCCATCTGGCATGACTATTGGCACAGGATGTAGTAGCCAATGGGATCGGCGAATTGAATCGCTCATTAACTAATTCACTCATTGACAATTAAGTAACAATGGATCGCGTCTTACCTAAACGATTTTGGACAACACAACGCATTGCCATTTTTGGTGGTGGTGCCCTTCTGGTAGGCTTGCTAGCCTACACGTTTTTCTTTGCCGACCGACGTTCGAAGTTGAATGTTGAAAAAGATAAAATAACCGTATCGGATGTCACTACGGGCCCGTTTGAGGATTTCATTGCTGTTACGGGTGTTGTTCAACCGCTGAAAACCATCCGGCTCGATGCCATCGAAGGGGGCTATGTGACCCAGAAACTGGTTGAAGGTGGCAACATGGTTCAGAAAGGCGAAGTACTGCTCAAACTGGAAAACCAGAGCCTCAAACTGAGCTTCCTACAATCAGAAACGGAAGCCAACCGACTTGTCAACGACCTGCAAAATACCCGCCAGCGGATTCAGATCGAACGGTTTACCCTGCGCAAAACCCTGGCCGATGTTGATGCCCAAATCGCTCAGGCCAAAGACACCTACGAACGCCAGGAGAAGCTATATAAAGATAAAGTCGTTTCGGAAGAAGATTATCTGAAAGCAAAGCGGGCCTATGATCGGCTGATGAGCCAGCGGACTATTGAAATCGAAACGCAGAAGTATCAGGAAGAAAATGCCAAGGCGCAAATCAAACAATTGGAAGGCACCTTGCAACGTACACAGCGAAATGTCGCTCTTTGGCAACAGACACTGGATAACCTCGTCGTGAAAGCGCCCGTTTCGGGGCAGTTGTCAAGCATCGATGTAGAAGTTGGGTCGAACATCAACCGTGGCCAGAATATTGGCCAGATCGATGACCTGAATGGCTTTAAAATGCGGGTGGGTATTGATGAGCACTACATCAGCCGGGTATTTTCGGGTCTGAAAGGTTCGTTTGAATTCAACGGCAAAAACCATGAACTGGAAATTAGCCGGGTGTATCCCGAAGTAAAAAATGGTCGGTTCGAAGTCGATATGATTTTCCCGAAAGGCACGCCAGAAGGGATCAAGCGGGGTCAGTCGTCGCCGATTCAGTTGGAGTTAGGTAAAGCCGCTAAGGCGACACTACTGCCTGTTGGCGGTTTCTTTTCTGACACAGGGGGCAACTGGGTGTATGTCGTCGACAAGTCGGGCAAACGGGCCGTTAAACGATCAATCACGCTGGGTCGCAAAAATCCAGAGTTCTACGAAGTGCTGAGTGGCCTCGAACCGGGCGAGCAAGTCATTACAAGTTCTTATGAAAATTTTGGTGATAATGAGGTGTTGGAATTTTAAGGAGAAAAGGGAGGAGGGGGAATAAAGGGACGAGAGGGAAGACAGGCATATAAGATTTTGACAAAAATACTTTCTCCCTCTCATCCCTTTATTTCCCCCTCTTCCACTCTAGTTAAATTTCTCCATCCTCGTTTTGATTAAATTTTGCAACATCGACGATATGATTCGACTCTTTGCAAGCAGTTCATCACCAGATTTGGATGAGAGTATACCTACCCCAATCGCTAAGTGGATTTGCGTTCGTAATTCGCCATTAGAGCCTTTGGCAATACGTAGAAATCGAATGAACTCTTTGTTCGTATGTCGCTCAAATCCTTCTGCCACATTTGAAGGAACAGAAACGGATGAACGACGCATTTGGTCACGTAAACTATAATCTTTGCAATCAGCAAGTAATTTGTATACATCAATTGCCTGGGCTAAGCCCTTTTGCCAAACTAACAGGTCTTCAAACTTTTCAACTTTAGCCATGAAATCAGGAGTTAGGTAAGTACGGACTAAATATATGTATTTGTTTTTCCCTTTTGTCCCATCTTCCCTTTCCTCCCTTTCCTCCTTAAAAAACAATGATCCAGACAATTAACCTTCAAAAACTCTTCGCTACCGAAGAAGTAGAAACCACCGCCCTCAATGGGATAAACATGGAAGTTAAAGATGGCGAATTCGTAGCCATCATGGGCCCTTCGGGTTGTGGCAAGTCGACCTTGCTCAACATCCTCGGCTTACTGGACAATCCGAGCGAAGGTGAGTATAACTTCTATGGCACAGAGGTTGCCAAAATGACCGAACGTCAACGGGCTCAGCTCCGAAAAGGCTCAATTGGCTTTGTGTTCCAGAGCTTTAACCTGATCGACGAACTAACCGTTTATGAAAACGTCGAACTCCCTCTGTTGTACCTGAAAACCCCGGCCGATGAACGGAAAAAGCGCGTAGAAGAAGCGTTGGAACGGATGAGCATCATGCACCGGCGCAACCACTTTCCGCAGCAGCTCTCCGGTGGTCAGCAGCAACGTACCGCCATTGCCCGCGCTGTTGTCGCCAAACCCAAGCTGATCCTGGCCGATGAACCGACGGGGAACCTCGACTCGAAAAATGGCGAAGAGGTCATGAAGCTTCTGGGCGAACTGAACGAAGAAGGCACCACCATCATCATGGTAACCCACTCGCCTTACGATGCTGGTTTTGCCCATCGCATCGTCAACCTCTTCGATGGTAAAGTGGTGACGGAGAATTTCCACGTATAATCTGAACCGCTCCGGTGGCCCGCCGGAGCGGTTCAAACAAAGGCCACCCAGACTTTCTATGCTTCGCAATTACCTAAAAATCGCCGTTCGGAGTTTGCTGAAACACAAACTCTACTCGTCTATCAATGTATTTGGGCTGGCGCTGGGCATGGCTTGTAGTCTGCTGATTGGTCTGTGGGTCCGCGACGAACTGAGTTACGATCGTTTCCTGCCCAACGCAGAGGCCATCCATTTTGTACGAGTTAATTTTCCAACCCAGGCAGGCGACACGGTGACCAACTCGGTGACTCCCGGCCCTTTGCAGGAAGCGATTGCCCAGGATGTCCCCGAAATAGCTTCGGTCACCAAGATCAATTACGGACCGGAACTGCTCATTAAAGTCGGCGAAAAAGCGGCCAAGGAAAAAGGGCACTTTGCCACCGACGACTTCTTCGGTGTATTCGATTTACCCACCCTGTATGGCAATCCCAAAGCTGCCCTGCATCAGACCAACCAGATTGTCATTACCCGTAAGGTAGCCGAGAAATTTTTCCCGAATGGCCAGGCAGTTGGTAAAACATTGCAGTTAGACAACGACAAATTTTACGTCGTCGGAGCTGTCATTGACAATCTCCCGGCCAATTCTACCCTGCAATTCGACTGGTTGGTGAACTGGAAAGTGCAGGAGCAGGACTGGATGAAAAAGTGGGGCAACAATTCCTTCTACACATACGTCCGACTGAAGCCTCATACGACTGTTGCACAAGCTCAGGCGGCCCTGTCCCGTATTTATCCGCGCTTTGCCGGAAAAAACTTCGAAACGGCCCGCCCTACCTTGCAACCCATCACGGACCTGCACCTGTACAGCGAATATAAAAATGGCAAGAGCGTTGGGGGTCGGATTGGGTACGTCGCTGTTTTCTCCATTGTGGCGCTATTTATACTGCTGATCGCCTGCATCAATTTCATGAATCTGGCCACGGCCCGCTCGGCCACACGAGCGAAGGAAGTAGGGGTTCGGAAAGTAGTGGGCGCCATGCGCTCGGCACTCGTCGGTCAGTTTCTGAGCGAGTCAATTTTAACCAGTTTACTGGCGGCTATCCTGGCAATAGGCATGGTCTGGAGTGTATTATCGACGTTCAACGAGGTATTTAGTAAACAGTTGACGCTCAACATTGCCGAACCCGCTCTTTGGCTTATCCTAATCGGGCTGGTACTGATCACTGGTTTTTTATCGGGCAGTTATCCAGCCCTATTCCTGTCGTCGTTACAGCCGATCAAGACGCTAAAAGGGCGCTTACAGTTTGGCTCAGGCCCGGCCCTTTTCCGACGTGTGCTTGTTGTTTTTCAGTTCTCGCTTTCGATCTTCCTGATTGTCGGTATGCTGGCGATCGGGAAACAAATGAATTATCTGCGCACCAAAAACCTGGGTCTTGATCGCGAAAATGTGGTTTACGTACCGCTGGAGGGCGAAATTGCTCAGCCCAAAAAGGTAGAAGCGTTCCGGCAGGAAGTTATGCGAAAGCCGGCTGTTGCCTCGGCTACCACCACCATGTCGTTGCCCGTGAATATACAGAGTTCATCGGGCGATCTGACCTGGCCCGGAAAAGATCCTAAACTGGAAACCAATGTTTCCTGCATGTTTGTAGGAAGTGACTTCATCAAAACACTCAACATCAAGTTGCTGGATGGCCGTGATTTCCGAAACGGAAGCCTTGCCGATTCCACAAGCTACCTCGTCAACGAAGCAGCTGCCAAACTGATGGGGGTTAAAAATCCGGTAGGCAAAGAGGTTAGTTTCTGGCCGGGCAAAGGCCAGGTAATTGGGCTGATGAAAGATTTCCATATCAATTCGCTGCACCAGGCCATCACCCCCCTGATCCTCTGTTTCGACACCCGAAATACCAGCTACTTACTGGTGAAAACACACGCTGGCCAAACCCAGCAGGCTATTGCCGATCTGGAACAACTATCCAAAGAATTTAACCCGAACTATCCGTTCAACTACCATTTCCTGGACGAAGAATATGAGAGTCTCTATCGGTCTGAGCAGGTCGTCAATAAGCTAATCAATTACTTCGGCGCACTGGCCATTCTGATTTCGTGCCTGGGCCTGTTTGCCCTGGCGGCCTTCACGGCTGAGCAGCGGACTAAGGAAATCGGTGTTCGAAAAGTGTTGGGAGCCAGCGTATCGAATATCGTGGGGCTGTTATCGAAAGACTTTCTGAAACTGGTGGTTATTGCGCTGGTGCTGGCTTCGCCCCTGGCGTGGTGGGCGTTGAGTAC
This sequence comes from Spirosoma panaciterrae DSM 21099, assembly GCF_000374025.1. GTDB lineage: Bacteria > Bacteroidota > Bacteroidia > Cytophagales > Spirosomataceae > Spirosoma > Spirosoma panaciterrae. Next base: position 238,076 of record NZ_KB893172.1, on the reverse strand, counting down.
GTGGCTCGATACCTTTGCCTACCAGACGCCACTAAGCTGGTGGCTATTTGGGGCTGCGGGTATACTGGCTGTTGTAATTGCCTTTCTGACGGTCAGTTATCAAAGCATAAAGGCCGCCACCATGAATCCGGTAACGAGTTTGCGAAGTGAGTAATCCGAACCTGGATTTATGTGATTTAACTGACCGACTTTGATTTTTTAACAGCCTTCGAAGAAGGCATCATCAAAGTCGGTCAGTTAAATCACATAAATCCAGGTTCAGAGAAAGGAGTTCAGATCCAGTTGGAGGATTTCGGAGAAGGATGATTCAGCAATGAGGCCACCATCGCCAAAGCGGTAGCGGTACCACTGCTGCGTTTTGTAGTTATAGATAAATCCTTCACGAATGCCATACAGGTTATCATCAATAAGTTGTACAATTTTTTGAATATCACCCTTTTGTCCATTCGTTTTGCAGACCTCAATAATGATTGGTGTTTCATCAGTTGTAGTATCAACCAGTGATAGATCGGGCACCGGACTCGCTTTCGTATCATCAAGCATCGTCTCTGGCAGGGGTTCCAATTGGATTGCTTTTTTATGATGGTATAGAACACCCAAACCAATGGTCAACTTGGAGATAATACGCTGATGATCGGCGGGTGCCCATACGCCCTGATCTTCGTTAGCAAGTACCAGTGGGTTTGTGGTTGGAAAATACATATGTAACGATTTTTACCAAATTTACTAAAAAATTATGTTCCGCAATTACCTGAAAGTCGCCTTCCGCACCCTCTGGAAAAACCGGACGCATACCTTCATCAACATCATCGGCCTGTCGGTAGCGTTTGGTACGGGCGTGCTGTTGTTTCTGACAGCGGCTTTTGAACTATCGTACGATCGGTTTCATGCCGATGCCAACCGAATTTTCCGGCTTTACTTCCTGTCGTCGAACCGCGATGGCTCATCCGACAAAGGGGCAACAATGCCGTACCCAATTGCGCCATCGCTCAAAGCCGAATTTCCTGAAATCGAAGGCGTGACCCGCTGGTTTGATCGGAGTGCCAGCGTCCGGCGAAACGACCAGACGTACAACAAAGATGTGCGGATGGCCGACGCCGATTTTTTGACGATGTTTACATTTCCACTCCTGAAGGGCAATGTACAAACGGCCATGAGCAACCTGAGCGACATTGTCATCAGCGAAAAAATGGCCCGTGAGATTTTCGGCAACGAAGACCCCATCGGCAAACCGCTCCAGCTACGATTCAACAACGCCTGGCAGGCTTTCACCGTAACAGGTGTGCTAAGTGATGCCCCAAAAAACTCGACGTTCGAATACGATGCGCTGATTCGTAGTGAAAACGCTGGCGATTATCAGGAGTTTAAAAGCCGCTGGGACCACGGAAACCACCATGTGTATATCAAGCTCAAACCCGGCACTGATCCACAAACGCTTCAGCGACGGACACAGGCGTTTATGGACAAATATTTTGCTTCCGATATTCAGGAGCGGCAAAAGCAGGGTTGGCCCAAAAACGAATTAGGTTTTCAGCAAAGTTTGCTGTTTCAGCCGCTGCTCAACGTCCATTTCGATACCGAAACCACCCAGGGTATGGGTATTAGTCGGACGTATGTAGTTACGCTGCTGATGGTCGGTCTGTTTATTCTGGCCATTGCCTGCATCAATTTTATCAACCTGACCATTGCCCAATCGCTCACACGAGCCCGTGAAGTAGGGGTCCGTAAATCGCTGGGGGCAAAACGGGGGCAACTGTTTGGGCAGATCTGGGGCGAAACGGTATTGGTATGCGCCATTGCCCTATTCATTGGATTAGGCATGGCATACGGCCTACTGCCTACTTTCAACCGATTGTTCAAAAGTAGCCTGACTCTGGCCGACTTCCTGACACCGTCCATTTTGGCCGTGACCGGATTGAGCTTTTTATTGATCACATTAATTGCCGGTGGCTACCCGTCCTGGTTCGTTACTCGGTTCAATGCCGTAGAGGTGCTGAAAGGAACCCTGAAGGTGAGTCGTCCGGGCTTGTTGCGCAATTCACTGATTGTAACCCAGTTTACGATTGCCTGCCTGCTCATTGTTTGTACGCTCATTATCCGTCAGCAAATCAGCTACCTCCAGCAAAAACCGATGGGTCTGGATAAAGAGCAGGTCATCAGCGTTCCGGTGGGCAATGAATTAAATGGCACCGATGTACTCAAAACAATGCGAACCCGGCTGGCCAATCAGCCCAATATCGTAGCCGTATCGGGTTCGGGAGTCAACATTGGGGCCGGGCTGGATGGCGGTTCGTCGCGAATGGTCTATGGTTTCCGGTACGGGCAGCGGGATGTAGCCTGCGACTGGCTCCGAATCGATACCGACTATCTGAAAACGATGGGCATCAAACTTCTGCAAGGTCGCGACTTTAGTACCCGTTTCAGCACCGATTCAAGTTCGTCGATCCTGATCACCCAAAGCATGGCCAAAGCTCTGGGCGAGAAAAACCCGGTAGGCAAGTTTATCAAGCCCGATAATAAAGAATTCCAGATTGTGGGCGTGGTGTCGGACTTTAATCTGTATTCATTACACCAGGAAGCCCGGCCTATTACGCTCCAGATGCAGGCCAACAACCCAATTCACTACATCCTGATCCGGGTGAATCCGCAAAATCTGGCGGGGGCTATGGAAACCATCAAGGCTACCTGGAAAAGCATTGCCCCCAAACAGGAATTCATCGGGTCGTTTCTGGACGAGAACACCCAACGCTGGTATCGACGCGAGCAACGGCTGGCCACAATTTTCTCATCGGCGGCCGGTATTGCCATTCTCCTGTCCTGCATGGGTCTGTTTGCCATAGCCCTGCTGACCATCCAGCAACGGACTAAAGAAATTGGCGTTCGCAAAGTGCTGGGGGCTTCCGTCACCAGCATCGTCACGTTATTGTCAAAAGATTTCCTGAAACTGGTTGTTGCCTCCATCCTGATCGCCAGCCCAATTGCCTGGTGGGTGATGGATAAATGGCTTTCCGACTTTGCGTATAAAATCGATATCGAATGGTGGGTTTTTGCGCTGACCGGGCTGCTTGCCGTGATTATTGCCTTTGCTACCGTTAGTTTCCAGAGTGTTAAAGCCGCCTTGATGAATCCAGTTAAATCACTGAAAACGGAATGAATGGCATAGGGTTCGGGGCATTGGGCATGGGGTTACTCCGACACCATACCCAACGCCCCGAACCCTATGCCATTATCCCTCTGTCCTATGCTTCTTAACTACGTAAAAATCGCCCTGCGTAATCTGTGGAAAGCCAAAGTCTTCGCAGGTATCAATGTTGCCGGGCTCGCTATGGGGATCGCTGCCTTTGTGCTGATTCTGGAATACATTAGCTTCGAGAAAAGCTATAACCAGTTTCACGCGAATCTTCCTCACCTGTATCGCGTCCTGCTTCAGGATGGCGAGTCGGGCAACCCTGAATCCTACGTCCCGTCGGCTGTTGCCCCGGCTCTGAAACAAAACTTCGCCGATGTCGCTGCCGTATGTCGACTGGCTGAAGTGCATAGAGGTATTGTCACCTTCCCCGACAAGGCCAATGGCACTCGATCCTTCAAGGAAGAAAATGCCCTCACAGCCGACGGCGATTTCTTCCGAATGTTTTCCTTTCCGATTGTAGCCGGTTCGGCCTCATTGAACCAGCCCAATACGGTTGCGATTTCGGCAACCAAAGCCCGAACGTATTTTGGAAAAGCCAATGCCGTTGGCAAGACGCTGACACTCAACAACCAGTTCGGAAAAGCCCTGTATACCATTACGGGTGTATTTGCCGATGTACCAGCCAACTCCGACCTACAGTTCGACATGGTGTACTCACTCTCGACCCTCGCAACGCCCGCTGGTCGGAATGGGAATGATTGGGCGAGACTGGATGCCTGGCAGGGCGCTTTTTCACAAACGATCGTGCAGCTCAAACCACAGGCCAATCAGGATTCTTTTGCTCAAAACGCACAGCAACTGCTTCGGAAAGCCCGACCCGAGTTGAAGGTTTTTTTCTCTTTACAGCCCATCCAGTACGTACATCTGGGCGACGGGCTTAGCGATAATCGACCCACCGAAGCCAAACTTGGATTCATTTACCTGCTGGGTGGTATTGCGTTACTGATTCTGACGATTGCCTGGCTGAACTACATCAACCTGTCGACGGCGGGAGCTATGAAACGTTCGAAAGAGGTGGGCGTCCGCAAAGTAGTTGGCGCCAACCGGGGGCAGATCATCAGCCAGTTTCTGAGTGAATCGGTACTGCTGAACCTACTGGCGCTGCTGGTCGCTTTCGGACTCATTATGTTGCTGCAACGACCTTTTAATACCCTGGTCGGCAAGGAACTTTCGCTTCGTGTTTTTCAGGAAAATCAGTTCTGGGTCGTTGGCTTAGGGGCGGTCGTTATTGGCGCCTTGGTGTCGGGAAGCTACGCGGCCTTTGTGTTATCGGGTTTTTCGATTCTGAATGCGCTGAAGAGTAGCAAGGGCAAATCGGGTCGGGGGTCACTCAGCTTTACCACGTCCGTTCGCCAGGGGCTGGTCGTGTTCCAGTTTGCCATTTCGATCCTGCTCCTTGTGGCTACGGTTGTCCTGTATCGACAACTGTCGTTTATGCAGAATCAGGACCTGGGTATGAACATGAAGCAGTTACTGGTTATCAAAGGCGCTGAAGTCGGTGACGAAGAAGCCCGACGCGCTGGCCGAACGGCGTTCCGTAATGAACTTGCCCGTTTACCGTATGTCGAAACCTATTGCAACTCGGGCAGTGTGCCGGGAGCCTTCTACAACTTTAACGCTGATGGCATTACCCGTCAGAATCCAGCACCCGGCGACGAAAAGAAAAGCTACGCCATCACCTATGCCGACGATCGGTATTTGCCAACCTATGCCATCAAACTGGCGGCTGGTCAGAATTTCACACCCGACATGTGCGACCAGGGGATGAAAGCCCTCCGGGTGCTGATCAATGAAAAGGCCGCTAAATCATTGGGATTCAGCTCAGCAAAGGCGGCCGTGGGGCAGAACGTAAAATTCGGTGAAGCGTTCGAGATCGTGGGTGTTCTGAAAGACTACCACCACGAATCACTCCAGAAAGCGATTCAACCCCTGCTTATTTTTCCCGGCTATCCTGCCAGCAACTATACGCTCCGCCTGGCCACCGATCAGATGCAGGCTAAAATCAGCGGACTGGAAAAGCTCTACAAACAGCTGTTTCCCGGCAATCCGTTCGAGTACTTTTTTGTCGATGAACATTACGACAAACAATACAAAGCGGAGCAGCAGTACGGCCAGATCTTTATCACGGCCGCAGCGCTGGCCATTCTGATTGCGTGCCTGGGCTTATTTGGCCTGACCACGTTTATGGCCGAACAACGGACCAAAGAAATTGGCGTCCGGAAAGTACTGGGCGCGTCCGTAAACAGCCTCGTTGTCCTGCTTTCGAAAGATTTCCTGAAGTTAGTACTGATTGCGTTCGTGGTTGCCTGCCCGATTGCCTGGTATGCCGCCAACCGATGGCTGGAAGACTTTGCCTACCGAACCACCGTCGACTGGTGGATTTTTGCACTGGCAGGCCTATTGGCGATTCTGATTGCCTTCGCCACGGTCAGTTTCCAAAGTATCAAAGCTGCTTTAGTGAATCCAGTTAAATCATTGAAAACGGAATAAATGGCATAGGGCAAAGGGGTAAGGGCCACTCTGAAACCTACCCCTTTGTCCTATGCCCCTTACCCTCTGCCCTTACCCCTTTGCCCCATGCTAACGAACTACCTCAAAATCGCCTGGCGGAATCTGACGAAATACCCGACTACTACAGGCATCAATCTGATCGGACTCACGCTGGGCCTGACGACCTGTCTGCTCATCGGCCTGTTTATTCACTACGAATGGCATTTCGACCGATTCCATCCATTGGGTACTCGGATTTACCGCGTTAACGAAATCACAAAAACGGGGAATGAAACCGAAAAATCGGGTATTGTGCCCTACCCCCTTGGAGCGGCCATCCGCACCGATTTCCGAGACTGGCCCGTTGTCGCCAGTATCCACGCCGAAGAAAATACCTCGGTCGTGTTATCGCCCGACAAAATTGTGTCGGAAGATCGGGTGCTGTTTGCTGAGCCACAGGTATTCGACCTGTTTGCCCTGACCATGCGGGTCGGTAATCCGCACACGATTCTGGACCAACCCAATCAGGTGATCCTGACCGAAAGCACCGCCCGTAATTTCTTTGGTACAACGGCCGCCATTGGCAAAACCTTTAAGCTGGGGCAAACGACCATGCTTCGGGTAGCAGGCATTATGGCCGATATGCCCGCCCAAACGCACCTGAACGCGAGCATGATCGTCTCGTACAAGACCCTGAAGTCGTATATGTCCTGGGATATTACGCAGTGGGGCTTACGATCAGCGGGTAGCGTCTATGCGCTTCTGCCCGAAGGCCGACAGCCAGAACAGTACGCGAGCCGACTGGCAACCGCATCGAAAAAGTATTTTGCAGACGAAAACAAGACGGGTAGCCAACGGCATCTGGTCTTGCAGTCGCTCGAAGATATTCACCTGAACCCCGACTTTGAGGGTACGGTCTATGTGCCACCCATTGCCCCCACTTACCTGTGGGTTTTTGGTATCATTGGTGTGTTTGTACTACTGATTGCCTGCGTCAATTTTGTCAATATGGCCACGGCACGCGCTACAACACGAGCCAAAGAAGTAGGGGTTCGGAAAGCGATTGGCGCTACATTCAATCAACTGGTCGGTCAATTTTTGGGGGAAGCGTTCTGGCTGTCGATGCTTTCGGCCGGATTGGCTATATTCCTCGCGTACCTGATTCTACCATCGCTCAACAGTTATTTACAGAAGCAGATGGCATTCGACGGACCAATGATCGCTGGCTTCATCCTGACACTGGCTTTCCTGACTACCCTGTCGGCGGGTACGTACCCTGCTTTTTTCATGGCCCGGCTAAAACCCGTAAAAGTGCTGAAATCCCGCGCTGAGGTAGGCCGGGGCAGCCAACGCTGGATTCGTCAGGGGCTGGTGGTTTTCCAGTTTTCGGTTTCGATCATTCTGGCGGTGGGCGTACTGGTCATCTATCAGCAGATGAAACTGTTCCGGGAAAAAGATCTGGGTTTCAGCCGGGATGCCGTTGTGACCATTCCCCTACCCGATACGGATAAAAATACGGCGGCCTTCCGGCATTCGCTCCGCGAAATTCCGGGTGTTGAGCAGCTTTCGTTTGCCATTGGTGCTCCCACCTCGCGCAACAACTTCACAACGGGTATGCACCCCGACCCGGCCAATCCGACCCAGCGGATCAATGTCAACGTAAAAGTGGTCGATGCCAATTACCTGCAAACCTACGGGGTAAAACTGGCCGCCGGACGATTCTTCACCGACGCCGATACGCTGGGCTTCTCCAAAAAGATTCCATTTGAGCAACGCCGGTATGTCTTTGTAGCCAACGAAGCGCTTGCTAAATCGTTGGGGTATGCAAGCCCCGAAAAACTGCTGGGTCGCCGGGTAAAGATCGGCCTGAACGACATAACGGCTGAAATTGTGGGAGTTACCCGCGATTTTCACGCGAGCTCATTGCGCGAAACCATTCAGCCAGTCATCATGCTGAACTTCCCGGATTATTATTTTACTGCCGGTCTGAAATTGCAACCGACCAACCTCCCGACGACGTTGGCAGCCATTGAACGGGTCTACAAGCAGTATTTCCCCAACTCGCTCTTTGAAGCCGAATTCCTGGATCAGAGCCTGCAAAAGCTGTATGAAGAAGAGTCTCGTCAGTTTACGCTGCTCCGGGTCTTTGCGGGACTGGCCCTGATTATATGCTGCCTGGGGCTGTGGGGTCTGGCTACGTTCACCATCGAACGACGCACCAAGGAAATCGGCATCCGAAAGGTATTGGGTGCCTCAACGGCCAATGTCGTAACGCTCCTGTCAAAAGATTTTCTAAAGCTGGTACTGATAGCCCTGGTCGTTGCCTCACCCCTTGCCTGGTACGCCATGAACCAGTGGCTGGAAGATTTCGCCTATAAGATCAACATTGAATGGTGGATGTTTGCCCTGACGGGTGTACTGGCCGTAGCCATTGCCCTCCTGACGGTCAGTTTCCAAAGTGTCAAAGCTGCGTTGATGAATCCGGTTAAATCACTGAAAACGGAATAGGAGGGAGGAGAGGGAGTAAGGGGAGGAGGGGGAAGAAAGGGAAAAGAAGTTGGACCCCATAAATCCTTTCCTCCCTCTCTTCCCCTTACTCCCTCTCTTCCCCTTACTCCCCCTCCTCCCTTTCTTCCCCTTACTCCCTCTCCTCCCCTCTGCCCCATGCTTCGTAACTACCTCAAAATCGCTCTTCGCAATCTGGCGAAGCACAAAGTCAACACAGCCATTAATATGGCCGGTTTAGCGATTGGCATGGCCTGTTGCCTGCTGATCGTTCTGTATGTGACGGATGAACTGAGTTATGACCGACACTGGCCCAACGGTAACCGTATCTACCGCATGGCGCTGGAACGGATCTATCCGGGCCGCAGCACAAAATATGCGATCATTCCGCCTTCCTACGCACAGTCGGTGAAGAAGGAAATACCGGAAATTGAGCAGACGACACGGGTATTTACCTTCGGCAACAACCAGCCTACCTTACTCAAACTGAACGGGCGAACACTCGAAGAAAAAGGGTTTCTAGCGGTTGATTCTACATTTTTTCAGGTCTTCCAGATTCCGCTACTGCGGGGGCAGGCCGGGAAGGCGCTAAGCCGACCGAATACGGTTGTGCTGACCGAAAGCACCGCCAAACGGTTGTTTGGCTCAACAAATCCCATCGGGAAGATAGTTGAGATTGTGCAAGGGCCGAAACTCGAAGTGACGGGCATTTGTCCAGATCCTACGCACAATGCCCATTTTTCCTATAATTTCCTGTCGTCGACGCGCGGGTTCCCACTGGCCGAGCAGCCCAATCATATCAGTTTTGCCGCCCATACGTACCTGCTTCTGCGACCAAACACACGCCGGGAGGTTGTCCAGGCCAAGCTGCCTGCTGTCGTCGAGAAGTACGCGGCTGGCGAAATCGAACGCACTTTCGGGGTTTCGTATCGCGATTACGTGAAAGCTGGAAACGGGTATTATTATTTCCTGCAACCTGTTCCTTCCATTCACCTCGACTCACACCTGGAGGCCGAATACCAGCCCAATGGCAGTCGGTCGCTGGTGTCTATTTTCTCGATCATTGCCGCTTTTGTGCTGCTGATCGCCTGTATCAATTTCATGAATCTGGCCACGGCTCGGTCGTCGGAGCGGGCGCGGGAAGTCGGGATTCGTAAATCGTTGGGGTCAACTAAACAACAACTGGCCGCCCAATTCCTGACTGAATCCGTTTTACTGAGCTTATTTAGTCTGATCATTGCCGGATTACTGGTTTCTGCCCTGCTTACGCCATTTAATACCTTAGCAAGTAAGTCACTCACGTTAAGCTCGCTGGTACGCTGGGAAACATTACCCTTGTTGATCGGGGGCGCTGTTGCCGTAGGCTTATTGGCTGGCAGTTATCCGGCCGGAGTTTTATCGGCGTTTGAGCCAATCAAAGTGCTGAAAGGCAGGTTTTCATCAACCAAACAGGGACACTGGCTCCGAAATGGACTGGTCGTATTTCAGTTTGCCATTTCGGTACTCCTGATCGTCAGCACCATCGTGGTGTTCAGCCAGTTGAATTTTATTCAGCAGAAAGAGCTGGGCTTTACCAAAGAATCCGTCGTTACGATCAAAAGCGCCTTTTTTCTGGGCAACAATACCGAAGCCTTCAAACAGGAAGTTGCCAAACTGTCGGGCGTGGCCAGTGTGGGCGGTACCAGCAGCGCTCCGGGCGAAGAAGGCTTTTTCGGTATAACCTTCCGTAAGAATGGCGACAACGAGACCGTGACCGGAAAAGGTTGTGTGGTGGATGAACAGTATCTCCAGACCATGCAGATGACCCTACTGACCGGACGCCCATTCAGCCGACAGTTCGACGATTCGCTTTCGGTGATTCTCAATGAAGAAGCCGCCCGGCAGATGGGACTTTTCGACCCGATTGGCAAACAGATTACCAGCCCCGACAACTTCACCCAGCAGAATGGCCCACCCGTCACATATACCATCGTGGGTGTAGTCCGCAATTTCCACTTCGGATCACTGCACCAACGCATTAGCCCGCTATTTATTCTGAACAACCGGATTTTCCGCCGAACCGACAATCAGATGGCCGTCCGGGTCCGGGCCGATAATCCAGGCACCGTTGTTGGCCAGATTGAGCAGGTCTGGAAACACTACCTACCCGATCAGCCTTTTCATTACTCATACCTAACGGCCGACTGGAGCGACTTGTATAAATCGGAACAGGTAGCCCAGCGGATTTTTGGGGTGTTTGCCCTGCTCGCCATTTTCATCGCCTGCATGGGCTTGTTGGGGCTGGCGATGTACGTAATCCGGTTGCGGACCAAAGAAATCGGCATTCGGAAAGCACTGGGAGCGTCAACACCAGGGCTGGTTGCCTTACTCTCGAAAGATTTCCTGAAACTGGTCCTGATCGCCATTGTGATAGCATCGCCCATTGCCTGGTATGTAATGAATCGCTGGCTCCAGGAGTTTGCCTACAAAATCGATGTTGAATGGTGGATGTTCGTGGTAGCCGGACTGCTGGCCGTAGGTATTGCTGTACTTACTGTAAGTTTTCAGTCGATCAAAGCAGCGTTGGCGAATCCGATTACGTCTTTGCGGAGTGAATAAATATAATGGAGGAGCGGGAGGAATGGGGCAAAAGGGAGGAAGGATTTTCCAAATACCCTTTCGTCCCTCTTCTCCCCTTCCTCCCGCTCCTCCCTTTGCCTTATGCTTCAAAATTATTTCAAAATCGCCTGGCGGAATCTGGTCCGCAACAAAGCCTTTTCGGCTATCAATATTCTGGGACTGGCCATCGGCATTGCCGCCTGTGTGCTCATTCTGCAATATGTCTCGTTTGAACTGAGTTATGATGATTTTCATACCAGGGGCAACCGGATTTACCGTGTTCTGCAGGATCGGTACGACAAGGGCAAACTCAGTACGCAATGGGCGGGTGGTGCTCAGGCGGCTGGCAACTCGTTTAAGGCGGCCTTTGGGGAGGTTGAGGATTATGTAAAAGTGCTGAAACGTCGGGCAGTCATTGCCGACTATGGCGAGAAAAGTCTGAAGGTTGAGCGGGTCTTTATTGCCAGCGAATCGTTCTTCAAGATTTTTTCCTATCCGCTGATTGCTGGTGATGTGAATACCATACTGGCCGAACCGAATACCGTTGCTTTGTCGGAATCGGTCGCGCATCGGTTGTTCGGCAACGAAAATCCGATGGGCAAAACCATTCGCATCAATCAGGAGCGGGCCGTTAAGGTTACGGGTGTGTATCAGGATATGCCTGCCAACACACACCTCCATGCCGATCTGCTAATTCCGCACGTTACCTTCATCAAGGAGGTTGGCAAGGACAATAACCCCGACCAGGCCTGGATGTGGGACGGTGCGCTATCGTATCTGCTGCTTCGGCCCGATACTAACCCCAACGCCCTTGAAGCCAAATTTGCGCCCTATATTCAGAAAACTATTGGGGCTGAACTGAAGAAATACGATGCCGATGCGGTCTATAAACTTCAGCCCCTGCGCGACATCCATTTGTATTCTCATTTTATGGAAGAAGCCGAACCCAATGGCGACGGCAACACGGTCTATCTACTGCTGGGCATTGCGTTTTTCATCGTTGTCATTGCCTGGGTCAACTACATCAATCTGGCCACGGCACGCGCTATCAACCGGGCCAAAGAAGTGGGGGTTCGGAAAGCGGTAGGGTCGCTACGTGGTCAGCTCATTCGGCAGTTCATGACCGAATCGGTCTTACTCAATGGCCTGGCGGTGGTTTTGGCTTTGGGGATTGTTGCCGTATCGATCCCGCTATTCAATCAGGTATCGGGCCAGCAGATGTCGTTCTCCCTATTAGTGAGCCCCACCTTCTGGTTGCCTCTGATCGGACTGTTTCTCATCGGGGCTTTTCTTTCGGGACTGTATCCGGCGTTTGTGCTATCAGGATTTAAGCCCGTGGCGGTGCTGAAAGGGAAGGTTAGTACCTCATCGCAGGGTATTTTACTGCGTAAATCGCTGGTGGTGTTCCAGTTTGCGGCTTCCCTGTTTTTGCTGGTCGGTACGCTGGCCGTTTTTCATCAGATTCAATTCATGCGGGCGCAAAGCCTGGGCCTGAACATCGACCAGACGCTGGTCATTAACCCACCCATCGTCAAAACCGACTCTACCTTTATGCGACAGATGCTGGCGTTTAAAGATGAACTCCTGCGTCGTCCCGGTATTCAGTCCATTGCGGCTTCGACGGTAGTACCAGGTCAGGCTTCCGACTGGAATGCGGGCGGTATCCGGCTCAAGGGAACCGACGAAAGCAAAAGTCAACAATATCGGATTATTGGCGTCGACTATGATTTCCTGAAAACGTTCGATCTGAAATTACTGGCCGGACGCAACTTCGCCAAAGAGTTTGGCAGCGACCCCAAGGCACTCATCTTCAACAAAAAAGCTGCGCAACAACTGGGTTTCAACCGGCCCGAGGATGCCATTGGCAAACAGATTGAGTTTTGGGGCGAAACCTTTACGCTGGTCGGGGTTACGGACAATTTTCATCAGCAGTCGTTACGGGATGCCTACGAACCACTCATTCTCCGCCTGATTCCCGATGTGCGAGGCTATTTCTCCATCAAACTGGCTTCCAGCGAACTCAACAGCACCATCACCACCATTCGGACCGAGTGGAATCACTTTTTCCCCGGCAATCCGTTCGAATATTCGTTTCTGGATGAACGCTTTAACGAACAGTACCGAGCCGATCAGCGATTTGGGCAGGTATTCGGCTTGTTTACGGGACTGGCCATTCTGGTAGCCTGCCTGGGATTGTTCGGACTGGCTTCGTTCACTACTGCGCAACGCACCAAAGAAATCGGTATTCGGAAGGTACTGGGGGCTTCGGTCGCTGAGATTGTGCAGATGCTCTACCGCGAATTTGCCATCTTGATTTTGATTGCCTTTGTCGTGGCAACGCCGTTGGCCTGGTATGCGATCAGTCAATGGCTCCAGGGGTATGCGTTCCGAACAACGATCCAGTGGTGGCTGTTTGCCCTACCATTTGCCTTAGTGCTATTCATTGCGTTACTTACTGTAAGTTTCCAGAGTATCAAAGCTGCGTTGGTCAATCCCGTGAAATCACTTAAAACGGAATAGAGGGAGGAGCGGGAAGAAAGGGAGGAAAGGATTTTCGGGTCCAACTTTTTTTCCCTTACTCCCTTTCTTCCCCTTACCCCAAGCTCTCTGCCCCTTCCTCTTTGCCCTATGCTCCAGAACTACCTCAAAATCGCCTGGCGTGGATTACTAAAAAACCGCCTGTTCACTTCGTTGAACCTGCTTGGGCTGGCTACCGGATTAGCCGTTGCCCTGCTTCTTATGCTGTATGTGAAAGATGAACTTCTGTTCGACAAACACCACAGCAAAGCCGACCGAATTTTCCGGGTTGGATTAACGGCCACGTTCGATGGCAAAAGCATGAACTGGGCCAACGCGCCCAATGCCGTTGGTCCGGCACTTAAGGCCGACATTCCCACCGTTGAGCAACAGGTCCGCTTGCTGCGTCATAATTTCGGTGAGACGGCTTTCATCAAATCGGGCGATAAGAAATTTGCCGAAACTAATTTTTACTGGGCTGATGGAAGCCTGTTCGATATCTTCGACGTTGAGCTGACAAAAGGCAATCCCAAAACGGTGCTGGACGGCCCGCACAAGGTGGTGCTGAGCCAGTCAACGGCCGAACGGTATTTCGGCAGCGATAACCCGGTCGGAAAAATCCTGTACGTCGATAACCGAGACACGCTGGAAGTAACGGGGGTCTACAAAAACTTTCCTGGCACCTCGACGCTGGATGCCGACATGATCGGCTCGTTCAGCAGTGTGCGCTGGGCTCAAAATCCAAGCTGGAGCAATGCCAGTTTCGAAACCTATGTGCTACTCAGCCCGCAGGCCCAGGAAACCCAGGTCGAAGGTCAGATGGTGGGACTTGTGGACAAAAACGTACCCAAAGCCGAGCAATGGTACAAAATATGGCTCCAGCCGCTTACCGAAGTTCACCTGTACTCGGCCGATATGACCAATGCCAATACCACCCGCATCGGCGACCTGCGGCAGGTTAAAATTCTGCTTATTCTCGCCATCGTCATTCTGCTGATTGCGTCGATCAACTACATGAATCTGGCCACGGCCAAAGCACAGATTCGTTTCCGGGAAGTGGGTGTTATCAAAACGGTTGGGGCATCGGCAGGACATCTCATTACACGCTTTTATCTGGAAACTGGCCTGATGGTTACCCTGGCACTTACCCTGGCGATTGGCCTGGTTACCCTGGGGCTTCCGCTTTTCAATCAGATGACGGACAAGCAAATCCCTTTCGCGGCCCTGCTGACCCCCGAAGTGATTGTAGGTCTGTTGCTGATCGGTTTACTGATTACGCTCATTGCGGGCTCGTATCCCGCGTTCTACCTATCGTCGTTTTCGCCCAAATACCTGCTCAGCACCACCTTCCGCAACCAGTCGGGCGCGGGTTTGTTCCGGCGGTCGCTGGTCGTGATCCAGTTTGCTGCCTCGGTCATTCTGATGGTTTGTACGTTTATTTTCTATCAGCAGTTGCAGTTTATTCAGGCGCAGAAACTGGGGTATGAACCAACTCAGGTTGTGGCCGTCATGACCTCAGCCGCGAAGGACAAAACGCAGATCGACGCCCTCATGAACGATTACCGAAGCCTGAGCAGCGTGGTCGAAGTTTGTCGGGCGCAAACCTTTCCCGGACGCGGGGCAAGTGGCCGGACTCTCAGTCGGTCCGGCAGTTCGACTAATTCCAGCGAAGGCATGGCTATTCAGACCAATCGGGTTGGCAAGGAGTTTATGGATGTGCTGGGCCTAAAGCTTCTGGCCGGGCATACCTTACCAGCCATCAAAGATGAAAAAGATACCACTGTACAGGTTGTTCTGAACAAAAAAGCCGTCGACTACCTGGGCCTTACCCCACAGAAAGCCATCGGCCAGAAAGCCCATAATCTATTTGGCTGGGATCGGGCCGAAATCATCGGTGTTGTCGACGATTTTCACTTTCAGTCGCTGCATACGCCGATTGGTGCCTACGCCTTCCATAATGCCGATACCGAATCACGTCCGTATCTGCTGATTAAAACCCGTACGGCCCAATTGAGCCAGACCATGCGCCAGCTGGAAGCTGTTTTCCAGAAAGACATGCCCGATTCGGCTTTCGAATACACCTTCCTCGATGAGTTTCTGAATACGCTCTATCGGTCGGAGCAACGTACAGCCCAGGTGGTACTGGTATTTTCGGCACTGGCTATTCTGATTGCCTGCCTGGGTCTGTTTGGGCTGGCAGCTTTTACGGCCGAACAACGGACGAAAGAGATCGGTGTTCGGAAAGTGCTGGGGGCATCCGTTTCAAGTATCGTTACCCTCCTCTCGAAAGACTTCCTGAAGCCTGTACTAATCGCGATTCTGCTGGCCAGTCCCATTGCGTGGTGGGCCATGAATCAGTGGCTGGCAGATTTTGCCTACCGGGTCAACATTCAGTGGTGGGTCTTCGTGCTGGCAGGGTTACTTGCCATTGGCATTGCCCTTTTAACGGTCAGTTTCCAGAGTATCAAAGCCGCGTTGGTCAATCCCGTAAAATCACTTAAAACGGAATGAAGTGCATAGGGCATGGGGGTAAGGGTAAAGGGTCATTGCGACAACTACCCCCTTACCCTATGCCCCAGGCCCATCGCCCAATGCTCCACCTTGCTGTCCACCCCCGTACAAGACCTGTCCGATAGCGGACACCCCAAACAGGTTAACACACTACAAATCAGCAACTTAACTAGATGGCACAATCTTGGTAGTAGGTATTACAGCCTTACCTGTTGACGACAACCGAACGATGAAAGCACAACTAATCTTTCTTAGCCTCTTCCTAAAAGGATTATGTATGCTGTTGATTGCGGCACTTTGCTATCTGGTTAAACCACCTCAGGCAGATGATACGCAAAAAGCACAGTCCTGTTTAAGCCCTAAAAAGGGTGCACTGGCTTTAGATACCCAAAAGCACACTGGCCCGACGAAGATTAAATGTTAGCCAATCCGCTACCAACCATTCCTCCACTGTTTATGGGTATGCGTAACGTAACATTCATCATCGGCTTTCTGCTATACTCGCTGGTTTGTCGGGCACAACTCACAACGCCACCGATCGGCGGCAACAAAAAAGCATCGGTTTCTGAGCAAATCGGCCTCACGACTGTTACGGTCCATTATGATCGCCCTGGCGTAAAAGGCCGCGAAGGGAAGATCTGGGGAACGCCCATTGCACACTATGGTTTTCAGGACCTGGGTTATGGCCCCGGCAAACCGGCTCCCTGGCGGGCAGGTGCCAATGAAACCACAACGATTACGTTTTCCGACGATGTAAACGTGGAAGGCAAACCCCTCGCAGCCGGAACCTATGGACTGTTTATGAACCTGGGGGAGCAGGAAACCACGGTTATCTTTTCCAAAATCGTCGTTTCCTGGGGAAGTTTCTACTACGATCCGGCTCTGGACGTGCTTAAGGTTACGGTCAAAAATCAGTCGCTCGACCGATCCGTCGAATTACTCACCTATTCGTTCGTGAATCAGACCGATAGTTCGGCAGCCGTAGCGCTTTCGTGGGAAAAGCGGATGATTCCCTTTACCATCAGTGTCGATCTGGTGGGTCAGCAAATGGCGTCGTTCCGAAAAGAACTCCTATCGAAACCGGGCTTTACGTGGCCATCACTGGTGCAGGCGGCAACCTACTGTCTGGAAACCAGTCATGATCTGAATCAGGGCCTTATCTGGGCCGATCAGGCCATCAACGCCCGCTACATTGGCCAGAAAAACTTTCAAACACTGAGCACCAAAGCCGCTGTGCTGACGGCACTTAACAAACCTGACGAAGCCAAAGTGCTCATGACCGAAGCCATGCCGCTGGGCACCCTCAATGAATTGCACCAATACGGACGCAGTTTATTGGCCCAAAAGCGAAATCAGGAAGCCTATGCGGTCTTTAAAACCAACTACGACAAAAACCCAAATCAGTTTACCACAAATCTGGGCATGAGCCGGGCTTTGGTGGCTTTAGGAAAACCGAAAGATGCGTTACCCTATTTACAGGCCGCTCTGCCTCAGGCTCCTAATGCCCTGAACAAAACAAACGTGGAAGCCATGATCAAGGCCATCAACGAAGGCAAATCGAATTAAAAAGGAGCAGAGGGAGAAAAGGGAGGAGAGGGACGAAAGGGGGTGCTGAAGCAACTTTTTTCTCCCCTTCGTCCCTCTCCTCCCTCTCCTCCCCTTACTTCTGTTTCTTATGTTAACAAACTATCTCAAAATCGCCTGGCGGACCTTGCGCAAACAGCGGGGCTTTGCCTTTATCAACATCTTCGGATTGGCCGTTGGGCTGGGCTGCTGTCTGCTCATAACCCTCTATGTGCTGGATGAGCTTAGCTACGACCGTTACAATGAGAAAGCTGACCGGATTTACCGAATTCAGTCCGACATCAAATTTGGTGGCAACGACATGCGGTTTGCGGTTTCGCCCGACCCGGTAGGCCCCACGCTCAAAAAAGATTACCCACAGGTTGAACAATACGTTCGGCTGCACCAACGGGGTACGTGGCTGGTAAAACGAACAGGCGAAACCACCAATCTGCGCGAAGACAACGTCACATTTGCCGATTCTACGTTATTCGATGTGTTTACGCTGCCGCTTATTTCCGGCGATCCGAAACGGGCACTGGCAGAGCCCAATACGATTGTGATCAGCGAATCGGCGGCCAAACGACACTTTGGCAATCAGAACCCAATGGGCCAAACGCTACTGCTGGACAACCGGCTGACCTTTAAAGTATCGGGGGTCATGCGCGACATGCCGAAAAATGCCCATTTCCATGCCGACCTCATCCCAACCATGCTCAGCGACGAGTATCCGTGGGGGCAATGGTTGAGTAACAATCATCATACCTACATCCTGCTCCGACCCGGTACCGATCCAGCAACTGTTGACAGGAATTTCGATGCCGTTATCGAAAAATATGTGGGCCCACAGGTACAACAGATGATTGGCAAGAGTTTAGGCGAATTCCGGAAAGCAGGTAATAGTGTCCGGTACTGGCTGATGCCCCTGACCGACATTCACCTGCACTCAAAACAACAGATTGAGCTGGCTCCCAATGGCGATATCCAGTACGTGTATATTTTCTCGGCGGTAGCCTTATTTATTCTGCTGATCGCCTGCATCAATTTCATGAACCTGGCTACGGCTCGCTCGGCCATGCGGGCGCGTGAGGTAGGTGTGCGGAAAGTGATGGGATCGGAACGCCAGCAACTAGTCAGTCAATTTATGACCGAATCGGTACTGACATCGGTGCTGGCGATGGTGCTGGCGATCGGCATTGTCGCCCTGGCTTTACCCGGCTTCAACACGATTGCGGCTAAAGAACTAACCATTCATCAACTGACCTCGTCCTACCTGCTGCCTATACTGATACTGCTCCCCTTCGCAGTAGGTCTCTTTGCCGGGAGCTATCCTGCCTTTTTCCTGTCGTCGTTTCAGCCTATCAGAGTGCTGAAAGGCGGATTGTCGGCCCTGAAAACGGGAACAGGTTTTGGTGGTGCCAGTTTACGGAGCGGACTGGTCGTATTCCAGTTTATGATGTCGGTTATTCTGATTGTCGGAACCATCATCGTTTACCGGCAGATCACCTTTATCCAGACAAAAAACGTAGGATTTAACCGCGAACAGGTCTTGACGGTCAACGATGCCTATGCGATTGGCAAACAGGCCGAAACCTTTCGGCAGGAGGTGTTGCGGCTGCCCGGCGTACTGAATGGGAGTATATCAGGCTATTTGCCGACGCCATCCAACCGGAGCGACAATGCCTACTTTGCGGAAGGGCAGACCGATATGAACAAAGGGTTTAGCATGCAAACCTGGGGAGTCGATCACGATTACCTCAAAACGATGGGGATGCAACTGGTGAAAGGCCGTGAATTTTCGCGGCAGTTCGGTTCGGATTCGTCGGGCATTATTCTGAACGAAGCGGCCATAAAAATCCTGGGCTTTAAAGATCCTATTGGTAAGCGCGTCTGGCGATTCAATGATGGTGAAGGTAAAACCCGGAAGACGTACACGGTGATCGGGGTTGTTAAGAACTTCCATTTCGAATCGCTTCGTCGGAATATCGGGGCGTTGTCACTGGTGTTGGATTCAAACTCGGGGGCGGTATCCTTCCGGCTGAGTGGGGCTAATGTACCGGCGCTGGTTCGTCAGATTGAAGCAAAATGGAAGCAGTTGGCACCGGGTCAACCATTCAGCTATCAATTTATGAATCTAAGTTTCGACGAAATGTACCGAGCCGAACAGCGTGTTGGCACCATCGCCCTAACATTCGCGGCATTGGCCGTTCTGATCGCCTGTCTGGGTCTGTTTGGGCTAGCCGCTTTTATGGCCGAGCAACGCACGAAAGAAATTGGCGTTCGGAAAGTACTGGGAGCCAGCGTCACCAGCATTGTCGGTTTGCTCTCCAAAGATTTTCTGAAACTGGTGCTGGTGGCCATTCTGATCGCCAGCCCCATTGCGTGGTGGGCCATGAATCAGTGGCTGGCCGATTTTGCCTATAAAATCAACATCGAGTGGTGGATGTTTGCCCTGGCCGGGCTACTGGCCGTCGGTATTGCCCTGCTCACCGTCAGCTTTCAGTCGATCAAAGCTGCGTTGATGAATCCAGTGAAGAGTTTGCGGAGTGAATAAATAGCAAAGGGTATGGGGTGAGGGGCATAGGGTAAAGGGGAGTACTCCGTCTCGCTACCCTATGCCCCTCACCCCATACCCTTTGCCCTATACCCCATACCCCCAGGCTATCTACCGCCGAACGGGCAGATATACCCGAAAAGTGCTACCCTTACCGGGTTGGCTGCTAGCCGTGATCGTGCCGCCGTGCCGTTCCACAATTTTATGGCAGATAGCCAGCCCAATACCCGATCCGGTAAACTCACTACGCCCATGCAGCCGCTGGAATACCTGAAAAATCCGGTCCAGATATTTTTCATCGAAGCCAATACCGTTGTCGGCAATGGAAATCTCGACGAATCGAGCATCCGTTTTCTTCATTTTCACAGCCTTCCCGGAAGGTATCAATCCGACGGGGATGTCGGCTCCTTCAACCAGGCGGCCGCTTATATGCACACGGGGCATGGTGTCGTAGTAACAGAATTTGATGGCATTTGACAGCAGATTCTGGAAAAGCTGGCGCATCTGCAACTGATCGGCCGTAACGATTGGCAATTCTCCCAGATGAATCTCGGCTTTACGCTGATAAATCATTTCCCAAAGCTCATGTTCCTGCAACTCCTGAATCAAAGCGGCTATGTCTACAGGTTTAAATGAGTCCTGCCGGGTATCTACCTGCGAATACGCCAGCAGATCATGGATGAGTAAGCGCATGCGGATAGCCGATACATTGATCCGTCGAACAATATCAGCAGTCTCTTCGCTAAACTGACTGGCAGACTGCGTAGCCAGCATATCGGAAAAGGAAATGATTTTTCGTAGCGGTTCCTGCAAGTCGTGCGAAGCCACAAACGCAAACGACTGCAGGTTTTCGTTGGATCGTTTCAGTTCGCTATTGGCCTGTTCGAGCTGCTCCCAATACTGGTGAGCGGGGGTAATGTCCTGGGCGGCCAGCACGACCCCATCGCCAAACTTAACCACCGAAAAGTCATACCATCGATCAGCCCAGGGCACTTCCATCCGAATGGGTACGCCCGTTTCAATCACCTGCCTGCATTGCTCAAACAAAGGAGTTTCTACCGATCCAGGGATGTAGCGGGATACGCGCCGATATTGAATCTTGTCAATCGGATTTTGAAGAATATCGGCCGCCATCTGATTTAGCTTCATCATGCGCAGGTCAATAATTTCACCTGCTTCGTTCCGAATACTCCGATTCAGTACTATGGCTGCGGGCGTCATATTCATCACCTGCTCGAGCAGAGCCGCGTTCTGCTGCTGTTCCAGTTCAGCTTCCTTATAGGCCGTTACGTCGGTGTAGGTATACAGTATACAGCCATCTATACAGGTGAACGACCCATCAAACCAGCCCTTCATCCCATACGCTTCATAAAAGAAAACAATTCGTTGGGGCTGTTGGGTTTCGACCGCTTCGACATAGTATCGGAATAAATCTGACTCCTGCCAGCCTGGAAATAAATCGCCAACCAACGTTCCCGTCATCTCGGCCACCGACCGACCTGTCGTACGTGCATTGTATTCGTTGGTCAGGATGTACTGAAAGTCGATAATTTCGGCCTTTTCATTTCGAACAGGTCGAGCCAGTAATAAACCTGCCTGCGTATTGTCGACGACCTGCTGGTAAATGGTATCCCATTGCAACAAACTCCGCTGAGCCTGGTCTAAAGCGGTTGCTGCCGAAAGGTTTTCAATGCTTGCCGACTCAACAAATGGCGGCTGCTGTGTAGTCGTGCTTTCATACGTGACCCGAACGCCATCGTCCTGTTTCGTGACCCAAAGAGCATAGCTCTCCAGCTCGAACCGAACCGAACGTCCAAAATCAACAACCAGACCAAACTGCCGGATCAGGTATTGCCCAGTCGTTTCGGGTGCCAACCGGCTAATGAGTTGACCTACGCACTCGGATTGAGGAAGCTGCCACAACCCCGGCGCAGAACCGCTTACACGAACAAGTTGAAAATCGACAAGTTGCCCATTGGCATCGCGCTGAGTCCGATATATTTCTACGTAGGTAGCCGACGAACTCAAATCAGGATCCGTTGGCCGATTAGTCGGTGTAGAATAGGGTTCCATATCAAAAAGAGCAAGTTAACGGCAGATAAAGCGTAGGGTTGGCGTTGACAGAAAATTGGATAGCTATCTGGCTCACTACTTCTTACACACGTAAAGAAAACACCGTATAAATCTAACCTTTTTGGCTTATAACCTTGAAAACTTTATGAGGAGTGGAACTGAGTTCGTATAGAATGGCCTGAGCACCGTTTATTTTTACGCAGCAACCTCTACCCTTATTATTTCTGCAATCCATGTTCGTCAACTATGTCAAAATTGCCTGGCGGTCCATCCGTCAACACCGGCTGTATAGTCTCCTTAACATCATTGGCCTGGCCCTCGGTATGGCTACCTGCGGCTTGTTGATTCAATATATCCGATTTGAACAGAGTTACGACCGAAACCTGGCTACCGATAAGCCCGTTTATCGGGTAGAAAGCCTGTTTTATGGGGCAGGTCATAAAACCGATCACTGGGCAACCAGCACCAACGGCTGTGCGCCCGCCATGAAAGCCAATTTTCCGGAGGTGCAGGGCTACACCCGTATTTTCTGGCGGAATTCGGAGCGCGTGGTTCGGTACGAAAATCAGAAATACCGCGAACCGCACGTATGCCTGGTCGATTCCAATTTCTTTACCTTCTTCGATTATCCCGTTCTGCTGGGCGACCGCCGAACCTTTCTGAACGAGCCGAACACGGTGGTCCTGTCCGAATCGGCTGCTCGAAAATATTTTGGATCGCAGAATCCGCTTGGCAAGACACTCGAAATCAGCACACTGGCCAACAAGCAAACCTGTCAGGTTACGGGTGTTTTTGCCGACCTGCCGATCAACTCAACGATGCAGTTCGATATGCTGATCTCTGGCCGAACAGCTTCGGCCAAATTCTGGAATTTCTGGTATCAGCACGCCAGCTACACGTTTGTTCAGCTTAAGCCACAAGCCGATCCGACCCGGTTGGAAGCCAAATTCCCCGCCCTCGCTGAGAAGTACAAGACCGAGCCGACCATGAAAGATGTGACCTGGGGTATCAAACTGGTTCCGCTTCAGGATCTGCACCTTAACCCGGCTACACCCAACGAAATCGAAGCCAAAGGCAACCGAACGGTGGTCCGATTCCTGTCGATCATCGCGCTGGTTATTTTGCTGATTAGCTGGGTCAACTACAGCAACCTGACCACGGCCCGCATTCTGTATCGTGCCAAAGAAGCGGGCGTTCGGCGGTTGATCGGCTCCAGCAAACGAATGCTGCTGTTCCAATTCATTGTCGAATCATTGCTGGTACACGGCATAGCGTTATTGGTTGCCATTCCGATGTTGCTGCTGGCGATACAACTCCTGCCCGATTCGCTCCACCTGCACACAGCACAGGTTATCTGGGCGGCCCCCGTCGTTTGGGCTGGCCTTCTGGCCCTATGGGTAGCAGGAGTTCTGATTACAGGTATCTATCCGGGCTTTGTTCTGTTACGGCTTTCGCCCGTTTCGGTACTGAAAGGTCATTTCCGATTTTCCAGGGCCGAACAAACCATGCGGCAGTCGCTGGTGGTAATTCAGTTCGTTGTGTCGGTCATTCTGATGGTGAGTACGGTGGTCGTATATCGGCAAACCGCCTATATGATGCAGCAGCGGCCGGGCGTGCTTACCGAACAAGTCATTGTGCTTAAAGCCCCGGTCAATGCCCCCAATTATTACGACAAAGTAGAACGCTTTAAAAACCAGGTCAAAGCCCTGGCCAATGTATCGGGAGTGACGGGCTCGGGGGCCGTTCCGGGCAAAGAAGTGGGGCAGTTTCTGGCAAATCGACGGTTCGAAGCAGCCGAAGCCAGCAATCGGCTGTTCGAAATGCTGACCGTCGATTTCGACTTCATGCCTACCTACGGGCTCCAGTTGATCGCCGGACGAGGTTTCGATAAAAACCGCCCTGCTGATTCAACGGCACTGGTTCTGAACGAATCGGCCGTCAGGCAATTTGGGTTCACCTCGCCTGAGCAGGCCATTGGCCAAAAAATAGCTTTGGAAACAACGCCTAACCGCGCCAACGAAATTATCGGTGTGATAAAGGATTACCACCAACGCTCGCTCCACCAGCCCTTTACACCCATCGTTTTGTTTATGGACCCGGCCTTCCGCTGGATTCCGACGGAGTACTATTCGATCAAGTTTGAGACGGCCAATACCCCGGAATTAATGAAGCAGGTAAAGGGAATCTGGGAGAGTACCTTCCCCGAATCGTCGCTGGATTATTTCTTTCTGGATGAACTCTATGCCAGTCAGTATCAGGCCGATCAGCAATATGGATTACTGTTCAGCCTGTTTGCAGGACTGGCCATATTTATCGCCTGTCTGGGTTTGTTCGGCCTGGCCACCTTCAGTGCCCAGCAACGTACCAAAGAAATTGGCGTTCGGAAAGTGCTCGGCTCGTCGGTTACGGGCATCGTCGCCCTGCTTTCCAAAGACTTTCTGAAACTGGTGCTAATTGCCATTGTGATTGCCTCGCCCCTGGCGTGGTGGGTTATGAGCAACTGGCTGGTCGATTTCGCCTACAAAATCAACCTCGAATGGTGGATGTTTGCGCTGGCTGGGCTAGCGGCTATCCTAATAGCCCTGCTCACCATCAGTTTCCAAAGTATCAAAGCCGCCCTGGCCAACCCCGTAAAAAGCTTACGCAGCGAATAACGCGTTTTAGAAGGACTACGATTAGCATCGAAACCGTATTCTATTCATTGGCCTATTCCTCATTTTGTCATGGCGACGAAGGAGCCATCTTCGTAGAGGGCGTTTCCCGCCTGTTTCTGAAGATGGCTCCTTCGTCGCCATGACAAAAAAATATCGCTTAGGCCTGATCATCTTAAAAAACTGGTCATGATTTAGAATCAGGCTCATATTGTATTTGGAGTCAAGCCAACGCCTGTCGCCGACCAATACGAGCCTTTTGCCTGATTTTTATCATAGGTCACTGACCATCATCCGTCGTATCATTGCCACATACTAGCTGAACCGCAAGGACGCGAGGCCTATGTCTAAAAATCCTTGCGCCTTCGCGTCCTTGCGGTTCAATTTAATACTTGCCGTATCTAACGTTTACCGATTTGAATACCGTCGAAAAAACAGATGCTTTCTGGACGCAGACAACGGCTCACTGGTCGCAACAACTCAGCAGTTCCGAACAAGGGTTAACTGAACAGGCCGCTCAACAACGGCTAAAAGCAGCGATAGGAAAACAACCCGAATCGGCTCTACAAAAAGACATTCGACTGTTTGTTTCTCAGTTCAAAAGCCCCCTGATGCTCCTGCTCATTGGGGCCGTTCTGCTGTCTGCTTTTTTAGGCGACACCTCCGATGTATTGATTATCCTGTTCATCCTCCTATCGACGGGATTGATTAGTTTCTTTCAGGAACGGAATGCAGGGCGGGTCGTGGAAAAACTACAAGCGCTGATCACCATTAAAAGTACAGTTCTTCGCGATGGTCAGGAACAAGAAGTCCCCGCTTCGCAACTGGTACCGGGCGATGTCCTCCTGTTCAATGCGGGGGATGTGGTTCCGGCCGATTGCCTGCTCATCCAGGCGAATGAACTGCAAGCCAACGAAGCCAGCCTGACGGGCGAATCGTTTCCGGTACGCAAAGAGCCCTGTATTTCGGAAGCGAGCGCAGCTTTATCACAACGCCCGAATTGCCTGTGGGAAGGCAGTAGTATCGTCAGTGGCAGTGGCAAAGCTATGGTTATCCATACCGGACAGAATACCGTATTTGGTAACGTCGTTCAAAGCGCCAGTTCGGTAATCGAAACCTCGTTCGATAAAGGCTTGACGGATTTTGGGTTCATGCTCATGCGCATCACCCTAGCGTTGAGTGGATTCATACTGATCATTAACCTGGTCAATCAGAAGAGCCTGATCGAATCGGCACTGTTTGCGCTGGCGCTGGCCGTTGGCATGGCCCCCGAATTGTTACCGGCCATCACCACCATTGCGATGAGTGCCGGTGCCAAACGCCTGCTGGATAAGAAAGTGATCGTCAAAAAACTGAACTCCATTCAGAATCTTGGCGAAATCAACCTGCTCTGTACCGACAAAACAGGCACCATTACCGAAGGAGCGATTCAGATCAACGGCATTGTCGATGCGTGGGGGCAGTCCAGCGAGTTTGTCAAAACGAGGGTGCATTACAATGCCCTGTTCGAAACAGGTTACTCCAATCCCATCGACGAAGCCATACGCGCCATTGCCGTCGATACGCCCGTTGTGAAACCGACCAAACTTGGCGAAATCCCCTACGATTTTACCCGCAAACGGTTAAGCATTGCCATCGACATCGGCACCGAAAAGCAGCTCATCAGTAAAGGTGCCTTTACCGAATGCCTGGCCATCTGCACAACCGTACGAATGCCCAACGGATCCACCAAACCGATTACCGACTACCGACAAGCCATTGAGCAGCAGTTCGAGCAGTTTGGGCAAAACGGTATGCGAGCCATTGCGGTGTGCTACAAAAACAGCCAGCAGACCATCTTTACCAAAGCCGACGAAACGGATATGACGTTTGCGGGTTTCGTACTGATGAAAGACCCGATCAAAGCGGGCGTTGTGGAAGCCATCGATGCGTTAAAACAACTGAACATCGACTTTAAAATTATTTCGGGCGATAACCGAATCGTGGCCCAGGCCATCGGTCGGCAGATCGGCATCGATAATCCGGTCGTGATAACGGGTAACGAACTGCTCGGTATCGACGCTACCGAACTACCCCAAAAAGTCAAATCAGCGCATATTTTCTCGGAAGTTGAACCACAACAGAAAGAGCACATTATTCAGGCACTGCGGCACTCGTACACGGTGGCCTACATGGGCGATGGCATCAATGACGTACCTGCCATCAATGCCGCTGATGTAGGCATAAGCGTCGACAATGCGACCGATGTGGCTCGCGATGCCGCCGATTTTATTCTGCTCGAAAAAGACTTATCGGTTATTGCCGCGGGCATCAGCGAAGGTCGAAAAACGTTTGCAAACACGTTGAAATACATCTACATCAGCACAGGCTCCACGTTCGGCAATATGTGCAGTGTGGCGCTGGCTTCGCTGTTTCTGCCCTTCCTGCCGATGCTGCCCAAGCAGATTCTGCTCACTAACTTCCTGACTGACTTCCCCTTCCTGAGCATCCCATCCGACAATGTCGACCAGGAGCAACTTGCCAAACCCGGCAAGTGGAATATTCAACTAATCAAACGCTACATGCTGGTGTTCGGAATTCATAGTTCGTTGTTCGATGTTATCACGTTCAGTACGCTTCTGTTCGGATTCCACTTAAAAGAATCGGGGTTTCAATCGGGCTGGTTCATCGAGTCAATCCTGACTGAGCTGCTCATTTTCTTTATCATCCGTACTCGCAAAAATTTCTTCAGGAGCCAACCCGCCCGATGGATCAGTGTGCTTAGTATAGTATGTATTCTGATAACGGTATTTCTCCCCTATTCGCCCTTTTCGGCCACGTTTGGCCTAACTCCTCCCCCCTTGCACCAGCTCGCAGCTATCCTGCTGATTATCTTAGGGTATGTAGTTACCGCCGACATCCTGAAGGTCTGGTTTTTCCGACGCTATAAGGGGGAATGAAGGGGGGACAGGAACGAAAGGCAGGGACGGTAACTCTTCCCTTTATTCCTCCTCATCCCTCTCCTCCCTTTATTCCCCTTCCTCCCCCTCCTCCCTTTATTCCCCTTCCTCCCCCTCCTCCCTTTATTCCCCTCATCCCTCTCCTCCCTTTATTCCCCTTCCTCCCCCCTTAACATTTTTTAACAGCCTGTCAATCAGATAAAAAGACAAACAAAACACGATAGTCGATACCTTCACGGCATCAAATACCATGTCGCGCAAATCGTTTGTCTCATGCTCCAGAATTACCTTAAAATCGCCCTTCGCAATCTACGTCAGCGTCGGTTCTACGCGCTGGTTACGCTCCTCGGCCTCACGGTTGGTATAACATTTCTGCTCCTGATCGGCAACTACATTCAGGGCGAACTGGCCGTCAATAAAACCCTGCGGAATGTGGACCAGCAGTATCTGGTGAAGAGTCGCTGGAAGGAGGAAACGATGGGCATGGACATCACCAGTCTGGGGCTGCTGGGGCCGACGCTCAAGCAGCAATACCCCGATCTAGTCGCGAATTATTACCGTTTCTACGGCGTCACGGCGATTGTGTCGAATGGCGACAAGCACTTCCGGGAGGGTATTGAAGTTGGCGACTCGACGTTACTATCGATGTTTGGGTTTCCACTGGCCTATGGCGATTCGAAAACCGCTATGCTGGCCCCTAATTCGATCGTGATTACGGAAGCTATGGCGCAAAAACTGTTTGGCCGAACCAACGTTTTGCGGCAGCCGCTTACCGTTCAGACGCCCATCGGCGGCAAACAGATTTTTACGGTAACGGGTGTGTTGCAGGAACCGCCCCGCAATAGTGTCCTGGACTTACTACCCAATCGTGATCAGATTTTCATTCCGATGCGCGATGTGGGATATTTTACGCCCAAAGCCGGTATCGACTCCTGGCAAAACCAGTACATCCCAAACTATCTGGAACTCCAACCGGGCGTCACTGCCGATCAGCTCACAAAACCCCTTACGGATGTACTGGCCAACTATGCCCCAGCAGGTTTTAAGGAAAATCTTCATCCGTATCTGAGTCCACTGACTGTCCACTACCTGAAAGCCAACAACGGGCTGGTCGAGAAAATGGTATTGACCCTGACCCTGATTGGCGTATTTATTTTGCTGATGGCCGTAGTCAATTTCATAAACATCACCATTGGTATGTCGGCTACGCGCATCCGTGAAATCGGCGTCCGCAAGGCACTGGGTGGACTGAAAAACCAGTTGATTGGTCAGTTTCTGACCGAGTCGCTTTTACTTACCGCTGGTGCAACGATACTGGCGCTGGGCTGTCACGAAATTTTCCGGCCGATGTTTGCCAGCATTCTGGATCGACCTATTTCCTCATTCATTAGCTGGTCGCCATTGACATATGGGACACTTGTTGGGCTGGTGCTGTTCATTGCCCTACTGGCAGGTAGTTACCCAGCTTTTGTCCTGTCGAATCTTCCCTCAGTCGAATCTCTGAAAGGCAAGCTGACAGCATCGGTCCAGAAAGGGATTGGCCTGCGCCGGGCTCTGATCGTCTTTCAGTTTACGGTAGCCACTTTCGTGTTTGTCGGTGCGATGGTCGTCGGTCGGCAGGTGACGTATTTTTTCAAGAAAGACCTGGGCTATACCAAAGATCAGATCCTGACGGTGGCCTCGGTTCCGCGCGACTGGTCGCCAGCGGGTGTACAACGTATGGAAGGCATCCGCAATCAGTTGGCGCGTATTCCGGGCGTAAGCGATGTCAGTTTTTCATTCATCGTTCCCGATGGCCGAAGCAGTGGCAGCGGTCAGGTATTTCGGCATGGGCAGGACAGTACGAAAGCAGCAACCATAGAAGTCCTCACCTCCGACGAACGATTTGCTCAAACGTATGGGCTGAAACTCCACTCAGGCCAGTTTTTCAATGCCAGCGGTGGCGGCTATGACTCAACAGAAGTAGTCTTGAACGAGTCGGCGGTCAAAGCCCTGGGCTGGAACGATCCCGCCAAAGCCCTCGGCCAACTGGTACGGTTTTATGGGGGAAGCAATCCGTTACGGATAGGTGGCATACTCAAAGACTTTCATTTTAATTCGCTGCACCAAACGATCAAGCCCCTTATCTTCCTTAATGCTCGGTCGAACCCCGTCTACCGCTATTTTTCGTTCCGGCTCAAGCCGGGTCAACTACCCGAAACCGTAGCCGCCATTGGTCAGGAATGGGCTCGCTTATTTCCCGATGCGCCGTTTGAGTATTCGTTCATGGACGATACGCTTCAGAAGCTTTACCAGACTGAACTCCAATTACAGAAAGCGTCCCGATTAGCTACGACATTGGCTCTGATTATTGTGTTGCTGGGTGTACTGGGGCTGGTATCGCTCAATGTAACCCGCCGAAC
The DNA here is from genome assembly GCF_000374025.1 of Spirosoma panaciterrae DSM 21099. Lineage (GTDB taxonomy): Bacteria > Bacteroidota > Bacteroidia > Cytophagales > Spirosomataceae > Spirosoma > Spirosoma panaciterrae. The sequence continues at coordinate 208,083 of NZ_KB893172.1, read as the reverse complement.
CAAAGAGATTGGCATTCGGAAGGTACTGGGTGCCAACACCATCGGCATCGTCAATCTGTTCATGAAGGAGTTTGTGCTGATTCTGCTGATTGCCAACCTGATTGCCTGGCCGCTGGCTTATTATCTTTTGCACAACTGGCTGACGCATTTCGCCTACCGCATCAACTTATCCTGGTCGCCATTTGCGCTGGTAGCGATTGCCCTGGCCTTGCTGACCGCGCTGGTCGTCAGTACACAAGCCATCCGGGCCGCCCTCGCCAATCCGGTAAAAAGTTTACGGAGTGAATAAATCTGAACCGGGATTTTTAGGATTTAACTGATTTGCAGGATTTTGCTAGGCTCTTCTTTGAAGCGAATTAATCCTAAAAACCAATCAAATCCTAAAAATCCCGGTTCAGACCAACTGATTAATAAGCAGTTGTAAAAATATATAGACAAAAATATACAAACCGTTTATGGTTCGCAATTACCTCAAAATCGCCCTTCGCAACCTACGCTCCCAACGCACCTATACGCTTCTGAACGTGGTAGGGCTGACCATTGGCATGGCGGGCGGGCTGCTCATTTTTCTGTTTGTCCGGCACCATATCAGCACTGACCGGCACCATACCAACTTCGACCGGATTTACCGAATTGTCCTGGATCTTCACCTCGACGATGGATCTGTAGAGCATTATCCTGAAGCGCCGTTGCCCATGGCCCAAGTGCTCCGAACCCATTACCCACAGGTGGAGCAGGCGGCTTTCCTGATGGTCAATCGCTCCTTAACGGTCAGCGTTCCACAGCCGGGTCTGGCCCCCAAACGGTTTCTGGAGCATGAAGGTACGGCTCTGGCCGAGGGTGAACTGTTTCAGATTTTCGATTACCAATGGCTAAACGGAGATGCGAAAACGGCCTTACGTGAACCGAATACGGTGGTCATGACCGAATCATGGGCCAAACGCTATTTTGGCACAAGTAATCCCATCGGTCGTACCCTCGAACTAGATCACAAGCTTACGGCCACCGTAACAGGTATTGTTGCTGATCCTGTTGAACCGACCGATACGCACATTGGCCTGTATATTTCCATGCCGACCATTCGGCAGTTTGACCCCGAGTTTAATGTGACCGAGTGGGGCCAACTGAACAGCAACTATCGGCTCTATTGCACCTTAAAAGACAATACACCAGCTACAGCGCAACGGGTTGAAGCTACTTTTTCGGACTTATCGAAAAAGCATTTCGGTGATGTAGCTCACGTTTTTCAATTTCATATTCAGCCACTGGCCGATGTCCATTTCGATGTCGACCGGGTGGGTGGCGTTATTCGGCCTTCATTGCTCTGGTCACTGGAGTTGATTGGCCTGTTTCTGGTGCTGACCGCCTGTATCAACTTTGTCAATCTGGCAACGGCACAGGCTTTTCGACGCGGCAAGGAGGTGGGCGTTCGGAAAACCCTGGGCAGTTCACGCCTTCAACTGGCCGGGCAGTTTCTGCTCGAAACAGGTTTAATTGTGACGGTAGCAACTGTACTGGCTATGCTGGTAGCCTGGCTGAGCTTGCCCTTATTCAACAACTGGGTACACATTCAACTTTCGGTTAAACCCGATGCTTCCATCCTGTTGTTTATTAGCCTGCTATCGCTGCTGGTCATCGTACTGGCGGGTGGGTATCCGGCGTTTGTTCTGTCGGGGTTCAGCCCTTGGGCCAGCCTGCGAGGTAAACTCACAGCGGCTTCGGTGGGAGGCTATTCGTTGCGGAAAGGCCTGGTTGTGCTGCAATTCATTGTGTGTCAGTCACTAGTGGTAGGTGCGCTGGTGGTCATGAAGCAAATGAACTTCGTTCGACAAACCGACCTCGGCTATCGGCAGGACAATATCCTGATTGTGAATCTGCCACTTTCGGAAAGGAAGTCGTGGGAAGCCTTCAAAAACGACCTGCATCAATATCCCGACATTAAATCGGTAACGTTGCAATACCGTCCGCCCTCCTCCAAGGTTATGAACGGCGGCTCCGTCAAATTCGGTGCTAAGAACGACTGGACTAACTTCCCGATTCGGGAACGACTCGCCGATGCCGATTACCTTAACACCTACAATTTACAGCTTGTAGCGGGTCGGAACATTACAGAGGGCGATTCCATCCGGGAGTATGTCATTAACGAAACCCTGCTCCATAAACTCGGTTTCCGCAATCCACAGGCCATTCTGGGCAAACGGATGCAGTATTACCTGTCGTCGGTGCCCCTGCCGATTGTAGGCGTGGTCAGGGATTTTCATATGAAATCGCTGCACGAAGTAATTGCCCCCTGCTTTATTGCCACCTACCCCAATATGTACAAACAGGCAGCTATTCGGCTATCCGGGCCTTCATCGGTCCAGACACTGGCACACATTCGGACGGTCTGGCAACGGCTGTATCCGAACGATGTATTTGAATACGAATTCCTGACCGACCAACTGGCGCAGTTCTACGAAACCGAAACGACCATTTCTAAACTCGTCAATACATTTGCGCTCATGGCGATGGTCATTTGTGGACTTGGCCTGTATGGACTGGTAGCCTTTACAGTTGGCCAGCGCACCAAAGAAATCGGCATTCGGAAGGTGCTGGGCGCATCCGTTGCGAGTATTGTGACCCTGCTCTCCAAAGATTTTCTGAAACTGGTGCTGGTGGCTATTCTGCTGGCTTCGCCCCTGGCCTGGTATGCTATGAACGAATGGTTATCCGGCTTTGCCTACAAGATCGACATTGCCTGGTGGGTCTTTGTGCTGGCGGGTACTTTCGCCATATGTCTTGCCTTACTCACCATCAGTTTTCAAAGCATCAAAGCCGCTCTCAGGAACCCGGTGAAGAGCTTGCGGTCAGAGTAGGCGAACGAATAATCGATCCCTCATCTTGCTATTCGCTGACAAAATAGAGCAGTAACCAAACAGAGCGACAGGTACTTACCCATCGCTCTGTTTGGTTATTTTACGTTAGACCCAAAACGGCCTTTGTCAGGCTGGAATTCGATCGGGCCACTAAACACGCCTACCCTGAATCACGCGAAAGAGGATAGCAATCACAGCAATGACCAGCAGGATATGAATTAAACCGCTACTGGCAAGGCCAGTGCCTAAAACGCCCAGAAACCCAAGTAGCCAGATAATGACCAGGATAACAGCAATTGTATACAGAAGATTACCCATACGTAGAGTATATATATAGTGAATAATTACTCTAACTCATCACCCCCTATAAATGTTAATGATATAAATTGATAAAGTACTTAGTTTTATCCAACGCAAAGGACAACCCTGTACAGGTAAACTAATTTATTAATTTACTTATTTTGGAAACATAATGTTACTTATAGTGCTTTTAAAAAATACCTATCTATATTTTGCACTAAATTCCTTTTCCCTTAGGCTGAACGCAGCATAGGCCCTAAATAAGCATCTTCAGTGTATAGGATCGACATTTCGGTCATCACCAGCCATATTCCTACAGCCGTTAACGGATCATTCACTACACCTAAAGACTAAATGGAGCAGTTTCAAAATTTCTTTGACCTTTCCAATGACCTTCTCTGCATAGCGGGAACCGATGGGTATTTTAAACGGGTCAATCCGGCTTTTGAAAAGATTCTTGGGTGGGAAAAGAATAGCTTGCTTAGTACATCTTTTTGGGGCCTGGTTCATCCCGACGACCTGCAGGCTACTCAGCAGGAAATCCAGAAACTGGCCCAGGGTCAGCACACCATCAATTTCGAGCATCGTTTTCAATGTAAAGATGGTCTTTATCGGAACCTTCAATGGGTCGCAACACCCGATACCACAACCGGATTGCTCTATGCCATTGCCCGTGACGTAACGTCAGAGAAGCAAATCGAAATTGCCCTGCGGCAGTCAGAGAGCCGGTTTAGGTCGTTCTTTGAGAATTCACAGGGCTTCATGTGTATTCATGACCTGACCGGCCAGTTTCTGACGGTCAATCAGGTGGGTGCCAACTCGCTGGGCTATGAGCCCGCAGAATTTGCCAACCTGAACCTATTTGATATTGTCCCTACTGAGTTCCATGATGAGATCAGCGATTATTTGCTCACGATTCAGAAGAACAAGAAAGCCAATGGCTTGATGGGGGTGCTCCACCGGAATGGGGCACGCCGTATCTGGTATTACAACAACATCATTGAAATAGGCTCTGACAATGAACCTTATGTGATTGGGAATGCGATTGACATTACCGAACGCCACCAGCTTGAAATCGACCTGAAACACACGTCCGAAATGCTTGAACAGACCAATCTGGTGGCCAAGATCGGAACCTGGGAGGTCGATTTAGTCAACGACAAGGTGTATTGGTCAACCGTAACCAAAGCTATTCATGACGTACCCGACGATTACCAGCCTGAATTATCGACAGCCATTTCTTTTTTTAAAGGCGTTTATCATGATCAGATTGTTGCCTTATTCAACCGGGCCGTCGACGAAGGAGAAAGCTATGACGCTGAACTACAGATCCATACAGCCCTAGGCCGCTCGGTGTGGGTGCGGGTGATTGGTACACCCGAACGCAGGAATGGTAGAATTGTTCGAGTATTTGGCGCTTTCCAGGATATTGATGACCGAAAAAAAGCAGAAACCGAATTACTGAGTGAAAAGATGCGGCTGGCCGCTTTTGTCGAACACGCCCCGGCCGCTGTAGCGATGTTCGATAAAGAGGTTCGGTACCTGGCCGTCAGCAAACGATGGCTTGAGGAATACCGAATAGAGGGCAATATTATTGGCCGCTCCCATTACGAGGTATTTCCTAACCTGACAGAAGACTGGAAACAGATTCACCAACGCTGTTTGCAAGGGCAGGTAGAGCGCTGCGAAGAAGATATATGGACTCCTCCGGGATGGCACCAAAATCAGCATCTACGGTGGGAAGTAAGACCCTGGTATACATACGATGGATCGATCGGTGGCATTATGATGTATACCCAGGATATTACCGAAACTTGTTTACAGCGTGAAGAATTGACAAACGCTAAGCGAATCGCCGAAAACGCCAGCAAGGCGAAATCTGAATTTCTGGCCAATATGAGTCATGAAATCCGAACCCCGTTGAACGGCGTTATCGGCTTTACAGATCTGGTTTTAAAAACCGATCTGAATGCCACCCAGCATCAGTACCTGGCCATCGTCAACCAGTCGGCCAGTACCTTGCTCAGCATCATCAACGATATTCTGGACTTCTCAAAAATAGAAGCAGGCAAGCTGGAACTCGCCACAGAAAAGACTGATATATACGAGATTAGTAGCCAGGCGGCCGATATCATTACCTATCAGGTTCAGCACAAAAAGCTTGAAATGCTGCTTAATCTGCAGCCTAATTTACCCCGCTTTGTATATGTCGATTCGGTCCGGTTAAAGCAAGTGCTGGTCAACCTGCTGGGCAACGCGGTGAAATTTACCGAGAAAGGCGAAATAGAATTAAAAATCACGGTCAATGAAGAAAGGCCCGAAGGCACCCTGTTTCATTTCGAAGTACGGGACACGGGCATTGGGATTACGGCTTCCATGCAAAGCAAAATCTTTGACGCGTTTTCGCAGGAAGACCCATCAACGACCAAACGATATGGAGGAACCGGGCTTGGCCTGACCATTTCCAACCGATTACTGGGCTTGATGGGTAGCCGTTTACAACTGAAAAGTGAGGTCGGAAAAGGGAGTACTTTCTACTTTGACCTCCTGCTCAAGGCTGAAGCAGGCGACCCAATTATCTGGCAGGATGTCAGTAACATAAAAAATGTATTGATCGTAGATGATAACGAGAATAACCGACTCATTCTCCGCCAGATGCTATTGATCAAGCAAATTGCAGTTGAAGAAGCCAGCAATGGCATTGAAGCGCTTAAAATTCTGGCCCATAATCCCAAAGTTGACGTTGTCCTGATGGATTACAATATGCCCTTCCTGAACGGTCTGGAAACGATTGAGAAAATCCAGGGGCATTTTGGCAACTCATCCAACGACCAACCCATTATCCTTTTGCACAGCTCATCCGATGATGACGAGATCCTGAAAGGTTGCGAGCGTTTAGGGGTTAGCCACCGCCTGGTGAAACCCATCAAAATGCAGGAGTTATATTATGTCCTTGCCCGACTAAAACCCACTGAAAATCAAACTATTCCACCCAGAGACAAGCCCTCACCAACGCAGTCTGCATCTGACTTGTCGATAAAAGTTTTAGTGGCCGAAGATAATCGAATCAATCAGTTGTTGACCCGATCGATTTTAAAACGTATTGTCCCGCAGGCCACTATACTGGAAGCTTTAAACGGTCAGGAGGCTGTCGAGCTTTACAAAACGGAGAAACCGGATCTTATTTTAATGGATATCCAAATGCCGGTTCTGAATGGCGTGGACGCTACCCGACAAATCCGGGCTTTGGAGCAGGAATCTCATATTCCTATTATCGCATTGACCGCCAGTAGTACACTGGAAGAAAAGCAGCGGTGTATTGACGTCGGGATGGATGATTTTTTATCGAAGCCGATTGTCGAAGAATCCCTGATACCCCTCTTCAATCAATGGGGCCAGAGCTCTTTTAAGCGGTCATGAACGATCAGGATTTTTTTAGAATACCTGCGTGTCGTCGGATGTTTCCATCTGACGACACGCATATACCAATTTGATTTAATGTACAAACCAGCTATCGGGAATATCCATTGGCTCGGAGCCGTTCAGGCTGTACTTCAGCTTAAGCGTAAAGCCGCCCCCGCCTTCGATGAAATCCGCTTCGAATGGGTGGCTGCCTTTCTGTAAGGCAACCTGTCCACTTTTTTCAATGGGAAAATGGTTCCCGTCGTTGTCGACCACCATCCGGTCGGCAATGCGCAGAATACCTCCATCATCGCAGGTATAAAAGAAACTGTAAACACCCGTTTCAGGCACCGTCAAATACCCGCGAAACTGGATACCAAAGCTAGGTGCGTTGACCGATTTTGGAACCACCACGTTACTGATCGTGTAAGTACTGTCGGCCGTTCGCTGTTTCATCAAGTTCGTTTCCTTAAAATACGCTTTGAAGTAGCTGCACTGCAAACCAGATTTCGGATTAGCCAGCGGAACAGGCGTTGCATAGGCTTGCTGTTGATAACGCAGTGCATATACGTCGCCACGTACACCCGATGGTGTAAAAGCCGCTACCTTAACGGTTTGAGGTTTGGTAATGATTAATTCCGCTGGTAGTTCCGGTGAGGTTGGCTGGGGTAGCAACCCGTCGGTCGTATACCGTAGGGTATAGCTGTCCAGTGGCTTTTTGATGCGAAGCGTAGCCTGATCGACAAACACGTTCTCTTCCGCAAATCCCGTCAGGTCGGGCAATCGGTAATGGATCCCCATTTTTTCCATCCGCAGGAAGTGTGGGAGAATCCGTTGCTGAAACGACGTAAAATCCTTTTTACCTGTCCAGACCACTTCCGAAAGCGCCGTCATGCGGGGCATACTCATGTAATCGACCCGGTTTTCGGTAGGAATATATTCCGTCCAGATATTGGCCTGTGCCCCCAGAAACTGCTTTGTCTGCCCAGACGTAACCCCCGCAGGAACTACTGCCAGATTATACACATTCTCCACCGACCGAATGCCGGGAGGGCTGTCGAAATAGAGCGTGCTAACGGGTGTCATGACCACATCATTTCCGTTTTGAGCGGCTTTCTGGGGCACATCCTTCACCCAGCTGCGCCAGTACATAACGGCCGTCGACGGCTTGAGGCCGCCTTCGAGCGCATCGTCCCACACCATCAGTTTCTTTCCCTTCGACTGCACAAACGTTTCGATCCGATGCACAAAGTAACTCTGCAACTCCTCCACATTTCGAATACCTTGCCGCTTCATCAGTTCCTGACAAGCCTGCAATTGCGCCCAGGTTGATTTCTCAACCTCATCGGCTCCGATATGTACGTATTCGCTGGGAAACAGGGCCATCACTTCGCTCAGCACTGTTTCCATAAACGTATAGGTCGGCTCGTTGCAGGGGCAAATCGGCACCGAAAAGGTTTTACCCCACCCCTCCTGACCAGTGCAACTCAGAAACGGATACGCTTTGATAGCGGCTGTCAGGTGGCCGGGCATGTCGATTTCAGGAATGATCGTGATGTGTCGGGCGGCCGCATAGGCGATCAAATCACGCATTTGAGCCTGCGTATAAAACCCACCATACTGAGTCTGTCCGTTCTGGTTACGGATGAACGGCTTCGGCAGATCAAAGTCCGGATCGGAGACAGCCCGTTTCAGGACGACCGAATCCTGATTATTGAAGGTTCGCCAGGCGCCTTCTCGTGTCAGTTTAGGGTATGCCTTGATTTCCAGCCGCCAGCCCTGATCGTCGGTCAGATGCAGGTGAAACGTATTGAACTTGTACAACGCAAGCCGATCAATGAATTTGCGTAAATAGTCGATCGAATAGAAATGGCGCGATACATCCAGGTGCATTCCCCGCCACCCATACGCCGGTTGGTCCTGAATCTGAACCGCCGGAAGGCTAAGCGACTTTTGTGGCGTTCCAGCCCCTTCAATAGCTACGGGCAGCAACTGGCGAATGGTTTGAACGGCCCGAAACATACCGGCTGGCTCACTGGCTTTAAGCGTAACCTGCTGTGGAGTAATAACCAACCTATACCCTTCGGCGGCTGTAATGGCGGGGTCATGCAGCATCACCATTCGGGGGCCGTTGCCATTGGTTAAAAGTCGTTTACCCAGACCCTGCTGAATCAACGCCTGCAACTGGCTGGCTTCGGCAGCAAATCGGTTATCCTGAACACGCAGTACGGTCTGGGCCGTTATCACAAACTGCCCCGATGCGGGCGTGAGCGAGGTTGGATACGGAATAAGCGGATACCGCTGAGTGAGTTCCTGAGCTTGCAGATGTAACGTGATAAGCAAAGCAAACCACAGGAAAGAATATCGAATCATTAGCATGTAGGTAAACGTGTCTGTTATTTGGTCAGGAGGCTTAGCCTATTTGCTTCCACTCATCTGGCCATTGACAACGAAATGTTCTGGTGTTAACTCCCAGTTGTTTGTGTAAAAACCGGCCATCCGAACCCCCTTGCTGCCATCCCGAACCATATCGAGTCCGAAAATCATGAAGTCAGGGAAACCGCTGGCTCCGGCAAAATACTGGTTAGCCGAAGCGGCTTTCATCCCTTTTAGTCCGGTTCCGCCAATAACCGCTACCGATGCCCTTTTCGAACCCTTAATAGGCCAAACGAAATAGGTGCCCAGGTCGTCGCCCTGCCATTGCTGGCTTCCTGCCCGGATCTGGTTACGCTCTACCTGAATAGGGCAGTCGGCCAACAGCGACTGCCAGGCTGAATTGTTGGTCGCATTGCCAAACAGAATAACCCCCCGATCCGCATATTTGGTGGGCGAATAATCGGTATCGGCAATGATGTCGATGGCCCCATTGCCCCGATACAACCAGGTTTCGGCATCGTAGCGGGCTTTCTGGATGTTCCAGTCATTTTCGTCCCTGGTACCCTTTGTGCCGTACACAAACACCATCCGGTTGTTGAATGCCTCTTTAAACGTACCATTCCGGTGTGGGCCTTTCTGCCAGGCATCCGGCTGTTTCGCCTGAACCCACCGACCACTTTCCCGACGTAGGAACAAGGTATCCTGCGCACTGGCTGTGGTGTAGGCTATCGCTGGCGTACCGTCCAGCGTAATCGTTATCGGTGTTTGGGCTCCGTATTCATTCAAAGCCAGTTTGAGAAGTGCAACATTGGCCGTTGTGCCAGTAATGGCCTTCCCCTGACGATTCAACTGTAGGCGACTGTAGAGAAGGGGTTGGGTTTGCTGTTCAATGGACGCCCATCGGTAAGCCGAGGAAATACCGGGATTCGCGGTTGTGAAATCAATAGCGTTCACGGCCGAGTCAACGGGAATCTGGTGCCATTTGAAGAAATCGAACAGGGGCTTCCAGTCCACACTGTGATCACCGAACCAGTGGCTACCACCGGGGTATTCGTAATAACTCAGATCGGGTTGCGACTGTCCTAACAGTTTACGCATCTGACGGGCATAGGTAACAGGCACCGTACGGTCGGCATCACCATGAAATACATAAACGCCCAGTGGTTTATAATTGGCGGTTAGTTTTAATACATCGCTCTGATTGCCCGACCGCAGCAATACCTGTTCCAGCGGGTTGCTGCTGGAGTCTGGAATGACCCCATCGGCCGAGCCGTATTCTTTCAGCGTTGGGTAGCCCGCGCAGGGAGCGATAGCGGCCCATTTGTCGGGATAGGTGGCCCCCAAAAACCAGGTACCATGACCACCCATCGAATGGCCCGTCAGGTATATGTGTTGCGGGTCGGGTTTAAACTGATTCTTCGCTATGGTCAGCACTTCCAGCGCATCGAGCCGCCCCCAGTCTTCCCAGTTAAATCCGCGTGGCCGACGATTGGTAGCCGCCACCAGATTCCCCCAGTCTTTGGGTTTATACGCCCGCGCCTGCCCACTGGCTTCAACCCCAGCTCCATGCACCGACAAAAACAAAGCGGATGAAGCCGTATTTCCCGACGATTGGGGCGTTACGGCATAATATTGCAGACTCCCATCAATGTGACTGACGAATGTTTGACTATACGACGCACCGGGCGGCACAGCCTCGACCGAAATACGCCCGGCATCAAGCACCTTTCCTTTCTGAACCAGGCTTACCTCACAGGCTTGTGCTCCTTTTTCGGAAACCCCACTCCCATCGAACCCAAAGGCCACTTTCCGGCTCGATAAGGGCAGAATAGTCGGCAGGGCGGTCGTTTGGGTTTTCCCCGCCAGCTTACTGGTGATTTGCAGATCGGTCAGTGGTTTGGCTGATGTATTGATAACGACCAAAGCTCCCTGAAGTGCTGCATTCGATTCGCCTAACCGGATACTGGGTAACGTGGGGTCATCGGTGCTGAGCAAGGCAGCTTTCGTTGGGAAATCCAGCGTGGCCGTGAGCATGATGCCCCGCACATAAAACTCATTTAGGCCTTTGCGAAGCTTTATCGGAATGTGCAGATACCCCATGTTGTAGGCATCGCCCATGTGCAGTTCGCCATTTACATAGACGTTGCTGTTTCCCTTTATGGTCAACAACGCTACCTGTTCGCGCGAGGCTGGATAGGTCAGATAGGTATACCCGCCACCGCCACCGATTCCTCCCCGGAGGCTGCCCGCCACCACACCCGGTCCTGCCGGGGCTCCTCCATTACCCCGGTTGTTGCCCCGCAGCCGAATCCGGTTCAGGCTATCAGCCTCAACAGCAATCCATTTAATCTCACGACCCTGGTCATCGCGGCCAAATACGCTCCCCTCCTTTGGTGTTTGTACGTTGCCGGCATACAATTGATAGGCTAGCGGATCGGTGTAAATCGCTTCCCGTCCGTAGCGGCTGCCTGTCAGCGCTACCAACCCTTTGGTAAATGTGTACGTGTTGGGCGATGTCAGCGCAGGACCAGTCTGGGCCCATACTTGGCTGATTGAAAAGAACAAAAGGGCCTGTCTGGCAAGTAGTTTTTGCATGGTTAATTGAGCTAAACGAGAGGTCCGGGAATCATAATAAGGTTACCGCTCCGATACTTTGAAAACCCAGGCGGGTTGTGACTGTAGCCACTGCCGGGCGGCCTCAGGCAGCGTAACCACAAAGCCTTCGGGCGATTTACTGAATTTGAGCGGTTTGGCGTACCCCAGCAGTTTAATGGCGGGTTTGCTGGCCTTACCAATTGCGTTGAGTGTCAGGGTAGCGGGTGGTGTTTCCTGCTCGGCGGGTAGATAGGTCTGATAAATGGCTGAACCATTCCCCGTGTAGGCCCATTGTTTCTGCCGATAAGGTGCAACGGGTTTGGTATCATAAATCGACTCACCATTGACGCGCAGCCACGCCCCGATTTCCTGCAAACGCTGGTAGGCCTCCGGGTGCCAGTCGCCGTTGGGGCTGGGCGCAATGTTCAGCAGGAGGTTGCCGTTCTTGGCAACAATGTCAACCAGCGTGTGGATTAACTTACGGGTCGGCTTAAAGTTCTCTTTGGGAATGTACGACCACGAATCGCCCATGGTCATACACGACTCCCACGCGATAGGCATATACGAATCAGGAATAGACTGTTCGGGGGTTACGTAATTTTCGAACTCACCCGTTACGGTACGGTCTACCACCAGCAAACCCGGCTGACGGCTACGCCCCATACGAGCAATACGCGCCATATCGATGTCCTGATCGTAGGGAATGGTACGCTGCCAGCTAATGGTTGAGTCGATGGTGGAAGCGGGGCGTACCCAACCTCCATCGAGCCAGAGAATATCGATTTTACCGTAATCGGTCATCAGTTCCTGAATCTGATTGTAGGTAAAGTCTTTGAATTGCTGCCAGCGCTCCGGGTATTTTTTAGGCGCATACGATACATTGCGGTCTTTGGGTGGGAAGTAGGGGTCCCAGTAGTAGGGCGTATGCCAGTCGGGTTTCGAAAAATAAGCCCCTACCATGAAGTTCTGAGCCCGAAACGCGTTGAACACTTCTTTGGCCACGTTGCTACGCGGATTCGATGAAAAAGGCGATTTCGGATCGGTAATTTTGTAGTCTGTCTGTTTGGTATCGAACATGCAAAACCCATCGTGGTGCTTGGTCGTAAACACCACGTATTTCATACCAGCCTCTTTAGCTGCCGTAGCCCAGCGCTCAGGGTTGAACTCGGTTGGGTTGAAGGTGGTCTGAAGGTTTTCGTAGGCCCGTTTGTAGTCGTACCAATTGGCTGCGTATGGTCCCCTCCGTACGCACCAGCCCTCATCTTCGGGACATAGCGACCAGGATTCGACAACACCCCACTGGCTATAGGTTCCCCAGTGCATCAGGAGTCCAAACTTAATTCCCTGCCACTGAGTAAGTTTCTGACGAACCAGACTATCTTTTGGGGGTACATAGTGCGTATGATTCTGTTCGGAATGCTGTTGAGCCAGCAACATACCGGGCAGCAGGCAAATGACCAGCAACCAACCGTACCTTTGTGTGTAAAACGGATTTTTCTTCATAGTATCGTTTGCCAGGAATTGCGTTAGTTCAGGCCGTTCACAACGGTATCGAGCAGGGCTTTGTGTTTCAGATCGTAAATGTATTCCCAGAACATGATACCCCCTAATCCCTTCTGCTTCACATAGTTGAGTTTAGGAATAAATGATTCGGTATCGGCGTATGAAATGAACTTTCGCGAGGTCGGATTCCACAGATACGGTGCTTTGGCATCGGCATCCCAGTAGCGCACAAAGCCATTTTTGTTGATGTACTTATCCACCAGCTCATCGTGGCTGATAAACGAATGTTTGCCCGTCGATGGCTGGTACAGGCCATTATCAACAGGCCGTACATCGGACCAACCGCGTCCGTAAAAAGGGATACCCAATACGATTTTACGGGCCGGAACTCCCGCCTTGATATGCCCCTCTACGGCCGACATGGAACTGTTGCGTGATTGATTCCCTTTTTTCGACTGCGCCAGTGGACTGTGGTGCCCCGTTACTTTGTCGTTGCCGTGATAGAGGTCATACGTCATGATGTTTACGTAATCCAGATACCGCTGTGCTTCGCCCAGGTTGGTGTGATTCACAAAAGCGGTATCACCCCCAGTTGCGGCTGTCAGCAGGTAATGATTAGCTCCCGTACGCTGATCGCGTTGGCCCTGTTTGTCGAGCTGGTCACGAATCGCTTTGAGAAACAGGGTAAAATTGCCCTTGTCTTCAGGACGAAAAATGTTTCCAGCGCCAATCTGAGCGGGATACTCCCAGTCGATATCAACGCCATCGAGCTTATATTTTTTCAGGAAAGCCACCGCACTGGCCGCAAATTTCTGCCGGGAAGCGTCGGTCAAAGCGGCATCGGAAAAATACTTGCAGCCGCCCCAGCCCCCAACCGAAATCAATAGTTTCAAATCCTTATTGATGGCCCGAAGCGACGTCAGAGCCACCAGGTTAGCCGAGTCTTTGGGCGAGATGGGAGCCAATTCACCGTTTTGAGCCGGAACAGCAAAGGCATAATTGATGTGGGTCAGTTTACGGGCTTCGATCTGCTCTTTGGTCCATCCGTTACCACTCACATACCCAATGAGCACGTATCGTTTGGAACTGGTCTGAGCAAGTACCGCTGAAGAACCGACGAGAAATAGGCCGATCAGGCAAACGGCCAACGAATTAACTAGGATCTGAAAACGTAACTTCACTTTTTTTTGGTCAAGATGAGATAGAACAAAGATACCGAGATTTTAAATTTTTTATAAAATACAGCCTTATTAAGAAAAATATTTATTAACTATGTTATAGAAATGCCATAATTGCTGCCCGACGTTATGTAATTGGTAAGTTTTTGGAGTTTATCAATAGAAATGGCACGCTTATGTCTTATAAACCACAGGACTTGTTCGCTTCTAATTGAACGACCGCTTTAAGAAGGAGTCGTTAACGTATATGCTCTCATCTGCCACCCCGGAAGGAAATCTTCTTGCCACCAAACGCTCCATTGTTGCTTTCAAAAAAAACCAACAGGTAAAAAAGGCGCTTCTCCATCTCTATCAGGAAGGCTCTTTAACGCTGGCCAAGCTAGCCGAATTACTGAACACCAGTATTCCGTCGGCCACTCAGATCATCGACCAGTTGACGGACGATGGCTGGGTCAATACCGTCGGAACGGTATCAGGCAATAACGGTCGGCGCCCAGTGTTGTTCAGCCTTAATCCAGCGGGCCACTACGCGGTTATTCTGGACAGTAATACGCATGGAACAACGGTATTACTCGTCAATCCCTTACGGGAGATCATTTTCCAGCAGAGTGTCGATATGGCCCTGGAAGACACCCCTCGTTTTTCAGAATTTCTGGTATCGCTCGTCAACGAAGCCATAGCTCAATCGGATATTGATAAATCCAGCATCATTGGCGTTGGGTTGTCGTTACCGGGCCTGATCGATTCACAGCATGGGCTAAACCTAAGCTACGCGAATCTGGCTTTACCCGAGCAGTCACTTACAGCCTGGCTGGAACAGCAATGGGGTTTGCCGGTTTTTATGATCAACGATACCAAAGCCACGGCTTTAGGCGAGCATCGATTTGGGAGCAGTGTGGGAAAACAACACGCGCTGACCATCAATATCGACTGGGGTGTGGGCTTAGGGATCATTATCAACGGGGAGGTTTTTCATGGGGCTTCGGGCTTCGCGGGCGAACTGGGGCATATTCAGGTAGCCCCCCAGGGCGAGTTATGCTACTGTGGTAAAATAGGCTGTCTGGATACACTGACCTCCGCTTCGTCGCTCGTCAAACGGGTACAGCGGGAAGTACAGGCCGGACAGGCGACCAAACTAGCCGTCTTCCACGACGATCCGAGCCAGATTACCATCAGCCATGTGATTCAGGCAGCTACGCAGGGAGATACCTTTGCCATCGACCAACTGCACGAAACCGGGTATCAGCTTGGTAAGGGACTGGCGATTGCCGTTACGTTGTTCAATCCCGAAATCATTGTGATCGACGGCGTTCTGGCCGAAGCCTCCCTGTTTATCACCAACTCCATTAAGCTGGCCATCAACAAACATTGCCTGAGTGGATTCCGTAATGATTTACTGGTCGAGGTTACGCAACTAAATGGGGCTGCCAAATGGTTAGGTACGCATGCGCATGTGCTCGAAAGCCTGTTTGCCGATACCTGATGTTTCTATTTACTTTTCGTAAACCCATTGCCTGATGTTTTCCTCAAAAACGGGCCTGCTACTATTCCTGGCTGTCGGTATGGCTTCTTTTGCCAGTATTGACCCAACTGTTGCTCCGGTGCGTCAGGGCGCAGTAATAAAGGATTCGGTCTTAACCGGAAAACAACTGGCATCGCGATACTGCGGAAACTGCCACCTGGCTCCAGAACCTGAGTTGTTGGATAAAAAAACCTGGACCAGCCGTGTTTTGCCCATCATGGCTATGCGACTGGGGCTCAAACTGCCCGGCCAGGATACCTTACAGTCGCTTTCGCCCGAGGAAGAAAACGCCATAAACTCACTACATATTTACCCGGATACACCCGCTCTATCGCTGAGCGACTGGGAAAAACTAGTAGACTACTACCAGCGCACTGCCCCAGAAGAACCGCTGCCCCAGAAGTCCCATGCCCCTATAACGAATACGCTCCCGTTGTTTACGGTAAAAGCCCTGTCCATTGGCGATAAGTCGGTCCCCCAAACAACCTTGTTAAAATATGATAGCCGGAAGGGTCAATTGTATGTGGGTGATGCCCAAAATGCATTGTATGTGCTGGACAAAAATCTCCAACTGGCCGATACATGGTGGATCGATACCCCACCGACAGACATCGATTTCCCGGAAAATGCTCCTCCCCGACTGCTCACCATTGGTGTATTCGCTCCATCCGATCAGCACTTGGGCCGACTTATGACCCTGGAACGATCGGCCAAGTCGGGCTCCTCCCCGATCAATATCAAAGGCTTGCCCCGCCCCGTTCGGTTTGTGGCCAGCGATCTGAATGGCGATGGCCGACAGGATGTCCTTGTTTGCGGCTTTGGGAATAATGCCGGAAAGCTTTTCTGGTACGATGGATTCGACCTTGCTAAAGAGCATGTTCTGAAAGCACTCCCCGGTGCCCGAAACGTAGAAATTGCGGATTTCAACCACGACAAAAAGCCGGATATTATGGTTCTGATGGCCCAGGCGCGGGAAGAAGTGACGATTTTCTATAATCAGGGAAACGGTCGATTCTCCGAAAAAACGGTCCTGCGTTTTTCGCCTTTGTTTGGTTCCAGCTATTTTGAGCTTGTCGACTTCAACAAAGACGGGTTTCAGGACATTTTGCTGACCAATGGCGATAACTGGGATTATTCGGCCATCAACAAGAACTATCACGGCGTGCACATCTACCTCAACGACCGGAAAGACAACTTTAAAGAAGCCTGGTTTTTCCCCATCTATGGAGCCAGCAAAGCCATTGCCCGCGACTTCGACCAGGATGGCGATATGGATATAGCGGCTACAGCCTTTTATACAGCTCTGGAGCAACCTGAGCAGAGCTTCCTTTATTTCTCAAACGAAGGCAAGTTAAACTTCAAACCCTTCAGTACGCCCGAAGCCGCTTATGGCAAATGGCTAACCCTCGAAGCCGCCGACGTCGATCAGGATGGCGATACCGACATCGTTCTGGGTTCTTATTTTCATACCGTTGGCGAAATGACCCAGCTCCTGTATAAAGGCATTACTACTTTTCCACAGCTTCTTGTTCTCGAGAATACGCATCAACAAAAATAGGCAGGCCAATGGCCCACCTATTTTTATACTAACCAAACCTACTCTAATCTTAACTATTCTGTTACTGTCTTAAGGGCTTATTATAACTCTTTCACTTTACCCCAACCCCCTAAAGGGAGCCAAGCCAGACGATTCTCAACCTAAGCCCCCTTAAAGGGGTTGGGGGTAAAACGCAGAAGCCAGTTAAATTCAGTATAATGGATTATTTAACATCCCAGAAAACCTTAGTGGTCAACTTATCAGAAGCACGCACGGCATCGTAATTGGCGGTGTTGTACGTGATTTCATTACCAGGAATGGTCCACTTCACCGGCGGCAACGTCTGGTTGTTCGAGTTATCGGTCCAGAAGCTCAGTACGGGATAATCCAGCCGACGAACATCTGACCAGTTCTCATAAGGCTGAACCAGGTTATAGTGCAGCCATTTCTGGGTAGCAATCAGCTTCAGTTTGTCGGCACTGGTAGCCGCTTTGGCCCAGCTTACCCCATTTCCTGCCAGGTAGGTAGCGATAGACGCATCGGTAGCAGGTGTAGGCTTAGCCGAACCCGTGATCCCCGTTGCGTTTGAAAGCGATAAAAGCCCGTTATAGAACTGAACCGACTGGGTGATAGCCGTTTCGTAAGCCGTTTTGGCAGCCGCATCGTTGTTGGCACGCAGGTAGTATTCCGCCTTGATCAGATTAACCTGGGCCGCATTGATCAGGATACCTGGGAAGAACTGGTTACGGCTCAGCGTGTAGCGGTTATAGATCGCAATCTGACCGCCATTGATTTGGGCGGTTTGGGTAGCCGACGTAGCCAGCGGGTCTACACCTACGTATTTGCCACCGGCATTGGCACCTGGCTCAAACAACAGCGGCAAGCGTGGGTCACTGTTGGTATTCATGTTGTCGATAATTGCCTTACCTGCCGTATTACCATACCAGCCATCGCCTTCAATACCACTCTGAAAGCCTTTGGAGTTAATGTCTGTGTTGATATCATAGACATTCATCTGGATGTTCTGCGCGTTGGTTTCAACCACCGGATACGTATTGGGGTTGCCCAGGATCTCAGCGATTTCAGAGTTTGAACGCGACTTAAACGCATCCACATCCGAAACTCGGTTCAGCAACCGCAAACGCAGCGAGTTGGTGTACCGCTTCCAGAGCGTCAGATCGCCCTTGTTCAGGAAATCCTGGGTCTGGAACGACTTCTGATAGCCAGCGTTCAGCGTGATTCCGTTCATTTCGGTAGCAATGCTTTTCAGATCGTCCAGCAGGAAGGTATAAATACCATCCGCTGTATCGAACTTAGCACTCGACGCCTGGTAATCGCCCCCGTTTGTACTTAACAAACCCGCCTGGCTGAACGGAATGGGCCCGAACAGGTCGACCAGTTTTGCCGTGTAATCGTAGACAAAAACCGCTGCGCTCAGCATGAATATGCGCAGCTCTTTCTGCTGATCGGTCGGCTTTGCCGCGTAGACTTTCTGTAGCTCGCGATACTGCGCCAATACGTTGTAGTAGTTGTACCAGACATCTTCTACACCCGACGACCCCGGTACATACTGACCCGATTCATTAGGCCAGCCTACCGCCTGGTTATAGCGGTTCAGCGATGTCCGCAGCGTAACGAAGTAGAACCGATAGCCCGGAAGTACATAATCGCGGCTGGCATACAGAACCCCGGTGAATTGCTTTTCAACCGTAGTGGTCGAAATTTTGGAAGGATCAGGATAGGCTTCTGTAAACTCTGAGTCCTTACAGGCTACGTTTGCCAGGAGCAGTCCTGATAAAAGCAGTAATGATATATGTTTCTTTTTCATGATTGCATTAAGATTTAGAAGCTAGCCCGTAGCATGACGCCCATTGTACGGAAAGATGGGTTGTTACCTGCATTGCTGATGTTGTCGGTCCAGCGGGTTCCGGTGTTGGCCTGTTCAGCATCCATATCTTTGATGGTTCTGTAAATGAAGAACAGGTTCCGGCCGAATACTGACAAGGTCAGGTTCTGCGTACCGATTTTACGGGTAAGAGCAACAGGTAGTCGGTAGCCGAGCGAGATCTCCCGCATTTTAATGTAGGTGTTATCCTTCACGTATAGCTCATACCGTGCGCTACCATACTGTGGGCCACCCCAGTTGTAGGTAGAGTTGTAGTAAACGGCCTGCGACACAATGTTGGTGTTCTTTTCGCCAGTAGCCAGCACACCATCCATCAGCATACCATCGTGGTAAACGGTTTCGCCGTTCGGTCCGGCCGCACCCGTTGTCTGTACGCCTTTGCCATTGGCATCGACATAGTAAGCTAACCCACCATGCTCAGCATCCATAGCCGTCAGGCTCTCTTCGGTCAAACCCCGCGAGGTCATCCAGTTAATACCCGTCGGCATAATGGCTCCGCCAAAACGGAAGTCAGCAATCACATCCAGGGTAATCCCTTTGTAGGTGAAGTTATTCAGCAAACCGCCGGTCAGCTTCGGCATGGCATTACCAGCCTTGATCCAGTTGTTACCGTCCAACTGATAAATCCCGTTCGGTCCTACAACTTTCTGTCCCTGCGCATTGGTCAGGATACCGTGCACATAGATATCGCCCATCGGCTGGCCTACTACCGACCGAAGCTGAGCAGCATTACCGTCGTAATCAGCGTGTAGCAATTCGGTAGAACCATTGGCCAGTTTCTCTACTTTGTTGGTGTTTTTGGCCAGGTTCAGGGTTAGATCCCAGTGGAAATCAGCAGTCCGGATGGGGGCAATGTTCAAAGCCATTTCCAGACCCTGGTTGCGCAGTGTACCAATGTTGGCCAGTACCGATTTAGCACCCGACGAAGCGGCAATGGTCAGTGGCAGAATCTGATCTACGATTTGAGCATTGTAGTAGGCCAGGTCGACCCGTAAGCGATCTTTGAACAGACGGGTTTCTAAACCAAACTCAAACTCGCGCTTTTGTTCAGGACGAATTTTGTCGTTACCAAAATCACTGCTGATGTTGGTGTACAATACAGAGCTACCACCCGACTGCTGTACATTCAGGTTGCCCTGTGTATATGCGTTGTTGGCCCGGTAGATGGAGGGATAGTTCCCCACAATACCATACGATGCGCGCAGTTTCGCGTAGCTGATGGCGGTGGGCAGTTTGAACAGGTCGCTAATGATGAACGACGAGTTTACGGATGGGTAAACGAACGCGTTGTTGCCCGGAGCCAGCGTCGAGGTTTTATCCCGGCGCAGGGTTCCCTCTACATACACAATGTCTTTGTAGTTGAAATTCAACGTACCCAGGAAGGCATCCCGAACCCAGCGATCCCGTGAGCTGCTTCCTCCTACGGTGTTTACCGATGCCGATAGGTCGAAGAAATTCTCTGTGCTCAAGCCACCGTTGGTCGACCGGGTCATCAACGTATTCAACTGTTTGTAGGCGTTATAACCTCCCATAGCCGACAGCGTGATGTCGTCATTCAGCTTTTTGGTATACGACAGCAGCACGTCGGTGTATACGTTGCTGTAGAGGTTATTGCTCAGGCCAAACGAACCCGAGTAGCCGAACGCCAGCGGAATTGAACTCCGTTGCTTATCTTCAATACGCTCAGAGGTAAAATCGGTACCCAAACGACCACGCAGGTTCAGGTTCGGTACGATTTCCCAGTTCTGGGTAATGCTGGCAATGACCCGGTTGCTGTATTCATCGTAGGTATTCGCCCGTGTACTCCATACGTAATCGCCGATGTCCGTTTTGAATCCGTTCCGAATAATGTTTTCGTTCGGTGTCAGGCTC
Organism: Spirosoma panaciterrae DSM 21099; assembly: GCF_000374025.1. Taxonomy (GTDB): domain Bacteria; phylum Bacteroidota; class Bacteroidia; order Cytophagales; family Spirosomataceae; genus Spirosoma; species Spirosoma panaciterrae. The sequence continues at coordinate 187,037 of NZ_KB893172.1, read as the reverse complement.
TGGTTCGTACCCGTTACATACTTATACCCAAGGCTGGTCTGATACTTATTGAAATACCAGTCGGCCGATTCAAAGCGGTTCATCATACCGGAGAAGTTGTTGATCATCCGGTCTACTTTATACGGGCGGTTGTGCGTGTATTGATTAATGTAGTTCACAACCAGATCCGTCTTCAGATTTTTGCTCTCATTGAAGCTGGCATTCAGGTTCATGATGTTCTTCTCGTTTTTCGCTTTGTAGCTAATCATGCCATTATCCTGGCGGGTATACGAAAAACGAATCGCCGAATTCTCAGTAGCTTTCGAAATCGAGAGGTTAATGTTGGCACTGTTGGCACTCTGGAACAGGTCAGCATAGCTGTTGTTCGATGCCGAGTAGGGACGAATAACCCCATCGAATGCCATCACAGGCTGTCCATCGAACTTAGGTCCGAAGTTAACCGTAGCATTCAGCAGTCCGCGCGTATCGCCTTTGCCATCCCCATTGGTATCGTAATAAATGAAGCCATTGGCATCCTGACCGCCATTGTTGTAGTTCAGCATGTAACCAGGGCCACGAACATTCTGGTAACGAGGCAGGTACGCAATTTTATCGACGCTGTAGCTGGCGCTGAAATCAACCCCCAGCCCTTTCCGGCCTTTACCACTTTTGGTCGTAACCAGAATAACCCCGTTCACCGCTTCAGAGCCATAAAGCGCGGCTGCCGAAGCCCCTTTCAGGATCGACAGGTTTTCGATATCGGCCGGGTTCAGGTCCAGAATACCATTTCCCCGAATCCGCTGGTCGCCCCAGTAATCGTTGTTCCGGGCTTCACCGTTCCGAATGGGGATACCATCCATTACGATCAGTGGCTGCGTATTCCCCGTAATCGACGACAGCCCCCGAATATTGATGTTTACCGCACTGGTAGCCCCACCCGGCGTCGCGTTGATCGTTACTCCAGGCGCTTTACCATACAGCGCAGTGGCAAAGTTTGGCGTAGCCGTTTTCACCAGTTGATCGTTGTTGACAATCGCTGTGGCGTATCCTAATGCCCGTTCGTCTTTTTTGATGCCTAATGCCGTCACGACAAATTCATTCAGCATGGTCGCATCTTCGTCCAGGGTTACATTTACCGTGGTCCGGTTGTCGATGGCTACTTCTTTGGTTTTGTAACCAATGTACGAGAACACCAACGTTTTGTTTCGAGCCGATGCAATGCTGTATTTCCCTTCAGCGTCCGTCACGGTACCCGAATTCGACCCTTTTACCACAATGGAAACACCCGGCAGGGGCTGTCCATCCGTTGTTGTGGTAACTTTACCCGAAATGGTCTGCGCCAGTACGGGGCTACTTATTACCAGCAGTAGGATAATAAGCCTAAGTACAGTTTTTGCCATAGAAAAATCTGTTAAATCTTCAGTTAAGTTTAATTACAGACAATATTAATATATTTTTTTAATTACCTGAAACAAAATAAATTTTTTTAATAAATAACCTGATTAATTAAAATAAATTAGACAAAGCTGCTATTGGAGTCAAGTTTGAAGCTATGATCAATCATTTTCCATAAAAACAGGCCTAATTCGTCTAGGCGCTCACTTGTTAACACAATCAGGCTTATTTATCGCTACCGTATCCATAAAGCCTAAATCAACTACCAGAAAATACATTTACGAACCATGATGCCTGACCCTATACTTTATAAGATAATACCCATCGAAGCCCCCATTTCAGCCGTATGGGATTCGTTGACGAACCCTGATCAGATAAAACTATGGATGTGGGATGCCGATGTTTCTATCGATACGGACTGGAGCGTCGGAAGCCCAATCCGTATCCAGGGCGATTTCCACGGGATTTTTTTTGAAACCAGAGGAACCGTCCTGCAATACCTACCCAATCGCACGCTTCAGTATACGTATTGGAGTACATTATCCGAAATCGCCGATGTGCCCGAAAACTATTCGGTCATCGAATTTCGAGTAGAGGCCCATGATGATCGGACGACGCTTACATTTCGACAAAGCCAGTTTGCCACCTACGCCATTTACAAACACTTCGCATTTTACTGGAATACAACTCTTCACATCCTGAAGCAACGACTGGAAACCGATCACTCAGTCGATCAGCCTTATCCAGATAGCTAATTGAATGTACTTGATGGGCATACTGACTCTTGTTCTCTTATCAGTTGCAGGCCTGTCCCTCCAATCGAAAATAGTGGACTTTTACGGGGGCTACTGCCGTTGAATCGACATAGCCTTTGAGGGCAAACAGACCTATATATTTTGGTGAGATGCCAAATTCATAGGTAGCCAGCTCCTTAAACGAAAAATTGTCGACCGGACTGGCCGAGTAGAGAATCCGAAATTTTCGTCCCTGTTTTTCAACCCGGAAAGCAAAGTTTTTCAGGTTGGTGTCGGCAATCCGACGATCGTCGGCATTACTGATGTGAAACAGGGGCTGATGAATAAACTCTTCCAGGTTAGCATCCGCCTTTCCATACGATGAAATGGCCTGAATCAGGATCTCGGCCGGGCGATGAAAGCCTCCGAAAAAATCGTTGTACGAGAGCGATAACCGAATGCTTTTACCCATAAACAGGGTATCTTCCAGCAGCAGCAAACCCGCCTGCTGCCAGTTGCCTCCCGGAACAAAATCAGTCATGTGCATTTCGGCCCGGAAACAATCGTTCCTGATTTCACGAATGAGCAGGTTCTGCACGCGCGGTGTCTCACCAGTTTTGGGCCAGTTATCGCCCCTGAGCGTAAACAGTGTCAGGAAGCCGGGGTTTTCAGTTCGTCGTTTCCAGTACGATTCATTTCTGTGCTGTACTATCCAGCCGTTCTGACTAAGATATGTATCGGTCGGGTTACGAAAATCGTCCTGAATCTGCTCCAGATTCGATTGATGAAAAAAGAGGAAGCCTAAAACCAGTACGATCAATACCAACGCAATAACGAGCCAGCCATCCTGTATTGAGGACGGTTTACGGTACGATTCTTCAGTTCGCATCGGCATACCAACCTGCTCCCGATACCGAAACCAGTACGAAACATTCTCGCCTGATTTTTTACGTTCGGCTTCTGTTGTGCTCGGTGCGTCGAGCACATACCGCGCCAGGGTATCGAGCGTCGCCAGGGATGGGTTTTCCTGCTTATCAGGTGATGGGTTGAGCAGAAACGCCGTGTAATTTTTTACGCTTCGCCAGCCGATTACCAATCCGGTTCGTTCTTCGATCTCTGCGCTTAGGTGTTTACTTTCCGGCTCCGACAACGAACTGCTGAGCGGATGACCAAAACATTTTCTGGCCACCGCGTCCATCAGTTCGGCAAACGCCCGCCGATCGAAGTCGTCTCTATACATACGCTAGTTGGTCATATCTATTGCAGTGTGTGATGTTGGCAACGGAATTCACATTTCCGTGACGTTTCCGTCCTGATTCCGCCCTGTTCATGCAATACGACGAAGTTTTGCCAAAACAATTCTGTCGTCAATGAAGACTCTACTTCTGCTTTTTTTGTGTTTGATTGCGCTGGCTGGCAACGCACAACAACTTCAACTTCATTATGATTTCCGCCATTCGCTCGACCCGGCTTTGAATCGAACGAACTTTGCCTCCCTTTCTTTTGAGTATTTCAAAAACAATGACTCGACCGGCTCATTTCTCCTGAAAATGCAGACCGACTTTTCGGGCGAAAATAACAACATTGGGCAGCTTTTTGTACAGGTGTCCCGGAATCTGCGGTTCTGGCGTCCGAAGGTGTACCTGGCGCTCACCTACAGTGGGGGTCTGGGGGTGGCTCCGCCATCATATGGCTATTATCTCTCCAATACGTTTGGTGTTGGAGCCGCTTACCCATTTCAATGGCGTGGTGCCTGGTTCAGTGCGAGTCTGGTGTATCGGTACAATGCATTTCCGAAGCCAAGCTACGACCCACAGGTTACGTTTTATTTCGGGAAAGGTTTTTTCAACTATCGAATCATGATTGCTGGAAGTCTGGTGGCCTGGAGCGAAAACCGGAATCAGGGCAACGATTTCACCCAAGGGCTGATCGGCAAAAAAGTAGCCTTCTTTGGTGATCCGCAATGCTGGGTTAAAGTGGGGAAGAGCCTATCGGTTGGTTCGCGCATTAACCTCTTTTACCACACGCTAACGAATGAAAACCGGATGCAGGTGTACCCGACTCTGGCGTTAAAGAACCAGTTTTAATTTCTATTATCTGCTATTCAGATAAAAATTGCTTAAGCAGGGAGCAAAAAGCGTCGAACGCTAGTATATCAATTTTAGGAAAAGGAATAGTAGATACGTGCTCAAAATGCCCGTCGTTTGTGACTATATAATCAGCATTCCCAATTACTGCGGCATCGATGAATTTGTTGTCGTCAGGGTCATTGGGAATGAGCAGGAACCGAAATGCGGGTTCCACCCGAATCACTGTCGGAAAATTGTCTAAAGCTAACAGAGTCCGTTCGGCAAAAATGGCTGAATACTGGCGTTCGAGTACTTCAGCGTACTCAGCCAAAATCTCGGTTGAGACCACTAATTCAAATCGACCTTCCTTCAGCGCATCATACACCCAGCGATAAGCAGAAAAATAAGGGGTAATGACCAGAAGAATATTCGTATCGAGTAAGACCCTCATTATGGTTTGTAGGAAGTACGCAGGTGCGCCGTTAACAGGGCATTCAGATCGTCCTGAGTCATTGGCTTTTGTTGTTGTAGCCGCTCCATTTCTTCATCGGCTTTTCTGACAAAATAGTCAGCCAGCAAGGCCTTGATGTCCTTGAGTTCATTTTGGCTTAGATCATGTGAGAACAATTGCAGTAGATGTAATTGTACAGGGTTAAGTTTTGTCGTCATTTCCGTTGATGGATGGTCTCCGTATCAAAGTTACAGAATCTATAGAATTAGTCCTTACTCCCTTGTCCGTAACTGAACTCGCCAGCGTCCATTAACGGACACTCGGCCACAAACTCACAATAAATACAACTAACAATCAGGCACTTATCTTTTTGGTACGGCATTTGGTCGTGTTTTACGGGTAAACTTCAGATGCTGATATGCTACGCAACTATCTGCTCATCGCTTTTCGTAATCTGCGGAAGCACAAAACATTTGGTTTCATCAACATAGTAGGTGTGGCTGTCGGGCTGGCCTGTTTTCTGCTCATTGCTCTGTATGTACAGGACGAACTCAGCTATGACCGTTACAATACCCACGCCGACCGAACTTACCGGCTTACGCGGACATTTCTTACGTCGGACGGATCACCTTCGCTGAAGCTGGCGCAGGCTGCACCGCCCTTCGGTCCACTGGTTAAACAGGACTTTTCGGAAGTTGAACAGGTCGTTCGAACGCTGGATTTAAGCAATGGACTGCTACGCGTAGGCGAACATTCGTTCAATGAGCCGGACATTTTTCTGGCCGAAGCGAATCTGTTTAAGATACTTGATTTCGACATTACGAGCGGCAATCCAGATCAGGCGCTAGTCAACCCGTTTTCGATTATGTTTTCCCGGCCGATGGCCCAGAAATATTTCGGCAGCGAAAATCCTGTGGGTAAGACCGTCCGGTTCAATAACCAATTTGACCTCACGATTACGGGTGTGTATGAACCTCTACCGGCTCAGGCCCATTTTCACCCCGGCTTTCTGATTTCATTCTCTACCCTGAACGACAACCGGATTTATGGAGCCGAAGGTTTGCGTACCAACTGGAGTAATAACTCCTTTAATACCTATGTGCTGCTAAAACAGGGACAGGACGGTACTTCGGTCGATCCCCGACAGCTCGAAGCGGCTTTCCCGGCTTTTCAGGACAAATATGTTCCGGCCGAGGAGGGTCGTAAAGCATCGACCTGGTCGGTGCTGAATTTGCAGAAACTGACAGACATCCACCTACGGTCGCATACCGATTCGGAAGTGGAGCCAACCGGCGACATTACCTATATTTATCTTTTTTCGGCCATCGGTTTATTCATTTTACTGATTGCCTGCATCAATTACATGAATCTGGCCACTGCCCGTTCGGCGGGGCGAGCCAAAGAGGTTGGTATGCGCAAGGTTGTAGGGGCCTTGCGCAACCAGCTCATTGGGCAGTTTTTGAGCGAATCGCTTGTGCTGGTACTTCTGGCGCTGGGTGTTGCTATTTTTCTGGTCATGCTGGGCCTGCCAGCCCTTAACGATTTCACCAGCAAGCAACTGGCACTCAGCCAGCTAATCAATCCGGTTTTTCTGGCTGTTCTGGTCGGCATAACGCTTCTGACAGGGCTGGTAGCCGGAAGTTACCCCGCCTTTTTCCTAACCTCGTTCCGGCCATTGGGTGTACTGAAAGGACAAATTGCCTCGACCTTGCGAAGCGGAAAACTGCGGCAGGTGCTCGTCATTACCCAGTTCTCTATTGCTATTGTTCTGATCATCAGCACGGCCGTGGTCTACAACCAGATGAAATACATCCAGGAGTATCGGCTGGGTTATGCCAAAGATCAGGTGCTGATTCTGCGGGATGCGGGTGATTCGACAACGAATTACGAAACTCTGAAACAACAACTGGTTCAAACCGGGTTTGCACGTGATCTGGGCCGTTCGTCGCGGATACCATCGGGGCGGCTGCTCGATTCATACGGGGCTATGGCCATGAAAGGCGACACCATGGCACCGGTCAAAATCAACCTGCGGGGACTAAGCGTCGATTACGATTTTATTCCGGCCTATCAGATTAGCATGGCTGCCGGGCGCAACTTCGCCCGCTCCTACTCGACCGATACGGCAATGGTTATCCTGAACGAAACGGCCGTTCGGCAACTGGGCTGGACACCAGATCAGGCCATTGGTAAACCCTTTCATTACGGCCCCGCCAAAGGGCAGATTATTGGTGTCACGAAAGATTTTCATTTCGAATCCCTGCACCAGCAAATGGCGGCTCTGGCGATGATTCTACGTCCCGGACAGCTCAACTGGCTGTCGATACCCCTGAAAGGCAACACAACGGAAGCCGTGCAACGGGTCGAGTCGGTATGGAAACAGTTTTTCCCGCAGCAGCCGTTCGATTACAAGTTTCTGGACGAACGTTTTGATCGGCTGTATGCCCGTGAGCAAACCCAGCAAACCCTGTTTAGTATCTTTTCCGGCATTGCCATCCTGATTTCGTGTCTGGGTCTATTTGGGTTATCGATGTTTATGGCTGAAGCCCGTACGAAAGAAATCGGCATTCGAAAGGTACTTGGAGCCTCAGAAGTTAGCCTGGTAGCCCTTTTCTCGAAAGACTTTATGAAGCTGGTGCTGGTAGCGCTGGTGATTGCGTCGCCTGTTGGCTGGTACGCTATGCATAAATGGTTGAATGACTTTGCTTATCGCACCGATATTCAATGGTGGGTATTTGCGCTGGCTGGGGGCCTGACAGTCCTGATCGCCCTGTTAACGGTCAGTTTCCAAAGTGTAAAAGCTGCGCTAACGAATCCTATTAAATCGCTTAAATCGGAGTGAATAGCATAGGGCAGAGGGTAAAAATTCTGTCTCACGCCCTTACCCCTTTGCCCTAAACCCTCTGCCCTACTTTTTATGCAAAAATAGCTGGCAAATGTAGTTCGAATCCAGTATTTGGATCGTGTAATACATCAGCTTCGTAGAAAAACTGATAATGACCAGGACGATCATAAACGAATATACCCTGCACAGCAGGTGCCACAATCCAACAAGATTTTACGCCAAAGTCGAAGTACATCGTTGTTTTATCAACCATTTGTTCAAGACTCTGTGAAGGTGATTGTATTTCAATACAGACCAATGGGGCATCTGTTCGTTCGACAGGTTCATGCAGGTACTCTAACGTGATCGCAGGATAAATAACCACATGGGAAGTATTAGAAGCAGGCAGTGTAGCGAGTGTCACTTCGCTGGCAATTCGGTACTTAGTTCGATAGGCTGTCTTAAGTTCGAACACCAGATTAGCCTGAATAGCACCGTGAGTAAGATTGGGCATAGGTTTACCGCACGGTCCGCCGTTGCGGTTCTATTTCATAGTCAGATAATTGCTCTGTAATTGCTTCCATGTCCGAACACGTGTTTTTTACCAAAGTTAACCAAAACGCTTAACAATGCTTCTCAACTATCTTAAAATCGCCGTTCGGAATCTGCTGCGAAGTAAGTCGTTCTCAGCGATCAATATCTTTGGACTTTCGGTCGGTCTGACCTGCTGTATGCTGTTGCTGCTGTACATCCGCAGCGAACTATCGTACGATAAGCATCAGGAACATGCGGACCGACTGTATCTGATGGCGCAGGAAACCATCATTGGTAAGGGGAACAAAGGAGCTGGCATGGAGAAGAATGCAAACGCATCGGCTCCGTATGCGTTTGCGCTGAAATCCGAATTCCCGGAAATTGAACAAGTGGCCCGCCTGTGGATCAATCTGATCGACGATAAGGCGTTGTTGCAGGTACGGGAAAACGGCAAATCAGTCAAGGCATTCTACGAAACAAAAGGCTACCAAGTCGATTCGACATTTTTCGACCTGTTTTCGTATCAGTTTACCGAAGGCAATGCCCACACGGCCCTGATCGATCAGCATTCAGTGGTGCTGTCGGAAGAAATCGCCCGTAAGTTATTCGGCAATGGCCCCGCCCTCAATAAACTGATACGAATTGGTGGTACATCGGGCAGTGGTGAAGATTTCAAAATCACAGGTGTTTACCGCGACGAAAGCGCCCGTTCACACATCGACGCCAAATTCTTTTTGCCTCTTAGTGCCGGTTGGGTAGGCGGTTTTCTTCGAAATGCCAAGCTGGACTTTTGCTGCAACAACATGTTCGTTACGTATCTGAAGTTGCGCCCCAATACTGATCCGGCCCGGCTGACCCAAAAATTTCCGGCCTTTATGGCGAAGTATGCCGCCAACGGCCTAAAAAATGTGGGCTTCGACAAAAAGCTATTTCTGATTCCGGTGCCTGCTATTCATCTCTACGATCAGATCAATACCATTGTTACGCCGACCAACACCACAACCTATCTGTACATTCTGGCGTCGATTGCGCTGTTTACCCTCCTGATTGCCTGCATCAATTTTATGAATCTGAGCACGGCCCGATCAGCCAAACGAGCCGCCGAAGTGGGGGTTCGAAAGGTAATGGGAGCCGAGCGGGGTTCATTGATCGGACAGTTTCTGGGCGAGTCGATGATCCTTTCCTTACTTGCTCTAGTCATTGCCCTGGCACTGGTCTCAGCCTCGTTGCCTATCTTTAATCAGTTGACCAATAAGGCGTTGCAGTTGCCTGAACTATTCGAGCCGCGCATCGTCCTGACGTTTATCGGCCTTGCTCTGCTGACGGGTTTACTGGCTGGGAGCTATCCCGCTTTCTACCTGTCGATGTTCAATCCGGCGCAGGTTCTGAAGGGTAAATTTGCCAATACCTTATCGGCTGTGGCCCTGCGTCGGGGGCTGGTAGTGTTCCAGTTTGTGATTTCAGTAGGGCTGGTGCTGGCTACATTCGTGATTCAGGAACAAATGCGGTTTCTGCGCAGCACACCCCTCGGCTTTACCCAGGACCAGCAAATTGCCGTTGCCCTGACCAGTAAAGAATCCCACAATGCGTACAGCGCTTATCGCTCTGAAATTCTCCGCAACAATCAGGTTACGGGCGCTGCCGGAACCCAATACTATCCGGGTATCAACAACGCCAGCGATTTCTTACTATACCGGCCCGACCAAGGCCCCATGAACGCCGATCAGGTCAAAACAAACTGGGTCGATTACGATTTCCTGCCCACGATGGGCTTCAAACTGCTGGCAGGCCGGATGTTCTCCCGGCAGTTTCCGGGCGATACCAGCAATCGGCTCGTCGTCAACGAAGCAACCTTACGCAAATTCCATATCCCCTTAAACAAAGCCATCGGACAGAAACTCCAGTTCGACTGGCAGGGACAAACCCATAAGTATGAGATCATGGGGGTGCTCAAGGACTTTCATTTCGAGAATCTTCGGCAGAGCATTGAACCTTATGCGTTTCTGTTGAGCGGCCAGCCCAATTACAATTACATCATTGTGCATGTCAACACCGCCAATATGGAGCAGGTGCTGGGTTTTCTGGAACAGAAGTGGAAAGCCCTGCGCCCGGAAGAGCCGTTTACGTACACCTTCCTGAACGAAGATTTTCAGAAGAATTACGAAGCCGAAGCTCGTACCTCCCGAATTGTAAGTTATTTTACCATCATCTCCATTCTGATTTCGTGTCTGGGCCTGTTCGGACTGGCCGCGTTTGCCGCTCAGCAACGAACGAAAGAAATTGGCGTGCGGAAAGTGCTGGGCGCATCGGTTACCAACATTGTGCTGTTGCTGGCCAAAGACTTCCTGATTCTGGTGGTCATTGCCATTGTGATTGCGTCGCCTATTGGCTGGTATGCCATGAACAAGTGGTTGCAGAATTTCGAATATAAGATCGACATCCCCTGGTGGATTTTCGCCCTGTCGGGTATTCTGGCCATTACCATTGCGTTCATTACCGTCAGTTTCCAAAGCATCAAAGCCGCGTTGATGAATCCGGTGAAATCACTGAAAACGGAGTAGAAGGAGGAAAGGGAGGAGGGGGAAGAGCGGGACGAAAGGATTTACGAGCCCAACTTCTTGTCCCTTTCCTCCCGCTCCTCCCCCTACTCCCTCTCCTCCTTGACAAACAACTATGAAAACACTGATCACTACCCTACTGGCGCTAACAAGCTCGTTGGCTATAGCGCAGAAACATTCATCGCTCAGCACGAGTATCAACGACGATGAGAAAACGCTTTCAATTCGTGTAAACGGTACAGTCGATGGGCAGAAGATCGATTATGATCGCCGTTTCGACGTATCGGGTTTAAACCTGGCCGAACGCAATGCCCTCCGTGAACGGATTCTGGATTCGCTGCACATTAGCAGGCCCGAGCCGCCCATTCCGCCTAAAGAGCCCGCAATGAGTATGGCTGCTCCTGTGGCGCCAAAGGCTCCCAAAGCGCCCAAGCCTCCTCGTTTCGATGGTAGTGAGTCGATTACGATTATTAGTAGCGATGACCCGACCGTAACGAGTAGTCATGGAGAAAAGCAAGCCGTAGCGGTTGGTGGTAAAAATCCGTATACCAAAGAGGTGACTTACGATCAGGAATCGGGGAAGTTGTTCCTGCGCTATCGATTCCAGAAAGACGGCGAAGACATCACCTACGAACGAACGCTCAACGCCCGCGACAAGTCGCAACAGGAAAGGCAACAGCTAATTGAGCGGATCGAAAAAGAGATTGGTGTACCGAAGAGCGGGAAGTAATTATCCCTCAAAGATTTCGCTTAACTGGATTTGAATACCCGTAACGGGGTCAGTTATAAGGCCATTCGAAAAATTAAGCTGCCGACGGTCGGGCAACAAAATCGAAACGGTTTGGACAGTAGGCACCACCAGCCAGACCGATTTGACCCCCGCCGGGAAATGCTTTTTGTAAATGCGATCGGTCAGGCTGTTCAGGCTTTGTTCTGGCGATAAAATCTCAATCGTGGTTAACGGAACGTCCTGTACAACAATTTCATCAGCTAACCAATCTATTTGGCGTTTTGGAAATATACAAAGATCTGGCCGAGTCTTGCCAGACGCAAATTCAAGATCAAGTTCAGTAAAAACACTATACTGCTGCCGATAGGTCAGCATGAATAAAAAAGCTAATCGGCTTTGTAATTCAGAGTGATTTAGACTCGACATTTTTTCGTCTTCGAACTCGGTGGGTTGATCAATGACTGCCTCCATAACGCAACGAAGTTTTTTTACCAAAGATAACAAAAAGGCCACAAGATGCTCCTTAACTATATCAAAATCGCCTGGCGGAATCTGGTTCGCAACAAAGCCTTTTCGGCCATCAATATTATTGGCCTGGCGCTCGGGCTGGCTACCTGTCTGCTCATCAGTTTGTATCTGTTCAATGAGCTCAGCTACGACCGCTATAGCGAAAAAGCCAACCGGATTGTGCGGGTTGTATTTCAGGCCATTACAAATGGGGGGCAGATCAATGAGGCCAATGTAATGCCACCCGTTGCGTCGACGCTGAAAGCCGATTACCCGGAAGTGGAAGAAGCGACCCGTATCCGGGCTGCTGGTGCGCCATCGATCACAGTTGGTGATAAAACGTTTCGGGACGATCAGGTTGCCTTCGTCGACTCCAATTTCTTCCAGGTCTTCACCTTGCCACTGATTCAGGGCGATGCCAGAACGGCACTGGTACAGCCCAACACAACAATCGTTACACGGGCGATGGCGCGGCAACTTTTCGGTACTGAAAACCCGATTGGAAAAACCATTACCATCAAAAGCTGGAATGCCCTGTTTCGGGTAACAGGCGTTATCGACAGGGTGCCCGTCAACTCACACTTCCATTTCGATATGTTCGTGTCGATGGCTGGGGATTCCGAAGCCAAATCGCCCTCCTGGATGACATCGAGCTATCATACGTATCTGGTGCTGGCGAAAGGGTACGATCCGGCCAAGCTGGAAGCAAAACTGCCGCAATTAGTCAGCAACTACATTGCGCCACAACTCCAGCAAGCTTTTGGTATGACGCTGAGCCAGTTCCGCCAGAAAGGCAACGACGTTCGTTTCCTGCTGCAACCCCTAACCGACATTCACCTGCACTCAAACCTGACGGGCGAACTGGAACCTAATGGCGACGCTCAGTACGTCTATATTTTCGGGGCTATTGCACTGTTCATGCTGGTGATTGCCTGTATTAATTTCATGAACCTGAGTACCGCCGGAGCCTCAAAACGGGCAAAAGAAGTCGGGATTCGGAAGGTGATGGGTTCGGTACGCCAAAGCCTGACCAGCCAGTTCCTGATTGAGTCGCTGCTGCTGACGGCTATTGCTCTGGTGCTGGCTGTTGGGCTTGTCTATCTGGCGTTGCCCCTTTTCAATCAACTGGCCGGGAAAGAACTTACCTTCAATTTTACGACCAATCCCTGGCTTCTGCCAGGTCTGTTGCTGCTGGGTGTTGTAGTGGGGGTACTGGCCGGAAGTTACCCTGCCTTTTTCCTATCGTCGTTCCGACCCGTTCAGGTATTGAAAGGCACCAAGTTTACGGGCGATCGGAAGAGTATTGGCCTGCGGAGCGGTCTGGTGGTCGTTCAGTTTTTCATTTCGATCACGCTCATGATCGGCACAACGGTGGTATATCGGCAGCTTGGCTACATCCAGAACAAACGGTTGGGTTACGATAAAGACCAGGTACTGGTGTTGCCCGACACATGGCAGCTCGGTAAACAAGCCGAAGTATTCCGCAATCTGGTGATGCAGGACCCTCGGGTGGTCAATGTCAGCACATCGGGCTACCTGCCAGCCGGGCCGAGCTATAATAACAACTACATGAGCTACCCCGAAACCAATTCAACCCAGTTGGTCAAAACGCTTCGGTATGAGGTCGACTACAACTACATTCCAACGTTGGGGATGCAGATGGCGTACGGACGAAATTTCTCCAAGGCCTACGGCACCGATTCATCGGGGGTAATTCTGAACGAGACAGCCGCCAAAACCTTCGGCTGGAACGGCAATGCACTTGGGCATACCATTACCCATACCGAAAACGACGGCAAACGGGGCACCTATCGGGTAATTGGTGTCGTCAAGGATTTTCATTTTCGCTCCATGCACGAAGCCATCGCACCCCTGATCATGGTATTGGGTAGTCATTCCGGGGCTGTCATCGTGAAGATCAAAACCAAAGACATCAGTGGATTACTGGCAACGCTGAAAAAGCAGTGGGAGCAACTGACTACCGAAGCGCCTTTCGCCTACTCATTTCTGGACGAACGCTTCAACAGTACGTATCTGGCCGAACAGAAAACCGGGCGTATTCTGGGTATTTTCGCTGGACTAACTATTTTCGTAGCCTGCCTGGGCCTGTTTGGGCTGGCGACGTTCATGGCGGAGCAACGCACCAAAGAGATCGGCGTTCGGAAGGTGCTGGGGGCCAGTGTGCCGAGCATTGTCGGGCTTCTTTCCAAGGATTTTCTGAAACTGGTTGCCATTGCCATTGTGCTGGCGAGCCCTGTGGCCTGGTACGCCATGAACCGATGGCTCGCTGATTTTGCCTATAAGATCGACATCGAGTGGTGGATGTTTGCTCTTGCGGGCATACTTGCCGTAGGGATTGCGCTACTGACTGTGAGTTTCCAAAGTATTCGTGCTGCCCTGATGAATCCGGTGAAATCGTTGAAAACGGAGTAGAAGGAGGAAAGGGAGGAGGGGAAGAGAGGGACGAAAAGATTTACGCATCCAACTTCTTGTCCCTTTCGTCGCTCTACTCCCCTTCCTCCCCTTTTTCCCCTTTCTCCTATCATGCTTCTTAACTACCTTAAAATCGCCTTTCGGAACCTGAGTCGCAATCAGCTGACCACGATACTCAATGTAGTCGGTTTATCGGTTGGGATTGCGGCCTGTCTGGTCATTTATCTGATCGTAGAGTTTGAACTGGGTTTTGACAAACGAGTGCCCGACAGCGAGCAGGTATATCGGCTCGTATCCAAATTCAAGTTCGGGGACGACTTTTACTACAATTCTGGCTTATCGACACCGATTCCGGAAGTGGTACGAACCAAACTGGCGGGCGTCAGAACTGTAGCTCCGTTTCATACAGGCAGTTTTCAGGTCGTTGACGTTCCCCGGCAGGGAGCAGAACCGCTTCAGGTTCGTGCCGGAAAGAACGAGCGGGATTGGATGGTTAGTACGAACGAAGCATTTTTCGAGATTCTGCCGCGCCAGTGGCTGGCCGGTTCGCCTAAAACATCGCTTTCGAAACCCGGCCAGGTTGTGCTTACCGAAAAGCAGGCCCGCTTGTATTTTGGCGACGCCAGCCCGGCTATTGTTGGTCGAACGTTGGTTGGAAAGCAATATAAAGATACCCTGCTGCTTACCGTTTCGGGGCTTGTCAAAGACCTTGATACGCCCAGTGATTTTGATTTTCAGGCATTTGTTTCGCTGGCTACCCAAACATCCAGCAAAAAACGGCGAGACAATCTGGGCTTCGACCAGTGGAACAATACCAACTCATCGTCGCAATGTCTGCTCAAACTGGCCCGCGGAACCGATCCCAAACGTTTTGGCGAGCAGGTTACTAAACTGGTAGCCGCCAACGTACCGCCCAGCGAAGATTCGGGCGACCGCTGGCTGTTGCTCCAACCCTTGTCCGACATTCATTTCAACGCCGATTATGCCAGTGGGCGTCCCATTGCCCATAAGCCTACCCTACTCATTCTGACATTAGTTGGTGGGTTTCTATTGTTGCTGGCCTGCATCAACTTCATCAATCTGGCAACAGCCCAATCGACACAGCGGGCCAAGGAAATTGGTATTCGTAAATCGCTGGGCAGCGAGCGGAGTCAACTAATGGCGCAATTTTTGGGCGAAACGCTGTTGCTTACGCTGTTGGCTGCCAGTCTGTCAACCCTGCTTTCACAGGGCGCTTTAGCCTATCTGGGCAAAATTGTCCCGAAAGGTGTCGTGCTTGACTATTCCCAGCCCAGTCTGTATCTGTTTCTATTGGGTATAGCCCTCTTTACGGCCTTACTGGCTGGTTTTTATCCAGGTGCGCTGCTGGCCCGCTTGTCGCCGATGGCTACCCTGCGGAATCAGACGAGTCAGGCAACGGGCAATGCTCTGTTGCGCAAAGGTTTGATTGTCGGGCAGTTTACGGTAGCGCAGGTGTTTATCATTGGGGCTTTACTGGTTGGGGAGCAACTCCGGTTTATGATCAACGCCGATCAGGGGTTCCAGCGCGAAGCCATCGTTACATTCCATACGCCGACCAGTTCATTTTTTAACGGTGATCATCACGATGTTCGGTTTGTGCTGGCTGATCGAATGCGTAAACTGGCTGGTATCGAGCAGGTAAGTCTGGCGAATCAGACACCCCTTTCGGGTGGCTATTCCACATCCACACTCGAATTTACAGGGAAGAAGGGCAAGTCGGAGGTGAATGTCTACCGCAAGGAAGTGGATACCAACTTCATTGCATTGTACGGACTAAAGCTGTTGGCAGGCCGAAATCTGATGGCTAGTGATACGGCTAATGAATTTGTTATCAACGAGACGCTGGCCCGGCATATGGGGTATCAAAAGCCGTCGCAGGCCGTTGGGAAGATGCTGGCCAAAATGCCGATTGTTGGGGTTATCCGGGATTTCAACCACCGTTCGCTACACAATACCATCCAGCCTACGGCGCTGATGAGCCAGAAAGCGAACCTGCATATCTTCAACGTGCGATTTAGCCGAAGTAGCGCCACGTCGTTCGACCAGACTCTGGCTCAAATCAAAACTCTATGGGTCAATACCTATCCGGGCGAGACTTTTGAACCCAAATTCGTCGATGAATCGATTGCTGATCTGTACGGCAACGAACGGGATCTCGGCAAATTGATTACGCTGGCAACGGGTATCGCTGTATTGATTAGCTGCCTGGGCCTATTTGGTCTCGTTACCTTTACAGCCGAGCGCCGAACAAAAGAAATCGGTATTCGCAAGGTATTGGGTGCCTCCGTCGCCAGCCTGGTCACCCTACTCTCGAAAGACTTTCTCGCACTCATCCTCATTGCCATCGTGATTGCCTCACCGTTGGCCTGGTGGAGCGTTCGTAAATGGCTGGATGGATTCGCCTACCACATCGACCTCTCCTGGGGTATGTTCATCCTGGCCGGACTGCTGGTCATCGGCATCGCGCTGATTACGGTAAGTTTTCAGTCGATTAGATCAGCCCTGATGAATCCGGTCAAATCACTGAAAAGGGAGTAAGGAGAATAAAGGGAAGAGAGGAAGAGAGGAAGAGAGGGGAAGAAAGGGAGGAGGGGGAATAAAGGGAGTAAGGGGAAGAGAGGGACGGAAGGATTACGCGTCCAACTTTTTTTCCCTTTCTTCCCTTTCTTCCCTCTCCTCCCTCTCTTCCCCTTACCCCCTCTCTTCCCCTTCTTCCCCTTCTTCCCTCTCTTCCCCTTCTTCCCTCTCTTCCCCCTTCTTCCCTTCCCTCCTCTCTTTCACCCAATCCAAATCCCGAATCTGACGGTTCAACCAGGTTACCCTTTTTAGCCCCTACGGCAACCATCTACCTTGCTGACTTAACTAATTTAAACAGCAGGTAACATGAACAGATTGTTTATGGGTACCCGATGGAAAGACTGGCTCTATCTGAGCTGGCTCATCGGGAGTGTTTTACTGACAACGGCCACTCAGGCACAATCGGTCAGTAAACAGATTATTGTCGATCAGTTTGGCTGGCGACCATCGGCGAAAAAGGTGGTGGTTTTTGCCAATCCCATAACGGGACAAAATGCCGGAACGCCGTATTCGCCCGGTAGTCAGTTTCAGGTACGTCGGTCGGCCGATCATGTCGCCGTATTTACGGGAAACGTGGTGCAATGGAATGGGGGCAACACGCATACCGACTCAGGCGACAAAGTCTGGCATGGTGACTTTTCGAGCCTGACGACGCCGGGAACGTACTACGTCTATGATCCGGCCACAAACCTTCGGTCGTATGATTTTGAGCTTCGGAACGACATTTACGCGGCTGCGCTCAAGGCATCGACCCGTACGTTCTACTACCAGCGGTCGGGAACGGGCATTCCGGCTCAGTATGGAGCCAACTGGACGCATGCGCCTGCACATATGCAGGATGCCAACGCCTTGCTGTACACGACGTCTGCGCAAGCGGGTACGCAACGAAACGTGACAGGAGGCTGGTACGATGCGGGTGACTATAACAAGTACATCCCGTTTTTGAACCACACACTCTGGAATCTGATGCTCGGTTTCGAACTACGTCCGTCGGCCTTTACGGACAATACCAATATCCCCGAATCAGGGAACGGCGTACCCGACATGCTGGATGAACTGAAGTGGGAACTGGACTGGATGCTGCGTATGCAGGAAAGCAACGGAGGAGTTCACAACCGCGTGACCGTGACCAGCTACGAAAACGGCACCGACGACCCATCGACCGACACTCAGCCCCGTTACTACACCAACGTAACGACCTGGGCAACGGCAACGTTTGCTGCCGTAATGGCCCATGCCGCCCGGCTGTATGGCAGCTACAACGGAGCTTATCCGAACTACGCCAACACCCTACGGTCAGCCGCCGAAAACGCCTGGAATTACCTCGAAGCCAATCCAACCATGCAGCCTGCTTCCGGCAAGGATGGCGCTTCGATGGCGGCTGCCGATGCGGGTTCTGATGTCCGCGACGACAAACGGCGACGGGTAGCTGCGGCTGCCGAACTGTTTGCCACCACTGGAACGAGCAAATACAAGTCGTTTTTTGAAGCCTCGTACAACGACGTTAACGGCACCAGCGAAAACAACTTCCACCCATTTTCGAGCAACTATCTGGATGCGTCGCTTTGCTGGGAGTTGAACCGGGCTTATTATGTTTATGCCAAAGCAGCCGGGGCCAATCCTTCCATTGTGTCGGAGATCAAAACCCGTTATCAGAACACGATGGACTGGTTTATCGAGTCGTATTATAACCAGAAGCTCGATCCATACCTCGGTTTTATGTGGAGCGGACATTACACCTGGGGGTCAAACCTGCAAAAAGCGCTCTGGGCCATGATTCCGATTCTATCCGTGGAACTGGGGGTTAATCCGGGCAAGGCCACTCTGTACAAGGAGATTGCCGAAGAATACCTGCACTATTTCCACGGTCGGAATCCCCTAGCCTGGATTTACCTGAGCAACATGGGCAGCCGGGGAGCCAATGCTGGGGGCGACAATAGCGTCGATGAGTTTTACCACAGTTGGTTTCGGGATGGGTCGGCGCGGTATGACGGAGCCTCGTCGCAGTATGGGCCACCACCGGGTTACATTGTGGGTGGACCGAATCAGAACTATTCTGGGTCAGCTACCCCACCGAAAGGACAGCCGCCGATGAAAGCCTATCGCAACTGGAACACATCGTATCCAGAACCCTCGTGGGAAATTTCTGAACCAGCTATTTACAACCAGGCAGGGTATACCTTCCTGGTCGCCTACTTCACCAGTGCATCGAGCGATACCCCACCTGCCTCGAACGTAACCGTAAGCAGCAACAGTCCGCTATGTCCGGGTCAGACATTGTTCCTAACTGTCAGTGGTGCACCCGCCGGATCGACTTACCAATGGAATGGCCCAAACGGCTTTAGCTCAACGATCGCCAATCCATCACTGACCAACGTGTCAACGACCGCCACAGGCACCTATTCGGTAACGGTAACCATTCCATCGGAAGCGCCCAGAATCCTGAGCGTGAACGTAACGGTTAATCCAACGCCAACGGCTGTAGCGTCAAGCAATACCCCCGTAGCCTCCGGGCAAACGCTGACGTTGAGTGCAGCCGATGCGGGAGCCGGAGCCAGCTATAGTTGGCAGGGGCCAAACAACTACAGCGCCAACAGCCCCAACCAGACTATTCCGAATGTGACTCCGGCAACGGCAGGAACCTATACACTCACCGTAGGACAAAATGGCTGTAGTACCACTACGACTACGGTTGTATCCGTTACCGGGACAACGCCAATCCCCTCAGGCAATTCGCTCATCATTTACGAAGATGTATTGCAAGCCGGGTGGTCCGACTGGTCGTGGAGTACAACCCGGAATTACAGCAACACAAGTCCGGTTTATAGTGGTGCGAAATCACTGGCTGTTCAGTACACGTCGGGTTGGGGAGCGTTGTATCTACATCCGAACGACGCCATTACGCTCAGCCCATACCCATACCTCACATTTTGGGTACACGGTGGCACAACGGGTGGGCATCGGATGCAGGTAGTTATCAACAGCAGTGGTTCGTATGAGTTCAGCACTACTGCCAACCAGTGGACGCAGGTGGTGGTCCCATTTGCCTCGTTCGGTAACCCAACCACATTGCGCGACATCTTCATTCAGGACGTAACGGGCAAAACGCTACCTGCATGGTACATCGACCAACTGATGTTAGCGGCTTCGACGAGCGATACATCCACTCCACCCGTCTCGGTCAGTGCCAGTAGCAATAGCCCGGTCTGTGCCGGTCAGTCGGTTAGTTTATCGGCCGTGACGGCGAATGTAACGAGTGGCGCTACATACAACTGGGTTGGCCCGAACGGGTTTACGGCATCGGTTGCGAATCCGACGGTACCTAATGCGACTACAGCCGACACGGGTTTGTATCGGTTAACGGTCGTGAGCAACGGGCAATCGTACACAGCCAGCGTTCCGGTCAGTGTATCGAACTGTTCTACCACACCCGATCCCAATGCGTACCTGATTTACGACGATGCGCTGAAAGCCAACTGGTATGACTGGTCATGGAGCACAACCCGCACCTACACCAATACCACACCTGTAAAAGTGGGGAGTCGGTCGCTGGCGGTTCAATACACGGCGGGATGGGGCGGGCTCTACCTGCACCCTGAAACCCCGGTCAATCTGTCGGCCTATACCTACCTGCAATTCTGGGTACACGGTGGCGCATCGGGTGGGCAGAAATTCGATGTAATGATCAACGACAATTACAAAACCTATTCGGTGCGACCTACTGTCAATAGCTGGACGCTGGTCAATGTGCCGCTGTCGGCACTTGGCAATCCTGCCACCTTGCGCGACCTGTATATTCAGGATACGGGCGGTGGGTTGAGCACCTACTACATCGATAATCTCCAACTGACAACCCGTACGGCATCGGCCCGGGTAGCTGCGTCCAAACCCGAATTCGAACCAACCGTAGGGCTCTTCCCGAATCCAGTGCGTGGTCAGCAACTCCATCTGCAACTGCTGTTTACTGGTTTTGCGGTCGACGAAGAGGTTACAGTCCGCCTTACGGATTTACAGGGCCATCCGCTTCACCAGCACCAGTTAACGCTAACAACACCGAATCAGGAATTAACGCTGAACAAGCTGGCACCCGGTCTGTATCTGGTAATGGTGCAGAGCCATTCAGCCCAGTTAACCAAAAAACTAGTGGTTGAGTAAGCCGTTACGGCATGCGCGCTCACTACCTGTCCGCAAACGAATGGGCAACCGTCCGTTTGCGGACACTTATGGCCAACAAACAAACATAAATACCTGACAATAAACCCCTTAATTTTATGGTACACCATTTGGGGCTATATAAACCAAAAGAAGATAAGCCAAGAAAGCAACCCTTGTTTCCTTCCTTGCTCTGCTATGCTAAAAAACTATTTCACCACGGCTCTTCGTGCGCTTCGACGCAACTGGAACTATACGGTTATTAATGTTCTGGGCTTAACGTTTGGGCTGGCCTGCTGCCTGATTCTGTTCCTGGCGATCCGGCATGAGCTGAGTTACGACCGACATAATACCAACGCCGACCATACGTATCGACTCGTTTCGTACAATAAAAAATCGGAAGATGAAGGGCGTAACGTAGGTATCCCCTTACCGGCCCTGGCGGCCCTACGCAACGACTTCCCCGAACTGAAGCATCAGGTCACGATGGCGTATGGCCTGTATGACGGTCTGGTCAAGGTGAACGACAAAAAAGCCAGCAAATTTCAGGAGCCTGGTGGTGTGATTGCCTTCATCGAGCCCGAATACTTCCATATTTTCGATTACCAGTGGCAGAAAGGCAATCCACAAACCGCCCTTAAAAATCCGAACACAGTGGTGCTTTCGGAAGCCATCGCGCATAAATACTTCGGTGATGCCGACCCCATGGGCAAAAGCATCCGGGTAGAGAATAAAATGGACTTTACCGTAACGGGCATTATCCAGAATCCACCCGTTACTACAAGTGTACCATTTGACGTGCTGTTGTCCTTTGCATCCCTTAAACAATACGGTGTCAACGGTGGGTGGGATGACTGGGGGTCTACATACAGTGGGGCACATATTTACCTGACGCTACCCAATCAGGTCACCTCAACGCAACTGGAAGCTCAGTTGGTCCCTTTCGTGAAAAAATACATGAAGCCTGAGGAGGCTAGTGAACTCCAATATGAGCTACAGCCGCTAACCAGTATCCATTCCGATACCCGCACGGAGAATGCAGCCGGGCGCACCGTGAGCAAGCAGATGATCTGGGCTATGGCGCTGATTGGCCTGTTTATCCTCTTTACAGCCTGCATTAACTTCATCAATCTGGCTACGGCACAAGCCATTCGACGGGCCAAAGAGGTGGGCGTTCGGAAAGTACTGGGCAGTTCGCGCATGCAGTTAGTACGCCAGTTTCTAAGCGAAACGGGGGTGCTTGCCGTATTGGCTATCGTCCTGGCGTTTGGGGTTGCTTCACAATCGTTGCCCTATGTGTCGGAACTGCTGGACATCAAAGCGGATGCGCTGACGCTGTTCGATCCTACGGTAATTGGCTTCGTTATTTTACTGGCTATTCTGACAACCTTACTGGCTGGTTTTTACCCGGCCTTAGTGCTGTCGGGCTATCAGCCGGTGCAGGCGTTGCGGAGTAAAATTAGTAGGGCAGGTAGCGGGCAGCTCACCCTGCGCAGGAGCCTGATCGTATTTCAGTTTGCCATTTCGCAGATACTGGTTATTGGCACCATCGTCGCCTATAGCCAGATGAAGTATTTCCGCTCGGCCGACCTGGGCTATAATAAAGAGGCTGTACTAACGGTCAACATCCCCGAACGTAAACCGGGGCAACTGGAGCAGCTTCAGTCCGAAATCGCCCAACTGCCGAACGTAAAATCACTGAGTTATGGCATTTCGATCCCATCGGCCGACGGGAACTGGTGGACAGGTATCCGCTACGAAAACGCCGACAAAGATGCTGACTTTGGTGTGGTAATGCGCTATGCCGATACGGCTTATTTCAGTACGTATGGCCTCAAACTGATTGCCGGACGGATGTATCAGCCCGGCGACACCGCGCGGGATTTAATCGTGAATGAGTCGCTGGTTAAAAAGCTGGGCCTCCGCAGCCCGCAACAGATTCTGGGCAAATACATTACCATTGCCGGAGGCAACAACCCCAGAAAACAGGTAGTGGGCGTCGTTCATGACTTTAACACCTTCTCATTGCACCAGGAAACGAACCCCTGCATACTGGCTCCCCGTCGTAGTGCGTATCATTCGCTGGGTATCAAGCTATCGACCCAACAGGGTGGTACAGAAGCCATCAGTCGCTTGATCCGTCAGGTCGAAACCAACTGGAGCGCCGTCTATCCCGACTTTATGTTCAACTACGAATTTCTGGA
Source organism: Spirosoma panaciterrae DSM 21099 (assembly GCF_000374025.1). Taxonomy (GTDB): domain Bacteria; phylum Bacteroidota; class Bacteroidia; order Cytophagales; family Spirosomataceae; genus Spirosoma; species Spirosoma panaciterrae. The sequence goes on along the minus strand of NZ_KB893172.1, from coordinate 163,869 downwards.
CCAACGCCTGGCCGATTTTTACAAAGGCGAAGAGCGTTTCTTCTCCCTCTTTCGATTGCTGGCGGGTATAGCCATTTTCATTGGCTGTCTGGGCCTGTATGGTGTGGTGGCCTTCATGGCCGAATCCCGCACGAAAGAGATTGGCATTCGCAAAACGCTGGGGGCATCGACAGCGCATATTTTCGGCCTGTTCTCGGTCGATTTCGTTAAACTGGTCCTCGTCGCTTTGGTCATTGCCTCGCCAGTTGCCTGGTATATCATGACGAAGTGGCTATCCGACTTTCCATATAAGATCGACATCGAATGGTGGATGTTCGCCCTGGCTGGTGTGCTGGCGGTAGGCATTGCCCTCGTCACGGTCAGTTTCCAAAGTATAAAAGCAGCCCTGATGAATCCGGTGAAATCATTGAAAACGGAATAGAAGGAGGAAAGGGAAGAAGGGGACGAAAGGGAGAAAAAGACTTCCGTTCAACTCCTTCCTCCCTTTCGTCCCCTTCTTCCCTTTCCTCCTATCTTCCCATGCTTCAAAACTATTTAACCATTACCCTTCGAACGCTACTTCGCTACCGGACGTATAGCCTCCTGAACATTGTTGGGCTGGCGGTTGGCATGACCTGCGGCATCCTGATTTTTCTGGTCGTCGGTTTTCAGCTTAGCTTCGACACTTACCACCAGAAAGCAGACCGGACTTATCGAATCGTCACCGAACTATCGCATGAAAACGTCACCTATTCGCGGGGTACGCCGAAGGCGATGGCCGACGTGTTGCGTCGGGATTATCCGTTTATCGAAAATGTAGCCCGAATCAAACGGGTGCGGAGTTGCCTGCTCAGCTTACCGGATGCCAAAGGGAGCCTTCTCAAAAAATTCCAGGAAGACCGAACGGTTGGTTTCGTCGACCCGCAGTTGTTCAATGTTTTTGATTTTCAATGGCAGACGGGCAACCCAACGTCGTCACTGACCCGGCCCAACTCCGTCGTGTTGACCGAGAAATACGCCCATAAATACTTCGGAGACAGCAACCCGATTGGCCGAACGCTCCGGCTCGACAACCAGTTGAACCTGACCGTAACCGGCGTATTGAAAGACCACCCAACCGCTACGAACCTGAGCGATGAAGTATACATTTCCTATAGCACCGTTCCGAGTCTGAGCAAAGACGTTGCCGAGTCGTTCCAGAACTGGGAGAATCTCGACAGCGAAGAAATGACGTATGTCACTCTACCAGAAGGCACAGCCGTCAGTCGACTGGAGGCTGTTTTTCCGGCTCTTACTAAACAGCACTATACCGCAGAATCGGCCAAAATCTACCATTTTCACGCCCAGCCGCTAAACGACGTTCATTTCAACCTCAACTACGGCGGCCGAATGCAACGCCCTTTGCTCTATGCCTTAGGGGCGGTTGGGCTGTTTCTGCTCCTGGCAGCCTGCATCAACTTCATCAACATGGCTACCGCCCATGCCCTTCGACGGTCGAAAGAAGTGGGCGTGCGGAAAGCGATGGGCAGTACACGGGCTCAGTTGTTTGGGCAGTTTATGACCGAAACGGCCCTTATTACGCTGACTGCCGTAGCGGTGGCCCTGGGATTGGCTCAGACCAGTTTGCCGATGGTCAACAAAGCGATGGCTGTTTTCAATCCTGCCTTTTCGCTCACTACCCTCCTGCAACCAACCTATTTAGCCCTGTTTATGCTGCTGATTGGAGCTGTGATCGGGTTGGCGGGTTTTTACCCGTCGTTCATTTTGTCAGGCTTTAACCCCATAGCTGCCCTGCGCCGAACCATGACCACTTCACAGGTAGGCGGCATGTCGGTCCGGCGCGGGTTGGTGGTGGTTCAGTTTTTCATCACCCAACTGTTTGTCATCGGCGTACTGGTCATCATGGCGCAACTCCGGTATGTACGCACAATGGATCTGGGTTTTACCAGAGAAACCGTTCTGACCATTCCGGTTCCGAGCACCGATCCGCTCAAACAGGAGACGCTTCGGGATAAACTACGTCAGATTGGTGCTGTTCAGGATGTAGCTATCGGCAATGCCCCACCAGCCTCTTCCATGATCAACGAAACCTCGTTTACGTACGACAACCGAACGGAACCCGAAAAATTTGAAACCAAAACCAAAGTAGGCGACAGTCGCTACGTGCCGCTGTTCGATCTGAAACTGCTGGCAGGTCGTAATTTCCGAACCAACGACACCACGGCTCACGAAATCATTGTGAATGAGATGATGGTGAAACTGTTAGGACTCAAATCGACCGATGAAATCCTGGGCAAACAGATCAATGTTTGGGAAGCCAATCATACGATTGTCGGTGTAGTAAAGGATTTTCATGTCAACTCACTGCGAAGGGGTGTAACGCCAACAGTAATTTTTCAGAATTTCTCCGAAAACCGGATGGCGGCTTTGAAACTACGGTCTACCAACCTCCCCGAAACGGTGAAGCAGGTGGAAGCGGCCTGGAATGGTTTATTCCCGGAGCAGGTATTCCGGTATCAGTTTATGGATGAGATTCTGGACCGCTTTTATACTGCCGAAACCATCATGCTGAGTTTTGCGCAGGTATTCTCCCTGATCGCCATTCTGATTGGTTGCCTGGGTTTATATGGGCTGGTATCGTTCATGGCCGAGTCGAAAACAAAGGAGATCGGGGTTCGCAAAACACTGGGGGCCAGCACATTTCAAATTCTGTGGCTGTTTGGCCGGGAGTTTGGCCGCCTTATTTTGCTCGGTTTTGGGCTGGCAGCACCGTTGGGCTGGTGGCTGATGCGTGCCTGGTTGCAGGATTACACCTACCGGATTCAGTTAGAATGGTGGTTCTTTGGCATAACCATCCTGATTTCCACCCTTATTACGCTCATTACCGTTTCGTATCAGTCGCTTAAAGCAACATTCCAGAATCCGGTTACGTCTTTGCGGAGCGAATAGCCTAGGGCATGGGGATACGGGCATGGGGTATCTCCGGTGCCAAATCACTACACCCTATGCCCCTACCCCTATGCCCTTATTCCTATGCTCCTTAATTATCTCAAAATCGCCTGGCGGAATTTGCGCAAAGACAAATTCTACAGCCTTATCAACATTCTGGGTCTGACCATTGGGGTCACCTGTGGATTACTTCTTCTGCTCTACGTAACCGACGAGCTGAGCTACGATCGGTATCAGGCCAATGCTTCGCAGATTTACCGAATCGTTTCGCACATTACCGAGCCGGATAAAGTGAACCGCTGGAGTAGCACCCAACCGGCGCTGGCCCCTACGCTGAAGAAAGATTACCCATTCGTCAAGAATTACGTGCGGTTCTTCCCCTACGGGCGGATGATGTTTCGGCAGGGCGAGAAGCGGTTTTACGAAGAGAATGTCTATTCGGCCGACTCCACGGTGTTCGATGTATTCAGCTACAAGTTTGTCGAAGGCGATCCCAAGACGGCGCTGGACCAACCCGGTTGTGTAGTTCTGACACAAACAGCCGCCCAGAAATTTTTCGGGTCCAAAAGTGCGCTGGGACAATCCCTACAAACGAACGATACGACGTTTTATAAAGTGACGGGTGTACTGGAAGACATTCCCAAAAACTCACACTTTACTTTCAACGCGCTCCTGTCGACCGGCCAGAATGAACGGCAGGCGGCTACGGTCTGGGGTGGTTTTTACATTTACAGCTATCTGGTGCTGCCCGAACATTTCGATACCAACATACTGGTCAGCAAATTTCCGCAGGTATACGACAAATACATTGGGCCGATCTTCAAACGGATGGGCATCAAGGTGACCTACGAACTCCAACCCCTCACGCGTATCCACTTGTATTCGAACATGGAAGGCGAGTCGAACGGCAATATCGGGTATGTCTATACGTTCAGTGCGGTTGCCTTCTTTATGCTCCTGATTGCGAGTATCAACTACATGAATCTGGCAACGGCCCGTTCGGCCAAACGAGCCAAGGAGGTTGGCCTTCGGAAAGTGATGGGATCGCTACGGAGCAGACTGATGGCTCAATTTCTGACGGAGTCGGTGCTGATGACGGTACTGGCCTTGACTTCCAGCCTGATTCTGGTGTTGATTCTACTCCCCTTTTTCAATAGCGTTTCCGGTAAAGACATTCACTTTGTTGAGCTGTTGCGACCACAGTTTTTGCTGATAGCCCTGGCCATTGTTGTCTTTACGGGTTTTATCAGCGGCAGCTACCCAGCGTTTTACTTGTCGGCTTTCGAACCGGCGGCTGTGCTTAAAGGATCGTTCAATGCCAAAGGCGGTAGTTTCTTCCGAAAAGCATTGGTGGTGGCTCAGTTTTCGATCTCCCTCATCATGCTCATTTGCACCTGGATTGTGTATAAGCAGTTGAATTTCATGCGCAACCATGATCTGGGGTACGACCGCGAGCAGGTGTTGACCATCAACTATCAAGACCGACAGCCCCGGGAAAGCTTCTACTCTCTCAAAAACAATCTACTGACCAATCCAAATATTCGAGCGGTAGCTTCATCTTCTTCGCCAGCCAGCAACATCGGCGGGCGGGTTATTTTCACGGTCGAGTCGAATACGGGTCTGAAAGAGATGGGGTTCAAGCCTGTACAGGTCGATTATGATTATCTCCAGACGATGGGCATGAAAATCGTGCAAGGCCGCAATTTTTCAGAGAAAATCCCGGCCGATACGCTCAACTCCGTCATTGTGAATCAGGCTGCCGTACAACGGATGGGCTGGAAGGAGCCACTGGGCAAAAAAGTGCTTCTGGGTGGTCTGCCGCAAAATGGACAGCCAAGCCCTCCCACAGCCCAGGTGATCGGCGTCGTGAAAGACTTCCATCAGCAGTCGCTCTACAACCCGATCGAGCCGCTGATTATTCTGTGCCGTCGGGCCAACCCAGTAATTCACATCAAGATACAACCGCAGAATGTGGAGCAAACAATCGCCTTTATTGGTCAGAAATGGCGCGAAACCTATCCCGACAAACTGTTTGAATACCGCTTTCTGGATCAGGATTTTGCGTCGGCCTACGAAGCGGATGAACTATGGGGCCGCATTTTCACGGCGTTTTCGATGCTGACCATCCTGATTGCCTGTTTGGGACTGTTTGGACTGGCAACGTTTACCACCGAACAGCGGGTGAAAGAAATTGGTGTCCGAAAAGTGCTGGGCGCGTCGGTAGCGAGTGTGGTGGTGCTACTGTCGAAAGACTTTACGAAACTGGTGCTTTTCTCGTTCCCCATCGCCATTCCGATTGCCTGGTATTCGATGTACAAATGGCTGCAGAACTTCCCCTTCAAAACCGATATTGGTGTATGGGTTTTCGTAGCCGCCTGTGTACTCACCCTACTGATCTGCTGGGCTACGGTTATTTACCAAAGCCTGAAAGCCGCCATAACCAACCCCGTCAAAAGCTTGCGCAGCGAGTAGTCCGAACCGGGATTTATGGGATTTGACGGACCGACTTTGATTATGCCTTCGAAGAAGGCTGTTAAAAAAAATCAAAGTTGGTCCGTCAAATCCCATAAATCCCGGTTCGGACTGTCCGTAAACGACTACCAACCGTCCGTTTGCGGACAAGACCGTTTTGCACTAAAAAGGCAAAAACCCTGACAATAAGCAACATATAACACAGAAAACGATTTGGTCATGTATTTGTAGTATTAGCTGTTATCTTAACAAGAAACGCCGGTCATGATCAGGAACTACCTCAAAATTGCGTTGCGGAACCTTTGGAAGAACCGCCTGTTTAGTAGCCTCAACGTTATGGGTATGGGGATCGGGCTGGCTGCTGTCGGGCTGATGGGCTTGTATGTCATCCACGAGCTTAGCTACGACCGTTTTCATACCAATGCCGACCGCATTGTTCGGGTCGTTCACTATGCCAACTGGCCCGGTGGCAATCTGCAACTGGCGCCAACCTCCGCCCCGTTTGCCGACGCCCTGAAGACCGAATACCCCGACATTGAAAAAACAGTACGGATTCACCCCGAAGGGGGTGGCCAGATTACTTACAAGGATAAAAAACTGGACGTTGGCGACATTATGTTTGCCGATAAAACGGTCTTCGATGTCTTTTCCTTCCCGTTTCTGTACGGCGATCCAGCCCACGCTTTAGCGGAACCCCAGAGCATTGTACTGACGAAAAGTTTGGCCGAAAAGCTGTTTGGTGATGCCGCTAAAGCCGTTGGACAAACCATCGAGTTTAGCAACCATTTCCCCAACAAGGTAACGGGCGTTATCGACGACATTCCTTCCAATTCTCATTTGCAGTTTAGTGCCCTGCGTTCGCTGCCCGACAATTTCACCAACGGATGGCAAAACTTCGAGCTGTACACGTACCTGCTGCTAACCAAAGGCAGTGATTACAAAGCTCTGGAACCCAAACTGGCTTCTTTCTTTCCCAAATACCTCAAACGGGAAATGGGTGAGTTAACCTACCAGATGGAGTTACAGCCGATTACGTCGATTCACCTCCATTCGCATCTGGATTACGAAATTAGCCCTAATGGCAACAGCACCACCATCTATACCTTTGCCGTAGTAGCCGCGCTGATTTTACTGATTGCCGGTATCAATTACGTCAACCTTTACACCGCCCGTTCCATAAGCCGTACCCGCGAAGTAGGTGTTCGGAAAGCGATTGGCTCCCGGCGCGATCAGTTAATCAGCCAATTCCTGGCCGAGTCGATGCTGATGGCGTTTCTGGCTAGTCTGGTTGGGCTCTTACTGGCCAGAGTGGCCCTACCGCTGTTCAATGAGCTGGCGGGCAAATCGCTGTCGATAAGTCAATACGGCCCTGTGGTAACGGCTTTGGTCGTGGTGGTTTTCACCCTTTTGCTCGGGGTTGGCAGTGGTCTTTATCCAGCTTTCCTCCTCTCCGGCTTCCGGCCCGTTGTGGCCCTGAATGGCCGACTGGGTCTAAAACTTGGGGGCAGTCGGTTTCGTGAAGCACTGGTTGTTTTCCAGTTCGTTGCCGCTGTTGTTCTGATTGCCTGTTCGTGGGTAATTTACCGACAGATGGGCTATTTCCTGCATAAAGACCTGGGATTCAACAAAGACCAGGTATTAACCTTCCACCTCGACAACCAGGACGTTCGTAAACAGATTCAGTCGCTGAAAGAAGAGCTTCGGAAGAGCCCGCTAATTGAGCAGGTATCGGCGGCTACCAATCCGATTGGCAACAATAATATCGGCACCAATGGTATGTTTTTCGAACAGAACGGCACCATGCCAACGTCTACGCAGATCGTTCAAACGTTCCAGGTCGATGCCGACTATCTGAACACGATGCAGATCAAATTGCTGGAAGGCCGCAACTTTACGGAGTCGATCAGCGACGGGTTTGGTGCCGTGCTGGTTAACGAAACGCTGGTCAAAAAACTGGGCTGGCAGCATCCGCTGGGCAAACGGGTGAAGTATTTTCTGGGCAAAGATCAAACCGCCGAAGCACGGGTAGTGGGTGTTGTGAAGGACTTCCATACGTACTCGCTTCAGCATAAAATTGAGCCGCTGGTGCTGCAAATGCCCGCCCCTGACCAGAAAGACAATCTCTATGTACGCATTCGGCCCGCTAAAACGACCGAAGCTCTGGCTTACATCCAATCGGTTTATCAAAACTTTGACCCTGATGCGGAGCTAGATTTCCATTTTCTGGATGAGAATTTCTCCAGACAATATCAGGCTGAGCAGAAGCAGGGGCAGGTCTTGCTCACGTTTACCATACTGGCGGTACTGATTGCCTGCATGGGTTTGTTCGGCCTGGCCGCTTTTGCCGCCGAAGCCCGGACCAAAGAAATCGGGGTTCGGAAAGTTCTCGGCGCATCGGTAGCCAGTATTGTTGCCCTACTCAGCAAGGATTTCCTCAAACTGGTGGGCATTGCGATTCTGATTGCCACCCCGCTTGCCTGGTACGTAGCCAATCAATGGCTGCAAAGCTTTGCCTATAAGATTGACCTTGCGTGGTGGTTCTTCGCGCTGGCGGGCCTGATTGCCATTGTCATTGCGTTGGCCACCGTCAGTTTCCAGAGCGTAAAAGCCGCGTTGATGAATCCAGTCAAATCACTGAAAACGGAGTGAATGGCATAGGGGGTTGGGCATGGGGTAACTCCGACACCCTACCCCTCACCCCATGCCCCTTACCCCATGCCCAACCCCCTATGCCCTATGCTAACCAACTACGTCAAAATCGCTTTCCGAAATCTGCTGCGCAGTAAAGGGTTTTCGGCCATCAACATCGTTGGGCTGTCGATTGGTATGGCCAGCGCCATTCTGATTATTCTCTGGATTCAGCATGAACTGAGTTACGACCAGTTTCATGAAAAGAAAGACCGGATTTATGAAGCCTGGAATCGTTCGATATTCAGTAATAAACTGGAAAGCTGGAATACGACACCAAGGGTACTGGCGAAGACGCTTACCCACGATTTCCCGGAAATAGAACGCACCGCCCGCGTCGACTGGACCCAGGACATGCTCTTTACCGTTGGTGATAAACGATTGGTTGCGAAAGGCAACGTCGTTGATTCAACGTTTCTAAGCATGTTCAGTTTTCCCTTGCTTCGAGGCAATCCGACCACGGTGCTGAATGGTGCCAATACCCTTGTCGTTACGGAGAAGCTGGCGCAAAAGCTGTTCGGCAATGCCGACCCTATGGGTCGTACCGTGAAGCTGAACAATAAAGACTTCTTCACCATAACTGGTGTCTTGAAAGACCTGCCTACCAACACCCGATTCAACTTTGAGTATTTACTATCCTGGGCCTACAATCGGCAGAATGGCAACGACGACGAATATTGGGGCAATAACTCAACCCAAACCTACGTCGAGTTGAAACCGAAGGCTACACTGGCCTCCATCGAGCCTAAGTTAAAGTTGCTGCGTAAACAGTATGACAAAGACGACCCGAAAGGTGAATTTTTCCTCTACCCCATGAGCCGGTGGCGGCTGTACTCCAGTTTTACCCATGGAGTAGAAAACGGCGGCCTGATTGATTTTGTCAAGCTCTTTGGCCTCATCGCCGTCTTTATTCTGCTGATTGCCTGCATCAATTTCATGAACCTCAGCACGGCCCGCAGCGAGAAACGAGCCAAAGAGGTAGGCATTCGGAAAGCGTCGGGAGCGCAGCGCGGTTCATTGATTGCTCAGTTTCTGGGTGAGTCTATTTTAATTGCCTTTCTGGCGGGTATTGCCGCTCTTGGCATTGTACAGGCCAGTTTACCCGCCTTCAACACCCTGACCGACAAACTGCTGTCGGTTCCCTACAGCCAGGGATATGCCTGGGTCTTTTTTATGGGTTTTGTGCTGGTGGCCGGGTTGCTGGCGGGTTCATATCCAGCGTTTTTCCTCTCGTCCTTTAAACCCGTAAACGTGTTAAAAGGCCACTTCCGAAAGGTCAACGCGCTTATAACGCCCCGGAAAGTGCTGGTTGTTCTTCAGTTCACCTTCGCCGTCATGCTGATCATCAGCACCATTATTGTTCGTGAGCAGATTCAGTACGCCCGCGACCGGAATATCGGCTATGCCAAAGACAATCTAATTTACCACAGCCTGACGGGTGATATTGGCAAAAACTACGAACTCATCAAGAACGAGTTGATGGACGGTCAGATAGCCGTTTCGATCAGCAAAACCAGTGCCCCACTGACGCAGGGATGGAGCAACAGCTGGGGGTTCCAATGGGCCGGGAAAGCTAAAGATGATAAAACCATTATTGATCGGTACGTTGCCGACGACAAGCTGATTAAAACAACGGGACTGCAACTGGTACAGGGCCGCGACTTCGATCTGAAACAATACCCCAGCGATTCCACGGCGATGATTCTGAACGAGTCGGCCGTCAAGTTAATGGGTTTCAAAAAGCCCATCGGGCAGGTCGTACAAGACAACGGGCGCGACTGGCACGTGGTGGGGGTTATCAAAGATTTTATTCTTCAGTCGCCCTACTTTCCGACGAAACCGATGGCCATCGAAGGCAGTAAAGGCTGGCTCAGTATCATGCATATCAAACTGAATCCGGCCAATACAACCGAACAGAACCTGCGCAAAGCCGAGGCTATTTTCAAAAAATACAATCCCGAATATCCGTTCGACTACAAGTTTATCGATCTGGAATACGCCCGAAAATTCGATAACGAACAACGGATTGCTACCCTTTCGGGCCTGTTTGCGGGTCTGACCATCATTATTTCGTGCCTGGGCTTGATTGGTCTGGCAACGTTTACGGCCCAGCAACGCACCAAAGAAATTGGCATCCGCAAAGTACTGGGCGCATCTATACTGAGTGTAGTCGCCCTGCTTTCCAAAGACTTTGTGCGGCTGGTAGTCATCTCGATCCTGATTGCCTCACCGATAGCCTGGTACGCGATGGATAAATGGCTGGCCGACTATGAGTACAAAGTACAGATTCAGTGGTGGATGTTTGTGCTGGCGGGCCTGCTGGCCGTAGGGATTGCGTTGTTGACCGTCAGTTTCCAAAGCATAAAAGCAGCCTTGATCAATCCAGCTAAATCACTTAAAACGGAATAAATAGCAGAGGGCAGAGGGGTAAGGGCATGGGGTAAGGTGTCGGAGTGACCCTATGCCCTTACCCCTCTGCCCTCTGCCATTCCCCCCTTTTCCTATGCTTCGCTTCGCTATTCGTAATCTCCTAAAAACCAAGCTATTTGGCTTGCTGAATGTAACAGGTCTGGCTGTCGGCATGGCGGCATCGGTGCTTATTCTGCTGTGGGTCCAAAACGAGTTAAGTTTTGATAGCTATCACACGAAATCGGCCCGTACCTATCCGGTCATCACGCATAATCAGGTCAATAAAGAGGAAACCTGGCACTGGTCTACCACACCCCTCCCGCTGGCAGAACTAGCTAAGCAGTTGCCTGACGTGGAAACACTGACCCGCCTTTCCAAACCCTTCTGGAATGGGCTGACGATGAAAATCGGGGGCCAATTGATTCAGGAACCCAAAGTGGCCTGCGTCGATGAAAATTGGTTTTCAGTATTCGATTATTCACTTGTCGATGGGAGTCTGACCGATTTTAACCGCAACATGCGCAGCCTAGCCCTGGCCGAATCGAAGGCCACCAGGCTGTTCGGGTCGGCCAGAGCGGTTGGTCAGTTGGTTCGCATCGATACGTTGGATTATGTCGTTCGGGCGGTCTTTAAGGATAATCCCGTCAATTCGAGCTTTCAGTATGATTGTCTGATCCCTTTATCGGCGCACCTGTCGAACCCCAATACGTATAAAAACGAGAACAACTGGAACAATTTCAACTACGAAACCTACCTGGTTCTCCGCCCCGGAGCCGATGCCCGGAAAGTCAGTAAAAAACTGACCCAGCTTGTGCAGGTTGCCAAAGCCGACGAGAAAACAAAGAAACCCGATACAAGCATCACCCTCGAACTGGAATCCCTGAACGATATGCACTTCGATACTGTCGACCGATCCGGCAGCGAACAGGGCGACCGACGAACTGTGTATATCTTCTTCGGGCTGGCGCTGGCGATTCTGCTCATGGCCTGTATCAACTATGTGAATCTGACAACAGCCCGCGCCAGTATTCGGGCCAAAGAAGTGGGTGTCAAGAAAATCATCGGGGCAGGTCATTCACAATTATTTGCCCAGTTTATGCTGGAATCCATCCTGATGTGCACCGCAGCACTGGGCATTGCGCTGGTATTGACTTATAGCTTTCTGCCCGTATTTAATAGCCTGACGAACAAAACGTTTTCGATCAACTTTGGCAGTATCTCGCTATGGGCTGTTCTGATGGGTACGGCCTTGACGGCAATCATTCTGACGGGCATTTACCCAGCCATGTTGCTGTCTTCATTCCAGCCGGTCCGGGCCATACGAGGTCTCAATGTGCTGGGGTCTTCTAACAGCCTGTTTCGCAAAAGTTTAGTGGTTGTCCAGTTTAGCATTTCCATTGCATTCCTGATTGCCACGCTGGTCGTTTACTATCAAATCAAGTTCATTCGCACAACAAAACTGGGTTACGATCGCGACCATATTCTGTCTCTTACTATTCCCTGGAACGTTCAGCCGAAAGTTGATCCGCTGGTTATGAAAAGTCGGTTGCTCCAACAGTCCAGCATTAAGGAAGCGACCATTGCCAGCCAGAACATCGTCGAAATCAAAAGTGCGCACAGCGGCAGCCTCGACTGGGATGGCCGCCCAGCCGATTTTCAGCCCACCGTCGGTCAGATCTCGGTCGAGCCTTCGTACCAGAAAGTTTTCAACCTGAAAATGGCCGAAGGGCGCTGGTTCGCTGAAAATAATACGGCCGACGAGCAAAATGTTATTCTGAACGAAGCTGCTGTCCGCAAATTCAAGCTACGAAAACCCGTCGTTGGGCAGCGATTCCATTTTCAGGATTTGAAGGGTGTGGTAATGGGCGTCGTTAGGGACTTCCACTTCAAAAGCCTGCACGAAGAGATTAGCCCACTGGTGCTATTCAACAAATCGGGCTGGCGCAGTGGCATTTACGTAAAAATTGTACCAAGCAAGGAGGCTGATGCTATTAAAGCCATTCAGCGAATCTGGACTGAGCTGGTACCAAGCCGCCCGCTGGAGTATACGTTTCTGGACGAAACCTTCGACCGGCTCTACAAGACCGAAGCGCGTACCGCCACCCTGTTTAATGCCTTTGCGTTGGTTGCCGTCCTGATCTCCTGCCTGGGGTTGTTCGGCCTGGCTACGTTTACGGCCGAAATGCGGACGAAAGAAATTGGAATCCGAAAAGTGCTGGGCGCATCGGTGGTCAGTCTGATGACGCTGCTATCGACCGACTTCCTCAAACTGGTTCTGATCGCAATCGTAGTAGCCATTCCCATCGGTTACTATTTCATGCATAGCTGGCTTCAGTCCTTCGCCTATAAAATTGACCTTGCCTGGTGGCTCTTTGCTTTAGCGGGCTTGTTGGCTGTGATCGTTGCTCTGCTCACCATCAGTTTTCAAAGCGCCAAAGCCGCGCTGACCAACCCCGTGAAGAGTTTACGGAACGAGTAAGCAGTGGGGAAAGGGGTAACACCCTCTCCCCTACCCCCATACCCTATGCCCCTTCGCCCCTTTGTCCACTGGCGTACAATGTTTTGTCCGAAATCGGACAAGCAATTTCTTCATATATAGCGAACAAATTGAAAAACAAACAGATACAGACTTGGCACGATGATAGAGGGGAGTAATTTTACTTAACTTTTTCCTGATATTCATTTCTGCCGATTCATGAAAACGCTGTTTACGCTGGTATTGGTTGCGGTTAGCTTTGGTGCGATAGCACAACGGTCGTCGAGCAAACATGTATCGACCGATGGTCGGCATTTGCGTATTCGTATCGATATGCAGGAGTCTGGACATTCGCTCCATTACAACCGCTCGTTCGATGTATCGGAGATGGACAAGAGTGAAGTAAAAGCTCTGGAAAACAGCATCATCGATTCGCTGGAACGCGCCTTTAGCGAGCCAGCCGTAGCCGTTTCTACAAATCATAAACGGGATAGCTGGAGCAGGGACAGATCGTATAAATCCGATTATTCGCCAGCCCAGCAGGCATCCTACGATGAGCAGCGGGTAGCCTATTCCAGAAATTCAGAAGAGAAGGAAAAAATGTATGAGTTTTCTACCGAAGCCAAATCCAACCCTTCTTTTTCGCCCAGCGAGGTATCACCCCTGTCAGTGAAAGTTCAGGAAGACAAGGAAAATGGTCGGCTCTGGATGCAGTATACGTTCATGAAAGACGGCGAAGAGCTTATCATTGAACGGACGGCCAATATAGTTGGCAAGAGCGAACGCGAAAAACAAGCCATCATCCGGGAAACCGAACGCAGCTTCGGCATCAAAACGGGAAATCAATAAAAGGAGAAAAGGGAGGAAGGACGAAAGGGACGAAGGGAGATAAGGCTGCTAATGCTTTACTCCTTTCCTCCCTTTCGTCCTTCCTCCCTTTTCTCATGTCGGGCGGCAATCAAGTGTAAACAAATAGAGAATTAGTTAATATCTAATTTTTTATTTACTTTACTTCGTTTCTTTATTCCGCCCACTTCCCATGTTCCGTAACTATCTCAGAATCACGATCCGTAACCTTAAACGCAACTTTCGATACGTTATCATCAACGTGCTGGGGCTTAGCATTGGGGTTGGTTTCGGGATACTGGCTTTTCTGAATTACCAATACGCCCATACCTTCGATACCTGGCATAGAAACTACGCCCGAATTGTTCGGATCGAAAGCGTAAAAGCAGACAATAAAGCACTTTATGGTACATGCCCATCGCCACTGGCTACGGATGCCCAGCAACTTTCGGGTGTCGAAGCAGCCCTGCGATTTGAGGCCCGTCGGGCGGTAGTTAAATCCGGCGAAAATACCTTCAACGAAATCCTGCATTTTGCCGACCTCAATTTCTTTCGCGTGTTTGACTTTCGGGTTCTCAAAGGTTCGGTCGATTTTTCCGATCCATCGAGTGTCTTGATTTCGAGCGAAATCGCTACGAAATATTTCGGCAGTCAGAATCCAATTGGTAAAGAAATTATTGTTTACGCCGATCAGCCGATCAAAAAAGTACTGACCGTTCGGGGTGTAATCGATAGCCAGCAAAAGCAGTCCAGTATCCGATTCGACTTTTTGACGAACCTTTCCAACCAGTTCGACAACAATAAACCCGTTGATTATACCAACTGGGCATATCGGGCCGATGCCGTATTTCTGCTTCTGAAGCATCCCTCCGACCGAGCCGCTGTTGAAACCTCCCTGGCTAATTTTGTACCCCGCCAGCAATCGGCTGACCCTGACTGGAAAATCAGTCGGTTTGTCGTTGAACCGTTTGCCACGGTAGCCCTTTCCGGCCGCAATCTGCGCAACAATAGCTTGTACCCCTCTTTACCTCCTGCGGCTGTTTGGGGAACAGTAGCCATGGCGATTATGATTCTGCTGACGGCAGCCCTCAATTTTGCCAACATGACCATTGCCGTCTGCAACGGACGACTGCGCGAAATAGGCGTCCGGAAAGTCTTGGGAGGGACACAGAGTCAATTGGTGGTGCAATTATTGACCGAATCGAGTGTGATCTGTGCCCTATCGATTTTGCTGGGCATGCTCCTGGCTTATCCGATTGTGAGCTGGTACAACCATATGTGGTCGTATCTGGAACTGAACATCGATTATTCCCAGCCTACAGTACTTACTTTTCTGCTTGGTTTATTAATTTTTGTTACGCTCCTGGCGGGTTCATATCCAGCGTTTTACGTGAGCGCCTTCCGCCCAACTCATATTTTCCGGGGGGCTTTACGTTTTGGGGGTTCGGGGCTTTTCTCCCGCGTTATGATGGGTATGCAGATTGCCATTTCTCTTACGGCGGTGGTAACCGGGCTCAGCTTCGAGCGAAACGCCGAGTTCAATCGGACCGCCGATGTAGGTTATGACCGACAAAATGTAATCGGGGCCTATGTGTATGATGAATCGACCTGGCGGGTTTTCAAAACCGCTGCCCAGTCGATTCCGAACATTGAGGCCGTTGGTGGTACGCAGCATCTGCCCGGTTTTAGCTACAGCATGACCAACTTCAACCTGAATAGTGAGTCGCACGAAAGTATGCTGTACAATGTGGGCGATGATTTTCTGAGAATGCTCCAGATTCAGCTTCGGGATGGTCAGCCTTTGCTACCGCTTCAGGGCGACCAACCCGCGCAAACGGTATTGGTCAACGAAACCTTTGTCCGCGAATTCGGCGAAGGGAAACCGCTTATCGGCCAATCCATCCAACTTGATTCAACCACCTACCAGATTGGGGGAGTCGTACGCGATTTTATGACCAACACGCCGTTTCGCCCCATTTCTTCGGCCATCATTCGGCCTGTACCACCCAGTCGGTTCGTTTATTTCATTGCCCGCGTGAAAGCCGAACATCAAAAGCAGGTATTTGCCGAACTCGAAAAGACCTGGAAACGGCTATTCCCTTACAAACCGTTTGATGGTGTTTACCTCAACAATGCGCTGGCAGAAGCCGAATCGGTGTCGACTAGTATTGCTGAAACTATGGGCGTTTTCTCGTTGGTAACGGTATTACTGGCTATTTCGGGCCTGTTCTCGCTGATTTCGCTCAACGTCCTGAAACGGATGCGCGAGGTAGCGGTTCGGCGAGTATTGGGCGCTACTGGAGCCCAGGTAGGCTGGGTACTGCATAAAAACTACCTCTGGATTCTGGCCATTGCCACGGTGGTTGGTTGTTCGCTCGGCTACTACATGGCAATCATGCTCATGAACAGCGTATTCAAAATCAACAATGGGGTGTCGACCGTCGCAATTATCCTCTCTGCTGTGGCTGTACTGACCATCGCTTTTTCGACCATCCTGCTCAAACTCTGGCAAACTCTACAGCTAAATCCGGTCGATGCGTTGAAGGCGGAATAGCAGAGGGCAGAGGGGTAAGGGCATTGGGGGAAGGGCAGGGGGTGTTGAGCAAAGGCCACCCTCTGCCCTTCCCCCAATGCCCTTTGCTAAAAAAATTTTCACTTTCTCTGTAACCTTGCTCAACTTCCGCAGTTTCCAGTCCAAAACCCACTAAACGCAACAGCAAAACGGTTTGAACGCGCTGACAGACAACGCACTCATGCTGCAGGTAAAAGCAGGCAATCTGGACACGATGGGCTTACTCTTCGAGCGATACCATCGGCCCCTGTTCGGCTTCCTGTTCCATATGACCAACCAGCGGGAGGCTAGTGAAGACATGCTGCAAACGGTGTTTTACCGGATGCTGAAATACCGGCATACCTTCACGGGCGATGGCGAGTTCAGAAGCTGGATGTACCACCTGGCCCGAAATGTTCTGGTCGATCACAGCAAACAGAATAAACAAAGCTCGCAGCAGTATGACCTGGCCGATGTGGCGGAGCGAATCAGTGGCGGACCAATGGCTGACGAACGGTTCCAGAAAGAACAGGAACTCGACACACTGAACCGGGCCATGGCCAAACTGAGTCCTGACAACCGCGAAGTGCTGGTGCTGAGCCGCTATCAGGAATTGAAGTACGAAGAAATTGCCCGGGTACTCAACACCACAGAAGGTGCGATAAAAGTGCGGGTACACCGGGCGATGGCTGAGTTAAAAAAAATTTATCTGACTCTTGAGAATGGAAAAACTGCCTATAAACTGTGAACAAACGCAGGAACAATTCAGCGAATGGCTCAGCAACCAACTACCCGAAGGGGAACGAGCCATTATGGAAGCGCACCTGGCAGACTGTTCAGCCTGCCGGGAAGATGCCGAATCGACTCAGCAACTCTGGCAGATGATGGGCAAATCGCCCTCGCCTGAACCTAGTACGGCTGCACGCGTACGGTTCCAGGCCATGCTCGAAACCTACAAGGATACCGCAATTACTGAAAAGGAAAGTGTGCTGGATAACCTGCTGGCCAAACTTCGCCAACTCTGGACACCTCAGTACGCCATGCGACTGGCGTATAGTGTAGCCCTGCTGGGTGTCGGCATAGCGGCCGGGTACTGGTTTCAGCGATCCAATACGCCTACGGTAGCCTATCAGCAACAGGTTGATACGCTGTCGCGGCAGGTGGAGCAGATGCGCCAGATGATGATGCTCTCGCTGCTCGAAAATCCGGCAGCTTCCGAACGGCTCCGGGCCGTGAGTTATACGGAAGAGATCAATGAGGTCGACGATAAAGTGATCGACGCCCTGCTGACAACCTTAAACAACGACTCAAACGTGAACGTACGGCTGGTGACACTCGAAGCACTGGCGAAACTGGCCGACAATCCGAAAGCCAGAGAAGGACTCGTGCAATCCATTGCCCAGCAGGATTCACCCCTGGTGCAGTCGGCGCTGGCGGATGTGATGGTGAAATTGCAGGAGAAACGATCCATCAAACCCCTTCGGCAACTGCTCCGCGACGATAACCTGAACCACATGGTCAAAGGTAAAATCGAACAAAGTATTCGGGAGTTATCCTGATTGTAATGCGGGTGGAAACCCGCAACTCTATCTAGAATCGCGGGTTTCCACCCGCATTACCAAAACCATAAATCCAAACAATACTATGCAACTGTTTATGATCCCCGTTTTGGCGGGGCTGGTGTTCTCTTGTGCCCAAACACCGGCCAGTGCCCAGGAAGCCAAAGAGCATATCCGTAAAGAATTTACGGTGTCGAAAGGCTCCAGCAATGTATTTGCCCTGTACAACATCAATGGCTACGTGAAAGTCGAAGGGTATTCAGGCGACAAGGTTATCGTGGAAGTCGACAAAGCGATCACGGCCAAAACCAGTGCCGATCTGGAAATTGGCAAGAAAGAATTCCAACTCGGTTTCGATCAGAAAGGCGACAGCGTTCTGGTCTACATTGCCGAACCGTTCGACTCCCGGCCCCGACGACAACGGAACAACAACCGCTGGAATAACGACCGGGATATTGAGTACGACTTCAACCTTGATTTCACGGTGAAAGTACCCAATCACATGAACCTGGTCGTCTCGACGGTGAACCGGGGCGAAGTGACGGTGAACGATGTGAGCGGTACCGTAAAAGCCCGGAACGTGAATGGAGCCATCACCTTAACCAACATCAAAGGCACCACCGACGCCAACACGGTGAACGGAGCCGTCGATATCAAGTACGTGGGTAATCCTCCCGAAAACTCGTTTTATCACACCATCAACGGAGATATTCGGGTAACCTATCAACCCAATTTATCGGCCGATCTTCAGTTCAAGAGTATGCACGGAAGTTTTTACACTGACTTTCCCAATGCCGAAGCCTTACCCATGGAGGCTGTTAAAAGTGAACAGAAAACCGGCAGTGGCACCGTCTATAAACTCAACAAAACCACAGCAATCCGCATTGGCAGTGGTGGCAAAACCTTCAAGTTTGAAACATTAAACGGAAGCATTTACATTAAAAAACAATCCTGATGAAAACGATTAAAGTAACCTTTTGTGCACTCTTGCTGAGCGTGCTCACCGTAACCTCTCTAGTGGCGCAGAACGACGTAAAAGAACAACTGGTTGTTCCGCTGAGCGACCCTGGCAAGCCCGGTACACTGCGCGTGAACCTGATCAATGGTTCGATCAACGTGGTCGGTTATAGTGGCAAAGACGTAGTGGTCGATATTGTAGCCACTGGTAATCGACGGGGCCGAAATGATGATGGTGACCGGGATCGAAACCGGGATCGCGACCAGGGCGCATCGGCCGGTATGAAACGCATCAACGCCGGAAATCCGCTCGATATCAGTGCCCGCGAAAAGAACAACACCGTAAACATAGAAGCCAACTCGATCAATCAACCTATTGATCTGACCATTAAAGTGCCTCAGCAATTCAACCTGCGCATCGGTACGGTCAATCACGGCGAAATCTCGGTCGATAATGTCTCGGGCGAACTGGAAGTGAATAACGTAAACGGTGCTATTGAACTGACGAATGTATCCGGCTCGGCGGTGGCCAACACGGTAAACGGCGTCGTAAAAGCAAGCTTTAAAAGCGTAAACGCCGACACGCCGATGGCATTTTCAACCCTCAACGGTAATGTCGATGTAACGTTCCCGGCGAATGCGAAAATGAACGTAAAGCTGAAATCAGATCGGGGCGACATGTACAGCGACTTTGATATTGATGTGGACAAAACTCAGTCGAAAGTGAACCGGACCAATCAGAACGGTATGTATCGGGTAAGTATCGACGATTGGGTACAGGGCAAAATCAACGGAGGTGGCCGTGAGATCATGATGAAAAACATGAACGGCAACATTTACATCCGCAAGGCCAAGTAAATCATTCAATCTCATCAGCAGGTGTCTCATGCGTCCCCAATCGCTTCTCATCACGTTCTGTTTGTCGGCTTTGGTCATCAACTGGTCATCTGGGCAAACCACTACTACCAAAGTCAGCTCCGCAATGGCTATCCAGCAACTGGGGTCTGCCTTCGTTCAGGCGAAAGGGCATATGGGATTATCGATTGGGATTATCCGAAACGGGAAAACTGCTTTCTACAATTTTGGTACGGTGGAGAAAGGAAAAAACCTGACACCTACACAGAACACGATTTATGAAATTGGCTCCATCAGTAAAACCTTTGGTAGCCTGCTGCTGGCAAAGGCTGTCCTTGAAAAACGGGTTCGGTTAGACGATGATATCCGACACTATCTTGACGGTGACTATCCGAACCTCGCTTATCAGGGGCAGCCCATCCGGCTCGTCAATTTGACCAATTGGACATCCGAATTACCGGACAATTTCCCCGACCATGCCGATGCCTATAAACAGATCAATCCCGACTCTGTTCCGTTCCGGATTGTCAATGAGTTACGTGCGTATACAAAGCAGGACTTTTTCAACGATTTACATGCGGTAACGCTCAAAGCAGCGCCCGGCCACAATCCACGCCATAGTAATGTGGCCGCCCAACTGCTGAGTTATATTCTGGAGAAGGTGTACAAACTACCTTTCGATGAACTGGTAAAAACCCGCATCGAGCAGCCCCTCCAAATGCACAGCACGTTTGGTCTGTCAGCATCAACCCCCTTCGCTATTGGCTACAACGGTAATGGTATTCGAATGCCGGCCTTTACCATGAAAGCTATGCAGGCTGCTGGCGGCCTTCGATACAGTTCGGCTGATTTATTGAACTATACAGCGTACCAGTTAGCCGAAACCGATAAGGCTGTACAACTGAGCCATCAACTCACTTGGGGCAATGTCGACAATCTGGCATTTGGCCTGAACTGGTTTCTGCACAAGACCATCGATAGCAAACGGCAATTGGAGCATTCGGGCGGCACATTCGGATTTGCCAGTTACTGCGACCTGTATCCTGATCAGAAAACCGGTATCGTATTGCTGGCCAACGACGGAGGTCAATCGACCCAAAATCAACTGGGTGAGCTATCTAAACAAATCATGGATGCCCTCTATGGCGAACCGCCTGTCTTGATGGCTCTGACGAATGAACTAAAAAAACGAGGGTATGCACAGGCAATTTCAGTGGTGAACGATGTCCGAAAAAAATACCCAGAACTCCACCTAACTGAAGATTATGTAAATGAGTGGGGCTACAAACTGGTCGGACAAGGGAAGCTTCAGGAAGCCATCGAGATGTTCAAACTGAACGTCAGCTTATACCCGAATGCCTGGAATACCTACGACAGTCTGGCCGAAACCTACGAGCGCATCGGAAACCGTAAACTGGCCATTGAAAACTACAAACAGTCACTGGCGCTGAATCCCCAAAACGGTAACGCAACGGAGTTTTTCAAAAAAATCGGTGAGTCTACTGAAAAGTAGTTTAGGAAAGTAAGCGTTTGAAACAACGAAACTCAGCTACTCATGCAACCTCTTTGGATCGAATGGCATCTTGCTTTTGATACAACCCCTAATCCCGCTCAATCCCATGAACGTCTGGCTCACGTCTGTTTTTTTGCTTGTTACCCTGGTAGCCGAACCTGTTCATCCGAAACGCCTACCCATAGTGGTCAGGCTACCCGAAAAAGCGTCGACCGACAATCCGCTGGCTACCTCTGTCGATTCACTCGTTGAACAAGCTGCTCAGCAGTTCATGCGGATGCCTCAGGCGGTTGGTCTATCGATAGGCATTGTTAAAGATGGACAGACATTTGTGTACAATTACGGCACTACCGAACGGGGTCGACATCAACTCCCGACCAGCCAGACCATTTACCCGATTGCGTCCATCACCAAGACATTCACCGGGTCGCTGCTGGCTCAGGCCGTGGTGGAGGGCAAAGTAAAACTCGACGACGACGTTCGTACCTACTTGACTGGCAATTACCCAAACCTGGCTTACCAGGGCCACCCCATCCGGCTCGTTCACCTGATTAATCATCGGTCAGGCTTACCTTTCCTCCTACCCAATAAACCTGAAGCCTTTACCAATACCAACACACCCGCGTCGGCTGTGGCTATGGAACTCATGCGTCCGTACAGCCGCGCCGATTTTTATGCCGATCTGCATCAGATCAAACTGGACACCGTTCCGGGCGTTGCGTTCAAGTATTCGAATACGGGCGCTCAATTGCTGGGGTATATTTTAGAACGCGTGTACGGTCAATCGTTCGAGCAACTTGTACAGGAAAAGCTGGCTCAGCCTCTTTCTATGACCGATACGAAAATCACGCTAACCACGTCGGCCCAGACCCGTATGGCCAAAGGCTACGATTGCGAAGGTATCCTGATGCCTGACAGCCCCGATGAACTCCAGGCCGCTGGAGCCTTAAAATCGACCGTTGCCGATATGCTGAAATACATTCAGTGGCACATGGCCGAACAATCGCTTACGACTAAACTGACCCATCAGCCCACCTGGAGCAATGGTCGACAATACGCATCGGGCTTAAATTGGCAAATGCTGAAATCGGCCGAAAATCGGGTGATCTGGCAGGACGGCAACATTCCAGGTTTCAGCAGTTTATGCGCCAGCTACCCCGAGCAACATATGGGTATCGTCGTTTTTGCAAACGAGTGCGACCGTACTACCGCATCCCGCATCAAAGCCCTAACCAATCAGATCATCAATACGCTGGACGACCAGGCCATTCTACTGCCGAATTAATTTTTCGGCAACAATTCATCTTCAAATCGTGATTGTCCGCAACCGAACTAAACACGTCCGGTTTCGGACGTAGCCCCTTCGTTAACTTTAGTTAACTATTTAATAGACAGAAGATTAAAAGCAATGGTATAATATTTGAGCGAACGTTACCCAATCTAGACGAACGGGTATACGATGCTCAGCAATTATCTAAAAATAGCGCTTCGAAATCTCTGGCGGAATAAGCTATACACCAGTCTGAATGTAGGCGGGTTAGCGATTGGGCTGGCAGCCTGTCTGCTCATGGTATTGTATGTCGATCATGAGTTTTCGTACGATCGGTTTCATCCCAACGCTAGCCGGATTGCCCGCGTCACCAGCGTGATGAAAACGCCCGAGTCGCCCTTGTCCATAGCGGCCAGCCCGCTACAGTTAGGACTCACACTGAAGCGCGACTACCCCGAAGTAGAAACAGCCGTTCGGTTTTTAATGACGGGCGCTACCGTTCGCACCAAGAGCCAATTGGCCGAGCAAACGGATGTGTACTATGCCGACAACGACGTTTTCTCGGTTTTCAACTATCCATTATTAGCTGGCAATCCTAAAACCGCCCTATTGAATCCGAACTGTGCGGTCGTTACCGAACGGTTTGCCAACCGATTCTTCGGGCGGACGGATGTATTGTCGCAGTCGGTTCAGATTAACAAGGAAACCTACCAGATTACGGGTGTAATGGCCGATCTGCCCAGCAATTCCGATCTGCCCATTAGTGCGCTTCTCTCCGTAAAACCACCCAAAACAACCAGTTGGCTCGAAGAGGATTTTCCGGCCTATACGTATGTGCTGTTCAAACAGGAGCCGAATCTGGCCGATTTTGCCAAAAAGCTAGACCTATTAGCGAAGAAATACATCGACCCGGAACTAAAAAAAGCGGGGGCCGAGAATTATTCCATTACCTTTCCGATCGAGCGGTTAGAGGATGTGCATTACAGCCAGGACAAGCTGGAAGATACGCCCAAAGGGTCGAAACAATACAGTTATCTGTTTGCCTTTCTGGCCGTATTTGTGCTGGCAATTGCCCTACTCAATTACATCAATCTTGTAACGGCCAAAGCAACCGAACGGGCCAAAGAAGTAGGGATTCGCAAAGCCAGTGGTGCCCATTATGGCCAGTTGGTTCGCCAGTTTCTGTTTGAATCGTTCCTGCTGAGCGGCCTTGCCATAGCCTGTGCCTTAGTCCTACTACAACTCACAATCCCCATCTTCAACGAGCAACTGACTATTCAGTTACAGCTCGATTCGCTTAACGCCATACCCCTGATCGGCCTTACGTGGGTCGTTGTAACGCTGCTGGGCGGCTTATACCCAGCCTTCGTCCTATCCGGCTATCGTCCGGTCGATGTGCTGAAAGGCCGACTAGCCAGCTACGGGCAGGGGCTTTGGTTCCGAAAATCCATTATCGTATTTCAGTTTGTGCTGGCGGTCGGTATGATTGCCGGAGTACTGGTCGTTCATCGGCAAATGGATTATCTGCGCCATTACGATGTTGGCTTCACCCGTGATCAGATTCTCAGCCTGTACTTACCCGACGATTCGACAACACGGGCAGGCGCTCCGGCCCTGGCCAACAGCCTTAAACAGCGTTCCGAAGTTGGGGGGGTAACCCTGGGCTCCGGCCTGGCAGATGGCCCAATGGCGATGGCTTCGACTACGATCCAGTCGGGCGGTAAAAAACGCGAACTGATGGCCAACTACATGTTCATCGACGAAACGTTTGTACCCCTGCTGAATATCCGACTGAAAGCTGGGCGCAATCTATCTACGCAGTACAAAACGGATCTAAAAGGTGGTTTTCTGGTCAACGAGGCTTTTGTAAAAATGGCGGGCTGGAAAGAGGGCGTCGGGCAGGCAATGGAAGGCTTTGGGCATAAAGGCGAGGTGGTTGGCGTACTGAAAAACTTCAATTACCGCTCACTGCACAACCCCATTGAGCCGCTGATTCTCATTTACCGTACTTCCCTGATCAACAATGTGATGGTGCGCGTCAAACCCAGCGACTTGTCGGTGGTCAAAACGATTTGGCAGCAACACTACCCAAACTACCCGTTCGACTATAGTTTTCTGGATGCGTCGTTCGATGCCAAGTACCGGAAAGACCAGTTGATGATTCTGGTATTCAACTGCTTTGCCGGACTGACGATTCTGGTTTCCTGTCTGGGTTTGTTTGGCCTGGTTGCCTTTACGACCGAACGTCGAACCAAGGAAATTGGCGTTCGTAAAGTGCTGGGCGCGTCGGTTACTAATATTGTTACGCTACTCACCAACGATTTCCTGAAGTTGATTGGCGTAGCTATCCTGATTGCCAGTCCGCTGGCGTGGTGGGCTGCTGATCGCTGGTTACAGGCGTTTGCGTATAAAACCGATCTGTCGTGGTGGGTATTTGCCCTGGCTGGTGTATTGTCCATTACGATTGCTGTACTAACTATCAGTTTCCAAAGTATAAAAGCGGCCCTGATGAATCCTGTCAAATCACTGAAAACAGAATAGAAGGAGGAAAGGGAAGAGGGGGACGAAAGGGAGAAAAAGACTCCCGTTCAGCTCCTTCCTCCCTTTCCTCCCCTTCTTCCCTTTCCTCCTATCTTCCCATGCTCCAAAACTTCCTTAAAACGGCCTTTCGCAATCTCTGGAAACACAAGCTGTTTACCTTTATCAACATCTTTGGTCTGGCGTCGGGTATGCTGGTGTGTATGCTGGCGATGATCGACATCAAAGGAGCGTTTGACTACGACACCTTTCATCCAAACGCTGACCGAACGTACCGGATTCTTACCGATGTCACGACGACCAGCAACGACAAACAGGGATTTGCTACCTCGCCCCTACCCCTGGCAGAAACCATAAAACGGCAATACGCTTTTGTAGACCAGGTCACCCGAGTCATTCGTAAGTATGGCGACTTTACGGCTAATCGGAAACAATTGCCGGTAGTATATAGCGCCGTTGACCCTGACTTTTTCTCGATTTTCGGATTTCAACTGGCAAAAGGGCAGGCCGCTATGGCTCCCAAAACCGCTGTACTCACCCCCAAAACGGCTGAACGTTTTTTCGGTACTGAAAATCCGGTTGGCAAACGGATCGATCACCCCGAATTAGGCGCATTGACCATTTCGGGTATTTTGGCCGAACCACCCACGAAGACACACCTGGATTTCGATGTACTGATTTCAACAGCCTCTCTTTCCGGTTCGGATTGGAATCGGTTGCGCACCGACTGGAAGCAATATACGCATGGCTATACGTACGTCTCGCTCAAACCCGGCACCCCGGCCGAGGCCCTTACGAATATACTGCCCGCACTCGCTACTCAGGTAACCAGAGGTCTGCACTTTGCCAATGAAAAAGGATATACATTCCGGTCTCAGTCGCTGGCAACGCTATCACCATCGCGGGAAGAGTTGATGATGAGCACGTATGAGCCTTCGGCGGGTAAGCTGGAAACCGAAATGATTGTGGGTTTACTAACCCTGCTGCTGGCTTCTTTCAACTACATCAACCTGACGTTAGCCCGCTCGTTAAGCCGGGCCCGTGAAGTGGGCATTCGAAAAGTAGCCGGAGCCCTGCGCTGGCAACTGATGGGGCAGTTTATGGCCGAATCAGCGATCCTGTCGGTTTTTGGACTTGGTTTAGCCTATGGCATGCTGCAACTGGTAAAACCCATGCCTTTTGTACAGCAATGGCTCATTGGTGGTATCGAGTGGGAGCAGGATATCCGGGTGTGGATTGTGTTCATCCTCTTCAGTCTGATCACGGGTATGCTGGCAGGGCTATTGCCTGCTCGTGTGCTCTCGGGGTTTCAACCGGCTCAGGTGCTTCGGAGCCAAACGGGTCTGCGTGTATTTCGGGGAATCAGCCTTCGCAAGTCGTTGATTGTGGTTCAGTTTTCGATTTCGTTGATTGCCATGATCGCCTTGCTGGGGATGGCTCGTCAGCAGCATTTCATGGGTACGGCCGATTATGGATTTAATCGTAAAAACGTACTGACTATTCCTCTCAATGGGCTATCGGCCAATCGACTAGCCGATAACCTGAATCGACTAGCTGGTGTAGAGCACGTAAGCGCTACTGTCGCTCGGCTGGGCGATCATGGCGGTCAGGGGCAAATGGTGTACCGCCAGCGAACTGGGGGTGATTCAGCAGCAACAGACATTTTCTCAACGGATGCCAATCTCCTCTCAACGGTTGGCTTGACGCTGCTGGCGGGTCAGAATATGCCCGTATCGGTATCCGACTCAGCATCCCATCTGGTTTTGATTAATGAAGAAGCTGTTCGGATGTTCAAGCTGGGCGAACCAGGAGCCGCTGTAGGTCAAACGCTCTGGCTGAACGACAGTACCGATGTTCAGATCGCGGGCGTTGTGAAAGATTTTCAATTTACTACGCTCGCCATGAAGATACATCCGCTCATGCTTCGCTACCAACCAGCCCAATTTCGGTATCTGAACGTAAAAGTGGCCGACGGCAACCCCGAAGCGGTTAAAGCTAGCATTGCTCAGACCTGGAAACACCTGAAACCGTACGAACCGTTTGAAGGCGTCTGGTACGACACCTATCTACTTGATCGTCATAGTCATACTGACGACATTTCATTCATGGGCTTATTGATTGGTTTTGCGTTATCGATTGCCTGCCTGGGTCTGTTGGGTATGGTCACGTATACGACCCAGCTACGTACCAAAGAAGTGGGTATTCGCAAAGTGATGGGTGCCCGTATCGATCAGGTGATCTGGCTGTTGTCGTGGGATTTTCTCAAGCTATTACTGATTGCCGGAGCCATTGCCCTACCCATCGGGTATCTGAGTACCAGTTTCTTTCTAATGTCTTTCGCTTATCACGTTACCATCGGGATAGGCACCCTGAGCCTCTGCTTCGGCACAATGCTAATGCTGGGAGGATTAACGATTGGCTGGCGCACCTACCGAACGGCGTTGACCAATCCGACCGATAGTTTACGAGCTGAATAGCAAGGGGCATGGGTGTTGGGCATGGGGTAATTCCTCTGCCCAACACCTTCTGCTCTTTACCGAATAAACTTTAACCATATTCCTTTTCCTAACACTATGTCTTACATCGCTATACCTATTTCTTCGATGCCTGGGAAGCAGGAAATCGAAATCGACGTAACCATCAATGGACAAAAGCAGGCATTGCATTACCGCGTCGAACTCTTCTACTGGAGTGACTGCCTGGTTCCTACCTTCGACCGGGTCGAATGCATCCGACAACTGCTCTCAACCTATGACCAGGACTGGACGCTCTATTACATCGGTTCGCCCACCGATGAGTTTGTACCGATCACCTTTGTCAAGAAAGAAGACCTGGCCAAACAGCGAACCCTGCTGATGAGCCGATAAGATAACCTGATAAGTTGCTAATAGAATGATGAATCAAAAAGAGCCAGTCAACTTGACTGGCTCTTTTTTTAGCTTGGCGGTTTACTCGAACTACTTGTAAATCGCCAGTGCCTCGAACGTAGCGGGTACGGGTTTTGGCGTACTTGGGTTCGAATTGATCTCATTTTGTGGGTAGATAAATCGCCACGGAAGTTGCGTACCACTATTCGGCGTCAGTTTGATTCCGTAGGCTTCAGTTCGAGTCCGACGTTCATCGTTCCAGCCAATGTGTTGGCCGTAGAACGAAACGTAGCGTTCCTGCAGAATCTCCCGAAGCAGAGCATTATCGGCCGTGATACCATCGGCATTTTCGATCCCACCAGCCGCAAAATCAGCCGCTACATACGGATCATATTTATAGGCACCCGCCGTCAGATAAGCCGCATTGATGTTGCCACCCGTATTGAGCCAAGCCCGGTACGCGTTCAGATGCCCCAGCGCCGTAGCAAATCCTTTGCCCGACCGGAGAGCCGCTTCGGCCAGCGTCAGGCTGTTTTCCTGATACGTAATCAGCGGGAAACTGGCGCTTTGCGCGAAGAAACCCGTTGTTCCGGTTGTATTCGGCTCTATTTTACCAGGGCTATTCACACCCACTTCTAGGTAATAAAACTTAAACCGGGCTGTCTCAATCGTTTTCGAATTTCCCCGATACCGGGCACTGGCAGGATTCAGCAAGGTCGTGTTATAGGCCCCCACAGCGTTTATATCGCCCGTTCGTGAACTAGCCAGAAACGACCAGTATTGGTTCTGATTTACGTTGGCCGTGTTACCATGGGGCGCATATAATGAATTGGCAAACACACTGATTCCACTCTGAGCGGCTGTGTAGGCTTCGTCATACTTCTTGAGGTCGGTCAGCAGACGTGCTTTCAGCGTATAGGCCACCTGCGTCCATTTTGTTGCATCACCCCCAAAGTGAATATCTTCGGTCGTCACCGTACCCACACCCGACTTCAGGTCGGCAATGGCCTCTTCCAGCGACGCCAGCAGCTTGGTATAAACGGTTGCCTGGGCTTCAAAGGCAGGGTTCGGGTAAGCAGCGTTATCACCCGCCTGATCGAAGGGAATGTCGCCCCACAGTTCCGTTCCCGTAGCCAGTGCATTGGCCCGCAGGATTTTAGCAATGGCAACCATTTTGCGGTTCCCCAGTGCCGTGGCCTGTGCAATGGTCAGCAGCGCATTGGCGTTGGTTGCCTGGTACACCAGATTCCAGTCGCCGTCGTAAATACCCGCCGACACGTTGTAATTATAATAATCCAGCCACTGCCGATCGGCTCCGGACGCATAGCCCGACCAGATGGTAGTCAATCGGCTGGCCATGCCTTCCTGCGTAGCCATGTTGGCAATTTCGGTCCCGGTCAGCAACAGACTGGCGGTCGATTTGGTTGGGTTGTTTGGGTCAACGTTCAGGTTTTCGACAATCGACGAACAAGCGAATAACTGAAGGCCAAACACAAGGGCAAAAACTGATCTATAAAGTCGTTTCATAATAGCGGTTGCTGCGTGGCTTTTAGTAATTGATTTTTATACTGAACAGCAAAGACTTCGTATTCGGGCTGTTGAAATAATCCTGTCCGCGCGAGTTGCTGGCCCCGTTCAGAGCCGTTTCGGGGTCGATACCCACCATTTTTGTCCACAGAACCGGATTCCGGCCCGTTACCGTAATATCAATCGACTGCAACTTGCTTTTCTGACGGAACTTGGGCGAGCTGATGGAATACCCCAACGAAAGTTCGCGAATACGGGTCCAGCTCGCATCGGTGATAAACTGTTCGACCAGCGTACTGAAACCGCCCCCAATGGATGTATAATACGACTGATCGAGCAATACAGGGCCTGCACCAAAATCCTGAATATTTCCCCGAACCGTGCTTCCGGCAGCAATCGTTTTGCCCGCATAGTTCTTCAGGTCCTGCGTCAGTGTCACCTCATTCCCTACATCGGCATGGGTACCAAAGTTGTAAAGTACACCTCGGGTGCCATTGTAGAAATCACCTCCCTGGAATGTCTCAAAAAGTACATTCAGCGAGATTTTCTTGTACGTCAGGTTCGTACCAAAACCACCCCGATAATCCGGGTTTGGATCGCCAATAACGCCAAACTGTGAAGCCACCTGTGGAAACCCATTGGCATTTAGATTGAGTGAGCCATCATCTTTCCGAAGATAGGTCCCTCCATAGAGCGCCGACATGGCATAACCCACTTTCGCAACAGTACTGGCGGTAGTACTGAAACCGCCCAGCGTAATGATGTCCGTTCCGGCCAGGTTGGTTACCCGGTTTACATTCCGACTCAGGTTACCAAACACATTCCAGTTGAAGCCACTCTTATTCAGCAGGTTATAGTTAAACTCCACTTCCCAGCCCTTGTTGGTCATCGATCCGGCATTGGTATATTTGGAGGTATAGCCCGTTGACCCCGCCACGGCTACGTTGAGCAACAGATCGGTAATCTCGTTCTGATAATAGGTAAAGCCAGCTGTCAGCCGGTTGTTCAGAAAGCGAAGGTCGGTACCCAGCTCCCATTCGGTTTTCCGTTCGGGTTGCAGAAAAGGATCTCCCTGAGTAGCACTGCGCACATAGGCCCCATTGCCGTAGCCAGCGCCACTAAGGGTGTTGGCCCAACTGCTAAACGACGCGTTTACGTAGGTTGTGGTGTTCCGGTAGGCATCGGGTTGTACCCCCACTGTACCGTATGAAGCCCGCAGTTTACCAAACGACAGGACAGGATTGTCACGAAACACGGGAAGCTGGGTAAACTGCCAGGCCACATCGGCCGATGGATAATAGAACGTCGATTTTGTCTGACTCCCGAAAGTCGACCCCGACTCTCCGGCCAGCGAAGCATTGACATAGAGCTGGTTATAAAAACCGAGGTTCAAAGTCGAATACAGACGGGCCATCCGGCGGTGCGTGGTTGTCCGGTATGGGGCATCGTTCGACACCAGCGAATTGCCAAAATTGGCGGGCGCATCGGGAATGATGAACGTGTTCATGGTACCGCCCAGATTGAGGTATTTCCGGTCGTTGAGGTTGAACCCTACGATCAGGGTGCTCGTAATGTTTTTGCCAAAATCCTTAAATATGCGCCCGATCAGGTCACCGTTCATTTCCGATTCTTTATAGATGTTCTCCTCATAACTTCCCAAACCGCTGTTGGAAGCCGAGTTGACCGGATAGTTGGTAATGCGGTGATCGGTGTTGGCATCAATACCACCCCGCACGGTTATATCGAACCAGGTAGCGGGGGTAATGAGCAGTTCGGAACTCATAATGAAGCGATCTACTTCCGAAAAGTTGGTCAACTCATTGATCGCCCACATCGGGTCGTTATAGATCGGGTTTGCCAATGCCCCCAAGTAGTTTCGGTACGCCCGCTGCCGGTTCGGTATCGCACTGGCCGTTGGCGACGCAAAATAGTTTCCTTTATAATCGCGGCTATCGAAATCGGGCGGGGTGCGGAGGTAACCAATGTACAGGCCGTTTACGCTATTGCTTCGCTGAATCCGGTTCGAAGTCGTTCGGGCGTAGGTGGCATTCGTCGATGATTTAATCACATCGTTGAACCGGCGTTCAGAGTTGAATCGAAGCGTTGTCCGGTTATAATCACTTTGGCCGTTGATGATCCCTTTTTGCCGCAGATCCCCAAAGCTCAGGTAAAAATTTCCTTTTTCGTTCCCGCCACTGATCGACAGGTTGTTATCGACATACGTACCCGTTCTGAAAACTACATCTTTCCGTATGTCGTTGTAGGTTTCTTTCGAGTTTTTGGTGATGATGGGGTAGTATGTTTTGCCCGAATAAGCCTCAAAACGAGCCCCGTTCATATTCACCACATCGTCGCCCCCGGCCCGATTGGCGATTTTATCGCCCCACGAATTGGCAACCGTTGGGTTATACACACCATCCGACCCCTGGCCATAATTGCTTTGCAGGGGGTGCAGCAGATTGGGCTTATCGAACGAAACGGTAGAACTAAACGAGATATTGACCTTATCGCTGTTGGCTCCTTTTTTGGTTGTGATCACAATTACCCCGTTGGCCGCCCGCGAACCCCACAAAGCCGCTGCCGAAGCGCCTTTCAGAATCTGCATCGACGCAATGTCTTCCGGGTTGATGTCGTTCAAACGCGATTGCTGGGTTACCCCGGCCGCGCCATCTCCCAGGGTCGAGTTGCTGATGGGAATCCCATCCACAATAACCAGCGGCTGGGTAGAGCCCGTAATGGTATTCTGCCCCCGAATCTGGATGTAGGAACCAGCCCCTGGGTCACCGGCCGACTTGGTAATCTGAACGCCAGCCGCTTTGCCCGACATACCGTTGATGACCCCCGTTTCGCCCGACCGAACGATGTCTTTTGCTTCGATTTTGGAAGCTGTAGCGCCCCGTTTGTCGGCGTTTTCCTTAAACCCTAACGCACTCACAATCACCTCATCGAGCGAGGTTTCGTCGTGCTGTAACCGAACCGAAATAGAGGTCTGATTCCCCACCGTTACCTCGGCGGTTTTCATCCCAATAAATGAATAAATCAGTACCGCGTTTTTGAACAGATTATCGGGAATGGCAATGGAATACGTTCCTTCTGCGTTTGTTGATGCCCCAATGGTTGTGCCTTTGATCACTACGTTTACACCGGGAAGTCCTGAGTTATCTTCGCCGGAAGTGACCGTACCTTTTATAACCCGACTCTGCGCAAGAAGCTGAAGGGGTATACAAAAGGCAAAAAGTACGATAAGTAGTAGTTGTTTGTGCTGCATTTCACTCCATGATTAGGTTAAAAAGAACACCTACGCCAGTGACTGACTGGTGCTAATGGAAAAAGAACAGGCGCTTTATTACGTGGAAAGAAATCCGGACAAGGCAGGTGGTATTGCGACCTTTTCCAGGTATACTCAGAGACTTATTGATGCTGGCCAGGCATTAAAAAATTTCCTGTTGTCAGGTCATTTTTAATCCAAATATAATTCCAATAAAAACAATAAATCAATAGTAAATTTCCAATTACTATATTTATTCACAATT
This sequence comes from Spirosoma panaciterrae DSM 21099, assembly GCF_000374025.1. Lineage (GTDB taxonomy): Bacteria > Bacteroidota > Bacteroidia > Cytophagales > Spirosomataceae > Spirosoma > Spirosoma panaciterrae. The sequence goes on along the minus strand of NZ_KB893172.1, from coordinate 130,880 downwards.
ATATTCTATTATATGCCTTAATATTTAAAATTTAATTTTATATTCTTTAATTATTTCAAAATAAAATTCGAATCAGGCTAAAAATAAGATATCCTTGGTAAGTATTTTCACACCATAACCACCTGATTTTTAAACTTTACTATATTTATCTATGCGTATAAATAACTAGGGTTTAGTAGTTTTCTAAGAAGGCAGTTGTATGATTTTGTATCTGGCCGTAAGCAAACGTGCTGTTTTTGTCCGTGAATGAACAACCAGATGTCCGCTGTCGGACAGAGGCAATACAACAGAAAAACACAAACCCCTATACCTCAGATCTTTATACAAATTGGCATACCCATTGAAAGATCTCTACTAACCGGACGGCCAACGCCCGACGGGTATGAACAACAGCTAATGCAACCTTCGTAAGAGAAACATCATCTTTGATACAGCGAAATCAAAATCAATCGTATGAAACGGAATCAATTCTTCTTAACACTCCTCGGCGCAGCAACCCTCTCGCTGACAACCCTTGCCAATCGTCCGGCCGACGACCAGACTCCTTACCAGACCAAAACCTTTTCGGGCAATATCAATACCGTTCGGGCCGAAACCTCCGGCGGTAGCCTGACCGTAGAGGGCGGCTCAGGAAAAGAGGTAAAAGTAGAAATGTATGTACGCGGCAATAACGGAAATGGAAATCTGGATAAAGCCGAAATTGAAGAGCGGCTTAGAGACTACGACATCTCCATTACGCAGGAAGGCAATACGGTAGTGGCCACCGCCAAACGCCGGAACAACGACCGTGACTGGAAACGGTCACTCAGCATTGGTTTCAAATTCTATACCCCCCGCAACATGGCTACTGACCTGCGCACCTCAGGAGGCAGCATTCACCTGGCGGCCCTAAACGGTACGCAGAAATTCCGTACCAGCGGGGGTAGCCTGCACATGAGCGATGTAGATGGCGACATCAACGGCCAGACCTCCGGTGGCAGCATCCATCTCGACGGCTGTCAGGCAACTGGATCCGGCGAAATCGCTCTGCAAACCTCCGGTGGCTCCATCGAAGCGAAATCGTCATCGGGCAAAATGCGGCTACAAACCTCAGGCGGCAGCATTCGCCTGACCGATCTGAAAGGCCCTATCGATGCCCAAACCAGCGGGGGCAGCGTAAACGGCGAAGATATTGAAGGCGACATCAAAGCAGGCACATCGGGCGGCTCAGTTCGTCTGGACAACATCGTGGGCAGCATCGATGCCAGCACCAGTGCCGGTGGGGTTGACGTGAGCATCAGCAAACTGACCGGCCCGGTTCGTCTGTCGACCAGTGCGGGTAGCGTTCGTGTACGAATGCCGCTCGATAAAGGCATTAGCTTAAACCTGAGTGGCAATCACATCAAAATTCCGCTGAACAACTTCAGTGGTGATACGGACCGCAATCGTATTAAAGGCACCCTCAACGGAGGGGGTATTCCGGTTACACTCTCCGCCACGGCAGGTAACGTGTATGTGAACCAGTAAGGGCTATATGATGTATGATATAGGATGTATGGCTTATAAGCGCCCGAACATCCTATATCATACATCATATATACTATGAACGCTTCTTTTTTCGACCGCCGACTTTTGCTAAACGTGGTCCTGACGCTGATCGGGAGCGCGTTTTTATTGTATTGCATTCGGGTTGCCATAGCGGCCCACCTTCCCTATCTGGTCGCTACCATTCTGGCAACGGGTCTGGGGTTTCTGGAACCCCGCAAAGGCTGGTTTCTGGCCATCGTCCAGGCATCATCGATCTGGCTTGTTTACACCTTCTTTCTCGAACACCCCACCAATTCCTTCCATATCGAACTGGAGAATTTCGGACTATACGGCTCCATGATTCTGACGTTTGTGGGTAGTTTTATCGGTAGCCGCCTAAAGCGCGTCTTTGACCGGGGCGATAACAAACCTCGCTGATAAAGTTTTTGGTTATCTTTGATAAAAATCAGTCATGGACTCTCTCGTATTTCATATTGACGCAGACAAAGCAGGGCCCAACTTGCTGGAGAGCATTAAAGCTTATTACGGCAACCGTCGAGTTCAGGTAATTGTAAAACCTGAAGAAACAACCGAGGAATTGATAGCCCGAAATGAAGCAGCTACGTATGAATATGCCCTCCCTTACGAAGACCTGGCCCGACTCGCAAATGCATTAGACAATGATGAATCTGTCGATGTATTGGCGGAAGTGACTAAGTTTAAGGTCACCAAATGAGGACAACGCGCATTCAGCCCGAAGCCCTCGAACATCTATCCGAATGGGCAGCCTTTGAGCCTAAAATCTTAAAACGTATTTTCCGAATTATTGAGGAATGTTGCCGTACACCTTTTGAGGGAATCGGAAAGCCAGAACCACTAAAAGGTGATCGAAGTGGATTCTGGTCACGTCGAATTACCGACGAGCATCGGATTATTTATGCAGTTACTGATACCGATATAATTGTCCACTCGCTTCGCGGACATTATGATGATTAATAGTTACACTAGCCTGAAAAATCAGCTATGTCACACTACATATAAATTGGTGAATGAGGATATAAAGGCACATGCATCATTACAGGGATTGACGGGTTATCAGCTTTATACTGTTTATACCTCTCCAGCATATGCTTCTCCTCGGCAGTCAGCTTGTATCCCAGATTAAAGTTGATATGCCCAAGAATTTGCAGTTCATCCAGTACATCAACAATATTTTTGAATGTTGCCTGTTCCGTGGGCTTAATCAGCACAATGGCCCCATAATCGTGATTCAGGCTGATACTCAATAGCTGCTTTCTGATCCCCTCAATGGAATAATCAGTTTCTAAAAACTCCGCATTCGAGCCATCAGGTCGATACGTCAGAAAGCCAATTCGATTGTTAGCCAAAAGGAATATGTGTGCATCTGGTTTCGGGCGTTCATCCCAATAACACATACTACCCCCACGAACAGAGGTGGTCATCATGCCAGGCTGCTGTACCGTCTTGATCAGCATAAAGAAGGTTAATAGCAAAAAGGCGAGGTCGACAAAAGGGGTAAAATCAACGTGGATCGGTGTAGAGGTTCGGCGGAAAGTCATAGCGGTAGTCGTTTACCCGATGGATGCAGACAAGTAGTCAATTCCATAATCTGCCTATGGTTTCTTACCTTCTCTGGTATACACTTTACCCTTAATTACAGACATGGCTACCTATGAACGCCTTACCAATTGGCTGACTATATTGCTGCTTATACTGCTCACTATGTTTTCCATCGCCGGAGCCCTATGGTTGCCCAACCCAATAGCGATTCATTACAATCTACATGGCCAGCCCGATCGATGGGGTAGCCCGGCAACTTTACTGATCTTACCCGTTATTGCTTTCTTGGTTATCGGTATACTATGGGCTTCTCAAAAAATCCATCCCGACTTTATGAACTTTCCTGGCCCCCGTACACCGGAGAATATAGCCCGTCAGCTCGGAAATATTCGGCTAATGACTGCCAGCATGCGTCTGTTCGTTGCCAGTCTGTTTCTGGTGATACAAGGTCAGTCCATTTGGGCTAAATTCTACAATCAGGATCAACTCATCGGATGGACAATTCCCAGTATGATTGGGTTGCTAACCGTAGTGGTTAGCTTCTTTGTTTGGCGAGCTTATAAACTGGTTCCGAAAGAGTGAACTAAGTTTCTTCATACCTTTGGTATATGTTTCGTCTTCCTCATAAACCGCCCTTTGCCTCGCTGGAACCTTCATTCGAAGGCGACCTTTATTTCGATGAATCTCCCGAACACACCGCCCAGCGTTTACTCTACGCAACGGATGCCTCGGTCTATCAGGAAATGCCCATAGCGGTGGCCTTACCCAAGTCGGTCGCCGACATTAAACGGCTCCTGCGATTTGCGCAACAACATGGCCTGGGATTGATCCCCCGTGCCGCCGGAACCTCACTTGCCGGTCAGGTTGTAGGTAGCGGTATTGTGGTCGATATTTCTAAATACTTCGGAACCATTCAGGAAGTCAATGCCGCCGAGCGATGGGTTCGTGTACAACCCGGCGTTATCCGCGACGACCTGAACGCCTTTCTGAAACCGCATGGGCTGCTCTTTGGCCCCGAAACCAGTACAGCCAGCCGGGCTATGATTGGCGGTATGATTGGCAACAACTCCTGTGGCCTTCACTCCATCGTCTGGGGCACCACGCGCGATCATCTGCTCGAAGTTCGGGCCGTTCTGAGCGACGGTGCGGAAGTCACATTTGGCCCATTGACACAGGAGCAGTTCGACGCCAAATGCCGGGGCGAACATGTAGTCAGCCCACTCGAACAGCGCCTTTACGTACAATTCCGCGACTGGCTTTCCAAACCCGAAGTCCGGCAACACATTCGCGAAGGCTATCCAAAACCCACCGTCACCCGCCGGAATACGGGCTATGCACTGGATGCCCTTTTAAAATTTTGGGAGGAAAGGGAGGATGGACAAGAGGGAGGAAAGAACGATTCCCTTTTCTCCCACTCCTCCCCTTCGTCCCTTTCCTCTCCCCTTTTCAACTTTGCCAACCTCATTGCGGGTTCGGAAGGTACGCTCTGTTTCATAGTCGAAGCCAAGCTGAATCTGCTACCCTTACCTCCCAAAGAAACGGCACTGGTTTGTGCTCATTTTGCAACGATCCGTCAGTCACTGGAAGCCAATCTGGTGGCACTAGCGCATCAGTGTTCGGCTTCGGAGCTGGTCGATGATTACATTCTGCAACTGACCAAAACCAACATCGAACAAACCAAAAACCGGGCGTTTGTAGAGGGCGATCCCAAAGCGATTCTGATGGTCGAGTTTTTCGATGACACCAAAGAAGGCGTCAGCCTGAAGGCCAGCGCGTTTGTTACTGACCTCAGGGAAAAAGGACTGGGCTACACCTACCCGATTCTGTTCGATGACGAAACCAAGAAGCCCTGGGCGTTACGCAAAGCCGGTCTGAGCATCATGTACAATATTCCGGGCGACGAAAAACCGGCCAACGTGATCGAAGATACGGCTGTCGATGTACGTGACCTGCCCGATTATATCGATGAACTGGACCGGATGGCCTGGGAGAACCATGGGCTGAAACTCGAATATTCGGCCCATGCCGGAGCGGGCGAAATTCATGCGTTGCCACTCATCAACCTAAAATCGTCGGAAGGCCGGGCCAACTTCAGGGCGCTGCTGATGGATACAGCCCAGCTGGTCAAAAAATACGGGGGTTCCTTATCGGGGGAGCATGGCGACGGTCGGCTCCGGGGTGAATTCATTGCGTATATGCTTGGCCCCGAAAACTACCAGTTGTGCAAAGAGGTCAAGACCCTTTGGGACCCGCACAATACCTTCAACCCTGGCAAAGTTATCGACCCGCCCCCCATGAACGAGTCGTTGCGGGCGGAAGCCGATGTGGTGATTTCACAGCCTAAAACGGTATTCGACTTTTCGAAAGATGGCGGCCTACTCGAACTGGCCGAAAAATGCTCCGGTTCGGGCGACTGCCGTAAAACCGAAATTTCGGGTGGCACCATGTGCCCAAGCTACATGGCTACCCGACGCGAACGGGATACGACCCGCGCCCGTGCCAACATTCTCCGGCATTTTTACAGCAGCCAATCGGCCCCAACCGAACTCGACTACGAAGCGGCCAAAGAAGTACTTGACCTGTGTCTGTCGTGCAAAGGCTGTAAGGCCGAATGCCCGTCGAGTGTCGATATGGCCCGGATGAAGGCCGAATTTACCCAACAGCATTATCATGAAAAAGGCGTTCCATTACGGGCTAGACTCGTCGGCAACTTCACCAAACTGATGTCGCTGGCCAGTATCGCCCCCTGGGCTTACAACGCCATTTATAACGCCCCTGCTCTCCGCCGGGTCGCCAATCAGCTCGTCGGTTTCCACCCCGACCGAACGATGCCCCACCTATCCAGCACGACGCTGAAGCAATGGGTAAGGAGTAGAGGGCAAAGGGCCAATGTGGCTGCCCAATCCACGCCCCATGCCCAGCGCCCTATGCTTTTCTGTGATGAGTTCACCAATTTCAACGACGTAGAAGTTGGGCAAAAAGCGATTCAGTTGCTGGAACGGCTGGGCTATACGGTCACTATTCCCGACCATGCCGAGAGTGGCCGAACGTATTTGTCGAAAGGGTTGGTCGATGAAGCCCGTAAGCTCGCTATTCGGAATGTAACGCTGTTGAAAGACCAGATCACCGACCAGACGCCCCTGATCGGTCTGGAACCATCGGCCATTCTGACCTTCCGCGACGAATACCCCGATCTGGTACCTGCCGAGTTGAAAGCCGATGCCCAGCGTATTGCCAAAAACGTTTTTCTATTTGAGGAATGGCTGGCCCAGGAAGTTGACGCCGGTCGAGTAAACAAGAGTGTATTCACTACCGAAGCCCGGCTGGTAAAAGTACACGGGCATTGCCATCAAAAAGCCCTTTCTTCAATGGTTCCGGTGAAAAAGGTGCTTTCCTTACCTCCAAACTACAACGTACAACTCATTCCTTCCGGTTGCTGTGGAATGGCCGGGTCGTTTGGGTACGAAGCGGAACATTATGAGCTGTCGATGCAAATCGGTGAACTCGTTCTTTTCCCTGCTGTTCGAAAAGCCGAAGATGCGATCATTTCGGCAGCCGGTACAAGTTGCCGCCATCAGATCAAGGACGGCACTGGCCGGAAAGCTCAGCACCCCGCCGAGATTTTATTTGATGCGCTTATGTAACCCATTGGTACGGTAACGCGGGTAAGCTCTTTGCGTTACCATACCACAAAACTTTTTACGTTTCCATTAGTTCTCTTTAAACCTAAAACATTCACAGTTCTCATGGAAAACTCAAATTCATCAGCCCTCAGCGACGGCGCTCAACAGGCTAATCTGGTATCGAACGAAAATGCGGAAGCGATGTTTGGTGCGGATCAGGGGGAAACAAATATGGTCAAACTCGTCGACGGTAAACTGACCCCCATCGGTGATACCGACGATGACGTTGTGGACGAACAACTTCGCAATCGCTATAGCTCCGACGAAGAACGAACCGTCCAGGGTGATCCATTGCGAGGTAAAACCTACGAAAATTCCGAAGCCTCGTTGCATGTAGGCGAAGGTGTTGACGAAGCTGTTTTACCAAACGACCCAATTGCGGTTGCCGACATCACGGGAAATCCAGATGCGGGATCTACGGTAGCCACAGGCTTATCGTCGGAAGATGAATCACCGAATACGACCAGCACAGACTCGAAAACTACATCGACCAACTCGTTTGCTGGCTGGAATTATATGGGCGGCAACCAGCCCCTAGACGGAACGTCTGTCCAAAATATGATTCCCCCAACCCCCGGAACACCCGACCCAACGCAGCCGATTCCGCCAACGCCCGGTGTACCGCCGGAAACGCCCCCTACCCCGCCGACACCCGGTCCCGAAATTCCGGACCTGCCGGATACTCCTAAACCAGCGGTGCCAGACATACGGAATGAGGTTAATTCGTTGAGCACATTCACCGCTGCGGTAGCGGCTCCGGCAGAACCTAGGTCGATTAATGCCGAAAAAGGTACGCAATACGAGGGAATCCATGAGGATATAGCCGAAGCAGCAAAAGCCGTTCCGGGTACGGAGGAAGGTATGGAAGATGCACCCGACACGGGCGACTCGGCCCGGCCTTACGATGTAAACGCCAAAGATCCAGCTCAGAATCAACCAGGCGAACGACCTGAAGAAGGCCGGGAAGCAGAGAAGCTCCCCCGGGAAATGGCCGACGAAAGCAGTATTGCCGCGCAGGATATGATTTCCGGACCCGACCGTTCTGATCAGAAATCGACCGAAGGTCTCGACCGCAAATACAACGATCTGGACGCCACCCGCGACATGGCGACCTAGTGATTGAATACTCCTGAATCAAAAAGCGTCCAAAACAGTGAACGATTCCTGTCTTGGGCGCTTTCTGATTTAAGGAATCTTAATGAATGGCTATTCGGCAAGCTTACGTTTCACCGTTCGCACAAACTCTTCGGTTACGCTGGCGAAATTGGCGATTTCAGCATCGGTAAATTTCTCGGCCAACAAAAGATTCCTGACTACTTCAATGCTCTTTTGCTCAATACCTCGCCCAATACCTTTTTCTAAGCCTTGTTCAATGCCTTGTTCGATACCTTTCTCAATACCTTTTTCTAAGCCCTCTTCGTAAACCTCTTCGCGGGCTTCCTCTTTGGCTAACATTTTGATTGTGTCGATGATACCCATAGCTCTCTGCGTTCCGGTTAGTAGCTCAATCGCCTTATCAAAGTTACGATTTATGTCTGGATCACCAATGTAGACAAATGTCTTTAGAAAGAACAGAAAACGGCGAATTTGCTCACTGTCATATTGCTGGCTTCGAATCAACGCTTTGGCAATCGTCAGCCGCTGTTCACCCAGCTCTTTTTCAGGAATCTTACCTAACAACAACGCTTTCTGGGCAGCCAGTACAATGAGGGCAAACGGATTATCCATTGCCAGTAACTCACTCTCCGAATGATCGAGAATATGGTAGGCGTTGTATTTGTAGGTGATCTCAGTTCCTAAAAAGCTTTTGTGGTACAGATCTGGTCTAGGTTGAGTTTTACCCCCAGTAAACACCGCCAGGGCAACAATATCCACTCCATACCGATCATAAATACGGTACCAGTACTGCAACATCCGGTGCGCAAATCCGCGCGTATCATCACCCTGAATTTCCAGATGTACTAAAATCCATTCTTCAGTACCATCCAGCAACCAGGCTTTAACCAGCATATCAACAAACCGAGAACCGCCCTGCTTTTCCAGTTCGGGAAAGAGTTCGCTCAGTTCTTTATCCATGAACTCAAACCCTCGGTTCATGTCGAATAACTCGTCGGCCTCCGAAAAGAAAAATCGTAATAAATCAGGAAATGCCTCCTCAAAAGCGCTTTTTAATAAGATGTCATTCTTTCTACGCATCTGGCAAAGATAGAATTCACATAACAGGCTCAAAACATATAGTTAAAATTCACCATTTCAGTTACTTTTATCTCAAAATTCTAAACTCCATGAAACGATTACTGCTTCTCAGTGTACTGTTTTGCCCATTAGCATTCACAGCCCCTCCCAAATGGACTTCACTATTCGACGGAAAAACGATAAAAGGCTGGCATAGCTACCATAAAGATGGCGTGGTAGGCTGGTATGTCGAAGACGGAGCCATGACCCCCGATGGTACAGGTGGTGACCTGGTTACCGATAAAGAATATGAAAACTTCGAGCTGGAGTTTGAGTTCAAAATCCCCAAAGGCAGCAACAGCGGTGTGGTGTATAAAATCATCGACAGCCCAGATATTAAATCAACCTATATGTCGGGACCAGAGTATCAGGTGATCGACGACAAAGGGTATCTGGATGGCGATGGAAAACCCTACAAATTAAAAGATACACAGTTAACCGGTGCCAATTACGACATGATTCCTCCTGCCGATATGAATGTGGCAAAAGCACCCGGTGAATGGAACAAAGGCCGTATCGTTGTCAACAAAAACCATGTAGAGCACTTCCTGAACGGCAAAAAATTGGTCGATTATGAGTACGGCTCCGACAACTGGAAAGCCCTGGTTGCGAAAAGTAAGTTTGCCAACTGGCCGTATGCAACCCCTCACGCTAAAGGCAAAATTGCCCTCCAGAACCACAGCCCCAAAGAGCGCGTCTGGTACCGGAATATCCAGATTCGGGAATTATAATCGTAGTCATTTGCCTTCGGCGTCAAGGGTTGTCATTCATGGTCATTAGGTAGCCTTCCAATACATGACAATCTTTGATGCCGAAGGCAAATGACCACGAATGACTAACGAAACGGGCTCATTTCCCATTTTTCCAGTCATTCAATTTCCTGCGCAAAGCCTCAACAGCGTTTATCTTGTTATTGATGCCATTGACGATCAAATTCAAATAGGGTTTCTGCGGTGAATCCGTTGGCCGTGCAACGGTCAGAAACGCACTGGAGGCTGTTCGCTCAACGCATCGCCTATCCCCTTCCCATTTTGCCCCCGCTTCCAGTGCCCGCATGAGTATCCCAGCCATAGGAAGTTCAGAGAATAGACATTTTTAGGTAACTAACGACTCCGTATGCGTATCACCAATCTACTTGAAGGCCAACACGAGTTAATAGGGTAACAGGCTGCGATTCTTTCCTTTTGGTTTTTATGATTCATCTTATTGAACAGGCGCACCATCATTCGGCCAATACAGCCATCCTGGCTAATGGTCAAGCCTATACCTACACACAACTGCTTGACGATTCGGCAGCATTTAGCCAGCAACTGCTCAATGGCCAGACCGACCTTTCCGAAACACGCGTCGCGTTTATGGTCGAACCTGGCTACGACTATGTGCGGGTGCAGTGGGGCATCTGGCGGGCGGGCGGAATCGCGGTGCCACTTTGCATTACGTACCCATCCGCTTCGCTACAATATGTGATCGATGATACGGGTGCCAGCATCGTAGTAGCCTCTGCCCGATATGCATCTATTCTTCAACCCCTCGTCGAAGCCCGAAAGCTGCGTTTTGTCGAGTTGAGTCAGCCGGAAACCTATCCGACTGTTGAGCTACCCGATATTGATCCGCAGCGGGGAGCGATGATTCTATATACTAGTGGCACCACAAACCTGCCGAAAGGTGTGGTCAGCACCCATGCCAATCTGGAAGCGCAGATGAGTACGCTTATTGAAGCCTGGGAATGGCAACCAACCGACCACATACTCTGCGTATTGCCGCTGCATCATGTACATGGCATTGTCAATGTGATTGGCTGTGCCCTTTGGGCCGGAGCGTGCTGTGAATTTCTGCCGGAGTTTTCAGCAACCGCCGTCTTCAACGCTTTTCAGCAGGGAGCCATCAACCTGTTTATGGCCGTACCAACCATTTATTTTAAACTGATTGCGCACTGGGAAACGCTACCAGCCAACGAACAGCAAGCCCTCACAAACACCATGCGGTCGTTCCGGCTGATGGTTTCGGGTTCGGCAGCCTTACCCGTTACGGTTATGGAAAAATGGGAACGGGTCAGTGGTCATGTGTTACTGGAACGCTACGGCATGACCGAAATTGGCATGGCGATCAGTAATCCGTACCGGGGCAAACGCGTACCGGGTCATATCGGTCAGCCGTTGCCGGGGGTTGGCGTTCGCTTAGTGGATGAAGACAACAATCCGGTTGCCGACAGTCAACCCGGCGAAATACAGGTAAAGGGCCCAACCGTGTTCCGCGAGTATTGGCAGCGACCACAGGCTACGCAGGACGCTTTTACCCTAGACGGCTGGTTCCGTACGGGCGATGTGGCTGTTCTTGACGACGGGAGTTATAAAATTCTTGGACGCAGTTCCATCGACATCATCAAGTCGGGTGGGTACAAGCTGTCGGCGCTTGAAATCGAAGAGGTCTTACGAACCCATCCGGCCATTGGCGACTGCGGGGTTATCGGCTTGCCCGACGAAGAATGGGGCGAAATTGTAGGCGCAGTACTGGTAACGAAAGAACCGATTGACCTAACGGACCTGAACCAGTGGATGCGTACACAAATGGCGGCTTACAAAGTACCGCGTCATTACCGAATCGTAGCCGAACTACCCCGCAATGCCATGGGCAAAGTGACGAAGAACGACTTAAAACAAATTTTCTGACCAATGGATTTTCTGACCGCCTTTCCGTACTGGTTCATTATCGTGATCATGATTCTCAACGCCATTGCCGTGCAGTTTATGAACATCGACATCCGAAATGAAGATAAAAAGGAGGAAAGGGAATAAGGGGAAGAGAGGGAGAAAGGATTATACCTTTCCTGCCTTTCTTCCCCTTATTCCCTTTCCTCCCTTCTCCTCCCCTTACTCCCCTCTCCTATGACCTACTTCTCAGAACATGCTACGGTGCTACTTTGCATGGTAGTTTACCTGATCTCCCTCATCACCTTTGGCTGGTACCTGCAGCGGCAGGCCAGCAAAACCGTGGGCGAATACTACGTAGCCGATCGCCGGATACCCGGCTGGGTGGTATCGCTGGCGTTCTTTTCCACCTTTGTCAGCACCAACACCTACATCGGTCAGGCGGGCGAATCGTTCCGGTATGGGCTATCCTGGACCTGGGTGGGCGTTTTCTGGGCGGTATTCTGCATCATTTCCTGGCAGATTTTAGGGCCACGGATGCGGAATCAGAGCATCCGGCTGAAGTCGTTTACGGTGCCCGACTATTTTCAGTTGCGCTACCAGAGTCAGCTTTCGCGCAGCATCCGGGTGTTGTCGGCCGTGATTATTCTGTTTGCTACTGTCTGGTACATGACCGGTATTGCTAAAGGGTGTGCTCACCTGCTCCAGTCGCTGCTGGATATTCCGTATGCGTATGGAGCGGCTTTTATGCTGTTCTTCACCTGCTTTTATACCATTGCGGGCGGTATGTACGGCATTATGTGGACCGACGCCGTTCAGGGTATTCTGATGTTCATTGTGGCCATTATCATGCTGTCGCTGCCGTTCATCTACGTGGGTGGGTATGATGCGTTGATGGCTAAAATCGCGGTTGTCGATCATGTATCCAAGAAAGGAACACCTATCGGCAATGGCCTGGTAACGTTTGGACAACTGACCTCATTTACCTACATCGTGGGGATTGGGCTGTCAATTGGCATGAAACAGATTTCCGAACCTAAGCTACTGATCCGGTTCTACACCGTGAAAGATAAGGCCGGGATGAAGTTTGCCATGACCTGGACGCCCATTTTCATGGGGGTTTCGCTCGTATGCGTTATGGGGCTGGGAGCATTGGTACACGGCATGGTCAGCAGTGAAGAAGCAGCCCAACTCATCAACAATACCGACGAAGTGGTGGGCTTTATGCTCAAGAAATTCAATAATCCCCTGATTAGTGGTATCTGCCTGATGGGACTATTTGCGGCTGGGATGGCAGCTCTGGCGTCGGTTACGTTGGTCGTGGGAACTACCCTTGTGAAAGACATCTGGAACGTCTGGAAACCGATGCCCGTCGAGAAAATTATCCCCCGGACAAAGGTGGTTATGCTACTCTACTGCATCATCGTGTATTATTTCACCATCTTCCCACCTGCCGATGTGGTCGAATTGTCCGCCTTTGCCGGTTCGGTCTATGTAGCCAGTTTCTTCCCAACTATTTTTGGCGGATTATATTTCCGCTGGGGAACCGATCTGGGTGCCGTTGCATCCATGCTGGCGGGTATCGTGGTCAATATTCTCTGGCGATTTGGCGTCCGAACCCGTTACGAGAGCCTGGGCGATATTCATGAAGTATTCCCGGCCTTTCTGGCTTCGTTTGTGGCCTATATACTGGTGAGCCAGCTAACGGCCCAACGAAAACCGACACCAGAGCATCTGACTACGGTTTTCGGTGAAGCACCCAAGCTTGACTTTGTCCAGTCTATCAATCGGTAGAACCGATTTTCGTTAGCGATACATGAATCATAAATCACCCGGCAGATAACCACCGGGGATTTACCAAACCAACCTATCGATGCGATGGACCGTACTGATTAGTATGATGATGATTGATTAAGATCTGTGTAAATCATCATCATACTAATCAGTACGGTCCATCGCTACGGTTCTATCAGTTTATTCATCTTTGCTTCGTAATATGCCGGAATCACGACAAAAAATCGGGCGGTGTATAGCTGCTTCCAGTCGTAATGTGTTAAGGCCCCCGTCAGATCGGCCTGGTACTGGCTGATCAATGCCTTGTTGCCCGACAGCAGTACAATCCAGCAGGCCCATAGAGGCTCCCGCATGTGTTTGTCTTCGTACACGCGAGCGGGCGACAGTTTGGCCCATTCGCGTCCCTGCTGAAGCGCCAGTTCCAGCGTCGTAGCAATATCGGGCTGGGGTTTCCAAAAGTCATTCAGTGATCGCCAGTTTTCGTTGAAACCAATTGTGTGCTGGTTATCGAAGTGTTTATACCGAGACAGATGCAGAGCGGCTTTTTCGGCGGTTCGGTTCAGTCCCTGCCGAAATTTTTCACGAATGGCTGGCGCCTGTTCCAGTTCGATCAGCGCCTTCAGATTGGCCTGGGATATCCCCGTAATCCAGAATTCGTTTTCGGTAGCGTTCCCTTTGTCGGGATTGGCTGTTTCGTACGGAATTCCCTGGGCGCACAATTCCAACCGGGTCATTGAATCGCCTTCAGGTATTTCATTCAGTCGTCGGTAATACCCATCCAGCCATTTTTTGTCTTGCGTTAGATCATACAACGCCCGATAGATGAACACCAATCGAGCCGAAATTCGGCAGCCTTTGTCAGTCAGGTTGCCACGAAAACCATAGCCTTCGCGGTCGCAGGGAAGTTTCCAGTCTGCTTTTTCAAGGGCATTACCTACTTTTTCGACCAATTGAATAAGCTTCTGCTGCTCGGCCCGATCGGGGATTCCACTTTTGATGTACCGCCACATGCCGTAAAACCACGGCCCAGTCTGATCGTCTGACCCGGCAACATGATGGCTCTGGCCATCCTCCGCAACTCCCCGCGCAATAAACCCCGGTACATGCCCAATGGTAGCCAGCCGAACCAGTCCATCGGCTATGTTACGAGCCTCAAGTGCATCTTCCCGCTTCCGACTGATCTTCCAGCGATTGCATAAGCCCTCGATGTAAATACCATTGAAAAAGGCCCCATTTTCTATCGGTGAAAACCAGGATAAGCCGTTTGGTTTATCGGTTTTACATTCTTCAGCCGTCGGAATAAAGATAGTCCCATCCCGCCCTGCGTAGTCGTATAGGATTCCATACTTCGGGCTGATAAATCGCCGATTTAGCTCCTGACGCGCCCGCTCGATCTGCTGTTCAAGGGCAGAAGGGGCGGTTATAGATGGCTTTGATTGAGCGTAAACCGCCGAAGTGCAGCACAGGCAACCCATCAAGAGCCAGTAATAAAAAATGCTTTTCATGGAGTTTGTTCAAAATTTGAGCATATGATTTTGTCATGCTGACGAAGGAAGCATCTTAACGTATCCTGATGCATGATTGATGAAGCTTTAAGATGCTTCCTTCGTCAGCATGACAAAATTCTTATCGTGATTTCTCCATCTTCTGAAGCCGAAACCAAACGGCTTCAGCGGGAAAGAACTGCGAGTAATACAGCTTATCGTATTGAAAATGCCCAATGGCCCCCAGTATCTCGTCCCGGTATTGGTCCATAAGCGATTTATCCGGCGCTAAGGTGACGATCCACGACATCCAGAGCGGCTCCCGCACAAAACCCAGTTCCTGATTCCGGCGCGGAGACAGCTTCACCAACTCGGCTAGTTGCGTAGCTGAAACATCCAGAGCTTCCTGTTCACTGTGTTGCGGTTTCCACCATCGGTTCAGTTGCCGCCAGTCGTGCAAATAGGGTTTCAGGTCATGGTTGTCCAACTGATGCCAGCGGCTAATGTCGGCAGCAGCACTACGGGCGCTAGCGTTCAGCCCCTGTTCATACGCCTGCTTCATAGCCGGGTCGGTTTCCATTTCCCAGAGCGCCCGCACATCCACGGTACTCGTAACCCCCGTCCAGCGAAATTGCTTCGGCACATCGAACCTCATCCCATCCGCGCAGATTTGCAGCCGAGTTCGGCGAGGTTCCCCACCCATTTCAGCGGCCGCTTCCCGATACAGGTTACCCCATTTCGGGTTGCTCGTCAGTTGATGCATGGCTTTCAGAATGAACAGCAGCCGGGGGGCACCTTCCCAGGTAAAAATGGCAAAGTTGTTTCGATACCGGGCGGGCGCATACGATAGGGTTGGCAGCCGCCAATTGGTCGATAGCAACACGTTTGCTACTTCCTCCATTTTAGCGATGATCCGCCGACGCTCGGCTGGTTCGGCCATATCGGCATAGAGATACCGCCATAGCCCATAAAACCAGGGTGATGTCTGATCATTGGAACCCATCGAAGGTGGTGTTTTGCCATCAGTCGCTACACCACGGCCAATAAAACCGGGGGTATCGCCCACCGACGCCAGTAACAACAACCCCTGCACCAGCTTGCGGGCTTTTTGTCGGTCGGCCTCCTGATGCTGATACAACCACCGCTGACAAAGTCCATCCAGATACAGTCCGTTGAACATGGAACCGTTTTCGGTCGGTGTCCACCAACCCAGTGCGTTAGGTTTATTCTGCCGAAACTCATCCGCTGTTGGTCGGTCGAAGTGGCCGTTTTCATCGGCAAAATCGATCAGGATGTTATGTTCATCCACAAACCGACGCCAGATTTCCTGGTGTGCTTTTTCCATGTTCAGGCTATCGGCCGTTCCCAAAGAGGCAGCCCAGTCGGGAACCAGCGATGCCGTTGGCAGGAACGCACTCAACCCAATCAAAACCAACCCGGCAACGACCAGATTACCTACTTGACCAAGTCTGTTCATTTCCAGTCCGGGTTCTGTTCGAGTTTGGGATTGGCCCGGATTTCATCCATCGGAATGGGATAATAGCGGTGTTTTGCCTGCGGAGTTCGTACCGGATACACCTCATTGACCGCCTTCGGAATTACGGAAAGGAACGTATTCGTACGGGTTAGGTCGAACCAGCGGTCACCTTCAGCAAAAAACTCCCAGCTTCGCTCCTGCAATACCGCACTGATAAAGTCGTCTTTGCTCAGCCCTGCTTTCAAATCGGCCAGTCCAGCCCGTTTCCGAATGGCGTTGATGTACTGATAAGCCGTTGCAGTTGGACCATTCTGCCGCGCTTCAGCTTCGGCCGCAATCAGATACATATCAGCCAGCCGCAGCATTGGTACATTGTTCCGCCCTTTCGCTCCGATTGAGTTTTTGTCCATGTACTTTTTGATCAACACGCCCTTCACCGTATAGGGGGTAATGTCTTTTTGCGGAATCACCTTTCCGGCTACACTAACGTAAGTCGTATCGAGCAACTGCCGCCGTTTATCTTTCGGGTCGAAGGAGTCGAAGAACGATTGGAAGGCGAACAGCGAACCGAAGGTTGAGTTGCCATAGTCGCGTCCGGCACTGTTTGGCGGGCCACACAAACCCATCATCGTTGTGGCTCGGGCTTTTGTACTGTAATCGCCCTCAAAGGCAAACATATTTTCCTGCCGGGCCAGGTCTTCTTTGTCGACGTTATACAGATCCAGTACATCGGCCATCAGGCTATATTTCCCGGAGTTGATTACCTCAATGGCTTTCGCTTTGGCCGTTGCCCAATCCTCAGCGTACAAGGCCGCTTTGGCGTATAAGCCTGTAGCCGCTTCTTTCGATGGCCGCCCTTTCACCGTCGACGCTGAATAGGAAGGCAGCTTGGCAATGGCGTCGTCCAGGTCTTTAAAAATCTGTTTGTACACATCCGCTTTCGGGCTTTTAGCCACCAGCGCATCCGATTCACTTTTGCTGGGCGATGTCCGAATCACCACATCCCCAAAGCTTTTGGTGAGCGTAAAATGGTATAGCGCCCGCAAAAATTTAGCTTCAGCCACAATCGCATCCCGGCGCGTAGCCTCCATAGAAATAGACGGTACGCGCTCGATGACCCAGTTTGCATTTTCGATGCCTTTATAGCAAAACTGCCATAAACCCAGTGGGCTCTCGGCCGTACGCCCAAAGCTCTTGGAGGACGAATAGTCGGAATCGTAGCTGTAGAGGGCAAAGACATTACGACCTACGACTGGCTTTACCCAAAGCTGATCGGCAGCAAAATCGGAGGCCAGCACCATAGGTGCCTGATCGAACAGGTCGTTGATAGACCCATAGGCGGCAGTCAGGGCGGCTTCGGCATCTTGCGAACTCTTGTAAAAATCGGTGGTGATCACGGACGAATACACCGTTTCGTCCAGACTCTGACAGGCACTGGCACACACAGCGACGAAAAACGCGGCCAGGGTAGATTTAGAAAAATATCGTTTCATAAAAGTCAGGAGTTAAGGGTCAGAACGTACACTGAAGGCCAACGACATACGATTTAGCGGCTGGGTACGTACCATTGTCGTAGAACAGGGCATTGGAGCTTCCGTAGTTATTCGATTCGGGGTCCCAGCCCTGGTAGTTGGTGATGGTAAACAGGTTATTGCCACTGACATAGGCCCGAATGCTTTTGCTGAATTTGGTACGCGGAAGGTTATAGGCCAGCGTCAGGTTCTTGACCCGGATGTAGGAATTATCCTCTACCCAGCGGTCGCCCACGGGCAGGTTAGTTCCCTGTGCAGGTTTCACATACTCGTTGTTGGGATTGGTGGCCGACCAGCGATTGGCCATGCCTTCCAGCAGATTGACCTGCCCCGAAGGGGTTTCGAACGTAAACCGGAACCCATTGAACAATCGACTCCCCTGTACACCCTGCACAAACCCGCTCAGTTCGAAATTCTTGTATTTCACCGAACTCGAAAACCCGAAAAAGTACTTGGGTTGTGCATTGCCGACAATCACCTGGTCGTCGGTACTGATCTTACCATCGCCATTAACGTCCTTAATTTTGAATCCACCCGTTCGGGCATCATAACCGGGTAAAAACGTCTCGCCCGTCTGGTTGATGCCGTCCAGGATGTAGGTACGATACACACCCAGCGGATAGCCGACTTTCAGAATCGAATAGCTCGACAAAGCCAGTTCCTGCTGCACACCATCCAGCGCCAGCA
Organism: Spirosoma panaciterrae DSM 21099; assembly: GCF_000374025.1. Taxonomy (GTDB): domain Bacteria; phylum Bacteroidota; class Bacteroidia; order Cytophagales; family Spirosomataceae; genus Spirosoma; species Spirosoma panaciterrae. Next base: position 112,253 of record NZ_KB893172.1, on the reverse strand, counting down.
CTTTATTTCGGTTAAACGTGATATTTCCGGCGGCTTCCCATTTGACCGTTCCTGTCAGAATCTTTCCACTGATGCCCAGTTCAAGGCCTTTGTTCTCGATGGAACCGTAGTTGCCCGTGATGGTCGTATAGCCCGACGACCAGGGCAACGCTTTGGTGAACAACAGGTTATCTGTGCGTTTATGGTAATAATCGGCGACCACATTCAGGCGGTTGTTCAGGAAAGCCAAATCGACGCCAATGTCAAGCTGAGTAGCCTGCTCCCATTTCAGATCGGGATTGGCGATGCTGGTTGGGTTGATGCCCGTCTGGACGTTGTTATTGAAGTTATAGTTGTATCCCTGCCCGCTCACCGTTGCCAGCGACTGGTACGACCCGATGGCACCCGCATTCCCGGTTACGCCATAACTCGCTCGTACTTTCAGGTCGGTGATAAACGTGACGGGTTTCATAAAATCCTCTTCAATAACTCGCCAGGCACCCGATATAGCCGGGAAAAAGCCGTATTTGTTGTTTGCTCCGAATTTGCTCGACCCATCGATTCGGCCCGTCAGGTCCAGAAAGTACCGATCCTTGAAACCATACGAAACCCGCCCCAGATACGACATCAGGCTGCTTTTACTGCGCGAACTGGATAAGGCATAGACCGTCGCATTACCCGTCGAGTAGTTTTGGGTAAAGTCGTTACCGAAGCCAGAAGCCGTCTGGTTATTCGTTTGTAAAATGTCGGATTGGGTCGCGTATACGGCAGTGATATTGAGCGAATGGTTCTGGCGAAAAACGTTCCTGTACGTCAGGATGCTTTCGTGCAGTAAGGACCGAAAATAGCTGCTATTGTTACTGGCGATTCCGTTGACGGCATTGGGGTTATTGAGCGAAATCGAATCGACAATGGAGCGGGGGGAGTACTGCTCCTGCAACCCAGATGTCAGATCGGCGTTGAAACTGGCCCGGTACGTAAGCCCTTTGACAATGGCTACTTCCAGATACAGATTGCCGAGTAAGCGGTTGGTGGTCGTGTAATCTTTTTTGGCTAGTTCACCCATTGGGTTGACCGTTTCCCGGTAGCGGCCATTCATCTGATCGGCAAAGGAATACACGCTACCATCGGGCCGAAACGGAAGTAATACCGGCGGAGCGGCCACCGCCCGACCCAGAATTCCCTCACGGGCGCTGGTCACGTTCACCCCCGTCCCGCCCGCATTGACCCGATTTTCGTTCGTAACGGTATAGTACAGGCTGGTGCCAAGTTTGAAGCGGTCATTGATCCGGTGGTCAATATTGGCCCGAAACGCATACCGTTTGTAATTGGTCGATTTGATGATGCCATCCTGATTGAAGTAATTGGCTCCCAGTGCAATCTGGGTTTTGTTGTTCCCACTGGTAACCGACAACTGGTGGTTCTGGATCATCGCTTTTCGGAAGATCAGATCCAGGTAATTCGTCCCTTTACCGATACTGGCCGGATTCGGGTATATAACGGTAGGGCTATACGTGTCGTTTTCTAACTGAGCAAACTGCGAGGCATCCAGAATGCTCAGCTTTCGGGTGGTTTCCTGCTGGCCTACATAGCCATCATACGTCACATTGGTGACCCCGTCTTTTCCCCGTTTGGTCGTAATCAGGACTACGCCGTTAGCGGCTCGGGCTCCGTAAATAGCAGTGGCAGCCGCATCTTTCAGCACCTCCACCGACTCAATATCCGACGGGTTGATCTGGGACAGTGGGTTAGCCGCATTAACCGCCGAAGTAGCCGAAATTTGAATACCATCGATTACGTAGAGCGGTTCCGAGGTTCCGTTGATCGAGTTGGTGCCCCGAATCCGTACGCTGATGTTGCCCCCCGGTGTACCCGAATTCTGACGCATATCGAGACCAGGCACACGCCCCTGAATCCCCTGTGCCAGATTGGCAACGGGTGTCACTTTCAACTCCTCGGCTTTTACCGACGCGATCGAGCCCGTGATCGAACTCTTGGTTCGTGTACCGTACCCTACCACCACCACTTCACCCAGGGCTTTGGTATCAGGCGCTAATTGCACATCGACAGTCGAACGGCTCCCAATGGCAACCTCCTGATTCAGATAACCCACAAACGAAAAGACCAGTACAATACCGGATTCATTATCGGGAATAGAAAGTCGATAGCGTCCTTCGGCATCGGTAGTTGTCCCACGCGTGGTGTTTTTAACCACAACGCTTACACCGGGTAACCCCTGCCCGGTTTCGCTTTTTACCGTACCTGTGATAGCTCTGTCGGCTGTTTCCAGATGCGTCTGCGATGAACCCGTATCGCCCACATCATCGGCCGACGGGCCGGGAACAATCGCAATCTGACTGCCCGTTACCACATACCGCAGTTGCAGGGGTTTCAACAGCCGTTCCAGAATATCGGCCAGTTTTTCGTCCGTCGCTGCCAGCGATACTTTCCGGTCAATCTGGACAATCTGCCGACTATACACGAACTTGACATGCGCGGTTTTTTCTAGTGACTGTAAGGCCTGCCGGAACGTGTTGTTATCCAGCCGGATACTAACTCGCTGGTCGAGGAGTTCCTGGGCGTTAGCCGCCAGAACGCTGTTGACCAGCCATACCGTAAGCAACAATTGGAGTAGCGAGATTCGCATAAGCATCCGAATCGTTTCGTGATTTGTAAACTTGTACATAACTTGGGGGTAGTTCTAGTTATTCCGGGCAAAGGAGTAGCTATACCGGTCGGCGGTGGCCCGAAAAAGCCGCCAGATCGGTCAAGTTCGCCCGTTATGTTGCAGCATAGCGGGCTTTTTAGTAAGAAATTTTAGCAGCCTTTGCTGGTAATAATGATGCGGGCATCCACCACTTCGTACGAAGCACCGATGGAAGCACATAACAACTGAAGCTGATCGTATAGCGAAACACCCGCCAGGGATGCCGTTAGCGTACAATGCCGCAGCGCCGACGCGTCGTAAATAATCTCAACCCCATATGCTTTCTTTAGCCGCTCAAAAACCGCTGTCGCCGGGGTATCGTCAAACGTGAAGGTTTCCGGTGTTTCGGATGTCGAGGGAAGCAGGGTCGGTTTAGCCACCAGTTCTTTCTGATAACTCCCCTGATTGGCATCATACGTCACCTGTTGATTGGCTGTCAGGACAACACCTGCCTTCGGCACATTCGGTAATGATTCCGCCGAATTCCAGTCTTGCTGATTCATGACGGAGACCTTCCCCGATAGTACGGATACCCTCATACGGGTTTCTCCGGGTCGGGCCTGTACGCGGAACCGGGTACCCAGTACGCGCGTTACCAGGGTTCCGCTATAAACCAGAAACGGGCGTTTCCCTTCGTGAACAACCGAAAACAAAGCATCGCCTTTCAGGTGCACTTCCCGCTTATACGAATCAAAGGTGTGTGGATAGGAAGCCTGGCTATGCGCCATCAGGGTCAACTGGCTCCCGTCAGGTAAGGAAAGTTGTACAGGTTGCGAGGTGCCATTGACCTGATTCACCCAGTCATTAGTGGTAGACGTATCGACCGCAGACGAGTTATGCGCTAAAGTGGTCGAGGTAGTTTCATGACGATTGTACAGAACCCATCCACCAACCCCCAATATAAGCAACACCATAGCCGCTACCAGCCATTGGTACTGCGTCCATAGGTTTCGCTGAACGGACCCGTTCGATTGTACGGGGACATGCCGGGTTAGCTTCACAATCCGTTCGACCTCCAGTTGCTCCTGCTCCGCCGAAAGACTATGCGGACGATTTTTGAGCGCTTCGGCCATATCCTTCGCCAACAGCAGGGTGTCGCGCTGGTCGGGATGCTGTTGTTGCCATTGCTCCCAGAACTGACGGGCTTCGGGCTGGTTGTGTTTCACCCAAGCCAGAAACCAGCGATCAGTCAGAAAGTCTTCGACGGTATACTGTTGATACGCTTTCATATCGTGTGGGAGTAAGCCATTTCGGTTGTTAATAGAATCGTTTTTCGGGTTGATACTCAGCACACAGCCATTATTTTGTAAACGATTCGTGCAGCAACCAGCCCGCCAGTAGCGATAACAGCGACGGCCAGCTTTCCCGCAAACGTGTCAATCCCCGATGCAACAGATTGGCCACCGACTGCTTGTTGACGACCAGTATATCGGCAATCTCCTCATTCGATAGCTCGGCATAAAATTTCAGGTGAATGGCTTCCCGTTGTCGGTCCGATAGTTGCGCGAGCAAGGCATTGAGCCGGGCCGTCTGATACTCCGACAATTCGGTATGAATCAGCGCCTGTTCGGCCGTTATTTCATCCGAACTCACGTCATCGAATGGGATATAGTCTTCGTTCACGACTGCCGAATGGCGCATCACTTCCCGATGAATTTTGCGCCGAAGTGACTTATAGAGATACGGTCGGATGTAAGGTGTCTGCACGATCTTGTGCCGATACGTCCATAAGTCCAGAAACAGGTCTTGCAGGCAATCTTTCAGCAGATCGGAATCGCGGGTGAAACGGCCACCGTAAAAGTGCAGTTCCCGATAAAAATGCTGAACCAGCCCCTGAAAAGCCGCTTCCTGCCCCTCCCGGAACTGTTGCCAGAGTAAGGTTTCGTCGGTTCGCTCCCAGGTGCGCTGTGCAGAATGACTCAGGTCGGGCTTCAGCATAATCTCTCCTCGTTATCCGTAATTGATGAATAGCCATTTGGCTGATAATCGGGTGGATATGCTGGTTAATAGGGGCGATAATTCAAATAATACTCAGGATTGTGCAAAAATTATTGAAAAAATAAAAGTACCTAACTGCCTACGGGATTTGAGATATTCCTCAGAAATCCGAAAGCAGTTAGGTACGTGTTTATAGAATACGACGTTGAGTCTGGCTACTGCGTAATCCGACCCGGTTCGCGGAGGTTGGTACCTGCCCGTTTTTGTAGGTCGTCCCCTAGATCAGCGCGGGCCTCTTCGGCTATCTTTTCCAGTTTGGCAACAATTTCAGGATGCTGTTCCCGAACATCGTAGCGCTCACCCGGATCACGACGGAGATCATACAACCCTGCCGAAAACTCGTGCGTTTCGGTACTGGGCCCTGGCTTCCCGTTCTGCCCCGGCAGAAACCCTTCGTAGGTACGACCCGGATGCGCTAACACCAGTTTCCAATCCCCTTCACGAACAGCTTCCAGGCTGTTTTTACGGTAATAATAGTAGAATTTGTCGCGGGGGGTTACCGAATTATCGCCTTTGAGTAGGGCAATCCAGTCCACACCATCGATGCGATTTTTGGGCAATCGGGCACCGCAAAGCTTGGTTACCGTCGGCAGAATATCCAGCGTGGTCAGGAGTTTGTTACACACGCGACCTGCCGGAACCACACCCGGCCAGCGAACCAGGCAAGGCACCCGGTGCCCGCCCTCAAACGACGTTCCTTTCCCTTCGCGGAAACCACCCGACGAACCGGCATGATCGCCATAGTTGAGCCAGGGGCCATTGTCGCTGATGAAAATGACCAGCGTATTCTTATCCAGATTCTGCTTTTTCAGTTCTCCCAAAATCTGCCCCACCGACCAGTCCAGTTCGGTCAGCACGTCGCCAAATAATCCCCGGGCCGTTTTTCCTTTAAACTTATCCGAAACCGCCAGCGGTACGTGCGGCAGTGGGTGCGGCACATACAGGAAGAAGGGAGCATTTTTGTGTCGCCGGATAAACGATAAAGCTTTTTCAGTCACCGTCGAGGTAATCTTGCTGGCATCGTTCAGGTCCTTGATTTCTTCTTTGGGTTCGTTCCCTTCGATCCAGTTCAAAGGTGGATAGTGTGCCTGCGCCTGTGCCGGGTGCAGCGGCCACATATCGTGCGAGTACGGCACACCATAATATTCATCGAATCCCTGCTGAAGCGGTAAAAACTGTTTCCGATCGCCCAGGTGCCATTTCCCGAAAATACCCGTTGCGTACCCACGCTCTTTGAGCAGATCGGCCAGGGTTTCTTCATTGGGGTTCAGGCCAATGGGTGAATTCGGCCCTAGTGCGCCCGAAATACCCAGACGGTTGGGATAACAACCTGTCAACAGAGCCGCCCGCGACGCGCTACAGACCGCCTGAGCCACCAGGAAGTTAGAGAAGCGAGATCCCTCAGCAGCCATTCGATCCAGATTTGGGGTAGTGTAGTCGAGCGCCCCGGTTACGGATAAATCGCCATAGCCCATATCGTCCATAAAAAATAGCACGACATTGGGTGGCGCTGGTGCTGGTTTTTCGACCCAGGCACTAATTAGTAAACCAACACCCACTAAAGCGAAGGTGCTTAGTAACAAATGAGACAATCGTCGGGGAAGTACGTTCATAAAAGGTAGTTTTATTAAAATTTCGGGTTGATAATCTCCCACTCATTGACATGCGTTGGTCTGTGTTCTTTGGCGACGATCGCATCAAACTGACGCAGCAGATCAGGGTGTTGAGCCGCCACGTTGGTTGTCTCGCTGACATCGCCCGACAGATCGTACAGTTCCCAGGGGGTAGCCCGGTTTTTCCGCAAATTAGTCTTTACCGCTTTCCAGTTGCCCATCCGAATAGCCAGTTGCCCACCTTTTTCGGGATACTCCCAATACAGGAATGGGTGTTGCTGCTGGCGGGTCGGCTTTCCAAGCAAAGTCGGCAAAAACGAAACTCCGTCGGTAGTAAGTGGTTGTTTATAGCCGATCAAATCAGCCAGGGTAGCCAGCAAATCATATTGGACCGAAACCTGATCCGTGACCTGTCCAGCTTTGATTTTCCCGGGCCATCGAGCCAGCATAGGTTCCCGAATGCCGCCTTCGTATACATCCATTTTTAAGCCCCGCAACTTACCGACGCTGTTGAAATACGCAGCTTCTACCCCACCGTTGAAGGTAGCGCCATTATCGCTCGAAAACATGACCAGCGTGTTGTCGTCCAGCTTCAGCTCTTTCAGCAACTGCATAATCTGCCCCACTTTCGTATCCATGTAGGTGATCATGGCGGCATAGGTGGCGCGGGGGTAGGGCGTTGATGCATAACTCTGCTGGCCTAAGTACGGCTTATCGTCAAATTTATCGGCATACTCCTTAACAGCCGCTTCGGGTGCCTGCAAGGATGCATGGGGTACGGTAAATGGCAGGTACAGGAAGAAGGGGCCATTTTTGTTTTGCCGGATAAAGTTCTGCGCTTTCTGGGCCATCTTATCAATGGCATAATCGTTGCCCCGATAGTAGGCAAAAGCGTCGGGTGTGGCCGTTTCGGGCGTTAATTTCCGGTGTACATCGATGACGGGATTGTTCAGACGATCGGGTTTACCATTTTCCCAAAGGTGCGTCGGATAGTAATTATGCGCCTGTTTCTGATCCAGGTAGCCGTAGAAATAATCGAAGCCCTGCTCATTCGGATTGCCCGTTGTATTGGCCATACCCAGTCCCCATTTGCCAATACAGGCCGTTTTATAGCCGGATTGTTGCAGCATCCGACCAATAGTAAACGCACCGGGGTACAGCGGCATCTGGCCCCCTTCCAGCGAATCGGCAAATCCGCCCATCTCGTAGTTTCCCCGGATGTAGGCATGGCCGCCATGTTTACCCGTCAAGAGCATACAGCGGGCGGGCGCACATACGGGCATACTGGTGTAATGCTGCGTAAACCGCATCCCTTCGCGAGCAATCTGGTCCAGGTTTGGTGTTCTGATTTTCTGCTGTCCGTAACAGCCCAACTCGGCATAGCCCAGGTCATCGGCATAAATGTAAATGATATTGGGTGGACGGACAGGCGTAGCTTGTTGAGGCCGATACGCCGTCAACAAGCCACCTGCCAGCAGGAGTATAAAAAAAACGTTGAGTAAAGACCGTAGTTGCTTCATGATTTAGCTCTTAGGCGATGGGTTATTACACAAAGATTCACAGAGAGATATAAGATTCACAAAGAACTCCGTGTAGCTCCGCTTTCTCTGTGTGCTAACTCCAATAACTCACTACCAACCCGGATTCTGCGAGAGCGTGGGCGTCAGGTTCCGCTCTTTCTGCGGAATGGGCCACAGGTAATGCCGGGATTTGTCGAACACCCGATTGATACCCACAACCTGAATCGTCGTCAGCTTCCCATCCGTTCCTTTATAGGTGATGCCATAAACCGGGCCGGGAATTACCGTTTCGGCTGTTTTCCAGCGACGAATATCGAACAGATGCTGCCCTTCGAACGCCAGCTCAACCGTCCGCTCCCGACGAACAATGGCTCGTAGTTCAGTCTGGGTTGGTGTACCCGTGATGGCCGGTTGCTTCACATCAGAACGGCCATTGCGAACCGTATTGATGGCAGTGAGTACACTCGCGTCGATCTGGTTCAACTCAATTTTAGCTTCGGCATACGTCAGCAGGATTTCGGCATAGCGGAGCAGGATGATGTTGATGCCGTTGTTGCCCGGATTGGCGTAATCGTCCGCATTGATGTATTTCTTGAGATTGAATCCCGTAGTCGAGGCAATGTAGGTATTGCCAACGGCATCGGGTGTGCCACTGTTCGGTTCGGGCCGGAACGTAATGCCGCTCGGCAACACATCGCCCGTCAGAAAGATCGAAAACTTAAGCCGGGGATCACGATTAGCGTACGGATTTGCCGGGTCATAGCCGCTCGTCGGATCGGTGATCAGTTTACCGGCCGTCGTTTCGTACATATCCACCAGCGCCTTGGTCGGCACAAAATTACTGTTGGCGCTTTTCTGGCTATACGGAGCCATATAGGAGAACACATTGACCGGGTACGTATCCTTGATAAACTGCCGATCGAGCAAAACTTCCTTATTGTTCTCAGCCGCGTAGGTGAATAACTTTTCATACGAGTCGTTCAGCCCATAGATGCCCAGCTTCATGACTTGATCGGCAGCATCGGCGGCTTGCTGATACCGACCCGCCAGCAGATTGGCCCGCGCCCGAAGCCCAATAGCCGCCCCTTTGGTAATCCGGCCTTTGTCGGCAGCCGCATAAGTAGCAGGCAACAGCCCAGCAGCATCGCTCAATTCCTTGTCTACAAAATCCCAGATCTGCGCAACGGGAGTGCGTGCCAGAGCCCGGCTTTCATCCAGTGAAATAGCCGTTGTCACGAGGGGTACATCCCCGAACAAACTCGCCAGCTTGAGGTATTGGTAGGCCCGAAGCGCCCGCGCTTCGCCTTTGAACTGGTTAATAAGCGTGGTATTGGTCGATGATACTTTATCGACATTGGCCAGAAAATAGTTGCAGGCCCGGACACCTTTGTAGGCTTTGGCCCACTCGCCATACACCCGCGAACTGGTGGCATCGTATTGTCCCAGCTCGATGTAGGCATGCAAATCGAATGGTTGATTGACATGGCCAATATCGGTCAGGGCATCCCAGCTAAAAATATTGGTGCTGTCGAGGTCGGTGTAGAGTGAATTGGCGGCCAGTCGGGCATCGTTCTCGGTTTTCCAGAACAGATCTTCCGACAGCCGATCGTTCGGAACGGTATCCAGCAGTTCGCGGTCGCAGGCAGTAAGCGACAGTCCAACGGCAAGTGCCAGGACAGCCAGATGTATGGAATAACGTATTGATTTCATGGGATTGTTGTCGGTAAAGTGATCGGGTTAGAAGTTCAGGTTCAGGCCAAGTGTATACAGCGACGTTTGCGGATAATACACCGCCCGACCCGACCCCACTTCGGGATCCAGATTCCACTCGTTCAATTTCGAAATGGTAAAGATGTTGGTAGCCGACACATATGCCCGAATTCGGTTCAGCCGCAGTTTGCTGGCTAAAGGCCCAGGCAGCGAGTACGCCAATTGAACATTTTTCAACCGGACATACGAGCCATCGATAATCAGCCGATCGGAGGTCGCTACGTTCCGCAGATCGAACTTCAGTGGCCGGGGAAAACGGGCATCGGTATGGTCGGGGGTCCAGTAGTTGTTGGTATAGATCGAGTGCGTAAACCCTTCCTGATTTCCCATTTCGGCCAGGGCACCAGCTAGGCGGGTGTCGACTTTGGCAGCACCCTGAAAGAGCAGATTCAGCTCAAAATTCTTGTACGAAAAATTGGAGGTAAGCCCAAAAGTAAACTTAGGAAACGAGTTGCCAATGTTGGTCATGTCGTTGGCGTCGATCTTGCCATCGCCGTTTGCATCGATGTATTTAACATCGCCGGGTTTGGTATTGGCAGCATAAGTCGCTTTATAGGCATCGATTTCGGCCTGTGATTGGAACAACCCGGCTGTTTTGTAGCCCCACAAGGTGTTGATGGGTAAACCTACGGCAATGATGTAGCGTGGGTCAATATCCGATCCGAGAATGTATGGTCCGGTGCCTTTCAGGTCGACGACTTTGTTTTCGTTGATGCTGAAATTACCGCCCAGATTATACTGGAAACCTGACGAACTTTTGGCACCCCGGTAGTTCAGGCTAAATTCCCAGCCCTTGTTTTCGACCGAACCGGCATTTTGCGGAGGTGCTGTCAGCCCAACCGTTGCCGGGATGTCCAGATTCAGCAGAATGTCGTTGGTGAGCTTGCGGTAATAATCGATGGTCAGGTTCATACGCCCCCGCATAAACGACGCATCCAGTCCTAAATCCAGTTGGGTAGTCGATTCCCAGCCCAGGTTGGTATTCGCCAGGCTCGTTTGCCGATAGCCCTGCACAGCCGCTCCGTTGAAATCATACCCACTGGCTTTCAAAGACGCATAATAGCTATACAGATCGACGGACTGGTTACCCGTTATACCCCACGAACCCCGCAGTTTCAGATCGCTTACCGTTGGCTGAATCGTCTGCCAGAAGGCTTCTTTCGACAAACGCCAGCCTGCCGAGAACGACGGGAAGAAACTGTACTGTTTATTGCCCGTAAACTTCGACGAGCCATCGTAACGGCCATTCACTTCGACCAGGTATTTCCCGTTGTAATCGTAGTTGATCCGTCCGAAATACGACCGTAGACCGTACACGGCATCACTTCCTGAGTTGCTCTTGGTACCATCGTTCGCCCCCTGCCCAATCGACTGGATGTCGTTGTTGTAGAATCGTTCGCGGTAGGCCGTCAGGAAGTTTTGGGTGTTGCCAATCTGCGAATACCCTAGCAACCCTTTGACGTTGTGATCGCCGATATTCTTGGTATAGGTCAACAAACTAATCAGGGTGTACTCCCGCAAGGTATTCCGAACTTCGGTCAGGGTGTTGTTGGCCACTGTTTTCACAATGCCCGTATTCTTATCGGTATTCACATACGAATTACCGAAATTCTTTTCCTGGGTGTAATAGGCCCGGCCTGCCAGTTGGGTCGAAAAGGTAAGTCCATCCACAATGTCCCATTCACCTTTAATCGAGCCAACCAGATAATCGGCAAATCGCTTGTTCAGCCCACTGATTTCGGCATACATGAGGGGGTTATTTCCCTGCGTACTCAGGCCATACGTACCATCGGCATATTTGGGAACCGCCCAGAGCGAACCGTGTAACAGAAAATTGATCGGGTCGACATTAGGGGTTTGGGAGTAATTGTAGCGGTAGTTTATATCGCCACTCACACGCAGTCGGGGGGTTATGGTGTAATCAGTGTTCAGCCGGATTTCCCCGATTTTGCTGTTGTAATTCGTAATAATCCCACCCTGATCCTGATAGCGCAGGCTCAACCGGGTACGTAAAGCCTCGCCACCGCCCGCCACCGACAGGGTGTGATTCTGCTGGGGAGCCGATTGGAGTACGGTCTGAAACCAGGTATTGGGCAGTGGGTATTTTTCGCGGTCGGTAGCCGTTACGTATGCCTGAATCGACTGCTCTGTAAACCGGGCAGGTAAGGCCGAACCCGCATTCGTATAGGCCGCCACCTGCATCCGCATATAAGCTTCGATGTCCATCATGTGGGGGGTATTGATGGATTTTTGTATGGCATAATAGCCGTTGTAATCCACCTGAACTTTGCTGCCTTTGGCCCGTTTGGTGGTTACCAGCACAACCCCGTTCGTAGCCCGCGACCCGTAAATGGCGGTCGAAGCCGCATCTTTCAGAATCGAAATGGATTCAATATCGTCGGGGTTAATATCCTGCAAACGCTGCTCAATCCCGTCCACAATCACGAGCGCATCGTTTTTGCTCATGTCGTAACCGCCCGAGCCATTGTTGGTGCCCGCCGTATTGCCAATCCCGTTGATATTGAAGGTCGTAATCCCCCGAACACGAATCGCTGTTGTTGAACGACCGGGTGAACCTCCCTGATCCAAAACCGTAACACCCGGCAATTGCCCCTGCAATGACTGCTGGATGTTGGAAACCGGCCGACGGGCAACTTCTTCACCACTAATCTGGGACACCGCATTGGTCAGGCTTTCGCGCTTCTGCGTACCATACCCAACCACGACCACTTCGTCAAGCTGTTTATTGTCCGTTGCCAGCGTAACATCCAGGCGACTACGACCACCAACCGCCACCTCCTGCGTTGTGAAACCGATCCCCGAAAAAACCAGTACAGCCGTAGCCGGGGCATCGATTGTATACTTTCCGTCGGCGTCGGTGCTGGTACCTTTAGTGGTGTTCTTGATGACCACATTAATACCCGGCAAGGTCTCCCCCGACTGGCCCTTCACCGTACCCGTAATCGGACCTGCTACTACTTCCGCCCGAATACCCATCGATGTCAATGCCGTTGGCGTTTTTACGGGGTTATCAACTGATGGGCTAGGCTCCTGAGTGGTAATGGCTTCTACCTGCTGGCTATTGAGAAGGGCTACTTTTTTCGCCTTTTTTTCAGCCAGAATCAGGTAGGAATTACTGTTCACTTTTTTGTAGCGTAACCCTAAAGGGCGCAGGAGATTCTCCAGATTTTTTTCGAGCGTCGATTTCGCGTTCAGCTTATCCGACGATACCGAAATGCCGTCTACAGTACGGAGTTCAAATAGAATCTCGGCGCCATACTGCGCTTTCAGTTCATTCAGCACATCCTTGAGCTGACGGTTCAATACATGCGTAGCAGCTACCTGCTTTTGCTGGACATTGCTGGCGAATACAACCGATTGCGACCAGCCGGGTCGTAGGCCAACCAGCAGGAGCACAGAAAGCAACCCAATCGGTACGGTTTTTCGTAACGGATTTGTCATAAGAACGAAGGATTAAGAAGTGGGTCATCCAGACACGGATGAGCCATGTGAGTGATCAAAAACCAGGCTTTCCTTATTCCTGAGAACAGGCCGCCCAAACGCTGGTATCCGGGCAGGGGTAATGTATAAACGAGTGTAGTAAACGTGCCAGAAACATACTAGTACTGTTAATTGATGGGCAAAGATTAGTAAGCGAAAAACCTTTTCCAAGAAAAATTTAAAAAATTGACTATCAGCATTTTACATATTAGTCTATCGAGAAATACGGTTATTCGGTCCGGCCGTTTATCCTGATTTTCGATAAATCATTGTAAAGGTTCTGAGCAACAGTTCATTGCCTCTACCCGGTAGTTTGCTAACCTTCTGCGTTGAGCGAGCTTTGCGTTACTGATCCGTAATCTGCACCTGATTACCCTGCCGAACTACGTTGATGTCTAATAATTCTGAAATGGATTGTAAAAGCTGATCGACGTTGTCGGCCCGGAACGACCCCATGAGCACCCGCTCGGCCAACGCCCGATCTTTAATCGCCACTTGCAGGCCATAATTTTCTTCGAGCAGATAGGCCACTTCCTGTAATGTGGTTTCATCGAATACAAATCGTTTTTCCTGCCAGGCAAGTTGCTGCTGCGGTTGCTGGGTGGTTTTTAAGGCCATATGATTCTGCGGATCAAGCGTCACCAGATCGCCGGGTTTCATAATGAGCTGTTTAGCCGTCTGACCTTCCTGATAATGCAGCCGTACTTTTCCCCTGTTTAGCACCACTCTGGCTCCCCGCTTCCGGGCAAAAACCGAGAATTCGGTACCCAGTACCACTACATCAAACTTATTGGCGGTTTTTACCACAAATCTCTGGTCATCAACCGTATGAGTAACAGAGAAAGCGGCTTCGCCCGTCAGCCAAACTTCGCGGGTTTTATGACCGAACGCCCAGCGAGGCACCCGCAAACTGGAGTTGGCATTCAAAACGACGGTAGTTCCATCAGCCAGTCGAAGCGAGCGGGTTTCACCGAAGGCCGTCTGGTAGGTCTGATAGAGAATCTGACTGCGAAACAGATAGCTACCCAATCCAAGCAGGAGCATCACAGATGCGGCTACCAGCCATTGCCGCCAGTTCGGATTCGTCGTAAATGGCTGGGTGCGTGTATCATCCGCAAGGCCAGTTATGTCGGAATGCGGATTCTCGGTCAAAAACGTGGCGTAGCGATGGAATGCCTGGTCGGTTTGCGCCAGATATTGCGGGTGCTTCATTTCCCACTCTTCCAGCCATTCGTAGTATTGCTCTTCATTGGTCTTCTGCTGTAGCCATTGATCGATCATCTCCCGCTGAAGGGGTGAAGTCTTTCGATCAAAATGACTAAATATCAACTCCTTATTTATTTCGGCTTCCATATCGTAGAGCGGGTTGATGGTTGATGAGAGAATGGGTGGTTAACGAAATGAATTAGTATAGGAAAAACAACCGCCAGACAACCGCCAGCACAACGAGCCAATGGTCTTTCAGCCCTTTTCGAACCATGCTCAGCGCCTTCACCATGTGAACCTCGACTGTCTTGATGGAAATGCCAAGCTCAGCCGCGATGTCGGCGTATTTCTTGCCCTCAAACCGACTCAACAAAAACACCTTACGGCATTGTGGCGGCAGGGCTTCGACCAGATCTTCGACCCGCCGAAATACTTCTTCGAACTGGAGAACCTGGTCGGGACGCTGGCTACTGGCAGTTTCCCGCGTTTCGGCGGTTTCGATATCGTCCAGTTCCTGAAATTCCAGCCGGAGGTAATTGTAGGCTTCGTTACGAACGCTGCGAAACAGATAATACCGATACGATGAGGTGACGTTTTCGTAAGCTTTCGTTTTCCAGAACTTGCAGAACACATCGCTCACCAGGTCTTCGGCGGTTTCTTTCGAATACACAAACCGAACAGCGTGGCTACACAAGGTCTGATGGTATCGCCGAAACAGCAACTCACAGCCTTTCTGCGGGCTTTCGGCAAACGCTCGACGAATAAAGAGTTCAGAATCAGCGCTGGCGGCTTCCGTTGAGGCAGTGGGTTCATGGGCTCCCCCCTGAACGGTAAGTGGTACCGGAGTCGGTTGATCGGACGTTGGGATCAGGGGACGAATTTGCATAGTCTGTGACTTACGGAACGGGTCGCCAAAAAGTCAATCATATACTATACAAGACAACTTCTCCAGAAAAACCCCTTAGTCAATTGTAAAATTTTCTAAAAAAGATTCTATTGATATACTACTTCTAGAGTTAATGCCCACTCGATAGTGTTGTCAGTTACAAGGGTCTAGCATCTGACATCATAAAATTTCATAGAACCATCCCTAATAATCCACGCGTTTTCGACCTTCTTTCACATCGCTTTTGCGTTTTTTCTGGCTGATCCGTTCCTCAACAGCGGCTTTGGAGGGTTTGGTAGCTTTGCGGGGTTTGGGCGTTTCAAAGGCTTTTTCAATCAGCCGATAAAATTTCTTCGTGACCTTTTCTTTGTTGGCTAGTTGCGTACGTTCGGTCTGATGGGTCAGGACCAGTTCACCCTCCGTTGTCAGTTTGGTTGCCAGTTTTTCTTCCAGCACAGCGCGTTCTTCGTCGGTAAGCAGAGCCGAGTTGCGAACGTTGAACCGTAGCTCAGCCTTAGTGGCAACTTTATTCACATTCTGGCCGCCCGCTCCCCCACTGCGAGCAAACTGGTATTGAATTTCGGGCTGTAATCGTGTGGCATCCATACCGGGCAAGGTAGCTAACAAATTAGAAAAAACCCATCCCTCCACCGAACAAACTCAACAGGCACCAGTTCCTTTTCAAAGCTAGTACCGGGGAGCGGAACGACTTAGCGAACAAACCAGCTAAGTCTAGACGCACCTGACCATCAGATATTCGACAAACCCAGATAATGATTTCAAAGGATCACACCCAGATTTCGCTCATCGATGAAACCGTCAACACCCTCGATGGAAACATGGATACCTCAACAGCGACCGATGGCCTATCCCTCATCGATAAATGGCTGAACCGGCTGGAAGATGTCAGCGATGAGGCCACCGACGACATTGCCGAAACTCTTGAACGCCTTCGGCCAGAACTGGATACGGCTCAACGATATAACCGGGTCGATAACTACCAGATTGCGAATCTCTTACAAGACTTGATTGAACAAACCCGCGCCATTGTCGCTACGGTTGAAGCCAGTGCCGAGCAGGTAGAGCTTTCGCAATTGATTGCGGTTCTTGAGAATCTGCATCGTCAGGCAGTGAGTCGAATCGAGTAACCTAAATCCGTATCCTTATGGCACAGAATCAGCAGGCTTCCAAAAAAGATAACAAGCTGACGGATCGGTCTGGCGGAACGACAGATGCGAAATCGGACGTTCCAACCACTTCATCAACAGAAGGCGTACAACCAAGGTCTACTGATGAAACAGGCGATGCCGGTTATGCGGAAGCAAACCGCTCGACAGCAACGAAGCTGTCCCGAAGTGACACGTCTCGGGTGAGTGGTACGGGTGTTTCAGGGGACACCGCCGATACGTCTACAACGCAGTCGAATGGTCGGTCACAATATTGACCCCACGAAACGTTTGGCTATTGAGGTTATGGAATAGACCACAACTCTTTCTGAAACAACAGCTTACGAAAAGCCCCAAACAAACCCACCTATAGCGTAGTTATTCAAAGACCAACCACCGACAGACTGGGAATTGTCGGCATTATTCGTCGCCCGGCCTGTTGTTAAAGTTCAAACAATATGGTTTCTCACGCATTGGACCAAAGGTTATTTGAGCGAACAGATAGCCTCACCGACGAACATAATTCCATCCTGACTTCCACGCCCGAGCGGATCGGCCTCATTGATGGGTGGCTGAAAGTTGTTCAGGGCAACGAGCATACAGAGCTGATTGAAGGCAAACTTCAGGAACTCCGTGACCAGCTCCAGCTAAATCACCCTGATCCTGACCGGGTTCGGGAACTGCTATTGAGCCTCGCCGACTCCACATCGTTGATTGCCCAGGGCTCGCATATGCAGGAACAGACTGTCAACAAACTGGAAGATCTGGCCACCACCCTGCGCAAATTAGCAGGTGTTCAGGTGGTTGAAACCCGATAATTCACCCATCAATCCTATTCACTATGCTAGGCTCGAATCAGTGGGAAGAGAGTATGCTCGATAATACACTGGCGATGTTTCGTAACGATAGTCAGACACTTACTCCCGACCAGGGTATTACCCTCCTGGATGGTTGGCTACAGGCCTTACAGGGCGACCCGAACCTGGATCAGCTTATCGGTCAGCTTACCGAGTTACGCATAGCTTTACAGGCATCGTCGCCGGATGGCTCTTACATCCGACAGATCATGGGTAGTCTGGCCGACAAAGCACAGGCCTTAGCCGAAGATGTTGACTCGGAAGGCACCTGGACGGGTGGCCTGGAAAGTCTGTCCAAACTACTGCGGTCTTACGGGGACAGGCCCGCTAAAAACTGAGACGAATCCAATACAGGTGTACGGGAATGCCCGTTACCAGCCCCATCACCACCATAAATACTACTATGGAAGCAACAGAAACAACCCTCGAACACCGAATGCTGATCGATACACTGGGGGCATTCGGCGATGGCACACACGCTAGCATTACGGCAGAGCAGGGAATTTTATTGCTCGAAGGCTGGCGCAATGCCCTTCCCGGCAATGTAGGAACCGAACGCATTCTGGGAGAGATTACGGCCCTGCGCGATCATTTAAAATCAGGACATGCTGATGGCGAAACGATACGTCAGTGGCTTCTGAATATGTCCAGCCATATGATGATCCTGTCGCATGAGCCTTCGGTCGATAGAGCCACCGTGCCTCAACTTCAACAGCTAGCAACGGTGTTCCGTAATTTTACCAACCAGATCTGATATGTTTACGCACGAAGATGCCTCCGAACTACTCGATTCGACCATGACCGTTCTGGATAGCGAACCGGGTTCAACCTCTCCGCAGGATGGAGCCAATATTATTGACCAATGGCTTACGCAACTTCATCAGGCCGAAAACGCTGGCCCCATAGCCCAAACCCTTGAGCAGGTAAAAGAACAGCTACTGAAGGACTCCATAAACAGTGACGAGCTTTGTCAGGTATTAAACACGCTGGCAACCCAAACGAGCGAATTCAGTACACGAATGGGGTCGGAAGGCGATATGGCCACCCGGCTGGAAGCGCTTTCGGCTGGTCTGAAACTACTCGCTGGGCAGGTCAGTCATGCTTAACCCTACAGCAGTGCCCTCACAGTCTGAAACCTCGGTCCGTTACCGGGAAGGTTACTTTTCGGTAATGGCTTTGGATAGGGATTGCCAGGATTGATTCAGAAGCTTCTGAATTTTCTGCCAGTCGGATTCAGTCATCGATTCGCCCCGCCGATCCCGAAACAGCATCGCTTCGGTCCGCAATCGGCCGTACTCCGCGCAACGCTCAATTGGAATATGGTACATATCAGCCACGATTTGCGCCTGTAACCTGGCCCATTCAGCAGGCGGGTGCCGTTCCCGCTCCCGGCGAATTATCCACCATTCGAGTTCGTTGCGGGCACTTTTGGCTACATTTAGCGGCTGGGTGCTTAAGTCGCTGATAGACCCGTAAAACGCTTCCAGATAGGGCAAAGCCCGGTTGTAGTCGGCTCGGCCTTTTCCATCTTTAAACAGGAATGCAGCCCTGGCGGCATAATACGCAATTACAAACGACCGCCAGAAAGGAGCATGGACCTGTCTTCGAACTAGCTCGGCCGACTGCCAGAAGAGTTTTAAAGGTTTCCGTTCATAATAAGAACGCCACATAGCCCTGTCGAGTCGGGCTACATCGACAGGGTCGAAATGGCGAAGGTCGGTCCGCCGGGGCATATACATATCTATGAGTACCCACCCAATCAACAGAGCCAGTACAATCAGCACAATTCGTTTCATGTCGTTTTACAACACAGGCTCTCACTTGTTTTCAACCTAAGCGCGTGGAGGCATCAACGCTTTAATTGATTCCAATAAATCAACACATTGAGTGTAGCGCGGCCCGATGCGATTAAATCCAGATCGCCATCCCCGTCCAGATCGGCGGCTTGCAGGTCTTCGCAGGCCATTCGTATGCTATCGTCGAGTGGATAGCCTCCTACATTATCCTGTTCTTGCGGTTTGTATAACCGGACCCCCACTTTTTTCTCAGCATTCGGATTCCGCCAGCCAGCCACAATCTGATCGCTGCCGAGCCCTAGAAAATCGCCACAAACCAGCGCGTGCCCCTGATTGAATATATCCGTCAGCACAGTAACCTGCTTATCCTCCACTGCTTTCCGTCCCTTTTGGAACGAGTAATCCCCCGTTTCGACCTGAAGCAGATTGCCATGCATGGGCTGGATGGTGGCAATACTTTTTCCCTTGTCCAATCGTCGAATTTCGCCGATACCCTCTACCCCTTTGTTCAGCAGAGGCAATGCATTGCTCGCAGCCTCGTCATCCACGGGCTTCCATTTATTTTTCCGCCATTCGAAAATCTGCCCACCTTCTTTTCCGGCTACAATGATTCCGGTTGCCTCGCCATCCTCCCATACTTCAAAATTATGCGTCAGGTGCATGGTTGAATCGACCAGATGTCGCTTCCAGCTATTGCGGGGGTTTTTGGGCAATTCATACCCCCAGATTCGAACGCCCTGCCCACTGCCATTCCGGTTATGCAGGCCATGTAGCGGTACCACGATCAACTGGTAATTCTTCCCTACTTTTGCCCAGCGCATCCGGTGCGTGGTTACCTCGTGCGGCAGTCGAATAGCCTCCCAACGCTGGGTGGGGTCCTGCGGTCGAACGAGGTAGAAAACGGCGCCCGATTTAGTACTATCGTCGGTTTCGGCCGGATTCCAGCCAGCCCCCACAGCGACTTCCACCCGCCCATCCCCATCCAGGTCACGAGCGGCTATGCATACATTATCCTGTGGAGTCAGGTTCGCGGCCATCACATACCGTTTCCATCGTGCGGTGGTGTCGCCCGCCATACGAGCCCCTGGATTTTTATACCAGACAAACTCCTTCTGATCAGCCAGCAAAATATCGGGTTGACCATCTCCATCCACATCACCAATAGCCAGACCGTACCCAATACTAATCTGATTATCAACCACCTGTACTTTAAAGTTCGGCATTCCCGATGGCGTTGAGCTTGTTTGGGCCCATACGGGCAGGGCAACGGACAAACCAAGTAGTAAGGAAAGGGTGTTTTTCATGATGGATGCTGGCTTACAGACCAAAGTCGGCCGATCTGTGCTTCTACCGACTCAGGCTTATACGCTCGCCCAGCTGCATGACCCGGTACGGTGTGTTGTATTGCTGACAAGCCTGCACAAAATCAGCCGGGTCGGCCGTATTGAAGGCAAACAGGTCGTAATGGTGCGGAATCACAAGACTAGCCCCAATTTCTTTTCCCAGCCGGGCGGCTTCGTCGGCGTTGAGATTTCCGGCTACCTGCCGTTCAGGTTTGTTGCCGTTGATGGGCAGAAAAGCCACATCGACCTGAAAAGGCCGTAGCCATTCAACCATGCCCTCATACCAGAGTGTATCTCCGGAATGATATACCCGATAAGGGCCTACCTCAACCACATATCCCATGAACTTAGGCCGTCCTTCGGCATCCCGTTCGAGTTCATTATGCGCAGCCGGAACCCCATGAAACACAAACCCATCGACCGTAACCGACTGACCATCAACGAGGCCAATGGGCCAGGCCGCTTCACTCTGAAGCCGGTCGGTAACAAAGGCTCGATTGGCTTCGGGAATCACCAGTTGAATCGCTGGATTCGCCTGAATCAAAGGCAGTAAGGTTTCCGCATCCAGGTGATCGGTATGGTTGTGGCTCGACGTAACCACATCAATGCCTGCCAGCGTTTGTGGCTCGATCACCAGCTCCGAAATACGCACATGGGGTTTGTCGGTATGGGCATATTTACGACTCAATGAATCGGACAGATACGGATCGAACAGTAACCGCTTACCGGCATATTGAAGCAGAAAGCCGCTCTGCCCAAGCCACCAGATATGTAAGGCATCGGGTCGATCATGCGCGGCTTTGATGTCGGCCAGCAGGGCGTTGTCTTTTTGAAAAGCAGGTTTCAGCATAAAAGGGAGCCTTTGCGATTTATTGTTTTTTGAGTCCGCTTACTCGCCCCACAACCCAGTCTACAAGTCGGGCCGGGAGCCGGGGCACTAGCCAGCCCATCAGTTTATTCGGCACAATGGCATAACGAATGTTTGGCCGTGCGGTTTCATGAATCGCCACGATGCGCTTACCCAGATCATCGACCGAAAAGCCATTCGCTTCGGAGGTTTCGACCTGTTTTAAAAACCATTGCATAGCCGGGTAATAAGGTGTGGACTGATACGCGCTCATATCCGTTCCCTTACCCCAAATGGGTGTTTTAACCGCGCCCGGCCCCACAATAATTACCTTGATACCGAACAGAGCCAGTTCCCGGCGCAGGCTATGCGAAAACCCCTCAACGGCAAACTTCGAACCCACATAGGCGCTCATGAATGGAATCGCTACTTCTCCGTTTACCGAACTGATATTCAGAATCCGGCCCGGTTGTACGGGGTGGTCAGGCCGGGCACCCAGCAGGGGCAGAAACGCCTGCGTTACCTGTGCCAAACCAACCACGTTCACCTCGAAATGCTGCCTGAACACATCCATTGGCTGGTATTGTACAGGACCACCAAACGCTACGCCCGCATTGTTGATTAGCCCGCCCAATCCACTACCCGCCAGCCGATGCGCCAGGTAATCAGCCGATTTCGAGACGGCTTCGGAATCGGTCACATCAAACAGCAGTGGTTCAAACTGAGTCCCCAATTCAGCCTTCAACCGGTCGGCATCCTGCGAATTACGGACACTCCCAAATACCGTGTACCCGCGTTCAATAAAGTGTTTGGCAGCCCCGTAGCCAATGCCGGTCGATGCACCCGTGATCAGAATCGTTTTGCTACGTACTTTCATACCGTAAAGCTACACCGAACTCCCAATTTCAGAACGAATATCGAGCCTACAGTCTTTTCGCTCAACCATGTTTCAGTAGCCGATCGGCAATTCCGGGAGCCAGTCGATGAATCATGCGAAATAATTTAACCTTGCCCACATTTACGACCGACCGCCCACGTTCAACGCCCTGAATCAGTTCATCCGCTACTTGTTCGGGCGACATCTTTCCCTTGCCGCGTCCGGCCGTCATGGGCGTATCGACCAGCGGAAGCACAACATCAACAACCTGAACAACTGAACCTTCCAGTTGATACCGTAACGCTTTCGTAAATACCTGCAAACCCGCTTTTGTAGCCGAATAAACCGGAGCCGACCGCTTGGGCGAAATACCCAAACCGGAAGTAATGTTCACAATAGCCGCTTCGGATTGCTGACGTAACTGAGGAATCAGGGCATCGCAGAGTTGAATCGCAGCCGTTAGATTGACCTGGATTTCACTACCAACCCGCGACTGGCCCGAAGCGTCGTCGCCCAGAAGGTAATTGAACTGAACACCTGCGTTGTTGATTAAGACCGAGCAGTCGGGGAAGCGCTGCTGAATCGTTTGAATCAGGTCTGCCACCTCCGAAGGGACGGCCAGATTATACATCAGAAAGACCACATCAGGATAGCCGTCACGCAGTTCTGCCATCCGCTTTTCGTTTCGCCCAACTACCACGAGCCGATTCCCCCGGCCATGTAAACTATGCAGCAACGCCAGCCCTACCCCCGACGTTCCGCCTGTTATAAGAATGGTTTTATTTATTAGTTTCATGGCTATTCTGGCTGGCTTCAAATTCCCGGAAACCGTCTTCGACCGATACAATCACATCGACCAGTTCAATGTACGGTTTTCCAAACAGAGACGTATCGCGCAGGGATTCCATCAGAAAATAGTAGTCCCGCAGGTCGGTACAGGTTAGCAGCAATACGTCCGATACACGCGCATGGAAGGTTTCGGCATCAAACAGGCGGGTCGAAACGTTCGGCTGGTAGTTTGCCAGAATGGGGGCTACTTCGGCCGTAAAAATGTCATTTCGCTCTGAGCGTGTCAGTTGCAACCAGGCCGGTAAAGCCCGGTACAGCACAAAAATGGTGTATGTGGTCATAAACAAAGTTTGGATTGTTTACGACAAAGCAAGCGCCCGCTAATTGGTCTGGCATTTACATAGGTAAAGAAATCACATTAGCGCCCAGCCCGAATCCGGCTTAACTGCGTCGGGGTGATGCCCAAATGAGAGGCAATATGGTACTGTGGAATGGCCTGTTCGATCGTAGGAAAGTCACGCTGAAATTTTTCGTAACGGGCTTTGGCATCCAGCATAACCAGATCAATTTCGCGCTGCTCCTTAATCAGAAACAGGTGTTCGGCCTGTCGGCGAGCCAGCCGTTCCAGAGTTGGGTGTTGATCATACAAAGCTTCAATCTGCCGGAAATCGGCCGTCAATATAGCACAGGGCGTTAAGGCCTGTACCGATAACGGACTGGGGCGATTGAGCAGCAAGGCATAATAGATACCCATCAAATCGTTTTCGATAAAAAAGGTTTTGTTGTATTCCTCCCCGTCGGGCGACGTAGCGAAGCATCGAAAAATCCCGCTTATTACAAAGGCAACCGTATGGGTGCTGTCGCCAGCCCGTACAAAGAAGTCATGTTTGGCGATGTTCTGGGGGGAGAATAGCCGACCGAAGGCTGCCTGTGTTTCAGGTGTCAGCGTAGCCAGTGCATTGAGCTGGTGAAACAACTTTTCCATATCCTGCAAAGTACGCCATCGAGTCAACCAATTCGACGTAAATTGAGTTACGAATTTAAAGAGTGAACGAGTGAAAAAGCGAAAGCCGCCCCGCTAATCATTCATTCGCTCTTTCACTCTTTCACTCTTTACGTATGCAGGATATTGAGCCCTTTTATGGTTGGGAAAAGTACTACAACGCTTCGGAAGATGAACGGTCGCCGTTTTATGAGCGGGAGTACAATATGCAGCAATATGAGAATACGATTTACGGCTATTACATCCACCCATTGTGGGATGAAATAGGTTCCGAGACGCTGTATTGCAAGATTCTATTTGCCAATTACGACCGTGAGTTTGTGGTTATCGAACTCTTTGGCGAATGGAACGATACCTTGCACAATGATATTATGTATCTGAAACGACAGGTAATCGATCCCCTTGTCGATGAGGGAATTAAGTACTTCATTCTCGTCACGGAAAACATCCTCAACTTCCACGGCTCCGACGACAGCTACTATGAGGAGTGGTTCGAAGATGTGGAAGATGGCTGGATTGCGGCCATCCACTCTCCAGAGTTTATCGAGCGCGAATGGAAGAAGTATCACCTCGACTATTATATCAATTTCGGTGGTACGCTCGACCTCGCCAACTGGCGGACTCTGAAGCCAGCCGGTTTGTTCGAACTGGTCAATAATTTAATTGTAAGGCGGTTGGGGTAAGAGGGCAAACCGGGAAGAGAGGGAAGAAGGAAAGGAAAATAAAGCCAAGCAACCGCTCCGTTCTTCCCCCTCCTCCTTCTCTTCCCTTTCCTCCGTCTACGCTTGCTTTTCCTCTTGTTTCTTGTCAACTTTCGCTCATTACCAACATCCCACAAAACATCCTATGGATACGAATGACAAGGCCAAAGCAACCGAGCAGGCCCAGGCAGCCAAAGCAACAGCCGCCGAAAAATTAGAAGCGTTCAAAGCCGAAGCCAGCCAGCACCTGGATGCTACGGCTGCGCAGCTCGACGAACTGAAAGATAAACTGGTAGCCCAGGCTCAGGAATTTGGCAAAGACATTGACATCGAAGGGCTGAAAGCCAAAGCAACGGAGCATTTTGAAGCCGCCAAAGCCTCAACAGCCGAAAACCTGGCGAATCTACAGGCCCAGGCCGAAACCGTTTTTGCCACTGCCTCAGCCAAAGCCGATGAACTGGCCGATGTAGCCGAAGACAAATTCGACGAGTTGAAAGCCGATGCCGCTGTACAACTGGAAGCCGCTCAGGCTAAACTAGATGAGCTGAAAGCCGAAGCCGCGCTACAGATCGAAGTGGCCAAAGAGAAAGCGAAAGGGGTTTGGAACCAGTTATTTGGCGAATAATTCGGGCAAGTTGTAAATAAACGGCCTGACTCTTGCTGAGTCAGGCCGTTTATTTACAACCCATTGGTTAGCCGTGTTTAGGGCCGTGCGGTGGCCGCCCAGGCCCGCCAGGGCCGCCTGTACCATTCATAGGTGGCGTATCGGTACCACTATGAGGATGCGTGTCGGTGCCCGAGTGAGGGGGGCTATCGGTACCACTCTGGGGAGGAGTTGCCGTTCCACTATGCGGGGGATGTGGCCTCCCAGGACCAGGGCCGTCGGTACCGCTGTGAGGGGGTGTATCAGTACCCGAATGCGGCCCTGTGGCTGTTCCACTGGTAGTAGCACTCGTACGGGCTGCACTCGTTGAATCTGGCGACAGATCCGAACTTTTCGTACAGGCATAGCCCACCAATAAAGCAGTTACTACACAACCTGCTACAACAAATTTCTTCATTGACGTATTGTTTAGGGATAAATCAGTAATTCTTTTTAGGGTTTCTAAAAAGGGATTACGCGGGGCAACAGGTAAACGTGGCAGTTTTAACCAAAAATAAATCTAAATTTTCGAGCAATTAGTTAACTGGTTATCAGAAAATTACAAGAAACAGACTTAAGTAATAATCCTTATACGCAACCTAAGTGCTTCCAACCGGCAACGTATGAATCGGGTCTTGCACTAAATACGAGCTATTATGAATCGTTTGACCATCTTTCTGCTGCTCTTCTTGCTGACGCATTGTCGGTTATCTGAGGAGTTAATCCCCGACAATCCAATTACTCCTGTATCTGGTCAGGGCCTGCCCGGCACATGGCAATGGTTTGAACGGGGGTATTCGCAGGGAACTGGTTATTATATTGACGAGGTATCCTCTAATCCACAACAGACGATTAGATTTTCAGCGGATGGGCATGTACAGACTTCGGGGAGTGGCCTGATCAACTATCAATCATTCAGCCAATTTCGACTCGATACAACCAGCAACGGAGTCTATATCTACTTTTTGCCCAGTACGGCCAACTATTCCGAACGGATTACCCTAAACGGTGATACCCTCCGCCTGTATCCGTCCTGCTATGAAGGTTGTCACCTGGGCTTTTTACGAATCAGATAGAATGCCCGATTCGAAGCCAATGCCCAGCCACTAACGAATTGGTGGGCAACGCGAAAAGCCGCAAATCTTGATTTTTGGGGCAAATGCTTACCTTTGCGCTTCGTTGATTCTTCTATCGTGGATTCTATTCGTGTGTTTGCCCCCGCAACGGTAGCCAATGTGGCTTGCGGGTTCGATATTTTTGGTTTTGCGGTCGATAACCCCGGCGATCAAATCACCCTTACTGTCTCCGAGGAACCGGGGGTTCGAATTACCGATATTCTGGGCGATGACGGTCGTTTGCCGCGTGAAGCGAGCCGCAATACGGCTGGTATCTCCATTCAGACCTACCTGAAACACATCAATCGGACAGATCTAGGACTCGATATTGTTCTACAGAAACAAATGCCCCTCGGTAGTGGACTTGGTTCCAGTGCTGCCAGTGCCGTAGCTGGTGTATTTGCGGTAAATGAACTACTTGGCCGTCCGCTCCCGGTTATGAAACTGCTGCCGTTCGCCATGGAAGGCGAACGAATTGCCTGCGGCTCAGCACATGCCGACAATGTAGGCCCGTCTTTGTTGGGTGGGTTCGTGGTCGTTCGCAGTTACCAGCCGCTGGATGTCATTCGGATCGATACGCCCGCCAGCTTATATTGCACACTCGTTCATCCCGACATTGAGGTCAATACGAAAGATGCCCGTTTCATTCTGAAAAACGAGGTGTCGCTGAAAAACACCATTACACAGATGGGGAATGTGGCCGGGCTGATCGCTGGTTTGATGACTCCTGATTACGATCTCATCAGCCGCTCGCTGGTCGATGTGATTATTGAACCCGTGCGCTCTATCCTGATTCCCGAATTTAGCGAAGCCAAACAGGCCGCTTTGGATAATGGTGCATTAGGCTGTAGCATTTCCGGTTCAGGCCCCTCAATGTTTGCCCTTAGCCGGGATGCACAAACCGCCGAGCAAATCGGGGCCGCCATGCAACAAGCTTTTTTATCGGTCGGCATTACCAGCGAAGCCTACGTATCCGAAATCAATAAACAAGGCCCGAAGGTGCTGTAAATGAATGATTGAATTGTTGAATGATTGAATTGTTGAATAAAAAGCTTGCGCCAGCTTATTCAACAATTCAACAATTCAACAATTCAATCATTTAACAATTCAATCATTATAACTCTTCCCACGTCAATTGCCAGCCGTCCAGTCGGGAGGGCCGCGATACGCCGGGTTGTTTGGGCTGCTCGGTAGCCACCAGTTTAAGAGGAGCGGTTTGCTGGGTTTGCGCGCTGGTCAGTCGGTCAGTACGAAGGAAAACCCGCCCAGAACCCGGATCAATAATTTCGATATGTGCCTGAATCAAGTCGCCTACGGCAAATGAGCGGCCATTGATCGTAACAGGCTGGACTACCTGAAACATACAGAGTTGCCCTTCTGTCAGCGGCCCTTCACTCAAACTCCGGGTCATCAGCCGGACAACCGATCCCGATGACGACACTGCTTTTTCAACAGGTGTAGCGGGTGCGGAGGCTGCTTCCGATGGTTCAGACTGGATTTCAGGCTCCGTTGTGTCGTCGTCAGTTAGCAGCACAACGTTGGTCGTTGAATCAGTCACAAAGACAGGCCCGTCATCTTCTTCCGCAGTTGACAACCGATTGGCCGCCAGATTTTCAAACGTTTTTTCATCAATATCGAACGAGGATAGTATCGTTGCCCGCTCGGCCGATGCAATTACGTCCATCCCATCGCTGAGCGCGGCCAGATGGCGGCTACTTAGGCGGTCCCGATAAATCTGCGGTCGGGTGAGAAGTTCTTTAATCGCAACCGTCTGGTACAGATACGCCTTGGTTTCAGCGGCCCGATACGGCAACGCCATCGGGTGCACGTTGGGATGCTGACGGCTCAGTTGCTGGATGTAATTAGGGCCTGCATTGTAGGCTGTAGCGACCAGCATCCAGGACCCCAACTGGTCGTATAATTCATTGATGTACCGACAGGCCGCATGAGTCGCTTTGACCAGGTTGAACCGTTCATCACGCCGACGCGATACATTTAAACCAAGCGACTGAGCCGTTTGAGGCATTAGCTGCCAGAACCCGGCCGCCCCTTTCCGCGATACTGCGTGATTGGTAACCGCGCTCTCGAGCAAGGGAAGAAACTTAAAATCTGATGGAATCCGGTATTGCTTAAGGATAGGCTCGATGAGTGGAAAAACAACGGAGGCCCGTCGTTTCAGGACCGTCAGATCGCCCGCATAGGAAGCCTGCTGATTCAACGTCCGAATCCATCGCTGCACAATGGCAGGCTGATTGGTTGGAATGGCCTCGCCACAGAAGTGAACCGGGCTTTCATCGTTGCTGGGGCCTTTGAGGTGCATAGCCAGTGCTTTCACAGGTGCAGCAACATTTAGGGCAAGTAGTGAGTTAGTTTGGGCAACTGCCGAAGAAAAAGTCAAGGTGACGCCGACAAGTCCAGCCGCCACTATCAGGGATAGTTTCGCCATTAACAACTATGGGTTACGATGGATACCTACTCAGCCGCTCGCCAGAACGGCACTCGATACTTACGCGGCTAATAACTTCCGTGCAAAACCCACTCATTCAGCAGCCGCATCAAAACTCTTTGCTGAACAGTGCTAACGTATTTTCAAGAAACGACCGTTATGAAAGAACAAATCGTTGAATTCGTTGAGTCAGTAGTAGGAGACTGGGAGGCCCAGTTGCTGTCTAAAAGACGGCGAAAAAACGCCGACAAATCTGACCAATGGATGGCGATTGGTCATTGTGTTTGTAAAAGTACAAATGTGGGCTAAAAAAAACAACATTTTAGCCTCAATTCGTGAAACTCCGTTATGATTATCCGCTTTGCAGTGCTTCTGGCATTTTATTTTATTGGACCGCCTATCTTTTGCCAAACGACCGATCGATACACGATTATCCCCCGACCTGCTCAGTTGGACCCTCAGGCCGGAGAGTTCATGATCGATCATACGACGGCGATTTTAGTACCTGATGCAGACGTTGAGCTTAAGGCCATAGCCGACGGATTTGCACAACAGATTCATCGAAACACCGGGATAATGGTTCCAGTAAAACCGGCCAGTAGTGCCTTGCTGCCCGGACAGGCCAGTGGCACAAACGTCATTCAGTTCGCCCCTGTGCGCGATTCCACCCTGGGCTCCGAAGGGTATCACCTCGACATTACGCCTAAGTTGATCACGGTACAGGCCACCACATCCAGAGGTTTCTACTATGCTGTCCAGACCCTTTATCAACTTCTCCCTCCTGTGGTGGTAAGTGCTGGGGCTAAGCATATTGGGAGTTTACTGGAACGCAACCCGTCAGCGCAGCCTCCTATGCTCCTTGCCTTACCTATTCCTGCCTGCCGAATTCAGGACAAACCCCGCTATCCGTATCGGGGCATGCATCTGGATGTGGGTCGCCATTTCTTTTCGATAGATTTTCTAAAAAAATACCTCGATCTGATGGCCCTGCACAAGTTCAACACCTTTCACTGGCACCTGACCGACGACCAGGGCTGGCGCATCGAAATTAAGAAACACCCGAAACTGACGCAGATTGGTTCGCGCCGGAGCGAAACGATTGTAGGACACTACGACGGCAATGACCCGCAGGTCTTTGACGGCAAACCGTACCATGGTTATTATACACAGGACGAAGTTCGTGAGATAGTCCGGTATGCGGCATCGAAGTACATTACCATTGTTCCCGAAATTGAGTTGCCCGGTCATGCGCTGGCTGCTTTAGCATCTTATCCAGACCTAAGCTGTTCTCCTCAGAAAGGCTATCAGGTGGCCACTAAATGGGGGGTTTTCGACGATGTGTTCTGCCCGACCGAAAAAACGTTCGCCTTTCTGGAAGATGTACTTACTGAAGTCATAGCGCTATTTCCGGGGCTGTACATTCATATCGGTGGCGATGAATGCCCAAAATCCGTCTGGCGTCAAAGTGCCTACTGTCAGCAACTGATCAAGCGGGAAAAGTTGAAAAACGTCAATGAATTGCAACGCTATTTCATCAAGCGAATCGATCAGTTCGTCACCTCAAAAGGCCGTCGTATTATTGGCTGGGACGAAATACTGGAGGGGGCCAGCCCCAAACTACAGCTTTCAGCCAATGCCACGGTTATGTGCTGGCGAGACATACGCGGGGGCATTCAGGCGGCACGCCAGCACCACGATGTGATCATGACACCGGGACAGTTCTGCTACTTCGATCATTTGCAGGGTGACCCTCAACAGGAACCTACGGGCTTTGGTGGTTCACTACCTCTGGCAACCGTATACAGCTACGACCCCACCCCGGCCGGGTTGTCGACAGACGAAGCGTCGCATATTCTGGGAGCGCAGGGCAATTTATGGACCGAGTATATTCCGACCCAGCAGCAGGCCGAATACATGCTCTGGCCCCGGGCGGCAGCGCTGGCCGAAGTTGTCTGGACACCGCTGGCCCAGAAGAATTATCCCGATTTTCTGCGTCGGCTCATGACTCATTTTATACGCCTGGACTACCTGAACGTCAACTACGCACGCACGCTATTCGATGTACTCCCCACAGCCAAACCCACGTCGGATGGGCATCTGGAACTACGTATAACCCCTACCGATCCGGCCATGGAGACTCTGACTCGGGAGGCCCGTTACACCACCAATGGCACCCTACCAACCAGCGAATCGACCCTATACCAAAATCCATTCATACTTTCCCAATCGGCTACCGTTCGGACAGCAACCTTCGAAATGGGCAAACCAATAAGTCAGCCAGCCAAGGTAGAGAAATCCTTCATCGTTTCGAAAGCAACCGGCAAACCGTACACCTTGCTCAACGCGCCTACCAGTGGGCGTCCCGACCGGAATTACAGCCTTACCGATGGCAATACGGGTAGCATGGGCGGTTATGAAGTAGCCGGTGTCGTTGCGTTCAGGAATGACTTCAACCTGGTCGTTGATCTGGGTCAATCGGAAACGATCGAACGTGTACGGATTGGGTTTCTGAAGTACACAGCCCGAAACCTATGCCTGCCTAAACAGGTCGATATATCGGTATCGGAAGATGGAAAAACGTTTAGGCCCACCTTAACGGCAAAAACCAACGCAGCCGAAGGAGGCAAACGCGGTTTCGTACGACTCTCATTCGATTTCGGCCTTACCCAGGCTCGCTATATTCGTATCATTGCCCGTAATGTTAACTACGTACCCGCCGGGCTTCGCAATCCGGGTAAACCGGCCCAACTAGCTGTAGATGAAATTGAAGTAAACTGATCTCGATACCGTACGAAATCAATGATCCATTCTACTTATGGCCCGTTGCGAAGACCGTCGAACCATGAGTTTGGTTTTTAAGACCGTGTTTATCGAGGTAATTTGCTCATCGGGGTTTTGAATCAGATTTATCAACAGTTTAGCGGCCGATTGCCCCATCTCGAAGGTAGGTTCAGCCACTGAACTTAGCGGTGGATTCAACAGAGAGGCAATTGGCAAATCGGCGAAACCAATTAAGGCGATCTCCTCCGGCATGGATAGACCTAATTCATTAATAGCCGCATGGCTTCCCAATGCGATTGCATCACTGGCGGCAAAAATACCATCAGGTCGATCGGGGCTACTGAGCAGTTCACGCGTAACCGCTAGGGATTGTTCAGGGTTAAAGGGTAAGGGAATAATCCACTCCTCTCTCACAGGGCGATTGTGATCCAGCAATGCTGTTCGGTAACCATCAATTCGTCGTCGACTTGTCAGGAGATGTTCAGGCCCTGACAAGAGCGCTAGCTGTTCACAGCCCTGGTTAAGCAGATGCTCAGTGGCCATATACGCTCCTTCAAAATCATCGACCGAGACACTATGCGTGTCGATCCCTTCACAAACCCGGTCAAAAAATACGATAGGAAAACCACGCTCACGCATCGTCTGGAAATGGGAAACATCTTTTGTGGAGGTAGCAATTGACACCAGCAACCCATCTTTCCGTTGCTGGAGAATATGTTTCACATTCAATACTTCGCGCTCGTAGCTATCATGGCTTTGGTAAATGACTACCTGGTAGCCCTGTGCAAAGGCGATGTCTTCAATGCCTGCTATGACGACGGCAAAAAACGGATTGGCAATTTCTGGAACAATCACACCGATTTCTTTGCTATGGCTGTTCAATAGATTTAATGCTGCCGGATTAGGGTTATACTCAAGCCGTTTTGCCAGTTCGAGTACCCGCTGCTTGGTGGGCTCACTAATCTCCCAACTATCCCTTAAGGCTCTGGAAACAGTGGAAATTGACAGGTTCAATTCTTTAGCAATGTCTTTAATTGTCACTTGTTTCATTACGAGCCATTTATAAAAATAATCCTATTTTATTGCCGTACGACCCAAAGCCTCCACCTGGAGTAGCCCCAGGTTTATCTCGTTTGGGTGGCCAATTGATGCTGAACGTCCCTGCACAAACCGGGTTTACGCAAAGGTTCTCGGGAACCTTTGCGTAGAAAAATACATCTATTTTCGGCTTTTTTTTTGGTTTTCTATCAAACTGAACTCTACCTTTTGAAAGATTTCTTTACATGTTTCGGCATTTGTCAACCGATTGGCTCCCTATTTTTTACAATAAATGAAATGAGAGAGTGTTGACCTTCCTTAACAAACCGGATCCTGGAATGACCTGATCTGATTAACCGATAAAAGCGGCTCCGTCCAGATGCTGTACACCCGTTTAGAAAAGATTCACCGTCTAACTTGACACGAATGACTAAGACTACCCAGTTACAGGGCCGCATTGGAAATTATCGCTGGTTTATCTGTGCCATGCTGTTTGCCGCTACCACCATCAATTACCTGGATCGGCAAATCCTGGGCTTGTTAAAACCTACCCTGGAGAAAATTTTCAGTTGGACGGAATCCGATTACAGCTATATCGTCATGGCTTTTACGGCAACCTACGCCCTGGGGCAGCTACTGTATGGACGCGTGATCGACCACATCGGTACCCGATTGGGCTACATCATTTCGGTGAGTATCTGGAGTATCGCAGCCGTTCTGCATGCGTTTATCCGTACAACCTTTGGCTTTGGTCTGGTACGGGCGTTGCTGGGGGTAGGCGAATCGGGAAACTATCCGGGTGGTGTCAAAACGGTAGCCGAGTGGTTTCCTAAAAAAGAACGGGCCCTGGCTGTCGGCATTTTTGATTCGGGCTCAAACATTGGTGCCTGCGTTGGCCCCATTTTAGTCCCTTTCATCCTGGCGCTGTACGGGTGGCAAATCGCGTTTATTATTACAGGCTCTCTGGGCTTTATCTGGTTGCTGTTCTGGTTTTTACTGTATGAGGTTCCGGCCCGGCAAAAAAGGCTGAGTCGTGCGGAGTATACCTACATCCACAGCGACAATGAGGTTGAAGAACCTACGGCAGGGGGAGTATCCTGGGGAAAGCTACTTGGCCACAAACAAACCTGGACGTTCATTACGGGCAAGTTTTTTACCGACCCCATCTGGTATTTTTTCCTGTTCTGGCTCCCTGCCTATTTCAACGCATCTTTCCACCTCGACCTGAAAAAGCCCAGCCTACCCCTGGTCATTGTCTACACAGGTACAATGATTGGCAGCATCGGCGGGGGTTATCTATCGTCGTGGCTGATTCAGAAAGGGTGGCCCGTCTACAAAGCCCGTAAAATGGCGCTGCTCGTATCCGCTATTGCGGTCGTACCCATTCTGATCACACGCTATACCACAGATATGTGGCTGGTGGTATCGCTGATTAGTTTGTCCGTAGCCGCCAACCAGGCCTGGAGTGCCAATATTTTCACCATCGTATCCGACATGTTTCCAAAGCGGGCCGTGAGTTCGGTTGTTGGCCTGGGAGGTATGGCGGGGGCTGTCGGCGGGGTATTATTCGAAAGTCTTATTGGGTATATCCTGGATGTGTTCAAAGCATCGGGCAACATCGTTGTAGGCTACAACATTATTTTCCTGATCTGCGGCAGTTCGTTCCTGGTAGCCTGGCTGATCATCCACTGGCTTACTCCGAAAATGGAGCCGGTAAACGTATAGACTATTCCTGAACCTTAACAACTCAAACGTGACACTCAACGGAACCAGGGCACTTCCCATACGCGATCACCTCGTATAGCCATTTTATCGGATGCTGGTGTGGCAGCGTATACCCAGCCGATTACTGAATCCTGAATCGGCTTTCTGATGCAGGTTTTGCCTGGGGAGTTTACCGCTAATGTATAGCGGGCTGATAAACACGTCCCAACAGTAACCCAGCGCATGCACTGCCAATGCCGGCCAGTTATACTCATTGATCACTTTATCCTACAAAACCGGCGGATCACCCTGTTTTCTAACCCGGCTAATTTATGAAAGCTTTACTCGCTAGTACGCTCGTCGCCTTAACTACGTTTGCCAACGCTACGGATGTCAACGTGCTGACGTTCGGAGCCAAAGGTGATGGCAAAACAGACAACACTACAGCCATTCAAAAAACCGTTGACGCCTGTGCGACATCGGGCGGGGGCCTGGTGATTTTCCCAGCCGGTAATTTTCTGACGGGCACCATTCAGCTCAGGAGTCACGTTGTGCTTCACCTTTCGACAGGTAGCCAGCTTACGGGCACCACCGTACTGGCCAAATATCCTTACCAGCAACACGGGTTCAAATTTTACGGCGCCGAGTGGGCCAGACAAAGCCTGATCTATGCACACAAGGCTGAACAGGTAGGTATCGAAGGCTATGGTACCATCGATGGACAAGGAGCCAGTTTTGCCACGACTACGTTAAAAAAGCCCGACCGTTACCGAAATCGGCCTTATTTGTTGTGGTTTATCGACTGCAAAAACGTACGGGTGAGTGGCGTAAACCTGCGCAATTCAGCCTTCTGGATGCAGCACTATCTGGGGTGTGAGGATGTGAGCATCAACGGCATTAGCATCTGG
Source organism: Spirosoma panaciterrae DSM 21099 (assembly GCF_000374025.1). Classification (GTDB taxonomy): domain Bacteria; phylum Bacteroidota; class Bacteroidia; order Cytophagales; family Spirosomataceae; genus Spirosoma; species Spirosoma panaciterrae. The sequence continues at coordinate 77,059 of NZ_KB893172.1, read as the reverse complement.
AACCACTCCAACAAAAACAACGACATGATTGATATTGATGGCTCACGAAACGTGACCATCCAGAACATCAAAGGCGATTCGGACGACGATGGACTGACGCTGAAAAGTACCTCTCCGCTGATTACGGAAAACGTCACGGTAATGAATTGTGTGTTGAGCAGCCATTGTAACGCCTTGAAGCTAGGTACCGAATCGACGGGCGGCTTCCGAAACGTGGTCATTACCAATTGTGTCATCAAACCATCGGCCCAAAAGACCACCATTTACGGCAAACCGGCTGGCATCAGCGGAATCGCCCTTGAACTGGTCGACGGGGGGGTTATGGAAAACATAGCCATCAGCAACATCATCATGGAAGGGCCCGAAGTACCGATTTTCATCCGTTTAGGCAATCGGGCACGCAAATATGACGACCAAGCCCCTACGCCGGGACCAGGGCGCGTCCGCAACATTCGTCTGACAGGGATTACGGCAACGGGGGGTGGCAAAACGGGCTGTTCCATTACGGGTATCGAGGCTGCTAAACTACGCGAAATCAGCCTGAACGATATTTCCATCGATGTGTCGGGTGGGGGCGAAGCCAGCGACATGCTGAAGTCGGTTCCTAAGCTGGACGACCAGTACCCCGAAGGAACCATGTTCGGCACGTTACCTGCCTACGGTTTCTACATCGCTCATGCTGAAAATGTCCAGCTCAGTAACGTGCACTTTACCTGCCTCAAACCGGATAGCCGACCTGCCCTGGCCCTTGACGCGGTTGCAGATTTTACACTGGATCGCATTACTATGCCGACAACAGCGGATGCAGGGGCCGCCGTTTACGTAACAGGCGGCAGCCAGGGATTGATCCGCCAAAGCTCGGCTCGCGGCCCCGCCAAAAGCTTCGTCGCAAAAGCAGGCGCCAACACGCAGGTAAAACTGGTTGAAAACGACCACCCTCAGATACGAATCACCGAAACGAGTGTCCAATGAAACGAATCAAGGCCATTTTATTGGGGTTACTGGTTGGTTTTGTGCTAAATCCGGCCACAGCGACGACCCTTCCGGTAGTACCCTATCCGCAGCAGGTGACGCTGGGTAAGCGATTGGCGCCAATCGGTACGGCCCTTGCGTTTGCAGGCTATGGCCTTGAAGCGAGCTTGACGAAACGGCTCACAACAAACTGGCAACTGCTTACCGCACATCAACCTGTACGGGGAGTTCGTCAAACCATTACACTGGTCTTATCCGGCCAATCGGCCAAAACCAATGCGCTGGTTGAGTCCTACTCGTCTGGCTGGTCCAACAAGGTGGGGGCTGAAGGGTACATACTCGTACTGAATACCAACCACAAATTCATTGCCGCCAATACCGAAACCGGACTTTTCTATGGCCTGCAATCGCTGAAACAACTCGTCCGCGCGGGCTGGGATCAGGAGGTAATCATCACCGACTGGCCTTCGTTTGCCAATCGGGGCATTTACGACGACATCAGCCGGGGGCCGACCCCAAAGGTCAGCACGATAAAAAAGCAGATCGAACGACTGGCCGAATTGAAGGTCAACTCCCTCTCGTTCTACATTGAGCACGTAATTCAGCCCCGCTCCTACCCCGATTTTGCCCCCGCTGATGGCAAGTTGACGATAGATGATATTCGGGAGCTGTCGGCCTATGCGGCTCAGTTTCATATGCAACTGGTCGGCAGTTTCCAGTCGTTCGGTCATTTCGCCAATATTCTGTCGCAGCCCAGGTACCAGCCAATGGGCGAAACGTCTTCAATGATTTCCCCGCTTGACCCGAAAGCGAAAACGTTTCTGGCGAGCGTCATTACCGAGCTATGCGGAGCGTTTAACTCGCCCTACTTCAACGTCAACTGCGACGAAACGTTCGATCTGGGCAAAGGCAAATCCAAAGCCTACGTCGACAGCGTGGGGGTAGCGAAGTATTACGCCGACCACATCAGGTTTCTGTACGACGTGCTCAAAAAACAGAACAAACAACTCATGATGTGGGGCGACATTGCTCTGCAGCATGAAGAAATTCTGGACCTGCTCCCGAAAGACATTCTGTACCTCACCTGGGAATACGGCGACCAGAAATCCTACGATACCTGGATACAACCCTTTGTGAAACGGAAGCTCCAATTTATCGTTTGTCCGGGCATCGTCAACTCAAATCGGCTATTTCCGGATATGGTCATGGCCAAAGGCAACATCAACGGTTTCCTCAAAGCGGGTAAGCAGGCCGGTACGGCGGGGGTGTTGACGACCATTTGGGATGAGGGGCCCATGTGTTTTTTCCACAGCGACTGGTACGGTGTGTATACGGCTGCCGAAAAAAGCTGGAACATAAATCAGGACCAGACGGAATCCTTCAACGAACGCTACGAACGGAATGCCTACGGAACCAGCAATGGGAATTACGTAAAAGCCCTGTTCGCACTCATGGAACTTCGCAGCATTCCGCTGACTTATAATCTGGCCGAGCAGATCTGGTTGCAAAAACTCCTGCCAGACAGCAACAAGCGACTGATTATCAACAATCAGGATGTACCGAAAATACAGGCCATTATCGATAGAGGCTTATCGTATGCCCATGCCGCCGGGCCAAAATCCCATAAAGAGGATGTACAGTTTCTACAATTTACCCTCCAGCAATATCAAATACTGATGGACTCCCGGCTGCGGTTGGCGCAGGCTGCCGATACGTACCGAACCGCCCAACGCCAGCCTAACACCACCGACCTATCCAACCTGGTACAGATCATTTCAGGGTTGCAAGCCCGGTATCAGTCCTTAAAAGAAACGTACCGCAGCCTGTGGGAAGCCGAAAATCAGCCCTACTATCTGGCCATCAATCTGAAAGGATTCGATACCAAGATCAACCAATTACAGGCGCTGAACACCCGGTTGCAGTCGATCCTTTCATCGTCGGGTAACCTGCCCAGTATTGCCTCCATTGGGCTTGATATTCAGGCCAGCAATGCCTTTTACTTTCAAAACTGGCTTCTGACGGGGCCATTTAAAACGCGAACGCCCCCCCATTTTCTTTACTCCGAAGACTCTGTCGACAACGTCCCACCCAAGCCCGGGGACATGGCACACTATCAGGGCAAAACCTACCGCTGGCAGAAATACATCTCGCAGGAGGGTGGAATTGTCGACCTGGGCGATTACTACAAAACCACCGCTGAGGCCGTGGCATATGCCTACTGTTCGATCACGACTGATAGTGCCCAGGCAGTTACGGCATTGGTAAACGCTCAGGCCGTGGATCTGTATGTAAACGGCGTTCAGGTCAAAGCAGATAAATCCGTCAATCAGGACGAGACCCCTTTCGCCATCAACCTGACCAAAGGCGTTAACCACATCCTGCTCAAACTACCGGCTTCGCCTTCCTGGACTTTTTCCTTTCGGCTAGCTACCCCCAAGCCTATCACCAACCATAAACATAAGTATTCCCTTAATACCAAAACGTCCGTACATGAAGCTGATTAACCGATTAGTAAGCCTAGCCGCCTGGGCTGTTCTGGGGTCGCTGCCAGGTGCCCATGCACAGGTAAAAAAAGAGGTCGCTGTAAAAGCCATCAACGATATGGCGACCTACATAGCAACCACCATGCTGGATGAACAGGGTAAATCGCGTTGCGACTACAACCTCACCGAAGGCAAGTGGTACCCGTATGAAGTACCCTGGCATACGGGTCAGGCCGTATATGCGATGCTGGCAGCCTATAAGCAAACCAAAAATCCTAAATGGCTGGCTAGTGCCCGAAAGGCAGGCGATTACTGGATCAGCCTGCAAATCAAAGACCATCCCAAACTCAAAGGCATGCTGGGGGCAGTGCATGGCGACGCCATCGGCGATTCGACCATCGTATTTGCGACCATTTCTGACGGTACTCCGGGCATTTACGAACTCACCCGCGTAACAGGCGACAAAAAGTATGCACAGGTAGCTACAACAGCCGCCGAGTGGATGCTTAAAAACATGTATTACGCGGAGAAAGGGGTTTGCTACGATGCGGTTGATTTAGGGACAGGTGTAGTCGAAAAAGAGCATAGCGAATTCTGGAAGAATAAAAAGGAGCAATCGCTGTACGACGTTTCCCGGCCCAATACGGAAGGCTGGCTCTTTCTGGACGCCTATGAGTTCAATAAAAACAAAGCCCTGCTGGATGCCCACATCAACCTGTCGAATAAGGTAGTTGACCTGGAAGAGAAGGGGTTATGGATGCAGTTCACCCCGAATTCAAAAGAAGAGAACTCCTTTCACCCACGCTTCAACCTCTGGTATGCCGAGTCGCTGATTCACACCTGGCAGAAAACCGGGGATAAGAAATACCTGGAAGCGGCTGCGGCTACGGGCCGTACCTATGTCAAAGCCCAGCAAAAAGATGGCACCATCTTTTACGTGAATTATATCGATGGCCGAGCCCCCGACCGGAGTTCGGTTACCGGCTCGGCAGTGGCCATGGCGGGAATCGTCTGGATCGAACTGGCGAAGGCGGGGTATACAGAATTTCTGCCCTACATCGAGAAGTCAGCGACCTGGGTGATTCAGAATCGGTTTGGGATGGATCATCCCGACAAAAACCTTCGTGGGGCCATTCTGGAAACCCGGATGCGGAGCCGTAAAGACAAGATCTGGCTCGTCAATCGGGATATAGGCACCAGCTTCTCCATCCGCTTCCTGGTCGAGTATCTGCATTTCAAGGGCCTCAACTAGCCAGCCTTCCCCACACATCTTTTCCCACTTTATACCAAACGTATCTACTATGGAACGCTGTACCGTTCATTTTTTCCGATGCACCTGCCTGGTCGTCCTGCTTCTGGCGATCAGTTTATTGCCAGCCACTGCCCAAACCAAAGGGGTTATTCGTGGTAAAATTGTGGATGAACTGGGGGGCGCATTACCCGGTGCATCGGTTCGCATTAAAGGCACAACGCAAGGGACCGTCACCAACCTGACCGGTGATTATACCCTCAGCGACCTTACCCCCGGCACCATCCATCTGGAAGTTTTTTACATGGGCTTCCAACCCTACGATCAACCCGTTACGGTTACTACAGGCGAAACAACCGTACATAACCTTACCCTGGCGAGCACCACCACCATGCTGAAAGGAGTGACGGTTACGGGTATTATGGAAGGCCAGCAAAAGGCGCTGAACCAGCAGCGCAATGCCGATAATTTCAAACAGATTGTGTCGGCCGATCTGATGGGCCGTTTCCCCGACCTGAACGTAGCCGAATCCTTACAGCGACTCCCTGGTGTCACCATCGGCCGGGAGCAGAATGAAGGGTCGACGGTGCAGCTACGGGGTACGCCGGGAAACTATACAAACATCAACATGAACGGTGAACAGATTATGGGGACCCAGGAACAAGGGCAGCGAAATGCGCAGCTCGACCTGATTCCGGCCAATGTTCTGTCGTCGATGGAAGTGGTGAAGACCCTTACCCCAGACCTGGATGGCGACGCCATTGCCGGAGCCATCAACATGAAAACCCCGACCGCCGTTAGTCTGAAACCCCGTATTTCCATTGATCTGGCAGCAGGTTACAACAAGTTACGCGACAAAGCGAACGGCATCGCGAACCTGAGCTATAACCAGCGCTTTTTTCAGACCGACAAAAGCCCGAACGGCAAACTGGGGCTGGCTCTGTACGGAAGTTACTACCGCACCAACAACGGCTACGATGAGATCAACGCGCAGGTGTGGCAGGCAAAAGATTTTAATGACGGGCAGGGATCAATTCTCTTCCCTACCGACATTCGGATCGTTCACCTCAACAACCTCCGCACCCGCAAAGGGCTTACGGCAACAATCGATTACAGCTTCAACCCCACGGCTTCGCTTGTTTTCAACGCTACATACACCAACCTGGACAACGATGCGGAACGCTACCGAAAACGGACGCGGATGCAAACGGCCAATACGACCCGTACAGCCGACGGGGTCTATACCACCACTCGGGGCCGGGGCTACAACGAGTACCTGAACCGTAGCATTGACAACGGCAACTTCAATATGAGTCTGGAAGGTGAAAAGCAGTTCAGCCGACTTAAACTGGATGGGGGGTTATTTTATACGAAATCGCTGCTGGAACAAACGGCCAACTCGTACAACTACATCACCGGAAATGTACCGCTGACAATTTCACAAATAGCCGGAGATTACATTCAGGCTACAGGCTCAACAGATGCCAAGAATAATGCTTCGCTCTACACCTATAACACCTACGAAGCCAACAATTACAACAGCGAAGGAACCAACTTCGTAGCGCGTCTGAACGCAACCTACAACTACAAAATCGGCGCGAACGATGCCTATGTCAAAGCCGGTTTCAAGCTGAAGCGAATGCATAACAAGCGGTACCGGCCCAGCTACAGTACGGCAACCTACGCGGGTCCGGCGGCTGCGGGTAATCTGACCAATTTCCTGGGAGAAGCGGAGCTGGATGATCAGCTGCTGGACAATAACCTCACCTTTGGCCGGGCCGTCAACGGCGATGCGACCATCGCTTTCCTGACTAACAATCCAAGCTATTTCCCGGCCAACCCGTTGGGGAATCAGGTGGCTGTCGATACCTATTTCTACGATGCCGAAGAGAACGTTACGTCGGGCTATGTAATGAACCGGATTCAGTTCAGAAAAGTCATGCTGCTGGCTGGATTACGCGTCGAACGAACCGGGGTAGATTACAACGCCAGACTCGTCAATCAGGATGCCAACGGCAATTTAACCTCGTCGGTACCTACCAACGCCGTTTATACTTATACCAAGTTCCTGCCCAACGTACAGACTAAATTCGATCTGGCCCCCAATACCATTGCACGGGCAGCTCTGTCGTTTGGCTATTCCCGGCCAAACTTCAATGAACTGGTCCCGAGCCGGGTGGTTAGTATCCTGAACGCTACCCTCACCGACGGCAACCCCGATCTGAAACCCGCCGGAACAACCAACTACGATGTTTCCATCGAGCACTATCTTAAAAACCTGGGGATTCTTTCCGTAGGTGGCTTCTACAAGCACATCACCAATTTTCAGTACAATAGCGTGGTGACTCTAACCGGCACCGAGTTTCCAGGCGCTAACAATTACCTCAATTATCAGTACTTCAAAACCTACAATGGTGATGACGCTACGGTATATGGACTCGAAGTGAACGCCCAGACAAACCTGACATTCCTGCCTGGATTTCTGAAAGGGTTCTCGCTGTATGCCAACTATACGTACGTGTACTCCAAAGCCGACGCGCAGTTGCGCAAGGGGCTTCGGCTACCCGGCCAGGCCGACCATACCGCCAACGGCTCTCTTTCCTATACCTACAAAGGCTTCACCGTACAGGGCAACGTAAACTACAACGGCGCTTACACAGTACTGCTTGGCGTGAATGACGCCAACGACGTAATCCGGGCCGAACGGGTTCAACTGGACGCCAATGCTTCCTATCGGATCACCAAAAACCTTACGGTGTATGCCGAAGGAACCAACCTGCTGAATGCGCCCCAAACCGATTATCTGGGCATCCGGTCGCGCCTGTATACCAAGCAGTTTTATGATTACACCGGCCGGGCCGGCTTCAAATATCGTTTTTAATAAACTGAGCGCTGGGCCCTGTACCTGCCCGGCGCCCTTCTTTCTGTATTTTCATAATGGACCAACTTACTGTAGATCAACTCACGGTCAGCATCTTTCCAACACGCCAACAAATGGGCCAGGCGGCTGCCAACGAAGCTGGTGCCTGCATCCGTCAACTGCTTACTCAACAGGACGAGGTAAACATCATTTTTGCGGCTGCGGCCTCACAGAATGAGTTTCTGGATGCTCTCGTACTCGAACCGGGTATTGCCTGGGACCGCATCAATGCCTTTCATATGGATGAATACACGGGTCTACCCAAAGATCACCCGCAACGGTTCGGCAACTTCCTGTTCGACAGGCTATTCAGCAAGGTGCCCTTCAAGCAGGTATTTTACCTAAACGAAACGGGACTGGACGATGCGCAGGAATGTAGCCGGTACAGCGCCTTGCTGGAAGCACACAGAACGGATATTACCTGCATGGGAATTGGCGAAAACACCCACCTGGCCTTCAACGACCCGCACGTTGCCGACTTCAATGACCCCTATCTGGTTAAAATCATTGACCTCGATGAGCCTTGTAAGCAGCAGCAGGTTCACGATGGATGTTTTCCCTCGGTCGGTGATGTTCCCCCTATAGCCTATACACTTACCATACCTGCTTTACTTCGGGCACAGTACATTTTCTGTATGGTACCCGGCGCTAACAAAGCCGCAGCTATTAAGCATACACTTATGGAGGAGGTTAGCGAAAAATACCCGTCAACCTCATTACGCACTCATCCCAACGCCCGGCTATACATCGATGAAGATAGCGCCCGGCTGATCGGCGAAGTCACGCACACCAATTCAGGAATAGTTTAACGAGGCTGAAGCTGCTCAAGCTTTTGACGTTAAGCTAAAAATGAGCGTTTTTGTCATTCCTTCTGCCGCACGGGCGGACCAGTTGGAATGACAAAAATGTCTTTTCTGTAAACGCTTAAACAGATTCATGTTTTGGCAAATACCCAGTATACTCCGTTGCGACAGTTACACGCCTTTGTAGCCATACAGAGTAGGAACGAGTTTGCTCATCCGTCAATCAGCCGTTGAGAACTTGAGCATCCAGCGATTGCCCTTAGGCTGAATAATCAATTGGGAATACCCACCATCACCGTCGATAGTCAGTTGCTGTTTGGCGGCATCATAGCTCCCTTTCGTTTTTTCTTTCCCAAACCAGGCTGTTCGAAATAGAACCAGTACTTCCTGCATGGTAAATTTATCCTTTGGCAGTTCCAGAATCTGCGTGGCTCCTCCTTCGTAATACTGCTCTTCAAACCGGGCGCCATCGGCATAGAAGTACTGGTACCGCTCGATGGTCCCGTTGGTGGCGGGCAGCGAGGTTCGTTTGCCTTTTACGGGCGATATAGTTCGGTAAAAGGCATCCATCAGTGACACACTACCATCCATTTTTTCACGCTGCAAAGGCTTGTACCGCGACAGATACCCATCGAACAAATACCCTTCCTGCCCAGCCTGTGTTTTTACCACCACCCACCCGCCTTTTACGGCAAACGTACCGATGGTTTCGGCGATATAGGCACTACCGGGCTCCGGCAAAGCCACTACCGTAAGCGGAGTACCATTGGCCGGAACCGAAGCGATTTTGAGACCATCTTTCGAAGGTGTTTTACGAAGCGTCAGGCTGCTGGATGCGTGCACATACACCACGTCGTTCACCTGTAACGGCTTATCGGCAGGGGCTGCCCGAGGAGTCGGGTCAACAGGCGCAAGGGGGATAAAAAGGCTCAGTGATGCAGCGATAAAAAGTATACTGTTTGGCATAGGAAGGAACGTTTAAGTCGATGGGCACTGGTGGTTTTGAAACAGTTCATCCAAAATAGGGTTCGTTTGACAAAGAAATAGCGAACGTCGATCACCGATCGAAATTAGTTAGCTATCGTGCAAACGTATTCTTCGCGCTATGGATCAGCCTGTTTAGCGACCTCAACACACGAACCTATGTCATTAAAACAAACACTCATGCTGCTTTTACTAGTTGTGGCGACAGGTGCCATAGCCCAATCGTCCATGAAAGTGGCTAATTATGCCTATGGGCAACCCGGTACCGACACCTATGAAGAGTTCAGTTTTTGGGCGAATAACGGCAAGCGGACAACCATCAGCTACACGTATGGCAAAGATCGAAAAGAAACGACTTTACAGTTTGCAGGCCAATCCAGGCTGGACAAAAAAGCCGGATTTACGGTTCAGTTTCCCAATCAATATACGTTGCAGATCATTCCGGTGGGTAATAAAATAGAGGTCATGGACAGGCAGAAAAAATACCGAAAAACGTTCCACTGGCAGTACGAAGGCCCAGTCAATGGCATTGGCACGTTCTGCACCGTTTGTGCCGAAGACGAGAAAGAAGCGATGCGTTTACTCCAGACCTATTACCTAAAATGATGGTATTATCGGATTACTAACCCAGGCCCTATTGCGCTCAACAATTCATGACGTATTACGCTACTCAGGTTCTGGCAATTCGGGATGAGCATTTTCCGGCCGATTATCAGGTCAGGCAGATTGTTCGGGCCAGGCAATTCATTGACAGCCATCTGACCGATCCCATCAGCCTGGAAACAATAGCTCAGGCCGCAGCCCTATCGAAATTTCATTTTCTACGCCTGTTCAAACGTTGTTATGGCCGCACTCCGCATCAGTACCGCACCGAACAGCGCCTTATCCGGGCTAAACAACTTCTGCAAACCGGCCTATCGACCAGCGAGGTTTGTTATGCCCTGAACTTCGATAGTACTACGTCGTTTATTGGGCTGTTCAAAAAATATACCGATTATACCCCATCGGCCTACCAGCGAAAAAAGCAATTTTCGAGAGCCTAAGTCAGCCTTTTCAGTTGATCTTTGCCCAGTTCAACAACTACTTATTTTATGCGAATCAAGCTGGTGAGCGTACTGGTCGACGACCAGGAAAAGGCGCTCCAATTTTATACCAACGTTCTGGGTTTTATCAAAAAAACGGAAATCCCTATGGGCGAGCATCGGTGGCTGACGGTCGTTTCCAAAGAAGAGCAGGACGGTACAGAAATTGTGCTTGAACCGATGGGCTTTCCTCCCGCCCAAACCTACCAGAAAGCCCTGTTCGACGCCGGAATTCCTTTGACCGCCTTTCAGGTCGATGATATTGAAGCCGAATACAGGCGACTAAGTTCGCAGGGCGTTTCATTCAGCATGAAACCTACGCCTATGGGAACAACAACACTGGCCGTATTTGCCGATACCTGCGGCAATCATATCCAGATCTATCAAATAAGCTAACTTAATACCATCTGGCAAAAGGATGACCCCGTATTATCTGCGAACTATCCGTATGCCTTATGCAACGACCTGATTGGCTAATCCGTTTCCGAATGGTAGAGTAAACAAGCCGTAAATGCCTATTTTGCAGTCTGAATTCTTCAACTATGAAACTGGCTTATTTACTCTTCCCGTTCCTTCTTGTAACCCTGCTTTCTGCACAGGCAGCACCCGGCGACACACACATTGTAATCGAGACCAATCAAACTGCGCTGGTCATTCGGGTCGACAAAGAGCAAATTCCCACCCTGGTTCATCTGGGCGCTAAACTTCGCAATACGGCCGAATACGCAGCCATTCCGGCCAATGAGAAACGGGGCGAAGATTATACGGGCCTCTACAACTCGGTGTATACACCTGCCGGAAGTCGTAACCTACTCGAACCAGCCATTCAGGTAACCCATGCCGACGGCAACCCTTCCCTCGACCTGAAGTACGTCCGACATGAAACACAATCGGTGGCCGACGGTATCGTACTGACCAAAGTGTATCTGAAAGACCCGCAATATCCGTTTGAGGTAACGCTGTTTTACAAGGCGTATCAGAAAGACGATGTCATTGAGCAATGGTCGAGTATTCGGCATACGGAGAAGAAATCCGTTGTGCTGCACAAATACGCATCGGCCAATCTGTATATCCCCGCTCAGACTTACTACCTGACCCATTTTCATGGCGACTGGGCCAACGAGATGAACCCATCGGAAGTGTTGCTGACTGAAGGCATTAAAGTACTGGATTCCAAGCTGGGTACACGGGCCGACCTGTTTCAGCCCCCGTCGTTTCTGGTATCGCTCAACCAACCTGCCGACGAAGATCAAGGCGACGTGATCGCAGGTACGCTGGCCTGGTCGGGCAATTATCAGTTGGCGTTTGAGGTAGATCCACTGCACAATCTGCGAATTCTGCCCGGCATCAATCCATATGCCTCGGCGTACAACCTGGCACCGGGTACGGAGTTTACCACGCCCGCTTTCCTGTTTACCTATTCCCGGCAAGGAAAGGGCGGAGCCAGTCGCAGTCTGCATCGGTGGGCGCGTAAACACCGCATCCCACAGGGTGAAGGGAACCGACTCACCTTACTGAACAACTGGGAAGCGACTTATTTCGATTTCAACGAAGAGAAGTTGAGTGCCCTGTTCAAAGACGGTAAAAAACTAGGGGTTGACCTGTTTCTGCTCGACGATGGCTGGTTCGGCAACAAATACCCCCGCAACGACGATCATGCCGCTCTGGGCGACTGGCAGGAGAACGTTAAAAAACTGCCGCACGGGCTGGGGTATCTGGTCAGGGAAGCCGAAAATGCGGGTATCAAATTCGGCATCTGGCTGGAGCCCGAGATGGTCAGCCCCAAAAGTGAACTCTACGAAAAACACCCCGACTGGGTCATCAAACTCCCCAACCGGGCGGAGTATTACTTCCGAAATCAGTTAGTGCTTGACCTGTCGAATCCGAAAGTGCAGGACTTTGTGTATAACCTCGTGAACGACCTGATCACCAAAAATCCGACGCTTGGCTTTATCAAATGGGATTGCAACGCGGTCATTTATAATGCCTATTCGGCCACCAATACGAACCAGTCGAACCTGTATGTCGATTATGTGCTGGGCTTGTACAAGGTGTTGGATCGGCTTCGGGTCAAATACCCTACTCTACCTATGATGCTTTGTTCGGGTGGCGGTGGACGCGTTGATTATGGGGCCCTGAAGTATTTTACGGAATACTGGCCCAGTGATAATACCGACCCTATGGAACGGATTTTTATTCAATGGAATTACTCGTACTTTTTCCCATCCATTGCCAGTTGCAATCACGTAACCGATTGGGGCAAACAGCCGATCAAATTCCGAACCGATGTGGCCATGATGGGAAAACTCGGCTACGATATTGTGGTGAGCAAACTAACCGACGACGAACTACAGTTCAGCCAGCAGGCCCTGAAAACCTACGAGCGCATCAAAACCACCATCTGGCAGGGCGATTTGTTCCGGCTGGCTTCGCCATACGACACCGATGTTGCCTCGAGCCTGTATGTCAGTGAGCAACGGGATCGAGCGGTTTGGTTTACGTATCTGGTCAAAAACCGCTACAAGGGGGGCAGTCAGGCTCCTATCAAACTAAAAGGACTGAACCCGGATAAGACCTACAAAATTCAGGAACTCAATGTGTATCCGGGCACACGTTCCTCGATCAATACAACCAGCCCGTCTTACTCTGGCAATTACCTGATGACCATCGGCTTCAACCCACAGGTAGATACCCGCCGAACCAGTGTGGTACTGGAACTGACCGAAGCGAATTAGTAGGCAAACTTTAGATTAAGCTTTCGTAGTTGCAATAGAACACGGATTAGTATGATTTCTATGATTTACACAGATCATAACTAATCATAGAAATCATACTAATCTGCGTTCTATTCCCTATAAAAGCATAACATATACCATGCAAACGGACGCCGATGTCATTATCGTTGGGGCAGGGCTGGCGGGGCTGGTAGCGGCTGCCGAACTGGCCGATGCTGGCAAACGCGTTTTACTGGTCGATCAGGAGCCCGAACAAAGCCTGGGTGGTCAGGCGTTCTGGTCGTTTGGCGGACTATTTCTCGTCGATTCGCCCGAACAACGGCGACTGAAAATCCGGGATTCGTACGAACTGGCCCTCGACGACTGGATGGGCACAGCCGCCTTCGACCGACCAGAAGATGATTGGCCCCGACAATGGGCGGAAGCGTATGTGGCCTTTGCCGCCGGGGAGAAACGATCCTGGCTTCGGCAGCAGGGAATTCGCTTTTTTCCGGTTGTGGGCTGGGCCGAACGAGGGGGATACGGTGCGATCGGGCATGGCAATTCCGTTCCCCGCTTTCACGTAACCTGGGGTACGGGGCCTGGCGTTTTAGCTCCTTTTGAGCAACGGGTTCGGGAGGCTGTCAAACAAGGACTGATTACCCTAAAGTTTCGCCACCGGGTCAATGAGTTATTGGTCACGGATGGGGCTGTTCAGGGCATTCGGGGCGACATTCTGGAGCCCAGCACCGTAAAGCGGGGCGAGAAAAGTTCGCGTATTGTCGTTGGCGATTTTAGCTTTCATGCTCAGGCTGTTATTGTCACCTCGGGTGGTATCGGGGCCAACCATGAGCTAGTCCGTCAAAACTGGCCCCGGCGCCTGGGCGAACCGCCCAGGCATATGCTCTCGGGCGTACCCGATCATGTAGACGGGCGTATGCTGGCCATTTCGGAAACGGCCGGGGCTAACCTCATCAACCGCGACCGGATGTGGCATTATACGGAAGGGGTACAAAACTGGGCGCCCATCTGGAGCCAACACGGCATTCGGATTTTGCCCGGTCCATCGTCGCTTTGGTTCGATGCCCTGGGCAATCGACTGCCCGTTCCCTTATTTCCGGGTTTCGATACCCTGGGAACGCTCAGCCACATTCAGCAAACAGGCTACGACTATACCTGGTTTATTCTGAACCAGGCCATTATTCGGAAAGAATTTGCCTTGTCGGGATCGGAACAAAATCCGGATTTGACGGGCAAAAGCTGGCGGCAGGTGTTGGGTCGGGCTGTCGGCAAAATGGCTCCCGCGCCCGTCGAAGCGTTCAAACAGAACGGAGCAGACTTCATTGTCAAAAATAACCTGACAGAGCTGGTTACCGCAATGAACAAACTGACAGGCAATGCTTTACTCGACCTGGCGACGATTGAACGCGAAATAATGGCCCGAGACCGGCAGTTGCTCAACCCGTTTAGCAAAGATGCCCAGATTACCGCCATCCGGGGAGCCCGCCATTACCTGGGCGACCGACTGATTCGAACCGTAAAACCGCACGCTATTCTTGACCCGGCAGCCGGTCCGTTGATTGCCGTTCGTCTGCACATCCTCACCCGTAAAACGCTGGGGGGTCTGCAAACTGACTTATCAGGCCGGGTATTGGGCACACAGGGTGAGCCTATTCCAGGCCTGTATGCTGCGGGCGAAGTGGCGGGGTTTGGCGGTGGCGGTATGCATGGCTATCGGGCACTGGAAGGTACGTTTTTGGGCGGGTGCCTGTTTTCGGGGCGCACCGCTGGTAGGGCAGCGGCCCAGGCTATCATTTGAGCAAACATTTTCGGGCTCATCGGTCTTATACTAGACTATCAATTGCTCCATGCGCCATGAAAAACTTTGTTGTTCGCAAAAAAATCAGCCTGAAAGCAACCCCCGAAGAAGTCTGGAGTGCACTGACCAATCCGGAAAAAACGAAAAAATACTTTTTCAACTGCGAAGTATTTTCAGACTGGGAAGTAGGCAGCACCATCCTCTTTACAGGCCGTATGTTCCTGATCCGAAAAATCGAACTGAAAGGCCAAATCCTGAAATACGAGCCGAATAAGCTCCTGAAATATACACTAATGAACGAAGGTGCCGATGAAGAATCCGGCAACTTCTCGACCGTAACCGACGAACTCACCTATAAAGACGGCAAAACCATACTTTCTATTACCGACAATGTAGGCCCTGCAAAAGGAGCCGAAGAACGCTACGAACGCTCCCTAAAAGGCTGGGACACCATTCTGAAAGGGCTGAAAAAAGTAGTCGAAGCGCCCTGAACCTTTATTAAGGCTACAGTTTCACAATCCGTCGGGTGGTTTTCCGGTCGCCTACGTTGATCAGCAATACATAGCTGCCATTCGGATAATCAGTCATCGACAGCACCGCCGTTTCCTGCTGGGTTTCTTTTTGCCAAAGCGATTGACCCGCCAAATCAACCAGTTCCAAACGCGCAGACTGGTGTCTGGTCAGTCCCCGAATGCGCACGGTAAGGGATGATACTGCCGGATTTGGGAAAACCTCAACCACTTCAGCCAGCGTGGGGTCGTCAATACTCAGAGCGTTTCCAACCATGACAGAGATGGGTACTCGTTCACTTTCACAACGGCCAACTTTCTGAGCCACGTAATAGATAGCCGGGCCGACCTGATTGGTCGGTGGCGTTGGCGCTACACCGGAGCCGACACCTCCTGTGGCATTGGTTCCATACCACACCAGCGTAGCCGTACTATCTGTCGTGGTGGCGCTCAGCGGTATTGCGGTCTGGCCCTGATAATAACTAATTACACTGGTCGTAGTAGCTGGTTTTGAGGGAGAAGGGGCCACCGTTACGGTCAGGTGCGTAAACTGTCGTCCATCTCCCTGAAGCGGACAACCTTTGCTTGCATCAATGGCCCGTAATCCCATTGTGTAATACGTACTGCCAACTGTACGGGTATCGGGAACCGGAGGAGTTACGGATGAGGGTATAGCCACCTGACCTGTTGCGTCCGTTGCATAGAGCACCTGGTAGTTGTCGGGAGGAAGGGCATGACCATTTACATTGATGGGATAAGCCTGTTCGCCCCAACAATAGGTTAGCTGGCCAAAATGATTGCCCGAATTCGGTAATGGGTTAACTGGCGTAGGGCCGCTACTGGGTCTCCATAGGATTCGTACTTTAGTAGATACCCGTTCACTTTCACAGCCATCAATCCGCTGGGATATTTGATAGGCCCGTTCCGCTACCGGGAATGCATACGTAGAGGTTATATAGGGGTCGGCCCAGGATTTACTAAGCTGAAATGCGCCATTGCGCCTGCACTCGAGGTCATCTTCCAGACAATTCGGAAACTCCATGTACTCAGTAAAATTATCCTGCTGTTCGTCGTAATACAGTCTGGGTGTAGCACCTGACGCCATTCTTACATAGATATACGCATAAGGGTCAGCGGCTGAACTACCCATACAGGCTAGATTTACCGAATCGACCAGGGGAACAGGAGGCTTAGATTCTTTCCCTTTCACAAACAATTGGGTTGGGCTGGGGCTACCAATATAGTCGGGATTGGTCGTACGCACCCGAACGAAATACGTTGTATGAGCGGCTAAGTCAGTAGGAAGGGTTGCGCTGATCTGGTGTTCATCGACAGTGGTACCGTCTGGCGAAAGGGTTTTACCTGTAGATATATCGCTAAAATCACCGCCATCTGAAATCTGTACGGTAAAGATCGTATTGGTCGTGTATGTGCCGAAGGTTAGGCTAAATGAAACGGATAAGGTAGACCCTGGGCAGGCAGACGTAACCGCGAGCGGTTTTGTAGTCAGTATGGTTTGGGCACGTAAACTCAAAGGTAAGGCCAGAATGAGCCCTGCCCAGATAGGCCAAAGTAAACGAAAGTTCATAGTTGGATGGGTTAGCCAATGCATGACCAATATAGTCATACACCTAAGAACCAAAAACATCCGTTAGGGTTTACGTTACTCATGAGTCATTTCGAAAAGAAGTTTTTAACGATCTACTCGCTCGTGGGCCGTTATGTTAAAATCACGGAGGTTGAGTTACAGGTTCGCCGAAACAACCAAATAAAATAGCTCTGTCACTGCATCTGTTCGTATTTGTCTTTGGGCAAGTCAGCCAGCAACCATAGAAATTAGGGGTATCCGTTTGCTTTTCTGACGAATAGAGCGGTTCTTGTATCTATATCTTCTTCTTCATGGCAGAAAACGTACCTAATTCCGTTTCGTCGGTCGACACCGCCGAACCCACCGAATTTAACCGCTCACTGAGCCTGATTGACTCCACGCTCATTGTATCCGGCTCCATGATTGGGTCCGGCGTTTTTATTGTATCGGCCGATATGGCTCGTAATCTGGGGTCATCGGGTTGGTTGCTCATGCTTTGGGTGCTGACGGGCGTATTGACGGTAGCGGCTGCTCTAAGCTATGGCGAGCTGGCGGGTATGATGCCCAAGGCGGGTGGACAATACATCTATATTCAACGTGCTTTCGGCCCTTTGACGGGCTTCGTATACGGCTGGACGGTCTTTATGGTTATCCAGACCGGAACCATTGCGGCTGTAGCGGTCGCCTTCACCAAATATACCGCCGTGTTTATTCCAGCCTTAGGACCCGATAACGTCTTGCTGGCGCTCGGGCCTATAAAAGTGACGCTCGGGTCGTTGTTTGCCATTTCAAGTCTGGTCTTTCTTACCTGGTTAAACAGCCGGGGTGTACAGAGTGGCAAGTTTATTCAAAACGTATTTACATCCGCTAAACTCATTGCCCTGTTGGGACTGATCGTGATTGGGATTACCCTTGGGTTGAGCAGCGGTTTATTGTCGACCAACCTGAACAATGCCTGGGAAGCCAGCACGACATCGGCCACGGGCGAGGTAATTCCGTTGGCCGGTATGGCGTTGATTCTGGCTTTTGGTACATCGATGATCGGGTCGTTGTTTTCGGCCGATGCCTGGAACAACGTAACGTTCATTGCGGGAGAAATTAAAAATCCACGTCGGAATATTCCTCTCGCCCTGTTTTTCGGCACGCTGATCGTAACGACGATTTACTTTCTGGCCAATGTGTCGTACCTCTCGCTCCTTCCCCTGAAAGGATCCCCTACGGGCACTGACATTATCAGCCGTGGCATTCAGTTTGCCGATGCCGACCGGGTTGCCACAGCCGCTGTTGAAACCATTTTCGGCAACGTAGCCGTGGCCATAATGGCCGTCTTGATTATGGTTTCGACTTTTGGCTGCAACAACGGGCTAATACTGGCTGGAGCACGACTCTACTACGCCATGGCAAAGGATGGGCTGTTCCTGAAGCAGGCATCGCACCTGAACCAGCATGCTGTACCCGGTCGTGCTCTGTGGGTGCAATGTATCTGGGCATCCGTTCTCTGCCTGTCGGGTAAGTACGGCGACCTCCTGGACTACTGCACCTTTGCTTCACTGGTATTCTATATGGTGACCATTGCCGGACTCTTCCGGCTCCGTCGCACCGAACCCACTACCGAGCGGCCATATCGGGCGTTTGGCTACCCCATTGTACCCGCTCTGTATATTATTGCCGCCCTGGCCATTTGTGTCATTCTCCTGTATACCAAAACATTCAATACTGGCATGGGTCTCCTGATTGCCGGGTTGGGCATCCCGGTCTATTTCCTGACAAAACGGGGATAATTCGATTATCGAACACAGATTGTTATGATTTACACAGATCTTAAAAATCATAACAATCTGTGTTCGATCAATTGCCTGATTTACACTTCACCTGCCTCTTTTTGCAGTTCAACCGCCTTCTTTCGCAACTGCCCGGTATTTAACTCGTCAAGGTGTCTCTTCATAGCTAGTTTTGCCCTGTTAACCAACAACTAGCTATGAACACCCTAGAACGCCCTGACACCTTCCGCAAGGTGCATAAAGCCTTACGCAAAACCCTGTTCGATACCACTTATTTAGCAGGACGCACCGATTTCACAATTGATCATGAACTGGAAGCCTTAAAAACCCAGTTGAATGAGTTGGTTCACTTTCTGCATATGCATGCCCACAAAGAAGAAGCGTACAGTCTGCCCCTTATTGAAGCCAAATGCCCTGGAGCATCGGCTCACGACCATGCCGAACATGAAAAAATCGACCAGCTCATCGCTGATCTTGAAAATCGGCTGAGTGTTGTTCAGGCCAGTTCTTTATCCGTCCGGCATGGCCTTGGCTACGATTTTTACCTGGCGCTGAATCGGTTCGTATCGGTTTACCTGATGCACATGGACGAAGAAGAAACCGACACCACCGCCCAAACCTACGCCCTTTGTACGGACGAAGAAATCCAGGGAATTACCCGACAAATCATTGCCAGTATGTCGCCAGCCGATGCCGCATTATCGTACCGCTACATGATTCCATCCCTGCACCCCGGCGAACGAACGGCCTTTTTCAGAGAAGTGCAGGCATCCGCTCCGCCTTTTGTTCTGGAAAACCTTCTAAACGTCGCCCGAACAACGCTTTCCGCCAGCGAACTGCAACAGGTCGTCGCGGCTGTTTATCCCGAAAAACACGTGAGCTTCCAATAGTATAAAACGACTGGCAGGCCATTCACGGCTACGGGTAAAGTGTTCCCTTGTAGGCCACGATAGAAACCGGGTGGGGCCCCGCGAGTTTAGCTATTCGTGCGTGTTTCCACCCGCGTTCGTATACGTCAGGCTGATTTCATAACTTATTCGCTCATCGAACCGTTTGTTTATCAATGATGACCTAACGGCAAATGGCAGATTTTCAAGAAAGTGAAACCCTACGTATGGAAACCTTCAGCGATGGGGTTTTCGCTATTGACATTACCCTGCTTACCTTTCAATTAAAAACACCCAGCCTCCGGGCAGCAACCTCTAATCAGTCGCTGGCGCTGGCCTTGTTTCACCAATGGCCCAATTACATCGCCTATTTTATTAGTTTCACAACCATATTTATCATCTGGCTAAATCACCACCGGATGTACAATGTCATTCAGCGTAGCGATGTCCGGTTTATGTTTTACAACGGGTTGTTGTTGCTCCTGGTCAGTATTATTCCTTTTACGACCTCATTGCTGGCCGATTACATCAATACTCCGGCGCATTCGCTTTCGGCAGCCCTCTACATGTTTCTGTTTGCGGGTATTTCCGGAGTTCTGTTCGTGATGTGGAACTACGCTACTGCCAACTACCGGCTTCTCAAGCGCCCTGCTGGTGATGTGCGTATTCAGTCTATCCGGACCAGCCATCTGGTTAGTGTGATCACCTATACCTTTGCCGCAGTTGTATCCTTCCTACTACCCTTTTTGAGTATTCTGGTCGGCTTGGTAATGGTTGTCTATTTATCGCAATTGAAATATCATCGAAACAAAGTCGTTTAATACTATAGTATAACTATGGTAATTAGGTATTATTCGTATATCCTTTTAGCAGGAGTCATTATGGGTTGGCTCAGTGCCTGCACGGGTGTTGGGCCGGCCGCCAATTTGTTTCGTTCTGCCTCACCCCATGATCACTACAGTCAATCGCTCAAAGAAGCGAAACTGGATCAGACCGCGCTGGGTACTGATTGGCTGGCTGCCGCTGACCGAGCCCTTCACGACTCGCTGAAGATCACGGTTCCATACCGCGAAAGTGGGTACTTCTCAGCCAACAGAGCATTTGCTGTTGGGTATCGACTTGATGGGCAGCGAGGGGATCGTTTTCTGGTTCAGGTAGAAACGCAGGGGCAAAAAACCACGCAGATTTTTATCGACGTATTTGCGCTCGACGATCGAAACCGGGCGTCGCTGACTGCGGCATCCAAAGCCGATACGAACGTGCTGACCTGGGAGCCTCGAAAAAATCAGACGTATCTGATCCGTATCCAGCCCGAACTGCTCCGCAACGCAAGCTACACGATTTCGATCACGCGTGAGCCCGCTTTAGCATTTCCCGTAAAAGGGCGCGATAGTCGTCAGATCAGCAGTTATTTTGGCGCAGCCCGTGATGGAGGTCGCCGTCGGCATGAGGGTCTCGATATTTTTGCGCCAAAAGGAACCCCGGCCGTAGCTTCGGTCAATGGCATCATCACAGGGGTCGGGACTAATTCGCTGGGGGGTAATGTCGCTTTTTTGACCGACCATGAGCGAGACATCCGGCTTTATTATGCCCACCTCGATCGCTGGAATGTAACCAACGGCCAACGCGTCTCGATCGGTGATACGATCGGCTTTGTCGGCAATACTGGTAATGCGCGCACTACGGGGCCGCATCTGCATTTCGGCATTTATGGCCTGATGGATGGCGCCACCGACCCACTTCCTTTCGTTCGGCTTGGACGTGGCCCGGCCAAACAGACGCTTTTGTCAAGCTCCCGTTTGGGAGATTCGGTTCGGACCTCGGCCGCGAAGTCGCTGGTCCGCCTGTCGCCCAGTAGTGATTCGCCCATCGTGCGTGAGTTGCCTAAACTCTCGGCTTTGACCATTCTGGGTGGAACAGAAACCTGGCTACGCATCGAAACCCCCGATGGTTTGACCGGCTATGTGCTCAATAGTACTACAGAAACCCCTAAAAAATCGCTTCGACGTTTAACCTTATCGGCACCAGGGGCTTTACTGGACGCGGCTGACCAGCAGGCAGGTATCATCGACACCTTACCTACAGGTGCCGCTGTCGACGTGCTGGCTCAAACAACTACCTTTCAATTGGTACGAAGTACCGAGGGCCTGACAGGCTGGCTACCCTTAACAGTCAGTTCTGCTCCACCCATCAATTCGACGGTTCGTTGACAACGACAAAAATATTGTTTAGAAACACTCTAAATTAAGAGTTACGGCTTATCTTTGTGCATTCATTTGCGTACCCATGACCAGTAACGTACCGGCAACCTATCAGGAAGTTTTCCGAACCGACAAAGGTGTAGTTTATCAATGTGATGCGAGTTATCGCCTGATTCTGGAATTCTGGAATACCCGCACGCAGTTTTCAGCCCGCGACTTTGCTCAGTTCCGCCGTATGGTCGAAACCGTCGATATCCGGCAGATGGCACTTAGTACGGCTGCTTCCGATGATGTGGAGATTCTGACGCTCCCTCGTTCAGAACGCTGTTATGTGCTAACGCTCTGTGAGATTGTTCATTTACGTGAACTACTCAATGGGGCCAAACTCATGCTGGACCTGAACTCCATGCTACGGGAGTGTGGTTGTACCCTGCCCGAACCCGCATAAATAGATTCCGTCTAAATTTTCTGATCGTCAACCGGCTTTATAACATGAGCCGGTTTTTTTTGTTCTTTTGGGAAAAGATCTCACCGGCAACAGCCATTTAATTATGAAAGACTTAGCAAGACTTCGCACCGCAATCAAAGAGAGCGTGGAGCTGGCACTGAACCAGCAAATACAGATGGAAATGGTATCCTCGTCGAAATATCTGGCGATGGCAGGCTGGTGCGACCGCAATGGACTAGACCATTGCGCAGGCTTCTTTTACAAGCAGTCGGACGAGGAGCGCCACCATGCCATGAAGCTTTTCCATTACCTTTGCGATCAGGGTGCTACAGCCTACTCGCCCGAGGTTCCGGCGGTTGCCCAGGAGTTTGATTCACTTAGGTCTGTATTCGAAGGCGCTTTGGAGCAGGAGGTTTCGGTAACGGACTCGATCAATCGAATTATTGGTATCTGCCGTCGCGAAAGTGATTATGCCACCGAAGAACTTCTGAAGTGGTATGTGAAAGAACAAATGGAAGAGGAGTACATTGCCCGTCGCTGTCTCGAACTGATCGACCAGATTCCAGCCGACCAGATTTATTACCTCGATAAAAAACTCGCCAGCGTAACCTACGATGGCAACGTATTTGACGAATAACCAACCTATGAGAACGTAGAAAGGCATCTGGTATGGATGCCTTTTTTTATGCGACAGAATTACCACTTGGGTGGCGAGGATTGCGAAATATCTTTTGCTGGGGTACTGGTGGGCGGGGTATTCCAGGATGTATCGATTGGTGCCGTTGCTTTGGCGGTATCACAATCCTGTAGGCGCTCCTGCAATTCGGTTATCTTGTTCTCCTGTTGGGTCAGATTTCGCTGAAGATCGATAGTAGCATCTTCCAGTCGTTGATGCCGATTGTACGCCACACCAAGCAACGCCATAATGCCTAACAGAAGCACAATGACAACGGCTACGAGCGAATAAATAACCCCTCGGCTTACGGTGGACATAACCTGAAATCGAAAGGCGCAAAATAACAAAAAGCTATGGCCATAAAAAAACCTGCCCTCCGTAGAGAGCAGGTTTTTATTTTACTGCTTTGTTATTCCCTTAACGGGCCGCACCATAATCCTGCCCGGCACTTTCAGGGAAGTTTTTCATGATGCTGGCAACCGTTTCGCGGAAAGCCTGATCACGATCACGTTCTTTGTTCCGGGTGTTAAGCTGACCAGTTGCCCAGCCTTGCCAGATGATGTCGTTTGTACGCGCATCGAGTACGTTGATTACCACACGGTTTTCTTCATACTGCCGCGAATACACGTTGTTGCCCATACCACCATACCACCAAGAATACGGTGAGTACATGTTATTCGACTGGATTTGCTGACGATCTTTCGAATCCATAAAGAACCGAACCACCAGATCCGCTTCTCCTTGGGTCACAGGTTTGTAGCCACGCGATTTGAGCGACTGGTCGAGCGCATCAGCAATCCGACGCTGGTTCAGATTGCTCCCCACAATTGGGTCTGCATTCCGTTGCCGATCAGCCTCGATCCGGTAGGTCGTAAACTGACGAACATTCACTTTAGGGTCGTAGTCGTATTTTACGGTAATAGCAGGCGCACAGGACGCCAGCGTACCGACGACGAACAAACTAGTTATTATGCCTTTGAGTTTCATGTATTTTGAGTCGTTAAATGGTCCTTAAACCGCTTAATTAACGTTGGGGAAATAGTCATTCGTATATGACAACTTAATAACAACAAAAGTGCTTCATGCGTTTCGATTCCGGGTTAAATATTTAGAAGCAAACCGACCACTAAAAGGCTGATAATCAATAAACATACTCTACCTTTAAGTATTTTTAACAACCCTTTAACCTGGCCCGGTCAATAAGTACTTTCTGACTTGGCCCAGTGCTTCGACTTCTTTTTCCTAGGACGCAATCCAGCCGCAAAGCGTTGCAATGGGTTAGTAAAAGTTACGAAAAAATAAAGCCGCTTCCCTATCCAGAAGCGGCTTTATTTTTTTAACGGCAAGTCGGTTATCAACCGTTGGCCAATGCTTCAGCACCACCCACAATCTCGAGGATTTCTGTGGTAATCGCAGCCTGCCGGGTTCGGTTGTATACCAGTCGAAGTTCTTTCAACAGTTCACCAGCATTTTCGGTTGCTTTATCCATAGCGGTCATCCGGGCACCATGCTCAGCCGCATTCGAATCCAGAACCGCTTTATAGAGTTGAATCTTGATCGTTTTCGGAATCAGTTCGGTCACAATCTGCTCTTCTGAAGGTTCGAACAGATAATTGATTGAACTAGCATTACCCGCAGGCGACTCGGCCGCTACGATAGGCAGCATCTGCTCGGTCCGAACGATTTGTAAAGCGGCATTCCGAAACTCGTTATAGACAACCTCAACCACGTCGTAACGACCATTGGCAAAGCCTTCCATGGCTTCTTCGGCAGCCGCCCGAACGGTATTAAAATTGAGTGACCCAAAGATATCGACGTGATGGGTATTGACCTTAAAGCCACGGCGCTGAAAGGCTTCTGCACCTTTCTTTCCAATAGCCATAATTTCAACACTACCTGAGCGAGCCTGCGACGCATATTTCTCGTCGATCAACGCCAAAGCAGCTTTAACGGCATTGGTATTGAACGCACCACACAAACCCCGATCGGAGGTGACCAGGATAATCAGGACACGCCCAATGGCCCGTGTTTGCTTATAGGGACTTTCGGAAGCCGTTTCCGCCCCTGCCGACACCGTTCCGAGCATCTGACTCAGTTTCTGGGCGTAGGGCCGCAATTGCGTTATATTATCCTGCGCCCGACGCAGTTTGGCAGCCGACACCATTTTCATGGCTTTGGTGATCTGCTGAGTCGAGTTGATCGAAGCAATCCGGGCGCGTACTTCTTTTAGTGAGGCCATTCCTTTAAGGAGTTAGTAGTTAGGAGCGAGCAGTGAGGAGAAAAGTAGCCGAATGCATCAGCTCTTCTCACTCCTAACTCCTCGCTCCTAACTCCTTAAAAAATTAATAATTTGCTGACAGGTCAGCGGCTACTTTCTTCAATGTGGCGGTGCCTTCATCGGTCAGTTTACCAGCACGCAGCTCGTCCAGCACCTTCGGATACTGAGCGCTCAATACCATGCCAAACTCACTCTCGAACGCTTTTACCTTGCTGACCGGAACTTTGTCAAGTAAGCCGTTAGTCGACGCATAGATGATGGCTACCTGCTGCTCAACCGGAACGGGCGAGTACTGTGCCTGCTTCAACATTTCCTGATTCCGACGGCCCCGTTCGATGGTCAGTTTGGTCGACGCATCAAGGTCAGAACCAAACTTGGCAAACGCTTCCAGCTCACGGAACTGTGCCTGATCGAGTTTCAGTGTACCAGCCACTTTCTTCATCGACTTGATCTGGGCGTTACCTCCTACCCGCGATACCGAAATACCTACGTTGATGGCTGGGCGGATACCTGAGTTAAACAGGTTCGACTCCAGGAAGATCTGACCGTCGGTAATCGAAATTACGTTGGTTGGAATATAGGCCGAAACGTCACCGGCCTGTGTTTCAATAATTGGCAACGCCGTCAGCGAACCACCGCCTTTCACCTTGTCTTTCAGAGACGGTGGCAGGTCGTTCATGTTTTTGGCGATTTCGTCGTTAGCGTTGATTTTAGCAGCCCGCTCCAGCAAACGGCTGTGCAGGTAGAATACATCGCCCGGATACGCTTCCCGTCCTGGTGGGCGACGCAGCAGCAGCGACACCTCGCGGTAAGCAACTGCCTGCTTCGACAGATCGTCGTATACCACCAGAGCCGGACGGCCCGTATCGCGGAAGAACTCACCAATAGCGGCCCCTGTGAATGGAGCAAAGAACTGCATCGGCGAAGGGTCAGATGCGTTGGCCGACACGATAACCGTGTAGTCCATAGCACCGGCTTTCCGTAGAGTAGCTTCTACCTGCTTAACGGTCGAGGCTTTCTGACCACAGGCTACGTAGATACAGTATACGGGCTGCCCTTTGTCGTAAAATTCTTTCTGGTTGATGATGGTATCGATGGCTACAGCCGTTTTCCCCGTCTGACGGTCACCGATGATTAATTCACGCTGACCACGACCGATGGGGATCATGGCATCGATAGCTTTGATACCCGTTTGGAGAGGTTCGTTTACTGGCTGACGGAAAATTACACCTGGTGCTTTGCGCTCCATGGGCATGGGGAACAACTCACCCTGAATAGGGCCCATACCATCGATTGGCAGACCAAGTGTGTTGACAACACGGCCAAGAATACCATCCCCTACATTTACGTAGGCGATCTGGTTGGTACGCTTAACGGTATCACCTTCTTTGATTTCCGAATAATCGCCGAGCAACACGGCTCCAACGTTATCTTCTTCAAGGTTCAGAGCCATGGCCTGAAGCCCATTCTCGAACGACAGCAATTCACCGGCCTGCACCTTCGAGAGGCCGTAGATACGCGCTACGCCGTCGCCGATTTGCAGCACCGTACCGACTTCTTCGAGTTCAGCTTCAGATTGTGTTCCGGCCAGTTGACGGCGGAGGATCGCTGATATCTCGTCGGGTCTTACGGATTCCATATATGTCAGAGGGAAATTTAGTTTATTTTTTCGGCCGCAAAGGTACGATTAAAATTTAATAAAAATACGATGAATTGAAGAAATAACGTCTGAATCTTAGACTTTTCCGATATTCGGCAGCAAAAGTGCGTGCCATTGGCTGGCTCCGAACGACCGTTCATCCAAATTAACGGTACTTTAAGGGGCTAAAATTGATTTCTGCCAAATTTTCAACTACTTTTATTTGCCTGATCAGAGAAAGGATTAGGCAGGTTTCGATCGCCCCTCCATCAACATTTTTTAGCCGAACCTGCTTATCGTTAAACTTTTATCCTATTCATTCACGTTTCAGTAGTATTAACTCTCAGTTCAAATACACCCGTTTCATTTTCGCATGAAGTTTAATCAATGGATGCTGGCCGGTACTGTATCGGCATTCGTAATTGCTGGTTCTGCCACCGCCCAAGTCAAAAAACCTGCCGTAAAAAAACCAGCTTCGGCTCCTAAAACGGCCGTTGCTTCCAAGCCTGCAAAAGGCAACTTAGCTTCCGAACGAGATTCTCTTAGCTATAGTATTGGCGTCAGTATTGCTCAAAATATCAAACAGCAAGGCCCCAAAGATGTGAATTCGGCCCTGATTGCGCAGGGTCTTGATGACGCACTGAAAGGCGGAACAATGAGCCTGTCGATGGATCAGGTTCAGCAGGTTATTCAGAATTACTACCAGAAGCAGATGGTAGCCAAAAATGCCGAAGCCATGAAAGCGTCGGCAGAAAACAAAAAAATTGGCGAAGCATTCCTGGCCGAGAATAAAACCAAATCAGGTGTAGTTACTACGGCCAGCGGTTTGCAGTATTCCATCGAAAAGGAAGGTACTGGCCCTAAACCAACCGCAACTGATCGGGTAAAAGTGCATTATGCAGGCCGATTGCTGGATGGTACAGAGTTCGACAGTTCGATCAAGCGCGGCCAACCTGCCGAGTTCGGTGTGGGCGAAGTGATCCGAGGCTGGACCGAAGCCCTCCAGTTGATGCCGGTCGGCTCCAAATGGAAGCTTTATATCCCCTCCGATCTAGCCTATGGCGATCGGGGTGCCGGTGCCGATATTAAACCAGGCTCAACATTAGTATTCGATGTTGAGTTACTTGATATTGTAAAACAATAACCAAAGCGTGAACGAATGAAAGAGCGAATTGGAACCAGATAGTTTTCGCTCCGGCGACCCGGTTTCGCTCTTTCATTCGTTTGCCATTAACCTGGGGAATAATAGATGAAGAAGTATCTGGTGACTCTTATGCCCGTGCTGATGCTGAGTTTTCAGCCGGATTTGCCCTCAAATGGTGCTGTCGGTGACGCTTCGTCCTTACAGACTTCGTCCCAATCGTCTACAATCGATGATTTAAAACCGACTGTTTCCCAGGAGCGGGTCGAACAACTCGTAGCTAAATTGCTGACCACCTACCACTATCGGAAGGTGCGGCTCAACGATTCGCTTTCGTCAGTTGTGTGGGATAATTATCTCAAAGAACTCGACGGTAACAAAACGTATCTACTGGCGTCGGATGTAGCCTCTTTCGAAAAATACCGCTATCAAATCGATGATGCGCTGATCAACGGCGATCTGACGGCCGCATATGACCTGTATAACGTTTTCCGGAAGCGCTTCAAAGAACGTAGTGATTTCGTAAAAGAACAGCTCAAAAAGCCCTTCACCTTTACGGAAGATGAATCTTTCAACACCGATCGGGAGAAAGCGCCATGGCCCAAAACGGTTGAAGAACAGAATGATCTGTGGCGTAAAATCCTGAAAAACCAGGAACTGGAACTCCGCCTTGGCAATCGGAAAGATAGCGCCGTGGTAGCTACTATGAACCAGCGTTATACCAACCTGGACAAAGCCTACAACCGCATCAAAAGCGCCGATGTGTTCCAGATTTATATGAACTCATTTGCCGAAGCACTCGACCCACACACGAACTATTTCTCGCCAACGAATGCGGATCGGTTCAATCAGGAGATGAGCCAGTCGCTGGAAGGAATAGGCGCAATGTTGCAGGAAGATGGTGAATACATCAAAATCACGCAGGTATTGCCCGGAGGCCCTGCCTTCAAAAGCAATTTGATCAAAGTCAATGACAAGATTGCAGGGGTTGCCCAGGGCGATAATGGGGCTATGGTCAACACCATGAACTGGCAGGTCGATGAAGTTGTCAAGCTAATCAAAGGCCCTAAAGGTACGGTAGTTCGTATTCAGATTGTATCGCCCGATGCCATTGCCGGTGCTCCACCCAAAGAAATTCGGCTGGTGCGGGAAAAGATCAAACTGGAAGAACAGCGTGCCAAGAAAGAAATCATTGAGGTGACCGACAATGGCAAACCGTTCAAAATCGGAGTCATTAATATCCCGATGTTCTATCGCGATTTTGAAGGTGCCCGCAAGCGCGAAGAAGGTTTCAGCAGCACGACGAGCGATGTGAAAAAGTTTGTCGAAGAGTTGAAAGGTGAAAAAGTAGATGGCATTGTTATTGATCTGCGCGATAACGGTGGTGGTTCGCTAACCGAAGCCATTGACCTGACGGGCATTTTTATTCCCAAAGGCCCCGTGGTACAGGTGAAAGAATCATCGGGCGAAACCGAAGTATATGCCGATAAAGACGGTGGTACAACGGTTTACAATGGTCCACTGGCGGTTTTGGTAAACCGCTTCAGCGCGTCGGCTTCGGAAATTTTCGCGGCCGCCATCCAGGACTACAAACGCGGCATCATAGTGGGCGGCCAAACGTTTGGTAAAGGCACCGTGCAAACACTGATCGATCTGAACCAGTGGCTTCCGAAAGAGCCGGAGAAAGTAGGTCAGGTGAAAATGACGATCCAGAAATTCTACCGAATCAATGGCAGTAGTACGCAACACAAAGGAGTAACACCCGATGTGGAACTGCCCTCTGCTTTCTCGGCCGAAGAATATGGTGAAAGCTCACAGCCAAGCGCGCTCCCCTGGGATCATATCAACTCAACTCGTTATGAGCAGTCGAACGATCTGGATGATAAAGTTCTTAGCCGTCTCCGCGACCGTTTTGAGCAACGACTGAAATCGGACCCTGAACTGAAAAAGCTGGCGCAGGATCTGGCCGACTTCAAAAAAGCGAAAGAAAATACGGTAGTATCGCTGCAAGAGTCGAAACGCCGGAAAGAGCGTGAAGAAGCTGAACGCAAACGTGCAGCCGCTAACAAAGTTTCGCAAATGTCGGCCACAACCGATGAAACCGGCACGCCCTCAACCGCATCGGCAGCTAAGAAGAAAAAAGACCTGTATCTCAATGAGGCAGGGCTTGTACTGGCCGATTATATTCTAGCGTCAAATCTGGCCGTGAATAAATAAAAGAAGTTAGTAGCTGCTTTGTTTATACTTCTGAAAAGCCTGCATTTCGAACCGAGATGCAGGCTTTTCAGTTTTAACGCGGGGCCTGCCGTTGCCGTGGTAACCCGCGATTTCCGTTTATAAACCTCTCTACTTGCGGGTAGAAATCCGCGTAACAAACTGTGTGGTACTTTCTTATTAAACAGGCAGACTTAGAAACAGCGCAATACCAGCACCTGCAAAGACAGGCGTCGCTTACCGAAGTTGAAACGTTCAACGAACCTTATGAAAACTGGTATATTTTCACCGTGGAAAAGGAAAGCTATACGTCGTTTATGGACGCTCTCGACCGACAGGGGATTGCTTATGACCTAAGTGCCAATCGACCAACCCGCTCCGAACTGCTGGAACGTATGCGCTGACCCCAAAACTACACCGTCAGGGAAGTACTGGTAGTTGACAAATCGATTCGTTTTACCCTACGAAAAAACCGCCAGGTAAGCAGTACTGCGGCTATGGTCAGCCCTGCCAGTAAACCAATCCAGACCCCAATTGCGTCCATGCCCATAGGAAAGGCTAAAACATAGCTTAAAGGCAGGGCCACAATCCAGTATGAAAATAAGGTAATCAGCGTCGGAATATTTACATCCGACAAACCACGCAGGCTCCCCAATGCTACCACCTGGACTCCGTCGGAGAGCTGAAAGACGCCCGCAATGATGACCAGCGAAGCCGCTATCTGCATAACAGCCGGATTGTCGCGAATGTAGAGGGTAACCAGCCATTCATTGGCGGTTAAAAAGACAAGGGCCATCAGCGTCATAAAACCAATCGATAGCATAAAAGCCGCTATCCCTGCCCGCCAGATGCCCTCCCGGCTCCCTCGCCCAACCGACGCACTTACCCGTATGGCTGCTGCCGACGAAATCCCCGTGGCCATCATGTAGGTAACCGACGCCATATTGATGGCAATCTGGTGGGCTGCTAGTCGATCCTCACCAAGCCAGCCCACAATCACTACCGCCAGCGAAAACGTAGCCACTTCAAAGAAGAAGGTTAAGCCTCCTGGAATACAGAGTCGAAGAATTTCCCAGGCTTCAGCATTTGTCGGTAACGCCCGGAATTGAGGGAGTAGAAATGGCCTGAAACGTCCCGAACGATAAATGTACATCAGCATGGCCCCAGCCATAAATACCCGCGAAAGCAGTGTGGCAATGGCCGAACCCATTAGCCCCAGGGCTGGTAAAGGGCCAAGACCTTTAATGAGTAAATAATTAAAAATTGCATTCAGAAAAAGAGCAGAGAGTGTGATGGCCATGGCTACCCGTGGGTAGCGCAAACCGTCGCATAATTGGCGAGCACCAACAAAAATCATCAACGGAACCAACGATGCACTCAGAATGAGCATAAAATCACGGGCCAGTCGGGTGACTTCAGCACTTTGGCCAAACAGATCAAAATTAAAGGCTAACAACGCTGAAAGGCTCCCTAGCACAACGCTCAACAAAAGACCCACCCGAAGCCCTGCCCGAAACAACCGATTCACGGCAGCCGGATCATTTTGATTGTGCGACTTCGATACCAAAGCTGCCACTACCGTTAACCCACCAACCCCAATACTCGACATCAGGAACGATAACGAATTGGCCAGTCCGGCAGCACCTAAGGGAACAGCGCCCAGCAAACGCCCTACAAACAGATTGTCAGTCACCCCCATCAATACGACTCCCAACTGCGCAATAATAATGGGTACGCTCAGCCGAATGGTATCGGTGATTTCGGTGCGGTAACGGGCTGGGAAAGGGGCAAAGGTATAGGGCATAAGGGTACCGAAAAGAACTAAACCACAAAGGTAACCTTTCCCAACTGCTTATTCCCAATGCCCTACTTCCTTTGCCCTTGTCGCTTGGCCCTTTCTTCGTACTTTTGTTCTCTTATTGAAATAAACCAGGCAACGCCTTTGAAAGAATACGGCAGCAGTATCCAAAAGCTGGTTGACAACATGGTCAACATTGAAGATCGGGAGAAACGCACTCGCTACGCACATATCCTGATCGAGTTAATGCGGCAGATTCACCCCAACATGAAAGATGGGCAGGACTACTACAACAAACTGTGGGACGACCTGTATATTATGTCGGGGTTTACCCTCGATGTTGATAGCCCCTACCCTCCTCCTTCGGAAGAAGCTCTGGGTAAAAAGCCGCAACGAGTTCCCTACAATACGCACCATCTGAAATTCAAACATTTTGGCCGAAATGTGGATTTACTGGTAGCGAAAGCCGTTGCTCTGGAAGACCAGGAAGAACGTAGAGCATTTGTATCGTACCTGACCCGCCTGATGCGTACTTTCTATCAGGCCTGGAATAAAGAATCGGTTGAGGACGAAACCATCTACCAAAGCCTGATTGAGATTTCGAACGGAAAACTTTACGACGACATCAAGCTCATTCGGGAAGAAGGGCTGGTTGAATCGACCCCCCGTGAGCGTACAGGCGATCAGCCCCAGCGGATTGGCAACAACAACAATTATCGCAACGATCGCAACCGTGATGGAGGCTCGAATCAGGGTCGACCAAACCGCGATGGAGGCAACCGGAACTTTGGCAATCGAAACAGTGGGCAAGGAGCCAATCAGGGTCGACCAAACCGCGATGGAGGCAACCGGAATTTTGGTAATCGAAACAGTGGCTCGGGCGGTCCAAATCGAAACAACGACCGGCGCCGACGATAATTTTTAATTATAAATGATGAATGATGAATGAACGTGCGGAAGCAGGCCAATTATTCGTCATTCATCTTCATCCTTCCTAAATGGCATCTTTTCAAATTACAGGTGGACGCCGACTCAAAGGCGAGCTAATTCCGCAAGGAGCAAAAAACGAAGCCTTACAGATCCTTTGTGCCGTACTGCTCACAAAGGAGCCTGTTGTGATTCATAACATACCAAACATCCGCGATGTCAACCAGCTTATCGACCTGCTGGGCGATTTAGGCGTTTGGGTTACTAAAATTGGTGAAAGTTCGTATCGCTTTCAGGCCAGCGATGTCAATCTGGACTATCTGGAAACGGATACCTACAAGCGGAAAGCAGCCGCGTTGCGTGGTTCGGTTATGCTGCTGGGCCCCATGCTCGCTCGTTTCAAAAAAGGACGCATTCCCCGGCCCGGTGGCGATAAAATCGGCCGTCGTCGACTAGACACCCATTTTCTGGGCTTCGAGAAACTAGGTGCTCAGTTCAACTACGACGCCAACGATGGCGGCTACTACCAGGTCGATGCCAGTAACCTGCGCGGCACCTATATGCTGCTGGACGAAGCGTCGGTAACGGGTACAGCCAATGTACTGATGGCGGCTGTTATGGCCGAGGGGATCACGACCATCTACAACGCGGCCTGTGAACCCTATCTGCAGCAACTTAGCCGAATGCTCAATTCGATGGGCGCTAAAATTTCGGGGGTTGGCTCCAACCTGCTCACCATCGAAGGGGTATCGGAACTGAAAGGCACTGAGCATACGATGTTGCCTGACATGATCGAAATTGGTTCGTTTATCGGGCTGGCCGCCATGACCCAGTCGGAAATCACAATCAAAAACTGCCGGATTCCTGAGTTGGGCATCATCCCTGATCAGTTTAAGCGGCTGGGTATCCAGATGGAATTCCGGGGCGATGATATTTACATTCCGGCCCAGGAGCATTATCAGATCGAGACGTTTCTGGATGGCGGCATGATGACCGTTGCGGATGCCCCCTGGCCAGGGTTCACACCCGATTTGCTAAGCATTGTTCTGGTAACGGCCGTTCAGGCACAGGGAACGCTGCTTATCCACCAGAAAATGTTCGAAAGTCGGCTCTTCTTTGTGGATAAACTCATCGACATGGGTGCTCAGATTATTCTGTGTGATCCTCACCGCGCTACCGTAGTAGGCCTGAATCGGCAGATGCCCCTGAAAGGCATCCGTATGTCGTCGCCCGATATTCGGGCGGGCGTTGCGCTCCTGATTGCAGCTATGTCGGCCAAAGGAACCAGCATTATCGACAGCATCGAGCAAATTGACCGGGGTTACCAAAACATAGATACCCGGCTAAATGCCATCGGGGCAGAGATCATCCGGTTGTAACCAAAGTTTCTTTATTTTAGAGCCCAGTATGTAGCTACCTACGTACTGGGCTTTTCTATATAAATGGTATGTCTTTCCTTAATGTTCTGTTTTGGAACGTCCACAAAAAAGATTTAACGACCCAGATTGTCAATATTGTTCATAGTCGTGATATTGATATTCTGATATTGGCTGAAAATCCAGTTAGTCAAATTCATCTCCTTCAGGCACTGAACGTAAAAGGTCCTTACTATTTCCTTAATCATCCTTTATCGCAGTGCAAGAAGATTACTATTCTTACCAAATTTCATTACACGTCAATTGTACCGATTGAAGAAGGCGATCGGCTTACTGTACGCCATATCAATCTGCCAACCGGCGAAGATTTCCTTTTAACTGCTCTCCATATGGTTGACAAGAGCAATTTCAATTCCGAAAGTCAAAATGAAGCGGCATCGTTGGTAGCAGATCAACTAAGTAAAGTGGAGAACAGATTACAGATTAACCGCCACATCGTGATTGGCGATTTCAACATGAACCCATTTGAAATCGGAATGATTAAGGCGAATGGTTTTCATGGCACCATGTCTAGTGAAGTGGCTAGAAAAGGATCAAGAATGGTACAGCAACGCGAATACCCGTACTTCTATAACCCAACATGGAGCTTATTTGGCGATTTAAACAAAGCTGTTTCAGGCACCTATTATTATCAGCATGCCGAACACGTTTGCTACGAATGGAATGTGTTCGATCAGGTACTCATTCGCCCTGACATGATAAACAATTTTGTAAAGGATAGTTTAGAGATTATTCAGACAGATGGCGTAACTTCACTATTGACTCGAAGAAACGTACCCAATAAAAAGACGTTCTCCGACCATTTGCCGTTATTTTTCCGATTAAAATTTTAAGAATCATGGAAATGCAAAACCTCTGGCCTGATTTTGCTATTGAACCTACCAAAAGCCCCAAAGCCATTTTAAAGGAACAAGCAGGGTATCTAATGGCTAAAACGAACAATGTACTTTCGGCAGACGTGGACACATCTACCTATCAAAACAACTTAATACATAAATTTTATGTAGTTGCTCCAGCAATGAATAACTATCGCTTTGAAGTCTTTTACATCGTTCATAAAATCATAAACTTTTACCCTTTGTCTATTTACTGGTATCCAGAGGAAAATGATCCATATAAGGAGTCTATTGAGATTAATAGTGATGAAGAATTAATCAATGCTCTCCGAAAAATATTCAATGCCCCAACCACTGTTAAAATAATTTCCTCCCTCCTGTCTCAAAGCTTAGCGGAATAAATTATTGCAAATACCTTCTAATCAGACAATCATCAAAGCGATTAAACCTTCTGGCTTCATTTTTGTCTTTAGTATATAATCCGTTTACTTAGGCGATTGATATTGTCTGTAAAAAACCATTTACAAAGCATGAAAACGCTACAATCCAATTTAGTGGTCTGGGGATTAGCTTTCTCTCTGTCTGGCATTTCGTTGGCCGCCTGTGCTCAGGCCACGACAAGTGCCGCTACATCGACCCAGTCAGCGAGCGACCCCGCCAAAACCGCTTTGCTCACCCCCTTACAACAGACGGTTACAAAAATAAAGAAACTGGTAGCCACAGGCGACCCTGATTTCGATTATGCCTTTCAGGCCAAGATTCATGCCCAGGGTGCTCAGGATCTGCTGAAACAGGAAATTCAAAACGGTAAGGACACATCGCTGCTGAAAATGGCAAAAACATTGCTGCCCGCTACAGAAGCCGATATCAATCTGGTCGATGGGACCATGCGCCAGTTAAAGCCGACTCGTCCGAGCCAGGCGTTTACGCAACAGCAAAGCCGCAACATTGAGGCTATGAGCCTGAAGTTGCAGCAAACAGGATCCAGCGACAAACTGAGCAGCAACCTGGACAAGAACTTCGCTACGTTGCTGGCCGATCAGCGTCAGGATGCCATCGATATGGCTACTACCTATTTGCAATATGGCAAAAACGAAACCCTACGAACGTATGCGCAACAATTGATCGACAGATCGAAGAAAGAGATTGAACAGATCAAGGGAATGCAAAAATAAAAACCCTGTTCTACGAGCTATATAGAAATGGGAGGTATATTCATGCCTCCCATTTTTGTATTTATGGACGTAGCCAATTCATTTATTCCAACGGCAGGCACGGCTGGACTCCTGCCCATGATAACGTATTTCGTTCTGATTGTAGCGATGATTTCGTTTCTGAGCAATGTCATTTTCATCCTGCTCTCGTATACCAAACTGTCGCTTTCCCCCACACGCCCACCTTACCGACAGATGCCGAATCTGCTGGCTATAGGCACCTTAGCACTGGGCTTTATTTATTATCTGCTACAAACGTATTATCGGGATGTGCTGGCGGAGTTACCTACCGTTACTGATGGAAACGATCGCCAGACGCTCCTACGCGAATCGTTCAATGCCCTCAGTCAGTATCGTTACATGGGCTGGTTTATTACCACTCCATTGCTTCTGATCCATACGCTTCTGATCAACAATATCCGGCTTGAATCCATTAAACGCTCCCTGGCCTCTCTGCTGCTGTCCGCTTTTTTTATGGTCATCGCCAGCTACATCGGTCACCAGCAACTTACGTTCGCCAATGAGATTCAGGTTGTTCCAAAACTAATCTGGGGGCTGATTGCCCTGATTGACTACGTATTCATCCTGTTTACGTTAAAGCGAATCAAAAGCGAGGTGGCTGGAGTGACAAAAGCGAATCGACCGTTGCTCCGACTGGCTACTACGCCCGTTCCTGTAGTTTGGGGAGTTTACTTACTTGGCTATTTCCTGACACTTTTACCGATCGATTTCAACTGGATTCACCTACTGCTTACGATCACCGACCTGGTAAGTATCGTTGGTATTGGTCTGATCGCTTATGCAGATGGTTCTGCCGAATTTTCCGAAGCCGGGACATCCGTACGTCCTTAACGTTTTCGAAAGATCATTCACAAGTCCTCTAAACCGTAACTACCTACTACTATGCGTATCGTTTACCGTTTTCTCCTCGTTTGCTGGCTAGTAACCTCAAAGTCTGCTTTTGCCCAAAACGGAATCGTCGTTTTTCAGTCTGATTTTGGTTTGAAAGATGGGGCTGTATCAGCTATGAAAGGCGTAGCAATGGGTGTGTCACCTACCCTTAAACTGTTCGACCTCACGCACGACATCCCGGCTTACAATATCTGGGAAGCCGCCTATCGACTGCATCAGACGGTTCCGTATTACCCCAAAGGAACGGTATTTGTGTCGGTTTGTGACCCCGGTGTTGGTACTGAACGGCATTCGGTGGTGCTATTGACCAACACGGGCCATTATATCGTAACCCCGGACAACGGAACCCTAACCCTGGTAGCCGAGCATCTGGGCATTAACGAGATTCGGCAAATCGACGAAGCCATCAACCGACTAAGGAATTCAAATCAGTCGTACACGTTTCACGGACGCGATGTGTATGCCTATACAGCCGCCCGATTGGCCTCACATACCATCCGTTTCGAGCAGGTAGGCCCCAAACTGCCCAACCAGGTGGTGCAATTGCCGTATCAGAAAGCCGAATCAGCCAATGGCATTGTAAAGGGAACCATCCCGGTACTGGATATTCAGTATGGGAATGTGTGGAGTAATGTTCCTAAATCCATGATCGACCAGCTTGGCCTAAAGCCGGGTTCTATGGTACGTGTGCAGATTTTCCAGAACGATCAGCCGCTATACGACAAATCCGTTACGTTCGTCAATACCTTTGGAGAAGCCCCTGTTGGCGACGATGTGGCCTACATCAACAGCCTGTTAAATTTCTCAATAGCTGTAAACCAGGGCAATTTTTCGGAGAAATATAAGGTGTTCAGCGGTCCTGAGTGGCGGATTGTGGTGAGTAAATAGCGAATGTGTCCAGTCTCGCATTTTGTCAGGCTACCCAGGGAGGCCTGACAAAACTCTTTATACACTCTGCATCGTGCTCAGTTTGCGGTAAAAGCCTTCATCCAGCGATAGCAGCTCATCATGGCGGCCCCGCTCCACGATACGGCCCTGATTC
Organism: Spirosoma panaciterrae DSM 21099; assembly: GCF_000374025.1. Lineage (GTDB taxonomy): Bacteria > Bacteroidota > Bacteroidia > Cytophagales > Spirosomataceae > Spirosoma > Spirosoma panaciterrae. Next base: position 38,506 of record NZ_KB893172.1, on the reverse strand, counting down.
ACAACCAGAATTTCATCGGCATGCTGGATCGTGCTCAGTCGGTGGGCAATGACGAGCGTAGTCCGGTTGGTCATCAGACGGGTTAAGGCCTCCTGAACTAGTTTTTCCGACTCGGTATCGAGGGCCGACGTCGCTTCATCCAGAATCAGGATCGGCGGGTTTTTCAGAATGGCGCGGGCAATGCTGATACGCTGGCGCTGCCCACCCGATAGCTTGCCGCCCCGGTCGCCAATAACGGTCTGGTAACCGTCGGGTTGAGCCATAATGAACTCATGTGCATTGGCAATACGGGCCGCTTCCATCACCTCAGCCTCCGTCGCTTTACTACCAAAAGCGATGTTGTTGAAAATCGTGTCATTGAACAGAATACTTTCCTGAGTCACAATGCCCATTTGAGCCCGTAGCGACGCCATCGTACAATCGCGCAAGTCCACTCCATCGATGCGAATTTGCCCTGAGGTTGGGTCATAAAAACGGGGAATCAGATCGGCAATGGTCGATTTCCCACCACCCGACGAACCGACCAGCGCGATGGTTTTGCCTTTGGTTAGCTCAAAACTAATGTCGCGCAACACGGGCGTATCCTCATTGTAGGCAAACGATACCGACTGCACCGCAATCCGGTCGCTGAACTTACCCAGCGTAACAGCGCCGGGTTTATCCTGAACTGCCGACTGCGTATCGATGAGTTCCAGCACCCGCTCACCCGAAGCCAGCCCGCGCTGTGAGCCACTAAAGGCGTTCGATATGTCTTTGGCCGGGCGCGTCACCTGCGAAAAAATAGCGATATACGCAATAAACTGGGCGGCTGTCAGGTCCGATTGCCCACTCAACACCAGCGATCCGCCATAGAGCAGAATACCAGCCACTACGGCCACGCCCATAACTTCGGAAAACGGTGACGCCAACTCCCGGCGGTTTGCCAGCGACCGGACTGCCTGCCGATACCCTTCGTTCTCCTGCCGAAACTTATCGAGAATAAATCCTTCGGCCACAAACCCTTTCACTACCCGCATGCCGCCAAAGGTTTCGTCGAGCAAACTTACCAGGCTGCTTAGCCGTTGCTGCCCCTCCTGGGCATCGCGTTTCATTCGCCGAACCAGCGTGGCAATAAAACCACCCGAAAGTGGAATAACGATGATGGCAAACAGCGTCAGCTTCACCGAAATGCTGAGTAAAGCAATGATGTAGCCCAACAGCAAAAACACTTCTTTTGACCCCGCCGACAACGTATTGGCAATGGAATTTTCAACCTCCTGCACATCCGTTGTGATCCGCGACATCAGATTCCCTTTCCGTTCGTTGGAGAAAAAGCCCAGATGCAATTGAATGGTCCGGCTAAAAACCGTTTCACGTAGTGTGGCCACCATTCGGGCCTTAAACGATTCTAGCTGCCTGACCGACAAATACTTAAAAACATTGCTTAGCAGTACCGACAACACAATAATGCCACACACAAACTGAAGTGCGCCTATTTTGCCGTATTCCTGAAACACCTGAGCAAAGTAGTAATTGAACGCTTCGGTTGGCGATGAGGTGATGGAGGGAGCGGGCTGATTCAGAAACGCCTGCATCTTTTTGGCATCGACCTGCTCGAACAGAATACTCAGCAGGGGAATCAGCAACGTAAAATTGAGCACACCAAACACACTGGCAATCAGCGACGTCAATACAAAGGGCGTCAGGAAGCGACCCAGCGGCCTGGCAAAGGAAAGTAATCGACTATATGTTTTCATTCGTGCTGCAAAGATAACCGAAACGTCGGCCCGGCGGAATTTATCTGATTTAGGGATTAAACAGATTTTGAAAAAAGGCCTCTCTGGTCTAAAACAAAATCTTGTTAATCTGTAAATCCGTTAAATCCCGGTTCAGACTTATACATAAGATTTGGAGGTATATAAATTATCTTTGTATATTTGAGGTATGAACACATCCAATAACTCCTCTTTATTGAAAGGTAGTCTGTCGGTCATAATCCTGCGGCTACTGGAAGACCGTGACAAGATGTACGGGTATGAAATTACGCAGAAAGTGAAGGAACTAACGGCTGGCGAAATGGCCATTACCGAGGGAGCCTTGTATCCGGCTCTGCATAAGCTCGAAGCCGAAGGGTTACTCACCACCGAAACGCAGATTGTGGATGGCCGCGCCCGGAAGTACTACTCACTCACCAAAACCGGCCATACCGAAGCCGCCGGACGTATTGCTGAACTAACTGCCTTTCTGGACAACCTGAACCTGGTTCTGAAACTAAAACCTAGCTTGTAACCATGCCCCTTTCTACCAAACAACTGACTGCTTTGCGACATGATCTGATTGGGCTGGCCTCTATCCAGTACGACGATTTATTAGCCGAATTAGTTGACCACTACGCTACACTCACCGAGCAGAAGATGGTAGCCGGACAGTCGTTTGACGAAGCCAGTAAATGGGCCTGGTTCGAGCTAGGTGGTGGCATAGGGATTGAGCACATTCAAAAGGATTATGAAAAAAGCATCCTCCGACAGGTGCGTATTCAGCATAGGACCATTCTGAAAAGTTATTTTCGCTGGCCATATATAGTATCCACTACCCTGCTCTGTATACTCCTTTTCGTGCTGGTCCCCTTATTTTCTCCCGACCGTGTTCTTACCAGCGTTTTCTATCTGGTCTTAGTCCCATTATTGCTATTGGTTTGGGGATATTTTAAAAGTATAGACCAACGTATTTCGACTGGAAAACTGGTTTGGCAATACTTCCAAAATCAGGGTATGATTCCCATAAACCTATTCCAGATCAGTCTGCATCTAACCAACGGTTTTTCTGAAAACGGATCGCAAATTGTTCGCGATTTTTTACAGACTTACCCGATGCTATCGGTACTGATTTGCCTGCTGACTCTGCTCTATAGCCTTAGTTTTATTCAGCTATTCTATAAAAAGTTCTATTACAAACTCGCTTAATCACTATGCTCACCGCTGCCCAACAATCTGCCCTTGACTATCATCTTCGGGAAATCAATCTGCTTACCAATGAGGAATTGATTCTCGAACTTACTGATCACTATACCGTCGCTCTCGCTGAATTCATGGCGCAGGGCATGACGTTTGAAACTGCTTTAGTCGAAGTACAGAACGCTTTTGGCGGTCGCAAAGGGTTACAGAAAATGGAGCGAAAATATAATCGGGTGACGTTTGCCCACTACGACCAACGTTGGCAACAGACATTGACAGCACAGTTTCAAAAACCGCTTCTATGGCGACAGACAGTCCCTGTTTACCTGTTCGTACTCGTTTTGTCCATTCTCTGGTATACGTACAATCCATTAGAAGGGGAAACATGGGATAAGATCTTTAACGGCGCGGCACAAGGCTTTATCCTAGGAAAACTTGTTCTGGTACTCTCAATAGCCTGGCCCTATCTAAAAGCTCTTTTCAGGTATGGTATTCACAATCCGCCTACAGAAGCATTGTATCTACTAAAACGACACGGTTTCATAATCCCAATACTATATGCTACGGGAGTCGTAGGGTATTATTGGATTCTACCTATAGTACCGTATCCTTGTCAGCCAATCCTGATTTCTCTCTATCTAGCTACATTTGGTTTGTATATGCGTACGGGTAATCTGATGTATGAGTCGTTGTACGCCAGATACGCAACTCACTAAAACCTTATTGGACCAATCCTTTATATAACTCCCAATACTCATTGGCAACGCTAGGCCAACTAAACATAGCTGCTCGTCGGCGCAACCGCTCCTGACGGAGTGGGTTCTGGTTGAAATCCCGTAAACCTTCGTCCAGAGTTTGGGCCATGCTTTCGGGATCGAAATTCTCGAAGTAATAAGCTTCTTTGCCGCCCACTTCGGGCAAGCTCGTAAGCCGGGAAATAAATACCGGCTTGCCGAAGGTCATGGCCTCAGCTACGGGCAGCCCAAACCCTTCGGATAAAGACGGGAACAAAAAGGCCGTACAATGTGCATAGAGCCACAACTTTGTCGATTCATCGACGGGGCCAGGCATCAATAGCCGGTCGGCAATACCCAACTTTTCGGCTTGCTCACGAATGTGCTGTGCATAGGGGTGCCCATCAGGCCCAGCCAGTATCAATCGATAATCAGGAAAGGCCTCCAGCATGGGCAGCAACGTATGGACGTTTTTTTTGGGATGGATCACCCCAACAAACAAAAAGAAAGGCGAGTCCATTACCGAATCTGTCCAGGCCAATTTTGGCAATTCGGTTGGGGTATCGGCAGGCTTAACGGCTACACCATTCGAAATAACCTGTATCGGCTTATCAGTCAACAACTGTTCCCGAACTACGGATGCCGTATACTGGGAAATAGCGGTTAGGGCCGCAGCCCGATTTACTTTTTTTTGTAACCGCGCCCGTTTACGGGCTTTGGTAGACTCCGAATAATCAGGTCGTTCCAGAAAATTAAGGTCGTGAATCGTCAGGATCAGTTTGGCCCGACTGGGCAGATAAGCCGAATCCTGATGCAGGCAATGCCACACGTCATACGAATCTGGAATCCAGAATTTACGCATCCAGGAAGCTTCCATATACGTTACGGAATCGCCGAAAATCCCGGCTTTCCCTTTGGATACCAGAAAGGTTAGCTTCCATCCGGCTGACGATTGGCGCACAAGCTCCTGACCAAGATGCAAACAAACTTGCCCTAAACCACTGTTGAGATCACGCAACCGTTCGGCATCAATAAAAAGTGTGGGCATGTAAAGCTGATTTTTTCGGCAAAATTGGCGAATTATAAAATGGTTTGAGAACACACCCGACTTCGTGGCCTGAAATTTCGCGTTGCCAGCGTACTTTTGCACCATGACTTTACAAAATGATCTGCTGCTCCGCACCGCACGGGGCGAACTGACCGAACGGGTTCCGGTCTGGATGATGCGGCAGGCCGGGCGCGTGTTACCGGAGTATCGTGCCGTCCGCGAACAGGCTGGTAGCTTTATCACCCTAGCCAAAACTCCCGAACTAGCGGCCGAAGTGACCATTCAGCCCGTCGATGCGTTTGACGTCGATGCGGCCATCATCTTCTCCGACATTCTGGTGATTCCCGAAGCGATGGGGCTCCCCTACGAGATGATCGAAAGTCGTGGTCCTGTTTTTCCGGAAACGGTCCGCACCATGGACGATCTCAAACGGCTACGGGTGGCCGATGCCGAAAGTGACCTGGGCTATGTGCTGGATGCCATCAAGCTGACCAAAAAGGAGTTGAATGGGCGGGTTCCGCTGATCGGATTTGCTGGCGCACCGTTCACTATTTTCTGTTACATGACCGAGGGCAAAGGCTCCAAAACCTTCTCGGTTGCTAAAAAGCTACTCTATACCGACCCCGATTTTGCACACGCGCTGCTACAGCAGATTACCGACAGTACCATTGCGTATTTGCAGGCCCAAATCCGGGCAGGGGCCGATCTGATACAGATTTTCGACTCGTGGGCAGGTATTCTCTCACCCGAACAATACCGGACATTTTCGCTTCCCTATATCAAGCAAATCTGCGATCTGATCACCGGAACGCCGGACCGCGAAGTACCCATCACTGTTTTTGCGAAAGGCGCCTTTTTTGCCCGGCAGGAAATTGGTCAATTAAGTTGTGATGTGGTCGGTCTGGACTGGAACATGGACCCGCATGAGTCGCGACAATTGATTCCCGACCGGGTCTTGCAGGGCAACCTGGACCCTTGTGTGCTGTATGCCGATTTTGCCCAGATTCGGGCCGAAGTAAAGCGAATGTTCGACGGGTTCGGTCATCAGCATTACATCGCCAATCTCGGTCACGGCATCTATCCTGACACCGACCGCGACAAAGCCCGTTGTTTTGTCGATGCAGTGAAAGAACTAGGAGCCATTTAATATTTCAACAGATAACGACAGGAAAATTACAAGCTGTGTCAAATTGCATAGCTTGTAATTTTCTCAGGCAAGTTTTATAGCTCAATTTATGTTAGGCTAATCCGATCTTTGCCCGGTATCGCTCAATGTAAAATTCTATGGGTTGAGCTGTACCAGTCACCCATAGTTCACCGGTCTGTTTGTTAATAATGATTGGCGAATTCCCACCCAGCGCATAACTTATATTTCCTGTTTCTACGAACTCCTTAGAGTTGTAGAAAAATATCCAACCAAATGATTCTTCTCGACTATTAGTCAAAACAAGAGCTACTTTCTTCTGCACATAAGTAGGGTCATTCCGCTGTAGGTACGCTAAGTATACAGGATCGTAGTCAACTTGACTTTCGGTTTTCTTTTGAAGGTAAGATTCAGCTAGCTCCTTGGCTGATTCATAAGTTAGCATATCTAATTTCTGTTATATAATCTAACCTCCTAGTAAGCCGAAAGGCCAAACGTTCCGATCAGCCTAACAGATTCTCCTTTGCTTCTTCTTTCAGTTTTGCTTTGTCGATTGGCACTACGCCGACCGATTCACAAACCAGGCCACCACCCAGGTTCGACAATCCGGCAATGATGTGTGGGGGTTGTTTTAGAGCAACACAGCAGGCGGCAATGCTAATCACCGTATCACCCGCACCCGACACATCGGCAATTTTGCGAATGTGGGCTGGAAGCTTCTGTTTCTCGCCGTTGAAATCAATAAATACCCCTCGCTCGGAAAGTGTAATCAATGCGCCCTTCAGGTTCAACTGCTGCTTCAGTTGATCAACAGCCGCCTGAAACTCGGCCGGATCGTCGACATCGAAGTCGACTTTCAAGCCTTCGCGTAGTTCTTTCAGATTGGGCTTAAACAGGGTCGTGTTCTGATACGACAGGAAATTACGTTTCTTGGGATCAACCACCGTCGGTACGCCCTGTTCGTTAGCAAAATCGGTAATTTCAGCAATGGCCTCTTTACTCAGAACACCTTTGTCGTAATCCTCAAAAATAACGACATGGCAGGTCGGAATCAGACTTTTGGCTTTGTCAATCAGCTTTGTCCGCTCAGCCGACGTGATGTATTTATCCGTTTCGGTATCGACACGCACCACTTGCTGCGATCCGGCAATGATCCGCTCTTTGATGGTTGTGATGCGGTCGTCACTACGGATCAGTCCATCACAGTTTAATCCCCGATCGCAGAGTTCTTTTTCAAGCTGATCGCCCGAGGTGTCCGTACCGATTACTGAGCAAATGATGGCTTCGGCGCCTAATGCCTGTACATTGAGTAGTACATTTCCAGCCCCACCCAAACGCAACTCACGACGGTCGAACCGAACAATCGGAACGGGCGCTTCAGGTGAAATCCGCTCAACATGGCCCCATACATAGGAGTCAAGCATAACATCCCCAATAATCAATACGCGCAATTTATCGAACTGATCGAACAACTCATCAAGCGTCATATCCAGAACTGGACTCATAAACTAACAGGTTGTGAGACTGCAAAGAAACGAAAACAAACAATACCCCTGAATAGAAACCCTTAACGACTTACTGAACGACCATTTACCAGTTAGTCAACCAGCGTGATATCAGGTCTGGCTTAAGAAATAATCCGATGGCGGGTACGGCCATCCCAACCGCCACCCAAACTGCCAGTTTAGGCAAAGCCACGTTCGGATAGGGTTCGGTATCGGTTGGTCTGGGCCGGAAAAACAGAAGAAATGGAATTTTAAGGTAATAGGCTAGTCCTATCAATGCATTGAGCAATCCTAACCCAAACAGTGCTAGTAGCCAGGCATCGCCCGTTTGTTGATAGGCATCGTAAAGCGCTGAGAACGAAAGCAGTTTAGCTGTAAATCCGACTGTCGGCGGCAAACCCGTTAAGGCGATCATCACGACGGTAAGGGCAATTGAAAGCAGAGGTTGCTGTGAACCCAGCCCCGCAAAATTTCGGATAGTCAGATCACTCCCATTGCTTCGGGCCAGCAAATCGACCAGAAAAAAAGCGGTCAGCGTACTGAACAGGTAAGTACCTATGTAAAACAAAACAGCGTTGAATCCCGCTTCGCTCATGGCCACCACCCCAACCAGCAGAAATCCGGCATGGGCAATACTCGAATAGGCCAATAACCGCTTGGCATCTGTTTGCCGCAATGCCGACAGATTCCCGATCAGAATGCCCGCCAGCGCCAATACAGCCAATGGCGTTTGTATAGCTGCCGTTGTAGCTCCCCCTGTTGGGGAATCGATGGGCAAAGAGGTGACCACTCGCATCAGGACCAGTGCAGCGGCCGCTTTGGGAGCGATCGAAAAAAAAGCAGCTACTGGAACCGGAGCGGCTTCGTAGGCATCGGGAGTCCAGACATGAAAGGGTACACCAGCCAGTTTAAACAACAAACCGGCCAGAGTAAGCAATATGGCAACCGTGGCCACGGGGATTTCCTGCTGAGCCAGTTGGGCGCCAAATACATCAGCGGTCAGGTCGAGCGTACCCGTCATGCCATAGAGCAACGACATTCCATAAAGCATCACTGCCGAACTGATGGAACCAAACAACAGATACTTGATCCCCCCTTCCGAGGCTTTGCGATCGGTTGTAAGTGCCGTAAGCAGATACGAACAAATCGAAACCAGTTCGATACTGAGGTAGACACTCAGCAGATTGACCGACATGGCCATCAGAAACAGGCCTAAGGTCATAGCAACCAGAATCGAATACCACTCCAAAGGCAGTTTGACCACTCGCCCGAATCGATCCGGCGACGTGGCAACTTCGTAAAGGATTACGGCCAATGCCGCTAGTGCCACTACCTGCTGAATAAAAATGGCCTGGTTATCGACAAACAGCAGGTGCATGAACAAGAAGCCTCTGGCAGGTAGCCAACTCGCCCAGGCTCCGGCCACGCCTACGACCAATACACTCAAACCAGCCAGATACGGTCGGGCGTTTGACAGCGCCAGTGCCCGAACCAATACTAACTCGACCACCAGCAGTACACACACGGCAACTGATAGCCATATCTCGGGCCCAAAGCCGCCGAGACTACGTAGAATATCGTTTAATTGGTCGGTAAGAGACAAAGCTTTTTATACTTAAACAATTCCATCTTCACCCGGCTGCCCATCATACTGATGCAGTTTAACGGGCTTTTCATTTTTACGCAGCCGGATATTCAGGAATTCAACCAGTAATGAGAAGGCAATGGCAAAATACAGATAGCCTTTGGGCACACTGCCTACCTCCTGATCGAAAATAACCACTTCCGACAGGTGAGCCCCCTCGGCCAACAGCATGAAGCCAATCATGATCAGAAAGGCCAGACCGAGCATCTGAATGGTAGGGTGATCGTTTACAAACCGGCCTACTGGTCCGGCAAAAAACATCATGATCAGAATCGACAGCACTACAGCAACCATCATAACAGCCACGTTCTGGGTCAGGCCGATAGCCGTCAAGATGGAATCAATCGAAAAAACGATGTTGGTAACGGCAATCTGCGCCACAACGCTGGAAATCGTTGTTTTACTTTTCGTGCTACCAGTTGTTTCCTCATGATCGCTCCCTTCCAGCTTATGGTGAATCTCGGATGTCGCTTTATACAGCAGAAACAACCCACCCCCAAACAGGATCAGGCTTTGCCCCGTAAAAGCAGCTTTGAACCAACCGGCATCGACATGCGTAAAGGGTTTACTCAGAGAAATCACAAACGAAATCCCCATCAGCAACACCAGCCGGAAACCCATCGCCAGACCCAGACCGATGTTTCGGGCTTTAGGCTGGTCGTTGCGGGCCAGTTTATTGGCGGCAATGGAGATAAAAATGATATTGTCGATACCCAGTACGATTTCCAGAAACGTCAGGGTTATCAGGCTGACAATCGCTTCAGCAGTAAACAGGTCGCTCATTCTGTAAACAGATGTACGGCTCAAAATTACCCGCTGTAAGCCGGGTCTGCAACATCTTGTTTAACAAAGACGCAGAAACCGGATAAAAGGCCTGCCCAAAGGACCATTGGTACACAGCCTAAAACAATGACAGAAGCAACATATTCACTCCATACGGCGTACAGATGAATGCGTATGAGCCCCGGCCAAGACGCGTATTGGTTCGGCATAGTTCATGCAGTACGATACAACTTACCAGATCTACCCTTACCAATCTGGGCAAAATCGAAAATTACGATACACAAATGGTTCATTAAGAAGAAAATTATAGACATTTAAAAGCCGTTAAAATCTCCTAGTAACATAATGACCTATATACGCGTTATCCAAAGAAGACTGTTTTCTGAAATTCGACAGGTCCATTTTCAATTGCCGTCATATGTGCGGTATAGTTTGTTCTCGTTTGTAACAGCCTAAAAAACGTTTTCCCTGTGCCAAAACTGCTTGTTCGTGTTCTGCTCGGCTTACTTGCCCTCATCCTGTTGCTGGTGGGGTTTGTGGTGCTTGTAGCCACTACCCCCTGGGGGCAGCAGTTCGTTACGAAACAGGTAAACTCGTATCTGGCCAAAAAACTTCAGTCTCCTTTTCATATTGGGCATATCCGCTATTCAATTCCCGACTGGATTGAACTGGAAGATGTATTTTTTCAAACGCCCAAAGGTGATACCCTCTTGAATGGCGGCCGGATGCGGGTCGATCTGGATATGTGGGGACTGCTCAATAACCGGGTGGCCCTCAATCAGATTGAACTGGAACGTATACGGCTGAACATTACCCGCACACTACCCGACACAACATTTAATTTCCAATATATTCTCAACGCATTTGATACGGGGTCAGCACCTGAGCCGTCCGACACCGTATCGACGCCGATGGCGATCAACCTGACGGGTATCGCGCTTCGGGATGTACGGATCAAATATAAAGACGATGTAGCCGGAGCCGATGTAAATGCGTACCTCGACAGTTTACGGGCAACGTTCAGTGAAACGGATGTTGACAAGTCGAAGTATCACCTGTCCAGCGTCACAGGCAACGGATTGAATGTGTACACGCGATTGTATGCAGGTCTGCCGACGCCACCCAGCGCCCCAGGCAAACCCGGCGATACACTCGACCTGGCGTTGGGGAAATGGCAACTTAACCATACTAAATGGGATGTCCGCGTCGAAACAGCCGATTTTGCTACAAAGGGGGCTGCCGAACGACTCGCGATGGAGTCGGATTATTTGTATCTGGAAGGGCAGAAAATTGGCATCAGATCGCTGGAGTTAACCAACGGGGATATTGCCGCATTGCTGACCAAACCAACCAAAAAACCGACAGCTACGTCAGCATCGTCCACCTCAACGGGCGTAGCCTCATCTTCACCCGGCGAGTCTACGCCCGGCTGGCAGGCGAAGCTGACGAATGTGCGGTTTGCAAATAACCGCATTCAGTTCGACGACGAATCGGCTCCCCGTCAAAAACAGGGGCTGGATTATGGCCACCTCGATTTACGAAATCTGGGCATTGATGGTCGTTTTCTGGTATATCAGGACTTGGGAAAACGTGGGCAACGCATCAGTGGTCAGCTTCGCAACGGGCGCTTCCGGGCTACGAGCGGATTTATCCTTCAACAACTCGACGGCAACCTGCTTTACACCGATACGACGACCACGCTTACCAAACTCTACGTCCAGACACCAACCACCCTTCTGCGCGATCAACTGGTGCTGCGTTATGACTCGCTCGGCCAGTTAACCAACCCGAGGTTTGCCAAACGGGTGAGCGTGAAGGTGAACCTGCGCGACAGTCGCCTTTCAGTCGATGATGTGCTTCAACTGGCTCCAGACCTAGCCGATACCCCACCATTTGCCGGAAATAAGGGGGGCGTGTTCCGGGCCAATGCGCAGGCTGTAGGAACGCTGGCTTCGCTGAATCTGCCCCGATTGGAGTTTCAGATGCTATCGGGTACCCGTATCCGGGCAAGTGGTCGACTGACCAATGTAACCGACCCCGATCATCTGGGCGTTGCCATGACGGTTCAGGAAGCTACTACCAGTTTAGCCGACATTAACAAACTAGCTCCTAAAGGTTCTATCCCCTCATCGATTGCCTTACCACCCTCAATCAAACTGACAGGCAAGATCAATGGACAATTGAATGACCTGATTTTAGATACCAAACTAGCTACAGAATGGGGTACGGCCAACTTCGACGGGCGGTTGGCGGGGTTTGTTTCGGGCAAACGACAAACCTATAAAGGGACACTCAATCTGGCCGATTTCGATGCAGGTAAATGGCTGAAGCAAACAGGAACGGTTGGCAAAATTACGGGCCGGGCTACAGTCGATGGGCAGGGGATTGATGTCAATACACTTACCACTCGCTTCGATCTGGCTGTTCAATCGGCCGAATTAAACGGTTATACGTATCAGAATCTGGATGCCGAAGGGAAGCTGGCCAATGGGAATCTGGTCATTACCGGAGCCCTGAAAGACCCCAATGCGAACCTGAAACTGGATGCCCAGGTGGGTCTAAAAGGAGAGTTTCCCAGTGTAGTTGGCGAAACCGTTATTCAGGAGCTGAATCTGCAAAAACTGAAACTTTACAAAGACCCGCTATCGCTGAAAGGACGTATCGTTATGAACATGACGTCGACCAATCCCGAAAAGCCCGTCGGTACAATTTCGGCTCAGGATGCGGTGCTCGATCTGAACGGCAAAAGTTACCCCGTCGATTCGCTGTATGCTCGTCTGGATGCCAATGGTCTCAACAAAAGCGTAATTGCTCAATTGCCCGGTGCCCGGCTTAAACTGGATGGCCAGTTCAATTACCCACAACTTTACGACATCATTGCAGGCGAAATCAGTCAATACATTGCGCTACCGGCCTTGGCCTACAAACGCATTCCGCCACCACACGCGTTTACCCTATCGCTGAAAGCCTATCAAAATCCGCTTTTCCAGGCGTTTGTACCGGCCCTTACCCGCATGGACACCGTACGGCTCGATGCGTATCTGGATAACAATCGGGATACGACCCTTTCGGCCACTCTCCGAACGGGTGTGATTGTGTACGATACGACCACCCTACAGGGAAGTTCCTTTGCCCTACGTGGTGCCAACAACCAGCTTAAAGTAGATGGCCGGATTGCCGGGGTGCTGTATAATGGCATGACCATCCGGGAAACTGATCTGAACGGGATTGCCGCCAACAATCAGTTCCGCTTTTCGGCAGTCAATAAAGATTCGATCAATCGGGATTTGCATGGCCTGGCGGGCACACTCAGCGTGATTGATTCCAGTTATCGATTCCAGTTTGCCCGGAATGGACTCCTGACCAATTACCAGCGCTGGCAGACCGATACAAGTGGCTTTGCGCAGTATGGTAACAATGGCGTGCTGATCAACAACCTGCACATCGAGCAAGGGCAGCAATCGCTCGAAATCAGCAGCACCGAGCAGTATGGCAACGCCCCGATTCGCGTTACGGCCCGGTCGCTCGATGTCGCAAATCTGGCACGTCTGGCCAATCAGGACACTACGCTGGCCAGTGGCGAACTGAATGGAACGGTGGTGGTGCGGAATTATATGGGTACCGACCAAAGTCTGGCCTTTATCGGGTCAATTTATGTCGACAGCCTGCAGGTGATGCAGAAACCGATCGGCAACCTGACAGCCCGGTTCAACAATACAACCGAAGGAAGAATCAGTGTCAACACCACCCTGGTTGGCCCCTACAACGATGCCACCATAACCGGATATTATAATCCAACCAATGCCAAAGAGGCTCTGAATCTGGCGATTAAACTCAACCGACTCGACGCCCGAACCATCGAAGCCTTTAGTTTTGGTGAACTCCGTCAGGCCAAAGGCAAACTTACTGGCGACTTTAGCGTAGCGGGGGCTATTGACAATCCGGAAATGGACGGTAGCGTCGCTTTCGATTCGGTAGCGTTCAATATTAAGCAACTTAATTCGACCTATCACATCGACCAGGAAAAACTGGCATTCTCAGGGCAGACCATTACACTAAATGATTTTAGCCTGCGCGATTCACTGGGTCGTACGTTAACTACGAATGGTACGGTTGTATTGAAAAACCTGCCCAATGCAGCCTATAATCTGCGTGTTCAGGCCGATCATTTTCAAGTGCTGAATGCTTCCCGTAAAGATAACGACTACGCCTACGGGCAGGCATCGGTCAGTACCGATCTGCGCATCAAGGGAACGGGTTCCGATGCCTCGGTCAATGGTACCGTGCGACTCGAAGATGGTAGCAAAATTTCGATGGTACTGCCCGACGAAACCGCCAGTGCCAATGAGGCCAACGGTATCGTTACGTTCATTAATCATAACGATTCGCTGGCGCTGGTCAAATACCTCTACCAGCCCAAACGCGATAGTCTGACACCCCGACTTTCTTTTGAGAAGCTGACAAACTCAACGATCTCCGTCGATTTGGAAGCGGACGAGAAATCGGAGCTGACTATTGTGGTCGATGAACTCAATGGCGATAATCTGCGGGTGCGCGGAAATGCGCGGCTCAATGTGGGCGTCAATGCCGCTGGCCAGGTGAGTGTACTGGGCCGATACGAAGTGACCGAAGGCGAATACTCCCTGACCTATCAGGTACTAAAACGTAAGTTTGAGCTTCAGAAAGGCGGCTATATCAACTTTACAGGCGATCCGCTCAAAGCCGATATTAACATGACAGCTATTTACAAGGTCTCAACTCCACCCGGCGACCTGATTGGGAATGAATCAACCAGTCTGGATGCCTCGTCGCTCAAGCGGAAGCTGCCTTTTGAGGTTCTATTAACTATTAGCGACAACCTGGCGTCGCCCAAATTAAGCTTCGACATACGGCTACCCGAAGCAGAAACGGGGTCAATTGCGGAATCCAGCGCCTTAGGTACAAGCGTTGAAAATAAATTAAATACCCTGCGGCAAGACCCCTCTCAGGTTAATAAACAGGTTTTTGCCCTGTTGGTACTGAACCGATTCCTGCCTGAAAACACTTCGGATTTCTTCTCTGGCTCCGACAATGGTGGCCTGAATACACAAGCCGAAAACCTTGCTCGTAGCAGTGTTAGTAAGCTTATTTCTGACCAGTTAGGGCGCTTGGCTTCGGGTGTACTGAAAGGCTTTGACGTTGACTTCAATTTGCTTTCCCAAGCCGGTAGCGCCAATACAGGTGGTACTACCAACGGATCACGAACTGATTTGAACGTAGGACTATCCCGAAGTTTTCTGGCAGGCCGTGTTACGGTTTCGGTTGGCAAAAACTTTGTTCTGGACAATGCGGCCAGTGCAGCAACGCCCAGTCAGAATCAGGTATTCGACAACGTTTCGGCCAATTACAATATCACTCGCGATGGCCGGTATGTACTGCGAGCCTACCGACGGAACGACTATCAGGCTGTACTGGATGGATATGTTATTGAAACAGGTATTGGCTTCATCATTACGATGGACTACAATACGTTATCAGAAATCTTCCGGAAGTCATCGCCGGGTACAACGATGAACTAATCCGTTATGAGATTCTTATCGACACTACACGATTACTGCACCATTCTTCTCTCCTGGCCGAATCAACTAAAGGGTGTTTTTTCGTTTCGCCGGTTACGTTTCGCTCCTATTTCCTGCTTTTTACTTTCTATATGGTTATTGGGAGCCTGCAACATCGCTAAACATCTGCCTCCCAACGAGCGGCTCTATATGGGAACCGATGTTGTAATCCATGCCGATTCGACCATTTCCAAAGATGACCAAAGCGGTTTGCAAACCCAGTTGGAAGGCATTGCCCGTCCCCGCCCCAACAAGCAACTATTTGGTTACCCATACAAAGTTGGCTTTTATTATTTGTTTGGTGAGCCTAAAAAGCCGAATGGATTTCGGGCCTGGTTCCGGAATAAATTTGGCCAGGAGCCCGTGCTGGCCAGCGCCAAAGCGATTTCGTCCAACATCCCTATTTTTAAAGCAACGTTACAAAACCAGGGCTATTTTGGCTCAGATGCCACTGGCCGACTCAAGGAAGATGGCTACAAGGCACGAGGTGTTTACGATGTGGATGTAAAGCAACGGTTTTACATCGACTCAACGGGAGTACTGGTCGATTCGACACCCGTACGAAAAGCGCTGTTGGGAGCTTCCCGACGAACCATTATTAAAAAAGGCGATCCCTATCTGTTCGATAACATAAAACTGGAACGCGAACGCATCAGCCAGTCCATCAAACAACGGGGCTTTTACTATTTCCTGCCCGATTATGTGGCCGTACTGGCCGACAATGATACGGCTACCCATCGCACAAAACTTTATTTTGCCATCAAACCCGATATGCCCGAAGCGGCTGGGGTTCCGTATTACATTCGTGACGTATTTATATACTCCAACTATAACCTGTCGACGGCTCGGAATGACACGAACCGACGACGCGCTTATCAGACCGAACAACAATTCCATGTTATCGACTCGACGCGTCGGTTCGACTCCAAACTCTTCCGCGACATTGTAACCGTCTTACCCGGTCAGCGGTATAACAGCCGTATGCAGGACTTGACGCTGTCACGATTTATTAATGTAGGCGCGTTTAAATTTGTCCGTAACCGATTCGATCCCGACCAGCAAGGAGACTCTGCCGTGCTGGATGTGCATTATTACCTCACCCCCTATCCAGCCAAGTCCATACGGGTCGAGTTAGATGGAACCTCTCGCTCTACAAACTTCAACGGTACACAGGTCGTTGTGAGTTGGCGTAACCGAAACGCGCTTCACCGGGCCGAACTCCTTACCGTCAATGCCAATGCCGGGATCGAATTTCAGGTCGGCGATGCCGGTGAGAGCGTAACCAACTACCGCTTAGGGGCTGATGCCACCTTAAGCTTTCCCAGGTTAGTGGCGCCATTTCGGTTCCGATACGATCAGCGGCAGGCATTGCCTAAAACCAACGCAACTGTTGGGTATCAGACAATTATTCGAGGTGGCTTGTATCGAATCAACTCGGCTCAGACTTCGTTTGGCTATGCCTGGCGCCAGAACCAGCAGGTAGAGCATGTTTTCCAGCCGTTTAATATCAACTATGTGTACGTACCGTTGAATAGTGTGGGAGATCGGGTTTATGACATTATAACAAACCCCGATATTCCACAAATTATAAGGTCCCAATACCAGACTACCGTTTTCCTGTCGGACCAGCTAATTCTCAGCTCGTTATACACGTTTAACTACAATTCACCAGCCCGTTCTATTTCGCCAAATACCTTTCGGTTTACAGCAAACGCTGAAGCTGCTGGTAATTTAGCTAGCCTTTTCTTTCGAAAGCCATTACCAACCGATGATCGTAAAGGCATATTTGGAGTGCCGTATGCTCAATTTGTTCGATTCGACGCTAATCTGCGTTATTATCGTCAGCTTAACCCAAAACTAACGCTGGCCAATCGGCTGTTTGCTGGGTTAGGTATTCCGTATGGGAATTATAAAGGATACCAAATCCCTTTCACGAAACAGTATTTTGTGGGTGGGAGCAATAGCATCCGGGCATTCCGTCCTCGGGCAATCGGACCGGGTTTATTTACCCGCGATACCATTCGGAATCTGCCGCCCTTCCAGGATGGAGGAGGTGATGTGAAGCTAGAAGCGAATACCGAACTGCGGCTTAAATTTAATAAATACCTGGAAGGCGCTTTGTTTGTCGATGCCGGTAACGTCTGGACCTATTACAACCTTGAAAATTTCGATGGGGATGTTGAAACCTTTTCATCTAATTTTTACAAACAGATTGCAGTAGGCGCAGGCGTAGGCATTCGTCTGGATTTGTCATATTTCCTCATCCGCCTGGATCTGGCAACCCCTTTACGAAAACCCTATAAAACGGATGGCAACGAATGGGTCATCGATAAAATGGCCTTCGGTAGTCCTGATTGGCGAAAGCAGAACCTCGTTTTTAACATCGGCGTAGGCTATCCATTCTAAACGAATATAGTCACTCCTTTTCCAACACAGGCTTCAGCACGTTCCAGACCGTATTCGCTACAATTTTGTGGCCTTCAGGTGTAGGGTGAATGCCATCACGCTGGTTCAATGCCGGAATACCGCCGACGCCTTCGAGTAAAAACGGGATCAGGACGACGTTGTTCTTATCGGCCAGTTCTTTAAACAACCCCCGAAAATCCCGGGTATAGGTGGCGCCCATGTTGGGGGGAATCTGCATACCAGCCAATACGATGGTGGCTTCCGGGCTTTTCCTCCGAACCGTATCCATGATGGCCTGTAAGTTTTGGCGGGTAGCGGTTAAGGGTATGCCCCGAAGTCCGTCGTTACCACCCAGTTCGAGCACAAATACAGCTACGGGCTGGCGCATCACCCAACTTATCCGGCTTTTCCCCCCTGCTGTGGTTTCGCCACTCAACCCGGCATTGACAACGGTATAATTCAGCCCCAGAGAATCAATCTTTTTACCCACCAGTGCCGGAAATGCCTCCGACGGTTCAACCCCGTACCCAGCCGTCAGGCTGTTGCCATAAAAGAGGACCGTTTTCTTTTTTGCCGGAGCCGCTGGCGAAGCGACAGCGGTTTTAGATGCACTATCACCTGAGTCTGAAGCGGTTTTGGTATCTGATGAACCGCAATTCCAGACCGTTAAGCAAACGATCAGGCCGCTTATCACAGAATAAACCGTTTGTCGATTTTGCCAGAACTTCATTGATTTCATAGGAGTTAATACCAAACATAGAGACGCAGAGAACACTACGTTTCAACTACATTTCTCAGTGCTCTCTGCCTCTCTATGTTCATCAAAAAGTCGTATCAACCGTTTTTTGTTCCATGAGTATTCTGCGCGTCGAAAATCTTACCAAAACCTATACCAGCGGAGGCCGTGAACTGACCGTATTGCATGGTGTCAACTTCACGCTTGAACCGGGAGATACCTTTGCCATTGTGGGTCCGTCGGGCAGTGGTAAAACAACATTACTGGGTTTGTGCGCCGGGCTGGACCGGGCTTCGTCGGGCAGTGTCTACCTGAACGACATTCGACTGGATACGCTTAACGAAGACCAGCGAGCCGCCATCCGTAACCAATATGTCGGGTTCATCTTTCAGAATTTTCAGCTTTTACCCACGCTGACCGCCCTCGAAAATGTAATGGTTCCCCTCGAACTACGGGGCGAAAAAGGAGCCGCTAAAACCGCTCAGGCGCTGCTGGATCGGGTCGGGCTGGGGCAGCGCGGCCACCACTACCCTACTCAGCTTTCGGGGGGCGAGCAGCAGCGGGTTTCGCTGGCACGCGCTTTTGCCAACCGCCCCAAACTCCTCTTTGCCGACGAACCCACCGGAAATCTTGATGCCGATACCAGCGCTACGGTTGTTGATCTACTCTTCGAACTCAACCGCGAAGCCGGAACCACCCTCGTACTGGTCACCCACGATATGGAATTGGCCTCCCGAACCCAGCGAATCATTCGAATCAAAGGAGGGACGGTAGTAACTGATACTAAAGAGCGAAAGAGCGAAAGAGTGGAAGAGTGATACTCCTCAGCCGATTTTTCGCTCTTTCGCACATTCACTCTTTCGCTCTTTAATCATGGATTCCCCTCACTTTCAGACAAACCTCCTCCCCCGCCCCGACGCAGGCTGGCTGTTTCGGATGGCCTGGCGCGATAGTCGCCGGAGTCGTCAGCGGCTGTTGCTGTTCATGTCGGCCATTGTGCTGGGCATTGCTGCTCTGGTAGCCATCAATTCCTTTGGCGATAACCTGGCTCAAAGTATCGACGATCAGGCCCGTGAACTACTAGGTGCCGATTTAGTGCTGTCGACTAACGACCCGAAGAAAGAAAAGCTTTTCTACCCGCTGCTGAAGAAAGTTACTCCCACTACTTCTCAAACGATCAATGGCCTGAATGTAGTTGACAGCCCTTACGAATACACCAACGAAATTTCGTTTGCGTCGATGGTTTCGTTTCCCAAAAATCAGGGCGTCAGGTTGGCTCAGGTCAAGAATTTAACCCTGGGCGTTAGCAATTTTGGCTCCCAGAACAGTTATCCCTATTACGGCGAATGGCAGATTGTCCCACAGTCGGCCGAGAAACTCTGGCGAGACCAACTTCAAAAACGGCCCAAACCGTATTACGCACTGGTTGATGACGCACTGATGGTTCAGTTTGGCGCCCAGGTTGGTGACTCCGTACAAGTAGGCGGGGTTTCCTACAAGATTATCGGTCGCGTGCTCAAAACCCCAGGTCAGTCGACTGTAACTACCACTGTCGCGCCAACGGTCTTTCTGCCGTTTGTGGCGGAAGACTTACTCCAGCGTGGCAGCCGAGTCAGTTATAAATACTACTTCCGATTTACGGATGGTACGGATGTCGAAAAGATCATTAAGCAGGTCGGCCCCAAATTAGAAAAGGAAGGAATTAATTACGATACCGTAGCCGGGCGAAAAAAACAGACCGGGCGTGCCTTCGGTGATTTGACCAAGTTTCTGAGCCTAGTTGCTTTTGTGGCGTTGTTGTTAGGTTGTGTGGGCGTTGCCAGTGCCGTTCAACTGTATGTAAAAGAGAAAATTGCCTCCGTTGCTATTCTGCGGACACTCGGTGCCAGCGGCCGACAGGCCTTTCTGATTTACCTGATCCAGACGGCGATCATGGGCTTTTTAGGAGCCGCCATTGGTGCCTTAGTGGGTTCAGCCATTCAGTTGATCCTACCGCGTATCTTCAGCAATTTCCTGCCCGTCACCGTCGAAACCTCTTTATCCTTCCCGGCTATTCTGGGTGGTTTAGGCACGGGTCTGCTGATTTCCGTTCTATTTTCGCTATTGCCCCTGCTGGCGATTCGGAATGTATCGCCTTTGCGGGCCATCCGTAACTCGTATGAAGATGACCTGAGCGGCCGTGATCCACTGCGCTGGCTGGTGTACTTGCTGGTGATTGCCTTTATGGTTGGTTTTGCTTATTTACAGACCCAAAACCTGATGCTGGCTATTGGCTTTACGGGTGGTTTGCTACTGGCCTTTGGTATATTGACCGCACTGGGGTTAGGGTTGATCTGGCTGGTTCGTCGGTTTTTTCCCGCTTCGTGGAGTTACGTCTGGCGGCAAAGTCTGGCCAATCTCTACCGACCTAATAACCAGACATTGATTCTTGTAACCTCTATCGGGCTGGGGGCTTTCCTGATTGCTACACTTTACCTCACTCAGGGATTGTTATTGGGTCAGGTCGAACTATCGGCCAGTGGCAAGCAGCCCAACATGGTTCTGTTCGATATTCAGAATGAACAGCTTGGCGGGGTAAAAAAACTAGTTGCCGAACAAAAATTACCCGTTTTGCAGCAGGTTCCGGTCGTGACCATGCGGTTATCGGATATTAACGGCAAAACGGACCACGTAAACCGAAACGATACCACAGCCAGACCGCCGAAATGGGCCTTTACCCGTGAGTATCGGGTTACGTACCGCGACACACTGATTTCATCGGAGAAGCTGGTTTCGGGCAAAGCCCCTTATCAGGCCGATGGTGCCGTCTATATCTCCGTGGAGAAGCCTTTCTTCGATCGGATGCATCTCAAACTGGGCGATACGCTGAATTTCAACGTGCAGGGTGCTCCTATTCAGACGATTGTAGGCGGCACGCGCGACGTTGAGTGGAATCGGGTACAGACTAATTTTCTGGTCGTTTTTCCGTCGGGTGTTCTGGAACAGGCTCCCCAATTCCATGTACTGATGACCCGCGTACCCAACAATCAGGTTTCGGCCCAGCTCCAGCGCGGACTGGTCAGTCAATTCCCGAATGTTTCGGCTATCGATCTGGGACTTATTCTGAAAACGGTCGATGAAATTCTGGGGCAGATCTCGTTCGTCATCCAGTTTATGGCTCTGTTTAGCATCCTGACGGGTTTATTGGTACTGGCCAGCTCAGTGGTTATCAGCAAGTTTCAGCGGCTTCGCGAAAGTGTTCTGTTGCGCACCTTAGGAGCCAGCCGGGAGCAGATTTTAAGCATTACCGTTCTGGAATATGGCTTACTGGGCTTGTTAGCAGCCCTTTCGGGTATTGTCTTATCCATAGCCGGAACCTGGGGGTTAGCCCAATTTGTGTTTGAAGTTCCGTATAAACCAGCCGTGCTTCCTTTGGTAGTGGTAGCTTCGCTTGTAACCGTAATGACCATTCTGATCGGTGTGTTCAATAGTCGGGAAGTACTGTCAAGACCTCCGCTGGATGTACTAAGAGCCGAGGTGTAATGTGAGAAATCGTCACATTTTATCGTTCTTTGTAAAAACATCTGCCCATGAGTGTTACCGAAGCATTTGGCGATGTAGCCAGTAGTCTGGCTCAACTAGCCCCCGATAAGATTAGTATGCTGCAGGCTCCAGCCTCTATGTCGATACGCGTAGAGCAGTTGGTCAATCGCAAAAAAGATGGTCTTATCACGCCCGAAGAAACCAGCGAGCTAGAACGTTTTTTAGCACTTGATTTATTCATAAGCCTTACTAAAGCGCGAGCACGAGTTTTATTGAAGGGATGAGACAAGCGCTTTCAGCCAAAAAACGTCGTCTTGTTGCCCAACGTGCCGAATATCGGTGTGAGTACTGTCGAGTACATGAGGACGATTTATTCCTTGCTTTTGAGATTGATCATATTATTAGCGTAAAGCATGGCGGAGGTAACGAATTGGAGAATTTAGCCTATGCCTGCCCACACTGCAACAACCATAAAGGTTCAGACCTAACAACATTCCTCGACTCGTATGATGATATTGTTATTCTGTTCAACCCTCGAAAGCACAAATGGCCCACTCATTTTGACGCACACAATGGAGAAATCATTCCTAAGACTCGAATAGGCCAAGCCACTGTAAAAGTACTCCAACTCAATGATCCTGACAGGGTTATCCTCCGACAGCTACTCACACAGGCAGGGAGGTATTTGTAAGCCAGTAAATGTCGGTTCTATTCATTCTTTTAGGTTGAAACGTTTACTGGCTATATGGTGGGTTCGTTCGGCTGGCCTATACGTAAGTGGCTGCTTTGGCTGCTACTCCTCTCGATTTCTACCAGTTATGGGCAGTCAATCGGACAAGTAAAAGTCACTATACTGGATGCCGAAACCAGCAAGCCTACTCCTGTTCGTGTGCGGCTTACGCAGAACGGCCATCCAGTGGCCCAACTTCCGGCCGAAGCGATTGCGGTTATGTATGGTCTGTGGGACCATGAAGATGGATATGGATTTCAGCCCGACAGTTCCTTTTACATAGCTGGTCGATTCCGGGTATCGTTGCCACCGGGCACCTATGAATTGACCCTGTCCAAAGGCTCGGAATACCTGCGCCAGACGCACAGGCTGGTAGTTACTGCCGGAAAAACCATTCAGAAAACGATTCGGCTGGAGCGATGGATCAATATGGCAGCCAAAGGCTGGTACTCCACCGATGGGCATATCCACCTCCGCCGTTCTCCACGCGACAACCCCTATATTGCCACCTGGCTACAGGCCGAAGACGTACACGTAGGAGCGTTTTTGCGCATGGGCGATTTCTGGGAAACTTACTACCCGCAGTATGCCTATGGCGACAAAGGCGTTTATCAACAGGGGGCTTATTTGCTGACGAGTGGTCAGGAAGATCCCCGAACCTCCGAACTTGGACATGTCTTTGCCCTGGGTGCGGCCGATCGCGTACGTAAAAGCAGTCGTTATTACTTCTTTGATGAAGTGTTTGACAAAATTCATCAACTGGGCGGTATTACGGGCTACGCCCACCAGGCCGAAACGTTCCATGGTTACCGGGGCTTAACCCTCGATGGACTACGCGGCAAAGTCGACGCTTTCGAATTATTGCAGTTTTGTGTCGATGCTCACCCATTGCATACGCAGCATTATTATCATTTGCTGGATCTGGGAATTCCGCTCACAGCCACCGCAGGTTCCGATTTCCCCTGGTGTGGTCAGGATCATGGGCATGGCCCCGTCGAACACTCGTCACGGATTGGCAATGCCCGTTTTTACAGCTATTTGGGTACGGACCAAAAACTCGCTTATTCAAACTGGCGCGATGCAGTAGCGGCAGGTCATACATTCGTATCGAGCGGCCCAGTTCTTGATTTGAGGGTGGCGAATGCGATTCCAGGCGATCATCTGGATGTTAAGAAAGGCACATCGGTCTCAGTTACAGTTCATGCGTATGGGCATGATCGGCAGGTGCCACTCGATACGCTCGAACTGGTCAGTCATGGGAAAGTGATTGGCCGGGTTACAGCCCGAGACGCAGGCCAATCCCCTCATTACTTGTCGCTTCAGTTAACTCTACCCCCTCTCAAGAGTGGTTGCTGGATGGCAGCTCGCTGTTCGGCAGGCCCTGGTCAGGCTGCTCATACAACCCCCGTTTACCTAACTGTAGATGGTGATGGATTTTACAACCGGGAAACCGCCAGCCATTACCTCGACCTGAGTGAACAATACCTGACGGAAATCGAACAGCAGTTCACCCCCGACCCTGCGAAAGTCGACCAGCAAGCCTGGAAATACAAGGATGGATTACAAGCCCGGATTACCGAAACCCGGCGGATTATTGACGCGTTACGCAAGAAATTGAAGTAAGTCTACTTCCACTGCATAATATCGATTACATTCGGGCAAAAATCATATTCGTCGGGCTGATTGGAGCCGATCAGCAGGAGTTTGGGCGATGGGTTTGCCGGACTAATCAGTTGCTGCATCTGTTCATGATACCAGTTCATACCCTGACGATCCAGATTGGATGTCGGCTCATCCAGTATAATAATCGGTGCACGGGAGAAAAACGCCAGCCCAAGCTTCACCCGCTGTTTCATCCCCGACGAAAAATACTTGATTTCTTTATGACGGGCGTGGCTTAGCAGGAGTTTTTCGGCAATAGTTTCGGGGGTTTGACCTTCCACAAATGGTTTAAAGGTCTGGTGGAATGTCAGCAGTTCATCCAGCGTCAACTCTTCGACCAGTTCGAGATAAGGCGCGGCTATGGTCACATACCGAAACCAGTCATCAGCGTCGAGCGTTTTGCCCTGCAAAGAATAGGTAAGAGTTCCTTCCGTAATGGGTAAGCTTCCGGTCAATAGCTGTAACAAGGTTGATTTTCCGCTGCCGTTTGGCCCCACAAACGTATAACTATTTCCGGCGGTAAGCGTCAGATCGACCCGCCGGAAAATCCACTCTTTCCGATATTTCTTGCCGATTTTTTCAGCAGTGATATTCATGAACCTGTTTAAACTTTTGTTTCAATTGCTTTTGTCATCCCGACGCAGGAGGGATCTTCGGGCGAGGAATATTTGATCACATTACCCGAAGATCCCTCCTGCGTCGGGATGACAAAAAGCACTCATTAGGACTCGATTAGGACAAGTTTAAACAGCCTCCATAAATAAAGTGTGAAGGGTAACGAATGAAGCGTGAAAAATACGTTGACACGGGTTATTTTTCTCGCTTCATTCGTTACCCTTCCTTATAGTTTACTCCCGCTCTCCATTGGCGGATGGCCCGCGCATAATGCCTCGTTCGGAGCTACGAATGAAGTTCACAATTTCATCGCGTTCGTCCGAAGCGGGCAGTTCCAGTTCGATCTGGGCCAGCGCGTCGGCATTGTTTAACCCACGCAGGTAGATATAGCGGTAAATTTCCTGAATCTGATTAATCTGTTCGTTGGTATAGCCCCGTCGACGAATCCCTACCGAGTTGATGCCCGCATAGGTGAGCGGTTCGCGGGCCGCCTTCGAATAGGGCGGTACATCCTTCCGGACCAGTGATCCACCCGAAATGAAGGCATGTGATCCAATCCGGGAAAACTGCAATACCGAACTTGATCCCCCAATAATAGCCCAGTCGCCCATATGTACGTGACCCGCCATCTGCACGTTGTTCGTGATGATGCAGTGATTTCCGATTCGGCAATCATGGGCTACGTGCGCATAGGCCATAATCAGGCAATTGGCGCCAATCTGTGTTTTCCAGTGCTCTTCAGTCCCCCGGCTGATGGTTGCGTACTCCCGAATGGTCGTATTATCACCGATGAACGTCCGGGTGTACTCGTTATTGAATTTCAAATCCTGGGGTGTCGCTGAGATAACGGCTCCGGGATATATTTTGCAGTTTCGGCCGATACGAGCCCCTTCATTGATAACGGCATGGGAACCGATCCATGTTCCTTCGCCAATCTCAACGTCTTTGTGAATAATGGCGAACGGCTCAATCACTACATTCTGCGCAATCTTCGCTTCAGAGTGAATATATGCTAACGGTTGAATCATTATAAGTATGTCATTAATGGTCATTAGTTGTCCGTATCCGTCATTTAGTTGTGGATCAACCAATGACAAGGCATGACAATCGAATGACTATTTTTTCTTAACCAGGCTAGCAATCATGTCGGCTTCGCAGACCAGTTGATTTGCTACATAACCCCGACCCTGCATTTTCACGATTCCCCGCTTCATGGGCGAGGTAAACTCACACCGGAATATGACCGTATCGCCGGGCAATACGTTCCGCCGGAAGCGGCAATTTTCAATACCTACCAAAAACGGCCAGTAATTCTCTGGGTCGGGGACGGTACTCAAAACCAGAATGCCACCTGTTTGTGCCATGGCTTCGAGCTGCATGACGCCAGGCATTACCGGATTGCCGGGGAAATGCCCTGGAAAAAACGGCTCATTCATCGTTACGTTTTTGATCCCTACTACACTGTTCTCGTCCAGCGCAATGATTTTATCAATCATCTGGAACGGATAGCGGTGGGGTAATAATTGCGATATACGATTGATATCCAATACGGCTGGCTGCATCGGGTCGTATTTAGGTACTTGGTTAGCTGCGTTTTTCTGGATCAGCTTCTTAATTTTTTTGGCAAAGGCCACATTAGCCGCATGACCAGGCCGGGCCGCCAGAATCTGTGCTTTAATGGGCCGGCCAATCAGCGCCAGGTCACCCACTACATCGAGCAGTTTATGGCGGGCCATTTCGTTCGGGTAATGCAGCTTCAGGTTGTTCAGGATTCCCTGCTGCTTATTGACACTCACCTTTGGCTTATGGAGCAATTCGGCCAGGTAATCCAGTTCACCATCCTGTACATCCCGATCAACGATCACGATGGCATTGGTCAGGTCGCCCCCTTTAATCAGATTCTGCTTGTAAAGCGCTTCCAGTTCATGCAGAAACACAAACGTACGGCTACTGGCAATCTGTTCGGGAAACTGGCTTATGTCGTTCAAGTAGGCATGCTGGCTACTGATAACCTTGGAGTTATAGTCCACCATGACCGTTAGCCGATAATCGTCGAGGGGCAAAGCGGCCAGTTCGATGTCTTTCTCAGCATTTCGGTAATGAACGTATTCGTTGACTTCGAAGTAGTTACGAGTGGCATTCTGCTCTTCGATACCCGCATCCCGCAGGGCATCGATAAACTGAATGGAAGAACCATCCATAATAGGAGGCTCGGGACCATCCAGCTGAATCAGGATGTTATCGAGTTGCAGACCAACCAGTGCTGCCAGCGTATGCTCAACCGTATGAATCCGGGCGCCACTCTGCTCGATGGTAGTGCCCCGCGAAAGGTCGACCACGTTATCGACGTCGGCATCCACAATGGGTTGGCCGGGCAAATCGACACGCTGGAATTTGTAGCCATGATTGGTTGGCGCAGGCAGAAACGTCATCGTTGCCTGTACACCCGTGTGGAGTCCCACTCCCGATACCGAAACGGCCTTCTGAATCGTCTGTTGTTTGGTATTCATTCCTTTTCAGTTTACAGTTTACCGTTTTACAGTTTACAGTAGGCAGACCATAACGTTGCTGGTGCATCTATCCACCGCCACCCGTAAATCATAGACCGTAAGCTATTTTTCGTTTTTCTTTTCCAGTTTAAACACTCTTTGTTCCAGATCGGGCAACCGACGGAATATCGCCAGTGAGCGCATACTTTCCTTCAGGCCAAAAGCAGGTGAGCTATTGAGCGAAGTGCCTTCTTCCTCAACACTCTTGCCAACGCCCGACTGCGCCCCTACTTTGGTACCATTGGCAATGGTCAGGTGCCCGGCAAATCCAACCTGACCGGCAATGACACAGTTATCTCCAATTTTGGTAGAACCCGAAACACCCGTCTGCGCGGCAATCACGGTATTTTTGCCAATCTCGACGTTATGGGCAATCTGAATCAGGTTATCCAGCTTGGCGCCCTGCCGAATGATGGTTGAACCCATGGTGGCACAATCAATCGTCGTATTGGCTCCAACGTTCACATAATCTTCCAGAATCACATTGCCCAGTTGCGGAATGGTTTTATAGGTTCCATCGGGCTGGGGTGCAAAGCCAAACCCTTCACTACCAATAACCGCATTGGGATGGATAACGCAATTCCGGCCAATCACACAATTATCGAGAATCCGGACTCCAGGATGAATGATGGTATTGTCGCCGATCCGAACATTGTTTCCAACGTAAGCGTGCGGGTATATTTTCACATTGCTCCCGATCTGGCAATTTCGCCCAACGTACGAAAATGCCCCTCGGTAGCCCTGTTCGCCCATCTGGCTTCCGTCGCCTATGTACGAGGGCTGTTCGATACCTACCCGCGCAAAAATTAATTGCTTGTGGTATTCTTCCAGCAGACGCGTGAAGGCAGAGTAGGAATTTTCTACAAAAATGAGAGCCGATGCAACCGGCTTTTTAGGCTCGAACGACCGATCAACAATCACCGCCGAAGCTTGGGTGGTATAAAGATGCGGTTCGTATTTGAGGTTCGACAGAAATGAGATATCCCCTGGTTGCCCCTCTTCAATCTTAGCTAACCCAGTGATTGTCAGCGATTCATTTCCGGCAACTTCGCCCCCCAGCAGTGTGGCAATCTGCTTGACTGTAAACTCCATATATATATGACGGCCGTCGCAAAACACCCATTATAGCCGGGCATTTAGGCCGCTAAGGTAGCGAACAAATTGCACTTTTCCGCA
Organism: Spirosoma panaciterrae DSM 21099; assembly: GCF_000374025.1. Lineage (GTDB taxonomy): Bacteria > Bacteroidota > Bacteroidia > Cytophagales > Spirosomataceae > Spirosoma > Spirosoma panaciterrae. The sequence goes on along the minus strand of NZ_KB893172.1, from coordinate 9,721 downwards.
ATTGCTAAAGTGGTTAATTGGTGAAGCAGCCTGATCGAATCGGGATTGATGGTTCAACGAACGGCTCCCCTATGAACTACTCCACAAAATTCCGGGCCCAGCAAACATAGTACCGACGAACAATATTGGTTAGCACCTGAATATTTGACAGGTCAGAGGCATCGGCAATATCGATCACATTGCCTCCTTTCAATTTGATCGCAATGCGGTCGCCCGAAGGTAAATACGCTGCATTGGTAGCCTGACCTTCAACCAGAAAGTAGGAGAGCCAATCCTCCGGCATCCCGGTTTGCCGCAACTGCTTTTCGAGCTGCGTAAGCAGTTCACCCGCAAACGGTTCGGTCGATAACATAATCTTAAACAACTTCCGGTTCAGCAGCATCTGGCAGAGTTGAGAAAAAATCGGATCAGGGTGCGAAGCGCCCTGCTTTACACAGGTCCAGACGTCGAAGTCATCCAATTTCGTAAAGGCATCTAGGTACATACGGTTGGTCTGGAAATCCTGCATCGATATGCTATCCCGCAAAAACAACCGAAATACATCCGACGCAAACACCGATTCAACCCCCTCCTGCCGACTCAAAAACCGGGCCCGCCGTAAAATCTGAATCATCATCGACTCGCAACAGATCGACGTTTTGTGCAGATACACCTGCCAATACATGAGTCGCCGGGCATTCAGGAAGTTTTCGACGCTCAGAATTCCCTTGGCCTCGACCACAAGCTGATCGTCGACCAGATCAAGCATTTTAATAATTCGTTCGGCCCCAATGGCCCCTTCAGCTACGCCCGTATAATAGCCGTCGCGGTTGAGGTAATCCATTCGGTCCATATCCAACTGACTCGAAATAAGCTGATGAAAAAAGGGCCGTTCATACGTTCCCTCAAACATGCGGATCGCCAGCGACAGCGCCCCACCAAACTGCCGGTTAAGGTCATGCATAAGCATCAGCGAAATCTGCTCGTGAGGTACATCGTCCAGCAAACAACACTCCAATACGTGCGAAAACGGCCCATGCCCTACATCATGTAGCAGAATGGCAATCTGCGCGGCCTCACATTCCTCACTACTAATAAAATGGCCCTTGCTTTGGAGCGTGCTCATGGCCTGCCCCATCAGGTGCATGGCCCCCAGCGCATGATGGAATCGGGTATGCAGAGCGCCCGGATACACGTACTCAGATAGGCCTAGCTGCTTAATGCGCCGAAGTCGCTGAAAATAGGGATGCTCGACTAAATCGAAGAGCAGCTCGGTTGGAATGGTGATAAACCCGTAGACCGGGTCGTTGAGAATTTTCTTTTTGTTGGGCGTTGCCATTAGGCAAATATACCAGACTGAAACACAGGATTAGAGGCTTAGTTATTGAAATATCCCGTCAAATCTGTTCATTCTGTCAAAAAATATGTAAATTTGCCCTGCTGAATCTGAGCAATCAATCAGCAATGGGCTTGTAACTCAGTCGGTTAGAGTGCCTGACTCATAATCAGTAAGTCGCAGGTTCGAGCCCTGCCTGGCCCACATAAAAAACCCCACAAAGCCCTAGTAATCAGTTACTTATAGGGCTTTTTTTTATTCTATGTTGACGGAATTGTTGACGGAATTTCTGTAAATTCATGTACAGCCATTTAAATAAAGTACTGACTAAACAAGAGTTTATTGGTATAATTGATGGCTCTTACAGGAAAAATAAAACATATGAAAACTTTTACGGATTTGATAATTTCGATCATCCATGCGTGATTATTGATGATGTAACTATAGATGAAAGTATTGAATTACCAGAGTCATTCTTCTCAGATGAAAATATAATTATTAAGGGCGGTAAATTTAATAAGTCAATAAATTTAGGGGCAGGGCTTTTTAAAGGTAGAATAGAAATAAGTGGCGGTCAATTTGGGTTCTTTACTTTAGGGGCAACTTTTTGGAGTTACATACAAATTTTAGGGGGCAGTTTTAATGTATTAAGGTTTAGTGGAGGTTATTTCAAATGGTGGGTAAGGGTAGCTGGTGGAAAATATGATCAAATTCAACTTGGGGGAGGATCAGTATTTGAAAAGACATTTTCTATTGAGAATTGTGAGCTAAAAGATTTTTTATTACATCATGCATGGATCTTGGATGCATTTGAATATAATAGAGATATTAAAGTAAATAGATTTTTAATTGGGAACTCATCAGAAAATAATTATGGTATTGTTTTTATAAACAAATACCTGTTACTGAGTAATTCTGTAGTTGATATTAACATTCGTAATTCAATAATTAACGAAGTTATTTTCAAGGATTTAATAATTCATAAAGATTCAAAACTATACTTCTCCGACAATAAAATTAACAAGATACTATTTATTAATTGTAATAATCATGGTTATATAAGCTTCAAACAAATTATTAATAATCCTTATATAAATCCAACTTTAAAATTAGCACGTTTTCCAGAAATTTCTAGGCTTGAGCGACCCAGTCTTGAGAATTTACTTAGATTGGATTTTATTATGCATAGTGCTGTAAAGAGTCAGCCAAAGCTATCTATTATGTACTCAAACGCTGGAAAAATTGATCTTATTGGGTGTGATTTAACTAGTTTTAAGTTTGAGTTCGCCTACTCTAAAATTACAGAATTATTCTTGGCAGGTACTAATATGCCTGCTTCTATTCAGCTTGATAAAGTCTCAAAAAGCGAACTTTATGAGCAGCAAAGATTAGGATATAGTCAAATAAAGAAAATTTATGAGAGCCGAGGTGATACTGTTGAATCGGGGAATTATTATGCAAAGGAAATGGATGCCCATTTTAGATCGTTGAATTATTTAGAAAATTTCTGGGAAAAAATAAATCTATGGCTAAGTAAAATATCCTCATTTTATGGTCAAAGTTGGAAAAGAGGGATTATTTCTCTGTTTACCATTTCAATTATTTTGTTTATTCTTTATTGTAGAGCTTTGGGATATAGGCTTTCCCTTCCTGCTAATGAATCTAGTTTACAAAACTTCTTTGACTTAAGGTCTTTTCTGCCTGAGTTTATGAATCCTATACATAAAGCAGAATATATTCCTGAACAGTTATATACTTTATACTATAAGAAGAAAATTCCCGCAGATTATATCATACCAAGATCGGCTAGAATTTTAGACATTTTGAGCCGTATAATTATCGGATATTTTTTATATCAATTTATTCAAGCGTTTCGTAGATATGGAAAAAAAGGCAGTTGACGCCATTGAATTTCTATTTTAACTTGAAAAAGATATTGTTCTAGAAATCAATCTTTCTATTCTCACCTAAAGCAGCTGCTCGTTCCCATTTCATAACTTTTCTTGCTTTAGGTGTTAGCTTATCTCGATAATGCTTCTTAGCATATGGTTTGTAAAGTTCTTCGTAGGCTTTTTCAGCTTTAAACATAGGTCCATAAACCTTATCAAGCCAACGATAATGTTTAGAATACGTTTGGCTTTCGTACAAAGTTCTCGGTTGCGCTTTTCTGGATGCGAAGTATTTGCCTACTTGATAAAGCGCCCGGCAACGTTCCCCCGTCAGCGGACAGATAAAATACCATACTTGCCCCTTACCTAAGTTGCTTGGCTGTTGTACCAAGTTTATACGGTAGTTGATTTGATCCTGGTTGTTGTATGTATATTCTAATTCGACATACCCCCCTGTACCGGACAGACTAACTGCAACGCCTATTGTACCGGTTGTCTCCCCTCTACGGGTCCACCTGATTGTACTTGTAGCCCGGTGTTTAGGAACTAGTAAGCCAAGCCGTTTAAGATCGGCTAAGGTTAGCTTTTTCAGATCACTAAAGTTTCGTTCAAAGGTTGGAAACCGTGCCATAGATAATTGGATTACTATACAGTACAAACCTAAATTCTTAGAGAAGATAGCGATTAATCTTCAAAACCCAGTTTAGGTAAGCCCTCTACAATATCAACGGTTTGCACACTGACGTTTACGATGCTTAATAGTAAATCCAGTATGTAACGCGGTTTATTTTGCTCAGTTGCCCAATCATTGGGGTTGTTGGTAATGCCGCTGTCTTTGTGCGTCGTAACTTGATAGCGTTCCATTATCCATTCAATAGCGGATTTGCCGTTTACAACGTATTCATACGCCTTTGCCGGAATGTTGCTAATAGTGATTTTGCTGTTAAAGATAATCGTATCTATTTGCCCTTTCTTAGGAAAACGCATTTTGTCAACGGTATAATAGCCGTTATCACCAGCAACTTTCACATCGGGATAAGGGGCTAAGGTTTCGTAGTTTAAGTGCAATTCGGCTAATTTGCGACCGGCTTTGCTGAACGCCCAAAAATCCCGTACATCCTCTACCAAGGGCAGACGGGGCAGCATTTTCTTTAAATCATTGGAAAAGGTTTCCCGGTATTCCTTGCTATGCAGGAAACCATACACATAGTAGAAAATATCTTCTTTCGTTACGTTCTTACCGTACTGCTTTTGCGCTCGTTCAAATATAAAATTACTTACACCATCTTTGCGAATGTATTGATGTTCATTGGCATCATCAAACAAGCTTTTTTGTATAGCATTGTTTTCTTCATAGTAATATAGGGGAAAGCATTGCGTTCCTGAATCCAAACAATTTAAGTCTGGAATAAAATTGGTTATGATAGTTGTATTTTCTTTACTTCCTCCTAATCCAGAAACACATATGACCAAATTCTTAAGAGATGAATTTGGAAAAAGTTTGGGAAGTTGATAGACTCTCTCATTCAGATCACGACTAAAATAGACTCTTTGCTTAAAAAATGGACGATATAAACTAACAGCAAATGAAGTTTCATTATAGTGAATTACTTTTTTCCTAGCAATGTCGAGTATTGGGTTATCAGACCAGCTAAACTTTTTATTATTGTAAGTAACGGTCTTGCGAATTAAGGCAACAATCGCTTGCTGATTCTTTTCTGATTTTATGTTATTTGCCCAAAAAGAAAACATTTCATTGTTGTAAAAGTCAATCGTCTTAGTAATATTTTCCTTCAATAAAAGGATGCTCGAATTATAGCACCAAGCATCCCTCGTTGTAGCAAGTCCACGACCATAGAAGGGCACAAAAAATGTACTCTTATTGGTTTTATTATCCTTGTCTCCTAGAGGAATAAACGTGCTAAAATTACCATTTCTTAAACTAATCCAATCGCCGTGTTCATTAGGTTGTAATGTGGCTAATTCTAACTTTATATTGGTGAAGCTTTTGAAACCCTGAACCCTTTTTAGTTTTTCTTCCCGGCTCAGATAATCACCAATGTTGTGGTAATGGATAATTGCCTTATCTATTTCAACAGCAGGATTTTTAACTAACAAGGTAATAGCTATCGGGGAACGGCTACCACTACCAAATATTTTACCACCTTCTTTTCTACTCAATTCGCCACTAGTACGCTGATCACCTCTTAAATTAAATATGTAAATGGATGTAAATTCCTTTTCTAAAGTTTTACGAAAACCATCATGAGAGTTATTATCAATCCAGCCACCATCAGTTACGAAACAGATGATACCTCCTGCTTTATCAAGTCTGTCTGAACTCCACCGGAAGGCCTTCATATATGAATTATATAATGAATTCTTATTAGTCGCATTAGTTAGTGCAGCATAGGTGGACGCAATACGTCCATCTAATTTTAAATACTTTTGGTTTTGTGCATTATCATTGGCGGAATCTTGTCCCACTGAATAAGGCGGGTTGCCCAAAATGATACGTATCGGCGCATTCTGCTGACGTTGCACCCGTTTAGAGTTTTGGGGGAACATATCAGAGAAGAGTTTTTCCCCGTCGACTGTTTCTCCCAATTGAAAGGTATCGGTTAAGCAAATACCTTCAAACGGAATGTAATTACCTCTGCCTATTCCATCATCCGGGTCTTCAGTCGCATCGTGAAACGCATTTTCAATGTTTACTGATGCAATGTAATAGGCCAGTAAAACCAGTTCATTAGCGTGTAATTCGTTCCGGTATTTGCGTTCTAAGTCTTCCTGCTTGATCAAGCCGCTTTGTAACAGTCGGGTAATAAACGTACCGGTCCCTGTGAACGGGTCTAGTACGTGAATATTCTCGTCGGAAATGCTTCTGCCAAATTCCTGAATGAGAATATCATTCACCGACTGAATGATAAAATCAACTACCTCGATGGGTGTGTACACAATGCCCAATTTATCTACCAGTTTGGGGAAAGCTGTTTTAAAGAACTTGTCGTACAATTCAACAATAATCTTTTGCTTACCCTCGGCATTATCAATTCCGGCTGCTCTGGTTTGTACGGACTGATAGAACTTCTCCAGGGTTTCGGCATCCTTTTCCAAGGATTGCTCTTCCAGCAGATCCAGCATCTTTTGCATACTCTGGCTCATTGGGTTATGCTGGACAAATGAATAGCCTTCAAACAAGGCATCAAAAACCGGCTTGGTAATGATGTGCTGTGAAAGCATCTCAATAGCTTCAGCCTGAGTAATACTGGGATTAATATTTTTATGTAAACCTTTTAAGAAACTCTCAAATACTTTATTGTGCTTTGTATTATCATTAATAAGCTTGGTAATGCGTTCGGTTTGGCGTTGGGCAATTTCGGCTACTGATTTTGCCCATTGTTCCCAATACCGTCGATCACCTACTTTTTTCACCATGCGGGCAAATACGACGGTTTGCAATTCCTGAAACTGTAAGGTAAGCTGCTCAGAAATATTCTTGGCACTTGCCCCATTATCTATATCATCGGGATAAATCGGATTGCCTCGTTCGTCAAAGGAAAATTCGGGACGACCGACTAGAATCTGTTCGGGTTTGTTTTTGTTAAGTTCTATTTTATTGACGGTCGCGTTAAAGCGGTCATCGTGCGCTCGTAAGGCGTTTAATACGGTCCAGACGACTTTATAGCGTTCGTTGTCGTCTAATGCTTTATCGGCTTCCACATCAGCCGGTACAACGATAGGGATAATGATATAGCCGTATTTTTTACCTGGTGATTTACGCATAACCCGTCCAACGGATTGCACTACGTCTACTTGTGAGTTTCGGGCGGAAAGGAACAAAACAGCATCCAAGGAAGGCACATCAACGCCCTCACTTAAACAGCGTACATTGGTCAGTATTCGGCACTCGTTTTCTTCAGGTTCAGCCTTTAACCAGGCAAGTAACTCGTTCCGTTGCGTAGCATCCATTGTCCCATCAATATGCCGGGATGCTACGGACTGCATTTGGTGTTTTTTCTCGTCGGGTAATTCTGAAATGTAAGGTACTGAAGCTGTGTTATAGATTGCTGTTATTTTTCGGGATGCGGCAATACTCTGGCAGAAAGCCACCGCCCTACGCATTGGTTCAGGGTCGGTTTCCTTAATAATGCCCTCATCGCCTAAAATCTGTTTCGACAGGGCGTTGATCGTCCCAATAAGTTTAGAAGCGTCATCGGTATTGATTTCACTCTCTTTATCGGCAATCATTTTTTGTACTGCCGGTGGTACGTCGTTTTCGTTGAGGGTAAGAATCAGTACTTTGTAGTCGGTCAATAAGTCTTTTTCGACCGCTTCACCAAAGCCAATCCGGTAAATTTCCCCTCCGTATAGGTTTTCATCGTCCATCGAACAAAGCAGGGCTTCTGCCTGGGCTGCTTTGCTTTTGGTTGTATCATCGTACAAACGGGGGGTAGCCGTCATGTACAGGCGTTTCTTCGCCTTGATGAAATCATTATTATGCACTTTGGTAAAAGCACTTTCATCCTCTCCTGCCAACGATACGCCCGTGGTTCGGTGGGCCTCATCACAAATGATTAAATCAAATTCAGCATACTTAGGCAGGGTAGTCGCTAATGCTTTCTGTGCTTTGGCAATAACGTCGATGGACTGATACGTAGAGAATACAACGGTTAAGCCCGCGTTAGCTTTCGTTTCCAGGCCGCTGAACTGATGCAAGATATTCTCTACATTGGTAGAAGCAGGAAAAGCCAAATCCACCACCGATGAGGTATCAATATCATCTAGTTGCTTTCGGTTCTTGGTTATCTCCGGGTCGGAACAAATACAAATGGCATTGATTTTCTCTACGGCATCCGCGTACCATTCATTTAAGGTTTGCCCTAACAAAGCTATGGAAGGCACCAAGAATAGAACGAAGCCCTTTCCGTTGGTTTCGTTTTCGGCAATTCGTAACGAGTTGAAGGTTTTACCCGTCCCACAAGCCATAATAAGTTTACCCCTGTCGTGGGTTTTAAAATGCTCGTGAGTTTGGATCAATGCTTGCCGTTGGTGTGGTCTTAATTGTTTTTTGGTGGTCCTTGCTCCTTCACCCGAAATACCATTATCCAGCTTCTCCCAATCTAATGGTGCTTCTGCAAGCTCTAGTAGGGATAACCGCAAAAATGGAATATGCTGATTTTTGGTTGCCTCAGCAGCGTTCGTACCAAATGGCTTTCCAGTGGTATCAATCCAAAGCCGTTGAGCAAAATGATGGGTTTTTAAATCTTCACCCTTAAAGCTTCTGGCCGATGTGGAAAGAAATGTATCTACAGCCGGTTTGTCGATGACACCGCCTTCTTTGAAAAATTTGCATTGTATTGCCCAATAGTCACCCGTATGCGTTAGGGCAACCAGATCAATACCAGTATCGAAAATACCTAAATCACTTTTGCCTGGAAATTCATTCCACAGCCATACCTTCTTGAACGTATCTGCATACTTAGGATAGGTGAGTAAAAAAGCTTTCATTAAGCGTTCAAAACGCTCACCTTTATCTTTTTCACTGAAGGCAATTTTGCGGTACTTCTCTAATACGGTGGTAAAATTACTCGCCATTTATATTTTTAGTGGATTCGGTTTGCCAACGATAAAGGTAAATGTTGCTATCCTCAAAAGCGAGTTTAGTTATCGCTCAACAATAGCTATATTATTCTTTAATAGGAATCTGATACTGATTATCAGGTACATGTTGAGTGATATGAAAGCCTAATTCGTTATCTGAATACTGATCGTTGTCGTTATTTCCTTCTTATGCTTATTAGCTGCATTTCTAGACTCTACTTTTTCAAAAGGTATAATTACACTTGGCAGCGGTCATTTCTCATCGCTTACCGTAGGCAGAATCCATAATAGCCCGGTAAGCTTTCGTATCACCTTCTATTGCTTTGGCAATGATTGCCAGCGTTATTAACTCTTCAACGCTCAGCGAAATTTGTTCGCCTTTGACCGAGTGGTCGACTTTAGTACTCACGCCCAAACAACGCCGTATCATTTTGGCTTTGCTTTTACTGCCTTTAGGTCGGCCTTTCGGGTTACCACTTTGCCCCTTCTGAAATCGGGTTTCTACTCCATCTTTAAAAATATCATCTCGCATACCCTGTTAATAGCCTGTTTTTGTGTTCAGCTTTTCTCAAAAACAATTCTTATTGGCTGGCGATTATTTGTCGTTTAAGATCATTGTAGTAACCCTGGGGTGGTCCCGTTTAGCCGGACACTTTACTTATGAGAGTTTGACAAAACAGTTTGATAAAATTGGTTTTCAAAGTCAATCGGTGAACGGTAGCCTAACGACGAGTGCAGCCGACGCACGTTATAATACCCTTCAATATAGTTAAACAACTCAGCACGGGCATCATCTAGACTCATAAAACAGCCATCCTCCAGCAACTCGGCTTTTAAGCGTCCCCAAAAAGACTCAGCATGCGCGTTTTGATAGGGATTATCAGCTTCCGCCATGCTTTGTAGACACTGCCAT